>CAWGDK010000004.1:0-521896 GCA_963821385.1 uncultured Gemmatimonadales bacterium
ATCCGTCGGACAATATCCAGTTTACGAACAGACTCGTCGCGCGATCCCACACGGGCATGGTTCGCACCGGCAGGATGTTCCCGGCGTGCCATGCATAGAAGAGATCCAGCGAGAAGACCCACAGACACGAGACCACCAGATGGATGACGACACTCAACGGCCAACTGCTGCGATCGAACGGGAACCGCCGCCCCAACCAGAGGATCCCCGGCGTCGCGAGCGCCCAGAAATAGGCCAGCGGGAGCTGGAGCACGAGCGAGATCCACCACGGGAGTGGATACCCACGGGACATCGAAAAGAGAATGTTTTGCTGCGCCGTGTTGAGCAGCCAGTAGACGGTCCACAGACCGAGGATCACGCCCCAGCGAATGCCTAGCGGCCGGTCGGCGCCGGTGGGAGCCCGCGTTGCGGTCATGCGCTGGGAAGATGCTCGATGCACGGGGGCGTGGGTAGATCGCGGCGACGTGGGACGGAATGGCTTGCGACCAAGCGTCGATATGATGCGATGAATGCTTCTCAGGACGCGGTGAATCCGCCGCTCGTCGTCTGTCCGGCGCGTTTCACCGCAGACCGGTTGCCTCGAGGAGGCGGTGAGACGATGCTGTTGACTATGCGGTGCCTCCAACCGGTCGCGGTCGCGCTCGTTCTCGGCGTCGCCTGCTCGACGCCCCATTCGGCTGTGGAGCCGCCGATGCCCGTCGCTCGTCATGTCCTCTTCATCGGCAACAGTCTCACCTACGAGAACGACCTGCCGGCCACGGTCCGCGCCATCGCGCAGTCGGCCGGCGACACGATCCACGTCAAAGCCATCGTCGGACCGGGGCTGGCCCTCATCGATCACTACAACGGCGCGACCGACGCGCTCGCCGCCATTCAGGAAGGCGGTTGGGATTACGTCGTGCTGCAGCAGGGGCCCACCTCGACTGGAGGGGTGTGCCAGGATTCGCTCATCCTGTGGACCACGATGTTCGCTGCGCGCATCGACGCGGTCGGCGCGACGACCGCCTTGTTCATGGTCTGGCCCGCGCGTGACCGTCTCGCCTTCTTCGACAGCGTCCGCACCGCCTACCAACTCGCGGCCGGTGCGGCGCACGGAGTGTTCCTGCCGGCAGGTGAAGCCTGGCGTTCGGCGTGGGCCGTGGCGCCCAGCTTGCCCTTGTATGGTCCCGACAATTTCCATCCCGCGCCGATGGGGACGTTTCTCGCCGCGCTCGAGATCTATGAGCGCCTGACCGGACGCGACGTCCGCACGCTGCCGCCGATGGCGTTCGCCAACGGCGCCCGCCTGGTGCTTCCCGAAGACACCGTGCGCCTGCTGCAGGCCGCCGCGCACGACGCCAACCAACGATTTCCCGCCCTGATCACTCCGGTCCCGTTTGTGAGTGGCGCCTCGAGACGGCCGGTGGCCGTCCCGGGGCCGGGAACCGGAGGCTGCTGAAGGCCGCCTCCGCCTCCCGATCCCCGCCCTCCATCTCGGAAAAAACGCGCTTCGTCGCAGTTCGATTGTTTTGCTCCCCCCCCAAGCGATAGCGTCGCATGGAGTTCTCTCGTGGCGCCCCGTTTGTGTAGGGCCGTTCTCACCACCACTCATCGGAGGATCTCATCATGATGCGTTGTGCGCGAAATGCCTTCGCAGGCTTTCTCGCGCTGGGAGCCGTCTTCGCGGTCGCGACGTCGTTCGTCGCCCCGCTCGCGGCACAACAGACGACGGGGAAGATTGAAGGCGCGGTGACCGATCCAGCGGGCGTCCCGCTGGCCAATGCCCAGGTGTTCGTCGTGGGGACCTCGTTCGGCGGGGTCACGAACGACAAGGGCTACTACTTCATCAACAACGTGCCGGTCGGTACCTACCTGCTGCGTGCGCAATTCATCGGCTATGCGCCGACGGAAGTGCGCGACGTCCGGGTGTTGGGTGGCCAGACGATGACGCAGAACATCAAGCTGACGCCTTCGGCGATTCAGGTGGGGGGCGTGAGCGTCGAGGCGTCCAATCCGATCGTGCCGCGCGACCAGGTGACGTCGAAGACGATCGTCTCCGGGGCGCAGATCAACGACCTGCCGGTCGACGACGTCAACCGGGTGATCTCGCTGCAGCCCGGCGTGGTCGAGGGCGTGGCGGGCGGACTGATTCTGCGCGGCGGGCGGCAGGGGGAGGCGAACGTCTACATCGACGGCGCCCCGGTCCGCAACCAGATCTTCGGCGGCAACTGCACCAATACGAGCATGACCTGCGCGAACATCACCGTGGGGACCAACGCGGTCGAGGAGGCGTCGGTCACGACCGGCGCGTTGGGCGTCCAGTTCGGCGACGCGCAGTCGGGCGTGATCTCGTTCACGACGCGCTCGGGCGGCTCGAAGCTGTCGGGCAGTCTGAACTATGGAACCGACGCACCGTTCGGGGACGCGATCAGCGTCGGGTTGAACCGGTTCGAAGGATCGATCGGCGGCCCGATTCCGATGGTCCAAAACCTGACGTTCTTCCTGTCCGGCACCCTGATGGGCCAGATGTCGCCGTTCCGGGGCTCGGGGTGGGAGGACACGCCCACCTTCACGGTCGGTGGCGTCGATACCGTCGTGACGACGGGCGCGGGCGGCAACACCAACTCGTTCTCGCTGCCGCGGTTCGTGCAATTTGGCGGCCAGTGCGACGCCGGGAACAACGCGGGCTTCGCGTGTCAGGGCCGGCGCTTCTCGATGAACTGGCTGAACAACCTCCAGCTGCAGGGCAAACTGTCCTACAGTTACGGCAGCGGCTCCAGTGTCTCATTGACGGGGATCTCCAGTGGGCAGCAGAGCCGCAACTGGCCGGGCACGTTCATCGCCAATCCGTCGCTCTACACCGGAACGCACAACTGGCAGCGGCTGGCGGTCGCGAACCTGAACCATTCCTTCTTCAAGTCGGCCGAGCGGGAACTGGCGCTGAATGTGAACCTGAGCTGGGGGCAGAATCGCGGCATCACGGGGCCGCTCGATCCGTCGATCGAGGCCTCGACGCGCGATCCCGCCATGGGGATCACGTTCAAGACGCTGAAATTCACCGGCTTCGGGGACATGCCGTTCCCGATCACCGATCAGATCATCCGGAACATTCGCACCAATACCGGGCTGCGCGTTCCACTCCTGGACCGGACCGATCTGCGCAACCGGCAGCCGTTCCGCACCAACCCCTACGGGATGCAGGGCGGCAACTGGATCACGGACGGGTTCGATATCGGCGGGACGTTCACCGCGGAGAACCGCTATCGGGCGGCGGCACAGATCGACTGGCAGGCGAACCGGTTCCATCGGTTCAACTTCGGCGGCGAGTACCGCAAAGAGAACATCGCGTATTGGGGCTCCAACTTCCAACGCGAATTCGCGATGTTCGCCTACAAAGTCGATCCCGTCGTGTATGCGGGGTGGGCCGCGGACCGGCTCGATCTCGGTGACGTCGTGATGGAGCTCGGTCTCCGCTACGACTACATGAACACCAACGCGCTGTTTCCCAACACGCCGGGCCGCATCTTCACTAATCCAGCGTGGCAGAACGGCGCGGACACTGACGACGCGATCTACGCCGCCAATCTGGCCGCGGTGTTTACGCCGGCCCAGGCGCATCACTCGATTTCGCCGCGCCTGCTGGTCGGGTTCCCGGTGTCCGAACAGACCGACTTCCATCTGTCCTACGCCCACCAGGTCCAGACGCCCGACTTCAATACGCTGCTCTCGGGCTCGAACAACGACCTGTCGTTCACCAACACGAACGACGCCTTCGGGCGCGATGTGACGTTCGGCAAGTCGATCCAGTTCGAGTTCGGTATTCGCCACGCGTTCAGCCCCGACCTGGTGCTCGACGTCTCGGCGTATAACAAGGACAAGGTCTCCGACCTGACCTACCGTATTAAGCCGTTCGCCGATCCCGCCGTCCCCGGCGATGTCGTCAACGTCAACGTGCTGACCAACGCCGACTTCGGCTACGCGCGCGGTGTGGATTTCAAGCTCGACAAGCGCGTCGGAAACTGGCTCAGCTTCTCGGGCTCCTACACGTTCCAGGTGGCGCGGAGCACGGGGTCGGATCCGTTCTCGTACCTGAACACCTCGGCGCGGCAGATCTCCCAGGTCACGGGCGATCGGCTTCCCCCGCCCGAGCAGCCGCTGGCGACCAACGACAACCGGATGCACAACTTCGTCGGGTCGCTGTCACTCACCGTGCCGGCCGATTGGCAGCGGGGTTCCACGGTCGGGACGATTCTGCGGAACGTCGGCGTGTTTGCGACGTTCCGGGCGATCAGCGGGCTGCCCTACACCCGGCTGCGCAACACGGGCTCCGGCCAAACCGCGCCGGCGCCGCTGTTCGGACTGGTCGCGACGCAGATCGAGCCGATCAATTCGTCCACGATGCCGTGGAACAAGAACATCGATCTGCGCATCAACAAGGGGCTGCGGATCGGACGCGCCGACATCACGGCGTTCGCCGATTTCCGCAACGCGCTCAACTTCAAGAACGTGGTGCAGCTGTTCGCCGAGACCGATGACGTGGTCAACGCGCTCCACCGTGAGACGTTGCTGAGCCCCGAGTTCGCGAACCTCCGCATCGAGGCGGATGCCAATGGCCGGCTGCTGGCCAACGGCTCGGTCGACTTGCGGCCCTCCTGCGGCGGTTGGACCAACGGTGGGGCGGGGGCGGACGGCCCGGTGAACTGCGTCGAGCTGCGGCGGACCGAAGCGCGGTTCGGGGACGGCGATGGGGTGTACACGCTCGCCGAGCAGGCCAACGCGTTCAACGCGTATTACGATGTGTTCAACGGCGTCCAAAACTTCTACGGACAGCCGCGCTCGATCCGAGTCGGGTTCGAGCTGAACTTTTAGGGAGACAACCGGGCGGCGTTCCCGTTGCCGGGAACGCCGCCTACTGCCCTCGACAGTTGTTTCAGTTCGACTGCCGCGCGACCTCCGCCCGATACGCTTCGCTGGCATAGATCGCGACTTCCACCCGTCGATTCCGCTGGCGACCGAGCTCGGTGTCGTTCGTCGCCACGGGGTCCGTCTCGCCCATGCCGCGGGTCGACAGGCGGTCCCGGCTGACGCCCTGTGAAATCACGTAGTTGGCCGCGGCCGACGCCCGCCGTTCGGACAGACCCTGATTGTACGACGCCGGGCCGACCTGATCGGTGTGCCCGACGATGAGGATGTCGGAGCCCGGGTACTTGTCGAGGCTCGACGCCAAAGAACGCAGGTTCTTCTTGGCCTCGGCCCGCACGACGTCGGAGTCGAAGTCGTAGAGCAGGCCCGATGCGAATGTCACCGTGATGCCTTCTCCAACCCGCTGCACGACGGCACCGGGGATGTTCTGCTGCAGCTCTTTGGCCTGCCGGTCCATCCGGGCGCCGATAATGGCGCCGGCGGCACCGCCGACGGCCGCGCCGATGATGGCTCCCCGCGCGGTGTTGCCGGTGACTTTGCCGATCACGCCACCCGCGACGGCGCCACCCGCGGCACCGACGACCGCCCCGGTTTGTGTGTGCGTCGCACAGCCGTTGAGGATGATGAGAACAGCCGCAAGTCGATATCTGGTTCGCATGGTGTGTCTCCTCCCAGGTGCCCGCCCCTCGTCCTCTACCCCGCAGCCTGTGCGAGTGCTCCTCACGGCGTGGCCCCCGTCATGCCGGTGCCAGGGCCCTTGAGGTGCCGGGCGAGAAAGTCGGTCATGGCCTGCTGAATGAGAAAGGCGCTTTGCGCATTGTAGGCCGCCCCATGATGCCCGGGCGGATAGATGCGCAGCTCGGCGTCGATGCGCGCATCCGTCAGGGCCGTCAGCAGCTGCATCGTATTCTGCGGGTGCACGTTGTCGTCCATCATCGAGTGAATCAGGAACAAGTGTCCTTTGATCTGTCCCGCATGCGCGATGGCCGAGCTCGAGTCGTAGCCCGCGGCGTTGTCCGGCAGCAGGCCCATGTAGCGCTCGGTGTAGATGGTGTCGTACAGGCGCCAGTCCGTGACGGGGGAGTTGGCGATGCCGACGCGGAAGACATCGGGGTACATCTCCATGGTGTACACGGTGCTGTAACCGCCGTAGCTCGTCCCGATGATCGCGACGTTCGCGGCATCGGCGTAGGTCTTGGTGGCCAGATATCGCGCCGTCTCGGCGAAATCATGGGCCTCCCAGTAGCCGAGGCGCTTGTACGTCGTCTTCATGAACGCGCTGCCGTAGTTGTTGGTGCCACGGTTGTTCACACCGACCACGATGTATCCCTGCTGCGCCAGCCACTGCGACCACCCGCTGGTGCTGAAGCTGTTGTAGACCTGCTGAGAGCCTGGCCCACCGTAGATCGCGAACACCATGGGGTAGTGGCGGGTGGAATCGAATGGCCACGGCTTGATCACCGAGGCGTCGATCTGGGCGGAATCGCTGGTCGTAAACCGTACCAGTTCGGGCGCCGAATAGGCATGGGACGCGAGCCATTGGGTGACGCGTGCGTTGTCCTCCAGCTTCTTCAGCATCCGCGTCCCCGTGGCCCACAGCTCGACCTGTCGCGGCTGATTCACCGCGGACCAGCGATCGATGTAGTAGCGGGTGTCGGGGGACATATCGATCTGATGCGTCCCCGTCGTGGTGGTGAGCCGGCGTGTCCCGCTACCATCGAACTTGACGGCGTACAGCTGCCGCTCGAGCGGGGATACCGCCGTGGACGTGTAGTAGATGGTGCTGTGCGGGACGTCGACGCCCTCGATGCGCACTACGCTCCAGCGGCCGCGCGTGACCTGATTGATCAAACGACCGGAATAGTCGTAGCGGTAGATGTGCTGCCAGCCGTCGCGATCGGACACCCAGAGAAACTCGTTGCGTCCGGCCGGGAAGCTCATCAGGTCCTGCACGCCGGCATAGAAATCGTACACATCGAGCCACGTGTCCGAGGTCTGGGTGAACACGAGGCGCTTCCCGCCGGTGGTGACATCGAAGAAATAGAGGTTGAGCCGGTTCTGCGCCCGGTTCAGCGTCAGCACCGCCAGCGTGTCCGGCCGGCTGGTCCAGTACATGCGTGGCACGTAGTACTCGCCCGTTTCCCCGGGATCGAGCCAGACGCTGTGCCCGGTGCGAACGTCGACCGCACCGACGCGCGCGATGGGGTTTGAATCGCCCGGTTGCGGGATGCGGATGTTGGTCCAGGTCGGATGCGGGCCTGCCAGGTCGGAGAACTGATTCACCGGCTCCGCGTGTTCGTCGATCTGCCAATACGCGATGTAGCGGTTGTCGGGCGACCAGTTCCACGCCTGCGCCAGACCGAATTCCTCTTCGTACACCCAGTCGAAGTGGCCGTTGTACCGAGTTTCGGTGGCGTCGCGCGTGAGACGGGTTTCCTTCGCGGCGGCGAGGTCGTAGACGAACAGGTCGCCGTCTCGCTCGTAGCCCATCAGCGTGCCGTTGGGCGAGAGCTCGGCGGTGCGGGCGTCATGCGCTCCCAGCTTCAGGGAGCGATCAGCGAGGGCGTAGACGAAGTAGTCCGATGTCCCCGATCGCCGATACAGCTGCCGAAAGCGGGTTTGAAACACCAGGTGCTTCGAATCCTGCGCCCATTGGAACGACTCGTAGGCGAATGGCTCCGTGGTGTCGGGGAAGGTGAGCCCTTTCGCCTGGAACAGGAGACTGTCGCCTCCCGTGGCGGGGTCGCTGATCCGGATCGATTCACCGGAATCGGAGCGCGCGATATAGGAATAGCGCCGGCCGCCGTCGATCCAGTTGACGTTGCGAGGGCCGAAGCCGCCGCTCAACGCCGCGCCGGCCCGCTGGGCATCCTGCAGCGAGGCGAAGCGCGTTTTGTCCTGGGCCGACACCAGCGTCGGGATGACTGCCAGCACGGTGAGGAACAGTCGCACGCGGGGGAAAGACATAGCACGGGCTCACAGAAAGGGGTTGCGCGGGACTCCGGGGAACGAAAGGAAGATGTACGGAGGCGTTTGCCCGCGCTATCGGTCTTTCGGATTGGGAGCGAACTTGGGGCGTGCGCCGTCCGCTCCTCTTGTGGCTCGCGCTGGCCGGCGCGTGCCGTCCTGCCCTGCACCCCGCATCGATCGAAGGGGACGTGTCGCTCGTGTTGCCGGGTGGCGACCCCGCCCCGGGCATTGGCAGCACGGTCCGGCTGATTCCGCAGGCGGATTCGCTCGACGCCGTGCTCGACGCGTTGTGCCAGGATTACGAAACGCGGTTTCGCGTCGTCGCGAGCGCCTTGCCGGATCCGTTGCACATCGATTCGACGCTGCCCTCCCGCGCCACGCTCGCGATGCAACGTCCCCGGCTGGTGGCCCGGGCCGCCCGGCGGTGGGGTGCGAGCTCGACGCGCTCCCGGGCGACACAGGCCGGACTCGACAGCCTACGGGCGTTGCAGGACCGGACCGAGGCGACCGTGCACACGGTGCTCGTGCCGGCGGCGCAGCAGCGCGTGTCGGCGGGTCCCTGAGGCGCGCTACCGATTCGATTCCCTCGCCCCGGGCCACTACGCGGTCTGGGCCGAGGCCCGAATCGGGGACAACGACTACACGTGGTGGGCCGAGACGACGCTCGCCGCCGGGGACGCGATGCAGCTGGCGCTGGACCGTTCACGGCTTGCCGGGCCGGAGCGCTACTGCCACATCCGCTGAGGGGCAACGCATGCCACAAGTGAAAGGCTCGGTGCTCCAGTCGCGGCTCGCCTTCGTCGAGCAGATCGCGGGCAAGGACGGCGTGGAACGGGTGCTGGGGACGCTGACGCTGGAGGACCGCCGCGCGCTGCGCGACCTCGTGGCGGTGCAATGGTGCGCGTTCGATCTGGGCAAGCGGCTCGACGAGGCGATTGTCGCGGTGCTGGCGCAGGGCAACCCCCTGTTCTTCGAGCGGCTGGGCGCGGCATCGGCGGAGCGGAATTTGACCACGGTGCACCGCGCGTTCATCACGCCTGGGGACCCGCATGCCTTTCTGGCGAAGGCTCCACAGATCTACCGGCTGTACTACGACACCGGTCGCCGCGAGTACGCCAGGAGCGGGGACCGGAGCGCGGTGCTCACCACGTACGAAGCTGAAACGTTTTCGGCGCCCGACTGTTCGACCGTCATTGGGTGGCACCGCAAAGCACTCGAAATGTGCGGGGTTACGGGGATCGAAATCGTCGAAGACGAGTGCCGCGCCCGTGGCGGAAAGACCTGCCGCTATCGCATTTCCTGGGCCTGACCCCCCCGGCTTGCGGGTCTCCCAATTGGCAGGCACAATAGGCCTGAGTTTCGGCCGTGTGGTTCACATGCAACAATGGGAGGGAAACGTGAGCACTCGAGCATTGTTCGTCGGAGTGCTGGTGTTCGTCGCCGCGGGGTTCAGCGCGCGAGACGCCCGAGCGCAGGCGCGCATCGTCACCGGACGGGTCACGAGCGCAGCCACCGGGCAACCGGTCTCCAGCGCCAACGTGTCCGTGCTGGGTACGATCGTCGTCACAGTAACCAACGAGCGCGGTGAGTACTCGCTGTCCGCGCCGGAGGGTGCGGTCCGGTTGCTGGTGCGCGCCGTCGGGTTCAAACGCAGACAGGTGGCGGTCGGGTCCGATCAGGGCCAGGCGGACATCACCCTGGACCAGGACGTCTTCAACCTCGAGGCGGTCGTGGTGACCGGACAGGCGACGGCTGTGGAGCAGCGCAACTTGGCCAACGCGGTCGCCACGATAGCGCCCGAAGTGCTGACCCGGGCGCCCACGGGGACCATCGAAAGCGCCCTGCAAGGCAAGGTCCCCGGCGCGCTGGTGCAGATGAACTCGGGGGCTCCGGGTGGTGGTGGGCAGATTACACTGCGCGGCGTTTCGACCATCAACGGCAGCGTCAATCCGCTCATCGTGGTGGACGGGCTGGTCATCTCGAATGACGCGATCCCCAGCAACATGAACGCGATCACCGCGGCGGGCGCCGGCGGCAACTCGCAAAGCCAGGACAACCCCGTCAACCGCATCGCCGATTTGAACCCGGCCGACATTGCGAACGTCCAGATCCTGAAGGGGGCTTCGGCCGCGGCGATCTACGGATCGGAAGCGGCCAACGGCGTGATTATCATCACCACCAAACGCGGCCAGGCCGGGCGTCCCAAGTTCACGCTCACACAGCGCTTCGGGCAGTTCCGGCTCGCCAATACGCTCGGCCAGCGGCGATTCGCTGATTCCGCTGAAGCAGTCGGGGCGTTCGGGCATGCCGCCCTCGTGGGTCAGCTCTGCGCCGGCGGATGCCCCTTCTTCGATGCGGAGCGGGAGCTGTACGGGCAGCACTCCATGTCGTTCGAGACGGACGGCAGCGTGAGCGGCGGCACCGATCAGACGAGCTACTTCGTGTCCGGCCTCGTGAAACGGGACGGCGGCATTGCGACCGGCACGGGTGCGGAGAAGCAGTCCCTGCGCGCCAACCTGGACCAGCTGCTGGGCAGCCGCTTCCACCTGGCGGTGAGCACCCAGTTGATCCACAGTCTCGCCAATCGCGGCATTTCCAACAACGACAACACGGGCACCAGCACCTATCTGGTGCTGCCGTTCACTCCGAGCTTCTTCGATCTGCGCCCGGTGAATGGCGTCTACCCGGCCAACCCGTTCTCACCCAGCAACCCGCTCGAAACCTTCGCGTTTCTGAAGAACGCTGAGGACGTGTGGCGCGTGCTGGCCACGTCCAAACTGCGCTTCGACGCCATCGAGACCGGGCCGCACCGTCTCGAGCTCGTCGTGACCGGGGGATTGGACTACTTCGAGCAGCAGAACGACATCCTGTCGCCGCCTACGCTGCAGTTCGAGCCGGCCGACGGTCAGGCGGGCACGGTGGTGCTCGGTAAGGCTTCGAACCAACGGCTCAATCTGCTGGGGAGCGCGATCTACAACTTTGCCCCGTCCTCGGGGAGCTTCTCCGCGACGACGTCGGCGGGGTTCCAGTATCAGGATGTGAAGCTCAACCAGACCAACGCGGTGGGCAGGACCATCCTGGACGGTCAGCAGAACGTCAGCCAGGCGACCAACGTCACCATCACGCAGAGCCCAGACCCCGGTCCGCGGCCTCGGCCTTTATGTGCAGGAGGAGGTCCTGGCACTGGACCAGCGGCTGCTCGTCACCGCCGGTTTCCGCGCGGACCGTTCCAGCGTGAACGGGGACGTGCACAAACTCTATTTCTTCCCGAAGGCCTCTGGCTCGTACCGGTTCCTGGCCCCGTTCTCTGGAGTGGACGAGTTGAAGGTGCGCGGCGCATTCGGGCAGACTGGCAATCCGCCTCTGTTCGGCCAAAAGTTCACCCCCGAAGGCACCGGGACCATCGGCGGACAATACGGCACGCTGGCGGGCGGGAACGCCGGGTCGCCCGACATCAAACCCGAACGTCAAACCGAGATGGAAGCGGGCTTCGACGCGACACTCGGTCACGAGTTCGCGACGCTGTCGTTCACATACTACAACAAGACGATTACGGATCTGCTGTTGGTGGCGCGGGTGGCACCCTCGACCGGGCGAACCAACCGCATCTTCAACGGTGGCAAACTGCGGAACACCGGCCAGGAAATCGCGTTGTCGCTCTCCCCGCTGCGGCGTCCGGACCTGAGCTGGATTTTCCGGACGACGTTCTCCCGCAATCGCAGCGAAGTCGTGTCGTTGCCGGTGCCCGCATTCAACATCGGCGGCTTCGGGTTGTCGTTGGGCGCGTTCCGAATCGAGCAGGGGAAGTCCACGACGCAAATGGTCGGCACTGAAGGCGTCGTCGGCAATTCGGAACCCAAATTCCAGATGTCGTTCTCCAACGACCTGACATGGAAGAGCTGGAGTTTTGGCTTCCTGTGGGATTGGAAGAAGGGCGGCGACATCATCAACCTGACCCAGTTCCTGTACGATGCTGGGAATAACTCCCCCGATCAGCTCACGGCCGGCAACCAGCGGCTCGCGGACTGGGGGTCGGGTCATACGAAGGTCTTCGTGCAGGACGGGTCGTACCTGAAGCTGCGCGAAGTGTCCCTCACCTACGAGCTGCCGGCGTCGTTGACCAGCCACCTGTTCGGTGGCGTTCGCTACGCCAGGCTCAACGTGAGCGGACGCAACTTGCTCCGGTTCTCTCCCTACAAGGGACTCGACCCGGAGGTATCCAACTTCGGCAACCAGGCGATTACGCGGAACATCGACGTCGCTCCGTTCCCGCCCAGCCGCAGCTTCTTCTTCTCCATCGACTTGGGGTTCTGACCATGAGACCTCTCTCGAAAGCACTAAGGGCCTTGGGCCTCGGTGGCGCGCTGTTCCTTGGCGCCTGCAACTTCGACATCCTGAACCCGAATGCCCCGACGGAAATCGGGGACAACGCCTCCTCGGCGCGTATCGCGGCCGCGATGAGCGGGGTGCTCATCGCGACGCGAGCGGACGTTCCCGGCTGGTTCCTCAAGAGTGCCATCCTGGGTCGGGAGGGGTATCGGATCGACGTGGCGGATCCGCGCTTCATTTCCGAACTGATCACGGCGGCGAATCTCGATCCCAGTAACGGAGCCTTCGGCGGTGGCCAATGGCAATTGGAGTACGGCGCCATCCGCAGCGGGTTCAACGTCCTGAACGTGGTCGGCACGGCGCAGATCACGGATGCAGAAAAGGAAGGTGTGCGAGGTTTCACCCGGACGTTCCAGGCGTACTCGTACATGCTGATTCTGTTTGCGCACACGCAGGACTCGATCCCGATCGACGTCAACCGGCCGCTGAGCGATCCGCCCGCTCCATTCGTGACCAATGTCGCGGCGTGGGATTACGTGGTGAGTCTGCTCGATTCCGCCAAGGCTAACCTTCAGGCGGCGGGAAGCGCATTCTCGTTTGCGCTACCGGCCGGGTTTGCAGGCTTCAACCACCGGCCGGGTTCCTGCAGGTGAACCGCGCCCTGCTGGCGCGCGCAAATCTCTATCGCGCCAGTGCGTTCGCTTGCGCTACCTGCTACGACGACGCGCTCACGGCGCTGGGAGAGTCGTTCGTGGATACCACGGCCTCACTCGATCTCGGCGCGTATTTCGATTTCAGTGCCAATTCGGGCGATGCCACCAACGGGCTGTCGCAGGCGGTGTCATCCGCAGTCCAGGTGGCGCACACGTCGCTGCGCGACAGCCTGGTCGTCAATGGAGGGAGCGACGCACGGTACACCGCCAAAGTGGCGGATCGCGGCAGCGCCCTGTGTGATCCCCTCACGCCCCTTCGGTGCTCGGACCTGTCGTGGATACGGTATCCGAATCCGGCATCTCCGATCGCGATCATTCGCAACGAGGAGCTGATCTTGATCCGCGCCGAGGCGAACAACAACAAGACGGCGCGGGACGCGGCAGCCGCAGCCGCCGACATCAACTTCATCCGCGTCAACTCGGGTGGCCTCGCCGCCAATGGGGGACTCGGCGCCGCGACACAACAGGCCGTGGAAGACGAGATCCTGATCCAGCGCAAGTATTCATTGCTGTATGAAGGCATGCGGTGGGTCGACATGCGTCGCACCGGCCGGCTCGACCAGATCATCCTCGACGTTCCGGCGACCGACAAGATATTCAGCACGATGCCGATCAACTCGTTTGAGGTAGAGTCCCGGCTGCCGTAGCTCGGCTCGCCTAGTCATTCCCAGACCGCCGGGCGGCATCCAGCCGTCCGGCGGTTTGGTTAGATTCCCCGCCCCATGACCCGCTCTCACGTCCTCGGATTTCCCCCGCTCGGCGCCGCGCGCGAGCTGAAGCGCGCCACCGAAGGCTATTGGAATGGCAAGGTGACCCGGGACGCGCTGCTCGCGACCGGGTCCGAGCTCCGTGCCCGGCATTGGCGCCTGCAGCGCGACGCGGGCATCGACCTCCCACCCAGTAACGATTTTTCGTTCTACGACCGCATGTTGGACATGTGCGCGCTGGTGGGAGCGGTGCCCCCCCGCTACGGATGGCGTGACGAAACCGTGGATCTGGACACGCTGTTTGCCATGGCCCGGGGCGCCCAAACGGCGGGCCGGGATGTCACGGCCATGGAAATGACGAAGTGGTTCGATACCAACTACCACTACCTGGTCCCGGAATTCACGCGGGATCAGAAGTTCCGTCTCGCCTCGTCCAAGCCGTGGGACGAATTCGCCGAGGCCAAGCAGCTCGGGATCCCGTCCAAGCCGGTGTTGATCGGCCCGCTCACGTTTCTGCTCCTCGGCAAAGAAAAAGAGCCGGGGTTCGATCGGCTCGACCTGCTCGACCGGTTGTTGCCGGTGTACGCCGAGGTGTTGGCCAAACTCGCCGCGGCGGGTGCCGAGTGGGTGCAGATCGATGAGCCGTGCCTCGCGCTGGACCGCACGCCGGCCGAGCTGGAGCGCTACCGCGCGGCGTACGGATTCCTGGCAGAGCGCACCGGTGGGGCCAAGCTCCTGGTCGCGACGTATTTCGCCGGCTTGGGGGACAATCTCTCCACGGCGCTCGCGCTGCCGACCCACGGCCTGCACATCGATCTGGTGCGCGCCCCCGAGCAGCTCAAGCCGGTACTCGCCCAGTGGCCCAAAGGGGCGGGGCGGGTGCTGTCCCTGGGCGTCGTGGATGGGCGCAACGTGTGGCGCACCAACCTCGAGGCCGTGCTCCCGGCGCTGGAGCAGGCGGTCACTCAGCTCGGCCCCGGCCTCGTGTGGGTCGCCCCCTCGTGCTCGTTGTTGCACACCCCGATCGATCTCGACCTCGAAACGCAGCTCGACATCGAGATTCGCCCCTGGCTGGCCTTCGCGAAGCAGAAGCTCGCGGAGGTGGCGACGCTGACCCGTGCCCTGCTCGACGGCCGGCAAACGGTGGCGACGGCGCTGACCGAGAGTCGTCTCGCCGCCGCCGCGCGGCGCGAGTCTCCACTCACGCACCACGCCATGGTGCGGCAACGCGTCGCGGCCGTGACCGAAGCGGATCGCCGCCGTGCATCCCCCTACGCCGAACGCCGCCAGCACCAGCTTGCGCTGCCGCGATTTCCGACCACGACCATCGGATCCTTCCCCCAGACCGCCGAAGTTCGCGCGGCGCGGCGAAAGTTTCTCGACGGATCGATGACGCAGGCGCAATACGAGCGGTTCGTCGAAGAACAGATCACGGGGGCGTTGCGGCTCCAGGAGGAGATCGGCCTCGACGTGCTGGTGCACGGCGAATTTGAGCGCAACGACATGGTCGAGTACTTCGGCGAGCGCCTCGCCGGGTTCGCATTTACCGAGCACGGCTGGGTGCAGTCCTACGGCACGCGTTACGTCAAGCCGCCGATCATCTTCGGGGACGTGGCGCGCCCGGGCCCGATGACAGTGCGGTGGAGCGGGTTCGCCCAGTCGCAAACGGCGCAGCCGGTCAAGGGCATGCTCACCGGTCCGGTGACGATCCTGCAATGGTCGTTCGTACGCGACGACCAGCCGCGCAGCGACACCGCGACGCAGCTGGCGTTCGCCATTCGAGACGAGGTGGCGGACCTCGAAGCCGCCGGCATTCGGATCATTCAGATCGACGAGCCGGCGCTGCGCGAAGGGATGCCGCTGCGGCGCGGTGAGTGGGCGGCCTATCAGACCTGGGCGGTCGATGCCTTCCGGGTGGCGACGAGCGGCGTTCGGGACGACACGCAGATCCACACTCACATGTGCTACAGCGAGTTCAACGACGTGGTCCAGGTCATCGCGCGCATGGACGCGGATGTGATCTCGATCGAGAATGCGCGCTCGGGCTCAGAGCTGTTGCGGGTCTTCAAAGGATATCACTACCCCAATGAGATTGGTCCCGGGGTGTACGACATCCACTCGCCCCGCGTCCCGGCGGTCGAGGAGATCACCACCGCCCTGGCGGCCATGCGTGGCGTGCTCGACGAGCACCAGATTTGGGTCAATCCCGACTGCGGCCTGAAGACCCGCGGCTGGGCGGAGACTATCCCGGCACTGAAAAACCTTGTGGCGGCGGCGAGAAAAATGAGGGAAGAGGGAACGGGGAAGGGAGCAGGTTAGATTGTTTGGTGATGGACGCTTCTGAGATCAAGATCACCGCTGAGCCGGTTGACCAGCAACGCTGCAAGTTCCTGGTGGACCGGCCGGTTGCCGCTGGCGTGCGTCGTTTCGCGTCTGCGCAGGAGGGCGCCGGCTCGCCGCTGGCCGAGGCCCTGTTTGCGATTTCGGGGATCACCGAGATCATCGTATCGGGCAATCTCGTGACGGTGGTCAAGGACACCCCCACCCCGTGGCAGGCGCTCGGCAAGTCGGTCGGCGCGGCGATCCGTCAGGCGCTGACCTCTGGCACTCCCCCCATCGCGGAGAAGGCCCCCGCGAGCGGTACCTCGCGGTTCTCCGACGACGAGCTGTACGAGCGAGTGCACGATCTGTTCGAGCAGCAGGTGAACCCGATGGTGGCCCGCCATGGCGGCCGCGTGGAGCTGATCGACGTGCAGGACGCCGTGGTGATGCTGCGCATGAGCGGCGGCTGCCAGGGATGCGGGATGGCGAGCGTCACGCTGCGGCAGGGCATCGAAGGGGCGCTGCACCAATCCATTCCGGAAGTGCAAGGCATCGTCGACATCACGGACCACGGGTCCGGGGATAATCCGTACTTCGCTTCCGCCAAGAAGTAGCCTGACGCGCATTCTGCTGCTGTTACCCACCGCCACGTATCGCGCCGAAGCGTTCGTGGCCGCCTCGCGTCGCGCGGGCATCGACCTCACCGTGGCATCGGAGCTGCCAAGTACGTTCGAGGCGGCACAACCCGAATCGCTCCTGACGCTCGATTTCCAGAACGTCGCGCATGCCGTCGAACGAGCGGTGGCGTTTGCTCAACGTCATCCGGTCACGGCCGCGGTCGGCGTGGACGACGACACCGTGGTGCTCGCGACCGCCATCAATGCCGGCTTGGGACGTGAGACGAACCCCGTCTCCGCGGCGATCGCGGCGCGCGACAAGGCCGCCCAACGCGCCCAGCTCGCGAGCGCCGGCGTCCCAGTGCCGAAGTTTTCGCTGCACCAGATGGACGAAGGTGTGGACGCCCTGGCCGCCACGGTCCGATATCCGTGTGTCCTGAAGCCGCTGCGCCTCTCCGCCAGCCGCGGCGTGATCCGCGCCGACGACCCGGCCGAGTTCGTCACGGCGCAGCACCGGCTGCGGGCGATTCTCGAGAGCTGTGGCGAGTCGCCGGGGCGGTTTCTGGTGGAGGACTTCGTTCCCGGTTACGAAGTGGCCCTCGAGGGACTGTTGGTCGACCACCAGCTACACGTCCTGGCCCTGTTCGACAAACCCGACCCGCTCGACGGGCCGTTCTTCGAGGAAACGATCTATGTGACCCCGTCACGGCATCCGACGAGAGAGCAGGAGGCCCTCGTCCGGTGCGCCGCGGATGCCGCGCGAGTCCTGGGCCTCCGAATGGGACCGATCCATGCTGAGCTGCGGTGGAATGAGCGCGGGCCCTGGCTCATCGAGTTGGCCGCCCGATCGATCGGCGGCCGTTGTTCGGCCGTGTTGCGGTTTGGAGACGGCACAGTCTCACTGGAAGAACTCGTGCTACGTCAGGCGGTCGGGTGGCCGCTGCCGTCGCTCGAACGCGAGGCCGGCGCCGCGGGGGTGATGATGATTCCCGTGCCGGGTGCCGGAAGGCTGGGGGAAGTGCAGGGAATTGCCGAGGCGCGGGCCGTGCCGGGGATCGAAGATGTGGTGATCACGGCCCACCGGGGCCAGGACCTGGTTCCCTGGCCGGAAGGCTCACGCTACCCGGGATTCATTTTCGCGCGAGCGGAGAGTCCCGCCGAAGCGGAGCACGCGTTGCGCACCGCGCACCGCCGGCTCCGCTTCGTGTTCTAGCGGGACTACGGCGTCTTCGCGAGCGGTCCCAGGTGCACGTTCAGATTGTGGTTCGTCCGGAAGCCAAACATCCCGTCGCTATCGACGCTCGCGCGCGCGGTCTTGTACACTTCCTTGCCGTTCACGAGAAACGACACATTGGCGGCGTCGACCCGGATCGCCAGCACGTTTTCGGTCGAGGCTCCCGGCGCCTGGTTGGCCGGAGCATTCACGATCGCCGCGTTGGCCGTCCACGCCTGCACGGTCCAGGTGGAATCGCCCTGCCGCCGCTTCACCAGGAACTGGCCGTCATCACGGATGAGGAAATACGTGTACTGCTGACCGGCGCCGCTGAGATCGCGACCACCGATGAACAGGCCGAATCCTTCGCGGTGATCCCGGTGCGTGTCGGACGAGAACTGCCACACGGTCGCCTCGACCCCGTACTGACCGGTTGCCGTATCTCCATCGTGCCAGAAGATCGCGGCCGGGCCCAGCGTCACGTGATGTCCTTTCCCCATATCCTGGAACTTCACATTCGCCATCGGACGGTTGCCGTCGGTGCGGGCGTGCCATCCTGCGGGCATCGTGCCGCCACCGGCCACCGCGCGGTCGGGGTCGGCCTGGGCGCCCGCGCCGCCGGCGGTGCCGAGCAGCAGCGCGATCGTCGCAACGACCGGACCAGTGAAACGAGCCATGACAAACTCCGAAATGAAGGGGTTCAGTTAGCTTGGGAATCTAAGTGAGCCAGCCACGTCGTCTCAGTCAAGAGCAAGAACGTTCGCTCCTGGTGCGGTTGCAGTCGCGCGAGGAGGCGGCCCTCGCCGAATTGTACGACCATCTGGCGCCGTGGGTCTTGGGCTTGGCCGAGCGAATGCTCGGGGACTTGGATGAGGCCGAGGAAGTGCTGAGCGACGTGTTCGTGCAGATCTGGTCGCGCATCGACCAGCACGACGCCCAACGCGGGCCGTTGGTTCCCTGGGTGCTGTCCATCGCCCGCCACCGTGCGCTCGATCTATTGCGGCGGCGACGGCGCTGGCGCCGCAAGCTCGAGCGAGCGGAGACAGTCCGCCTCGCCGAGGGCGCGGATGCGGTGGACCCGCATGGGTCGGCCGAGGCTGCTGTACCGGGCTGGCCCGTGCATCGGGCGGTGCATCAGGCGCTCGCGGGATTGCCGGAGGAGCAGCGGCGCATGGTCCAGCTCTCGTACTTCGAGGGACTCTCGCATGCCGAGATCGCTCAGCGGACGAACACACCGCTGGGCACCGTGAAGACCCGTATGCGGCTGGCCCATCAGAAGTTGGAAGAGGCGTTACAGGACTTGAAAGACTGGATGCGATGAACGACTGGATCGGAATGGACGCCGCTCCCCGGACGCCGCGGCCGGAGCTCAAGGCGCGCATCGTTTCGCGCGCCCTGGCGGTCCGGCCGTCGACCCCCTGGTGGGCGCTGGCGGCGGCCGCCGGGCTGGCGCTGTCCCTCGTCGGCAGCGGTCTCCTGTGGCGACGTGCGGCGCGCGTCGAGCAGCGCCTGGCCGCGACGCGCGATACGCTCGACCTGCTGCGGCGGCCGGGTACGCGCGTCATCCCGATTCCGGTGGTGATGGGATCCCGCATCGGGGAGTTGACCATCTTTGCCGACACCGTCTCGAACCGCTGGCTCGTAACCTGCCACAACCTCGCCCCCAACGCGCCAGGGCAGGCCTATCAACTGTGGTTCGTGACGGAGCGCGGCATGCGGATGGCCGCCGTGATGCCGATGGATCGTGACACGCCGATGGTGATCGCCCTCGACATGCCGAGCGGGGCCGGGAAGGTGATGGGCGTAGCGATGAGTGTGGAAGTGCGGGAAGGGTCGGCCGAACCGAAGGGGCCGATGCTGTTTCACGTCGATCTGTAGGACCTAGTCGCGTTTCCCTCCGGCCAGCTCGTGCACCGTGACGAGCTCGACGATCTTGAGTTTCCGTTTGCCCATAGGCAGTGTGATGTCGACCGACTCACCCACTTTTCTGCCGAGCAGCGACTTCCCGAGCGGCGAGGCCATCGAGACGGCGATCTCGCCTCCGGCCTCGTCGCCTTCGATGAACTCCCCCAGCGTGAGGGCGTAAATCTCTTTCTTCTTTGTTTCGGCGTCGTGGACGGTGACGCGGGATCCGAACCCGACGCGATCCTTGGGAATGTCCTTCTCGGACACGTCCGATAGTTTGGACAACCGGAGGCGGAGGTGGTGCACGCGGGCCGTGGCGAACTGCTGCCGCTCGAGCGCCGCCTTGTACTCCGAGTTCTCCCGCAGATCCCCGTGGGCGCGCGCCTTCTCGATCTCCTTCGGCAGCACGAAGTTGATCTCGTGGTTCAGGCGCTCGACTTCAGCCTGGAGCCGGTCCTTCAGTTCGTTGAGCATCGAGCAGTTGGCAGCGAGCCATTATAGCCCGAAATTTCTCCAGCCGTGAAGCCCATCCTCGAGCTGTCCAAACCGCGCATCACCCAACTCGTGGTTCTCACCACGGCCGCCGGGTACTATCTGGCGTCGCACGGGCCGTTCCGGCTCGGCGTGTTCGCCGCGACCCTGGCGGGCACTGCCCTGGTCGCGGCCGGGACGAACGCGTTCAACATGATCCGCGAGCGCGAAATCGACGGTCACATGCGCCGCACCAGGAATCGGCCACTGCCCGCCGGGCGGGTATCGCCGGGTGCGGCGATG
The DNA here is from genome assembly GCA_963821385.1 of uncultured Gemmatimonadales bacterium. Lineage (GTDB taxonomy): Bacteria > Gemmatimonadota > Gemmatimonadetes > Gemmatimonadales > GWC2-71-9 > DASTHG01. Next base: position 20,453 of record CAWGDK010000004.1, read on the forward strand.
GTGTTCGCCGTCGTGACGGCGGGCGCCGGCATCGGACTCCTGGTGTGGCGCGTCAACCTGCTCACGGCCGCGCTCGCCGCGCTCACCCTGGTGAGCTACGTCTGGTTCTATACATCGCTCAAGACGCGCAGCACCCTGAACACGCTCGTCGGGGCCGTTCCAGGCGCGTTGCCGGTGCTGGGTGGATGGACCGCCGCCGGTGGTGCGCTGACGGCTCCGGCGTTCGCGCTGTTTTGGACGTTGTTTCTCTGGCAGCTGCCGCACTTCTTGGCACTGTCCTGGGTGTACCGCGAGGACTATCGCACGGCCGAGCTGCGCATGCTGTCGGTGGAGGACGCCGGCGGTCATCGGACAGCGCGGATGGCGCTGCTCTACGCCGTGGCCCTGGTGCCGGTGAGCCTGCTTCCCACGCTGCTCGGCGTTACGGGCAGTCTCTATTTCTGGGGGGCCCTGGGACTCGGATGCGCCTATGCCGGGGCGAGCGCACTCATGATGACGGACGTGAATCGCCGCGCCTGGGTGGTGTTCGTCGTCTCGATCATTTACCTGCCGATGCTGCTGACCCTCGCCGTTCTGGACAAGGTGCGGACATGAGACTGTGGCCGATCCTGATCGCTGGAGTCGCGTGCGGGCCCGCGGGCCCCAGCCCCACCCCCGACGCACCACCACGGCTCGAACCACAGGTGAGTGGTACTACTGCCTTGCTGCAGGCCGTGAGCGCACCAACGGCTCGTGTGGTCTGGGTGAGCGGTCACGCCGCCGCCGTGCTGCGCACGACCGATGGCGGGGTGACGTGGGCGCGGATCTCGGTGCCGGGAGCCGCGGACGATTCACTCGAGTTCCGCGATGTGCAGGCGTTCGATGCGCAGGTCGCGTACTTGCTCGCCGCCGGCCCCGGGGCCCGGTCGCGCATCTACAAGACCACCAACGGGGGCCGGACCTGGGAACGTCAATTCACCAACCAGGATTCGAGCGCGTTTTACGACTGCTTCGCATTCTGGGACGCCCGTCACGGGCTCGCCTTCAGCGACGCCGTGGCCGGGCGCCTCATGGTGCGGACCACCGATGATGGCGGCGCGACCTGGCCGCTCGTGCCGGCGGCGGCGCTGCCGCCGGCTCAGCGTGGGGAAGGGGCCTTCGCGGCCAGCGGGACCTGTGTGGTGGCAATGGGGAGCCGCCATGCCTGGATCGGAACCGGGGCCGCCGATTCCGCGCGGGTGCTGCACACCGCCGACGCGGGCCGCACGTGGAGCGTCTCGGTGACTCCGGTCGCCGGGGGCGCGAGCTCCGGGTTCGCCGCGGTCGCGTTCCAGGACACCCTGCATGGGGCGGCGCTCGGCGGTAACGTCGCCGATGCCAAGAGTCGCACCGACAACGTCGCGATTACTGAAGACGGTGGTCGCAGCTGGCGACTCTCCCGTTCCACGTTCGCGGGTGCGGTGTACGGCGCGGTCGCCGTGCCGGGGCGACCGGGGTGGCTGGTGGCGGTGGGGCCGCGCGGACTCGATTACTCGAGGGACGAGGGTCGCAGCTGGGCCAGTCTCGACACGCTGGCCTACTGGAGCGTGGGATTCGGATCGAATCAGTCCGGCTGGGCCGTGGGGCCCGGCGGCCGGATTACGCGGGTCGTGCTGTCCCGTTGACGAGCGCCTTCGCCTCGGCGATCAGGCGCTCGGCCGTCAGACCGAATTCCTTGTAGATCCGCTGGTAGGGCGCTGACGCCCCGAAGTGCTCCAGGCCGACGATCACGCCGCGCTCGCCCACCCAGCGCCACCACGATTGGGGCGCGGCCGCTTCGATCGCGATGCGTCGCGTCACGGCCGGCGGCAACACCTGGTCGCGATACGCCGCCGGCTGCGCGGCGAAATACTCCAGGCACGGCATGCTGACGACCCGGACCGCAATTCCGTCGCGCGTGAGCTGCTCGTGCGCGGCGAGCGCGATTTCGACCTCTGAGCCGGTCGCCAGCAGGATCACCTGCGGGGCCGCCCTTCGGCGCGTCTGCCAGCACGTAAGCGCCGCGAGGCAGCCCGTCGGCCGTGGCGTATTTCGCGGGGTCGAGGACCGACAGCTTCTGACGGGTCAACACGAGCGCCACCGGACCGCCGCTCGTGACGGATCGCCGCGCGCCAGGCTGCCGCGGTTTCGTTCGGATCGGCGGGGCGGATCACGGTCATGTTCGGGATCGCCCGTAGCGCGGCGAGCTGCTCGATCGGCTGATGGGTCGGCCCGTCTTCGCCGAGGCCGATCGAATCGTGCGTGAACACGTAGATCACCTTCAGGTGGGCCAGCGCCGCGAGTCGGATGGCGGGCCGCATGTAATCCGAGAAGATGAGGAACGTCCCACCGAAGCCGCATCACGCCGCCGTGATAAGCGAAGCCGTTGAGGACCGCCCCCATGGCGTGCTCGCGCACGCCGAAGTGAAAATTGCGCTCGCCCAGATGACCGGCCGCAAAGTCTCCCGATGTCTTGATCTGTGTCAGGTTCGATCCGGTGAGATCGGCTGATCCCCCGGTCAACTCCGGGAGTTTTGTCGCGATGGCATTCAGGACTTTGGCGGAGGCGGCGCGCGTGGCTTGCGCATCTTTGGGGCCAAACGCGGGAATGTCGGCGTCCCACCCGTTGGGCAATTGCCCCGACAAACGGCGCTGCAACTCGGCTGCCAGGTCCGGGAAGGTCCGGCGATAGGCATCCCATCGACCGTTCCACTCCATATGCAGCGTGGCGCCCCGCGTTTTGGCTCGGCGCCATTCGGCGACCGCTGCCTCCGGCACCTCGAACGGCTCCAGCGACGGCCACCGCAACGCCTGCTTGGTGAGTTGCACCTCTTCGGCGCCGAGTGGGGCCCCATGCGCTTCGGCGGTGTCCTGTTTGTGGGGGCTGCCGTAGGCGATATGGGTGCGGACGATGATGAGGGAGGGACGGTCCGTTACCGCGCGCGCGGCGCGGATGGCGGCATCGATCCCCTCGGTATCGTTGCCATCGGCGATGCGCTGCACGTGCCAGCCGTAGGCGTCGAACCGTTTGGCCGTATCGTCGGTGAATGCGAGGTCGGTCGACCCGTCGATCGTGATGTGATTGTCGTCGTAGAACCCGATCAGCTTCCCCAACTTGAGATGGCCGGCGAGCGAGGCCGCCTCGTGACTGATGCCCTCCATCAGGTCGCCGTCGGAGGCGATGAAGTAGGTGTAATGATCGAGGATCGCGTGGTCGGGGCGGTTGAATTGCGCCGCGAGATGGGCCTCCGCGATCGCCATGCCGACCGCGTTCCCCACGCCCTGTCCCAGCGGTCCCGTGGTTGCCTCCACGCCCGGCGTCACGCCGCGCTCCACGTGCCCGGGGGTACGGCTCTCCCACTGCCGGAACTGTTTGAGGTCGTCGAGCGTGAGGTCGAACCCGGTGAGATACAGCGTCGCGTACATGAGCATGCAGGCGTGGCCGCACGACAACACGAAGCGATCCCGGTCGAGCCACTCAGGGTCAGCGGGGTCGACCCGAAGATGTTTCTGCCACAGCACCCAGGCGAGAGGAGCGAGGGCCATGGCCGTGCCGGGGTGCCCCGAATCGGCTTTTTGCACGGCGTCCATCGCGAGGATGCGAACGGCGTTGATGCAGAGCCGGTCCAGGTCCGCGCCGCGCGGTGGCGGCGCGGATGCCGCCACGGGAGGGGTGCTCAGAAGAGACCCGACCGCGCTGCTTCCCACAGGTGATACAGCCGGTCGAATCCGTTGACCAGCAGATCCACCTGCTGCGGGCTGGGTGAAGCGCGGGCGGCGATCTTCAGCTCTTCACAGACCCTGCGGCATTTCCGTGCGGCCCTGTCCCCGGCTTTCGGTTTCCACGAGGTCCAGGATCTCGAGAATGCGCTGGCGAACCCCGGCATCGTCCGGGACCTGCCACAGATAATCCGCGGACTGCTTGCCTTCTACGCAGAGTTTGCCCAGGGCGTCGAGTTGCGGGGCGGGGCGCGATGGGCGGGAATCGCTCATACGTGGCACAAATGTAACCGGGATCGGGGTAGTAGGCGCTATCACGCGGGGCCTCCGATTGCCCCGGCCCAACCCCCCGTCTAGCTTGCGAGGCCTATGCTCCACCTATTTGCTCTGGCGACGGCGCTCCAGCAGCCGATCGCGGTGCAGCCCGAATCCGGCGAAGTGCACCTCCGCAACATCCGCCAGCTCACCTTCGGCGGGCAGAACGCGGAAGCGTATTTCTCCCGCTCCGGACACCAGCTGATCTTCCAGCGTACCCCTGGCGATACCGGGTGCGATCAGCAGTACGTCATGAACGTCGACGGAACGGGGCTGCACCGGGTATCGAATGGCCTCGGTCGCACCACGTGCGGCTACTTCTTCGCCGGGGACGCCCGCATCTTCTACGCGAGCACCGCCCACGCCGGCGCCGCCTGCCCGCCGCGCCCCGACTACTCCCGGGGCTACGTCTGGGGGCTGTATGACTACGACATCTACGTGGCGGACTCGAGCGGGGCCCACGCGCAGCGTCTCACGGAGAATCCTGAGTACGACGCCGAAGGCACGCTCTCCCCGGACGGTTCGACGATCGTGTTCACGTCGCTGCGCGACGGCGACCTAGACATCTACACGATGCGCACCGACGGGACCCAGCTCAAACGCCTGACGCACACCCTGGGCTACGACGGCGGACCGTTCTTCTCGCCGGACGGCAAGCAGATCGTGTATCGCGCGTATCATCCCCCAACGACGCAGGACAGCGTCGACTTCCGGTCGCTCTTGGCCCAGCACCTGGTGCGCCCGACGACCATGGATCTGTGGGTCATGAATGCCGACGGCTCCAATCAGCACCAGGTGACGCATCTGGCCGGCGCCAGTTTCGCCCCGTTCTTCACACCGGACGGGGCGCGCATCATCTTCGCCTCGAACTTCAAGGACCCCCAGTCCCGCAATTTCGATCTCTACCTCGTGAACCCGGATGGCACCGGGCTCGAGCAGGTCACCACCAACCCCGAGTTCGACGCGTTCCCCATGTTTTCGCCCGACGGCACCAAGCTGGTGTGGGCGTCGAATCGGCACGGCGCCCATCCGCACGAGACGAACATCTTCATCGCCGACTGGGTCGCGCATCCGTGACCTGGAAGGACAAGCTGGTCGCGGAAACCAAGAGCTGGGTGCGCGCGGCCGCGGTGGCGCTCGCCATCTGGCTAGTGCTGCGCTCATACATCGTGGAAGCGTTCCGGATCCCCTCGCCCAGCATGGAAAACACCCTGCTCGTGGGCGATTTCCTGTTCGTCGACAAGACGGGGTACGGGGGGCAGTTCCAGATTCCGTTTACGGGTATCCGGTTCTTGCATTTGCCCGGCTATGCGGAGCCCAAGCGCGACGGCATCGTGATTTTTCGCTCCGTGGAGGACTCGACCCCCAACCTGGACGTGGTGAAGCGGTTGATCGCGGTGCCGGGGGACACGCTCCAGATGGTGAACGACACCGTGATCCGGAACAACGTCCGCCTGGACGAACCGTACGCGCTGCATTTGTCGAACGGGGCGGATCTGCCCGCGCCCCAGGTGCTGGAACGGATGCGGGCCCGCCAACTGCCACGCTACGTCGGCCCGGACCCCGGGAGTTATCGCCCCACACCGCACAACTGGGGGCCGATCGTCATCCCGCCCGACAGTTTCTGGGTGATGGGCGACAATCGGGACAACTCCTGGGACAGCCGCTTCTGGGGGTACCTGCCGCGCTCCCATATCGAAGGACGGCCCCTCATCATCTATATGAGCGTGGCCACCGATCCCTTCCGCATCCGCTGGAATCGCCTGCTGCGCCACCCGCACTAAATCCGATTCACCCTGGGCGTCGTAAGTGGCTCAGGGTGAATGCGTAATGTCCGTTGCACTGTCCATCGTCCCGGAACATCTTCGAGGCCGTGCGGTGAGTCCGACGCTCATACCTCGGAGCACAATGTCGACTGAGCCAAGCATTCCGGCACCCGATCGGCAGCTGGTCGAGCGGATGGCGGGAGGGGAGGATCGCGCCCTGGGCGAGTTGTACGATCGCTACGGGAAGACGGTCTACGCGCTGGCACTCGCCATTGTGCGGGAGTCCGCCGACGCCGACGAGGTCGTGGTGGACGCATTCGGCCAGGCGTGGCGCCAGGCGGGATCGTTCGATGCGACGCGCGGCAGCGTCGGGGCGTGGCTCGCCACGATTGCCCGGAGCCGCGCCCTCGATCTGGTGCGCGCACGCGGGCGACGGACCCGCGCGTACGAGCGTGCGGCCCAATTATCCGACGATGGGGTGGCGACGCCGATCGCGCCGGGCGGACCCGATCCGGGCCGGCGCGTCGAACGCGGGGAAGCGCGGCAGCTCGTCGGGCGCGCCTTGGCCGCCCTCCCGGAGCCGCAGCGCGTGGCGATTCAGCTGGCCTATTTCGAGGGGTTGTCGCAGAGCGAAATCGCCGAGCGTCTGGCGGAGCCGCTCGGGACGATCAAGACCCGGATGCGCGCGGGGATGGAGAAGCTGCGGGACCAATTGAACCCGCTGCTGGAAGGAGCATCATGACCGACCACGAGTGGCGGGACCACGCCGCGCCCTACGCGCTCGGCGCCCTCACGCCGGAGGAACGAAGCGCCTTCGAGGCCCATCTCGCCGGCTGCGAGATGTGCCGGGCCGAGGTGCGTTCGTTCGTCGAGGTGGCCGGTTTGCTCGCGCACAGTGCTCCCGCGGCGGAGCCGCCCCGGGCGCTGCGGGATCGGGTGTTGGCCGAGGCGCAACAAGTGCGGCCGATCGCGGCCCGGCGCCGTGGCGCGAACGCCGCTTGGCTCGCCGCGGCCGCCGCGCTCGCCCTCGCTGCGGGGGCGGGCCTGTACGCGTGGCGGCTGTCCTCGCGGGTCGGAGCCCTCGAATCGTATCTCGCCCAGGCCGATTCCCTGGCGGCAACAAGGGATGCCGTGATCCAGGGACTCACGGGTCCCATGGTGCACGTCGTGTCTCTGGCGAGCACCGGGCACGAGCCCACGGCCCGAGTGTTCTGGAATCACAATACCGGCAGGTTCATCGTGTTCGCGTTCGACCTCCCGGCCGCCCCCGCGGGGCGCAGCTATCAGCTGTGGGCGATCGCCGGTGGGAAGGCCCCGATGTCCATGGGCGTATTCAACACCGACGCCCGGGGTCGCGCCGCCCTGGTGTTGCCCGTCGACCAGGAGATCTCGGCGTTGGGGTTCATCGACAATTGTGGACTCACCGAGGAGCCCGCGGGCGGATCGCCGCAGCCGACCGAGACCCCGCGCCTGCTCGGCGCCTGGCGTCACACCGACTAGACCCAAGGCGCTGACGTAAGCGAGACACAGCGCGCTTGACGCTCCGCGCGACCCTGGGTAGCAACAAGGGCACGCCTCGATGGAGCTCGAGTGGCGCACAGACGTCGATGGGTGGGGGTGGGGCTCTGGTGGCTGTGGGGCCAAGCCGCCCACGCCCAACAGCCGGATTCCCAGTTGCCGCGACATGTCCTTCCCCCGGTCATGGTTTCGGCGGCCCGGACCCCGGTGCCGCTCGCCACGCTTCCCATGGCCGTCCAGGTCGTGGAGCGCGATCGCATCAGCCGCGGCCGGCCGACGTGGGGTTTGGACGAGGCGTTGGCGAGCGTGCCCGGGGTGTACGCCGCCAACCGCTACAACTTCTCCCAGGACCAACGCATTTCGATCCGCGGATTCGGCAGCCGCTCGGCATTCGCGGTGCGCGGGATCCAGGTGCTGGTGGACGGGATTCCGCAGACGCTCCCCGACGGCCAAGGTCAGCTCACCAACCTGGAGCTGGGTGAAGCCGACCGGATCGAAGTGCTGCGTGGTTCATCGTCGTCGCTATACGGGAATGCGGCGGGGGGAGTGATCAGCGTCTGGACCAGTCCGCAGATTCCCGAGCTGATCACGGAAGAAGCGCGCCTGGTGGTGGGCCGCTTCGAGCGCCGACCGGACCGAACGTGGACCAAGTGGCAGTCCACAACCGTGGCCCCCATCGGCGCCGGCGTGGCCCAGCTGACCGGATCGCGTTTCTCCTATGAAGGAGAGCGGGATCACAGCGCCGCCGACCAACGCGACCTCAACGCACGCGTGCGCTTTCCGGTCGGCACGACCTGGTCCCTTTCGGGTGTGTTGGACGTCGGACTCGACCCCCGCGCCGACAACCCCGGCTCTCTGACCGCCGCCGAGCTCGCCGCCAATCCAGATACCGCTCCGGCCTTGAACGTGAATCGACATGCCGGCAAGGAGGTGACCCAGGTGCAGGCGGGCGCGACCCTACTCCGGGCGCTTTCTGACGGGGGAGACTTTGCTCTCACGGTCTTCGGTCTGTCGCGCGATCTCAAGAATCCGATCACCACCACGTTCATCGACCTGCAGCGGGTCGACTACGGAATCCGGACGACCGTGTCCAGAGTGATGCCGGTCGGATCCCTGCGGCATCGTCTCACGGCCGGCTTCGATTTTCAACGCCAGCGGGACAATCGACTCAACTGGAACTACCTCAATACGCCCGGCGACTCGGCGCGGCGCGATACCTCGCGCGCGCTCGATCAGGTGGAGCGGGTCACCGAAGTTGGTCCGTTCGTGCAGAGTGCCCTGGATCTGTCCTCGCGGACGACCCTGACGGCCGGGCTCCGGTACGATTGGGTCCAGTTCGATGTGCGTGATCGCTTGAATACGCCGACCAATCCGGATGACTCGGGTGACCGGCTGATGCGATCGCTCTCGGGCTCCATCGGAATCGCCGTGAACCCGTCCGACGCCGTCACGATCTACGGCACCGTCGGCACCTCCTTCGAGACGCCGACGACCACGGAGCTCGCCAACCGTCCCGATACGGCGGGTGGGTTCAACGCCGGACTCGAGCCGCAGACGGCCCGGAACTACGAGGTGGGCGCGCGTGGCCGGGTCGGCACCCGGGCGACCTACTCCATCGCGCTGTTTCAGGCGGATGTGCGCGGTGAGCTGATTCCCTATGAAATCGCGGCGCCGCGGTTCTTCTATCGCAACGCCGGCAGCTCCCGGCATCGCGGCGTGGAGCTGGGAACGGATCTCACCCTGCTGGACGGGGTGCGCCTCAACCTCGCCTGGACCTACGCGGACTATCGCTTCCGGCACTACTCCTTTACGACCGGTGCGCAGACGTTCACGCTCGACGGACGGGAGTTGCCCGGCGTGCCGAAGCATTGGCTGCACCTCACGCTGCAGGCGCGTCCTGCCATCGCGCATGGCGCGTGGGTGGAAGTGGAGCAGACGTACTCATCCGGGTACCTGGTCGGTGACACCGTGAGTACCAGCGCCGCCAACGCTCGCACCTCACCCTGGTGGGGCACGGTGTTGCGCCTGGGGTGGGAGGGCTGGGTGGGGGGCACGCGGTGGGCGCCGTTTGTGGGCGTCAACAACCTGTTCAATCACCGCTACGTGAGCTCGATCGTCATCAACGCGGCGCGCGACCGCTTCTATGAGCCGGCACCGGGCCGCAACGTGTACCTGGGATTCGTATTGGGAGCGGGCCGCTAGACGGCGCTACTTGTAGCGGTAGGTAATCCGTCCGCGCGTGAGATCGTAGGGCGACAAGTCGACCGCCACGCGGTCTCCCTGGAGGATGCGGATGTAGTTCTTGCGCATCTTGCCGCTCACATAGGCCAGCACCTCGTGGCCGTTTTCCAGCTTGACCCGGAACGTGGTGTTGGGAAGAACCTCCGTTACGGTTCCCATCATTTGAATCGCGTCACCCGCCACGGACCGAATCGTCTCCTTCCTGTAATCCCGCGTCGCCTCTTGGCTTACCTCGCGAACCGCCCCAATTTAGTCGGGGGCTGAATCGCGGCAACCAGTGCGTCGATCGCTTGACACTCCGGAGCCGGTGCGTATCTCTTGTGCCAACAGGAGGTTGTCGGAATGGACGCTCCCGGCTTCCAGCGACTGGCCGACATCGAGGTCGATGTGGTCCAGCCGGATCGCAATGGGTTCACGCTGACGGGCCAGGGGGTGGACCGCGCCGAATACCGCCTCGGTATGCATTTTGACATGCCGTTGGATGCCCGCACGAAGGCCGTGCTGGGCGAGTTGTTGGCACAGTCCGAGTTGACGATTTCCCGGCGGCCGCCGCCCCCTCGTCCCGGCGAGCCGCCACGGCGTGATGGGGCTCACCGGAGCCCGCGCCGGCGCATCACCGCCGACTGAACGAATTCGGGGCTATCCTGCCACACCCCGGTCGGGCTTCGGCACGCAGTTCGCTTCAGCCCATGAGGAGCCGATGATCACGTCACGCTCGCGCGCGCTGGCCGTCGCTGTCGTGTGCGCGGTGCTCGCCGCATGTGCCACGGGCGGTGCCCGTACGGCTGCCCTGAGCCCGGCGGCGCTCGCTGCCCTCGAGGCGGAACGCACCCAGCACCCGACCGATCCGGATGTGAATCTCCGGCTCGCCAAGGCGTACTACGCGGCGAACCGCTTCGGTGATGCCCGCGCCGCGCTCGCCACCGTCCTGCTGCAACAGCCGGACAACCGCGTCGCCCGCGTCTATCTCGGCTTCACGTACGAAGGCCAGGAACAGTTCGACTCGGCTCGGGCCGTGTATGGCGAGCTGCTCGCCTCGCGCCCTACCGGTGAAGTGAGCCGCCTGCTGAACGGCCGGCTCGCGCTGCTGGCCCGGAAAGAGCTGCATGCCAACGCACGCACCTCTCTGGCGCGCGAAGCCGAGCTCAGCCGGACGCCGCCGGATCCGAACACGATCGCGGTGTTTCCATTCCGCTATACCGGACAGGACTCCTCGCTGCGGCCGCTGGAGCGCGGTCTGGCGGCCCTCGTCGTCAGCGACCTCTCCCATGTGCGCAGCATGCGGCTGGTGGAGCGCGAACGGCTCCAGGCCCTGCTCGACGAGATGCAGCTGACCTCCACCGGGCGTACCGACCCCACGACGGGTGCGCGCTCGGGACATCTGGTCGGGGCGGGACAGGTGGTGCAGGGGCAGTTCCAGGATCTCCCCGGGGGCGTGCGGATCGACGCCGCGATGGTCCGGGCCACGGACGCGCAGGTCGCGGCGACCGGCACCGGACGCGACCAGCTGAACCTGCTGTTCGATGTTGAGAAATCGGTGGTGTTCCAGCTGCTCAACAAAATGAACGTCCCGCTCACGCCCGCCGAGAGTATCGCGATCAGCGAGCGGCCGACGCGCGATCTGCAGGCGTTCCTGCTGTACAGTCGCGGGCTCGAAGCTCAGGACCGCGGGGACTTCCAGGCCGCCAGCGCGAGTTTCCGGGCCGCCTCCCAGCGCGATCCGACGTTCCAGGCGGCGGCGCAGCAGGCACAGTCGAGCGACGCCGCGTCGACGGCCGGTGGGACGTCGGACAACGACCTGGCTTCGGTGGTCGGCGGGGTTTCGGGTGGAGCAGGCGGCCCGACGGGCGAAGGCAACTCGCTGGCCAATGCGCTCAACAACGTCGTGCCGAGCGGGGCATCGATCGTGGATCTGACGCCCACGACGGGCGGTATCACTCCGCCCTCGCGACCCGATCCGGTGTGTGAGGTCGCGCAGTGCCAGGGCCCCGGTGGGAATCCGGGCCTGATCGGCACCATCATCATCATCATCCGGCGACCCTAGGGGACGACCATGCGGACTCGACTCGTTCTCCTGGCGATGGGCGCGGGTGCCGCGCCGCTCACGGCGCAAGGCGCCTCGGCCCTGTACACGCGGTGGAACGCCCTCACCGGGTTCGAATACCAGCGCTACCACTTCAGCGACAGCATCGGCGTGAACAAGGTGACCGCCGCCTCGCAGTGGAGTCTCCCGCTGGTGATCGTCGCCCCGATCGGGCGGCAGATGTCGCTCGACCTGACGACGCACATCGCGCACAACGAGGTCTCGGGCCCCACGTCCCAGACCTTCACCGGGCTGACGGACACACAGCTCCGGCTCCTGTATACGCTGGGTCGCGATCGTTCCGTCGCCTCCTTGTCGGTCAACCTCCCGACGGGGAAGAATTCGTTCTCGACGACGCAGTTCACTGTGGCGAGCTCGATGAGCTCGCCGTTTCTCTCGTTCCCCGTCAGCAGTCTGGGGACCGGCTTCGCGGTGACGGGGGGCCTCGCCTACACCGTCCCGACCGGTGGGTGGAACCTCGGCTTCGCCGGCAGCGTGCGGTACGTCGCGAGCTATCAGCCGTTCAGCGATCAGCCGGTGACGTACAATCCCGGTCTGGAAGGACGGCTGCGCGTGGGTGCCGATCGCATCATCGGACAGCGGGCGCGTCTGCTGGTGGGAGCGACGTACAGCACATTCTCCACCGATCAGTTCTCCGGCTCGGGGATCGTGAGCGGGTGGTTCAATCCGGGCCCCCGGTTCATCGTCGACGCCGGGTACGGCTACTCGTGGGGTCGCACGACACTGTCCTTCGGTGCCTGGAACTTCTACCGGGCGGCCGGATCGAGCGGCGGGCCGGGTGCCGATTCCAAGGAAAACGTGCTCAACGCCGAGTTGCGCGTGGGACGGCAGCTGACGCCCCGTCTGGTGCTCGAGCCGCTCGTCGCCTTCCGCCAGTGGAATCCGGGAAACATCCGCGGTGGACGGCTCTACACCTTTGGCCTGAATGCGCGATTCGGCATCAACGACCAGTTCTCCGGTCAGGCGTCGGCCCGCTTCGGCCCCGGCTGGATTTTCGATCCGGGCAACGGCCGCACCGATCTCACCGCGACCGGGATCTCAGTGTTCGTGCGGTACCAGCGCTAGGGAGGCGTCGGAGCGTCGCAATTCTTGACGCTCTGGTGGGTGCGTAGTAGGTTGGCGCGACCTTTAACCTTGGATTGACGCGCCCGATGCCAGCCGAGCTTGGCGGATCGCAGATCTCCTCGCTGCTTGAAGCACTGCCGGGGATCGCGAGTGTGCTCCGCAGCCCGGTGGCGGACGCGCTGGTCAAGGCGATCCGGGCAGCGTCAGGCATCGGCGAGTTCGAGATTGAGGATGCCGAGGAGTTGATCCGGTACGCCGTCCGGCGCGGGCTGATCGGCCCCGACGAAGGCGACCGCGTGATGTCGGACGTGCAGGGCGCGTTAAAGGTGAAGCGCAAAGCGGCGCGCGGCACCAAAACGAAGCCGCCAAAGAAGCACGACAAGAAACGAAAGTCTCGCCGCTAGCCGCGGGGTTGTGGGTCGAGCGCTGCGCATTGGGGCCGGCCTTGTGCTGGCCTTTGTCGTCCTCACCTGCACCGACGAGCAGGTCGCCGGGCCCCAGCGGCCCGGCGCGCTGCGGCTTGATCTCAGTGCGCTGACCAGCCCCGCGGCCGCGGGCGAGCCGGACATTCCCCTCGACAGCATCGTGGTCGAGTTCCGGTTGTCGGGACAGTCGGCCATCGCCTACGACACCACCATCGCCCCCGTCACGACCCAGACGCAGGGCGACTCGGCGGTGCTGGCGTTGTCGGTCCCCCTCAATCAGTCTCCGGAAGATTTCGATGTGGACGTGCGGGCGTACGGCGCCAACGTCCTGTGGTACCGCCTGACGACCACTCTCACCATCAGCTCCGGCTCGAACCCCACGCCCGCGCCGTTCACGGCCCGCTACGTTGGGCCGGGAGCGAACGCGGGTCGCATTCAGGTATTGCCGGCGGACACCACGGCCGAGGGCGGCACGTTGTTCACGCTGCATTCGGTGGTGTACGACTCTTCCAACACCCCGATCGCCGGCGTGCCGGTCGGCTACCGGCTGAGCGATTCCACCCGGGGCGGCGTCACCGTCAACTACCTCACCGCGACTTTCGTCGGGTCCACGACGGTGCACGACAGCGTGTGGCTGATCGGTGAGACGCCGACGCACGTCAAGGATTCGACGCGGGTGCACCTCGTGCCGCCGGCCGCCACGCTCACCAAGATCTCCGGAGACTTGCAGAACGGGCCCGTGGGCGCGCCGTTCCCGCTGCCGCTCTCGGTGCGAGTGCTGGACGCACTTGGCGCGCCCTACACGAGGGGCCGTGCCATTTCGTGGAGCGTGACCGCGGGCGCCGCCAACCTCTCAGCCGCGACCACGACCACCGACTCCGTGGGGAACACGTCGGTGACGGTGACGCCTACCGCCTCTGGCGGTGTCACCGTCCAGGCGATCTCCGCGGGGCTCGCCGGGTCGCCGGTGACGTTCACCGCGGCGGCGGCCGCCGGCTCCATCACCCAGGTGATCCTCGACCGCACGAACGACACCATTCCCGTGGGCGACAGCCTGCAGTACACGGCGACGCTCAAGGACTCGGCGGGGAATACGGTGAGCGGTGTCGTGACGTGGACATCGACCGCGCCGTCCGTCGCGAGCGTTACGGCCACCGGGCGGGCCCACGCGCTCACGGGTGGCCAATCCAGCATCATTGCCGCCGCGGGCGGCCATGCCGATACCGCCGCGCTGACGGTGTCCGGACTCGCGTCGGTGGCGGTCTCGCCCGCCGATACCGTGATCACGTCGATCGGCGACACGGTGCAGCTCCGGGCCGCGGGCCTCGACAATTTCGGTGACACGGTGTCCGGGCTCACGATCCGGTTCACGTCGGCCACGCCCAGCGTCGCCACGGTGAACAATGTGACCGGGCGGGTGATCATCATCGGGGCCGGCAACGCGGTGGTGCTGGCGAAGGATTCGGTGAGCGGGCTGCAGGGGTCTGCCACGCTGCGCGTCAATCAGGTGACGTTCGCCATCCAAAACACCCCGGCGCTTCCCGACAGCCTCCAGGTGGGCGTGCAAGGCCAGGGCCAGATCGTGGCCCGGGCGCTGGACCGTCGCGGTTTCCCGATTCCCGGCAAGACGATCGGGTACAGTTCGCGCAACACCGGGATCGCTACCGTCAACACCGGCGGGCGGGTCACCGGGGTCGTGCTCGGCGTGACCTTTGTCGCCGACTCGGTCGACGGATTCAAGGATTCCGTGAAAGTGGCGGTCGTGGCCACGCCGCCGCCCGTGATCCAGTGGGCCTACGACTCGCTCTCCGTCGGCAACGGCGGCAACGTCTCGATCGCGTTGTCACTGACGCGGACCGACCCGGCCCCGCTGATCGTGAAGTTGACCTCGAGCGATACGCTCATCGCGAAGACGAGCGTGAAGACGGTCACGTTCAACCCGAACACTGCGAATACCTCGGTCGTGATCCAGGGACTCGCGGCCGGGCGGGTGACGCTGGTCGCGTCCGATTCGTCCGGTCTGGGCTTCCAGCCCGACTCGATCGTCGTGACGGTCGTTTCGACGATCGAGTTCCGCGACATCGGACAGTTCTCGCAACGGACGAATTTCTACGTCAATCAGAACGAGACGTATCGGGCGCAGGTGTTCCTGTCCGACCCGGCGCCCCAGGGCGGGTTAGGCGTCACCTTCGTCTATAAGTCCGGGAACGCGGTCGTGACGCCGGCGCCGGCCATCATTCCGGCCGGCCAGCTGGCGGCGGACGTCGTGTTCAGCGGTCTCGCGCCGGGTGCCGACAGCGTGGTCCCGACATCGGGCGGGTTCGTGGGCAAGTTCTCGTATGTGAACGTGGCCCCGAACGACCTCACGCTCAGCCCGGCGTACCCCTACAACGGCGTCCTGGGTGTGGGCCAGACCTTCCAGCCCTACACCAGCATCACCTACGGCATGGACCATCCGCTCGTCGTGTCGGCGACGCTCGCCCCGACCATCGGGACGGTGACCGCGGCGAATCCGATCCTGACCGGCAATACCACGGTGTACCTCACCGTCGGCGCGACGACCACCGGGACGACGAAGCTGAAGGTGACCGCCCCGGGTTGGAACCCGGATTCCCTGACGCTCACGTTCACCACGCCAAAGCTCGTGGCCGGCGGTTCGACGTCGATGATTGCCGGCAATCCGAGCAACGGGTACTGGTCGGCCACGGCGACCGATTCGCTCGGATTCGGTCACCCGGTCATCAATGCGCTGATCGTCACGGCCACGTCGCGCGATACCAATGTGGTCGCGCTGGATGTGAAGGTCGACACGATCCCGGCGGCCTCGGGTAGCGTGACGGCAAATGCGGCTTTGCGAGCCAAACCGGGGGCCGGCGGAGACTCCACCTGGATCGTGCTCACCGCCCCGGGCTACCAGCCCGATTCGTTCCACGTTCATGTGACGCCGCCCGGACTGAGCTTCAACCACAGTTATCCGTACGACGGACGCGTGGGGATCGGGATGCATCGCGTCAACGCCGCGTACGTGTCGATCCCCTATGTCCGGCCCGACACGTTCTGGGTGGTCTTCACCCATACGGCACCCCACGTCATTGGCCATACCAGTCCCGATTCGGTGGCGATCCCGGCCGGGCAGACGACCGCGTACATGGATATCCAGGGGGACAGCCTGGGTTTGGACTCGGCGACGATCACCGCTCCGGGCTACGTGGTGAGCGGATCGCCGGCGCTGTTCCACACCGACCCGATCCACGTCCGTCCGTACACCTATCCGACGACGTTGTACACGATTTCGGCGCCGGCGCTGGTGAACGCGATCGTGATCGATTCGGTCAACGGGTTCGGCTATCCCCTCGTGAATCCGCTCAGCGTGGGTCTGTCGTCCGGGAATCCGGCCGCGTACACGCTCGACTCCGCGACCGTGACCATTCCCGCGGGGTCGACCACGAGCAACTACGACACGCTGCGCGTCGTGGGGGTGGACTCGATCGGGTCTCGCATCACCTCGACGGCGGCCGGATCGTCGCCGGATTCGTCGAACCTGATTCGCGTGCTGCCGACGCCGCTCTCGATTGGCTTTGGCTATCCCTACACGGTGAGTCGCAGCCTCAAGCTGCAATCGAACTACGTCTACCTGACCGGCGGCAGCGCCCCGGATACGGTCGTCGTGACGCTCAGTCACACCAATCCGGCGGTGGCCGCGCTGCCCGCGACGACGATCCTGATCTTCAAGGGGCAGTCCACGTCGCAATACTTCGAGATCCAGGGCGTGGACTCGACCGGCTCGGACACCGTGATCGCCACCGCGAGCGGATACGTCGATGGGCGGGCCGTGATCGGGACGCAACCGTCGTCGCTGTTCATCAGCAACCCCGGGACGTCGCACCAGACCACCGACGCGCCGAGCTTTGTCCAGGTGACGACCGCGACGCGGTCGGGCTATGGGCTCAAGCCCGTGGCGCCCGTGACGTACACGGTCTCGTCCTCCGACCGCAACGTGATCGTGATCGACTCGGCCTTCTCGATCAACGCCGCCCAGGATACCGCCACTGGGATCATCGACACCGCGTCCGCGAGCCGGAACTTCAAGATCCGCTACGTGGGCGGCGGCACCGCGCGTCTGATTGTGACCGCGCCCGGGTTCGCGCCCGACACCGGCCCCGTCATCTCCGTCACGGGACCGACGCTCGGCTTCGGGTACACGACAGTCAGCCTCGGCAAGGGTCAGACAGTTCCCGAGTCAGTACGTCTACGTGAACAACCCGATCACCGGGCAGCCGCTGGTGGTGCATCTGGCCAAGAGCGACAGCGGGCTGCCGCCCGCGAGTCAGGTGTTCACCTTGTCGGCCGACTCAGTGATCATCCCGATCGGCCAGACCTCCAGCTCCAGCACGCCGGTGACGATCACCGGCCAAGTGATCAACAGTGCCCTGCTGATCGCGCGGGCCTCCGGCTACTCACAGGCGACGGCGACCGTCCAGGTGACGCAGCCGCGCCTCGTCGTGAGCCCGCAGAATACCAACCTGCCGGTGGGCGGAGTCGGTTCCACCGTGTCGGTGAGTACGACGGATGCGTCCGGCGTCGGGCACCAGGTCGCCGCTTCGCTGACTGTCAACGAGCTCTCGAGCGACGCCACCGTGGTGGTGGGCGATTCCGCCAGCCGGATCATCGCCACGGGCAGCCAATCGACCACGTTCCGGTTCTCCGGCTTGAAGAAGGGCGCGGCGCAGGTGGTGTTCTCGGCGCCAGGTTACACGCCGGATACTTTGGTGGTGTCGGTCGATACCGGACAACTGCAGATCATCAACCTGCCGTTGACGCTCGGTCCGAATCAGACGACCAGCGGGACCTACGTGCAGCTGCCGTACAACGTCGCCAGCGACGTCACGGTGAACCTGGTTTCGTCCGCCCCGGCGGTGCTGCAGGTGTCGCCCGCGACGGTCATCATCCCGACCGGCAGCTATTTCGCGTACTTCGACCTCACCGGCGCGGCGCTCGGATCGGCGACCATCACGGCGACCTCGGCCGACGCCAAGCCGGTGACCTCGGCCCCGGTGCGGGTGTCGACGCCCAAGCTGCTGCTCAGCCTCACGACGTCCGCGGTGGCGGGTGGCCACAATTTCCTGTCCGTGACGACGACGGATTCACTGGGGAACGGACGCGTCGTGACGGCCCCGGTGACGATCGGTCTGAGCTCCGACAAACCGACGCACACGGCGTTCGATTCGACCCCGATCCACGTGGACGCAGGTGACCTCAACGCGAGTTCGGGGGTGGTGTTCGATACTGCCGGGACCTACCTCGTGGTCGCGTCGGCGCCGGGCTACACCAGCGATACCGTCACCGTCACCGTGGGCGGGGCGTTCGTGGTGATCGGCGACAACTTCTTCTTCCCGGATACGGTCACGATCAAGGTGAACAACTACGTGACCTGGTTCAACGGTGGAGCCGGTCCCCACACCTCGACGTCGGATACCGGAGTTTGGGACAGCGGCAACATCCAGGTGGCGAACATCTACCAGCGGTTCTTCGGTACGGTGGGAACCTTCCCGTATCACTGCAACATCCACGGGTTCGCGATGGCGGGTACCGTCATCGTCACCCCGTAGCGACCGCTACACCCGGAATCCTTTCACCAGCGAGCGGAGCTTCTCCGCCGCCTGCAGCAGGGTCGCGGCGCCCGCCGCCAGCTCCTGGGTGGAGGCGCCCTGCTGCTCCGCCGCCGCGGAGACTTCTTCTGCGCCGGCGGCGTGTGAGGTCGCCTTCGCCGCCACCTGTTCCGTCTTGCGCGTCAGATCCTCGGCGATCTCGCGGTTCTGCTCCGCCACGCCGGTCACCCGGGCGGCGGCATGCTCGACCTGTCCGACCGCTTCGGCGATTTCGGCCAGGGCCGTCGCCGCTCCCTCGGCGACAGACTCGATGCCGCGCACCCGGTTCTGTCCGTCACCCATCACCGCGGTCATGCCGTCCATCTGCGTCCGGATCGCCGTGGTGGTGCGGGCCACTTCATCGGCGGCGCGCGCGGACTCATCGGCCAGCTGGCGCACCTCCTCCGCGACAACGGCGAAGCCGCGTCCGTGCTCGCCCGCCCGCGCGGCTTCGATCGCCGCGTTCAGCGCGAGCAGGTTGGTCTGCGACGAAATGCGACGAATCAAGTCGACAAAATCGTCGATCGCCGCGCTCTGGTCGACCAGTTTCGTGACCTGCTGTCCGGTGGTGAGGACCACCTCGCGGACGCCGAGCAGGGACTGCCCTGCGGCTTGAATGTCCCCGTGGTGGCGGGTGGCCGCCGCCCGGATCTCCTCGCCCAGGCGCGCGGCGCGGCTGGCGGCCTCGGCCATTTCCCCCGCCGCGCGCCGCAGCTTCTCGAGGCCGACCCCGATCGCGGCCAGCTCGCTGCGCTGCAGCTCGGCCCCGCTCGAGATGCCGACCATCGCCGTGGAGACCTCGCTGGAGGAGGCGGCCAACTGCTCACTGACGGCGGAGAGGTCGCCGGCGGAGGTCGTGATCCGGTCGGATTCCCCAATGACCTCGCGCACAATCCCGCGCAGCCGCTCCGCCATTTCTCGCAGCGCGTTGGCGAGGACCTGAAACTCTCGCGGCATGGCGCCCGAGGTCACCGGCCGGAGGTCGCCGGCGCCGAAGCGCTCGGCGGCCGTCACCAGCCGCCCCAGGGGCCCTTCCACCGACCGCACGGTGAGCATCGACACCACGCCGCCGAGTGCCACGAACACCGCCAGGACGAGCCACAGAAACAGCTCGCGGCGCCCCGCCAGCAGGGCGAGCCGCTCGGCCGCCTGGCCGGCTTTCTCCGATTGGCGCGCGGACAGTCCGCGCACCAGCTGCACCAGCTCGTTGACTGGAGTTCGGACGGCGGCGGAGCGGGCCTGGGCCTCCCCGGTCCGCCCGATGTCGCGCAGGGCGTGGGCCAGCGCGTAGTCCACCTGAATCGAGGATTGCAGCAACTTGATGCGGTTCATCACCAGCCGGTCTTCGACCGTCAGATCGCCGAGCCGCTCCAGCCGCCGCTCGAGGTCGAACGCGCTGTCGGCCGCGGCCTGAAATTCCTCGCGGGCACCGGGATCGGGCGTACTGATGTATTGCACCGCGGCCCGCAGCTCGGTAAACACGGTCGTCAGCAGGCCGGTACTGACCCCCGTTGCCGTGCGCAGCGCGGTCATCTCGCTCGTGATCCGGTGGCGGATGGTCCCCAGGGCGGTGGTCCCCGCCGTCGCGGTCAGCACCAGACCCAACGCCAGTGCGGCGAGGCCGAGGAGAATCCGCGCCCGTACCGTATTGAGCCGCCGCCGGAGCGTCACTCGCTCGCCTCGGCTACGAGCTTGCCGTTGCGGACGATAGCAATCGTCAGCGGTTTGCCCGGCACGTCACCGTCGCCATCGAATGCAATGCGCCCGCTCACGCCCTCAAAGGCGGGGCGGCGGGGCCCCACACTGGCGAGGTACTCCCGGATCGCCCGCCGATCGGGGCCGGCGGTCTCGATCGCCTGCGCGAGCAGCATGACGACGTCGTAGGTGAGACCGGCGACGTCGTTAGGGCGCTCCCCCTGCGTGGAACGGAAGTAGTCGAGCACGAAGGTGGCGTTCTTTTCGCCCGGCCGGTCGGACAGGTACGCGGACGAAATGTGGACCCCTTCGGCCAGGGGCCCATCGGCCTCGATGCCGACGAGGGCGTCGCTGCCGATCACCGGCCAGTGGAGATTTTGCCGGCGCAGCTCCCGCAGTACGAGCTGCGTCCCGGGCACGTCCGCCGCCACCATGAGCACGTCGACCCCGGCATTGCGCATGCGGGTGACGTACGGCTCCAGCGACGTCGTGCTCCCCAGGTAAGGATCCTGCTCGACGACGGTACCGCCCAGGTTGGCGAATTCATTGGCGAAGGCGGTTCGGACGCCGCGGCCATATTCATCATTCAAGTAAATGACGGCGGCCCGGCGCGCCGCCAGCCGTTGTCGGGCAAAGCGCGCCAACGCGGGCCCATGCTGCAGGTCGCTGGGGCAGACCCGGAAGCTGAACGCATTGATCCCGGACAGCTCGGGGCTCGACGCGGTGGGAGAGACCATGGCGAGGGGCCGGTCTCCGCCGCCGTAAATCCGGGCGGCGACGATGCTGGTGCCGGAGGTGATGTGCCCCACGACCGCCACGACCGCGGGATCGTCGTACAGGGACTGGGCGCCGAGCACGGCGCCGCTGCCGCTGCCGCTGTCGTCCACGACCTGGAGCCGGACCTGCCGGCCATGCAGGCCCCCGCGCTGATTGATCTGATCCACGGCCAGCCGGGCCGCCTTGAGCTGCGACACGCCAAGCGGGTCGGTCATCGGGCCGGCCAACCCGAGGACGATGGAACCTGAGCCGCGGGCGCAGGTGACGAGGGGCAGCACGGCGATCGTGAGCAGCCACGGTCGAAAGCGGCGGACGATCGAGAGGACGGTCATCGGGGGACGGGAGGCAAGGTTAAGCGGCGGCCAAAAGGAGCGCAATGCCGCGCCTCATCGCCTGCTCGCCGGGTCGAGCCTCCCGGCGTAATTTCGAATGGTGCAGGAGCGTGATCGGCTCTACGGGTTCGTCGCGGCCCTCGAGCCGCTGCTGGCCGCCGTCGATGCCAACGCATTCGAGGCGGCGTGGCAGCGGGAACGGTTGACGGAAGTCGGCTGGGCGGCACTCGCCGGCGCCCGCCGCGCCGATACCACGGCCCTGGCGCCGGTGCTCGCGGCGCTCGACCGGCGTCTGCTGGCCGTATTGGAGCGCAGTCGGGCCGGCGCCGATCAGCACCTCATCACGTTCCGGATCCCAGAGCTGGAGCGGTGGCAACACGCCGCCGCCGCCGCGCTGGTCGGGGCGCGGTGGGGCGTCGCAGGGCTGCGCACCGTGGTCGAAGACACCCGTGCACCGTTCGCCCGGCGATACTTCGCCTTTCTCGCCCTCGCCGAGCGACACCCACCGGAAGCCTGGCCTCAGTTCGAGAAGTACCTGCGCGCTCCCGAGGCGCACCACGCGTTCGTGGCCGTGGCCGTCGAGGCGGCCCGGTACTATCCGGGTCGCGCCCCGGTCCTGGTGGAGCTGTTCGAGCGGATCCGCGGCGACCTGTTGTGGCGGCGGTTTCTGGGACCCAAGCTGCTCGAGTCGCTCTATGTGCTGGGAGAAGCGGTCGCCCTGCCGCTGTTCGAAGAGTTGCTGGTGACGGGGCACACCGATCCGGATCCGGAACGGTGCGAGGTGACGCGCGCCTTGGTGGCCGTGCGCAAATTGACGGGTCGGCTGGCGCCCTCCGCCAAGTACCCGAACGTCGAACATCCCGAGGTGAGCCGGGCGATCGATCGGGCCCAGCGTCGTTTCGAAGAGGAGCGCGACCGGCTCGAGCCCGTCACGGTGATCTGACGAACTGCCACATCTTGTCGCGGTAGGCGTCATCCCCCATGTCGTACGTGTCGTTGTGGCCCGCGCCCTGAATGGCGACGAACTCCACGAGACCGGGAGCGGCGGCCGCGACGCGACGACCCATCGCGATCGGCACCAGCCCATCGGCGGTTCCATGGAATACCAGCACCGGGCAGTGGACTCTCGCAATGTGCTCGAGGTTGTCGAGCCTCAGGCGCACGATGAATCGAGGGAACAGCGCATAGAGCTGGCGGCTCATGTCGCGGGCGCTGGTGAACGGCGATTCGAGCACCAGGCCGCGAACCGCGTGCGTCGACGCGACATAGGTCGCGACCGCGCTGCCCAATGAACGACCGTAGACGGTGATCCGGTTCGAGTCGACCCGGCTGGCGAGGGCGGCAAAGGCAAGTTCCGCAGCCTCGTAGATCCCCTCTTCTGTCGTGTGCCCACCACTGGCCCCATACCCGGGATAGTCCACGACGAGGAGCGCGACGCCCGGCGGTTGGAATTCCCGTAACACGGGCCAAATCGCGGCGATGTTCTCGCCGTTGCCGTAGAACCACAGCAAGCCGGGCCCCCGCGATGGAGCGGGTCCGCTGTCCGATCTCGGTGGCAGGAACCAGCCGGCGAGCGAAGTGCCATCCTTCATGACGAGTCGCAGCACTTCGACGTGGCCGAGGCCGACGCGGGCAGGATCGGGCAGCGGGGCCCGCGGTGCGGGGAAGGCGAGACGATTCTGGAACAGCCACGCCAGCCCCGCCAGGGCCACGTAGGCGATCACGAGGCCGATGGCGAGACGAACGACGATCACGCGCTTAGGGAGTCCGGCGGCGCGCGTAGGTGGCAATGCGATCCATCACCTCGTCGTCCCAGAGCGCGATATAGATCCACCGCGCGGTGCCGCGCCCGCGCCAGGTGAGACGGACGTGCTGCCGCGCCGAGCGCCACTCCCACATCCCCGTGCGGGAACCCTGCGGCGCACCGAACCGCGCTACCAGATCTCGCTGTGCCGCCGTCACCAACGAGGTGGTCCCGGAATCACCGAACGACAGGAACGCCACGGTTCCTTCCAGGACATACGCGGCGAGATACAGCTCGGCGCTGTCGGCCGGGTCGCGGATGGGGACGCCGCATTCCATCAGTTGCGCCGTGCGTCGGGAGGTATTGCACACGACCGCCGTCCCGGTGGCTCCGGGAACGGCAAGGGTCCGCGCGCGCGTGAGGAAGTCGGCGTACGGCGCCGCCAGGGCGAATCCGCGGTAGTTCAGGGGCGCGACCGAGGGCGGTGGAGCGGCTTGAGCGGCGAGCAGGGCCGGGAGGACGAGAGCGGGCAGAAAGCGCATGGTCCAAATATAGAACGGGCCCGGGTTGCCCCGGGCCCGCTTGCCTACCGCGATCCGACTGCGACTACTGAACCTTGCGGACGTTCTGCGCCTGCAAGCCCTTCGGACCCTGGGCGACATCGAACTCGACGGCGTCACCCTCGGCCAGGCTTCGGAAGCCATCGGCCTGGATCGCCGTGAAGTGGACGAACACATCCGGACCCGACTCCTGCGCGATAAAGCCGAAGCCCTTCGCGTCGTTGAACCACTTCACCTTACCCTTAGCCATACTGTTCAACCTCTGCACGAATGGGGCAGCCGCCCCGGTCTGGTTCGACCCAGGTCCCCGCGACCTGGGACGGGCTCAAACAAAAACCGCGAGACGTTCGGTCCCCGCGGAGCGCAGACAGCCGGTTACGGTGCCTCGTATTGCTTGAACCGCGGCTAAAGTAGGGAGGTCTTTGGAGGCTGTCAAATAACCACTATAGCGCCATCATCGTGACACTAGATAGCCCCGATCGAGCGCGGTTAAGCTAGCGTCCCTCTCCCGTCGATCGACTTTCACTGCCTGTGGGGGCTCATGAAACCGTTCTTGCTGGCCCTGTTTTCCGCTGTGTCCGCACAGCAACCCGCCGTTCAATCGCCGTCCCAACGCGTGGCGCGCGTCGAGGTCACGCCGTCCGCGTCCGCCATCAAGGTCGGCGATACGATTCGCCTGGCCGCGGTTGCCATCGATTCCAGTGGGGCGCGCCTCGACAGCGTACGGCTCCGGTGGTTCATGAGCGGCGGTCGCTTTGAAGGGCGAGTCGACTCCACCGGCCTCGTCACCGCCGGGGCGACCGGGACTCTGAACGTCACGGCCGCCGGGGCGATGCCCGGCTGGACCGGCCCGCCCACGCTCGGGTTCGCGCAAGTGACCGTGCTGCCTCTCGCCGCGACGCGGGTCGCCGTGTCTCCTCAACCGAGCCGGATGCTGGCGGGCACGTCGCGCGCTCTCATCGCGCACCCCATCTCGGCGGGGGGGGATCGCCGCTACGATCCGGTGACCTGGGCATCCACGCGCCCCGCCGTGCTCGAGGTGAGCACGACCGGCCGGCTCGTGGCGCGGACCCCCGGCACGACGAGCGTATCGGCGAGCGCGGGAGGCGCGACACAATCCTGGCGCGTCACAGTCGTGCCCAATTCGGTCGTTCGCATCGGTGTGAGCCCCACCGACAGCTCCGTGCGCACCGGAGACGTCATCCGCTTCCGCTTCAGCGCCACCAACGCCGCCCGGCGACCGGTTTCGGAGGCCCGGCCGGAGTGGGCTGTCGCACCGGTGGGCGATGGGACGGCGACCATCGACGACGACGGCGTGTTCGTCGCCAACGACGCCGGGACGTATCGCGTCGTGGCTTCGCTGGGCGCGAAGCTGGTCGAAGCCGTGGTGCGGGTGGAGGCACGCAACATCACCCGGCGCGTGTCGATCGTCGGCCGCCTCCCGCTCAAGATCGACGGCGCCGAGCTGTGGCTGCATCCGGACGGCAAGCACGCCTACATGTCCACCATCGGCGACCGCATCTACGCGATCGACATCACCGATCCGTCGAAGCCCATGCTGACGGACTCCGTGGTCGTCGATGCCCGTGTGGTCAATGACGTGATGACGACCGAAGACGGCAAGTTTGGTGTGATGACGCGGGAGGGAGCGTCGAATCGCAAGAACGGCATCGTGATTCTGTCATTCGAAGACCCCGCCCACCCCAAGCCCATCGCCGAGTTTACGGAGACCGTGACGGGCGGGGTCCACAGCACCTATGTCTATCGCGGCTACATCTATCTCACCGACGACGCCACCGGATCGATGCGGGTGATCGATATCCGCGATCCGTATCACCCGAAGCAGGTGGCGCGCTGGCAGGTCGAGCGGCCCGAGGCGGGACGAACCCTGCACGACATCGATGTGCGTGATGGACTGGCGACCCTGTCCTACTGGAACGACGGCCTCGTCATCCTGGACGTGGGGAACGGGATCAAGGGTGGCAGCCCCGAGAACCCGCAGCTCGTGCTGCAATTCAAGTACGACCTCAATGCGCTGTACCGGAAGGTGGAGCAGGCGGGCGGCCCGGGATTCATTCGTGGCACGCACACTTCGTGGCGCGTCGGCAATCGCTACGTCTTCGTCGGCGACGAAGTGTTCCCGGCGCGTCAGCAGGGCGGTGGGCCCGGCGTGATCGGACTGGGCCGTGCCTATGGCCGGCTGCACGTGATCGATATTTCCGATCCCGGCAACGTCCGGGAGGTCGCCTGGTTCGAGCCCGAGGATGGCGGCTCCCACAACGTCTGGGTCGCAGGCGATACGCTGCTGCTCGGCGACTACCAGGGAGGCCTGCGGATCCTCGACATTTCAGGAGAGTTGAAGGGCGACTTGCTGACGCAGGGCCGGGAGTACGCCCACATCCACACGGGCGACCCGAGCGGCAAGACTCCCAACATGGCGAATGCGTGGGGCGCCATCTATCGGGATGGTCTCATCTACGTTCCGGACATCAACAGCGGGTTGTGGGTCGTGAAGATGGAGCCGACGCAAACGGCGCTACCGTAACGGCGCCGGCTATTGCCGGTTCGGCAACCCAATCGCGGTGCGGAACGTGGCCACGGCGGACTCATAGCCGCGCAGATGCGCTAACAGGTCGGTCGTGACGGGCGTCGGCGATTTCGTCGCCGATGCCTGGCATGTCTTGGCGGATATGACAAGGGAGTCGAGCTGAACCGTCAGATCCCGCGCCGGCTTCCGGGTGGGCGGTGCATAGGCGTTGGGTTCCATCTGTCCTCGTCCGTTGACGATGAAACCCCGCGCGGCTCCGCACAGCGCGCCGAGCCGCTTGGCCGCCTGACGGACCTGAGCCGTGTCCTTGGTGCTCTGCGTTCGTACCACCCGGTTGATCCCGTCCTTGATCTGAGCCACGCCTCTGGAAGCCGTGCGGAGACCTTGTAAGTAACGGTCCTGCAATGGGTTCGGCGGAGGTGTAGGAGGCGGGACCATGGCCGTCACGGACTCACCCACCGTGGGGGCCGGTGCAGGTGCAGGATCTTGGGCGTTGATGCGGGGCGCGAATGCGACCCCAAGCAGGACGAGCAGGACGTTTGAGCGCATCGGTCTATTCGTATCTTTCGACAGGTCCTGCAGTTAAGGGTAAAGCCACTTTCATCATGGCCTAGGGTTATAATCCCGACATGACGGTTCCCGCAACCTCCCGCTTGTCCCGCACTTTCGAGGACCGTGCCGAGGCATTGAGCCACTTCTTTGCCCGTGCCGCGGAAGCGCCCCGCTTTCTGGCCTTCGACGACTCCGTCGGATGTCCGCTCGACCAGGCGCTGTCGGTGGTGGAGTGGACGGGTGCGGCGGGGATTCTGCGTGACGACGATCTGGTGCACGCCGCCTGGATTCGTCCCGATGCGGCGGCAGCGGTCGTGGAGCGTCGCGAAGGAGAGCGGCGCCTGTTTGCGTATTTCGGTCCGCACCTGGACCAACCGTACGCCGATCCCGTCGAGTGCGAATTGATTTACGACGGCCATGGCCTGCGCGCGTATGCGTTCGCCGAACGGGGCCACGCCATCGCGCATTTCCTGCGGGCGACGCAGGGGACCGGCGCGATGTTGGCGCTGCTGGGCCGCCGCGCACCGGAGCTGCGGCACGTGCGCCGATGGTTGCAGGAGCTGTTCAATGCCCCGCCCGGGGGCACCAATCGTTCGACATTGCTCGTGGCGGGTTGGTTCGCGACCGCCGGAGCCGGCTGTC
Source organism: uncultured Gemmatimonadales bacterium (assembly GCA_963821385.1). Taxonomy (GTDB): domain Bacteria; phylum Gemmatimonadota; class Gemmatimonadetes; order Gemmatimonadales; family GWC2-71-9; genus DASTHG01. The sequence goes on from CAWGDK010000004.1 coordinate 48,102, forward strand.
TATTCCTCCCCGCGCAGGCGGGAGAGCCCTACTGCTACTGCGAAGTCGGCATCGACTCCTGACATGATCTCGTTCCTCCTCGCGCTCGCCGTCACCGCGCAGACGTCGGATAGCGTCCGCCAGGCTCGCTATGAGCGCGTGTTGAACAACGCGACGGACGCGCTCGATCGCGTGCGTGGTGCCACCGCCGGGTTTCGAACCGATTTGCCGACGGCATCGGCCAGTCTGGTGCTGCAGCGTGCGGAGCGGGTCCGAGGGACCTGTCGCGATGCCGGCGCCGCCGTCGGAGCCGTGGATTCACTGATGGCTCAAGGCCTCTACGTCGGCCACGCCCAGCACCAGCAGAGCGAGCTCATGAGCGGCGGTGCCGAGCTGCGTCGCGTCCTGACGCAATGTGAGCGCCAGTGGCGGACCCCGACGCCTCCCACCTACGCCGCCGCCGACTCGCTGCGGGCGTGGGGTCCCTATCGCACCGCACAGCTGGATGCGGCGCTGCGACGCTATCTCGCCGTGGTGAGGGGGTTCATGAAGAAGGCCTCGCTCAAGAAGCCCGCCGTAAGCTGATGTGGGAAGGTGCACGCGTGTGGATTCACAACTCCACACTGTGTTGAAGGACGCCGCAAGCGGCACGCGTCATGGTGGTTAGAGTCCACATCCGATGCACATCCGAGTGAGCTAACCCGAAGAAACATCGGCACTTGCGCGATTTCGCCCGGTGCGTAGATTGATCCTCGCGTCGAACGGGGAAGGGTTGGGGCCTGGTGTCCTGGCCACGCCTGTTTGACCGGTCCGAGCGGAAATTTCGGGGAGGGCGCCAACGCAACAAGGGCTCAGGCGCCTGTCGATCCGGGAGAATCTCACCGACTCGGATAGCAGAGGCCAGTCGCGTGCCTCTACCACGTCGAAATGGTGCCTCGACGTGCAGTGCGGAAGGTCGGTCCGCGACCCGATCTGACCCGCAGCACTCGCACCGGCGAACCTTGCGGCCCGGCCAGGCTGCTTGGGGATGGAAGCCGGAGCTCCTGATCGCCCTACCGAGCGACGCAACAGTCCACCGGCGGCGTCAGGATGAAGAACGGGTGGAGCAATCCCCCGGCTCCGGGTAGCCGATGTGCGGGGCCCCCGGGCGGCCTATTGAGCCGTCCCGGGGGCTCCTTTTTTCCCCCCATTTGACGATTCCCAGCCTGGCAGGGTCGCACTGGGAATCCATGCGCATCGCCCTGGTTACCGAGTTCTATTACCCACATCTGGGCGGGGTGACCGAGCACGTGCACCACCTGGGGCTCGAGTTGGGCCGCCGCGGGCACGAGGTCACCATTCTCACGTCGAACATGCGTGGCCAGAGGGCCGACCCGCCCGGCGTGCGACGGATCGGTACCAGCCGTGTGATCTACTCCAACGGCGCCTTCGCCCGCATTACGACCGGGTGGCGATTGCCCAGCCAGATCGAAGCCACGCTCTTGGACATTGCGGCCGACGTGGTGCACGTACAAGATGGGCTCGCCCCGGTGCTCGGACCGGTCGCGGCCGGCGCCGCCCATCGGCTCGACATTCCCGTCGTCGCCACGTTTCACAGCTGGTTTCCCCGCTCGCTGGGCTATCGCGTGTTTCGCCGCCCACTGCAACGGCGCCTCGATCGTCTGGCGGCCACCATCGCCGTCAGCGAGCCTGTGGTACAGGCCCTGTCGCGCTATTTCACGGCCCGGTGGGACGTCATTGCCAACGGAGTCGACCTGGAGCTGTTCCATCCCAACGGCCGGCGACCCACCGACGCCCAGGCGCACGGGCCGCGGTTGTTGTTCCTGGGGCGGCTCGACCCACGCAACGGTCTCGAGACGGTGCTCTCCGCCATGCCACGAATCCTGACTCGCTATCCCGCGACAGAGCTGGTGGTGGCCGGCGACGGGCCGTTGCGCGGCTGGTACGAGCGGGCGGCTCGGCCGCTGGGCCGCGCCGTCCGCTTCATCGGCCGGGTCAATGGCGACCGGCCGCAGCGCTACGGTGACGCGGACCTGTATCTGTGTCCGACCACCAAGGCTTCGTTCGGGATCACGCTGCTCGAAGCGATGGCCTGCGGCATTCCGCTCCTCGCGTCAGACATCACCGGGTTTCGCGAGCTGGTGGGTGAAGGCCAGGCGGCCGTCCTGATTCCGCGCGGCGATCCCGATGCCTGGGCGACAGCGACCCTCGCACTCCTCGATGACCCTGGACGCCGCGCCCTGATGGGGCGGGCCGGCCGCGCCAAAGCCGCCGGGTTCGCCTGGCCGTGCATCGCGGACCGCATCGTGGCTGTGTACGAGCGGGTCCGGAAGTGATCGCGCCGTTCCTGGCCGCCGGGGCCGCCGCCGGGACGTGCGGCTGGGGGGCGTACAATCCCCGCAGTCGGCTGTTCGGATCCGTATTGGCCCGTGGGCCGAAACACACACGCGCGATCTATCTCACGTTCGATGACGGTCCCCGTCCCAGTGCGACCGAGCCGATTCTCGACATCCTCGCGGGCGCCGGGATCCCGGCCGCATTCTTTCTGGTTGGAGCCGCCGTCCGACGACATCCGTCCACCGCGCGTCGCGTCGCGGTTTCAGGACACGAGATCGGCAACCACACGCGCACGCACCGGAAGCTGCACCGCTTGGGCCCGGCCGGCATTCGCGCGGAAATGATCGGCGGGCATCGGGACCTGGTCGAAGTGACGGGCGAAATCCCGCGCGCGTTTCGGCCACCGCACGGGTATCGCAACCCGTTCGTCACGCGCCAGGCGCGCCGGCTGCGGTACCGCACGGTGGTGTGGACGTTCGGCGTGTGGGACTCGGATCGCCCCAGCGCCGAAGAGATCCGGCGCCGCGTCCGGGTCAGGCTCCGCCCCGGGGCGATCATCCTGCTGCATGATGGAGACGGCTATGACTCGGAAGGGAGCGATCCGCGCGGCGATCGGTCCGCCACCGCCGCGGCCCTGCCCGGCATCATCGCCGACGCCAGGGACGTGGGCTACGAGTTCCGGGCCCTGGCGGAGCTGCTGGCGTGAAGCGATGGATGTGGTGGGCGCTCGCCGTGCTGGGACTGCTGGCGGCCTTGCGCCTATCGGCGCGCGTGCCCTGGGCCGAAACCGCCGCGGCGTTTGTCGCCATGCGTGCCCCGCTCCTCGTTGCGGCGCTCGCGCTCAACCTGCTCTCGCCGCTCGCCAAGGGGTGGGCCTGGCATCTCCTGCTCCGGCCCGTCGCCCCACACCGCTGGCGGGACGCCCAGGCAGCGAACCTGGTCGGTACGGCGGTCAGCTCGATCAGTGTCGGCGTGACGGGTGAAGCGGCCCGGGTGTCGATGCTCGTCCGGACCACCGGGATTGCGGCCGGGACGGCCGCCCTGTCAGTCGCGTGGACGCGGGTGGTGGAGGCGATTGGCCTGGCGCTGATGCTCTGTCTCGCCCCGCTGTTGCTCCACCTGCCACCGGCGTTGCGCGGTCTGCAAATCGGCGCGGCGGTCGCTCTGGTGACCGTGTTCGCCCTGTCGCGGTTCCAGGGCTGGGCGCGCGTACTCGCCCATCTGCCCCGCGCGGTACGGGGATCGACGGCGCAGCTGGCCCGGATGAGTCTGGGAACGCGGCTTGTCGCGCCGGTGCTGCTGGCTCTCGGCAGCTGGCTGTCGCAATGGGGCACCTACGCGCTCGTGCTCGCCGCCGCTGGTTTGCATCTCCGGACCGGCGCCTCGCTCACGGCGTTGCTCGCGGTGAACCTGAGCGGTATCGGGCGATTGACCCCGGCAAACCTGGGCGTGACGCAGGCGGCCATGGTGGGCGCCTTGTTGCCGTTCGGAGCCCCGCCGGAGCAAGCCATCGCGGCTGGCCTTGCCCTCCAGGCCATCCAGGTGCTCCCGGTACTTGGGCTGACGGCGGTACTGGTGGGTGCATCGGGGCTTCGCACGTGGCTGACCGCGGGTCAGACTGAAGCGAGAAAGGCGCTGGCTGCCTAGAGCTCGACCTGAGCCCCGACCTCGAATACCTGCGTAGAGGGGATCTGGAAGAAAGCGGTCGCCCGCAGCGCATTGCGCGACATGAAGGCGAACAACCGTTCGCGCCACCGAGCCATGCCGGGCCGGTCGGTAGAAACCAATTCCTCACGACCCAGGAAGAATGTGGTTCCTTCGAGCGTGATCACCAGCTTTTTCTCTTTGCAATGATCGATCACATCCTGAATGCTCGGGTCCTCCATGAACCCGTATCGGGCGATGACCTCGTGGAAACCCTTCCCCATGTGCTTGACGGTGATGCGCTCGACGGCGGGTACGTGCGGAACCTCCTCGGTGATCACCGTCAAGAAAATGACTTTCTCGTGCAGCACCTTGTTGTGCGCCAGATTGTGTACCAGCGCGGGAGGTGTGCCGCCCGGATTGCCCGACATGAAAACGGCCGTGCCGGGGACGCGCATGGGCGGGTCCGCGGCAAGATCACCCATAAGGATCTTGAGGGGCACCGACTTTTCCTGCAGCCGTTTTGAGAGGATCTGCCGGCCGGTCTTCCAGGTGGCCATGAGTGTATAGATCCCCGCCGCAATCAGCAGCGGCAGCCACCCGCCCTGCGGGACCTTCACGATGTTGGCGGCGAAGAACGACAGGTCGATGACCAGGAAGCCTGCCGCGACCAGGGTGGCGCGCGTCCGGCTCCACCCCCAAACCTCGCGGCTCACCACGTGCAGCAGCAGGGTGGTGACGACCATCGTACTGGTCACGGCAACCCCGTACGCGCCGGCCAGCCCGCTCGAGGAGCGGAACCCCAGTACGACCGCGATGGTGACGATCATCAGCCACCAATTGACCGACGGGATGTAGATCTGGCCGATTTCCGCCGAGGACGTGTGCTCGACGGAAACGCGGGGGCAATAGCCGAGCTGGACCGCCTGCCGCGTGAGCGAAAACGCTCCCGAGATCACCGCCTGTGAAGCGATGACGGCGGCGGCCGTGGCCAGGACGACGAGTGGCAGTTGTCCCCACGCGGGCGCCAGGTGATAAAACGGATTCACGGCGGCAGTCGGGTCGGCCAGGAGCAGCGCGCCCTGGCCGAAATAGTTCGCCAACAGCGCGGGCAGAACCAGGTAGAACCAGACAAGGCGAATCGGGCGCGCGCCGAAGTGCCCCATGTCGGCGTACAGCGCCTCGGCGCCGGTGAGAATCAGGAATACCGCCCCGAGCACCAGGAATCCCGGCAACCGATTGCGCAGGAAGAAATCCACCGCATGCAACGGGTTGATGGCGCCCAGCACCTCCGGATGCCGGACGATGGCAACGAGCCCCAACAGCGCGATCGTGGCGAACCAGACGAACATGACGGGACCGAAAATGGCCCCGATCCCGCCCGTGCCGCGTTGCTGCAGCAGGAACAACCCAACCAGAATCACCACCGATACCGGCACCACCCACGTGGCGAATCCCGGTTGGGCAACCGTGAGGCCTTCGACGGCGCCCAACACCGAGATGGCGGGCGTAATGACGCCGTCTCCGTACAGCAGGGCGGCTCCGAACAGGCCGAGTAACAGGATGACGTAGCGGGGGCGCCGCCCCGGTCCGCCCCCCGGGTGCGTGAGCGCCATCAAAGCCAGGATGCCTCCCTCGCCCCGGTTATCTGCGCTCAGGACGAACGCCAGGTACTTCACGGTGACGACCAGGATCAACGACCAGAAGATGAGGGACAGCACGCCGAGCACGTTTTCCGGGGTCGGTTGCATCGCATGGGGCCCGAAGAAACACTCTTTGAGGGCATACAAGGGGCTCGTCCCGATGTCCCCAAAAACGATCCCCAAGGCGGCCACCGTCAGCGTCATCTGATGCCGCCGGCTTGGGACTGCCCGGTCGTTCATTCCGCGGGTTTGCCCCAGTCACTCGCTCCGCGGTAGGGGCGCCGGTGGTCGAGCTGCCACACCCGCTTCTGCGAGATCAACCCCTCGCTGAAGGCATCCGCGTCGCGCAGCGCTTCGGCCATGCTCGCGGTTCTCGCGCTGGCGTTGTCGGCCCAATGCAGGACCTCCGCTTCCAACGTGAGGGGCGGAACCGGACTGCCGTACTCGAGCCGGCCATGGTGGGACAGGACGAGGTGTAACAGCAGCCGGCGCTCGTCGGGCGTACACGGCGGTGGCGTCGCTTCATCGAGCCGGCGCTCGAGCGCCAGCGCACCCAGCACGACGTGGCCGACCAGGTAGTGCGCATCCGTGTAATCGAAGACGCCGTCCCACTGGTATGCGTCGAGCTTTCCGATGTCGTGCAGCAGCACGCCGGCGCAGACCAGCTCCAAGTCGGCGCCGCAGGCGCGCGCGATCGTGCGGGCGATCGCCCCGACCTCCACCGTGTGTTGCAGCAGGCCGCCCAGCGCGGCGTGATGGCCGGACACGCTGGCGGGACACTGCTCGTACCGGCGCCGGAAATCCCCGTCTTCGTAGAACAGCGCCAGGACGGCCGCCAGCCGCGGCTTCGTGAGCTCGCCGCGCCACCCATCCACCGTTTCCCAGTAACGGGACACGTCGCCCACGGAGGGGAGCAGCTGGCCCAGCTCGACGCTGGCGGGCGGCAGCAACCGTAACGAGCTCACCCGCAGTTGCCGATGACCCCGGTAGTCAGCCACCTCTCCGAGTACCTGAACCACGTGTCCGCGGCGCACCCCCTCCACCATCGCCTGATCGCGATCCCAGAACGGGGCGCTGGCCAGGCGGCCGCTCGCGTTGCCGAACGTGAGGACGGTGCAGGCGGCGCCTTCGAAGCTCTTCTGCTCGGTTTCGAGCACCAGGAAGGTGTCCTGCACCCGCTCACCGGGGCGCAGGGAAGGAAGGTCGAGGACGCGGGACATGGGGAGGGGGAAATATATGGGGGAGTGGGGAGTGGGGAGTGGTCCCTAACGTTGCGCGCCGTAGCGCTTTGCCGCGCCGTCAGGTACTACTTCCCGCACCCCACTCCCCGGTTTGCAGTCTTGGCAAGTCCGTCTCCCGATCATGCTCCTTGTGGAACGGCAGCCGCGGCGCCCGAATCGAGACCAGATGCGCAATCGAGTTGGCGTAGTACTCGAGCAGCGGCCGTCCCCGGGGCAGGATCACCAGACTGCCACCCTCGGCGACGACGAGACGGCGCAGGTGCAGCATGCGCCACGCACGATCCCACACCTCCTCGATGCGCGCGCCGCCCCGGACGACCTTGGCGTTCACGTCCCGCAGCCGGTCCCGGATCACGTCCATGCGATCCAGCAGCGCATCACGGCCGATAACGGTCTGCTCGAACGAGAGCAGGGCAGCGGCGGCGAGCGGCACCGGGGTGACGGGAATAATCGCCCCGATGCGCTGCAACATCTCCTCGGCCAGACGTTGCAGCTCGGGGAGGCGTTGTTCTTTGGGCCGGTCGAGGACGCCGGCGGGCGCGGTGGCGAGCCAGGCGCGCAGCGAGAGCGGCGTGCCGAAGTTCACCGCGACCCGGCCGTACCGCTTGAGCCGGCCGGTCGCGAAGCGGAACGTGTTCCCGATGAGGTAACTGGCCACCGTCGTGAGCTGTTGCAAGCGGCCCGGCCGGTCGCCTTCGGCTACCAGCTCGCGAATGAGCGAGCGGTCCTCGAGCACCCGATCGTAGTTGAGCGCGACCGGGACGAACCAGATATCGCGTGCGAAGTCCGGATCGCGAACGGTGCGGCAGATGTAGTCGAGCAATCCCAGTTTGGGGGGTCGTAGGGCCCCGTCCCGTGTGAGCCCACCTTCCGGGAAGATGCCCTGGGTAACGCCATTCCTCGTGATCAGCTGGACGTAGCGCTCTAGCACGGCGTGGTACAGCGGCTCGCGGAAGCGACGGCGGATGAAATACGCGCCGAACGACTTGAACACGTACTCCAGTGGCCACGCCCGCGCCCATTCACCGACTGCGTAGCTGACGTGCGTCCCCCGGGCGAGCACGTAGGCCACCACGATGTAATCGGCGTTGGAGCGATGATTCATGAGGTAGACGACGACGTCTTTTCGGGGAATGCGCCCCAACGCGGCTTCGTCCTGGTAGTCGACGCTCACCTTGTACAGCAGGTTGAGGAACAGTTTCGCCGCGTTGTACCCGATCTTGTAATAGGTGAGGACGCTCAGGTAGGGGACGATTTCGTCCACGTAGCGCGTCACGCGACGCCAGACCAAGGCCTCATCCAGCCGATGCTCCCGCGCGTGTGCCGCAACGGCTTCACGCACCACGGGGTCCGTCAGCAGCGTGGCTTTGGCCTGGCGTCGCTGTTGCAGGTGATAGCGGGCGAGTCGGGCTCGGAACTTGAGGACGGCACGTTGGGCCGCCCGGCGCAGGCGCCTGCGGGCGAAGAACAGCACGAGGCCGCCCCCGACCAGCACGCCGAGTCCGGCGAGGGCCAAGGTGCGGACGGTCATCAGGTCGCGGGGAGCTGCCCCTCCGCCTTCATCCGTTGGTAGGCCATACCCTTGAGTCGAGCGATGCGGGCCGCCATGGGCGGGTGCGTCCCGAAGAAGTTGGAAAGGCCGCCTTCGCGAAGGTTCACGCGCCGGCCCAGCGGGTCCGCGATGCAGAGATGCGCCGCCCCACTTTTGATGGAAGCGGTCGGCGCCTCGGCCCCTTCGATCTTCTGTAGCGCGGTGGCGAGAGCCATGGGGTTGCGGGTGAATTGAGCACCCATCGCATCCGCCAGATATTCGCGCTTGCGGCTCACGGCCATGGCGAGCATCTGCGTGATGATCGGGGCGAGAATCCATGTGATGATCCACAGGACCAGCAACAGGATGACGAGCTGCCCCAGGCCACCCTTCTTCCCGCCCCCTCCCCGGCTTCCCCCGCCCCCGCCGAAGCTCCGCCCCCCGCCCGAACGGAATCCGCCGGACATCATGCGACCCATGCCATTGTGCATCAGGACGACTGCACCCACCAGCGCTGCCAGCGTGGTCATGAGGCGGACATCCAGATTCTTGACGTGGCCCAGCTCGTGGGCGATCACCGCCTGCAGCTCGTCGCGACTGCACAGATCGAGCAGGCCTTGCGTGACGGCGATGTTGGATTTGGACTGGTCGAGTCCCGTGGCGAACGCGTTGGGATCAGCGTCAGGAACGATCCAGATCTTCGGTCGCGGCAACCCGGCGGCAATCGCCATTTCCTCGACGACATTGACGAGCTGGCGCTCCTTGTCGTCCGCCGGCTCGGTGATTTCCCGCGCGCCCGTCGACCACAGCACCTTGTTCGGGCCAGTGGCGAACCCGTAGCGGGCGATCCCCGCGCCGATGGCGGTCATCAGCAGGCCGAACCACGGGAAGGTGTGGTGGTAGGTGTTGGGATCGCTGTCCTTGGTCGAGAGCCAGTAGATCAGATCCCCGCCGAAGCCGAGCCAGGCGAAGAACAGCACGAAGCCAATCACCAGCCAGATGGTGCGCCGGCGATTGGCTTCTTGTTGCTGAAAGAGGTTGAGGCCGGCCTCGTCCGTCACGCCTTGGGTTTCATGGAGAGATCGACCTGCGGCACGGCCCGTTCCGTCTCATCCGTGATCTCCCACAACTCGGCGGGCGTCGCCTTGGCCAGCCCGGCAAACAGGTTCGTCGGGAACTGCTGCTGCTTGGTGTTGTACTGCGTGGCCGTGTCGTTGTAGGCCTGTCGCGAGAACCCGATACGGTTCTCGGTCGAGGTCAGCTCCTCCTGGAGCTGGCCCACGTTGGCGGTCGCCTTGAGCTGGGGATACTGCTCGACGACCACGTTGAAGCGCGACAAGGCCGCCGACAGCTGGTTCTCCGCCGCCCCGACCTGCTTCATGGCGGCCGGCCCGGCATTGGCGCCCGCGGCCACCGCCTGGTTCCGCGCCTGGATCACGGCTTCCAGCGTCTGTCGCTCGAAGTCCATCGCGCCCTTCACCGCGTTCACCAGGTTCGGAATCAGATCGTGCCGGCGCTTGAGCTGCACGTCGATTTGCTTGAACGCATTGAGCGTCTGGTTCTTCAGGTTGATCAACCCGTTGTAGGCGCCCACGCCATAGAGCACCACCACGACCAGGATGATCAGGAGAATCAGCGTACTGCCCATGGTCTAGGACTCCAGGATCAGGGGACGAGAACTACGCGGGCCACTGTGGTAATAGTTTCGCGAGGGCCTGGCGGACCACCTCGGCCACGCCGGCCTCCTCGGGTCCGAGCCGGGCCAGCGGGTGCTCGGCGTCCAGGTGCAGCTCGACGCCGCGCCCCACCGGGATGCGTCGCCAGCTGCTCGGGTTTCCGGGCTCGCGCTCGACGTCGCGAGCGAGCCAGCTCGAGATCGCCCGGCCGGAGCGGCCGCGCGGGATGCCGTCGGCCCCGCGCAGCGACAGGCGGTCGGGAGGCGGGAGCCCGGGTCCCAGTGTTTGCGCGGCGCGGCGCTCCAACACGTCGCCGGTCTGATCCGCCATGTCCCGGATGATCGCCGCCAGGGTCGCGCCTTCCATCTGCCGCAGTTTGATGCAAAGCAGCTGCAGGAAATGACGATAGGTGTAGGTGGCGGCGGTCCCGCGCCCTTCCGGCGGCGCCACGAGCCCTTTGGCGACGTAGAACCGGATCGTGCGTTGACTCGGGGTCGCCCGGGCGGCGGCATTGATCGGGGTCACGGCGGATGCCTCGAGCACGGCCCCCACCAGTACCGACAGGTCGTGGAGATTCCACGGAGCGAGATTGCGGTACTCGCGCAGGGTGTGAAGAGGGTCGCGTTGCGGCGCCGCGGTCATCGGCCCCAACATACCGCGTCCCGGGTTCGGAGGTTAGGCCGAAAACGACGCCCTGGCTCGCGCTTTTCCGGCCCGTCCGGCGTGGGTGGGATGACGCGCCCCGGAAATTTCCCTGTACTCTCTTCCGGTGCGCAACGGATTCACTTTAGGGGAAGTCATCGTCGTGATGGCGATCGTGGCGGTGCTCGCGCTATTGATCGGACCGCGGCTCGGCCCCGCGTTCGACCGTGTCGTGACCGAGGGCGCGGCCCGCGACGTCACGACCGCGATGGCGGTGGCCCGCACCGCGGCGGTGATGCAGGGGACGCGGGCCCGTCTGCGCATCGCTGCCGATTCATTGCGCGTTGACCGTGAGGAGTCCGCGGGCTGGCGACTCTTTGCTCGCTGGCCCGGGCCCGCGCGGGCCGGGGTCGCGCTCACGGTCTCCAATGCCGAGGTCGTGTTCGGTCCGCTCGGGATCGGATGGGGGCCAGCCAATACGCGGATCGTGCTCCGGCGCGGGTCCCAGATTGTAACAATCACCACTTCTCGCCTGGGCCGCGTGAAGCGGCAGTGACCCGGCGGATCCAGTGCAACGGTTTGCCGGGCTCGTGCGTCTATACAAGTGGCAGTCGGCAGGGATCGTGAAACAAATCACCAGGTGAAAGCGTCCAGTCGACGCCTGAAGCGCATAGATCAAGAGGTCGCGGTCGGAGTGTGACGGCCACTTCGCCCGACCCGCCAGCCCGGGGTGCGAAAGCCCCCGGGTTTGGTTTTTTAAGAGGGTGGCTCTGACTCGTCCAGGAACACACGGGATCGCGGCCGCGCGACGACCTCGGCGAGCGCCGCAAACACCTTCGGATCGAGCACCGTTCCAACCAGGTCTTCCATTCGCCGCACGGCTTCCGCGGGCGCCATCTTGTCCTGATACGGACGGGACGTGCACAGCGCGTCATAGACTTCGGCGGCGCCGATAATGCGAGCCGTGATCGGGATATCATCGCCCCGCAGGCCGTCGGGATACCCGGCGCCATCCCACCGTTCGTGGTGACTGCGCACCCCGCTCAGGACCGGGGCGAGGTGGCCGAGCGGGGCGAGGATCTGTGAGCCGATGAGGACGTGCTGTTTGACGTGGTCGTATTCGTCGGGCGTGAGGGGGCCTTGCTTGTTCATCACGGCTTCGCGCGTCCCGATCTTCCCGATGTCGTGGAGGCGACCAGCGAGCCGGATCTGTTCCACGTCGTCGTCGGATTGGCCCAGGTGGGCGGCGATTGTGGCGGCGAGGTCGGCCACGCGGGCCGAGTGGCCGCGGAGGTAGGGGTCCCGGGCCTCCATCGCGTTGACCAGCGCCTCCAGGGTGGCGACGGTCACGCGATGCGTTTCGGCACGCTCCCGCAGCCACTCCTCTTTCCGCTGCACATCGAGCTGGCGTTCCTCGATTGAGGCTGCGCGGCGACGCAGGGCGCGCTGCACGGCGCGCTCGAGATCGTCCAGCTCCAGGGGCTTGGTGAGGTAGTCCATGGCCCCGCGCTGCATGCAGAGCGCGGCCGTGGTGGCGTCATTGATCGCCGACAGCATCACCACGGCGAGATGGGGCGCGACCTCGAGTGCCTGCGGCACCAGATCCACGCCGCTCATCCCTGGCATCCGGATATCGCTGAGCATCAGCGCGATGTTGTGTGCGCCGAGCGCGACGAGCGCTTCCTGGCCGGACGCGGCCGTGTGGACCTCGAACCCTCGCCCCGTCAGGAATCGTTTCAGGGCATTGCGAATCGGCTCTTCGTCGTCCACCACCAGCACTGCGACCGAGTCGTGCTCGCTCACCCGCCGCTCTCCTCGTCAGGACCTAGGCCGCGACGAACTGCAGCGGCACCGGACCGGGCAGGAGCCCTGCGTCCTCGGCTCGCGCGAACAGCTCCTGAACCGCGCGACGGCCGCGCTCTCCGTAGTCGACCGTGTAGTCGTTCACGTACATACCCACGAACCGGTCGGTCCGCCCGGGATCCAACCCGCGGCTGAATTGCTGCGCGTGTGCCAGCGCTTCGGTCCGATGGGCGAGCCCGTACTGGATGCTGGCCTTCAGATCCCGAGCCACCCCAGCCAGGAGCGGCTCGCCCAGGTCGCGCCGCACGACGTTCCCGCCCAGGGGCAGGGGCAACCCCGTCTCCTGATGCCACCATTCGCCCAAATCCACCCACAGGTGGAGCCCGCGGTCTCCGTAGGTCAGCTGCCCCTCGTGGATCAACAGGCCGGCATCCGCCCGCCCGGCCGCCACGAAGTCTTCGATTTGGTCGAACGGCACGACGACGTGGCGCGCTTCGGGTTGGTACAACCGCAGCGTGAGAAACGCCGTGGTCAGCTCTCCTGGAACGGCAATCGTCTTCCCCGCGAGGGCGCGCTGCGGCGTGTCGGGGGCCGCCGTGCGGGCCACGATGCGCGGGCCATAGCGGTCGCCGATGCTGGCACCGTGCGCCAGCAGCGCGTAGCGATCGGCGAGATAGGCGTAGGCGTGGAGTGACACCGCGGTGACTTCGAGCTCTCCCGCCAGCGCGCGGCGGTTGAGCGACTCGATGTCCGCCAGCTCTTCCCGGTAGCGACGGTCGGCGGTGTCGATCTTCCCGGCGGCGAGCGCCCAGAACATGAACGCGTCGTCCGCGTCCGGGGAGTGGGCGACGTGAATGACGGGTGAGACCCTGCGCGTCAAGAGGCTTCCGACTCGATCGTCGCGTGGGGGAGAGTAAGGAAACGCTGGACCACGATCTGCAGGGCGGCATCCGGCGTCAGCGAGAGGCGCATCTCCCCCGCCGTCAGCCCGAGATACAGCCGGGCGTGCTGCTGCAGCGTGCGGACCTGCGAATATCCGAGCCGCTTCGCCACATCCTCGACCGTAAACCCGGGGTCCTGCAGCAGTCGGTGGGAATACAGGACGCGGGCGGCGGCGAGAAAATGGCGCGGACTGGGCATGGCGGCGCGCATGAACCAGCGCTCGCAGGTGCGGCGACCCACGCCCGCCGACGCGGCGAGCTGCTCGACGGTCTGCACGTCTTCTGGTGCACGCAACGCGGCTTCCAGTACCCACCGGATTTCGGATCGCAGCGGCGCGAACGCGGCCGCGATCTGATCGAGCAGCTGCTGCGACGAGGCCCGCGCCTGTTCGCGCTCGAGCGCGCCGCGCAGTCCGTCCGGATGATCGTCCAACCGGCAGAACACGACTTCCTGTACCCCTTGCCGGCCCAGTGCCAACAGGACCGGGGCCAGCACGGGAGTGAACGTCGTGTACAGCAGCACCGGCAGGGAGGGGAAGAGCAGCCGCAGCCGCTCGATCTCTTGGCTTCTGGGCTCACCGGACAGCAACGGATCGACGACGACGAGTTCGATCGGCTGTTGGCAGATCAAATCGACGACGTCGCCCCAGTGGCCGGCGGGCACGAAGCTGAAACGCGGGCCCGCGGCGCGCCGGAGGCGCAACACCTGAATTTCTGGAACCGCAGCCAGTACGAGCATGGATGTCGCGTGAACGGCTCACCGTGTCGCAATAACGCCCTCAACAGCGGTGAGCCACCACGGTCAATTTGACGCCCCGCAGTTCAATTGTCCACAGTCACCCTGGAGGTCTTATGTCACGCCGCATTCACGCTTTCGTCGCACTCGCGCTCGTTACGCTCGCTTTCGCCGCCGCCGCGTGCGCCGACACGACCGCACCGCAGCCCAGCTCGAACGTCAGCGCGGATAACACGTGCGACTGGCAAAGCGGCAGCACGTGCCATCACTAGCGGAGACTAGTCAGCGAGTAGAGCCAGGGCGGCCGAAACCGCTTTGAGGGGAGATTCCTGATCGGCCGGCTCCGCTTCTGTGTCGTGGTCGGACACTTCGAGCACCACACAGTCGCGGAGTCCCGCCCTGATTCGCTCGATCCGGAACTCGAACTCGTGCAGGCCGTGCGCCTGCGCGATCGCGAGGGCTTCATTCAACTCGGTCTCCGCACGATCGAATTGTCCGAACCGGGCCAAACCGATGCCCAGCTTCAGCAGGTAATCGGTGAGAATGTTGGGGGCCATTTGCGCCCGTTCTCCGGCGCAGAAGGCGCGGCAGCGCTCGAACCCGACGCGGTTGCGGCGGTAGGACGCGCAATGCATCAGCTCGATCATGGCGTTCTGCACGTTGTTCTGACTCACGCTGCGTTCCACAACGCAGCGCAACGCCCGCTCGGCGTCCCGGACCGCCCCCAGGTGGGATAACGCGACGCCGAGGTCGCTCAGGGCGAAGGTCGCCAGCGTGCCGTCTTCGTACAATTCGAACGCGCGCCAGAAGTGCGGCACCGCTTCGTGGAGCTGGCCCCCGGTCCCCAGGACGATGCCCAGGTGATGCTCCGCCTCCGCTTCCATATGCCGCTCGCCGGCGTTTCGCGCGTCAGTCAGCACCGATCCGGACCAGTGCGCGGCTTCCACCAGGTTGCCGCGCAGGCGAAGCACGTTGGCCCGGCCCAGGCGGCTCCGGAGCATGGCCTCCGTGTTGTGCGTTGCCGTCGCCATTTCCCCCGCGCGGGCATAGGCCTTCTCTGCCAGGTCGAACCTCGCCAGCTCCCGCTCGACGCGGCCGGTCCGCAGCGCCGTCGTGACGGCATCGGCCGGCCGCAACCGATCCCGAGCCACGCGCTCCAGGGTCCCCAGCACATCCAGGGCTTCCTCGTAGCAAGCGATCGCTTCCAAGCCGTCCGATAGCGCGATCATCGACGGACCCACGAGGCCGGGATCCTGGCGCCGGTGGGCGTAGGTAGCGGCGCGCACGAGGTCGAGCAGCAAGTCGGTGGATGGGCCCGGCTCGAGGTGTTCGGCGCAGAAGCGGCTGGTGGCGGCGGCCTGATACCCGAACATCTCGTCCCGCGTGACCGGGGGCCGCGCGGCGCCCACGAGATCGACCAGTCGCAGCACGAGAAAGGCCGCCTTCCCGAACCCGGCGGGCGTCGCTTCGGGATCCCGGACGGCGCGTTCGAGGAACACGACATGCTGCAACCCGCCTGGGCGGGCGGTCACGTCAAACATGACGACTCCGCGGGCGGTCGACCATTTACGTGGTTTCGTCCCCCCACTCCCGCATCTCGTGCGGCATGTCCTTCCCGTCGATCAAGAACACGAGTGACTGGCGTCGCTTCACCGCGCTCTCCAGCGCTGCATACACTGCGGGATCAAGGACCGTGCCGACCAGTTCCCCCATGCGTCGCAATGCCTGCTCGGAGCTCATTTTCTCCTGGTAGGGGCGGGAAGTGCTGAGCGCATCCCACACCTCCGCCGCACCGATGACGCGCCCGCCGGTCGGAATATCCTCTCCCCGACGGCCGTCCGGATACCCGGAACCGTCCCATCGCTCGTGATGACTGCGCACGATGTCGATGATCGGGCCCAGGTGCTCCAGGGGCGCGAGAATCTGGGAGCCAATCACCACGTGTTGTTTGATGTGGTCGTACTCTTCGGGCGTGAGCGGACCGTGCTTGTTCATGATGTCTTCGCGCGTCCCGATTTTTCCGATGTCGTGCAGCCGGCCCGCGAGCCGGATCTGCTCGATCTCGTCGTCGGCCAACCCCATCTGGGAAGCGATCGTGGCCGACAGATCGGCGACTCGGGCCGAGTGTCCGCGCAGGTAGGGATCCTTGGCCTCGAGTGCGTTGATCAGCACCTCGAGCGTGGCCACCGACACCCGTTCGAGGCGGGCGCGTTCGCGCTGAAACTCCTCCGTCCGTCGCTCGACTTCCTGCTTGATGTGCTGGTCGAGCTGGCGCCGGCCGATGAGGCTCTCGCGGCGTTTGAGCGCCCGCTGGATCGTGCGCCCCAGCTCCAGCAACTCGACCGGCTTGGTCAGGTAGTCCAGCGCCCCGCGTTGCATGCACAGCGCGGCCGTGGTGGCGTCGTTGACGGCGGTGAGCATCAGGATCGCGAGATCGGGCGAGATCTCCAGCGCCTGCGGCACGATGTCGACCCCGCTCATGCCGGCCATCCGGATGTCGCACAGCATCACCGCGATGTCTTCGTGCCCCTGCAGCACGGCCAGCGCCTCCTCGCCGGAGGCGGCCGTAAACACTTCGAACTCCTGTTTCGTGAGGTAGCGCTTCAGGGCGTTGCGGATCGGCTCTTCATCGTCGACGACGAGCAAGGACACAGGCGGTTCTGACATTACGTGCCCTCCTCGAGAGCGGCCTCGGGTGCAGAAGCCCCCTATTCTACGATGGGGAACCCTTGCGCGTCGAGCCCTGACACACAGTAATAGAAGCGGGACGGCGGACCGGGCCGGTTCGTTTTGGCGGTGCGCGCTTCCTTGTGCGCGTGATATGAGTGTTTAGCGACCACCCGTGGAGGCTTCATGCAACTTACCGACGCCGCTGATCCAGGTCTGTCGGGGCAGGACTACAGACGGGAACCCTATGCGGCACAATCGATTCGCCCACAGCGACGGAGTACGAAGGAACCAGAAGGAGCCGGCGCATCGTGATCCGTGTGGTCGTGGCGGACGATCATCCCATCGTGCGAGAAGGGCTGCGACGGATTCTCGACCGGGCCAAAGGGATCGAAGTCGTGGGGGAAACGGACCGTGGCGACGCGCTGCCAACGCTGGTTGGGGAGACGAGCCCCGACGTCGTTGTGATGGACATCGAGATGCCCGGACCGGGGTTTCTCAAGGTAATCCCGGCGGTGAGCGCCGGACGGCCCGGTCTCCGGGTGCTCGTCCTCTCGGGCCACCCCGAGGAAGCCTACGCGGTGCATGCCCTGCGTGCCGGTGCGGCCGGCTACCTCGAGAAGGCGCTCGCCACCGACCAATTGGTCGCCGCCGTCCATCGGGTGCACAGCGGGGGCCGGTACGTGTCGCCGGAAGTGGCGCAGCGCCTGGCCCGGTCCGCGGCGAAGGACACCGGCCCGAGCCATGAACGGCTGTCGGTGCGGGAATTGGAGGTGCTGCGGCTGATTGGCGATGGGCGCAGCCTGAAGCAGATCGCCGCGCAACTGCAGGTCAACGCCAAGACGATCAGTACGTATCGAGCGCGGATTCTCACCAAACTGAGCCTCAAGACGAATGCCGAGATGGTGCGTTACGCGGTCCAACACGGACTGGCGAGTTGAGAATTAGGCCTTTGTCGCGATCTCGCCCCACCATGGCGCAAAAACGCTCTAGGAGGTCGGAGGCGGTGGCCCTACGCATGCGGGAGGGAGCGCCACTGTTGCCCCGGGGGCGAGTCGCGGCATGAGCGGGAGGCAATTGCCGGCCGGATCTACGACATCACTGCGCCGCACCGTGAACGCTGGGTTCGGTGCGGCGGTTCTGCTGTTGCTGCTCATCGGCGGCGTCTCCTACTGGAGCGTCACCGTGTTTCTTCGCGCCGCGGCGGAGCGCCGGCAGTCCTATGAGTTGCGCAGCCGGATCGAGGCCGTGCTGGGGCATCTTCAGGACGCCGAGACCGGCCAGCGGGGCTACCTCCTGACCGGGGCGGCTCCGTATCTCGACCCCTACCGGCGCGGCGTGGCGGATGTGCAGGACGACCTGACCGCGCTGCAACAGATGACTATTGGGGATTCCGTCCGCGCCGGTCAGGTGGCGGCGCTCCGGCCGACGGTGACGGCCAAACTCGCCGAGTTGAACCGAACGGTCGGGTTGCGGCAGGAGGGCCGGCTCGCGGAAGCGCTTGCGATGGTCGATAGCGGCAGCGGCCGGCTCCTCATGGACAGCCTGCGCGCGGGGCTGGGAGTGTTGAACGCCGGGGAGGCCGCCCGCATCGAACGCTCCGACGCCAAGCTTGGCGCTGCAGGGCGGATCGCGCGTCTCACGATTCTCGTCGGGGTGGTGCTGGCGATCGCGGTGGTGATGGTGGCGGGGCTCCTGTTCCGGAGAGACGTCGCGGCGCGGGCCCACGCGGAGAACGAGCTCCGCGGCTCCCAGTCCTTCCTCGATTCGATCATCGAGCAGCTCCCCCATATGGTGTTCATCAAGGACGCCAGCGACCTCCGCTTCGTCCGCTTCAACCGGGCCGGTGAGGATTTGCTTGGCTACTCGCGCGCGGAGCTGATCGGCAAGAACGACTTCGACTTCTTCCCGGAGGCGGAGGCCCAGTTTTTCGTCTCCAAGGACCGCGAGGTCCTGGCCGGCGGCACCGTGGTCGACATCCCGACCGAAGAGGTGCACACCCGCCACAAGGGCACCCGGATCCTGCATACGAAAAAGGTGCCCGTGCTCGACCTGGCGGGACAACCGCGCTTTCTGCTGGGAGTCTCCGAGGACATCACCGACCAACGACGGGCGGCCGACGCCCTCCGGGCGACGGAATTCCGGTTGCAACAGGTGCTGGCGTTCAGCCCCACGGTGATCTACGCCCTGGACGTCAGCGGCGATCAGTTCAAGCCGATCTGGGTGAGCGAGAATTTCTCCCGCATGACGGGCTACGATACGGCCGCCGCCCTCGCTGCGGTGGGGGGCGCCGATCAGCTGCATCCGGATGAGCGGGACCGCCTCATGACCGAGCGAAAGGCGCTGCTGCGGCAGGACCGGTTCACCCGGGAGTATCGGTTCCGATTCCGGGACGGCGGCTACCACTGGATCCGGGATGAGGCGCGGGTGCTGCGCGACGCTTCGGGCCGGCCCACTCAGGTGCTGGGCGCCTGGCTCGACATCACGGAGCGGGTGCGAGCGGAAGAGGAGGTGCGTCGCGCACGAGCGGCCGCCGAATCGGCCAACCAGACCAAGTCCGAGTTTCTGGCCAAGATGAGTCACGAGCTCCGCACGCCGCTGAACTCGATCATCGGGTTCTCGGAGATGCTGGACGACCAGACGTTTGGACCGCTGAACGAAAAGCAGCGACGCTACATCGACAACGTATTGTCGAGCGGTCGCCAGCTGCTGAATCTGATCAATGACATCCTCGACCTGTCCAAGGTCGAAGCCGGCCGGATGGAGTTGACCCCCTCAGCCATCGATGTGGCGAGCGCGCTGGAGGATGCCCGAACCCGGATGGAGGCCGTGGCGCGGCAGAAGGGCCACACCATCACCGTGGAGACTGAGGCCGAGTTACCCTCCGTGACCGCCGATCCGGGCAAGTTTCGCCAGATCATGGATAACCTGGTCAGTAACGCGGTCAAGTTCACGCCCAACGGCGGCCAGATTCGCATCGCGGCGCGCCGGGCGCCGGCCGGGGACGGCGTCGAGATCGTCGTCACGGACACCGGCATCGGCATCAAATCCGAGGATCAGGGCCGCATCTTCCTTGAATTCGAGCAACTCGACAACGCCTACGTACGGGAGCAGCAGGGGACGGGCTTGGGGTTGGCCCTGACCCGCAAACTGGTCGAGCTCCACGGCGGCCGGATCGGCGTGGAAAGCCAGCCGGGGCAGGGCAGCACGTTCCGGTTCGTGCTGCCGTTCGAAGCCCGTCCACCCGTTCCCACACGCTGGCCACCGCCCGGAGCCGCGCTCCCGAGCAGCACGCAAGATCCGCTCGTGCTCGTCGTCGAAGACGATCTCCACGCGGGAGACTTGCTGGGGCACTTCCTGAAGGAATCCGGATACCGGGTCGCCCACGCGGCGACGGGGGCGCAAGCCGTGGCCCTGGCCAAGAGCCTCAAGCCCGACGCCATCACGCTCGACATCTTGCTCCCCGGCGAGGACGGGCTCGCGATCCTCGGCCAGCTGAAGTCGGGAGCCGAGACCAAGCACATCCCCGTGGTGGTTGTTTCCATTACGGATCACCGGGAGCTCGGCTTCAGCCTCGGCGCGATCGAATGGCTGGTGAAGCCGGTTCAGCGCAACGCATTCGTGGAGTCGGTGCGGAAGGCCGTGGGGCCGCTTCCCGCCGAGCGAACCCCAACGGTGCTGGTGGTCGATGACGAGCGGGCAACGGTCGAGCTGCTCACCGACACGCTCACCACGCAGGGGTTCCGGGCCATCGGCGCATATGACGGCCGGGAGGGAATTACCGCGGCGGTCGCCTTTCGGCCGGATGCGATCGTGCTCGATCTCATCATGCCGGGACTAACGGGGTTTGATGTGGTGCGGGAGCTGCGCGACCACCCGGTCGGCCGGAACATTCCGATCCTGATCTTCACCGCCAAGGAGCTGAGCGCTGCGGACCGCAGTCGCCTCAAAGACAGCGTGCAGGCGATTGTCCCGAAGGAAGGCCCGGCGGCGTCGCTCCTGAACGAATTGTCCCGACTGTGTCCGGGGGGGAGGCGTTGACGGGTGGGACCCGCGCCGACTCGAAACCGCCACCGTGGCGCTACCTTGAACGGGACGACCAGGCGAGGAGGATTGCATTGACCACGGAGGCGGCGAGAATCCTGATCGTCGAGGACAATCCCCTCAACTTGGAGCTCGCGACGGAGCTGCTCAAGCTTTCGGGCTACGTCGTGTTGCAAGCCCGGAGCGCAGAGGAGGGGCTGCGCTTGGCGCGCGCGGAGCGACCCGATCTGATCCTCCTGGATGTGCGACTGCCAGGGATGGATGGTCTCGCGGCGGTGAAAGTGCTCAAACAAGACCCCGAGACCCGCGGCATTCCGACCGTCGCGATGACGGCGCAGGCGATGCGCGGTGACGAGGAGACCGCACGGACCGCCGGCTTCGACGCGTACGTGACCAAACCCATCGACACCCGATCGTTTCCGGACACCGTGGCCCGCCTGCTGGACCGCCGGGAACCCCCGGCGTGAGCGCGCCAGCCCCGTGGCGACGCGAGACGATTACTGGTCGCGTGCTGGTGGTCGACGATCAGGATACCAACCGGCTGATGTTGCGCGACCTGCTCGAATCGCAGGGGCACGACGTGAGCGAGGCCGTGGACGGCACCGCGGCGCTCAAATCGATTGCGGACGCCACGCCGGACGTCGTGCTGCTCGACGTTGGGATGCCGGGGATGGATGGGTTCGAGGTCTGCCGCCGCATCAAAGCCGAGCCGTCTACGGCATCGATTCCCGTGCTGCTCGTTACCGCCTTGAGTGA
Source organism: uncultured Gemmatimonadales bacterium (assembly GCA_963821385.1). Taxonomy (GTDB): domain Bacteria; phylum Gemmatimonadota; class Gemmatimonadetes; order Gemmatimonadales; family GWC2-71-9; genus DASTHG01. The sequence continues at coordinate 69,742 of CAWGDK010000004.1, forward strand.
GCGGGATCAACGGCTGTTGGGGATTGGGGCGGGGGCGAATGATTACATCACCAAACCGATCGACAAGAACGACCTCAGTCTGCGGGTGCGCAATGCCATCCGCATGCGGCAGCTCTTTCTGGAGGTGGAAGGGCAATACCGGCGGCTCGAGAAGCTCGAGCTGCTGCGCGACAGCCTGGTCCACATGATCGTCCACGACCTGCGCTCTCCGCTGGCGGGCATCCGGGCCTACCTGGATCTCCTGAAGCTGGATGGCGCGGGCAAGCTCGACGCCGAGTTGACCGAATCGATCGAAGGAGCGCGCCGGGTCGCCGCCGAAATGACGGAGATGGTGAGCGATCTGCTGGACGTGAGCCGGATGGAAGACGGAAAGATGCCGCTCGACCTGGCCTCGACTGATCTAGGAGCGCTCGTGGTCGCGGCCGTGCGCGCCGCCGATGCGGCGGGGCGGGTCCGCGTCCGTGTGGAAGCTCCGGTCGACCGGCTGCGGGTGGTCTGCGACGCGGTCGTGATCCGGCGCGTGGTCGCCAATCTGGTCGGCAACGCCGTCAAATTCACCCCCGCGGCGGGTCAGATCACCGTATCGGTGCGGGGTGAGGGTGCCGACGTACGCGTGTCCGTCTCCGATACAGGTCGCGGGATCCCGCCGGAGTTTCATCAAAAGGTGTTCGAGAAATTTGGCCAGGTAGAAGCAGCCGCTCACGGGGCGAAACATTCCAGCGGGTTGGGTCTCACGTTCTGCAAATACGCGGTGGAGGCGCACAGCGGGCGGATCGGGCTGGAGAGCACGGTCGGCAAGGGGAGCACCTTCTGGCTCGTCCTGCCGGTGCGCGGGCCCACGTCGACCGCTCAGATCGCATGAAGATTCTCATCGCTGAAGACGAGCCGGTCGCCCGGCAGGTCCTCAAGGCCATTCTGGAAGCGGCGGGGCACAGCGTGACGGTCTCGGCGACGGGTCTCGAGGCGCTCGATGCCTGGCGCCTCACCGAAACCCGCATCGTCGTCTCCGACTGGCTGATGCCGGAAATGGATGGACTCGAGCTGTGTCGTCAGATCCGGGCGGAGCGCACTGACCGGTACACGTATTTCATCGTGCTGACCGGGCGCGGCGGGCGGGAGAGTTATCTCACGGCGATGGATGCCGGGATCGACGACTTCATCGTGAAACCGGTGGACGGGGATGAGCTCAAGGCGCGGCTGCGGGTCGCCGAGCGCATTCTCGGTCTGCGCGAGCGGATGGATGCCCTCGAAGGGTTGCTACCGATCTGCAGCTACTGCAAGCGCATCCGCAATGATCGCAACGAATGGAGCGGGATCGAGGGCTACATCGAAAAGCGATCCGGGGCGGCGTTCAGCCACGGCGTATGCCCCGACTGCATGCAAAAACACGTGGAGCCCCACCTGCAGGGCTAGCTGCCCGGTCGTCCCTGCGTTTTCGTCACAGCCTCGCCGTGTATGGCATCCAGGATGCTGCCATGCTCGGCGTACTCCGGTCGACGGCGTGCCCGTTCGGCCGGTTCGTTCTTCAGGAAATCGCGGTAGGCCTGAGTTGCCCCACGGGTGTCGCCGCGCGCTTCGAACGCCCGGGCCTGGAGCACAAACGCGAACAGGTGCGTCGCGGCCGCCTGCCGGATGGTGTCGGCCTCTTTGAGGGCGCTGGCCGGATCGCCGGCGGCCAGGTGGAGCAAGCCGAGGTCGAAGTGTGAGTCGAGGCTGAGGGCGGGGAGCTGCTGGTAGGAGCCCAACGCCATCGGCATGAAGAACTGGACACTGTCCGTCTTGCCTTCCTCGCCGAGGCGCATCACCCGATCGAACAGCCGCTGGGCGCGCTCCTCCGGCGACATCTGCGAAATGTCCATGGCTCGCGGCATGGTCCCCGTGGGGGCGTCGGTTGCCGGTGGGGCGGCTCCCGCGATGTCCGCGCGAGTGGTCCGAGACAGAAGCAGGGTGAGCAGCGCGCCAACCGCTAACCCGGCGATTCCCCAGGGCAAGCCGGCCCGCCATCCCCCACCGATGGGCGCCGTTGTATTGGCGCCGCACTTGTGACAGTACCGCGCGTTGGCCGCCAAACTGGTGCCACAGGCATGACAGTTCATGACCATCAATCTAGCTGGACGGACGGGGGCAGCGTAGCGTATGGGCATGAGCGACGCATTTCCGGGCCGCGAGCGGTCGCGGCATATGGGTGAGCTGAAGCGCGGCCCGAACCGATGGGACGTGTACCTCGAGGTGCAGCCCGACCCGGAGCTTGGCGCCGTGCGCGGGCGGATTCACTTCGTCGGCACGACTGAGGCGACGCATCGCGCCACGGGGTGGGTGTTTCTCGAGTGGCAGGAGCGGGACGTCCTGGAGCGGTTCGGGGAATTTTCGGCGGTGGAGCTGCTGCAATTCGTGGAGGCGATCCCCGGCTAGGCATGCGGCAGCCCAAGCGATTGATGTGCGGGACTCGCTTTTCCCCCCTGCACATGCTTCTCACGGTCTTCTGTTTGGGCTGCGACATCCTGCCCCAACGCGGGGATACTGAAGGGGAACAACAGCAAGCCCAATGGCTCACCAGTGCCCGCCTGGTGGTCGATACGGACCCGGATCTCACTCTCATCCGTCTTCGCGGCGCGCCGCTCGACTCGGCGCATGGCGGTCACCATGTGCTGCTCACCCGGTTCGAGTTCAACCCCACTCCGGGCGCAGGAGATGAATACGCCCTGAACCTCGCCCTCGACCTCGGCAACATCCACGACTTGCAGCGTGCCACCCCGTATTCCATCGGCTCGCCTCCGGCGCGGATCCCCGCGTTTGCGACCGTGACCTGCCTGTGCCGGCCGCTCCGGCCGGACTCGGTGCGCGGCCTGTTCACGATTTCCCAGCGCGGCATCGCCCAGATCATCGGTCGCATCGACGCGACGCTATTCTTCACCGCATGGAACGACTCCACGCGTCACGCCACCTACCGGTTGAGGCAGCGCTTCGACGGTCTTCAGTGAGGGTCGCGACCGTCGCCGTGGCGGCGACGCTGCTCGCCTGTCTGGGACCGGCCGCGCAGGCCCAGGCGACGATCGACACGGTGATCGTCGTGTCGCGCGATGTGTTCGATCCCCCAGGCAACACTCCGCGCTTCGTGGCGCGGCTGGGCAACGCCCTGCATATCACGACACAACCCGGGGTCGTGCGGCGTCTGCTGCTGGTGGACGCGGGCACGGTGCTCGACTCGGCGCGCCTGGTGGAGAGTGAGCGCGCCCTGCGGGAAGTCGGGGTGTTCCGGTCGGTGCAGCTCGATACGCTGCGCGTCGGCGACCGGCTGGCGCTGCGCGTGGAGACGGCGGACGGCTGGAGCACATCCCCACAGCTCAACTTCTCGAGCGCCGGGGGATCGTCGACCTGGAGCGCCGCCTTCGTAGAGCGCAATTTCCTCGGCACCGCGACGTTCGTCAGCATCGCGTACGGGCGCACGCCCGACCGCCGGTCCTTCGACACGCAATTCGCCAGTCCGGGATTGCTGGTGCGGCATGCCCCGCTGATCGTCGCCTACAGCGATCTCTCCGATGGGCGACTGGGCGGTTGGAGCTACGGCCTGCCGTTCTACCGCACCGATGCGCCCTGGTCGCTGATGACAGGTGGCGCCGCGGCGCGGCACCGGGTACTCGAGTTCCGCAACGGCAGTCTGACCGACAGTGCCCAGCGCCAGGTGTTGTTGTTCTCGCTGCAAGGCGGGGTGGCGTTGCAGGCCGACGTAAGCGGCTATGTGCGGCTGTGGGCGGGAGCGGCGTGGCGCCGGGAGGACTACGCTCCCTTCGGCACCGCCCTGGCCTACTCCTCCTTCGGCACCGTGGGAGCGGGAATCGAGGCGGCCCGGGTCCGCTATGGGGTGTTCGAGCATCTGAACTCGTTTGGCCGCCGCGAGGATGTCGATTTGTCATCGACGCTGCGGGTGGGACTGTGGGCGGCGCCGCGGGCCTGGGGCTACCCGGCGGCGCGCGCCGGCATCGGACCGGAGCTCGGCGGTCAGGTCGCCGCCCGGTGGGGCTCGGGCTTCTCGCTCCTGCGGCTCGACTCCCACGGCGTCGTCACCTCGGCCGGTTTGGATTCCGGCCTGGTGCACGCGTCGCTCGATGTGGTGAATACCGGGCTCGCGCGGCAGGCGCTGCTGCTGCATCTCGAAGGCGGAGCGCTGCGCAATCCAGTGTTTGGCGAAGCCTTCGATCCGTGGGTGACGCAGAACGGCCCTCGGGGCTTCGGGGCGCACGCGTTCACCGGTACGCGCCTCGTCTACGCGGTGCTGGAGGATCGCGTGCTCATCTCCGACGCGCTGTTCGGCGTGCTGGGCGTCGGGGCGGCGCCGTACGTCGAGTATGGGGGCGCCTGGTACGCGGGGGCGACGGCGCAGCTGGGGGGGGATCTCGGCATGGCGCTGCGGCTCGGCTCGCCGCGGTCGGTGCGGGGCGACGTGGCCGAAATCGCGCTGTCGTATCGATTTGGGGACGCGCTGCGCGGCCATGGTCCCTGGGCCCTGAGTTTCCGGCGCAGCTACACTCTCAAATAGTCCGCGCGATCTGCGTCACGGGGACTTGCCGTGCCGGCGTTGGTCCATAAGTTAGTTAGCATAGCTAACTAATTCACGGCGAGGACTTCCATGACGGCGACCACAGAGTTCGGGCTGCGGGGGATCAGGCAGATCGCGGTGAATGCCAAGAATCTGGAGCGCGCGGTGCGCTTCTATCGGGACGTCCTGGGAATGCAGTTCTTGTTCGAGGCACCGCCGCAGATGGCGTTTTTCGATTGTGGCGGGGTGCGGGTGCTGGTCGGGTTGCCGGACCGGCCGGAGATCGATCATCCCGCCTCGATCATCTACTACTCGGTGCCCGACATCCAGGCGGCGCATCGCACCCTGAAGGAGCGGGGCGTTGCGTTCATTACCCCTCCGCATCTCGTGGCCAAGATGCCGGATCACGATCTGTGGCTGGCGGATTTCCGCGACTCCGAGGACAATATCCTCGCCTTGCTGAGCGAGGTGCGGCCGGGCTGATTCCCGGTCGAAGAGTTGCGGGCGTTCCTCCCCATCCCGTTACGAAGTGGTGACGCCTCACTGGGTTGACCGGTGCGTCGGCGCGTAGCTACCATATGCCCATGGCGTGCCGCGTGATACACCTGCTCCACAACACCGGGCCTCACTGCCCGGGGAGCGCGCGTCCTGGCTGACGTGATCAAGTACGTCGCATGACCTTCCGCCCGCTCCGCTTCAAGGGAGCGGGCTTTTTCATGAGCGAGGAGCTTGAGATGAAGAAGCACTATTTGTTGGCGAGTGATTTCGACCAGACGTTGAGCTTCAACGATTCCGGCATCATCCTGAGCGAGCTGCTCGGGACGTCGGGCTTTCCCGAGAAAGTAGCGGCGCTCGCGCGCCTGAACCTGGTGCAACAAGGCGCCGAGCTGGCCTATTTGCTGCGGCACGATCCCGAATACCGCCGGGTCCGGAAGGCCGATCTCATCGAGGTTGGGCGCCGCGTGCGGCTGAAGAAGAACGTGCGACTGCTCACGACGATGCTGGCGCAGGGCATCGACGGCCATCGCTTCGAGTTCTGCGTGATCTCGGCCGCCCCGGAGGAAGTCGTGCTGGCCGCGCTGGACGGCATCGTGCCGCCCGATCACATCGTGGGGACGCGCTTCGAGTGGGATGCCGCGTCGGGCGAGATCGCCTCGGTGGCGCGCGTGGCCGCCGGCTTCGGAAAGGTGGCGGCGGTCGAGGAGCGGCGGCTGCAGCTCGCGCTGCCGCGCGACCAGGTGGTGTACGTGGGCGACGGGCAGTCGGACATCCCGGTCATGTTGCACGTGAACCGCGGGGACGGATTTACGATTGCGGCCTCAGAGGCGCGCGAGATCGCGCAGATCGCCAAGCGCACCGTGATCTCGGACGACGTCCTCAGCGTGCTGGTGCCGGTGCTCGAGGAGATCTTGGCTTGGGGGCCGAGCCAGATCCGGTCGCTGTTCGAACGGCATGGGCTCGTGATCCAGGAATGGGACCGGGTCCGGACCGACTGGCTGACGTTCCGGAGCGGCACCGAGGGTGACGCGGTCGGGCTCGATGCCGTGGCGGAGGGGTGATGTTCGACTGGATCGGGTGGGTCGCGACCGCGGTGTTCGTGACGTCGTATTTCGCCAAACATTCGGCGACGCTGCGTCGCATCCAGGGCGTGGCCGCCTGCTTGTGGGGGGTGTATGGCGTGCTGATCCACTCCCTGCCCGTGGTGGTGGCGAACATCATCGTGGCGGGCGTGGCGCTCGCCTCGTCGTTCTCTCCTCGACCCGGTCGATCAACGGGTTAGCGTGTTCGCCCAAGAATTGCGGGAGCGGGGTTGAGAAACACGAAGTAGCCTGCGAGTTTAGGTACTCTTCGGCGCCGTAGCCAAGTGGTAAGGCAGAGGTCTGCAAAACCTCCATTCGACGGTTCGATTCCGTCCGGCGCCTCTCGCGGCCCACCCATTCCCCTTTGACCGGAGCGCCCATGAAGAGTTTCCAACAGTCCGTCTCGGCGTTCGCGATCCTGATGATCCTCGGCGCGACCACCCTCTCGGCACAGCATCCACAGGAGCGGAAGGGGTTCTGGATCGGTTTCGGTCTGGGGTATGGGCCGTTCAAGCCGTCCTGCGACGGGTGCGGTACGGTGGACTCGAAGAGCAGTTTTACCGGTCACCTGCGGTTGGGCGGGACGTTGCGACCCAACGTGCTGCTCGGCGGGGACGTGGTGGCCTGGACGAAATCGGAGAGCGGCGTCACCGATGTCGGCGGCAATACCACCGCCACCGTGTACTACTATCCGATGTCGCAATCGGGACTGTTTCTGAAGGGCGGCGTCGGCATCGCGGCGTTCGAGGAGAGCGGGAATGGGAAAGCGACCGGCGCCGGCGTCGGCTTCACGGCGGGGGCCGGGTATGACCTGCGCGTCGGCAAGAGCGTCTCGCTGACCCCAGTGGCCAATTTCCTGTTCGGATCGGTTGGAGACATTCAGAGCAATGGGACGACGGTCGTGTCCGGATGGAAGCAGACCATCATCGAATTCGGGCTCGACATCACGTTCCATTGATGGTGTGACGGAGTCCTGCCGTCAGGAATTGGCGCGCGCCGTCGGCATCGGTTAATTTCGCGCTCGGTGTTTGCTCTTCACCCCCGCCTCACTTACTCATGCAGCTGACCGTCCACCAGGCGGCGTCGTATCTCGCGGTCAACGAGTCGACCGTGCGCCGGTGGATCACGACGCGCGGACTACCGGCCCACCGAGTCAATGAACGCCTGCACCTGAACGCCATCGAGCTGTGGGAGTGGGCCATGGAGCACGGCATCGCCGTCTCGCGCCGCCTGCTCGATCAGGCCAGACGCCGGCCTGAGGAGGTGGCGCCGCTTTCGGAGCTGCTGGCGGCCGGCGGGATCCACCACGACGTCGGTGGAACGGAGAAGGCGGGGGTGTTGCGCGAGATCGTCGCGCGCTTGCCGCTTCCGGCTGACTCCGATCGGCAGTTTTTGCTCACGGTGCTCGAAGCCCGCGAAGCGATGGGATCCACGGGAATCGGTGACGGCATCGCGATTCCCCACGTCCGCAATCCGATCGTGTTGCACGTCGATGCACCGTTCGTGACGCTGTGCCTGTTGCGCCATCCTGTGCAGTTCGATGCGGTCGATGGCAAGCCGGTACACGCGCTGTTCACCTTGATCAGTCCGAGCGTGCCGACGCACCTGCGCATGCTCGCGCACCTGGGCTTCGTGTTGCGGGATGGCGATCTGCGGCGCTTGCTCGCGAGGCGCGCGACCGCCGCGGAGCTGCTGGCGCGGGTGCGGGAGCTGGAGCAGCAAACGAGCGGCACGCATATCGCCGCGCGCCGCGCGGCCGGCGAGCCTTGACCCTATTCTTCTTGGGCCTCGCGGCGATCGTGGCCGCGGGCGTGAGCGCCGCCCTGCTCCGGCACCGCCCCCGCCTCGCCGAACAGAGCTATGCCTGGCTGTTGAGCGCCGGTTGCGCCCTGGCGGCGGTGCCGGCGGTACGGGTGTTGGCAGGGACTCCAGGAGTGGGCGTTCAGATCGATGTTCCGGCGCCCAGTGGGCCGTGGGTCTTCGGCATCGATCTCCTCTCCGCCGCGTTTCTGCTGGTCGTCCTGGCTCCCGGTCTCGCCAACGCCTGGTACGGGCTGCGTGCGCTCCGTGCCGAACGCGAGCACCGTCCGGTGACCACGGCCCTCGTGCTCTTCGCCTTCGAGCTCGCCGCGCTGGCGCTGGTCGTGACGGCGCAGGCAGTGGTGCCGTTCCTCGTCGCCTGGGAAGTGATGGCGGTGCTTGCCTACTTCCTGGTGACCTTCGAGCACGATCGCGCCGACGTACGGCGCGCGGGGCTCGTGTACCTCGTCGCGACGCACACCGGCACCCTGGCCCTGCTCGCGTTGTTCGCCGTGTGGGCCGGCGCCGGCGGCGCCCTCACGTTCGATGCGCTGGCGGCCCGCGCTGCGGCACTGCCCGCCGGCGGGGCCCTCGTCCTGTGCCTGGCGCTGTTCGGGTTTGGACTCAAAGCGGGCCTCGTGCCACTGCACTTCTGGCTGCCGGAGGCGCACGCGTCGGCCCCATCACACGTCTCGGCGTTGATGTCTGGCGTCGTGATCAAGATGGGCATCTACGGGCTGTTCCGCGTGCTGACCCTGCTGGCCGCGCCGCCCGCGTGGTGGGGCTGGCTCGTCCTCGGCTTGGGCGTCACTTCCGGCGTGCTGGGGGTACTCTGGGCCCTGGCGCAGCACGATCTGAAACGGCTCCTCGCCTACCACAGCGTCGAGAATATCGGAATCATCTTGATGGGCCTTGGCGCCGGAGCACTAGGGATCACCTATCAGCTTCCGCTCGTGGCGGTGCTGGGCTTCGCCGGTGCGATCCTCCACACCCTGAATCATGCGCTGTTCAAGAGTCTCCTGTTCCTTGGCGCGGGCGCGACGGTGCACGCCACCGGGACGCGGGACCTCGATCGCCTGGGCGGTCTGGCGCGGCGGATGCCGCTCACCTGGATCGCGTTCCTGCTTGGCTCGGCGGCTATCGTGGGCCTCCCGCCTCTCAACGGGTTTGTCAGCGAGTGGGTCGTGTTTCAGGCACTCCTGGGTGGCGCCACTACCGGCGCGCCGATCCGGCTGACGCTCATCGCCGTGGCGGGTCTCGCCCTCGTCGGCGGGCTCGCGCTGGCGTGCTTCGCCAAGGTGTGCGGCGTCGTATTCCTGGGCGTACCGCGCAGCGGCGACCCGGCGCAGGCGCACGAGGCCGCTCCCGGCATGCTGGCTCCGATGTTCGGATTGGTGGCGGCGTGTGCGCTGATCGGACTCCTCCCGGGGCTGGCCGTGCCGCCGGCGCTTGCCGTCGGCGGCTCCGTCGCGCGTGTCGCCGCCACTTCCGCTGGAAGCGAGATCCCGCAGGCGGTGACCCGGATCGGACTCCTGTCACTGGTGCTGGTGGCGCTGCTCGGACTCGGCAGCGTGGCCTGGGGCGCCTTGCGGCGGCGCCGCTCCTTCACCCAGACGGAAACGTGGGGCTGCGGCTACGCTCACCCCAGCGCGCGGATGCAGTACACGGCGTCGTCATTCGCGGCGCCGTTGCTCGCTGCCTACGGGCGCCTGGCCGGCGTCCGCGAGACGCGGGACGCCACCGCGTTTCACAGCCATGCGCGCGAGCTCGTCCTGGAGGGAGCGATTCTCCCAGCGTGGACGGCGCTGCGTAATGCCCTGTGGCGCCTGCGACCGATCCAGCAGGGTCGCCTGTGGGTCTACCTCCTGTATCTGATTGCCGTTTTGTTGCTGCTCCTCCTCTATCTCGCCGGTCTGGTCGGGGGTTCGGGAGGATCGGTGTGACCGCCTGGTCGGTGGTGAGCCTCTTGGCCGTGCTGGTGTTCGCCCCCACGCTGCCCGGAATCGCCGCGAAGACCAAGGCGGTGCTGACCGGTCGCCGTGGCGCGCCCGCGCTGCAGCTGTACTGGGACCTCTTCAGGCTGCTGCGCAAGGGAGCGGTGTACAGCACGACGACGACGTGGGTGTTCGTTCTGGCCCCGGTCGCCGGCGTCGTGACCCCGGTGCTCGCGGCGTGCCTCGTGCCGCTCGATGGACGCGACGCGGTGTTGAGTTTCGCGGGCGACTTCGTAGGGTTCGCAGGCCTCTTGGCGCTGGGTCGCTTCACCCTGGTGTTGGCGGCGCTCGACACCGGCTCGAGTTTCGAGGGCATCGGGGCAAGCCGTGACGCGGCCTTCGCGTCGCTCGTCGAGCCGGCACTGTTTCTCTGTTTTGTGGGGCTGGCGCTCGGAACCGGAAGCCTCTCTCTGAGCGGGATGCTCAGTGGAGCAGCGGTGACCAGCTGGGGGGTGGCGGTGCCCTCGCTCGCCATGGTCGCGGTGAGCCTGTTCTTCGTTCTCTTGGCCGAGGCGTCCCGCGTGCCCGTGGACGACCCCGCCACGCACCTCGAGCTGACCATGATCCACGAGGTTGCGGTCCTGGATCACAGTGGTCCGGACCTGGCGCTTCTCCTCTACGGCGGCGCGCTCCGGATGGCGCTGTTCACCGCATTGCCGGTGAGCGTGCTCGTATCCCGCAGGGGCATGGCCGAGCCAGTGGCGCTGGGGGTGCTCATCGCGGGAATGGTGGCGGTCGCTGTGGCCGTTGGGGTGGTCGAGTCCAGCATGGCGCGCCTCCGATTGAGTCGCGTGCCTCAGTTTCTCGTGGCCGCGTCGGTGCTGGCGTCGCTGGGCGTCATCCTCCAGCTCCTCACCTGACCATGGAACGTTTGGCCGACCTGGTTTTGCTGCTGGTCTTGCTGACGAGCTTCTTGATCCTCGGCACGACGCGGCTCACGACCTGTATCCGGGCGGTGGCGGTGCAGGGCGGCCTGCTCGGCGTGCTGCCCCTGGTGCTGTACCCGGGGTGGTCGATTCACACTTTGGGACTCGCCGCGGGCACGATTCTCGTGAAGGCGATCGTGCTGCCGCGGTTTCTCACCTGGGCCATCCGGGAGGCCGCGGTCCGCCGCGAGGTGGAGCCGCGCGTCGGGTACATCGCGTCGCTCGTGCTCGGGATCGTCGCCGTGGCGGTGGCGAGCGCGGTGGCGGCACGGCTGCCCGTCCCGGGCGAGCACCCGGCGCTCCTGCTCACCACGTCCCTGTCAGGGGTGATCATGGGGCTCCTGGTTCTCGCCACACGGGCCAAGGCCCTGATTCAGGTGGTGGGTTACCTGATGCTGGAGAACGGGATCTATGTCTTCGGTTTGATGAGCATGGAGCGGGTGCCCTTTCTGGTGGAGATTGGAGTACTCCTCGACATCTTCGTCGGCGTGTTCATCATGGGAATCGTGGTCTTCCATATCAATCGTGAGTTCGACTCGCTGGATTCCGCCCGGCTCACGGAGCTCAAGGACTGATGCTCCTCGCGGCGCTGGTTCTCGTTCCCGCGCTGGGCGCGGCAGGTGCCTACGCGCGCGCGAGCCGCCACGGGGGCTGGCTCGTCTCGGTGGCCGGGCTCCACCTGATACTGGTCCTGGGGGCGTGGATCGTTCCCCCGGCCCCGATCCTGAACGGATGGTTGGCGCTCGATCCCCTGGGTCTAGTCGTGGTGACGGTGGTCAGCGGTCTCTTCTTCGTAGTGGCGACGTACGCTGTGGGCTACTTGCGGCAGGAGCGGGGGGGGCGCGCGTTCGCGAGTTGGCTCCTGGGCTTTCTTGCGGCGGCTTCTCTCGTCGCCCTCAGCCATCACCTCGCGCTGCTGTGGGTGGGCATGGAAGGCACCACTTTGGCGCTGGCGCCGCTCATCTACCAACGTCGCGACCGGCGCTCGCTGGAAGCGGTCTGGAAGTACCTGATCATCTCTTCGGTCGGCATCGCGCTGGCGCTGCTGGGCACTTTTTTCCTCGCCACCGCGCAGGGTGACTTGGGCCCGGGCATGCGACCGCTGGTGTTGGAGGATCTCGTCACGAGTGCGGCGCGCCTTCATCCAGCCTGGCTCAAAGCCTCGTTCGTCTTTCTCCTCGTAGGGTACGGCACCAAGCTGGGACTGGCCCCGATGCACACGTGGAAGCCGGACACCTACGGCGAGGCGCCGGCGCTGGTCGGCGCGCTGATGGCCGGGGGGCTCACGAGCTGCGCGTTCCTGGGCATCGCGCGGGCGACGCAGGTCGCGATCCCGGCGGGTCTGGATGCCTTCGTCCGGCCACCGCTCGTGGCCTTCGGTCTCTTGTCACTCGCGGTGGCCGCGGCATTCGTCATCGGGCAGACGGACGTGAAGCGCTTGCTCGCGTATTCCAGCGTCGAGCACGTGGGCCTGCTGGTATTGGGGCTCGGGCTGGGTGGGGTGGGAGCCTACGGCAGCATCTTGCACCTGATCAACAACGCCCTCGCGAAAGGACTCCTGTTCCTCGCAGTCGGCAATGCCGTGCTGGTGGTCGGGACCGTGCGACGGGGCGGCGTCCTCCGCGCGGTCCCCGGATCCGGCGTGCTGCTCCTGATCGGGCTCTTTGCCGTAACGGGTTCGCCGCCGTTCGGCATGTTCTTGAGCGAGTTCACCATTCTGCGGGCTGCATGGGGTGGGGGGCATCCGTGGATTGCGGGCGCGACGCTCGTCCTCCTCGCACTGATCTTCATCGGCATCGCCGCGATGATCCTGGAAACCCTGTACGGGACGGCTGCGACTGCGCCGCGCGTAGCCCGCGAGAGCGTGTGGCTCCTCGCGGGTCCTGCGACGCTGGCCCTGGGGGCGCTGGCCTTGGGAGTGATGATCCCAGGTCCCCTGCACGAGATGCTGTCGCGGGCTGCTGTCGCGCTGGGGGGTGCCGCGCCGTGAGCCAGTTCGATGCATTGGGGCTGCGGAACCGTCGCGCGGTTCCCTGGAATGCCGTCCCGATCGAATCGATGGACGGCTTCCGAGAGACGGTAGTCGGGGCGGTTGGGCAGGGTTGGCGGCTCACCTCCCTGTTCGGCCTCCCAGATGGGGCCGATCGGACGCGGCTCGTGGCGATTCTCGCCGACGATGCCCGCGGCGTGCTCGGGGCGTCGAGCACGCGCGTGGAGGAGCGCTATCCCGCGCTCACGCCCGTCTGCCCTCAGGCCAACCGGTTCGAGCGCGAGATCGCCGAGCAATGCGGCGTCGTCCCGGAAGGGCATCCATGGCTCAAACCGCTGCGGCGGCATCCGCCGGATCACGCGCCGCCGGCGCGACGCATCGGCTCGATGGACCGCGAGGCCTATCCGTTCTTCCGGATCGAAGGAGCAGAAGTCCACGAGGTGGGGGTCGGCCCGGTGCACGCCGGGATCATCGAGCCCGGACACTTCCGATTCCAGGCCCACGGCGAAGCCGTGTTGTTCCTCGAGATCGAGTTGGGCTACCAGCACCGCGGCGTCGAACGGCTGTTGGAAACATGCGACGCGGCGCGCGGCGTCCTCGTGGCGGAGTCCATCGCCGGGGATACGGTGATCGGGCACGCCGGCGCGTACTGCGGCGCACTCGAGGCGCTCTCACGCAGCCACAAGACGCCACGGGCCCAGACGATTCGCGGAATCGCCCTGGAGCTCGAGCGGCTGGCCAATCACATCGGGGACCTGGGCGCGATCGCGGGTGACGTGGCCTACGCACCGGCGGCGGCGTATCTCGGTCGCCTGCGGGGAGAGTGTCTCAATCTGCTGATGACGCTCAGCGGCAATCGCTACGGGCGCGGCTTGGCGCGACCGGGCGGTGCCGGGTTCGACATCCCTCCGGAGATGGCGGCCGAGATGCGAGACCGACTGCAGGGCATGCGCGAGCCACTGGACTCGGTTCTCGACCTGATGTTCCTGAACGCCTCGGTTCAGGCTCGGCTCGAGGGCGTGGGCGTAGTCCCCAAGGCGGCGTGCAGCGACGGTGGCTTTGTGGGCCCGGTGGCTCGGGCGTGCGAGGTTCCTCGCGACGTTCGGCACGATCATCCGTACGGCATCTTCCGCTTCGCGCATATTCCAGTGGCCACGGCCTGGGCCGGTGACGCGCTGGCGCGGGCCTTGGTCCGTCGCGTCGAGATCCAGCGATCGCTGGAATTCGCGATCGAACAGCTCGGCGCCCTTCCTCGCGGCGAAGTCCGGATGCCTTGCGGTGCGCTCGGGCCCAACGAGCTCGTCGTCGCCATGGTCGAGGGGTGGCGGGGAGAGATCGTCCATGTCGTGATTACCGATGCGACGGGCAATCTCCGCCGCCACAAAGTGACGGATCCGTCATTCCACAACTGGGCGGCATTGGCCATCGCGATGCCCGGGAACGAGATCTCCGATTTCCCACTGTGCAACAAGAGCTTCAACCTCTCCTACGCCGGGCACGACCTGTGAAGAGTGGGCTCGATGCTTGACCTGATCCGCAACCGGCTGCAACAAGGGATGCGGACCTTGGCGTTCCCTCGGGGGCCAACACCTGAGTTTCCTGAGCGGTTCCGCGGCCGTCCGGTGCGAGATCCCGCGCGTTGCCCCGATGACTGCCGCGAATGCGGCACGCGCGGTCTCTCGGAGTTGCTCGTCGCAGGTCCCGATGGTCGCACGATGCTGGACGTCGGCGCCGGTCTCTTCAGTCCCGAGGAAGTGGCGACGTGCCCAGCAAACGCGGTCAGCTACACGCGCGATCACCGGATGGCCGTCACGAGGCGGCAGGATCTGGTGACGCCCACGGGGGAAGTGGCGCTGGCCCGTGCCCTGGAGGAGAGAAGCCGCCGGCTGTTCGGTCGGTCGTTGCGGCTGCGCTCGGTGGTGGCGGGGAGCTGCGGCGGCTGCGAAGCGGAGCTGGTCGCCCTCGGCAACGTCGTATTCGACTTGGCCCGCTTCGGCGTCCAGTTCGTCGCGTCGCCGCGCCACGCCGACGGCCTCGTCGTCACCGGGGCGGTCAACACCAACATGCTCCTGGCCCTGGAGAAGACCTACGAGGCTGTTCCGTCCCCGAAGATCGTGCTGGCCGTCGGTGCCTGCGCCGTGAACGGCGGGCCGTTTCGCGGCAGCCCTGAAATCCGAGACGGCATGTCGGACGGGATCCCCGTGGATCTCTGGGTCCCGGGGTGCCCGCCCCACCCACTCACTATCCTGGATGGGGTGCTGCGGCTGCTCGGCGCAATCGAGAACGGAGCGCGATGAGCACCATCCAGTTCCTCGGCGCAGCGGGAACCGTCACCGGGTCGATGCACCTGGTGACCGCGAACGGCCTCCGCATCCTGCTCGACTGCGGCTTGTTCCAGGGGCAGCGGGAGCTGCGGGACCGCAACTGGAAAGATCCGTCGTTCGATCCCAAGAGTCTGGATGCGGTGGTGATCTCGCACGCCCACATCGACCACACCGGCGCCCTGCCGTTGCTGGTGCGCCGCGGGTACCGCGGACCGATCTACTGCACGCCGGCGACCGTCGAACTGCTGGAGATCCTGCTGCCGGATTCCGCCCACCTGCAGGAAGAGGAAGCCGACCGGGCCAACCGCTACGGCTACTCGAAGCACAAGCCGGCGCTGCCGCTGTACACGGCGGCCGACGCGCAGCAGGCGCTCTCTCAGCTTCGCGGCACGCCATTCGGGCAGCCGTTTCCTGTCGCCGGGGACCTCAGCGTCACCTATCGTCACGCCGGCCATATCCTCGGTGCGGCGACCGTCGATCTGCAGATCGGGAGCGGTCCGCATCTCGTGTTTTCCGGAGACCTGGGGCGGTACAATCGGCCCATTCTCCCGGACCCGGAGCCGGTCCCCCAGGCGGACGTGCTGCTGCTCGAATCGACGTACGGAGACCGCGAGCATCTTCCCGGGACGGCGGATCAGCTGGCGCGGGTGGTCACGGAGACCGCCGCGCGTGGTGGGGCGCTGCTGATTCCCGCCTTCGTGGTGGATCGCACCCAGGAAATCCTGTGGCACCTGCAGCACCTCGAAGATGAACGGCGCATTCCGGTGCTCCCGGTGTATGTCGATAGCCCGTCGGCGACCGATGTGACCGAGATCTATCGCCGCCACGGCGAAGAGTTCGACGCGGACATGAAGCGCGAGGCGCGTCAGGGGATCGACGCGCTCCAGACCAAACGAACCCTATTCTGCCGCAGCGTGGAGGAATCCAAACGGCTCAATGACCTGCGCGGTCCCGTGATCATCGTGTCCGCTTCGGGGATGGCCACCGGGGGCCGCATCCTGCATCATTTGCAGCATCGCCTCCCCGATCCGCGGACCACCGTGTTGCTGGTCGGGTTCCAGGCGGCGGGGACACGCGGGCGCGCGCTCCAGGACGGCGCGAAGACGATCAAGATGTTCGGCGCCGAGGTGGAGGTGCGGGCCCGCGTCGAGACGATCAACGGTCTCTCGGCGCATGCGGATCGGCAGGAGACGCTGCGCTGGCTGACCGGTTTCACCCGGCCGCCGAAGCAGGTGTACCTGGTGCACGGGGAGCCACCGGAGGCCCTGGCGCTGGCGACGGCGATTCAGGAGCGGTTCGGCTGGAGCGTGCGGGCGGCGCAGGACGGAGAGCAGGTCGAGTTCGGTTGAGCAGCGGTGATCACCTCATCGCAGGAGATCATATGCGATCCATTGCCGTGGTCGTGATGGCGGGCTTGGGGCTGGCGACGGCGCGGCCCGCCAGGGCGCAGGTGTCGTTCGACGTGGGCGGCCTGTACGTCTCGCTTTCGGGTAACGACTTCCAGGGCGTGAACGCCGGAATCGGCGTCGACGGTCAAGTGCGGTTTCGTCTCATGCCGAGCGCGCTGACGCTCGGCATCGGTGGGCAGTACACGACGCACAGCGTGGACGGCATCTCTCCCAACTTCAATGTGTACGGCGTGTTCGTCGAGCCGCGGTACCCGTTTCCGTCCGGCGCGAGTCAGATCAAACCCTACCTCGCGGTCCGGGGCGGCTACGTCCATCAGAGCATCTCGCAGGGGGGCAATTCGGCGAGCGCCAGCGGATTCTTGATTGGCGGCGGTGGCGGGATCCTCGTCGGCCTGGGCGGTGTGGACCTGGACATCGGGTTTCTCTTTGGCCTGGTGAACTTCGGCGAAGTGAAGGCGAACGGGTCCCCGACCGGGTTCTCACCGAGCGGCAGCGCGATTGCCTTGCGCGCGGGCGTGGTGTTCGGAGGGAAGTAGGCGCTTGATGGATACTTGATCGCTCCCCGTGAGACTGAGGACCGTTGCCTGTGTCCGAAGCTCTTCTGAGAGGAGTGTGACCCATGCGTCCTGCATCCTTGCTTGGCACCTTGACCGCGCTTGGAACCGGCATCCCGCTGATGCTCGGTGCGCAGGTGTTTCAGCCTTGGGGCGATCCAGCCCCGCGTGCCGTTTCGCTCGACATCTACCGGCCCGCCTTCGACGGCGGCGGCACGTCGACGTTGACGACCATCAATCAGGTCGGCGTCCGGTGGGCCACCGGTCGAGTGGTGTTGGTGGCCGAGCTGCCGATCGTCGTAGCCAAGGCCGACGGAGCGGCGTCGGGCGGCACGCTGATTGGTAATCCGTACCTGGGCGTCTCCACGGCGCCGACCTCCACATGGATCGGGGAGCTGGGGATCCGCCTGCCCGTGGCAAGCGCGTCCACCCCGGAAAAGGGCTTCGCCGAGCTGGTGGGCGTCATCGGGGACCTCGCTGATTTCGAGGCCTACGCCGAGGACGTGCTGGCGATCCGCCTGACGGCAGGCTCTCGCCATCGCGCGGCGAACGGCACGGTCCTGCGGGCCGCCCTGCGGCCGACGCTCATGTCTCCGACCGGTAGCAATTCGGGCGACTCAGAGCTGTTCATCGACTACGCGTTCCACTACGGCTACGAGTCGGATCGATTCACGGTCGGGGGCATGTTCAACGGCCGAGCGATCGTGACGGAGGGCGGCAGCTTCGGGGAGCGCACGTTTCACGAGCTCGGCGTGGGTGGCTCGCTGATCGCGGGCCAGTGGCGTCCCGGGCTCATCCTCCGTCTCCCGTTGGACAAGGACTTGAGCGATACGCTGCAACCCTCGCTGGGCGTGAAGCTCGAAGTCACCTTCTGATCGAAAATCACCAGGGCCCGGTACCGCCGGGCCCTGGTGCTGCCGGGGAGACCTTCGCTTCCTACGGCACTGTCGCGGCGGTCTGCATCTCCCGCTCCGGGCTGGGCGCCCGCGGCGCGGTCCGGCCGGCCGGCACCACCAGCAACATCGGGGACGGCAGCTGATTGAGCAGCCGTTCCGTGACGCTGCCGACCAGCATCCGCTCCACGAAGCCCTTGCCGTGGGACCCGACGACCACCACATCCGCCTGCCATTCCTGCGCTTCTGCGGCGATCCCGGTTTCCGCGGATGCGTGGCGCGTGGTCTTCTCCGCATCGGGCGCCACCAGCGGCCACACCTTCTGGGCGCACTCTTCCTCCAACAGCCGTTCGTAATCCCCCGCGTGCATCGGCGGCGGAAGCTCGGGGATAGTTGGCAGCGGCTCGATGACGTTCAGCACGCGGAGCTCTGCCGCAAACAGATCGGCGAATTTTTCGGCGAACTCGAGCGTGGGGCGCGCCGCGGACGAGGTATCGACGGCGACCAGGACCCGACGAATCGCCGGCGGCGGGGATCCCACGACGAGCATGGGCACGCGCAGCATGCGCGCCACGTTGTGCACGGTACTGCCGCCCAGCCACCGTCCTAACGTGGTGTGATGCTTGGCGCCCAGCACGAGCAGCTCGGCACCGGATTCCCGCACCTCGTCATCGAGGGCGGCCGGCGCCCATCCTTCCCGGACCCTCAGGTCGTGCAACACGTCCCATGGGACTTCGCCGCCAAGCGACGCTTCGATGCGCGCACGCACTTCGTGTAAGGCCGCGGCGCGGAACGCCGCCGCCTGTGCCTGGAGCCCCCCTTCGGCCACCAAGCTCCACGAGTCGCGGGTCACGTGGACCAACTCACAGTCCGTGTCGGCGGCGGCGGCGATTCTCAATCCCACCTGGGCCGCGCGCGCGGCTGCCGGTGACGGATCCACTCCCACGACGATCGATTTCCACGCCATACCGCCTCCGATTCTCGGGTCCACGCGCAAGATGCTCGCCCCTTCATGAAGCGAACCTGAACACCGGTGGAAGGGCGCTTCGACCAGGTGAAGCCCCCTTCACGCTGCCTTCATTCGTCATCGCGACCCGCCCGGCTAGACTGGCGTTCACTCTCTCCCTTGGAGTCCTGTGGGTTCGTGGAGCCGAGTCGTGCTGGCTGGGACGGCGCCGTCGTGACCTCTAGCCTGGCGGCTCCTCCGCCACCGCTGATCTCCGAGGCGGCGATCGCCGCGCGAGTAGGCGAGCTGGCAAGGCAGATCTCGGCCGACTATGCCGACGCGGACGACCTGGTGCTGGTCGGGGTGCTGCGTGGGGCGTTCATCTTCCTGGCGGACCTGTCCCGTCGACTGACGATTCCCTGTAGCGTCGACTTCATGGCCCTGTCCCACTATGAGCGCGGCGCGACACCCACCGGACCCGTTCGCCTGATCATGGATCTGCGCGTGCCCATCACGGGACGGCATGTACTCCTGGTCGAGGACATTGTCGATTCCGGCGACACGCTCGTCTACCTTCAACACTCACTCGAAGTCCGCCGGCCCGCATCTCTCAAGACGTGCGCGCTGACGCGCAAGCCGAGCCGCCTCCCGGCCGATGTTCGTGTGGACTACGTGGGATTCGACATCCCCGACCGCTGGGTGGTGGGCTATGGGCTGGATTACGACAACCAGTTCCGCACGCTGCCCTACATCGGCGTCCTCCCTCAAACACCGATCGCCGCGCCCGCCCGGGTTGGACCTGCTGCCACCGGCTCCGACAAGTAGCGTTTGAACCACTCCGTCGCGTGGGTCGCGACCGTGGCGAGCGTGCCGGGTTCTTCGAAGAGATGTGTGGCCCGCGGCACCACCACCAGCTCTTTGACGCCGCCCAGTAGGGCGAGCGCCTGAAGGTTCAACTCCAGGACGGCCGGATCGGCGCTGCCCACGATCAGCAGCGTCGGGGCTCGAACGTCTCGCAACGCTTCCCCTGCCAGGTCGGGACGCCCGCCACGGGATACCACGGCGCGGATGCGCTCATCCTCCGCGGCGGCACAGAGTGCCGCGGCCGCGCCGGTGCTGGCGCCGAAATAGCCGATCGGCAGTCCCCGGGTCGCGGGATAGGAGGCTACCCAATCAGTCGCCGTCTGCAGCCGCTCAGCGAGGAACCGGATGTCGAACACGTTCGTGCGGGACTGCGCCTCCGCGTCGGTGAGGAGATCGAACAGCAGCCAGCCGAGGTTGGCCTCGAACAGCCGCTCGGCTACGAACAGGTTGCGGGGCGAACGGCGCGAGCTGCCGCTGCCATGGGCGAACACCACGATGCCCACGGGATGCGGGGGAAGGGACAGCGTCCCCGGCAGCGCGAACCGATTGTCGATTGGTACATGCACCGGTTCGGGAACCCCGTCCGCGATGGGGGCGGCGAAATTGGGCATCATGGTGCCAGCTCCAGCTTGAGAGTCAGGAAATTGAGGAGATCCTGCGCCGTGACCATGCCGGCCAGCCGTCCGTGCTCGACGACGAGCAGCCGCGATTGGCGCTGCTCGCGCATGCGGGTCAGTGCCTCCAAGGCCTGGGTGTCCGGTGCCACCGTCGTCGTGTTCGAGAGCGGCACCGCGACGGCGCTGACTTTGCGAAACGGCCATTCCGCTCGCGGCACCTGGCGCACCTGATCGGTCGAGATCACTCCCAGCAGTCGGCCGTTGTCTTGTACCGGAAAGAGCTTGTGGTGGTAGCGGTACACGTACGAGTCAGTGAACTCGGTGAGAGTGATGCTCGGGCGAACGGTGATCGGACCGACGGTCATGAGTTGTCGCACCGACTCCCCGTCGAGCGCGCGGCGCACAAGGACTTGCTGGTACGAGGCGTCGGCGGCCTGAAGCAGGAACATCCCGATCAGGAACGACCACAGGCCGCCGATCAGGTCGCCGAACAGCAGGCGCGTCACGCCGAGGCCCATGAGCAACACGCCGAACGCGGTTCCCACCCGTGTCGCGGTGCGGGTTGCCCGCACCAAGTCTCCGTTCCGGTGCCACAGCAGCGCCCGGAAGACACGCCCGCCGTCCAAGGGGAACGCGGGAAGGCAATTGAACACGGCGAGCACCAGGTTGATGGCGCCGAGGTAGGACAGCACCGTGGTGACCGGGATGGGCCACAACCCCGTCAGGCTTGCGCCCGTCAGGGCGACGAGCCCGATCGCGATGCTCGTGATCGGCCCCGCGATCGCCATCACCAGCTCGGACTTCGCACTTGGTGGTTCGGCGCCCATCTCGGCTACGCCGCCAAACAGGAACAGGATGATCCCCCGGATGGGGATCCGATGTCGCCGCGCCACCAGGGCGTGGGACAGCTCGTGCACCACGATCGAGGCGAAGAGCCCCAGCGCTCCGACGATGCCCATCGTCCAGTACGCGGAGCGGGACAGGCCGGGCTGCCATGCCGGGAACAACTGGGTAGCGAGTGACCAGGAAACGAGGACCGCGATGACGAGCCAGCTCGGATCGAACCGGACCGGAATGCCCCATAGCCTGAACAGACGAATCGGGCGTGCGAACATGCCCCAGCCTATCCGGCAGGGGCTAAGGACTGCGTGAAACAGGGGTTAGAGTTTCCACCAGCTGCTAGACTACGTCCGCCGACAGCGCGGCGACGTGAAGGCCCGGGCCAGGGAGCGGTCTTGAAGGCCTCTGCACACGAGCTTTCAGGTGCCTTCAGAGTTGGGGTGTGAGCTTCAGTCTGTTCTTCAGGTGAGCCGGGGAGATTCTCGGCACCGGCAACGGAACGGGAAGCGATGATCCGGGTGATCACCTCGCCTGAAGCGATGAGGCGGATCGCGAGTCTCATCTACGTCGGCCTGGCGCCCCGACGTGCTGTGCAAGAGGTCGATCAGCGATTCGACTGACTTGCAGCGCTCACACCGGCGAAACATCGGGCTCGTTCAGCCTGATGCGGATAGAAGCCGGAGCTCCCAAAGCCAAGCCGCAACCAATCAGTACGCGGCCGCTGCGGGAAGAAGAACGAGGAAGTCAATTCCTCGACTCCGGGTAACCGGTGCGTCGGACGGCTCGCGCTCCCCACAGGGAGTAGCGGGCCGTTCGGTCATCGTGGTGACGTGGACGCAGCGTGAAGACGGAGTTAGACCGCGGCGAATCCGGACACCTCCTTCACGAAGTCCTCAGCGAGGTATCTTTGACCTCCCATGATGGACCTTCAGGATCGCGTGCGGGCCGCCGTTGCGGAGCGCTACCAGGTCGAGCGGGAGATCGGCCGCGGCGGCATGGCGACGGTGTTTCTGGCCCAGGATCTGAAACACCACCGTCCGGTGGCGCTCAAGGTATTGCACCCCCACTTGGCGGTGAACCTGGGACCGGACCGGTTCCTGCGCGAAATCCAGATCGCGGCGCGACTCCAGCATCCCCACATCGTTCCGTTGTACGACTCGGGCCAGGCCGACGACCTGCTGTACTACGTCATGCCCTATGTCGAAGGGGAATCGCTGCGGCAACGGCTGGAGCGCGAGCGGCAGCTGTCGCTGGTGGACGCGTTGCAGATCACTCGCGCGGTCGCGAGTGCGCTGGATTACGCCCATCGTCACCAGGTCGTGCATCGAGACATCAAGCCGGAAAACGTCATGCTCCACGACGGCGAGGCGATGGTGACCGATTTCGGCATTGCCAAGGCGGTGACGGCGGCGGCCGCCGACACGTTGACGCAAACGGGAACGAGCGTCGGGACGCCAGCCTACATGAGCCCCGAGCAGGCGGCCGGAGAAGCCGAGCTCGACGGGCGCAGCGACGTGTACAGCCTCGGCTGCCTCGCTTATGAAATGCTGAGCGGCCGCACGCCGTTCACCGGTCCCACGGCGCAATCGATCATCGCTCAGTGTTTTACGACGCCTGTGCCGTCGCTGCGCGGCGTCGTTGACGCCGTTACGGACGTCATCGACCAGGCCGTGTTGAAGGCGCTGGCCAAGACCCCGGCGGATCGGTTTGCGACGCCGGCGCTGTTCGCGCAGGCACTCTTGCCAGGCCCGGGGGCGAGCACCCCACCCGGTGCGGCACCGGCCACGGTCGCGGCCAAATCGATCGCGGTGCTGCCGTTCGCGGACATGAGTCCCCAGCGGGATCAGGAGTATTTCTGCGAGGGCATGGCGGAAGAGTTGATCAACGCCCTGATGAAGGTCGGCCAGCTAAACATCGCGTCGCGCACCTCGGCGTTCGCGTTCAAGGGAAAGAACGAGGACATCGGGGAGATCGGCCGGAAGCTGAAGGTCGGGACCGTCCTCGAGGGGAGTGTGCGTAAGGCCGGTAACCGGCTGCGCATTACCGCACAGCTCATCAACGTCGCCGACGGCTACCATCTGTGGTCGGACCGCTACGACCGCGACATGGAAGACGTGTTCGCGATCCAGGAGGAGATCGCCGGGAGCATCGTGAAGGCGCTGCGGGTGGTGCTGAGCGAAGACGAGAAGCGCGCCATTGAGAAAGCGCCAACGGCCAACGTGCAGGCTTACGAATGCTATCTGCGGGGCCGGCAGTTCTTCCATCAGTGGCGCCGCAAGGGCGTGGAGTATGCGCGGCGCATGTTCGAGCGGGCCATCGAGGTCGATCCCAACTATGCGCTCGCGTACGCCGGTATCGCCGATTGCTGCTCCTTCATCTACACGTACTGGGATGCCAGCGCCGCACACCTGGAGCAGGCGGACACGGCGAGCCGCAAGGCGCTCGAGATCGATCCCCAGCTCGCCGAAGCCCACACGTCACGCGGGCTGGCGCTGGCGTTTTCGGAGCGATACGACGAGGCCGACCAGGCGTTCGCGACCGCCATCCGGCTCAACCCCAAACTGTTCGAAGCGCACTACTTCCAGGCGCGGGCGCGCTATCAGCAAGGGCGGTTGGCGGAGGCGGCGGTGTCGTTCGAGGAAGCGTGCCGGCTGCGGCCCGATGACTATCAGGCGCCGTCATTCCTATCACAGACCTATGAAGGGCTCGGACGCATGGCGGATGCCGAGGCCATGCACCAACGGGCGCTGGTACTGGTGGAGAAGCACGCCGAGCTCAACCCCGATGACCCGCGCGCGCTCTGCCTGGGCGCCATCGAGCTGGGCCATGTGGGCCAGCGTGAGCGGGGGCTCGAGTGGATCCGGCGGGCCTTGGCGATCGATCCGGAAGACTCCGGCATGCTCTACAATGCCGCCTGCTTCTTCGCCGTGCAGGGTGAGCGCGAAGAGGCCCTGGCGAGCCTGGAAAAAGCCGTCGATTTCGGCTTCGGCTTGCGTGGCTGGGTCGAGACCGATTCCGACTTGGCCTCGTTACGTAGCGATCCCCGATTCCAGGCGGTTGTGGCTCGGCTGTAGCAAAACTGCCCACATCCCTTCAGGCCCCCTTCATCCCGTCTTCAACTCCAGCGGGTGACCTTGGAGATGCAGGACACTGCGACCCACCGCCAAGGGGGATACATGAAAGTCGCCGACATCATGCGGACGACGCTCGAGACCATCGGCCCCGACGAGACCGTCGCGGAGGCCGTGTCCACCCTCGCTGAGCAGCATCTGTCGGCCTTGCCGGTGGTGGACCACCACGATCGGCTGCTGGGGGTGATCTCGAGCACTGATGTCCTACAGCTCTTATCCGAAGTGTCCGACGGGGACCGTCGCGCCACCATTTTGGAAGCGACGACGGTGCGCGACATCATGACGTCCAAGCCGGTGACCGTCGACCTGGACGCGGATGTGCACGAGGCGGCCCGCCAGATGCTGTACGGGGAGATTCATCGCGTGTTCGTTGAGTACGAAGGCAAGCTCGTCGGCGTCCTGTCGCAATCGGACATTGTAGGCGCCGTCGCGGGCGCCAGGCTCTAGGGGGCCATATGAAAGTCGCCGACATCATGCGCACGAAGTTGCAGACGATCGACGCCGAGGCCACCGTGGCCGACGCCATCGCCGTCCTGATGGACGAAGGCGTGTCCGCTCTTCCCGTGATCGACCGGCACGGTCGGGCAGTGGGGATCTGCTCGACGCGCGATGTGTTGGCGGCCGAGAGCCGCTGTCACGATCCGGCGGACCGTGAGCTGCTGTTCGAGCGCACCTTGGTGCTCAGCATCATGACCGCTTGGGCCCGCACCGCGCATCCGGGCGAAGAGGTGCGCGTGGTGGCGCGCCGCATGATCGACGAGAAGGTGCAGCGGCTGTTTGTGGAAGACCGGGGAGCGCTGGTCGGGGTCATCTCCCAGACCGACATCGTCGCCGCGGTGGCCGGGATCTGGGTTTCAACAATGTAGGAGGTTAGACCGGTACTGCCAGCAGCGCACACTCTGTGTGCCGCACCAAGCGCACGGCCACGGTCCCGATCGCCGCCGCATCTCCGTAGTGCAGCCCGCGCCGGTAGCCGAACACCAGCAAATCCGTATGGTCGGTTGCCGCCTGGGCGAGAATCTCGGTCGCCGGGTCGCCCTGGCGTACGGCTGTTTCGCATTCGGCGACTGCGGTTCCACGGTCCTCGCGGGCGCGATCCAGCGACCGCAGCCAGGGCCGGCTCTCCCCCGGCACCACACCGCTGGCACCGGTCGGCTCGACATGCAGGGCCACGACCCGCGCGTCGTAGTACTCGCCCATCGCCAGCGCGGCGTCCAGCACGGAGGACGAGTTGGGCGAGTCGTCCGCGCAGGCCAGGATGTGGCGCACCACCCCATGGTGCAACGGCGCAACGAGAACCGGGACTCGAGTGCGCCGCAGGGTCGCCGCGGTGACGCTCTCCTCCCGGCTTTGCACGATCTCGGTCCCACGACCGATCACGATCAGGTCGGCCCCGATCTCCTCGGCGCAACGGGCGATCTCCACACTGGGCATCCCGAACGCGGTCCGGTACGCGACGCTCGGGGCCGACAGCACGGCCGGCCCGACTAAGGTCTTGAGACGCGCTTGGGCCCGCTCCGTCGCGAGCGCGGCCGGTGAGCCGCGGTGGGCACGTCGGATATCCTCGACTTCGTCGGCCCGCACCAACTCCCACGGATCCTTCAGGACGGTGAGCACGGTCAACTCGGCATGCGCCAGCGCCGCGACCTCAGCAGCGGCCAGCGCGGCCCTGGGGGCTGGGGTGTACAAGCTGACGGCACTTAACACGCGGTGCAGGTGCATCGATTGTCCCCTTTCCACGGATGCAAACTGGCGTCGCACCCCTGAAATGTGTGTGAAGCTGGAGTGAGGGCCCCGCGCGCCTGGTCGCTCCGGGTGGAAGCGAATCTCAAGAGACTTTCACACTCCTCTCAGGGCAAGATCCGGAACGTTCAAGGGAGAGGAGGGCCCCATGCCCTGGAAACGGATTCTCGTCGGGGTGGACGATTCGCCCCAAGCGGCGGCCGCCCTCGCGCTCGGCGCCCGCTTGGCGCAGGCGTTCGGTGGTGAGTGCATCCCGGTCCATGCCGTGCGCGAATGGTGGGTCGCGTTTGCGGATGAGGATTTGGCGTACCGCGCGGAGGACCTTCGGGCGTCGTTGGTAGACGGAGAACGAACGGCGATCACCCGGGCCCTCATCGGGCACGCCCCGGAAGCCGTGATCCGGGGTCTGATGGTCCGGTGTGGTCGGCCGGCCCTCGTGCTGCGTGACGTGGCGCTCGAGGTGGACGCCGACGTCATCCTGCTGGGCGGCAAGCACCATTCGGTGTTGGGCCGCTGGGTGGGAGGCAGCACCGCAATCGACACCGTGCGGAGCGCCGGGCGGCCGGTCCTGGTCACGGCTCAGCGGGGGGACGACGCGGTGTTCCATCGTGTTCTGGCGGCCGTGGATGTGTCGGAGGCGGCCGCGCCGACGGCGGCGCTGGCGCGGAGCCTGGCGACGGCGCTGGGCGCCGAGCTCATTGCCTTGAGCGTGATCGAGCCACCCGTGCCGCTGTCGGTAGTCACGACGCCGCTCAGTCTGTCGGAGTACTCACGGCGAGCCACGCACGCGCTGCAGCGCCGTGTGTGGCCCCTGTTCGGCGAGGTAGGCATCGAGACGGTGGCGGCCAGCGGACACGTGGTTGACGTGATCCAGCACGAAGCCGCTCAGCGGGGCGTGGATCTCGTGGTGGTCGGCTCGCACGGGAAGGGGTGGAGGGAGCGGCTGCTCGTGGGCAGTACCACGGAGCGGCTCTTGAACCACCTTCCCACGTCGGTGCTGGTCGTGCCGGTGGAAGCCGCGCAGTCTGAGCCGCGCGCCCCACAGCGCCGTCCGGCCCGCCAACACGCCGGCGCGCCGAGCCCGCGGTGAGGGCCTCGCCGACCCTCACGGTCCGTTACACCCTTAGGCGGATGACCCCCTGGTCGAGCGCACGCTGCACCGGCACGCCGGCCCCGGCCACGAGCTCGAGCATCCGCGAGTTCTGGGGCAGGACCTCGGCCGTGATTTCGTGGATGCCGTGATCGTGCGCGATCCCGAGCAGGTGTTTCAAGAGCACGGTCCCAACGCCCTGGTTCTGGTGGGCGTCTTCGACCACGATGCCCAGCTCCGCCCGCACCGGCGCTCCGGCGTGGGTCGGGAGCACGTCAAAGCGCGCCACGCCGACGAGTGGCGCATCCGCCTCGGGAGAGCGCGTCGCCACGAGGGCCACCCGGCGGTCGAAATCCAGCTCGGTGAGATAGCGCAGGTCCCGGTCTGAGAGCACCGGCTTGTACTCGAAGTAGCGGAGGTAGATGGATTCGGGGCTCAACCGCCCGTGGAACAGCGAGAGGCGGCCCTTGTCATCGGGTCGCATCGCCCGCACCCAGACGGGTGCTGCATCCCGCAAGATATCCTGTGCGGCGTACCTGTTCGCGTCCATGGCCCACAGCCTAGCGCGCGGCGGCCGGACCGGCCAGGTTTTCCCTACCATGCCAGGCAAGCGTCCGTCCCACACTGCCGACTCCGCACCGTATACCCGGCGCGGCGGTGAGGGCAGTCGGGTGGAGGAGCGATTTCATCGGCTGCTCTCGGCCGGCGTGTCGATTTACGCCCAACACACTCTGCCGGGGGTGTTGCAGCAGGTGGTGGACACTGCCCGGGACGTGGTCGGCGCGCGCTACGCGGCGCTGGGAGTGCTCGACGAGGCGGGAACGGGCCTGGTCGAATTCGTCACCTCTGGCTTGGACGCAGCGCAACGCAAGCGAATCGGCGACCTGCCCCGGGGACATGGCCTCCTCGGGCTCGTGATCCGTGATCCGCGACCAATCCGCACCGCGGACCTGAACCTCGACCCGCGGCGGCACGGCTTCCCCCCGCACCATCCACCCATGAAGTCGTTTCTTGGCGTGCCGATCACGACCGGCAAGGCGGTGTTCGGCAACCTCTATCTCACGGAGAAGACCAACGCCGCCGAGTTCGATGCGGAGGACGAGCGCATCGCCGTACTGCTGGCCAGCCAGGCGGCGGTAGCCGTGGAGAACGCGCGCCTGCTCGAGCAGGTGCAGGGGATGCAACGCCAGCGCGACCTCTTCTTTGCAATGATGAATCACGAATTGCGCAACGCCCTCACCGGCGTGTACGGCTGGGCGCAGCGGCTGGTGCAGCGCCGGACACCCGAGACCACGGCGCAAGCGGCGCAGGAGGTGTTCGAAGGCACCGAGCGAACGATCACGTTGTTGAACAACTTCCTCGATCTGTCGCGGCTCGACGCCGGCAAAGTGCGGCCCGTCCATCGCGCCGTCGAACC
This sequence comes from uncultured Gemmatimonadales bacterium, assembly GCA_963821385.1. Lineage (GTDB taxonomy): Bacteria > Gemmatimonadota > Gemmatimonadetes > Gemmatimonadales > GWC2-71-9 > DASTHG01. The sequence continues at coordinate 98,397 of CAWGDK010000004.1, forward strand.
CGCCCTCGCCGTCCGGCGTGCCCTCACGGGCTTCGAGCCTGCGGCGGAGGAAAAGGGGGTGTCGTTCCAGGTCGAGGCGCCGGCGGACCTCGCCGCCTTCGAGACCGACCCCGTCCGGCTGCAACAGATCCTCACCAACCTGCTGAGCAACGCGGTGCGACACTGCCCGTCCGGCGGAACCATTCGAGTCGCGCTGCGCGGTGACGGGCGCAGCGTCGATTTCGCGGTCGAGGACGACGGACCGGGCATTCCGATCGAGCTGCACGAACGCATTTTTGAGCCGTTCGAGCGGTTCGATCCCCACTCGGGATTGGGGACCGGGTTGGGGTTGCCAGTGTCACGGCGTCTGGCGGAGGTTCTAGGGGGCAGCCTTTCCGTTGAGAGCGCGATTGGGCACGGTGCGACCTTTGTCCTGAGCCTTCCCCAGATCCCCAGAACGTGAAGATTCCTTCACGTTACCCTTAGAAAGGGTTCAAGCCGCCGGTCCTATCCTCTCTCTCATGAAAATCCTCGTGGTGGAAGACGACCGGAAGGTCGCAGGCTTCATCGAACAAGGGCTGCGCGAGGAAGGCTACGCGGTTGATGTGGCGCCCGACGGCGATGAAGCGACAATGCTGGCACATGTCTACGAGTACGATCTCCTGGTGCTCGACGTGATGCTCCCCAAGAAGACCGGCCTGCAGGTGGCCGCAGAGCTACGGCGGGAGGGACGGCGCATGCCGATCCTGATGCTGACGGCCCGGGACGCGACCGAAGACGTGGTGCGGGGGCTCGATGCGGGCGCCGACGACTACCTCACCAAGCCCTTCAAGTTCGACGAGCTGCTGGCGCGGGTGCGGGCGCTGGTGCGGCGCGGCGGATCGGCGCGGCTCGAGCTTCTGGTGTATGGGCCGGTGGAGCTGGACCGTCTGAAACACAAAGTGCGCGTCAAGGGCAAGGCCGTGGACCTGACGCCCAAGGAATTCCACCTGCTGCAGCATTTCCTGCTCCATCCCGAGGAGGTCGTGCGGCGCACCGATCTGCTCGAGAAGGTGTGGGACATGCACTTCGATCCGGAAAGCAATGTGGTCGACGTGCATGTCGGCAACCTGCGCCGCAAGCTGCGCGAGGCGGCCGGGCAGGAGTTGATTCACACCGAGCGCGGTGTCGGCTTCCGGCTTCAGCTGCCCGACGAGAGCCTGCAGAGCGCCTGATGCCGTCGCTCCGGCGCACGCTCGCCGTGCGGTTCGCGGCGACGATGGCCGTCGGACTCGCCGCAGTTTCGGTCGCCATCTGGTGGGCCGCGTCCCGCATGCTCGGACCCCAGATCACTCCCATCCCTGCGTCGGCGTTCGTCCCGGTACTCCTGGGCATCGTCATCCTCGGCACCGGCGCCACGCTGATCGGGGCCTGGCACCTCGCCGGCGCTGCGGTACAGCCGGTGCTGCAGATCGCCGAGCAGGCGACCCATATCGAGGCCGGCACGTTGGACCAGCGGATTTCCACGTACGCCACCACGATAGAGTTCCGCGGTCTGGTCGCGGTCCTCAACCGGATGCTCGACCGGCTGAGCGAGGCGTTCGGCGCCCAACGGCGCTTCACAGGCGACGTGAGCCACGAGCTGCGCACGCCCCTCACTGCGTTACGGGGCGAGATCGAAGTCGCGCTGCGAGCGGACCGGGGTCTCCAGGAGTATCGGCGCGTCCTGCACAGCGCGCTGGAGGAGATCGACCGGATGACCACCATGACGGAAGAGCTGCTGTTGATCAATCGGGTCGAAGCGGGGTTGATCACCCCGCAGCGCGAGCCGACGGACGTGATGGCGCTCGTGGACGCGTCGCTCGCTCGTCTCGACGGTGAGATCACCGGGAAGCAGCTCGCCGTGGAGCGGGAGGTCGCCCCCGCCCTCAGCCGACCACCGCTCGATCCAGGCCTCGTGCAACACCTGATTGACGAGGTAATGGACAACGCGGTGCAGTACTCTGACCCCCGAGGCCGGATCCGCATCATCACCGACGGCGCGGCGGAAGGACTGCATCTCACCGTGGAGAACTCGGGAGCGGGCATCACCGCGCAGGAATTGCCGCACATCTTCGAACCCTTCTATCGCGTTGACCAGGCGCGCAGCCGCCGGTCGGGAACCGGACTCGGTCTCACGCTCGCGGCGGCCATCGCCCGGCTGCACGGCGGGCAGATCAGGGTGGCGAAGCGGGATGGTGACACCGTGTGCGTTGAAGTGGACTTTCCGGTTCCCGCGAAGGCATAGCGGGCGATGCACGTGGACGTGTCCGGGGCCATGGCCATCGCCCGCGCGAGCTACGAGCGCAGCTCCGCCGCGCCTGATTTTTTTGCTGCCTTCTACACTCGGTTCTTCGCGCTGCGGCCCGAAGCGAAGGTGATGTTCGTCAACACGGCGTTTGAGCGGCAACACAAGATGTTGCAGCACGCCATCGGCTTACTGCTCAGCTACCCGGGGCAGCCGGACAAGGGACCGAACATTCTCGCGCGGGTGGCCGAGCGCCACAGTCGTCGGGATCTCGGCGTCGATCCATCGCTGTACCCGCCGTTTCTCGAATGCCTCATCGAAACCGTGAGGACGCGGGATCCCCAGTTCACTCCGGCGGTCGAGCAGGCGTGGCGCTCGGGCCTGGCGCCGGGGTTCGCCTACTTGCAGTCGCAGTATTGACCTGAGACCGGTGGTGGTGCCCACCGCCGCCGCCTTTCCAAGGAGTCGCCAATGCCTGAAGCAACGCAGGGCCAGCACCCCCGTGGGACGCTGTTCCTGGTCGGTGTGTACGCGGCGTTCTTCGTGCTCAGCTGGTTCGCCGTGTACCTCCTGATCTATCTCCGGCGGGGCGGCGTGACGCCATGAACGTCGCGTTCTACGAGAAGATCTGGATGTGGGCGGCCGCCGTGATCATCGCGGGGTTCGCCATCACGGTGGCGGTCGGGTACGGCGCCAGCGCGCTGCAACCCCCCAGCCATGTGGAGACGATCGATCCCACCAAGGTGTTCGCGGATCCGCGCTTCGCCTCGCGTGGCGTCACCCGCACCGAGCGGGGGGCGACCGTGGTCATGGTCGGCATGATGTTCGCCTTCAACCCCGCCGAGGTGCATGTGCCGGCCGGCAAGCCGGTCACGTTCCGGCTCACCAGCGTCGATGTGACGCATGGGTTCCAGATCGTCGGCACCAATGGCAACACGATGGTCGTCCCCGGCTACGTGAGCCAGTTCACGACGATCTTCGCGCAACCGGGCGAGTACCTCATTGTGTGTAATGAGTACTGTGGCGCCGGGCACCATTTGATGTCCGCCAAGCTGATCGTGGAGGCCGCGCCATGAACCGAGCCGACCGCCTCCCGGTCGCGAATTTCGCCGTGGCGTTCTCCGCGTTTGCCGTCGCTTCGGCCATGGCGATGATGCAGGCCTTGTCGCGTGCCAGCCTCGATCTGCCGTTCCGCAGCGCCAAGATGTACTACCTGTCGGTGACGGCCCATGGCGTTCTGATGGCGCTCGTCTTTACGACGTTCTTTATCATGGCGTTCGGCTACGTCGTGGCCACGCGGACGCTCAACCGTCCGCTCGCCAGCCCGCGCCTGGCCTGGACCGGCTTCTGGGTGGCACTCCTGGGGACCGTGCTTGCCGCCGGCGCGATCCTCGCCGGAAAAGCCAGCGTGCTGTACACGTTCTACCCGCCGCTGCAGGCCCATCCGGCCTTCTACATCGGCGCCGCGCTCCTCATCGTGGGCAGCTGGTTCTGGTGCGCGACCATGGTGTTGTCGTACCGGGCGTGGCGGCGTGAACATCCGACCCAGCCCGTCCCGCTTGCCATGCACGGCATGCTGGTGACGGCGGTGCTGTGGCTCATCGCCACCCTGGGCGTCGCCATAGAAGACGTGGTGCTGCTCATCCCATGGTCGCTGGGGATCACGCCGACGGTCGATCCGATGCTGGCCCGGATGTTGTTCTGGTATTTCGGACATCCCCTGGTCTATTTCTGGCTGCTCCCGGCGTACGTCGTCTGGTACACGATTTTTCCCAAGGTCGCCGGAGGAAAGCTGTTCAGTGATCCGTTGGGGCGGCTCGTGTTCATTCTGTTCCTGTTGCTGTCGACGCCGGTCGGCTTCCACCATCAGTTCATGGATCCAGCCATCCCCGCGGCCTGGAAGTTCCTCCACTCGATGATCACGATGTGGATTCTGTTCCCGAGTTTCATCACGGCCTTCACCATCACAGCGTCGATGGAAACGGCCGGGCGGGCCCAGGGTGCCACCGGGCTGCTGAACTGGCTCGGCAAGATGCCGTGGGCGAACCCGACGTTCTCGAGCGTCGTGCTGGCCATGCTGCTGTTCGCGGTGGGCGGCATCGGGGGTGCCATCAACTCCTCCTACATGCTGAACTCCGTCGTGCACAACACCGCCTGGATCCAGGCGCATTTCCACCTGACGGTCGGCAGCGCGGTCGCCCTGACGTTCATGGGAACGGCCTACTACGTGCTGCCCCGCCTGTTGGGCCGCGACCTGGAGCTCGGCCTCCTGGCCAGAGTCCAGCCATATCTGTGGTTTCTCGGCATGGCGCTGTTTTCCTTTTCGAACCACATCACGGGCCTGATGGGGATGCCGCGCCGCATTTACGACGCCAGCTATGGCGGCAGCCCCGCGGCCGCGCACTGGAAGATCCTCACCGGGGTGTCGGCGGTGGGTGGGCTACTCCTGTTCGCGAGCGCCGCCTGCTTCGTGCTGGTCATGCTCGGCACTTGGCTCGCCGGCAAGAAGCAGCAGCAGCCCGAGCCGTTCGAATGGGCCGAGTCGCTCGAGCCGGTGGCGAACAAGGCAGGCTGGCTCGACCGCTTTGGCCTGTGGACCGTCGTGGCTATCGTCATCGTTCTCGTCGCGTACGCCGTCCCCCTATGGCAGCATCTGCAGATGCACCGGTTCGGCTCACCGGGCTTCAAGCCGTTCTGAAATCCTGCAGGGGGGCGGGAGAAAGGGCATAAGCGGTTGGACCCGATTCTCACCGTCCTCCTGTATTCCGCCGTCGCTGCTGGGGCCGCCGGATTTGGGGCGGCCCCGCTGGTACTCCGGGAGCGCCTGCCCATCGCGTGGATCGGCTGGGCCAACGCGCTCGCCGCCGGATGCATGCTTGGCGCCGCCTATGCCCTCATGGTGGCTGGTCTCGATCGTCTGCTGCTGTCGGGTGCGGCCGGCGCGGCACTGGGCGTCGGCTTCGTGTTCTTCACCCACGCCGCGGCGCGGACGGAGGATCTCGACCTGAATCGCCTCGACGAGGCGAGTTCGACGTACGGCTATCAGGTTCTGCTCATCACCTCGCTGCATGCCGCTTCCGAGGGCGTAGCGATCGGCGCCGCGATGGCCGTGAGCCGCTCGTTCGGCATTTTCCTGGCGCTGGCGATCGCCGTTCACAACGTGGCCGAGGCGACCGTGTTCAGCACCATACTGACGAGCCGGGGAGTGCGGGTCCGTGACGCGGCAGGGTTGTCGGTCGCGGCGAATGCGAGCCAGGTGCTCCTCGCCATCGTGACGTTCGCGATCGTGTCGGCCGCGCCGTCGCTCTTGTCCTGGGCCCTGGGCTTCGCGGCGGGAGCGCTGATCTATCTCGTCATGGCCGAGCTGCTGCCGGAGTGCTATCGCCAGGTCGGTCGCCGGAGTGTCGCGCTGGTGACGATCGTGGCGATGGGGATCGTGGTGCTGTTCAGCAACGGGGGGACGTGAGCGTGCCCGTGGTGATCGCGGTCTTCGGGTACGCCCTTCTGACCGCCCTCGCGACGGGGCTCGGCGCGCTCCCGTTCGCCTTTGTCCGCACCGTGTCGCCCCGGGTGGTCGCGTATGCGAATGCGGTTGCCTCCGGTCTGATGCTGGGAGCGAGCTTTGGTCTGCTCGCGGAAGGGACGCGGTTTGGCGCCTGGCCGACCGTCGCCGGAGCCATGTGTGGCGTGCTGTTCGTGCTCGCCGCCGACCGTCTGCTGTCGGGGCACGAAGCTGAGTTCGGCACCGTCCGGGGCGCCGGGGCGCGGCGCATGCTGATGGTGGTCACGGTGATGACCGTGCACTCGTTCTCGGAAGGAGTTGCGGTCGGAGTGGCCTTCGGCGGCTCGGCGGCCCTGGCGCTGATGATCACGGTGGCGATCGCCGTGCACAACATTCCAGAGGGGTTGGCCATCAGTGCCGTGCTCCACCCCCGGGGCGTCCCGGTAGTGCGTTGCGCCGGGTGGAGCATTTTCTCGTCGCTGCCGCAGCCGCTCATGGCGGTGCCGGCCTTCCTCTTCGTCGACAAGTTCTCCGCCGCCCTGCCGTACGGCCTGGGCTTCGCCGCCGGCGCCATGGTATTCATGGTCTTGATCGAGCTCCTCCCGGAGGCCTATGAACAGGCCCGAAGGGCGCCGGTGGCGATGCTGGCCAGTCTGACGCTGATCGCCATGATGCTGTTCCAGCGGTACCTGTAGGAATGCGCCAGGATCGCCTTGGGCTGTCGCGGTATCCCGTGGTGGCCCTGGCCGGCATCGGTCTCACCGCCGGGCTCGTCACGCGCTTCGTGTTTCGAGACCCGGCCCTGGCGGACCGGGTCTTCTTCTTCACGCTGCTCGCGGGTGGCGTGCCACTCGTCGCCCGGACGCTGTGGGGCATGGTGCACGGCCGCTTCGCCGCCGACGTGGTGGCGATGCTCGCGATTGTGGGGGCGGTCGTGTTCCAGGAATACTTCGCGGGTGCCGTGGTGGTGCTGATGCAGTCCGGAGGTGAGGCGCTCGAGACCTACGCCATGCACCGGGCCAGCGCCTCGCTGGAAACGTTGCTGGCGCGCGCCCCCAAGATCGCCCACCGCATGCTCGCCGCCGGGCTCGAGGACGTCCCGGTCGACCTGGTACGCGCCGGCGATCGGCTCATGGTGAAACCCGGAGACCTGGTTCCCGTGGACTGCGAGGTGGTCGCCGGCACGTCCGCCGTGGACCAGTCGGCCCTGACGGGCGAACCGCTGCCGATCCGGGCAGTGCCGGGAACGGCGCTGATGAGCGGCAGCGTCAACCAGGATGGGGCGCTCACCGTGCGGGCGTTGCGCCCCAGTGCCCAGAGCCAATACCAGCAGATCCTCGCGATGGTCGAGCGGGCACGGCGCGAGAAGCCGCCCATCGTGCGTATCGCGGACCGATTTGCGGTGTGGTTCACGCCAGTCACGCTCGCGATGTGCGGCGTGGCCTACGTCGTGACCGGCTCGCCGGTGAGCGTGCTGGCCGTCTTGGTCGTGGCGACACCGTGCCCGCTCATCTTGGCGGCGCCCGTGGCCGTGATCGCCGCCATCAGCCGGGCTGCGGCCGATGGGGTCATCGTGAAGACCGGCGCCGCCATCGAGCAGTTGGGACGGGCCCGGGTGGTCGTGTTCGACAAGACCGGCACCCTGACGTTGGGCCGGCCGCTGGTCCAGGACGTCATCGTGATGGACGGACGGTCCGCCGACGAGCTGCTCCGCCTCGCCGCCGCGGTCGAGGGGCTCTCGGCGCACCATCTCGGCCACGCCGTGGCGGAAGCCGGACTGCGGCTCGGTCCCGTGCTCCCAGCTGAAGACGTGCGTGAGACCCCGGGCCTCGGAGTGACGGGCCGGGTGCAGGGCCACGTCGTCGATGTCGGGTCGGCTGCCTACTTCACGAGCCGGGGGTTGGCGGTGCACGGTGGTCCGGCGGAAGGGACCACGGCCTTCGTCGCGATCGACGGCCGCTTGGCCGGGGCGATTACGTTCGCGGACCGGCTGCGCCATCAGGTTCCGGCGTTGATCCAGCGACTGTCCCACCTGGGAGTGGTGGAAACGGTCATGCTCACCGGCGACCGGCAGGAGAGCGCCGAGGCCGTCGCGCTGCAGGCCGGGATCCGTACCGTGCGGGCCAATCTCCTCCCGGGCGATAAGGTCACCGCGGTGGGGGACCTGAAACACCGTTTCGGCACGGTCGTGATGGTCGGCGACGGGATCAACGATGCTCCGGCGCTGGCGGCCGCGACCGTCGGCGTCGCTATGGGCGAGCACAGCCCCGCCGCGTCCGCCGAGGCGGCCGACGTCGTCCTGTTGGTGGACGACATCGGGCGGGTGGGAGATGCCATCGCCCTGAGCCAGCGCATGCGCCGCATCATCCTCCAGAGTATCGGGATCGGGCTCGGAGTCAGCGGGGCGTTGATGGTGGTGGCGAGCCTGGGGCTGATCCCGCCGTCGGCCGGCGCCTTGATGCAGGAGGGATTGGACGTCGCCGTGATCCTGAATGCCTTGCGAGCGCGTTAGGCCCGGCGGCTGAACTCCTCTTCATGTTCATTTCCCAAACGCCTCACCTGCCGGCGGCTATGCTGCCTTCCAGGCGCAGCGTGCGGGAATAGCAGGGAAGGTGGTGCCGCAAGGCACTGTGGGAGACTCGGTCGGGCTGGCCAGTCTCTTGGGGCGTGGGCAACGGCTCACCCATCCTGCACGCGGCGCCTTCTTCATCGGTTTGAGGCCCCCCATGGTGCCCCGCCTTTTTTCCAATCGTCGCTCAGCCGGGAGAGAGCTCGCCGTCGAGCTCGTCCGACTCGGACTGAAGGATCCCATCGTGCTGGCCCTGCCTCGAGGGGGCGTGCCCGTCGCCTACGAAGTGGCGCAGGTGCTCGGGGCGCCGCTTGACGTGCTCGTGGTGCGGAAGGTCGGCGCGCCCGGTCGACCGGAGCTGGCCGTCGGCGCAGTCGGCCGCGGTGTGACGGTAGCTGACGAGGAGATGCTGTCATTCCTCGACGTGCCGGGGGAGACGTTCGAAGCCGGTGCGGAACGGGAGCGGGGCGAAATCGAACGGCGCGAGCGAGCGTTTCGCGAGGGGCGCCCACCGCTCGAGCTTCACGGTCGGACGGCGATCCTGGTGGACGACGGGTTGGCAACGGGGTCGACCATGCTCGCGGCCGTAGGCGTCGCGCGGCGGCTCGGCGCGACTCAGGTGATCGTCGCTGTTCCGGTCGCGGCCCGTCAGGCGATCGCGCGGCTGGAAGACCAAGCGGATCGCGTGATCAGCTTGATCACCCCGGAGCCGCTGACCGCCGTCGGCTACTGGTATGAGGATTTCACGCAGACCGAGGACGCGGAAGTCCGTCGCCTGCTACACCCAATCGACGCAGCACCGCGTCTTGCTCCAGCCGTGAACGGGTAGGCTCCGTCAGTTCAGACGGCTGGCGTCTCTTCTGAGGCCAAAAGAGAATGCCGCCGACGGCGAGGTTCAGCAGTCGGCATGGCGCAACCGACCAGATTCTCGAGCAGGTCATAACTGTAGAAGCCGCCACGATCCTGCCCGAGCTGTGCCAGCCAGGGCCAGACCCGCTCGACGGGCGCATCAATGGTGATGGCCCGGGTCTCCTGGCGATTGGCGTGCCCGATGATCTCGTCGCCCGGCAGCGCTCGGCGCGTTTCCTCGTCGGTCGCTCCCCAGTGCAGATACCAGGGGCGCACGAACCAGAAGAAGACGAACAGGGTCGCGCTGAGCGACCCCAGCAACGCGAGCCCCCGCTTGGACGGTTGGACTCCGGGCGCGGTGCTCATACGCCGAGTGCGACCGGCCGCTCGGCCTCCGCCTTGATGCGACGCAGCACGCGGCGCATGACGAGCCCTACCCCGGGCGCGATGAGACGCCAGTACCGACGGAACGTGCGCCGGGCGGACGCATCGGTCGTGGCGGTCCGAGCCTCATAGCGCACGATGCATCCGGTTCCAGCCGGCCGCGCGGCGAGACTGATCGCGAGTTTGGCGTATCCGGGCTCTTGGAACAGGACGAACTGGTCTGCGGTAACGGGCCGGCCGCCATAGTCCTTGCGCCAGAACCGGCCCACCGAGCCGATGACGAGCTCGACCCCCGGTTCCTCGGCCAGCGGTACCCAACCCGGCCCCAGTTGGACGATGTCCCCGAACGTCACCTTGGGCCGTGTGGTGGTCGTCGGCTTTTCGCCGCGCAGCCGGCGCCCGATGCGGAGCGGGAGCTCACGCACCGCGAACAGCGCATCCACGATGGGGTCGCGGAGATTCGTCTCGCGGATGGCCGTGTAGGCATCCTGCGGCGATGCATAGACGCTGGTCTCGCAGACGTAAGTCACGTCGTATGTGGGAAGAAACCGGTCGATCAGCAGTTGAGGAGTCGTGCAGTCGCGCGTAGCCATGATCATTCCCTCCCAAGGGAGGTCAACGGGCTCTCCGAATGCCCCACCAATCGAGAATGGCGAAGCCCACGCCCATGGCGAGCCAGAAGGCGATCCGCAGCCACCGACCTTCATTCAAGGCATCGAGGGTGGCAATACCGAAAAACAGCAGAAAGACCGTTACCCCCTGGCGCGGCATCGCAGGCTCCGGGTCGAGGTTAGTAAAACAAACCGTAACGGGCACTGCGTGAAGCCATCGAACCAGCAAGGGTGAAGAGAGCTTCATTGTCGCGAGACCCGGACTCTGGCGCCGTTCCGGTCGCGGCGATATGGTTGCGGTCATGCCTCTACGGTCTGGCGTCTACATCGTGCCCACCCACCGCTGGTACATCGAGCGGACGGTGTGGTTGGTGGCCGGCATTGTCCTCCTGATCAGCACCACCTTGGCGGTACTGGTTCACCCGCTGTGGGCCTTGCTCATCATCGCCACTGGGATCGCCTCGATCACCGTCGCGTTGACCGGATTCTGTATCGTGGGCAACCTGCTTCGGCTGTTCGGGTTCACACCGATGCTGGGGGAGCGGGCGAAGACGCGGGGGAACCTGTATTTCATGCAAACGGACCGGTGGTACCTCGAGCGACGCATCTACCTGGCGGTCGGGATCAACATCTCCATCGCTTCGGTACTGTCAATGGTGCACAGCCCATGGTGGCTCTCATTCACGGGCTTCGTGGGCGCGGCGATGGTGTGGTTCGCCGCCACCGGGTACTGCATCATGGCGAACGGGCTGTACTGGCTCGGGGCCGAGCCGCGGCTGGCGCCGGAGCGCGGGCCCTCGACCTCTCCCCCCACGCAGACGCAAGGCGCGACGCCCGCCGAGATCTGACGGCGCTCAGCAAATCCGCGGCAGCTGATCCCCGGGCAGCATGTCGACGACGCGGGTCCCGCCGATGCGCCGTTTCCAGAATGACCATGCCCGGGTGGGCGGCGACGACGCGCCCGATCCGCGCCGCCCGATTGCCCGAGCGGATGCCCGCGCAGCGCCTCCACCGCGTCCTCGGCCAGTGGCTCGGGCACGAACGCCACCAGCACGCCCTCGTTGGCGACGTAGAGCGGATCGAACCCCAGCATCTCGCAGGCGGCCGCGACCGGGTCGGGGATCGGCAGTGCGCCCTCATCCAGGACGACCCCTATTCCGGCGGCGGCGGCGATCTCGTTGAGCGCGCTGGCCACGCCACCGCGGGTGGGATCGCGCAGTGCGTGCACCGCCTCGCCGAGGCGGTCCCGCAGCCGCTCCACCAGCGGCGTGAGCGCCGCGGTGTCGCTCGTGATCTCGGCTTCAAACGCCAGACCTTCCCGCGCCGTCATGATCGCAATGCCGTGGCGCCCGATGGGGCCACTCACGATCACGGCGTCCCCCACCCGGGCAGACGCGGGGGCGGGCGCGAAACCGGCGGGCCGCAGGCCCACGCCGGTCGTGTTGATGAAGACGCCGTCCGCTTTGCCGCGCTCGACCACTTTGGTGTCGCCGGTGATGAGCAGGACTCCGGCGGCCCGGGCTGCCTCGGCCATGGCGCCGACGATGCGGTCGAGCACGTCGAAGGGAAGTCCTTCTTCCAGGACAAACCCGGCGGACAGCCACGTGCGGCCGGGCACCCATCATGGCCAGGTCGTTCACCGTCCCATGGCACCGCAAGGGAACCGATGTTCCCGCCGGGGAACTCGAGCGGCTGAACGACGAACGTATCGGTGGAGACCGCGACGGACTGGCCGCCGATCTCTACGACCGCCGCATCACCGAGCTGGGCCAGAATGTCGTTGGCGAAATGCGGCAGGAAGTGATCACGCAGCAGGGCGGCGCTCATCTTGCCGCCCGAGCCGTGGCCTAGCTGGACGCGCTCGGGCATGCTCGCGGGCGCGGGACAGGTCAGGCCGACGGTGGCGAGCAGATCGGTGCTCATACCGCGCTCCGCGGAACCGGCCGTAGTTGTAATAGGCCGCGCAGGCCCCCTCGGAGGACACCATCGGCGCGCCGAGCGGATGCTCGGGAGTGCAGACGGTGCCGAACGCCGGGCAGTCGAACGGTTTGAGCACGCCACGCAGCACGTCGCCGGCGCGACACTCCGTCGGCTCGGCGGTGCGGATTCCCTCCACGGAGAACCGCTTCTCCGCATCGAATGCGGCGAACTCCTCGCGCAGGCCCAGACCGCTGCGCGGGAATCGCGCCGATGCCGCGCCACTTGCGATCGACCAGCTCGAACACCCGCGACACGAGGTCTTGCGCGGGCTGATTGCCGTCGCGCCGCACCGAGCGCACGTACTGGTTCTCCACCTCGTGCCGACCCTCCTCGAGCTGGCGCACCGCCAGCAGCATCCCCTCGAGAATGTCGAGCGGCTCGAACCCGGTGACGATGATCGGCACCCGGTACTTCGCGGCGATCGGCTCGTACTCGGTCCATCCCATGACCGTGCACACGTGCCCGGCGGCGAGAAACGCCTGGACGCGATTGTCCGGAGCATCGAGCATCGCCGTCATCGCAGGCGGGACGGTCACGTGCGACACGAGCACGCTGAAATTCTCGACACCCAGCTGCTTGGCGCGCCAGACGGCCATCGCGTTCGCAGGCGCCGTCGTTTCGAACCCGACGGCAAAGAAGACGATCTGTTTGTCGGGCGTCCGGCGGGCGAGCTCGAGCGCGTCGAGCGGAGAGTAGACCACGCGGACCGCTCCGCCGCGCGCGCGAATCTGCAGCAGATCGCAGTCGCTGCCGGGCACGCGCAGCATGTCGCCGAACGACGTGAAGATCACGTCCGGGCGCGCGGCCAGCGCCAGCGCCTTGTCGATCTGCTCGAGCGGCGTGACGCACACCGGGCAACCGGGCCCGTGAATCATCTCGACCGCGTCACCCAGCAATTCGTCCATACCCTGCTTCACGATGGTGTGCGTCTGTCCGCCGCACACTTCCATCAGGACCCAGGGCCGCTTGGCGGCTGCTTTGATCTCGGCCACGATGCCCCGTGCCACCCGGCCGTCACGGTATTCGCTGAGGTATTTCATGGGTTTCTCCCCTCGGCCCGGTCGGCGACCTCCTTCATCCACTCGAGCTCGTCCAGCTGGCTCATCTCACGCAGCGCCTCAAACGTGCGATGCGCCTCCGCCTCGTCCACCTTGGAGATGGCGAACCCGACGTGGATAATGGCGTAGTCGCCCACATGGGCCTCGTCGGCGACGTAGGCGAGACACACCTCCCGTCTTACGCCACCGAAGTCCACCACGCCCATGGGGAGGCCCTGCACGTCGTACCGTTCCACGATTCGTCCAGGGATGCCGAGGCACATTAGAGGGTCTCCTGGTGCAGCAGCGCCGCGGCCACGGCCGCCTGGCCGTAGCTGACGGCGCCATCGTTGGGACTGAGCTGACGCGGCACCAGCACGCGCAGGCCGCGGGCTTCCAGTCGGGTCCGCACGGACACCAGCAACCGCGCGTTCTGAAAACAGCCGCCGCCGAGCGCGACGGATCGAAGCCCGGCCTCGTCGGCCAGCCGGGCGGCGAGTGCATCGGTCGCGGCCGCAACACTCTCGTGGAACTGGGCGGCGAGCTCGGCCGTGTCCGCCCCGGTCGCGCGGCGCTCGCCCAGGGCGACGAGCAAGGGCACCGGGTCGAGCACCCAGACGCCGTCCGAGTTGACTGTGGCGGGGAAGGGGAGCGCATCCGCCAGCCGCCCGCCGGCCAGCGCCTCGAGCCGCATCGCCGCTTCTCCTTCGTACCGGCTCACGGAACACACGCCCAGTATGGCCGCTGCGGCGTCGAACAACCGGCCGATCGACGACGCCAGCGGTGCGTTGAGGCGCCGCAGGATCTGCTGCGTGGCGATCGCTTGTGTTTCGGCTGGGACGGTGCTGAGCGCCTGGGCGAATGCGCCGGCCGATTCGGGCTCGAGCGCCAGATACCCTAACGCCGAGCGCCAGGGCTCCCGGGCCGCCAGATCACCGCCGGGCAGCCGGGCGTAGCGGAGTTGCCCCGCACGGCGATAGCCGGTGAGATCGGCGATGAGGAACTCCGCGCCCCACACGTGCCCGTCGTCCCCGTAGCCGGTGCCGTCGAACGCGACGCCGATCGCGGGCTCCCGCATGCCGTGCTCGGCGAGCACCGCGGCGATGTGCGCGTGATGATGTTGCACGGGGATGATCCGCTCGAGCCCGAGCTCACCGGCGAGGCGCGTGGACAGGTAGCCGGGGTGCAAGTCTCGGACGGCGACGGCGGGCTCGAGTCGGAACAAGCGACGATAGGCGTGAAGCGCGCTCCGCCAATGCTCGAGCGTTTCCAGGTTCTCGAGATCGCCGATATGCTGGCTCACGTAGGCCTCGCGGCCGTGCGCCAGCGTGAAGGTGTTCTTCAGGTGCGGCCCCACGGCCACGAGTGGGATGGGGGTCGCCACCGGCAGGGTCAGGGGCAACGGCGCATACCCACGGGCCCGGCGCAGGAACATGGGCGTGCCGCCGGCGACGCGCAGGACCGAGTCGTCGTAGCGGGCGACGATCTCACGGTCGTGCAGCAGGAAGGCGTCGGCGATCCCCGACAGGCGGTGTTGCGCGTCGTCGTTCGCGGTGGCGATCGGCTCCTCACTGCGATTGCCGCTCGTCATCACCAACGGCCGGCGAACCAGGTCGCACAGCAGGTGGTGCAACGGGGTGTACGCCAGCATCACGCCGATCGTGTCGAGACCCGGCGCCGACCGAGGGGGCCACCTCGGGCCCTCGGGCTGGGCGCAGCAGTACGATGGGACGTTCGCGCGACGTGAGGAGCGTCGCCTCGACTGGCCCACGCCAGCGCCAAGGCAGCGAGCGTCGCTCGAGCGTGCGCACCATGACCGCGAGCGGCTTCGCCTCGCGGTGCTTGCGGGCGCGCAGCCGCGCGACCGCCGGCTCGTTGGTCGCGTCCACCGCCAGGTGGAAGCCGCCGAGCCCGCGGATCGCCACGATCGCCCCCGCGATCAAGAGACGGTCCGCCGCCGCGATCGGATCGGGTCACTGACCCCGGGCGCATCGGGGTCGTCCGGCACCTCGAGCCACACTCGGGGCCCACACGCCGGGCAGCTGTTCGTCTCGGAGTGGTAGCGCCGGTCCCCCGGGGTGCGATACTCATTCAGGCAGGCTGGGCACTGAGGGAACGCCCGCATGCTGGTCCGCTCGCGATCGTACGGCATCGCTTCGATCACGGTGAACCGCGGGCCGCAGTCGGTACAAGTAATGAACGGGTAGCGATAGCGGCGGTTGGCTGGGTCGAACAACTCGGCTTCGCAGGCGGCGCACATCCCGACGTCGGGGGAGATGGGCTGGCGCCGATCCGGTTGCGCCGCGCTGGGACGGATCTCGAAGCTGGCGCGGCCGGCGGGCGGGATCGACTCCAACTCGACGTGCGCGATCCGCGCCAATACCGGTGCTTCCTGCTCGAGGGCGCGCGAAAACTCGGTGATGGCCTGGCCCCGCCCTTCAATCTCGATCTGCACCTCACCGGACCCGTTCCGGACCCAGCCCGCGAGGCCATAGCGCAGGGCGAGGCGGTGCACAAACGGCCGGAATCCGACCCCTTGCACCACGCCGGTGATGCGCAGGCGGGCGGCCGTGGTAGTGGCTCGACACGACTACCGTAATGCGCGCTGCCGCGCCCGGAGGAATGTGTACCACTCCTGCAACCCGTCGGGCGGAGCGCCGAGGTGGACATGATCTCCACGGCGGGATGGACTTCCCGGATGTAGCGAAGGGCGCGATCCAGGTCGAAGGGTACGTGTGGCAGCAGGTCGATCTTGGTGAGGACGACGGTGCTCGCCTCGCGGAACATCTTGGGGTACTTGACCGGTTTGTCTTCGCCTTCCGTGACCGAAAACAGCACGATCTTTGCGTCCTCGCCGAGGTCCCAGCTGGCCGGGCACACCAGGTTGCCCACGTTCTCGATGAACAGGAGATCTGTCGCGGCGAGATCGATCGCGTCGAGCGCCGTGAGAATCTGGCGCGCATCGAGGTGACAGGCGCCGTTGGTGACGACGGCCTGCACCAGGTGGTCGGTATGGCGCGCCAGCCGGTCGGCGTCGTTCTGGGTTTGGACGTCACCCGTGATGATGGCGATGGTGAGCTCGGCCCCGAGGTCGGCGAGCGTCCGCTCGAGCAGCAGCGTCTTTCCGGCGCCCGGCGACGAAACCAGGTTGAACGTCGGCACGGCGGCGGCGCGCAGCCGCTCGCGCACGACGGCGGCCAGCTCGTCGTTTTTCGCCATGACGCGTTCGCGAACGTCAATCGTCCGGACAGCCATCGTCCACTTCCAGGTAGGCCAGGCGCAACCCGTCGCCCGGCTGGCGTAGGATCACCGGTCGAGCGCCCGTGAACGGCGGTTCGGACAGCAGAGCCTCGAGGCAGAACTCCAGATTGCCGACCTCGATCCCGGCTTCGTCACCGACCTCGACGCCCACCGCGCGCACGGCGCCGACGCTCTCTGATCCCAGGCGTTCCTCGGCCATGCGGCACACTTCGAGGGCCACGCTCAACTCATGCATGCGAGATGGCGGGCCTCGGGACGCACTCGTGACCCCACCGCGCCAGCCGGTGTGTGACCGCCGCCACGAGCTCATCCAGCCCGTCGCGGCATGCCTCGCTCAGCTCACTCGACAGCTCGACCATCGCCGGCTGCAGACCGATGGCCACGGTCTCGAGCGGGAGCGTTCCCGCGCAGCTCGGCCAAGGCCAGGACTTCGCGCAGATCGACTTCATGCGGCGACAACTTGGTCGCCAGATGACGCGGGATCGCGTCTCGTTCCAACTGGTGCAGCGTGCCGGGCGGCGCCCCTCCGGTGTCGATGGCATCGATGAGCAGCAGCCGGTCCGCTGCCTCGATGGCCGGCAGCAGGGTCAGCCCCCAGGTTCCGCCATCCACCAGCTCGACCGTCGGCGGGAGCCGCCACCCGTGCCGGAGCGATTCCAGCGCGGCGAGGCCCAACCCATCGTCGCCCATGAGCGGATTGCCGACGCCCAGCACCACGGTCCGGCCTCCCGGCTCATTCATCGACATAGTGCTCGTCGTTGCGGACAAAGCGGCCGCCCGAGATGATCGATGAAATGGTGCCGGTTCGCTCGAGATGGTCCGCCCGCAGGGCGAGGTAGAGGTGAATCGGGAAGAAGATGAGGAAGGCCCAGGTCAGGATGTGGTGCACGAAATGCACCTCCTGAATGCCGCCCAGCAGGTGGGCCACCCAGCCGAAGGTCAGATAGAAGAACCCTCCGGGATTTGCCTGACCGTACATCGCGAACCCGGTGACCACCTGCGCCGCCGCGACGGCATAGATGCCGGTATAGCTCAGCTGCTGCATCGGGTTGTGGCCCAGATAGTGCGGCGCCTTTTCGGGCTGGATCATGAGATAGAACTTCACCTGCTTCCACATGTTGACCCAATCGCGCGGGCGCACCGGGAACAACGCGCCCAGACGCTCGTACTTGTTCCCCGCGAACAGCCAGTAGAACCGGACGATCGCGGTCGCCACGAACACCGCGGCCGCGGTGAAATGGATGAAGCGCACCGTCCCCATCAGGTAGTGCGCGCTGGCTTCGCCCGTCGTGAAGAAATACGGCCGGCCGATATAGAAGCCGGTCACCGCCAGGACGACGATGGAGCCGGCGGCGAGCCAGTGCATAGCGCGAATCGGCCACTCCCACAGGTACACCCAGTGATAGTCGCCGCTGGGCGGGGGCATCTTGCGCGCCAGGGAGAACTTGCCGCGGGCCGGCCGGACCCCTGGATCCGGAGGCGCAGGCGTGGACGCCGGGCTCATTGGACCTGGACCTTGGTCACGACCTTCCCCGTGGCATCGAGCACGTGCACGCCGCAGGCCATGCACGGATCGAACGAGTGGATGGTGCGCAGAATCTCGATCGGCCGCTCGGGGTCGACCAGCGGATGATGATCCATCAGCGCCGCTTCGTACGGCCCCGGTTGACCCTGGCCATCACGCGGTGAGCAGTTCCAGGTGCTGGGCACGACACACTGGTAGCGGCTGATCTTCTGGTTCTCGATCTGCACCCAATGGCCCAAGGCGCCGCGCGGCGCATCCAGGTAGCCATACCCCTGCGCTTTCGCCGGCCATTTGGCGGGATCCCATTTCGAGTTGTCGAACGTGCGGACGTCGCCGTTCTTGATGTTCTCGACCAGCCGGTCGTACCACACCTGCAGCCGCCGGGCGAGCAGCACCGTTTCCATGCCGCGGGCCGCGGTGCGGCCGAGGGTGGAGAACAAGGCGGCCGGCCCGACGTCGAGTGCGCTGAGCGTCGCCCCGACCATCTCGCGCACATCCTTGTGGCCCGACGCGTAAGCGACGAGCATCCGCGCCAGCGGGCCCACTTCGAACGGCCGCCCCTCGTAGCGCGGCGCCTTCATCCAGGAGTACTTCTTCTGGTCCTGCAGAAACGTCCAGGGCGTGGGCGGTCCCGTGTACTTCGCCTTGGTCTCCCCTTCATAGGGGTGTAGTCCCGCTTCGTCACCCTTGGAGTACTCGTACCAGGAGCTGTTGATGTACTCCTGCACTTTCATCTGATCGTACGGCAGGACCTTGGTGAGATCCTTGTTGACGATTAGGCCGCGTGGGAAGTACAAGGTGTTGACGTCGCGCACGTCGCCATCGGGAAACTCCCCGACGGCCAGGTAGTTGCCCGTGCCGCCGCCGATGGCGGCCCAGTCCTTGTAGAAGCCGGCGATGGCGACGAGGTCGGGCCAGTACACCTGCTCCACGAAGGCCAGCGCGCGCTGGATCATGTCGTGGATGTCGGTCAGACGTTCGGCGTTGATGGTCGCGGTATCGTCCAGGTTAATGGCGGACGCCATGCCACCCACCAGGAAGTTGGGATGCGGGTTCTTGCCGCCGAAGATCGTATGCAGGCGGATCACGTCCCGTTGCCAGTCGAGCGCCTCGAGGTAGTGCGCGACCGCGAGCAGGTTCACCGCCGGCGGGAGTTTGTAGGCCGGATGCCCCCAGTACCCGTTCGTGAAAATGCCGAGCTGACCGCCGGAGACGAACTTCTTGATCCGGTTCTGTACGTCGCGGAAGTACGTCTCGGAGTTGTTGGGCCAGGGGGAGATCTTCTTCGAAATCGCCGCGGTGTCCGCCGGATCGGCCGACAGCGCGCTCACCACATCCACCCAATCCAGCGCGTGCAGGTGATAGAAGTGAATCACGTGGTCCTGCACGAACTGCATCCCGTGAATCAGGTTGCGGATCAGATTCGCGTTGGCGGGGATGTGGATGTCGAGCGCGTCCTCGACCGCCCGGCAGGAGGCCACGGCATGAACCACGGTACAGACGCCGCAGATGCGCTGCGTGAACGCCCAGGCGTCGCGCGGATCGCGTCCCTGCATGATGATCTCGATGCCGCGGAACTGGGTGGAGGTCGCCCAGGCCTTGCTGATCCGGCCGCCCTCGGCCTGGGCCTCGATGCGCAGGTGCCCTTCGATCCGGGTAATGGGATCGACGACGACTCTAGTGCTGGCCATGGCCGCCTCCGGGGGGATTGTCGATGACCGGCAGCTTGCGCCGTTCGCGGACCTGGTGCACGCCGGTCGCGATCATGTGCGCCGCGACCCCGGCGGCTGCGCCGACCGCCAACGCCGCGCCGATGGTGTCGGCGGTACGCTCGACGGGGAAGCCGCCCACGTTGGGCAGCCGTCCATAGAACGGCGTCATGGTATCCCAGAAGTCCCGCTCGGTACACCCGATGCAGGGGTGTCCGGCGCCGATCGGCCAGCTGGTGCGGGTGTTCCACAAGAAGATCGGGCAGGGCGAATAGGTGGCGGGTCCCTTGCAGCCAACGTGGTACAGACACCAGCCCTTCCGCGCCGCCTCGTCGTCGAATTCTTCCACGAACTGTCCGGCGTCGAAGTTGGCCCGGCGTGGGCACTGATCGTGGATGCGCGCCCCATACGCGAACAGCGGCCGCTGGTCGTAGTCGACCGCCGGCAGCCGGTTGAACGTGAGATAGTGGACGATCGTCGCCGTGACGACGTCGCCGATCGGCGGGCAGCCCGCGATGTTCACGAGCGGCTTGTTCTTGATGATCTGGCCCACACCCACCGCCCCGGTGGGGTTGGGCCGCGCGGCCTGGACGCTGCCCCAATGGGCGCACGCCCCGATCGCAATGATCGCCTTGGCGCCCTTTGCCGCGTCTTCGAGAATGCTCTGCGCCGTCTTGCCGCCGATGGTGCAGTAGATCCCGTCGTCCTTGGTTGGAATCGATCCCGTCACCACCAGCAGGTATTCGCCCCGGTTCTTGGCCATCGAGTCCGCCAGCGCCTTCTCGACCGCGAACCCGGCACCGGCCATGAGCGTGTGCTGGTAGTCGAGTGAGACGACGTCGAGCACCAAATCGCCGATGGTCGGCTCCGCGGTGCGCAACACGCTCTCCACGCATCCGGTGCACTCCTGCAGCTGCAGCCAGATGACGGTGGGACGTTTTTGCGCCTGCAGCGCGTGCGCGATGCGCGGCGTGGCGAGCTCGCCCACGCCCAGCACCGCCGCCATCTGACTGCAGAAGGTGATGAATTCTCTTCGACTGACGCCGCGATGTTCGAGGTACTGTCCGAGGGATTCGCCTTCGACCCAAGCGTGCGGGGCGGGAACGTACATGACGACCTCCGCGGTGCGTGAAAGAAAACGCGTCCCGGTAACGCTGTCGCGAAACGCCGATAAATGGAAGGAAGAGAGAATGAAGAAATCCTTATGCGTCCTTCACTCTCCCTGAGGCAGGGGACAGTCAGACTTCGTCATGGATTTGGAGCGGCTCATTGCCACCGAGCAGCGCCTGGATGAGGCGTTGCATGCGGCGCGAGAGGAAGGCACCCGGCTGGTCGCCGAGGCGCAGGCGGCACTGCGTCGCCGGGAAGAAGCGCTCGAAGCCGAGCTCCAAGATGCCGCCCGAAAGGCCGCGGCGGAGACGGCCGCGGAGCGGGAGCGACGCGAGCAGGACGTGAGCAGCGAAGCCGCCCGGGCGGTGGCGCGCTATGAGGCGATCACCGCGGAGCAGGTAGCCGCCGCGGCCCGTGCGGTGGTGGACCACCTGGTGGCCGGAGCTCCGGTCCCATGATCATCGCGATGTCGAAGCTTCGCATTCTGGGCCCACGCGAGCGGTTGGAGGACGTGTTGCGGGTGCTCCAAGACCTGAGCCTGTTGCACCTGTCGGCGCCAGAAGCGGCGCCGCTCCAACACCCCGAGCTCAGTCCCGAGCAGCACCGGGAGCGCCGTCACCTCCAGGCCGCGCTCGAGAACGTCGAGCAAGCGTTGACGGCGCTCGAGATCCGGGACGGGGGGGCCGCGGCTCCCGCCGCGGCCGCGACGCGCGCCGACCTGGTTCGGTGGGCCCGGCTCGGGTGGCGCGTTCGACGCGAGACGGAACGGCTGGCCGCCCGGGTGGCGGCGCTGGAAGAGGAACGGGCGCTGATCATGAAGTACCAGCATTTCTTCGCCGCGTTTCGATCCCTGCTGGAAAGCGAAAGTCGCTGGCCCAACGCCACCGCGCATCACGTGTTGCTGCGGGGCAGCGAAGCCGGAACCCTGCCGCAATTGCGCGCCAGTCTGGCGGCGGTGATCGGAGAGGAATTCCAGGTCTTCAGTCAGCCCCTTCCGACCGGTGAAGTCGCCGTCCTGATCGTCGTATCGGCGCAGGCCGCGGGACGCGTGGAACGGCTGCTCGCGGAGGCGCGCGTCCAGGAAATCCCGGTGCCGGAGGCCTACGGGGGCAAGTCGCTCACCACGGCGATCCCTCGGATGCTGGAGCGCCTGGGTCAGATCCCACGCGAGCTCGCGGAGGTGTTACGGCGCCGGCAGACGCTGGCCCGCGCGCAGGGCGCGGATCTCCGCCACGCGCGCGCAGCGTTGCACGACCGCCTCCAGGGGCTCGCGGCGCTTCCCTTGAGCGGGGTGACCACGCGGGCGTTCGTGCTGGAGGGGTGGACCCCGGCTCGCGCCCGGCGCGATCTCGAGCGCGGCTTGCAGACCGCCTTCGGGGACGATGTCGTCGTGAGCGAGGTGGCCAAAGAAGAATGGGAGTCGGAGCAGGCCCCGGTCGTTCTTTCCAACCCACGGCTGCTGCGGCCCTTCGAGACGGTGGTGGGCCTGATGCCCCTGCCGCGATACGGCTCCATCGATCCGACGCCATTCGTTGCGGTGTTCTTCCCCGCGTTCTTCGGACTGATGGTGGGCGACGTAGGCTATGGACTGCTGCTTGCCGCGGTAGGGCTCGTCCTCCACGCCCGCTCCCGTCCGGGCACCACCCTACGCAACGTGTCGGAGATCATCGGACCGTGCGCGCTGTCGGCCATCCTCGCCGGATTCCTGTTTGGCGAGCTGTTCGGCGATCTTGGCCACCGCTGGCTGGGGCTGCGCCCGTTGTTGTTCGATCGTGCGGACGCCCTGGTGCCTTTCCTCTTGCTGGCGGTCGCTGTCGGCGCGGTGCACGTACTGCTGGGAATGGTGCTGGGGGTGGTGAGCGCGCGGCGGCACCCGCGCCAGGCGGTGGGCCGAGGCGTTTCGGCGGCCATGGTTGTGCTCGTCATCATGGCGCTGCTCGCGGCGGTCGGCGTGCTGCCCCGGAGCTTCTTCTCCCCGGTGGTGATCGCGCTGTTGGTCGCGTTTCCCGTGCTGATCGCGCTGGAAGGCCTCGTGGCGCCGATCGAGCTGCTGGCGACGCTGGGCAACATTCTCTCGTATGCCCGTATCATGGCGCTGGGTGTGGCGTCGGTGATGATGGCGGTGGTGGCCAACCGCATGGTGGGAGCGATCGGCAGCGTCGCCGTCGGCATCATGTTCGCGTTGCTGTTCCACCTCGTCAACTTCGCCATCGCGGCGTTCAGCCCCACGATCCACGCGTTGCGCCTTCACTATGTGGAGTTCTTCGGCAAGTTCTTCTCCCCCGGCGGCGTGCGATACCAGCCGTTCGGGCATTGGACGCGCGCACCCGCTCGAGCGCGTCCCACTCCCCGACACCCGAGGCAGACTGCATGAATCCCGCTCTGATCGCGTTCGCGGCCGCACTCGCCATCGCCATCCCCGCCCTCGCCACCGCGTGGGCGCAATCCCGGATCGGTCCGGCGATTTCGGCGTCCATGGCGGAAAAGCCGGAGCTGTCCACGACCGCGATTCTGCTGGTCGCGATCCCGGAAACGATGGTGATTCTGGGATTCGTGGTCGCCGTCGTGATTCTCGTCCGGACCTAGCGTCGGGAGCGTGTAATGGGGCTCGAGCATCTTCTCGAGGCCCTGGAGCGGGACGGCAATGCGCAGATCGAGCAGTTGCTCGCTCAAGCCCGCGCGGAGGCCGATCGCTTCACGGCCGCTGGGACCGAGGGGCTGGAACGGCGCCGCGGCGAGGTGCGGGCGCAGGGCGAGCGCTCCCGGCACCAGGAAGTAGAGCACGCCGTGACGCTGGCGCGCCGCGGAGCGCGTCGCTCGGTGCTCGAGGCCCGCGAGCGCCTGCTCGAGCGCGTGTTCGCCGCGGCGCGCGCGGAGCTCCCGGTCGCCGCCACCGGGGCGGCCTACCGGGCGACACTCCCGGCCGCTCTCGCCGGCGCCCTGGCCGCAATCGGCAACGAGCCAGCGGTGATCCGTTGTCCCAAGGCGCTCGCCGGCGACTTGGAGCGGCTCCGCCCGGTCGATCGGACTTCCATCGTGATCGATGCGGCGACTGGGAGCGGGTTCCGTTTGACCACGGCTGACGGGGCAGTCGAGGTCGATGACACGCTCGAAGCGCGGCTCGAGCGGCTCGGTCCCCTGCTGGCGCGCCGCGTCCTCACGCAGCTGGAGGTCGAGGCGTGACCCCGCGCTGGGACGACGTGAACGCTCGGGCGCGCGGACTCGGCACCCGTCTATTCTCCCGCGCGCAGCTCGAGTCGCTGACCCGCGTCGGCGATCCCGCATCGCTCACGGACGCCTGCCGCCGGCTCGGCCTGCCGCTCGCCGCCGAACGGGAAACGGCCACGCCGGCCGAGCTGGAGCTTGCGGTCCGGCGCTGGGCCGCAGCCGCGCTGCGGATTCTGGCTCGGTGGGCGGGGCCACGAGTGGCCGCGCTGGCGGTGATATATGAGGAAGAGGATCGTAAGAGCCTCCGGGCGATCATGCGAGGCGCCCTGCGTGGCGCCCCCGCCGAATCACGCCTGGCCGGCCTCGTGCCCACGCCCGCGTTGCCGGAGCGGGCGCTCGAAGAGCTCGCTCGACAACCGACGCCCGCCGCCGTGGCGGCCCTGCTGTCGGCGTGGAGGAATCCGTACGGTACCTCGCTCACCACCCCAGCCGCCGCGACCCACCCGGACCCCTTCGCTCTGGACCTGGCACTCGACCGCACGTTCGCGGCGCGTGCGCTCATGGCCGCGCGCACTGCCGGCCACGAACTAGTGGCATCCGTCCGGGAGACCGTGGACCTGACCAATGCCCTGACAGCCATAGTCCTGGCTGTCGCGGGGCGGGATGTCGTTCCCAAGGACGCCTTCCTTCCGGGCGGTGAGCACGTCTCGATCACCGTGTTCGAGGAGGCGGCCGCGCTGGGCGAGCCCGGAGCCGCCGGCATGCGCTTGGCGCGTGCCCTCGCCCCGGCCGCGGTCGCAGAGCCGTTCCGCCACATCGCAGGTGACCTGGCGGGGCTCGAGGACCAGCTGCTGCGCGTTCGCATCAAAGAGCTTGCGCGGCACACCCGCCTGTCACCGCTCGGTCCGGTGCCGGTGCTCTGGTTCGCCTTGCGGCTGCGGGCGCAGGTGGTAGACCTGCAGCGGATCATCTGGGGCGCGGCGCTCACCGTCCCGCGCGGCGCACTGGTGGACGCCCTGGTGACTGCCACATGAGCTACACCATTCAGGTCCTGTGCCGACCGGAGGTGGGGGCGGGATTCGGCCTCGCGGGGTTGCGACCGCTCGAAACGGTCAACGCCGCGGACGGCGTTGCCCGCTTGCGCAAGCTGCTGCGTGACCCCGCGGCCGGTGTGGTCCTGGTGGAAGAGTCTCTGTACGACGCGCTCCCTCAGGATCTGCAGGGCGAGCTCCAACGCCGCCCGCTCCCGATGGTAGTCCCGTTTCCCGGGCCACTTTGGGGGGAGCGGCGTGAGGGAGCGGAGACGTACATCATCGAGCTGCTGCGACAAGTGATCGGGTATCGCGTGAGGCTGAAATGACCGATCCGACCCCCTCCCTGATCCGCATCAGCGGAGCGCTCGCCGAAGCCGAACCGCTCCCGGCTGCGGCGCTCTACGAGCTGGCTCGGGTTGGAGAGCGGGGGCTCCTGGGCGAGGTCATCCGCATCGCGGGTGAGCGCGCCACCGTACAGGTCTACGAAGAAACGAGCGGCTTGCAGGTTGGGGAGCCACTCACCCTCACCGGCCAGTCGCTCACCGTGCAGTTGGGTCCCGGTCTGTTGGGGTCGGTTTTGGACGGCGTGGGTCGCCCCCTCGCCCGCATCGCGGCGGCCACGGGCGACTTCATCCACGCCGGAGCGGCGGCGGTGACCCTGGATCCCACTGTACGGTGGGCGTTCAGTCCGTTGGCTCAGTCAGGCGCCAAGGTGAGCGGCGGGGATGTTTTGGGCACGGTGGAGGAGCGCCCGGGGTTCGTGCATCGAGTCCTCGTGCCGCCAGGCGTCTCCGGCACGCTCGCCGCGATCACCGCGGGCTCGTTCGGCATCGAAGAACCCGTGGCGCAACTGAAGGACGGGAGGCCTCTGACGATGAGCCACCGTTGGGCTGTTCGACAGCCGCGTCCGGTGGAACGGCGCCTGCCGCTCTCGGCGCCGCTCGTCACCGGGCAGCGGGTGTTCGACTTCCTCTTCCCCGTGGCGGAGGGCGGCAGCGTCGCGGTTCCCGGGGGATTCGGCACGGGCAAGACGGTCATCGAGCAATCGCTCGCCAAGTACGCGGAGGCCGACGTGATGGTCTACGTGGGCTGTGGCGAGCGGGGCAACGAGATGGCCGAAGTGCTGGAGGAGTTCCCGCGTCTCGTCGATCCGCGCACCGGGCGACCGGTGATGGACCGGACGGTCCTGATCGTGAACACGTCGAACATGCCCGTGGCCGCGCGTGAGGCATCGGTCTACATCGGGATTACCATCGCCGAGTACTACAGGGACATGGGGTACCGCGTGGCGCTCATGGCGGACAGCCTGTCGCGCTGGGGTGAGGCGCTGCGCGAGATCGGCGCCCGGTTGCAGGAGATGCCGGGCGAAGAGGGATACCCGACCTACCTCGGCAACCGGCTGGGCAAGTTCTACGAGCGTGCCGGACGGGTGCGCGCCGTCGGCGTACCGGAACGGGATGGGGCGCTCACGGTCATCAGTGCCATCTCCCCGCCCGGTGGCGACTTCTCCGAGCCCGTCACTCAGGCGGCGCTGCGGGTGGTGGGCGCGCTGTGGGCGCTCGACGCGTCGTTGGCGCACCAGCGCCACTTCCCTGCGGTGGACTGGGAAACGAGCTACAGCCTCTATGCGGACGTGACCGCCCCGTGGTTCGCGGAGCACGTCGGGGCGGACTGGTCCGAGCTACGACGCGACACTCTGGTGCTCCTGCAACGCGACCGGGAGCTGCGGGAGATCGCCGAGCTGGTCGGTCCGGAAGCCCTGCTCGACGCCGACCGGCTGCTGCTGGAGGTGGCGCACACTGTTCGAGAGACCGTGCTGGGCCAAAGCGCGCACGACCCGAACGACGCGCTCTCCACCCTGGAAAAGACGCACCGCCTCGCAGCCCTGGCGCTCGACGTGCATCGGGTGGCGCGGCGCGCGCTGGACGCCGGCCGCACGTTCGAGCAGCTCGATCTCGCCACGGTGCGCCGTCAGCTCTCGGCCCTGCGGCGAGCGGCCCCCGCCGAGGTTCCCGCCCGCGCCGCCGAGGTCCAGGCCACGCTCGAGGCTCTAGCCTTATGACCGGCCCGGTACGGCGCTACCACGGCGCTTCCGGGGTCGCCGGCCCGCTGCTCTACCTGCGGCGCACGCCCACCGCCGCACTGGGAGAATGGGTCGAGATCCGCGCCCCCGGTCAGCCGCCGCGACGCGGTCAGGTGATCGACGCCGGGCGCGAGATCAGTGTGATCCAGATCCTCGAAGAAACGATCGGCCTGGCGCCAGCCCGCGCCGTGGTCACGCTGACCGGAGAAGGGGCGACGGCCGTCGTCGGCCGTGAGCTGCTCGGCCGGGCGTTGAACGGCACCGGTGAGCCGATCGACGGCCTCCCCGCGCCGGTGGGTGACGCGACGCGACCGGTATGGGGCGCGCCGCTCAATCCGGTGCGCCGCGTGCGTCCCGCGGATTTCATCGAAACGGGCATCTCCGCGGTAGATGGTATGAACACGCTGGTCCGCGGCCAGAAGCTGCCGGTCTTTTCCGGACCCGGATTGCCGGCGCTCGAACTCGCGGCGCGCATCGTGGAGGGCGCACGCGCGCCGCGTGGTGAAGCCTTCGCCGTCGTGTTTGCGGGGGTCGGGATCACGGCGCGTGAAGCCGAACTGTTCCTCGATCGTGTGGAGCGGAGCGGGGCGTGGGAGCGGTGTGTGCTGTATCTGAATCAGACTCGAGATCCGACCATCGAGCGGCTATTGGCGCCGCGCGTCGCGTTGACCCAGGCAGAGTACCTGGCGTTCGACCTGGGCATGCACGTGCTGGTGGTGATCGCCGACATGACGCATTACTGCGAGGCGCTGCGCGAAATCGGGACTGCCCGCGAGGAGATTCCCGGACGCCGGGGCTATCCGGGCTACATGTATACCGACCTTGCCAGCCTGTACGAGCGGGCCGGCATCGTGGCGGGCCGGTCGGGCTCGGTCACGCAAATCCCGATTCTCACCATGCCCGACGATGACATCACCCATCCGATCCCCGATCTCACGGGCTACATCACCGAAGGCCAGGTGGTGCTGAGTCGGGACCTGCACCGGCGCGGTGTGTTCCCTCCCATAGACGTTCTCCCGTCGCTCTCGCGTCTCATGAACGCGGGGATCGGGGCCGGCAAGACGGTGTCCGAGCATCGCGAGTGGGCCGACCAGCTCTACGCCGTTTATGCGCGGGGTCGCGAGGCGCGTCTGATGGCGGCCATCGTGGGCGAGGCCGGACTCGCCGCTGCGGATCGGCGGGCGCTCGATTTCGCCGAACGGTTCGAGACAGAGCTGGTTGGGCAGGGGGCCGCACGGCGTTCCTTGACCGAGACCATCGATTGCGGCTGGCGGCTGATGAAAGCCCTGCCACGGGAGGACCTGATGCGGCTGAGCGATGCGACCTGGGCGGCGCGATCGTGAGTACGGCAGCGCTCGCACCCACGCGCCTGAATCTGGTGCGGGCCGTCCGACGGCTGGAGCGGCTGTCGCGGGGCGCAGCGGTCTTACGGCGCAAGCGTGAGGCACTGGTCACCGAGCTGTTCCGTCTCGCCCGGCCCGCGGCCGATGCCCGCGAGCAGATCGCCGACTCGGCAGGCCGGGCGTATCCCCAACTCGGGAGAGCGCTGGCCGACCTGGGCCTCGCCGGGGTGCGGGCCACCGGCTGGCCCGGCCGGGACTTGATGGTGGACGTGGTGCCGGGCTCGGTTTGGGGCGTCGTCGTTTCGCGCATCGCGTCGCTGCCGCGGGTGGCGCGGACCTTGGGGGCCCGCGGGACCTCCCCGCCCGGTACCGGCCTCGCTGCAGTTCTGGCGGCGGCCGAATTCGAGCGCCTCACCGAGCTGCTGCTCGACGCCGCTCCGCGCGAGATGCTGCTGCGGCGCCTGGGGCAGGCGCTGGCTCAGACATCGCGACAAGTGCACAGCCTCGAGCACCGCCTGTCGCCGCGGCTGCGCGGGGACATCGCCCGTGTGCGCCAGGTGCTCGACGAACGGGAACGGGAGGAACGATATCGACTGCGACGGATCATCACTCGGCCTTCACACCAACTTCACCGACCGTGAATCATGCTTACGTAGGTGGGTCGCCGCGGCTGAGGAAAGCAACTTAAGGAAAGCGTAAAGGGAGTGTGAAGATATCCTAGTCCCTTTGGATGAGAGTGCGATCCTCTTGGGTTCTTGCGCCCCGTTTGCCCACGGGCGATTTTCGATCGAGTGAAAGTCGGCTGTTCATGCACTGGAGGATGTCGATCATGACGATGTCACGTTGGGTTCTGACAGCATTCGGTGTCCTCGCGCTCGGCGCATGTACGAACGAGAAGATCGTGTTCGTCAATCGGCAGTTCAACCCACCGCCGGACAGCGTAAACGGCTTTCTCGGGTACTTCGACGAAGCCACGCAGCAAACCAGTTGCGGCAACTGCCACGTCGAACACCAGGGCAAGTGGGTGACCACCAAACACGCTGATGCGTGGGCCGACCTGCAGGCGCTGGCGCAACCCGCGGACAAGAGTGCCTGCGTTGGCTGTCACTCGGTGAGCCCGGAGGGCAATCTTGCCGCGAGCCCGTCCGGCTACACCCTGGTGCAGAGCGCAGCGTATCACGATGTGCAATGCGAAAGCTGCCACGGCCCCGGCTTCGATCACGCTTCCGTTCCTGACGCCGGTAGCGCTCCCCTGGCGCACATCGCGGCCGATACGGGCTCTCTGAGTGCCGGCACGTGCGCGGCGTGCCATCAAGGGACACACCATCCGTTCGTTGAGGAGTGGAAGCAGTCCATACACGCGCTGAACGGCCGCCACGCCGACGAGGAAGAGTGTCAACAGTGCCATACGGGGCAGGGCGCGTTGAGGGCCTGGGGCGTGACCGCCGCCTACGTTGAAGATGCAGAGCCGATCACAGCGGCGAACGGCCTCGGGATCACCTGCGCCGTCTGCCACGACCCGCACGGCTCGCCCAATACGGCGCAGCTGCGGTATCCGATCACGACCGCTGATCCGACCCAGAACCTGTGCATGAAGTGCCACTATCGGCGCACGGAGCCGCTGGCTTTGGACTCGACGAGGGCCCTCAGCCCAGGTGGGAGCAACTCGCCGCACGCGCCGCAGGGAGCCACCCTGATCGGCGAAGTCGGCTATCAAAACCCGAGCTACCTCGATCCAGTTCTGGTCCAGGTGGCGAAGACCGCGAGCCACGCGAACCTCGCGAAGAACCCCAGGCTGTGCGCCGGCTGCCACCTCTACTCCTTCCCCGCCGTGAATGACGCGGGCACCCCTTCTACGGTGACCGGGCACCTGTTCCGGCCAATCCCCTGCTACGGGCCGGACGGTCTGCCCACGGACTCGATAAAGAACTGTGCGTACACGCCCGGCACGCCCGGCACGGCCGGTGGCCGGTCGTTCAAAGCGTGCGCGCAGTCGGGATGCCACTTGGGCGAGAACGAGGCGGCCGGGCTGCTTGCGGTGACGCGCGGGCGGATCCAGTCCCTGACGGCCGCGCTGTTGGTCAACACAGGAAGCAGCGCCAACGCGATCGATACGCTCGATTCCGGGATTATCCCGGCGATTCTCAGGAACACGTGGAGTCAGCGGGGGACGCTCAACAACCTGTCCTTGCTGGCCAACGGCGCCTTCCTGCTCGGCGACACCATCATCAACCTCGACGCCACGACCTTGACGGGCAAGCTGGCGGCGGGGAATACGATCGGGATCGGCACCGTCCAGTACACCGTCACCGCGGATGTCACGGCCGCAACGAACCAGCTCAATGGCGTGCACATCACGCCGCCCCT
This sequence comes from uncultured Gemmatimonadales bacterium, assembly GCA_963821385.1. GTDB lineage: Bacteria > Gemmatimonadota > Gemmatimonadetes > Gemmatimonadales > GWC2-71-9 > DASTHG01. The sequence goes on from CAWGDK010000004.1 coordinate 129,174, forward strand.
GGTGGCGCCGCTCGCGAACAACGCCGCGGTCTTCGTCATGTTCCTGGCCCCCCTGCTCGCGGGAGACCGGGTCATCACGCCCTTGGATGGGGCCGAGTTCAACGTGCGGACCTTCGGTGAGAATGCCGCCGGGGACTTTGTTATCGCGAGCGGCAACACCGACCGGTCGCACACGGTGCACAACCCGTTCCTCGCCGAGGCGCTGCTGCGGGCGAACATCGATGAGTTGACCGCCCTCTACGGGGGGCAGCCGTGGTTCCCGGTGATCTCCCCGCAGGTTCGAGCGATCTTGGCGGGTCCCCTGGGTGCCAAAGGCACAATCCCGTTCACGCGGCCGGCGGGTAGGCGCACTGCGTCGCGCTAGCAGATTGGTCGCTTGATCTGTATCATCGGCCCCGGAGCCTCTACGGTCTCCGGGGCCGCTTCCTGAGCCCCAAAAAACCCGTCAGGGGGAATCATGGTGCTGGAATCCGCCACCGATGGCCAGCCTGAAGCCCGGGCCATGAAGGCGGGATTCAACGAGTACCTGCTCGCCGGAGTCGTCGTCCTGACGCTGGCCACGATGGCCCTCGGCGTCGCGGCCTATCTCCTGCCGGGCGAGTACCTGCAAATCCCCGAGCTGCAACCAGCGGCGCGGGTTGCGCGGCAATCCGACTTTCCCGTGGGCGCAAGCCGGGTCTTGAATTGGGGGACGCGGGTCCTGCTCGTGGTGCACGCCGGAGACCAGGAATACGCCGCCCTCCAGGGAACGTCGCCGATCGACGGCTGCATTCTCGAGTGGGACGCGACGTCCCTGCGGGTCGTTTCGCCCTGCAGCTATGTGGTGTATGACCTGCACGGCAACGTGGTCCGCGGCCTGACGACGGTCCCGCTGCAGCGCTATGCGGTGTTCGTGCGCCAGGGCGCCGTCTACGTGACGGAGCTGTAGGTGATGCGCCGAGTCATGGGTCGCCATCGTTCAATGGGTAGCCCAATTCTGGGCCGACCTGAAGGCGAGCACCGATGCGGGTCTGTTGAGCGTGCTCCGGTTCCTGGGATTGCTCTACGGCCCGATCGACGCCAGGCTGCCAATCGATCAGGCATTCCGCAAAGCGCAGAACTATCGGCTGGCTCCCCACGTCGGGTGGCGGCACGCGTTGGGCGGGATCGCGTATCTGCTGTTCATCCTTCTCGTGGTCACCGGTGTGCTCCTGTCGGTGCATTACCGGCCGTCGGCTGAGGAAGCGTACCCGAGCATCCAGCACGTCGTGTCCGATGTGCGATTCGGCTGGCTGGTGCGTGATGTGCATGCGTGGGCGGCAAATCTGCTCGTGATCGTCGTGCTGGCCCACATGGCGCGTGTCTTCGTCGACGCGGTATACAAACCGCCCCGGGAGACGAACTGGCTCGTGGGCGTGCTGCTGCTGTTCGTGGTGCTCGCCTTCGGCGCCACCGGGTACCTGCTCCCCTGGGACCAGTGGGCGTACTGGACGACGACCGAGGCCCTCGGTGTGGTCGGCCGGGTGCCCGTGTTCGGTGGGGTGGCCGTTGGAATGCTGCGAGGCGACCCGATCGTCTCCGGCGCCACCCTCAGTCGCTTCTTCGGCCTGCACGTGATCGTACTTCCTTGGATCGCGTTTGTGGCGCTGGTCTTCCATTTCACCATGGTACGGAGGCACGGCGTGGCCCCGCTCGAGCCGCCTCCTGGCGCCCCGGGGGTGGGCCGCCGCTTCTTCCCCGATCACCTGTTGCGCTCGTTCATGGTCGCGGTGCTGACGTGCGCGCTGGTTATCACGGCGGCGGTGCTCTGGCCCCGTCCGGTAGGCGACCCTGCCAATCCCGCCCGGCTCCCCGAGGTCATCCGCTCGACCTGGATCGTCGTGGACGTCTCGCGGGCGCTCATGCACTACCTGGGTGTGTGGGGCTTCGCCGCCTTCACACTGCTCGCGCTGAGCCTGGCGTTCGTTCCGCTGTTCGACCGGGACCCGGAGCGGTCACTGCGGCGGCGACCGGTGGTGGCGACCCTCGGGCTCCTTTTCTTCACGGGCTTCCTGGTCGCCTGGATGGCGGGCTACCGGCTCCGTTCGGTGCCTCTTCGTCCCGCGCCCGGGGTCGGCGCATCGCAGCCATCGCCGCCTAGCGACAGCACCGGCACCGATGGAGCGACCCGATGAAGTCCCGCCTTGTGGGGGCGATGATCGCGCTGGCACTCTCCGGCGTGGCGGCGTCATCGGCGCGAGCCATCCGGATCTCGACCCGACCCGCAGAGCCGGCCCAGCTCGACACCACCTATGGATGCATCGCGTGTCATGCGGACAAGCGGACGGCGTTCGTCCAGGGAGTGCATGCGGAGCGCGGGATCCTGTGTCACGATTGCCACGGCGGCGACCCGGCCGCCGTCACCCTGCCCGCCGCCCACCGTGGCGGCTTCAGGGGAGCGCCGGGGAAGGTCGCGACGGTCGCCTTGTGTGGCTCGTGCCATTCGGATCCGAATCGGATGCGGCAGTATGGTCTGCCCAGCGGTCAGGTTGCCGAATTCCGCACCAGTCGCCATGGCCGCCTGTTACTGCTGAACGGCAACCAGGACGCGCCGACCTGCACCGATTGTCACGACGCCCACAAGATCCTGCGTCCGGACGACGCTCGCAGCACCGTGTACCCTACCAACATCCCGACCACATGTGCCCGCTGCCATGACGACAAGCGGCTGATGGCGAAGTACCACCTGGCGACGAACCAGGTCGAGCAGTTCCGTCGCAGCGCGCATGGGGTGGCGCTGTTTCGGGATCAGAACTTCGCGGCCCCGACCTGCATGGGGTGCCACGGCTCCCATGCCGCGCTGCCGCCGACGGTCACCGAGATCGCCAACGTGTGCAGCCGGTGTCACATGCTCGTGGGGCGGGCGTTTGAGCGGGGCCCGCACGGACAGGCCGCCCATGCCGCGAAGCTCGCGGGCTGCCTGGGATGTCACGCCAATCACGAAACCGAGCGGGTGCCGGTCGATCGTATCGCTTCAGCGTGCGCCAAATGTCACGCTCCGGGCACGCGTGCGCACACGCTGGGAGGCCAGATCCAACAGCACGCCGCGCAGGCGACGGAAGATTTGCAGGCGGCCGAGCGCGCGATCGGACAACTGACGCTTGCCGGGCGGCAGACGGGCGACGCGCGGTTCCGCTACCAGACCGCGTTGACCGCCTACCAGCAGATCGCTGAGGCGCAGCACAGCCTCGACATCGATCAGATGGAGGAGCTGACCCGGCAGGTGCGCTCGATCTCCCGCGATCTGCGCGGCATGGCGGAGGTGGCCGGGGAGCAGCAGTGGGAGCACAAATTGTGGCTGGTGCCCGTGTGGTTTCTCGCTCTGGCATCACTCGCGCTGGCCGTGTTCACGCTGCGCGCGCTCGCGCGCGAAGCTAGCCGGGAATGACGAGCGTCCCGCCCCAACGCAGCCGTCTCTCGCGGGTGATGCGGGTGCTGATCCCCGTGGGCATCCTGGCCGTCATCCTACTGACCGTGACGACCGTGGGGTTCATCGAGTACAGCGCGAGACCGAGCTTCTGCAAGTCCTGCCACATCATGCAGCCCTACTACGATTCCTGGGCCACCTCTTCCCACCGCGATGTGGCGTGCATCCAATGCCACTACGCGCCGGGTGTCAGGGCGGTGGCGATGGGGAAGCTCCAGGCGGCCAACCAGGTGGTCAAATACGTCACCGGGTCCTACGGGGTCAAGCCGTGGGCGGAGATTGAGGACGCGGCGTGCCTGCGGTCGGGGTGCCATTCGGAGCGGAAGGTCGAGGGGGTGGTCGACTACAAGGGGGTCCGGTTCGACCACACCGCCCACCTCGGGGAACTCCGTCGTGGCAAGCAACTGCGCTGCACGAGCTGCCACTCGCAGATCGTGCAGGGACAACATCTGGCCGTCACGGAAGTCACGTGCTTTCTCTGTCACTTCAAGGATCGGCCGCCGGGCGCACCTGTCGCGGGATGCACCGGGTGTCACCCAACCCCGCCGCGCGTCGAGTCCGCGTCCGGCTATGTGGTCGACCATTCCCAGTACGTGCAAGACCGCATTTCTTGCATCTCGTGCCACAGCGAGGTGACGGTGGGCTCGGGCACGGCCGAGCGCTCCCGGTGCTTCAATTGTCACAACGAGCCCGCCCGGCTTGGCCAGTTCGAGAATACGACGCTCATGCACCAGATCCACATCGCCGAGCACAAAGTGGAGTGCACCCAGTGCCACACGCCGATCGAGCACCGTGTCGTCGCCCTCACCTCGACGTTCGAGCTCGACTGCCGCAGTTGTCATGCCCAGGTGCACGACGCACAGCGGCGGCTGTACGCGGGGATGGGCGGGCACGATGCCCGAACCATGCCGAGCAAGATGTTTCTGGCGCGGGTGTCATGCCTCGGTTGCCATGGGCAGCCGGCAACGTTGCGCGGCCACGAGCGCGTCCAGTTGGCCGGCGAGGCCTCGTGCTTGTCCTGCCATGGCATTCGATACGCCAACATGCTGCCCTCCTGGCAGGCGGAAATGGAACGCAAGATCAAACTGGTGGAGCCAATCGTCGCCGGCGCGCGGGCGGCCTTGAGCGCCGTTCCGATCCGGCAGCGCGCGGTGTCGGACAGCCTGCTCCGCCTGGCCCAGGAGAACGTCGACCTCGTGCGGATTGGGAAGCCGGCGCACAACGTGGTCTACTCAGACGAAGTGCTGCGGGCGGCCGTGGAGTTGGTCCGCGACGCCGTCAAAGCGGGCCGGCTTCCCTATGCGGTGCCGGCCGTGAGTCTGGGTCCACCGGTGGGGGGGAATGCCTGTTCCCGCTGTCACCTCGGGGTGGAGCGGTCGAAGCCTCCGTTTCAGGGCGGCGTGTTCGACCATGAACCGCACGTGCGCCGCGCCGGGCTGGCGTGTGTCGAATGCCACACGCCTCTGGACAAACACGGTGGGACGACCATCACCTCGCAGGAGGGGTGCGATGGCTGTCACCACAGTGCCGCCCGTGCCCGGGATTGCACGCCCTGTCACGCCGGCCCGGGCGGGGTTCCCGTAGAGACCCTGAAGCTGGCCGCCGGCGACTTCTCGCACGACGTCCACCGTCAGGGCGGCCTCGCCTGCACGGCGTGCCACACGGCGCCCGGTAGGAGCGCGCGTGGCCTCAACTGCGACAATTGTCACGACCAGCACCACCAGCCCGACCGCACGTGTTTGTCCTGTCATCGAGGCGGCGTATACGAGCAGCATACACGCATCGCCCACGTGGCCTGCGTGGAGTGCCACGAGTCGACCACGACCCTGAACCGCTGGTCACGGCAGATTTGCACGAGTTGCCACGTGGAGAAGGCGACCGGGCACAACCCCGGGAAGGCGTGCGAGACGTGTCACAAGATTCCCCCCATGCAGAGTGCAGGGCAGTAAGACCATGACTCCGCGGGGATCGGCTCGACTGGTCTGGCTTCTCGCCGCGGCCGTGTGGCTCGGCGTTGCAGGGGCATATGGCCAGGCCTCGGGAGTCGTACAATGCGAGCAATGTCACGGCAGCCGCGACTTCATGCTCGGGCGGTCGGGTGTCCCGCACGACTCCTCGCTGTACGTGCCCGCCGCGATCCTCCAGGATACGCGGCACAGCGGGCTGCGTTGCACGGACTGTCACCGGGGTTTCGAAGCCGGATACCCCCATCAGGTGGCGACCCGGGTTGTGCCCTGCCAAACCTGCCATGAGCAGGAGGGCCTGGATTGGGCGGCGTCGATTCACGCCGCCAACGCCGAGTCAGTAGGAGACGCCCCCACCTGCGTGCGGTGTCATGGCTCGCACACCGTGTACGGTGTCGCCGATCGTCGATCTCCGACCCACCCGCTGAACGTGGCGGCCCTGTGCGGCAGCTGCCATGCCGATCCCCGCATCACCGGCACCTATTTCGCGACGGCCAGCAAGGCGCAAGCACGCACCGCAGTCGCGGAGTTCTACAAGACCGTGCACGGCAACGCACTCACCCGTGACGGCCTGGTCGTGTCGGCGACCTGCAACGATTGTCATCGCGCTCACAAAGTGCTGCCCTCCGATTCCGCGGAATCGTCAGTCAACCGGCGCAACATCCCGGCGACCTGCGGCGCGTGCCATGTCGGCGTCGCTGAGGTGTACGAGCAATCCGCCCACGGCGTGGCCTATCGCAGCGGGCGCAAGAACCTCCAGGGCCACGAGGCCCCCGTGTGCGTGGATTGCCACACGGCGCACGGGATCGTGCGCGCCAATCAGCCGCAGTGGCAGCTCAGCGTCGTGGCGGAATGCGGCACCTGCCACGAGCGCTTGTACGAAACGTATTTCGAGACCTATCACGGTCAGGTGACGCGCCTCGGGTTCAACCTCGCGGCCACGTGCGCTGACTGCCACACCGCGCACGACATGCGTCCCGCCTCGGATGAGAAGTCGTCGGTGTTCCCGACCAACCTGGTCGCGACGTGCGCGCGGTGTCACCCGGCGGCCGGCCAGAACTTCGTAGGTTACCGGCCCCACGGCGATCCGAAGGATCGGGCGAGGTACCCGCAGCTGTTCTGGAGCTGGCTGTTCATGACCACGCTGCTGGCCGGGGTCTTGGGCTTCTTCGGCATTCATACGCTCTTGTGGCTGATCCGCCTGGCGATCGATCGCGCGCGCGGCAGACGCGGGGCGGAGGCTGAACGATGACACCGCGCGCATTGAACGCCGCCGATCGTGGTGAGCCACGGTACCTCTGGCGCTTCACGCCACTGCAACGCACGCTGCACGCGCTGGTGATCGTCTCGTTCATCCTCCTGGTCCTCACCGGTCTCCCGCTCCGCTTTGCCTACGCGCCGTGGGCGCGGGTGCTGGTGCGGGCGATGGGCGGACTCCAGGCGGCGGGACTCATCCACCGGTTCTGCGCGCTCATCACCTTCGGGTACTTCCTCACCCACCTGGGCTCGCTGGTCTATCGCCGGCTCAAGGGCACTCCGTGGAAGCGGATTCTCTGGGGACCGGACTCCATGACGCCCCAGCTCAAGGACCTCAGGGACCTGATCGGGATGTTCAAGTGGTTTCTGGGACGGGGCCCCCGCCCACGGTTCGACCGCTACAGCTACATGGAGAAGTTCGACTATCTGGGGGTGTTCTGGGGGGTCGCCATCATCGGGACTTCGGGGCTGTTGCTCTGGTTCCCGGAGTTCTTTGCCCGGTTTCTGCCGGGCTGGGCGTTCAACGTTGCCACGATCATCCACGGCGATGAAGCCCTGCTGGCGATGAGCTTTATTTTCACAATCCACTTTTTCAACGTGCATCTGCGACCGGAGAAGTTCCCCATCGATCTGGTTATTTTCACCGGTCGCGCGACGGCGGACTACATGAAGGAAGAGCATCCGCTCGAGTACGAACGCCGACAGGAGGCGGGAGCGATCGAAGGGCTGGCCGCGCCTCCGGTGTCCCGCGCCGCCTACCTCTGGTCCATCGTGCTGGGGTTCCTCTCGCTGGGACTTGGCATCCTGGTCATTGTCCTCGTTCTCTGGGCGGTGCTCCATTGAGAACTCTTCCTGTCATCGCCGCGGGCGCTCTCCTCGTGCTCGGCGGCGCCAGCCGAATCGGCGCCCAAGGATACCGGCTGCGCCTCGACACGCGGGCGCAGCAGATCTCCTACCGCGGCGTCACGCTCGACAGCACTCCGGTCACCGATACCATATCGGCACCGGGGCGCGGACCGACCTCGCCCGATGGCTTCGCGGTGCTGTGCCGGAGCGGCGCATCCTACTGCTCGTTCTTCCGCCCCGGGCCATGGCGCAACGGCGGTCCCATGACCAGCACCGCCGACCTGACCGTATGGGGCCTCGGCGTCACTGGCCTGAGCGTGCACGCGGCGGCGCGGCTGGGCGTCGACTTCGGCACGGCCGACGTCTGGCCCGGGACCAATCCGGCGGTGCAGCTGCTGGAGGGTTACGGGGAGTACGCCGTGACCCGCGCGACGGCGCGATTGGGCCGGCAGGTTGTCGCATCCCGCCTCGGCACGACGGGATTCGACGGTGGCGGGATCGTACTACGCGACGCGCGGCGTGGCGTGGAGATTCAGGGCTACCTGGGCTGGGGATTGGCCCGCGGTGTCGCCCTGCCGGTCACGAGCCCCGCGCTCAATCCGCTGGATGACTTCCAACCGCGACACCGGCAGCTCGTCGCCGGCGCCGGCGCCGGCTGGACGACCCGGCCGGTGGACCTGCGGCTGGATTACCTGCGCGAAGTCGACCCCGGTACCGACCACTTCGTCTCGGAGCGAGTGGCCCTCGGGGCCACGCTGCGACCGATTCTGGGAGTCCAGCTGGCCGGCGGGGCCGACTACGATATCGCCGCTGGCTGGTGGGGCAGCGCCGAGGCAACCCTCACGTACGCGCAGACCAAGGTACAGGCGAGCGTTGGAGCCCGTCGCTATCGGCCGCATTTCGACCTGTGGACCATCTGGGGCGCGTTCAGCCCGGTGCCGTATCACGCCGTTCAGGCTTCCGTAGCCGTCACGGCGATTCACCGGCTCGAGCTGCGGGGCCGTTGGGAACGGTACGAATTCGATCCAGCGGAGGCGGCGACGCCGCTGTTCGACGCGAAGCGTGACGGCTGGCGCTGGGAAGTTGGCGGGACCTACCAGCCGCTCAGCGTCTTGACGGTGGACGCGTCCTACCGCGAGGAGTACGGGCCAGGGGCCGGCCTCGCCGCGGTGGCCGGGACCCTCACCTACCAGCCTTCCCGGCGGCTCACCGTCGTGCTGCTCGGTTCGCAGGCCACGCGTCCCCTGGAGTTCCGCTTCAATGAAGCCGAAGTGCGGATTCTCGGACTGGACGCGCAGTTTGAGCCCAGCAGGCGCGTGCGCCTCGGCGCGTCGGCCGACCGCTATCGGGAGATACATCGCCGGCCCGACGCAGGCGCGTTCGACTGGAATCAATGGCGGGTAACCGGGCGAGTGGCGCTGCTGTTCGGGAGCCAGGCGGATCTGCGCGGGCTGCCACCTTCAATCCGGCTGTTGCCGGGTGGGAGGTCAGAGCGATGATGGCCCGGTTCCGATCATTCGTGGTGGTCGCGCTGGCGGCAGTGGCAGTCAGTGGTCTGCGCGCTCAGCAGCCGGGTACCCCGCAAGCCTTCGACCACCTGAAACATGCCCGCCTGTTCCCAACGTGCACGGTATGCCATCAGGGGGCCGAGGATCCCGACCAGCCCATGTGGCCCGATTCGACGAGCTGCGCGACCTGTCACGACGGCACCACGCGCGCCCTCGTTGGTTGGCGACCGCCGCAGGAGGAGCATCCCAGCAACCTGAAATTCGCCCACGAGCTCGTTCCCATGATGACCCGGGAGACTCCACAGGGAACCCAGTCGCTCACGTGCCAGGACTGCCATATGGCTCCCGGAGCACCGTGGATGGCGGTGCGCCGAGCCACGCCCGAAAAGTGTCTAGAGTGCCATGGGCCCGGCGTTCAGCAGCATCTCGCGGCGCCGGACAGCCTGTGCGCGACTTGCCATTTGCCGCTCGTGCGTGCGGCTTCCCTCAAGCCGGCCGATATCGCGGCCTTTCCCGCCCCGCCCTCGCACCAGCAACCCAGCTTCGTCAGCCGCGCGGGCCACGGCGCGCTTGCCAAGGCCACGAAGGATTCGGTGGCTGCGAGCTGCACGGTCTGTCATGCCCGCGACTTCTGCATCACCTGCCACGTCGATGCGCCGGAGCAGACGGCCATCCAGGCCCTCGGCACCGATACGCGGTCGCTGGCGATCGCGGTCCACGTCGCGGCACCGTCCTCGCATCGCGAAGCCAATTTCTTGTCGTGGCACGGCGCCATGCTGCGCGAAGACGCCCGGTCGTGCGCGACATGCCATACCCGCGAGAGCTGCCTCGCCTGCCATGACCCATCGCAGCGGGTCTCGGTGGCGCTGCATCAGCGCGCACCAGGGCGGGGCGTGGGTGCCCAGCCCGTGCGCCATCCGCCCGAGTCGCATCGGGAGAATTTTGCCGCTCGGCACAGCCAGGTGGCGGCCACGACGCCGGCCACCTGTGCGGGGTGCCACGTCCGCACCGACTGCCTCGAGTGTCACCGACCGAGCGCGGCGGCGGGGCCCGGCTATCACCCGGCGGGCTTTCTGACCCGCCACCCCGCGGCGGCTTACGCGCGTGAGACATCGTGCGGTGACTGTCACAATGTCGGGAGCTTCTGTTCGACGTGTCACGCTGCGGCTGGACTCGTGAGCAGCGGCCCGCTCCGGTCCGGCTACCACGATGCCAGTCGTTTCTTTGCGGCGGGCCACGGGCAAGCCGCGCGCCAGAGTCTCGAGACCTGCGTCGGCTGCCACGTCGAGCGCGACTGCCTGACGTGCCACTCGTCCGTGGGTGGGCGCCATTTCAATCCGCACGGACCGGGATTCGACGCGAATCGGCTGCGTCGCAAGAATCCGGAAATGTGCGCCGCGTGTCACGGGACGGCGATTCCGAGCCGGTAGGCGTCTTTCTCAACCGGAGGTGATGGGATGGCGACCGAACCACAACACCCGCTGCCCGCCGGGCGACGGGCATTCTTGAAGTGGGCGACGGCGATCGGCGGATTTTTCTCGACGGTGCTCGCCGGCATCCCGGCGGCACGCGCGTTCTTGTCCCCCATCTTCAAGAAGACGCATGAGGAGAAGTGGATTCGGTTGGGTGAAGTCGATCAATTCGATCCGGACACACCCACCAAGATCGACTTCGTCGACTCCGGCAACGACGCTTGGATCGAGACTCGTCGGCTTCGCAACGTGTGGATCTTCACCGAGGACGGGGAGCAGTTCACCGTGTACAATGGCCGCTGCACGCATCTCGGGTGTAACTACTCTCTCGATCAGGAGCACAACGTCTTCCGGTGCCCCTGTCACACCGGCTTTTTCGACATCAAGACCGGGACGGTGCTGGGAGGCCCACCGCCACGCCCTCTCGATCAGCTGGCGGTGAAGGTCGAGAACGGCATCGTCTACGCCCAATACGAAGATTTTCGGCTTGGCGTCCCCGAGAAATCGAGAGCGTGACCCATGGCCTCCATGTTCCATTGGCTGAATGACCGGCTCGACCTGCTGGGGGCGAAGCGCGACCTCCTGGATCGGGAAGTCCCGGCCCGACTGACCTGGTGGCACACGCTGGGGAGCGCGACCTTCACCGTTTTTCTCGTCCAGGTCATCACGGGCACTACGCTCGCGACGTACTACTCGGCCTCTCCGGATCACGCCTACGACAGCATCCAGTACATCTCGCGTCAGGTCGCCAGCGGTTCGCTGCTGCGCGGCATCCATCACTGGGGCGCGAGCGCCATGGTCGTCCTCCTCGTGGCGCACATGATCCGGGTGTTTGCCGTCGGGGCGTACAAATACCCGCGCGAGATCAACTGGCTGCTCGGCGTCGTCCTGTTCCTGGTCGTCATGGGCTTCAGCTTTACTGGCTACCTGTTGCCCTGGGATCAGAAGGCGTACTGGGCAACCGCCGTCGGAACCAACATCGCCGGGACGACCCCGCTCATGGGCGGGGCGCTCGTGGCGCTACTGCGTGGGGGCTCGGAGCTCGGGGCGGCGACGCTGGCGCGCTTCTACGCGTTCCACTCCCTGTGGTTGCCGTTGGTGTTCACGGTCGTGGTTGCGGGGCACATGATCGTGTTGATCCGCCAGGGCATCGCGGCGCGCCCCAAGGATCTGGAAGTCGGCGCGCCCCGGAAAACGAACGATCCGGCCTACCCGCCCTACTATCGGGACGCCTACGCGGCCACCAAGAAGGGCGGGATGCGATTCTGGCCGGACATTCTCGGGAAGGACGCGATCGTCTCGGCGGCCACCGTGCTTATCATCGTGCTGATCGCGGCGGCATTTGGTGCGCCGTTCGAGGCGCCCGCGGACCCGACCGATACCTCTTACATACCACGACCGGAGTGGTACTTCCTGCCCATCTACCAGCTCCTGAAGCTCGTCCCCGGGTCTTTGGAGAGCCTGATCGCGGTCGGCGTTCCAACCGCGTTCCTGATCGTATTGTTTGGACTCCCGTTCTTCGATCGGGGGAGCACTCGTAACCTCTTGCACCGACCTGTCGCGATGGTTTCGCTGGCGCTCATCCTCGGGGGGTCGGGGTTCCTGATCGGGGCGGCGGGACGCGGTCCACAAGCGACCGGGGAGGGAGGGACACCCTTGAGCTCGACCCAACGCGCCGGCCGGGCATTGTACCAGTCGCAACAATGCGGGGGGTGTCACCGGATCGCCGGCCAGGGCGGGGAGGAAGGTCCGGATCTCACCATGGTGGGCCTACGCCACTCAGTGGGGTGGCTACACAGTTTCCTGGAATCGCCGAGTCGTTTCCATGCGGAATCGCGCATGCCGTCCTACGGACCGCCTGCGCTCACCCATCAGGAGATCGAGGATCTGGCGCAGTATCTCAGCTCGCTGCGCGGACGGGAAGCGGTCACGCCGCAGTTCTACGATACGTTCCCGCCGCCGGTTAGGCCCTGAAACCGCGCGCGGAGTGCAATCCGGAAGGACAACAGAGGGGCCCCGCGAATGGCGCGGGGCCCCTTGGTAATCGTGGCGATCGCGGCTGATCTATGGCGTGTGTGCCCGCGGCAGGGTCTTCACGTAATTTGCCACCGCCGTCATCTGGTCCGCCGTCAGCTTGTCGGCCAGCGGCTTCATGTCGCCCTCACCCTTCCTGATCAGGCTCACGATTGCATCAACCGAGAGGCCAGCCATGAGGGTCGAATCCGACAGGGTCTTGAGTTTGGGATACAGGCCCAGCATACGCGCCGAGGGTGTTCCAGTAGCGCCGTGGCACGTCTTACAGTGCTGCCGATACACAGCCTGCCCGTCCGCTGCTTGTGCCGCGGCCGTACGCGAGCCGATTGTGAGCGAGAGTGCGATGCCAACTGCGAGAACCACCATGAAACGTCTCAATGGAACCTCCAGCGAAGGACACACAATGGTACTCTGGCGGACCCGAGGAGGATCCCCTCTTTCGATGAAAGAAACCGTGGTATCAGTGTGAAGATACCTTCTCTGGCCTACGGCCGCCGCGCCGTGGTGTCCGCCAGCGTCTTCACGAACTGCGCTATCGCCGCGATCTGTCCAGGCGACAGCTTGTCGGCATAGGGTTTCATGTCCCCGACACCGGTGCGGGTGACCGCGGCGATCGAGTCGGTCGACAGCGAGGCGAGGAAGGCCGAGTCCGCCAGCGACTTCAGTCTCGGGTAGAGCGAGACCATGCGCGGCGCGGGAACGCCCTGGGCTCCGTGACACGACCGGCAATGTTGTTTATAAAGGGCGGCTCCGTCGGGCTCTTGAGCCTCCACGCGAGAGGCTGCTAACGCGACTGCCAAGAGCGCGCCCGCAACGACCGCCACGCTAGTCCGGATCTGCAAGCTCATATCTCCTCCTGAGGTGACAATTGCATTCTGGATGCTAGTCTGGGCCCACGGGCCGGGCCAGGCCTCTGGTCCCGACCTTTGCCAGGCGTCATGCGGAATTCATCGTCTGTTCACGATCGGTTCTCTACTCATCTGGCGTCCTGGAAGAACTCCAATGACGCGAAGCGCCTGACGGCACGGGCATTTCAGGCCGGCTTTACTCAGCGTATCTTAGCCCGACCCTGATGCAGAAAGCCGTAGCGTGCTGGTGCGGTCCTAGACCTCTGGAGGTCGCTATGCGTTGTGCGGTCAGCCTCGTGGCGTTGGCGCTCTCATCGTTCACTCTCGCGGGATGCCGGCCCACCCAACCGGCCCAGAAGGGGGCTGATACCACGGCAACCGCGGGGGGCCTCAGCCAGCCGGACCGGCTGCTGCTTGCCGCGGCGAAAGTGGCGCTCCCGCCATCGGGCATGGCCGCGGGCGACATGCCCGATCCCCAATCGCCGGCCGCCCAGCTACTCGTGACCTATTGCGGCCAGTGCCACGCCCTGCCGGTTCCCACGGCGCACAGCGCCACCGACTGGCCCAGCGTGGCGCGGCGGATGTGGCTGCGGATGGACTTCCTCCCCACGTCGCTGGGCGTGAAGGTGCCGACGGCGGCCGATCGCTACACCATCCTGACGTACCTCACCACCAACGCGCTGAAGGTCAGCGGCTCGGTGTTGCCGCCCGGGCAAGGTCGCGACGAGTTCGCTACCGTCTGCAGCCAGTGCCACGCGCTGCCGGACCCACGCGTGCATTCAGCCCAAGATTGGCCGACGGTCTACGCACGGATGGAACGCAACATGGAGCGGATGCAGGTCCAGCCACCAGGCGGCACGGTGGGCACGGACATCCTGGTGTACTTGCAGACTGTCGCGGGGAGGCGCCCCGGGAACGATTGAGTCGTTTTCTCACACTCCTTTCAGCCGTGGTTCATCGCCGTCGTCTTATGTTGCGGACAGGAAGGGAGGTGAGAAACAATGTTCGGAGTCATTCGCAAACCGGTACGGGACCCGATGCTCGACCTGCTCTACACGCTGGAGCGGCGGATGGGGAAATACTTCAACGATCCGCTGACCTACGTCGACTGGGGGATGCCGGAGTTACCGACCGCGGCCTGGATGCCGGTGGTGGACATCGTCGAAGAGCCCGAGTTCCTCCGCATCGTGGCGGAGCTCCCCGGCGTGAAGCCGGAGAACGTGAAGATCTCGGTCGAGGACAACGTCCTCACGATCCAGGGTACGAAAGAACAGATCGCCCAAGAGACAACCGAGAAGGTCCATCGCTATGAGCGGACCTACGGGGCGTTCGAGCGCAGCTTCACGCTGCCGGCGACGCTGAATCCCGAGGCGATCAAGGCCACCTACGAGCACGGGCTGTTGACGCTGGTCCTGCCCAAGGTGGAGAAGGCCAAGGCTCGCCAAATCATGGTGGACATTACGCAGCCGAAAGCAGTGAAGGGCTGACGGCGGACCGAGGCACGAACGCCGGGATCCGTGAGGACCCCGGCGTTTTGATGTTCGTTCCCTCAACCCGCGTTTCGACCCTAGCTCTTCCCCGCCAGCTGCCGCAGCACGAACTCCAGAATGCCCCCATGCCGGTAGTACTGCAGCTCCTGCGGCGTGTCGATCCGCACCAGGACCTGGAAGTCGATCCGCGTGCCGTCGGGCCGCGTGGCGCGGACGGCGAGCTGCTTCCCTTGTGGGAACCCCTCGGTGAGGAGCGCGGCGAGACCGGTGAAATCGAACGTTTCGCGTCCCGTGAGACCGAGCGACTTGGCGCCCTGCTCGGGGAGGAACTGCAGCGGCAGAATCCCCATCCCGACCAGATTGGAGCGGTGAATCCGTTCGTAGCTCTGGGCGATGACCGCCCGGACCCCCAGAAGCCGCGGGCCTTTGGCGGCCCAGTCGCGGGACGATCCGGCGCCGTATTCCTTGCCCGCGAGCGCGATCAGCGGGACACCCGCCGCGATGTATTTCACCGAGGCATCGTAGATCGTCATCTGCTCCCCGTCGGGGAGGTGAATGGTGATCGGGCCCTCGGTGTCGGGGGCGAGCTGGTTCTTCAATCGGACGTTGGCGAACGTGCCGCGCACCATCACTTCGTGATTGCCGCGACGAGCGCCGTAGGAATTGAAATCGACCGGCTGCACGCCCTGGTCGATGAGATACTGCCCGGCGGGGCTGGTCTTCTTGATCGACCCGGCCGGTGAGATGTGGTCGGTGGTGATCGAGTCGCCCAGGAGCACCAGGACCCGGGCGCCCGTGATGTCGCGGATCGGCCCTGGCGCGGGCGGCATGCCATCGAAATACGGCGCACGGCGGATGTAGGTCGAGTCGGGCTCCCACTCGAAGCGGTCCCCGGCCGGGACCGGGAGACCGCGCCAGCGCTCGTCACCGGTGAAGACCTCCGCGTACGACTTCTGAAACATCGCCGACTTGATGGAGCTGCGGACCAGGTCGTCGACCTCGCGCGTGCTGGGCCAGATGTCTTTCAGATAGACGGGCTTCCCGTCCTTCCCCGTACCCACCGGATCGTGCTGGAGATCGATATCGATGCGGCCCGCGAGCGCGTACGCGACGACCAGCGGCGGCGAGGCGAGATAATTGGCGCGCACCTCCTGCTGGATGCGCCCTTCGAAGTTGCGATTGCCGGAGAGCACGGACGCGACGACCAGCTCGCCTTCAGTGATCGCCGCCGACACGGACTCGGGCAGCGGCCCGGAGTTCCCGATGCAGGTGGTGCAGCCGTACCCCACGAGATGGAATCGCAGCTGCTCCAGATAGGGCGTGAGCCCGGCCTGGTCCAGGTAGTCCGTGACGACTTTGGATCCCGGCGCCAGACTCGTCTTCACCCACGGGCACGAGCGCAGGCCCCGCTCCACGGCCTTCTTGGCGAGCAGTCCCGCGGCGATCATGACTGAAGGATTCGACGTGTTGGTGCAACTCGTGATCGCGGCAATCACCACCGATCCGTGCCGCAGCTCGCAATCCTCCCCATCGAGCTTCAAGTCGACATGAGTGCGCCGCGGCGGCGCCTCGACCGCGACGGCGGTGCCACCCCCTTCGCTTTCCCAGCGCCCGACGGGCGCGGCGATCGGCGACGTGGGCCGCATCAGGGTTGGAAGCTCCGCCAGGAAACTCTTGCCGACGCTGTGCAGGGCCACACGGTCCTGGGGACGGCGCGGGCCGGCCAGACTCGGCTCGACCGTGCCGAGATCCAGGGCGAGGGTGTCGGAGTACACGGCTTCGGGACTCGATGGCGTGTGAAACAGTCCCTGCTCCTTGCAATACGCTTCGACCAGCGCCACCTGCTCCTTCGATCGACCGGTGAATTCCAGGTAGCGCAGCGTTTCCGCGTCCACTGGGAAGATGCCGCACGTGGCGCCATACTCCGGCGCCATGTTGCCGATCGTGGCGCGATCGGCGAGCGGCAGGGTTGCGATGCCGGGGCCGTAGAACTCGACGAATTTCCCGACCACGCCCTTTTTCCGCAGCAGCTCGGTGACCGTGAGCACGAGATCGGTCGCCGTCGCGCCCTCCGCCAGTTTGCCGGTCAAGCGGAATCCCACCACCTGCGGAATGAGCATCGAGACCGCTTGTCCCAGCATGGCGGCCTCGGCCTCGATGCCGCCGACGCCCCAGCCCAGCACGCCGAGGCCGTTCACCATCGTGGTATGGGAATCGGTGCCGACGAGTGTATCGGGATAGGCCTGCGGCGTCTCGCCCGTCGAGGTGAATACCACCCGTGCGAGATATTCGAGGTTGACCTGATGCACGATCCCGGTGTCGGGCGGGACGACGCGGAAGCCCTGGAAGGTCTGTTGGGCCCAGCGCAACAGGGCATAGCGCTCGCGATTGCGCTGGAACTCGAGATCGGCGTTGGTCTGGAATGCGGTGCGCGTCCCGAATTCGTCCACGATCACCGAGTGATCGATGACCAGCTCGACGGGGAGCAGCGGGTTCACCCGCTTCGGATCCCCGCCCATCAGGGCCATGGCGTCGCGCATGGCGGCGACGTCGACGACGGCGGGGACGCCCGTGAAATCCTGCATCAGCACGCGCGCCGGCATGAACGCGATCTCTTCGTCCGGCACCTTCTTGGGGTCCCAGCGGGCGAGTTTCTCGATATCGGCGGCGGTGACGGTCCGGCCGTCTTCGCGCCGCAGCAGGTTTTCCAGCAGGATCTTGAGCGAGTAGGGGAGCCGGGCGACCGGCAGCCCGCGCCGCTCCAGCACGTCGAGCCGGAAGATCTCGTAGCGTCGAGCGGCGGCCGTGAGGGTCGCGCGGGCGCCGAAGCCGCCGGCGGTCATTCCACCACCCGCACGGCGGTAATGAAGTAGTCGGTTTCGCCGAAACAGGTGGTTGGGAGGCCGCGGTGCTGTTCGTAGCTCAAGGCCACACGCTTGCCGAGCGAGGCGTTGATGTAGTCGGCGATTTTGTCGTTGCGCACGGAGAACGTAAACTTTTCGGTCAATGAGCCCGGGATATTGACCATGGCGAGCTCGCCTTCCCACGTCTTACAGATCCACCCCTTGTGAGAAAACTTCTGCACGTAACCCGCGCGCTCGCCGGTCGAGTAGCTCCAGGTCAGGACGCTCCACGTGTAGAGGGCGAACACGATGATCGGCACGACGATCACACCCGCAATGATGAACTTTGCCTTGCGGGAAAGCTGGAGCTGGAATTTCATGCGGCGAAATCTACCTCGTACTCTTCGGTCTTATAAGGGACAAAACCGCGCGCCACGTAATTTGGGAGCGCGTTCGGGTGATCGAGCGTGGACGTATGCAGCCACACACGGGTCGGCCCCAACGTCCACGCGTCGCGCACCGCACACGTGAGCAAATGCTTGCCGAGCCCGCGGCCCATTTCGGTGGTGACGATCCCGAAATACGCGACCTCCACGGAGTCGTCCTCCATCACCCGCCGCAGCTCGTAGAAGCCGGCCAGCGTGGCCTGACGCCGTGCCACGGTCACGCCAATTGCTGGATCCGCGAGGTGGGATCGGATTTGGTCGTCGGTCCAGTCCCAGCGATCCCGCCAGCGGTGAGCGGCGCCGACGCTACGGTAGCATTCGCGGTATTCGGCGACCGCCGCCGGCGGAAGTCGGACCAGCGACACGTCGGGAAAGTCACCGAACGCGGGCCGAAACTCTCCTGGCAGGAGCAGTTGGAGGTAGGTCCGGGTGGCACGCACGGCCAGATTGTATCGCGGTCCGCGCGCGAGTGGTACTACTCCCGCCAGTTCAAGGCCTTCGCCAGCGCACCGACGGCGAATCCCACGCCGGTGGCGGCCGCACTCACCAGTCCTGGATACGAGCCAAGCTTGATGCCGGCTGCCAGTAGACCCCGGGGCGTGTTTGGCATCAAGTGCTGGTCAAGCGTATCTTGGGGCGTCCATTCTCCTTTTGCGACGCACATGACCACGAAGACCGCGAGTCTCCACACCGTTCCCCTGCCGCTGGCGCTCCATCTCGCGAGCTACACGGTGCTCGGCTTGTTCACCATGTTTGCCGGCACCATGAACCTGATCGACCCCGGGCACATCTTGCGGCTCGGTGCGCCACTGCTTGCCCTCACCGGCTTCAGTTGGGGGTACGTGTTTGGTGTGCTGATGGGGCGGAAGGAAGTCGTTGCGCTCGGGTTCCTGGCGAGCCTGGGCTACGTGGCCGTCGGCGCCTGGAAGTTCGGCTCCGATCACTGGCTGGGACTGCTGTTCGCCGCCATCGGGGCGTACGGACTGATCGTGCTCGCCATCTACCGGAAGCGGATCGTCGCCTAGTCCCGTCTAGCGGATATCGAGCTCGTCCGTCGTCTGGAACGGCGCGGCGGGCAGCTCCACCACGAAGCGCGCCCCACCGAGCTCGGATTCCTCGAGCCGGATCCGCCCGCCCAGCTCGCTCGCTACCCGCTGACAGATCGCCAGTCCCAGTCCTGAGCCTTCATCCGGACGTTTGGTCGTGAAAAACGGATCGAAGATCCGCTGCCGGAGCTCCGCCGGCACGCCAGGCCCGGAGTCCTCCACGATCAGCCGTGCCCACTGGTCGCGTCCTTGCGTCGAAATCCGGATGACCGCTGGGGTCCAGCGACGCAGCGCGTGCTCGGCGTTGGTCACCAGGTTGATCACGACCTGCATCAGCTCCTGACTGAGGCCCAGCACCGCCGGCGTATTCGGGTCGAGCTCGGTCTCCACCTGCACGTTTTCGGTCCGCAGCACGCGCCGGCGGATCTCGGCGACGTCTCGGACCAGGTCGTTGATGTTGACCGGCGTGGGCGCCGTGTCCGCCCGGCGGGCAAGCTGCAGCAGACTGCGAATGATGGTGGCCGCCCGGTCGACCTCACGCACGATGGTGCGCGCCGCCGCCCCGGTTTCGGTATCGCCGGCCGAGGAGAGAAGCTCCGCCTCCATGCGAATCGCGGCGAGCGGGTTGTTCACCTCATGCGCCACGCCGCTCGCGATTTCCCCGACGGTGGCGAGCTTTTCGCGTGCGATCAGCTCCCGCTGCGCGCGCAGCTCGTCGGTGCGATCGTACAGGGCCATGAGCAGGTCCTCCGAGCCCAGTCCTTCGAGATCGGTCACCGTGCAATCGCAGATCCGCTGATCGCCCGAGGGCTGGCGCACCAACACCCGGCCATGCCACGGCGCGCTATGTCGCGCCGAATTCAACAGCGGCAGCAGATCCCCGTCCGGAGTCGACACGCCGAGCTGGTCGAGCGGAACACCAGCGAGTGGGGCCGCGGGGTCGAGGCCGAAGACGCGGCGGCCGGCGTCGTTGACGAGATGCACGCGCCCGCCTGGATCGACGAGCAGCAGCGGCAAGGGACTCGCATTCACCATGGCGCCGGTCCGGTCGGCGTTCGCACGCGTGGTCTCCACCGCGTGGCTCAGCTCCAGGCCGGCCGCCACGTGCGCGGCGACGCCGGTAAAGAAGTGGAGATCCGAGATCGTGAACGCCGGCGGCGGCAGCGCGTCAGAGCCGCCGCGGCGGAAGCGCACCAGCCCCATGGCCCCTAGGACGCCGGTGGACGACTGTAACGGCACGATCATCGCCGCGCGCGCCATGGCGATCGCGAGCACCGCCGGTGGCATGTAGACGTCGGGCTCTTCGCGAATGTTATCGGTGATCAGCGCCTCACCGGTGCGGACCACGCGACCCGTGGTGCTGTGCTCGAGCGGCAGCAACATCCCATCAAACTCGACTGATCGACCCAGGGCCACGACCACGCGCACGCCGTCGGTCGTCGAGGGTTCGCGCAACGCGCCGTAGGCGCCCTCTGCGTCGAACAGTTTCATCACGCTTTGCAGGGTGTAGCGGAGCATCAGGTCGCGCTCGGGAGCGGCCAGCAGCCAGCGGGACAACTCGATGACGAAATTGCCGAGGCGCTGATCGCGCTCCAGTGCGGCGCGCCGGGCGACCATCGGGGTGAGTTGGAGCACGAGGTCGACGGCAACGTCCAAATCGGCGGCCGCGACGTCGGGCCGGGTGCCATGAAACTCGACCTCCACGCGCCGCCCGTCGTCGCTCCGGGTGACGGTGCGCGGCTGGGTGGCGGGCGGGCCGTCGGTGGTGACGGCGCCGCGCTCCCGCTCGGCCTCGTATCGCAGCACGATCCGGGCCGCCCCCGACCAGGTCCGCAACGACTCGGCGGCGCGGTCCCAGAAGACCTGGACCGCGGCCGCTTCGCGCGCATCGCGCAGCAGTCGCCCGGTCACGTCGCGCATGGTCTCAAGATGCCTTGGCCTGCCATGTGAAGCAAAAGGCGGGAAACGTCGCTCAGGTCTTGATGACGCCCAGGAAGGTCGAAGGGTTCATCGAGTACCCGGGGAACACCGCAGTCAAATCAGTCGCGCCCAGATGGCGCGCGAGGATCTCCCCGAACAACACGCGGAAATCCGTGGTGACGGCGAGATCGCGACCCTCGAAGCGCGCCGCGAGATCGAGCGACGGCCAGCGTCCGAGCACCCGTCCGCCCGCGACGGGTCCGCCCATTGCCAGCATCGCCGTGGCGTGACCGTGATCGGTGCCACCACTGCCGTTCTCACTCACGGCGCGCCCGAACTCGGACATTGTCAGCACCACGATGTCACGCATCCGCTCGCCCATGTCGGTCGTGAAGGCCGTGAGCGCGCCGCTCAGCTCATCCAGCAGGCCGGCCAGCTGGCCGTCGCTCGCCCCCTCGTTCGTGTGGGTGTCCCAGCCGGTGGCATCGAGGCAGGCGACGCGCAGGCCAAGGTCCGACTTGATCAGCTGCGCGATCTGCAGCAGCGACCGGCCGAGCCGTCCCGTGGGGTAGGTGGCGCCGTTGCCGGGCCGGTATTGCAGCGGGTCGGCGCGCCGCAACAGGCGGAGCGCCTCGAAACTCTCCTGCCCGCTCGTGGCGAGCAGGCCCGTTTGCGCGCCCTGGTACAGCGCTTCGAAGGCGCGCGTGAGACGGTCGCGCGCGGCGGGGCGGGGGAGCTGCAGACCGAACGCCTGCAAATCATCGATCGCGAGCGACGGAGCAGTTCCCGCGAGCACCCGCGGCAGCTGGGGTCCGAACGCCACCGCCCGAAACGGCGTATTGACGTGTTCGGCGTCGTGCTGGCAGTAACGATTGAGCCACCCATCGCCGGTCACTTTCACGCCGGGTGTGCCGGACTCCATGTAGTCCTGCGCGTCGAAGTGGCTGCGTGTTGCATCGGGGGAGCCCACCGCGTGCACCGCCGCGAGACTCTTATTGTCCCACAACGGCTTCAACCCGGCCAGACGCGGGTGCAGTCCGAAAAACCCGTCCAGATCGATCACATCGCGAGCCGCCACGGCGATCGTCGGCCGGTCGCGATAGTACACCGCGTCGCCATGCGGCACGATCATGTTGAGGCCGTCCACCGCGCCGCGCATGAAGAGACAGACGAGGATCGGGCTGTCGAGGGCGGTAGAGGGCGGGAGAGGGCGGGAGAGGGCGTACGCAGCCCGATCCAGGAACAGTGGGTCCATTCCCAGGCTGACCATGGCAAGCCCGCCAGCCTTCACGAACACCCGTCTCGAGATCGCCATCATCTCCTCCTCTTCGCGACTTTTTCCGCCCTCTCCCGCCTTCGTCCGCCTTCTCCCGCTATTGCTTCTGAAACTCCGGCCCCCCGAGCGCCAGGCCCACCACCAGTGACCGCGCCATTTCCGGATTGCGCACCCCATCGAGCTGGTCGTGCAGCACCGCCTTGGTGCTGGACGTGAGGATGCCGCCCAGCAATCGGTTGTCCACGGCCGCGATGAGGGTGTCGGGTTCTCTGGTCGCCGGCAGCACACCGTCCAGGGAGACCGTCACCCCGGAGAGCCGGCCGGCGGCGAGTGCGACCGCCGCATTCATCCGGTGCAGCAGCGCGCCCGAGTTCACCCACTCTTCCTGCGACTCGGGGTATCCGGCCGGTGACGGCTCCAGATACATCGGCTGGCCGAGCCGGCCCACGACCAGGGCCAGCTCCGGCGTCGTATCGGGCTCACCCCCCACCGCACGCACCGCGCTCACGACGAACTCGAGCGGCGTCTTCACTTTCGCCCGCACGGCCTGCGGCGCCCAAAAGTCGGGCGAGCGGACGATCGCGCGCACGACCGCCGTGATGTCGCCGCCCGAGCGGCGCCACGCGGCCACCGCGTCGTCCACGCAGCCGTCGGGCGGCTCGTCGCTCACGAACCGGGCACACAGTTTGTGGCTCACGAACCGCATGGTCGACGGATCGTTGGCGAGCAGCTTCAGCAGCCGGATGCCTTCGTCCTGTCCATGGCCGGCCGGGAAGCGCACGCCCCGCACCGTCTTCTCCCCCTGATCGTGCGCCCACGCGTTGAACTGGAAGCGACCGCTCTGCGCCGGGCGCGCGATGCTCCAGCCCGTGAACACGCGCGCCACCTCGATCACGTCGCGTTGCGAATAGCCGCCGTCCACCCCCAGCGTGTGCAGCTCCAGCAGCTCCCGGGCGTAGTTTTCGTTCGGGCCTCGGGTCGACCCGGGGGCCGTTCGGCCCGCGAGTCGGGCCGTGGGGGGGACGGCGCCCGTCGCGACGCTCTCCCAGTTGTCGAGGTAGAACATCATCGCCGGACTCTGCGCCGTGGCGAGCAGCAGATCCTCGAACTTGCCGAGTACGCGGGGGCGAATCGTGTGCTCGATGTACACCGGCATCAGCGCGCGGTCGGCGCCCTTGGCGAAGTAGACGTTGAAATGGTTGACCCAGAAATCCGTCATCACTTCCTGCAGCTGGCGCTCCGAGAGCACCGCCCGCATCACCGCGAGCTGCTGCACCTGTCCCACTACCTGGCGCAGCTGGTCGAGTGCCTGGGCCGTCACTGGAGGGGCCATCGATTCCGTGAGGCCGCGGCGTCGCTCGGCCCGCTCCCGCCGGGCGTCCGCGAACAGCCGGGACAAGCCCTCCGCATCGAGGCTCAGCACATCGAAGGCGCGTTCGCGGGCGGCCAGGACGCGGTCGGGTAGACGGGCGGGATCGAGCTGCTGGTCGATCCAGTGCATCACGCCCATGGCCGCGACCCGGTCGACTTCTCCCGGGCGCGGGCCGTACGCCAGACGGTTGAGGGCATGGAGGGCGGAATCGCGCGGCGTGAGACCCGCCGGGTTCACCCGAGGCGGGTCGGTCATCGGCGCGCTGAAGAAAGCGAGCCAGGCTACGGCGAAGACAGTTCGCATGCCCATGTGGAAGGTAATGACTTCGCTGCGACCCAGGCGTTAAGGCGCGCTACGGATTGGTCGGCCGGATGTCGAGCTCGCTCACCATCGCGCGGTCGGCGAGCGTGAGGGTCGCCAGTACGGCATGGGCGACGTCGTCGGCCGTCAGGACCCGGTCCCGGTTGGGGTGCATGCGGTCCTGCTTGTCCATGAATGGCGTCGCGACCGAGCCCGGGCAGATCGCGATCACGCGGACCTGCTGCTTGCGCACCTCCAGCATCAGGGCCTTCGAAAAGCCGAGCACGGCATGCTTCGAGGCGCAATAGGCGGTGCCGCCCTCAAACCCATTGCGCCCCGCGAGCGACGCGATGTTGACCACGCCGGCACTGCCGCGCGTCGCCGCCGCGCGCTTCAGCCCAGGGAGAAACGCCCTGGTCACCAGGTACAAGGAACGCAGGTTCACGGCGATCGTGTCGTCCCAGTCTTCCAAGGAGAGCTCCTCCAGCGGGCGGAAGCGCCCGATCCCGGCGTTGTTCACGAGCACGGCCGCATCGCCCCGCTGCAGGTGCACGAACTCGGCGAACGCGCGCACCGCGCCGGGATCCGACACATCGCAGGGCAGACCGATGGCGTCGAACCCGTCCGCGCGCAGGGCCGCGACCGTGGCGTCCACGTGCTTCGCGGTCCGCGAACAAATCGCCAGGCGTGCGCCCGCGCGACCAAGATGGAAAGCGATGGCCTGGCCAATGCCTTCGGTCGCCCCGGTGACCACCGCGAGTGCGTCTGTCAGATTCATGGCTTTGCTCCCGGAGATTTATCCGTCAGACGCGCGTTGAACCGGCGCAGCTCGATCGGCGCGCGCACATGGGTGCCCGTGCCGATCGACTCTACCCCGTCGTGAGCCGCCACCGAAAAGGTGATGGTTTTGTCATCCACGGCCGTGACCGTCGCGGTGGCCGTGACGGTCCGGCCGACCGGAGTCGGGGCGAGGTGTCGCACGCTCACCGCCACGCCCACCGACGCCCATCCCGCCGGCAGGAACGGTTGAATCGCATCGCCCGCGGCGACCTCCATGAGGTAGATCATGAGCGGCGTGCCATAGGCTTCGGGCAGTCCGGGATGATAGTGCGCGACCGTCAGGTCCCGGGTCACGATGACGGACTTCGTCGCGGTGGTTCCGATCGGGATGCGCGGGACGCTCACGCCGCGGACTCGATCCATTGTTTCCACTGGTCCGTCGCGTCGCCAATGGTGACCTGCTGCTGCCAGCGCACCAGGGGCAGGCGCAGAATCAGCGGCTCCTGCTCGAACTTCTCGAGCCAGCGTGTGTCCGTGAGCTGCGCCGCGTGCAGGCCCAGCTGGGCGTAGCGTTTGGATTCGCGATCGATGAGCGCCGCCACACCGTACTTGCGGGCGAAGCGCTCCAGTTCGCGCGGGCTCGGGGCCCGCTCGTTCAGATCCACGAAGTGGGTCTTGATGCGCCGCTCCGCGAAGAAGCGCAGCGCGGCCCGCGTCTCGGCGCTCTTTCGCACCCCGAACACTTGCACCTCCACCAGACTTCAACCTCCTGCGTACACGTAGGAGCAGCCGCGCTCCTGCGCGAGACCGAGCGCCACCACCATCGCCGGCACCACGGTCACGTCCGGGAGCAGGCCAGACACCAGCTCGGCCCGCATCGTGTCGTAGGACACGCCCGACTCTTTGGCCAGGGTCCGGGTGAGGAAGCGCATCACATTGTTGCAGAAGATGAATTTCGCCCCCCGCGCCTGCAGCGCGTTCACCGAGTACTCGTGCATCCACTCTCCCTCGCGCGACTGCCAGAAGATATTGCGCAGCGCCGATTTTCCCGTTCGCGGGTCCTTGATCTTCTCGCGCCGTCCGAACTTGTACCTGGCCCACACGTCATCGCCGAACACGACCGGATAGGTGTTGCCATGGATGCCGAGCACGGCCTGCACGTCGGGATACACGGTGCCGTAGCTGTCGCGATGGGCGTTGAAGAAGTTCTTGGCGTAGAACAACCCGCCGCCATCCTGGTAGCTCGAGATGTCGAAGATCTGCTTGTGGCGGGCGGTGAGCTGGTCGAGCCAGCGGTTGTCGAATGGGCCATCCTTCGCGACGGGAGGCGGGGTCACCGCCGGCGCCTGCGCCGCGGTCGTGGCGCAGGCCCCCACGGCCAACGCGACCCCGCTCAACGCGAGGGTGCCGAGGAAATCACGTCGATCGGTCATATCAGCTCCCGTGTGAGAATCGAACGGCTCCAATGTCGACCAATCCTTCTAGCGTCGCCTGCAATTCGGCGGGGCGCAATCCGGCCTCTCGCGCCAGATCGTCGAGTGACTTGCGACCGTCCGCGAGCTCGAGCAGCGTGTCGACGGCCCTCGAGGTCCGGGCCACCGACACACGGCCGTGGGGCGAGCGCGCGATCAAGAGCCGGATCGGCTGGTGTGGCGGCTGCGGGATCTCCGTCCACGGCTTGAGCAACTGGGGAAGCACCACGGGCAGGTCGTAGGCGAAGTCGATCAGCATCGTGCCTTCGGCGCGAATCGGGACCGACCACTGACGCTTGGTCGCTTCGGCTCCGGTTCCATCGCTCCACACCCGCGCCCCAGACTCCACTACCATCATCGCCTGCTCGTACGCGAGGAGATCGTCGAGAAAGGGAACGGCGCCTCGCGTGCCGCCCCGAATGTGATCGACCGCCAGTTTCGCTACGGCGACGGACGAGGCGCGGCTGCCGAGCACGAGCCCGGGGAGCAACGCATCGAACGCTGCCTCGGTGAGGACCGTTTCCGGGGACCGGCCGGTGACGTTGGCGAGCGCCCGCGAATACTTGAAGAAATGGACGAGGCGCTCGAAGTAGTAGTGCCGTGCCAGAAAGCGGGCGAAACGCTCGACGCGCGCCGGGTCGGCGAGGCTCTGATCCCGCCATCCGGCGGTGGCACGAAACGGCGCGTCGGCCAGCGCGCGGATGAGCGTATCCTGGATGGCGCGGTCGCTCAGAGTGCGGCTCGGATTCGCTCGACGCTGCGCTGCAGCACGTCGATTGTGAGGTTGGGGGAGAAGGCGTCGAACGTCACCGCCTTCGCCTGCGGGCAATGGTCCAGGGCGTGTGTCATGAGGGCGAGCATGTCGTCCGACGGCGCGGTGGGCGCGATCCAGGGTCCGTCGAGGTCGCCATCCGGCGCCACGCCTGCCACGTGCAGCTCCACTACCCGGTCGAGCGGGAAATCGGCGAGAAACGTCTTCGGGTCGACGTCGTGGTAGTGGGCCTCGAGCCAGATGTGGGGGAGGTCGAGCAGAAACCCGGCCGACGTGCGCTCGAAAAAGCGCCGCAGCCATTGGGCTTCCGGCATCCGGCTCGCCTTGACGTCGAAGAAGCCCGGGATGTTCTCCATGACGAGTGGTTGATCGAGTCTCGCCTGGAGCGCGTTCGCATTGCTGACGAAGCGCTCGAGAAACTCTTCCGTATAGAGCGGCGGAAATACGTAATTGAGGTTGTACGTCCCGTCCTCGGTGTGCAGGCACTGAAAGTGCTCGGCGACCCACGGCGTCCGGTATTGCTCGGCGAGCGCGCGGGCCCGGGCGATGGCCCGTTCATCCAGTGGCTCCGAAAGCTGACCCAGGTAGTCGTGCAACAGCAGGGTGTAGCGCTCGCGGATCGTGGGCCACCAGGGATCGTCCGGCCGCGGCGGATCGGCCATGGCGAGGTGGTCGATGCCGGAAGCGCTCGCCAGCTGTTCGCCCAAATGGGGGTTGTAGAAGGCACCGACCATCAAACGCGCCATTAGAGCAATCCACGTTCAGCCATCTGGTCGACAAACACCTTCACCTGGGCGGCGACCATGGGTGTCTCTCCCCGATCGGTCCACTCGGCGGCGATCGCTTCGGCGCGGAACGTCCCATCCAGGTGGTCCACGATGAACCGCTCCCGCGGGCCCCAGGCACGGGCCTGGGCGATCAGGTCCGCGCCGGCGCGGGGCAATCGGAACGCTGTGTCCATGAGGGCGTCGACCGCGGACACCAGGGCGTCCGGGAGCGGCCCGGCCTGGGCCGCGAGATTCTCTTCAACCTGGCGACGACTGCGGGCACCCGCCAGCACCACCGTCACCCCGGGCCGGGCCAGGAGCCAGCGCAGCGCCATCGTCGCCAGTGAGAGGCCCGCCGGTGCAGCCAGCGACCGCATCCCCTCGATGACCGCCGTGCGCCGTTCGAACTCGCGGCCTTTGAACCAATAGATCCTGGCCCGATGATCTCCGGCCGGGAAATCGGGCGCCGTGGTGTATTTCCCGGTCAGCAGGCCAGCGGCCAGGGGGCGGTAGGCCAGGAAGGCCACGCCGTGGTCGCGACACAGCGGCAGCTCGCGCTGCTCGACGTCGCGGTCGAATGCGTTGTAGGCGGCCTGATACACGGCGATCGGGGCGATCTCCAGCGCCCGTCGCAGCTGGAGCGACGTGGCGTTGCAGAGTCCCACGGCGCGCGCCTTTCCCTCTTCCTGGAGCGCGTGCAGCGTTTCGAGCCGCCACTCCCACCGGTCCAGGGCCTCGTGCAGCTGTATCACGTCGACGAAGTCGGAGCCGATGCGGCGCAGCGAGTCCTCGAGCGAGCGGCGCGGATCGTCGCGCGGGCCGACCTTGGTCGCGATCACGACCTGCTCCCGGTAGGGCCCCAGCGCGCGGCCCAGCAGACGCTCGGATGCTCCGTTGCCGTACGTCGGTGCCGTGTCGAAGACGACGACACCACGCTCGCGCGCCATCTCGATCGCGGCGAGCCGCTCGGCTTCGCTCTCCGCTTCACCCCATGCGGTCCCGCCCGTCGCCCACGCGCCGAATCCCAGCGCCGGGGCGGTGACGGGAAACAACGGGGGCCCGAAGATCATCCGGGCCCCCGCATCCACCAGCTGTTCCCGTTAGCTATGGCAGGTGGGAACGAGCTCGCTCGTCTCGACGATCTCGGGACGATGGCAGCTGGGCACGAGCTCCTGAGTTTCGACGATCTGCATCGGACTCCTCCTGGAGGTTTGGGGTCAATGAAAACCCTGTTCGACCACCATACGGGTTGCTGGAACAACCGTCAACCCGTAAGTCTGTTTGTGAAACCGACCACATATGCCTGGAAAATGATTCCGATTCATACCCTGCTCACCGAGAATGCGATCGCCGAGGATTTTGTTTCCTCGCTCCAGGCCCGGCGGCTGTCCGAGAAGTTCTTCTATTGGTTCCCGCTCTCGGTGCGGGCGTGGCTGGCCCTGTGCTCTGACGGGGCGTATCGAAATTTCGTGCGCTCGCGTTCGCTCATCGCGCGATCCGCCAAGGACTTGGGCGACCAGTTGCAGAGCGAATCGCTCGAGGTGCTGAGTCTCGGATCGGGGCAGGGTGACAAGGATCTGCTTCTGCTCGAGAGCCTGGTAGCGCAGGGCAAGCGATGTTCGCTACGTCCCCGTCGATGCGAGCCAGGCGTTGCTGGAAATGGCGTGCGGCGGTGCGCTCCGGGCCGGCATCTTCGCCCAGGGGATCAAGGCTGACTTCACGATGCCCGAGCACCTGTCCGCGCTCGGGCCCGGGCCGGAAACTCCACCCCGTCTCGTGCTGTTGCTCGGGAACACGCTGGGCGCTTTCGACCCGACCGTCTTGGCCCGGATGCTCGCGGAAATGCTGCGTCCCGAGGACCGGCTCGTGGTTGACGGTGAGATCTACGCCGGTGGCCAGACCGTGGCCGGATACGACAATCCGTTGAATCGTCGCTTTGCCTGGGCGCCGTTGCACGCGGTGGGAATCGAGGACGCCGACGGCGACATCGTGTTCGAGGACGCCCGAGACGACCGGTTCCCAGGTTTGCACCCGTTGCGCAAGCACTTCCGCGCCGGCCGCGATGTCGCGGCCCGTATGGGCGGTGAAACGCTCGCGATTCGCGGCGGCGAACGGATCGAAATGAATCATTCCTATAAGTACGTTGCGGACAGCTTCGTTCGGATTCTCGAATCGGCCGGGCTCGATGTCCCATGGCGTGGGATGAGCGAGGACGAGCGGTTTCTCATGGTGCTGGCGAGGCCCAGATGATCGGGGTGGTCGAGGTGCGGGAGGCGCGCTATGTGCTTCCGGGACGGGGGACGAGGGACGGGGGACGAGTCTTGGTGGACAACGTCTCGTTCACCGTCGAGGCCGGGGAAACCCTGGTGCTCCTGGGCCGGAGCGGCTCAGGAAAGACGACTACGCTGCGGCTCATCAACCGGCTGCTCGAACCGTCGAGCGGCGTTGTCCTCGTCGCCGGTCAGACCACGAAGGAGATCGAGCCACACCGGCTGCGGCGCGGCATCGGGTACGTGATCCAGGATGTGGGGTTGTTCCCGCACTTCACCGTCGAACAGAACATCGGGCTCGTGCCGCGACTGGAGTCATGGGCGGACGAACGCATCGCCCAGCGGGTGCGTGAATTGTTGACGCTGGTGGGCCTCGAACCCGACCGCTTTGTGAAGCGGCGCCCGCACGAGCTGTCCGGAGGACAGCGCCAGCGCGTCGGCGTGGCGCGGGCCCTCGCGGCTGATCCGCCACTGCTGTTGCTGGACGAGCCGTTCGGGGCGCTCGATCCGATCACCCGCGCGGAGCTGCAGCGGGAGTTCAAGGCCCTCGCGGCGCGACTCGGCAAGGCGATGGTGTTCGTCACCCACGATGTGCGCGAGGGCATGCTGCTCGGGACCCGGATCGGTCTGATGCAGGACGGCCACCTGGTGTTTCTGGGCACGCCGGCCGAGTTCCGGGCATCGACGCACCCCGAGTGCCGGGCCTTCCTCGAGGCCGCGGCCTAGTGCCTCTGCTCCGCTTTTACGCCGCTAACTCCCGTGAAGTGCTGAACCTGTTGGGGCAGCACCTGTTTCTCGTGCTCATCTCGACGCTCGTCGCGGTCGCGATCGGACTCCCCCTGGGCATCCTGCTGGCCCGCAGCCCGCGCTGGCGCCGGCCCGTGCTGGGATTCGCCAACGTGTGCCAGACGATTCCCAGCCTCGCCCTGTTTGGGTTCCTGATCCCGCTGCCGTTCATCGGCGGCGTGGGCGCGCGCACCGCCATCGTGGCGCTCGTGGTGTACGCGCTGCTCCCGATCGTCCGCAACACGTATACCGGCATTGTCGGCGTCGATCCGGCGGTGCGTGAAGCCGGTCGTGGGATGGGGATGACCGATCGCGAGCTCCTGGTCATGGTCGAGCTGCCGCTGGCGGCGGGGGTGATCCTGTCGGGAATTCGCGTCGCGACGGTGATCGGCGTCGGCGTGGCGACCATCGCGGCTGCGGTCGGGGCCGGGGGCCTCGGGGTCTATATTTTTCGCGGCGTGGCAAACGTGAACGACACGCTGATTCTCGCGGGCGCGCTCCCGGCGGCACTCCTGGCGTTGGCGGCCGACGGATTGCTGGGGCTCGTGGAACGGAGATTCGTGTGGCGATGAAACGGATCGTCGCCTGCGCCATGAGATTGCTCAGTGCGGTGTTCTCACGGCGACCGTATCGTCGTCGGCGCGAAGAACTTCACCGAGTCCGACGTCCTGGCCGAGATCATGGTGCAGCAGATCGAGCGGCGCACCGGGTTGACGGTGGATCGCAAGCTGCATTTGGGCGGGACGTTCGTCTGTCATCAGGCGATCACGGCGGGACAGATCGATCTGTACGCGGAATACACCGGCACCGCGTACACTGCGGTCTTGAAGCATCAGCCGGGACCCTCCGCCGACAGCATCCGGCACCTGGTGGGTGACGAGTATGCGCGGCAATGGCAGCTCGTGTGGCTCGAGCCGTTCGGATTCGACAACACGTTCGCGATCACGGTCCGGCAAGCGGACGCCGAGCGGTACGGGCTCCGGAAGATCTCGGACCTTGCGGCGGTGGCGCCCCGCTGGAAGGCCGGGTTCGGGTACGAGTTTCTGGAGCGGGCCGACGGCTACACCGGGTTGTCGCGCGTCTACGGGTTGCGCTTCTCCGCGCCGCCCCTGGCCATGGATCTGGGGCTCACCTACCGCGCGCTGGCCGACGGCAATGTCGACGTGATTGCGGGCAACTCCACGGACGGCCAAATCGAGGCACTGCATCTGGTGGTGCTCGAAGACGATCGGCACTACTTCCCGCCCTACGAAGCGGCACCGGTGGTACGGGCGGCGGTGCTCGAGCGGCACCCGGAAGTGCGGCGCGCCCTGGCGGAGCTCGCCGGCAAGATCGACGACGGCGAGATGCGGCGTCTCAACGCGCGGACCGACGTGCAGCACGAGGATATCGGCGCCATCGCGCGTGACTGGCTGGCGCGCGTGGTGCCGTGAGTCCACGGCTGCGCGTCATCGCCTCGGCGGCGCTGTTCTCGACCGGCGGCGCCGCGATCAAGCTGTGCGGCTTCGGTCCCTGGCAGCTCGCCGGCGCCCGCGCGCTGATCGCGGCCACGGCAATGCTCGTCCTCATCCCCGAGGCACGGCATGCCTGGAGCTGGCGCTCCGCGGTGGTCGGGGTGGCCTATGCCGGGGCGGGCCTGTTCTTTATTCTGGCCAACAAACTCACGACCGCCGCCAGCGCCATCTTCATTCAAGCGACCCACCCGCTGTTCATCCTGGCGCTGGCCCCGATGCTGCTGCACGAGTCGGTCACGCGGCGGGACCTGGAGTTCATGGGGTTGTTGGCCGTCGGCATGGTGTTGCTCCTCTCCTCTCCCGGCCGGCATTTCGTCACCGCCCCCAACCCGTCGCTCGGCAACTGGTTCGCGGCCGGCTGCGCGGTGAGCTGGGGATTTACGCTGATCGGATATCGCTGGGTGGTGGGATCCGCTGGGCCTGCCACGGGGCACGCGGCCGTCGCCGCCGCCGCGATTTCTGGCAACGTGATCATCTGTCTGATCGCCCTGCCGCTGGCGATGCCGTTGACGTCCGGGACGCCACGCGATTGGATCGTCGTCGCCTACCTCGGCGTGTTCCAGCTCGCGCTCGCCTACGTGTTCTTGTCGCGGGCGCTCACCCAGGTTCGCGCGCTCGAAGTCGCCCTGGTGGGACTCGTGGAGCCGGTGATGTCCTCGCTGTGGGCGTGGCTCGTGCACGGCGAAACCCCGGGGATCCGGGTCGTCTGGGGCGGCGCGGTCATTCTCGCGGCGACGGGCTGGCACGCCTGGCGCGAGCCGCCGCGCGTTCCCCTCGCCGCCCCGGTGCTCGAAGCATGAGCGGACGCATTATCCGCACCTATCTGCTCGTCACGGGGCTGTTCAACCTCGCGGCCTCGTTGATCTGGGGCGTGGACACGTTGTTCAAGCTGCACGCCGGCCTCGACATCTTCCAAGTGATGTTGACGAATGCCGCGTTCACGCTCGGCATGGTGATCTTCGAGATTCCAACCGGCGTGATTGCGGACACGTTGGGCCGGCGCGTGTCGCTGCTCCTGTGCATCGGTACGCTGTTGGTCTCCACGCTGCTCTACGTGACCATCGCGTGGAAAGGGTGGGGGTTCTGGCCGTTCGTATTCACGTCTGTGTTCCTGGGCCTGGGCTATACGTTTTACACCGGCGCCCTGGATGCCTGGCTGGTGGACGCACTCAAGGCTTCGGGATACACCGAGCCGCTCGAGCCGGTGTTCGCCAGGGGGCAGATGGTGTTCGGTGCCGCGATGCTGGTGGGCACGCTCGGCGGCGGCTTGCTGGGGCAAATCAGCCTGTTCGTTCCGTACCTGGTACGGGCCGCGACATTCGTCCCGCTGCTCGGCTTGGCCTGGCTGGCGATGCGGGAGATCGGGTTCACCCCGCGGGCGCTCGAGTGGGGTCGCGTTCCCGCCGAGATGCGAAAGGTCTTCGTCGAGGGGCTGGACTACGGGTTGCACCACGGGGTGGTCCGGCCTGTGATGTTCGCTTCGCTCGTGAACATGAGCTTCATGATTTTCGGGTTCTACAGTTGGCAGCGGTACTTCCTGGACCTGCTGGGACGCGACCTGGTGTGGGTGTCGGGCTTGATCGCGGCTCTGTTGTCGCTTTCCATGATTGTGGGCAATGCGCTGGTCAGGCCGCTCAGCCGTCTGATCCGGACCCGGACCGGCATCCTGGCGGCCTCGTCAGCCGTTCAAGCGGTGACCGTCGTGCTGTGCGGCGTGCTCGGCCTGGGCGTCACCGGCGGTTCGGTGGGTCATGGCATCCCGATCCAATTCCTGGTCGTGGTCGCGCTCTACCTGGTGTACGGCGTGGCGCTCGGGGCTCAGGGTCCCGTGAAGCAGGGCTACCTGAACGCCCACATCCCGTCGGCGCAGCGCGCGACGATCATTTCCCTGGACGCCCTGTTCGCCGACGCGGGCGGGGTGGCCGGACAGTCGGGGTGGGGATACGTGGCCAAGGTTCGATCGATCGGGGAAGCGTGGATGTACTCGGGGGCGACACTGCTGATCGGGGTACCGTTGTACTTCATGGCAAGAAAGAACGACCAGAAGCTCGACAGGTTCTAGACGCTCAGTTGGTCAGACAGACGCTCAGGGGCAGGCGCGTAGCAGTTGTCAGTCCTGAGTAGCTAGCAACTGATAACTCCTAAGCGACTGGACCCCTGAGCGACTCTCTGACCGTCTACGTGTTCTTGAATTTCGGAAGTTCAGCTCTGTGCCGCTTCAGGAACTCTTCGTAGATGTGACTGTCCGTGTAGTCCCTCATTTCACAGATCTTGTCGTCACGAAACTTGAGCACGGCGCACGTGCGCTGGTCCATCACGTCTTTGGGATCGCCTTTGAGCCAGCTGCGCTCGCGGATCTCGACTATGACACGCTCGTCCGCCTCGTACCACACCCGCCACACGTCTTCGGACCCCCAATCGGCGGCCCCCAGGCCCTGCTCCCGGTTGTTCATGGAGCGGATCACCGCGTCGCGTCCCTTCCATTCGCCACCGAGTGGCGGGGCGCCGGCGCACCAGTACACGATGTCTTCGGTGAAATAGCCCGCCACCTCGTCCATCTTGCCGGCGAACAACGCCTTCTCGTACGCCCTGGCCACTTCCATCCGCTTGCTCATACCGTCGCGTCCTCGGACATCGTGACGGGATTCGCTTTCCGGCCGGCCCGTTCCATCGGCTTGTCCATCTCGGCCTTGTGCTCGTCCTGGATCTTCCAGAAATCCACGGCCGCGCGCTACCAGCTCGCGCGAGGCCTCGGCCAGCCCTTCGCTCATCTTCACCTGCCGCACGTTGTTCTCCATGTCTTCGGCGTCCCACCCGCGCGAATGCGCGATGAACGGGTAGGGCGGGAACACGAACCCCAGCTCCGACCAGAACGTGAACATCGAACCGGCGACGCCCTGAATGTTGTCTTGCCCCCCGGTGATGATGAACGCGGCCACCTTGTTCTTGATCAGCACCTTGTTGTGAATTGTGATCTGGTTCTGAATGCAATTGAGCCGCTCGGCCATCTTGTAATACAGCGACGACGCGTTGCCCCACCGGATCGGGGTCGAGATCAGCACGACGTCTCCCCAGTTCACGAGGCCGGCATAGACCGGCGTCAGCTCGTCCTCTGGATCCCGCTCGGTGATGGCACACGGCCAGATGCAGGCGTGCGACGCCTTCGAGTAATTCCCCTCGCAGTGACGGAATTTCAGATCCCGCAGCCGGATGGTCTGGGTGTCGGCATGCAGCACCTCTTTGGCGTGACGCATCGCGTGGTCCAGCAGGGCGTCGGAGGTGGAAAAGCGGGGATTCGCATCATCCATCGCGGTGGTCGAGATGCCGAGTACCCGAGGTGGTGCGCCGGCCGGCCGCGGCTCGACCTTGAGCAGCGGGTGCGGCTCGTGCTTCATCACTTTGCGGGGGGTCACGGGCGGCGTCTGGACGTACACGCCGTCACTGCGCTCCTCGACCGCGTACACGCCCGCCGCATCCTCGCCGTAGCCCTCCGGCCCCTTGCCGGTGATCACGCTGTACTCCCACGCATGCCAGGGACACATCACGTACTCCCCGTGCAGCCGGCCTTCCGCCAGCGGGTCCGCCTTTGTGGTTGCAGGTATTCGAAATGGCTCGGAACGCCCCCTCGTAGTGGAACACCGCGATGGCGTTGCGGTCGAGCTTCACGGCGAACGGGGCGCGGGCGACCAGTTCGTCCTTGGTGCCGAGGCGATGCCACGTGCTCATGCAGGCTCCGGGATGGGGGCTGGGCAAAACGTAACCCCGGCGTCGGGACTCGGGCACCCGAAGAAAGAGCCGAGTAGATTGTGCCGCCCATGCCGTCCACGCGCCCGCGTCTCGCGATCATCTGGTTCACCGTCTTCATCGACTTGGTGGGCTTCGGCCTCGTGATGCCGATCCTGCCGTATTACGCCCAACGATTCGGCGCGCACGGGATCGGGTACGGGGCGCTGCTCGGCGCGTTTTCGCTGATGCAGTTCCTCTCCACGGCCTTGCTGGGACGCCTCTCGGATCGCATCGGACGGCGGCCGATCCTGCTCGCCACCATGCTGCTCAATGCCGCGGGCTACGTGTTGTTCGCGTTTGCCCCGACCTTTTGGCTGCTGCTGTTGGCGCGGCTCGTTTCGGGGTTTGCGGGCGGCAACATTTCGGCGGCGCAGGCGTACGTCGCCGACATCACGACCGCCGAGGATCGCTCCAAGGGCATGGGTCTGATCGGGATGGCGTTCGGCCTCGGGTTCATCGTGGGACCGGGGATCGGGGCGGTCGCCGCCCATTTCGGCCACGCGGCGCCGGGGCTGGTTGCGGCGGGGCTGTCGCTCGCCAATCTCGTGTCCGCCTATTTCATCCTGCCGGAATCATTGCAGGAGCACAACCGGGTGGCGCGGGACCTGTGGCCGTTCGGGCACATGGCCACCGCGTTGGCGCATCCGGAGCTGCGGCCCTTGATGCTGGTGTGGGCGATCGCGCCCTTCGCCTTCGCGGGCTACACCGTGGCGCTGCCCCTGTGGGCGGCCGCCACGCTCGGATGGAAGGAACGGGAGCTTGGGACCTTTTTCGTCCTCGTCGGTCTCGTCGCGGCGCTCGTGCAAGGCGGCCTGTTTCGGGTGCTGACGCGTCGGTTCGGAGACCGCGCCCTGCTCATCACGGGCATGGTCGGGATGGCGGTTTCGATCGGCGTCGTGCCGTTTCTCGCCACCAACGTCGGGCTTTACGCCTGGACTGTCGTGCTGGCGTTCTCGAACAGCATCATGTCGCCGGCCGCCGCGGGGCTGGTCTCGACCTTCGCCGGGGCCAACGAACAGGGGACGGTGCTCGGGGTCGCCCAGTCGCTCTCGGCGCTAGGTCGGTTTTCCGGTCCGGCCGTGATCGGGGCGACCTATGACTCGATTACGCCCAAGGTCGCATTCCTGGCCGCGGCGGGGGTGATGCTCGTTGGCTGGGCTGCCTCCCTGGGCATCCCCCAGAGCCGGAGCGAGCTGGTAGCCGACCGGCCTCAGCGGGGTAGAATGGTTTCCCAACACCAACTTCGGAGGAAGCCATGTCCAGCCGTCTCTATCGTGTGTGCACCGCGGTTGCCCTGTTCGCAGTCCCGGCTTTGTCCGCCCAAAATCCCCCGGCGCCGCAACCCGGCCCGGAGCAGGCGAAACTGGCATTCTTCGCCGGCCGCTGGACGAGCACCGGTGACATGAAGGCCGGCCCGATGGGCCCCGGGGGCAAGATGTCGGGCACCGATGTGTGCGAGTGGTTCCAGGGCGGATTTCACCTCGTGTGCCGAGGGGAAGGGCTCTCCCCGATGGGCACCAGCAAGAGCATGGGCATCCTGGGGTATGACAGCGAACGCAAGCGGTACACGTTCTACGGAATCGACAACACCGGCATGGGGTCGGGAGACATGGCCTACGGCCAGATGTCGGGCGATACCTGGAGCTGGGAAGGCGAGACGATGATGGGCGGGCAGGCCGTGAAGCAGCGCTACACCATCAAGCAGCTGTCACCGGACTCCTACTCATTCGAGTTCTCGATGTCCATGGCCGGTGGGGCGTGGGCGACGGTCGTGACGGGGACGGAAACGCGCGTCAAATAGAGGGTTGTCGGCCCGTATGCGCCGCGGGGTCGGCGGCGCATACGGCTAGCCGGGGTTTTCCCGCCGCCGCATATTCACGGTCCCCCACGCAGGAGAGTTCGCGCGTATGCGCGTCTACAAGACCGGCGAGATTCGCAATGTGGCGGTCGTCGGCCACGGCGCGAGCGGCAAGACGTCCCTCGTCGACGCCCTCGCGTTCGTGGCCGGCAGCAGCAAGCGCCACGGGTCCGTGAAAGACGGAACCGCCCTCACCGATTACACCGCAGACGAAATCGAGCGTAAATACTCCATCAACCTGGCGCTGGCCGTGGCCGAGTGGATGGACACGAAGTTCAACGTGATCGACACGCCGGGCTACCTCGATTTCACGGGGGACGCCCTCGCCGGGATCTGGGCGGCGGATGGG
The DNA here is from genome assembly GCA_963821385.1 of uncultured Gemmatimonadales bacterium. GTDB lineage: Bacteria > Gemmatimonadota > Gemmatimonadetes > Gemmatimonadales > GWC2-71-9 > DASTHG01. The sequence continues at coordinate 167,595 of CAWGDK010000004.1, forward strand.
GCCGTGGTGGTGGTCTCGGCGACGGCCGGGCGTGGAAGTCGGGACTGAGAAGGTGTGGGACTACGGCGAGCAGCGCGGCATCCCGCGCATGTTCTTCGTCTCGCTGATGGACAAGGAGCACGCCGATTTCGAGAAGGTCTACAACTCGATCAAAGAGCGCCTCACCCCCAAAGTGATTCCGGTCGAGATTCCGGTCGGCGAAGGCCCGGCGTTCCACGGGATCATCAACCTGTTCTCGAAGAAGTGCCATCTGTACAAGAAAGGCACCAAAGCGGGCGAATACGACGAAGTGGACGTCCCCGCGGAATACCAGGAGCGATTCACCAAGTACTCCCAGGAGCTGATCGAGAGTATTGCCGCGACCGACGACGCGCTGCTGGAACGGTATCTGGGCGGCGAGGAGATCGGGCGCGACGAAGCCATCCGCGCCATGAAAGCGGGAATGGCGCGGGGGGAGCTGTACCCGCTGTTCTGTGGGGCCGCGGAGCTCACCTACGGCACCCGCGCGTTGCTCTCAAAGATGGTGGAGCTGCTGCCGGCGCCCGGCGAGCGGCCGCCGATCGAGGGCCAGAAATGGGGCAGCGCCGAGCGGGTGCAGGTCAAGGCGGATGATGCCGGGCCGTTCGTGGCGCAGGTGTTCAAGACGATCTCCGAGCCGCACGTGGGCGACGTGTCGTTCTTCCGGGTCCACTCCGGGACGGTCAAGAACGGGCAGGACGTCTACAACGCGCCGCGCAGCGCGGTGGAGAAGCTCAACCACCTGTGCGTGGCGGTAGGGAAGGACCGCATCGAGGTTGCCGAGCTGCACGCGGGGGACATCGGCGTCGTCGCAAAGCTGCGGGATACGCACACCAACGACACGCTGTCGACCCACGCGAATCAGATCGTGCTGCCCAAGATTCCCTTCCCCGATCCGGTGATCACCGTCTCCGTGGAGGTGAAGCAGCGCGGCGAGGAAGACAAGCTCTCGACCGGCTTGCACAAGCTGCACGAGGAGGATCCGACGTTTCACCACGAATACACGGGGGAGCTGGGCCAGACGCTGATTCGCGGGCTGGGCGAGCGACACCTGGAAATCGTGGTGGGCCGGTTGGCGCGGAAATTCGGCGTCCATGCGACCATCGGGAAACCGAAGATCGCCTACCGCGAGACGCTGCGCGGCAAAGCCGAAGGCCAGGGCAAACACAAGAAACAGACCGGGGGTCGCGGCCAGTACGGCGACTGCTGGATTCGCGTCGCGCCGTTGCCGCGGGGCTCGGGGTTCGTCTTCGACGATCAGATCGTGGGAGGCGTCATTCCGCGCCAGTACATCCCCGCCGTGGAAAAGGGCATCGTGGAAGCGATGCACCGTGGTCCGGTCGCCGGGTACCCGCTGGTGGACTTCAAAGTAGAGTTGTTCGACGGATCCTACCACGACGTCGACTCGAACGAGATGTCGTTCAAAATGGCCGGCATCCTGGCGTTCCGGAACGTGACGCCCAATTGCAAGCCGGTGCTGCTGGAGCCGATCATGGAGGTCGAAGTCTGGACGCCGGACGACTACCAGGGCACCGTGATGGGCGACTTGTCCTCCCGTCGCGGCCAGATCCTCGGCACCGAGCCTGACGGCAAACTGGTGAAGGTCCGGGCGCTGGTGCCCGAGGCCGATCTCGATCGCTACGCGACGTCGCTGCACTCGATCACCCACGGGCGTGGGACGTATCGGCAGAAGTTCCACAACTATGAGCAGGCTCCACCCGAAGTGACGCACAAAGTGGTGGATGCGCGAAAGAAGGAGATGGAGGAGGAGAAGGCCTAGTCGGAAATGGCAGATCTCCTCGATCGTCTGCGCACGGCCCTGTCCGACCGCTACGGTTTCGATCGAGAGATCGGCCGGGGCGGGATGGCGACCGTCTATCTGGCGCAGGACGTGAAACACAACCGCGCGGTGGCGATCAAGGTTCTGCATCCGTACCTGGCGATGAACCTGGGTCCGGAGCGGTTCCTGCGCGAAATCCAGATCGCGGCCCAGCTGCAGCACCCGCACATCGTGCCACTGTACGATTCCGGCCAGGCCGGCGATCTCCTCTACTACGTCATGCCCATGGTCGAGGGCGAGTCCCTGCGGCAACGACTGGACCGCGAAACACGGCTGCCGCTGGAGGATGCCATCCATCTCGCCCGCGCCGTGGCCGCGGCCCTCGACTACGCCCATCGGCACCAGGTGGTGCATCGCGACATCAAGCCAGAAAACGTGATGCTGCACGAAGGCGAGGCGATGGTGACCGATTTCGGCATCGCCAAAGCGGTCACGGCGGCGGCGGCCGACACCCTGACGCAGACCGGCTCGACCGTGGGGACTCCGGCCTACATGAGCCCGGAGCAGGCGAGCGGGGTGGTGGATCTTGATGGTCGCAGCGACGTCTATAGCCTCGGCTGCGTGCTGTATGAGATGCTCACCGGACGCACGCCGTTTGTCGGGCCGACCGCCCAGGCCATCATCGCGCAGAGCTTCACGACCGCACCACAGCCGTTGCGGGCGACGCGCGAGGGCGTGCCCGACTGGATGGAAGCGGCGGTTGCGAAGGCGCTGGCCAAGGAGCCCGGCAATCGATTCGACACGGCGGCGCAATTCGCCCAGGCCTTGAAGCTGCCGGGGACCTCGACGCCGCCTGGCTCCACCCGCGCCAGTGTGGCCACCGCGCCGGCGGCCGCCACGAAGTCGATCGCGGTGCTGCCGTTCGTCAACATGAGCGCCGACCCGGAGAACGAATACTTCACCGACGGCATCGCCGAAGAAATCATCAATGCCCTCACCAAGGTGCAGGCCCTCCGGGTGGCGTCCCGCACCTCCTCGTTCGCGTTCAAGGGAAAGAATCAGGACATCCGGCAGGTCGGCGAACAGCTCAACGTCGGGACCGTGTTGGAAGGCAGCGTCCGCAAGGCCGGCACCAAGCTCCGGGTGACGGCGCAGCTCGTGAACGTCACGGACGGTTACCATCTCTGGTCGGAGCGCTACGACCGCGAGCTGCAGGACGTGTTCGCGATTCAGGACGAGATCGCGGGCAACATCGTCCGGGCGTTACAGGTCGTGCTGTCGGAGGCGGAAAAGCGGGCGATCGAGAAAGCGCCCACCGACAACGTGCAGGCATACGACTACTACCTGCGCGGGCGGCAATTCTTCCATCAGTTCCGCCGCACCGCCATCCAGTTTGCCCGGCGCATGTTCGAGCGCGCCCTGGAAATCGACCCGGGGTACGTGCTCGCCTACGCCGGCGCCGCCGATTGCTGCTCGTTCCTGTACATGTACTGGGATGCCAGCAAATCGAACCTGGAAACCGCCGACTCCTACAGCCGCAAGGCGCAGGCGCTGGATCCCGAATCGGCCGAGGCGCATGCGTCGCGGGGGCTGGCGGAATCGCTGTCCAAACGGTACGAGGAGGCGGAGCGGGAGTTCGCGACGGCGATCCGCCTCAACCCGCAGTCGTATGAGGCCCACTACTTCTACGCACGGACCCTGTTCCAGCAGGGGAAGTATGAAGACTCGATCCGGCATTTCGCGGACGCGTCGCGGATCCGGCCGGAGGACTATCAGACCGCAATGTTGATCTCGATGCCGTATGCCGGCCTCGGGCGGAACGCGGAAATGCAAGCGGCGCTGCGCCTCGGGCTGGAGGTGGTGGAGCGGCATCTCGAGCTCAACCCGGACGACGCGCGCGCTCTCTACCTCGGCGGCATTGCGCTGGCGCAGGTCGGCGAGGGAGATCGGGCCCTCGAATGGGCGGACCGCGCCCTCGCGCTCGACTCCGAGGATTCCGGGGTGCTCTACAACGTGGCGTGTGTGCAGGCTCTGTGCGGGAAGCGGGACCGGGCGCTGGAGCTGCTCGAGAAGGCGATCCAGAATGGCTTCGGCCACCGCGAATGGCTGGAAAACGATTCCGACCTGGAAGTGCTGCGCAGCGAGCCGCGCTTTCAGGCCTTACTGAAGAAACTCTGAGGAAGGGACTATGCGAACTCGAGCGATCATAGTGTTGACCCTGCTCCTGGGTGGAGCCTGTAAGAAGGCGGATCAGACACCGGCCGTCCCGGCGGCGGCGAGCAAGCTCTCCCAGGTGGACAGCCTGCAGACGCCGGAATCGGCCCTGTGGGATCAAGCGCAGGACGTCTACTTCGTCTCCAACATCAACGGCAATCCGAACGGCAAGGACAACAACGGCTTCATCAGCCGGTTGTCGCCCGAGGGTGGCGCGCACACGCTCCGCTTCATCGAGGGCGGGAAGAACGGCGTCACGTTGAACGCCCCAAAGGGATTGGCGGTGCACGGCGACACGCTGTGGGTGACCGACATCGACGCGGTGCGGGCGTTCAATGCGACGACCGGCGCGCCGCTGTTCAGTGTCGACTTGAGCCGCCAGGCCACGTTCCTGAACGATCCCGTGTTTGGTCCTGATGGAGCGGTGTACATCACCGACACCGGGATTCGGTTCGATCAACAAGGCAACGTCTCCCACCCGGCGCCGGACAAGGTTTTTCGGATCGCACCGGACCACAAGGTCAGCATCGCGGTGCAGGGCGACACCTTGGAACGCCCCAACGGGATGACCTGGGACGCCACGGGAAACCGGTTCATCATTGTGCCCTTCGGGGGGCCGTCGATATTCGAGTGGCGGCCGGGCGACAAGAACCCGACCGTGATCGCCAAGGGGCCGGGCGGGTTTGACGGAGTCGAGATGGCGCGCGGCAAGCTCCTGGTGTCGAGCTGGACGGACTCCACTGTATCGATGTACCAGAGCGGCACACAGGTTAGGGTGATCACTGGCGTCGCGAGCCCCGCCGATATCGGCTATGACGGAAAACGCAATCGCGTGCTGATCCCGGTGTTCACCGCGAACCATCTGGAGGTGTGGCAGCTGCCTTAACTGCAACTCGTGGTGAGTGGGATATGAAGGTGAAGCTTTCTTTCTGGTTCGGCCTTTCCGAGCGGGTCGACCGGCGCTCCTACTTCCTGAGCGGCGCCGGGCTGATGCTGCTCAAGTACGCGGTGGATGCCACCGTCGTGTGGCAGTTCACCGGGCACTGGTGGTCCCCGCTCGACTACCTCAGTCCCCTCTGGTCGGTGCGCAGCATCGCCCTGCGCGGCGTGCCGCCCGCGGCGCTGCTCGGCCTGGCGTTGTGGACGCTGCCATTTCTGTGGATCGGCGTCGGCATGTCGTTGCGGCGTGCGGCCGACGCCGGTCGCTCGCCCTGGCTCGCGTTGCTGTTCTTCGTTCCCTATTTCAAGTTTCTTTTGATCGCCTGGCTCTGCCTGTTGCCGTCGGCACAGGCCACCAGATGGCGCTCGATCCTCCCTGCGCCGGTTCTGGAAGAGCGGTTGAAGAGCGCGCTGATGGCCATCGGCGCGTCGCTGGCGATCACGATTCCGACCATCCTGCTGGGCGTCTACTTCAAGCAGAGCTACTCCTTCGGCCTGTTCCTCGGCACGCCGTTCACGGCGGGATGGGTCAGCGCCCACGTGTTCAACGCGGGACACCCCAGAGGCGCGGGGGAGACGATCCGGATCGCACTGGTGAGCACGGCCCTGGCGGGCGCCGTGCTGTTGGTGTTCGCCGCGGAAGGGGCGTTCTGTCTCGCGCTGGCCTTCCCGCTCGCCGCTATCGTGGCGGTGCCCGGGGCCTTACTCGGGCGCGCGGTGGCGCTCCGGGGAGAAGAGCCTGCGGGGCGGGCCGGGTTCGGGGCCCTGGTCGCCCCGCTGCTCGTCCTGGCGTCGCCACGGCTACCGGCACCGTCCTATGAGGCCATGTCCGTGGTCGAGATCGCCGCGACGCCCGAGCAGGTGTGGCGCCACGTGGTGACGTTCCCCGAGCTGCCGGCGCCAACGGAATGGATCTTCAAGATCGGCGTCGCGGCGCCGGAGCGGGCGCGAATCGAAGGGTCCGGGATCGGCGCGGTCCGCTATTGCGACTTCACGACCGGCAGCTTCGTCGAACCCATCACGCAGTGGGACCAAGGCCGGCTGCTGGCGTTCGACATCGTTCGCCAGGCGCCACCGATGCGGGAATGGAGCCCGTATCGCGATATTTCCCCACCACATCTGGACGGCTACTTCCGCGCCACGCACGGCGAATTCCGGTTGCTGCCCCTGCCGGGTGGAAGAACCCGCCTCGAGGGTCGCACGCGTTACGAAGTGGAGATGTGGCCCCAGGGATATTGGGCGGTGGCGGCGGGGGAGATTGTTTCCGCGATCCACCTGCGGGTGTTGCGGCACATCAAAACGTTGGCGGAAGCCGCGGACTAGGTCCCCCGCAGTCGGGCGATCAGCGGCTCATCGTTGCGGCAGGCGAGATAGTTCGGCCCCAGGAAATCCTCGTCCCCCAGATCGTAATCGCGGAAATCGACGTAGTCCGGATAGATCTTCCCGACCACATACCCGTCGTGCGCGAACAGCTCATAGAAGTCCTTCAGCAAGAACCGGGTCAACACGTTGACGCGACCGTATTCGAACTGAATGAACCGGATGCGCCGCCCCGGCAGCGCGTCGCCTAGACCGCGCAGCACGAGATGCTCGGCGCCTTCCACGTCGAGTTTCAGCAGGTCGACGCTCTGGACGCCTTCGCGCGTCAGAAACTCGTCGCCCCGCATCACCCGCGCTTCGATCCGCTTCCCCTCCCAGCCGTGGGGGTACTCGGTGAACGTCGTATGGGTCGTCGCCGACGGATTGAATCGGACGGTCATCGTACCGGTGTGGTCGGCCAGGCCGAAGTCGAACGACTTGATCCGAGAAACAGCGGCGGTCCGCTCGCGCAGCGTCGCGGCGGTGCTGGGGACGATCTCCAGCGCGTAGATCGTGGCTTCGGGAAACGCGGCAGCCGCAAGCAGCGACCAATCGCCCACGTTGGCCCCGACATCGAGCACGGTGCGTATCGGCTCCCGGCCGAGTGCCTGGAGCAGCCAGCGCTCCCCGTTCTTGTGCGGTTTGTAGCTCGCGTTGCCGTACCATTTGAGGTACTGCCGGCACAGCTTGGCCGCGGTACGAAGCAGCGGGTTACGGCGGGCCCGGGCCGTTGGACGCATGGCTGGAGAAAGTCGCTCGCGCGAGGGTCAGCGGCAACTCAGGTGGCCGGCGGCCCTTGCAGCACGACTCCTTCTCCGATGGCGAAGCCGGGCCCCGCGAGTCCGCCCAGATCGCCACCCAGATAGGCTTCCTCCCCGTGCTCGGCCAGATCGAGACCGCCGATCTCATCCCGCACCGGCGACCGGACGCCGAACAGCACTCGCACCACGGTGAAGATGATCGCTGTACCACCGGCCGCGAGCGCGACGGCCGCCAGGACGGCCACGAGCTGAATGCCGAGCTGGGCGGGATGGCCCGCCAGCAAACCGTCGGCGGCGCCCGGATTGGCCGCCTTGGTGGCGAATACGCCGGTGAGCAGGGCGCCCGCGATGCCGGCGAGGCCGTGGCAGGAGAAGACGTCGAGCGAGTCGTCGAGACCGCTCTTGGAACGCCGCTGAATGGCGAAGTAGCTCACTACGGCGCACAGGGCGCCGATCGCGAGGGCCGCGCGGGCCGTGACATAGCCCGCGGCGGGCGTGATGCCCACGAGCCCGACGACGGCGCCCGTGGCCGCGCCGACCGCTGTGACCTTGCCCCCGCGCAGTGCGTCGAGCACGGCCCAGGTCACCAGCGCCGCCGCGGCGGCTGTGTTGGTGTTGACGAAGGCGAGCACGGCGATGCCGTTGGCCGCGAGCGCCGAGCCCGCGTTGAACCCGAACCAGCCGAACCACAACAGGCCGGCGCCGAGCAGCACGAGCGGGACGTTGTGCGGCACGAGCGGCGTGCGGCGAAACCCACGCCGCGGACCCGAGCAGGCTCGCCGCCACCAGCGCCGAGACCCCCGCGCTGATGTGGACGACGGTTCCGCCGGCGAAGTCGAGCGCGCCGAGCTTCAGGAGCCAGCCGCCCGAGCCCCAGACCCAGTGCGCGAGCGGGACGTAGACGAGGGTCGCCCAGAGCACGATGAACGCCAGGTAGGCGCGAAACTGCATCCGCTCGACGATCGCGCCCGAGATCAGGGCCAGGCGTGATGATCGCGAACATCGCCTGGAACACGGCGTGGGCCTGGAGTGGAATCGTGGCCGCGTAGGTCGGATTGGGCTCGAGGCCGACCCCAGCGAAACCGAGCCAACCGAGCCCCCCGATCCACGCGTTGCCGGGCGCGAAGGCCAGGGAGTACCCAATCAGAACCCAGTGGACGGAAATCACGCCCAGGGCCACGATGCTCATCATCATGGTGTTGAGCGCGTTCTTGGAGCGCACCAGGCCGCCGTAGAACAGCGCCAGCCCCACGGTCATGAGGAGCACAAGGGCGCTTGCGGTGAGCACCCAGGCCGTATCACCGCTCGAGATCTGGCTCATCGGTCGGCCGTGCCGCGATCGGCGTCCAGGGCGGCGCGCTGCACCCGGTCGGCGTTGACGGCGGTCAGCGCCTCGATTGTCACTCTCACCCGTGCGGATCCGGATCACCCGTTCTAGGGATTGGACGAAGATCTTGCCGTCTCCCACTTCCCCGGTCCGGGCCGACGACAGGATGGCCTGGATGGTGGGCTCCACGAACGGCTCGGACACCGCCATCTCGATCTTCACCTTCTCGTGGAATTCCGCGACCACGGTGCTGCCGCGGTACTGCTCGAACACTTCGCGCTCGCCGCCGTGGCCGGTGACACGGCTCAGGGTGATGCCGGTAACCCCGGCCCGGAACAGCGCCGCCTTCACTTCAGGCAGGCGCTCCGGTCGGACGATGGTGGTGATGAGGCGCATCGCGATCTCCCTGGCAGAACGTGGCGCAAAACGAACGCCCGCTCGGGTTGCGAGCGGGCGGTGGAGGTAGCAAGTGGATCGTCATGGTGGCTCACCCTGCGAGCACCGGCTCGAATTCGAGCGGAATCGGCGTGGGGGCGTCCGTGTCCCGTGGTTGCCGATAGACGTACGTCTTGCCGGCGTAGTTGCGCATGGTGACCCCTTCCTCGTCCATGGCTTCGACGTACTCCGGGCAGCAGCGGGATCTTGCCGCCGCCGCCCGGGGCGTCGATGACGAAATGCGGTACGGCGAGACCGCTGGTCCAGCCGCGCAGGGCCTGGATGATCTCGAGCCCCTTCTCGACCGTGGTCCGGAAGTGCTCCGCGCCGGCCACCTGGTCGCACTGGTAGATGTAGTAGGGCCGCACCCGCGCCATGAGCAGCTTCTGCATCAGGCGCTTCATGACATCGGGGTCGTCGTTCACCCCCTTGAGCAGCACCGTCTGGCAGCCGAGGGGGATGCCGGCATCGGCCAGCATGCCCAGGCCCCGGATCGCCGCCGGGGTCAGCTCGTCGGGGTGATTGAAGTGCGTGTTGATGAAGAACGGATGGTACTGCTTGAGCATGGCGCACAGCTCGGGCGTGATGCGCTCCGGCAGGTGGCACGGCACGCGGCTGCCGATGCGGAGGATCTCGAGATGCGGGATCGCGCGCAGCCGGCCGCAGATCTCGTCCAGGCGCCGGTCGGAGAGCAGTAACGGGTCGCCGCCCGACATGATCACGTCGCGGATTTCCGTATGGGCCGCGAGGTAGGCGAACGCGGACTCGAGCTGCGCCATCGGAATCTTTTCGGGATCACCCACTTTGCGGCGCCGCGTGCAGAAGCGGCAATAGCTCGCGCACACCGGGGATACGAGGAACAGGGCCCGATCCGGGTAGCGGTGCGTGATGTTGGGCACCGGCGAATTCGCGTCCTCGTCGAGCGAATCGACGATTCCGTCCTCGATCTCGAGCTCCTGGACGGTCGGGACGTACTGGAGCCAGATCGGATCGCCCGGCTCCCGGATGAGGTCGACCATCGCGGGCGAGATGCGGAACTCGAAGTTCTCCGCCGCCTGCTTGAGCCGCTCGATGTGGCCGACGTGCTCGGGGCCGAACCGCTCCGCCAGGGCCTCGAGCGACGCGATACTGCGCTTTCGCAGCAGCTCCTGCCAGGTCATCTCCATGCAGTCAGATCCTTGGTATAGATGACGAGATCGTCACCAGGCGCGTAGTAGCCCGGAATGGTTGCGGTGCGCCGGTAGTCCCGGCCCTCGTAGAAGCCACGGGTCGCCGTGTAGTCCTCCCGCGACGAAGTTTCCACCACGATCAGGCGGCCGCCGTCTGCCTGGAGCCGGTGTTCGACCTCGTTCACGAGCTGTGTGCCGATCCCATGGCCCTGCCGGGTCCGGTCGACGGCGATCCAGTACAAGTCGTAGGTCCCGGTGGCTCCGGGGGTGGGGCCCCAGCAGGCATACCCGACCAGCTGGTCGGCGTCGAACGCGCCCAGGAAGCGGTAGTCGTCATCACCGTCCAGGGCTTCATCCAGCATCTCGCCCGCCATCGCGACTTCGGCCTCGCGGAACAGGCCGGTGTCGCGCACCAGCGACTCAAGTCGCGCGCGGTGTGCGCGTGCGACGGGTCGGAGCGAGCAGCTCACGCGCGGCCTTGGCGCCCTGCGCCTCGCGCAGCGCCACTTCGGCGATGCGCCGCACCAGCTCGGGGTAGTCCCATCCGGCCGCGGCGGCCATGCGCGACAGCCCGGCGTCGTCGTTCAGGTCGGGGTTGGGATTCACCTCGAGCACCCACGGCCGACCCTTGTCGTCGACGCGCAGGTCCACGCGGCCATAGCCCTTGCCCTGCATCGTGCGCCAAGCGAGCTCGGCGATGCGCACCAGGCGGTCGGAGAGCCGCTGGGAGATCTGGGCCGGGCACACGGGGACGCTCCCGATGTCCTCGGCGGAGCCGGTGTGCCATTTGGCGGCGTAGGTGAGGATCGGCCAGCTTCCCTCGGGCATCCCCGTGAAATCGATCTCCGCGACCGGCAGCACGCGGTTCCCCACAAACCCGACATTGAACTCGCGGCCGGGGATGTATTCCTGGATGAACACCTCGTCGAACTGCTCCGTCATGACGGCGAGCTTGGCGCGCAACGCCTTGCGGTCGATCACCACCGAGGCGCGATCCAGCCCGGCGCTCGCGTCTTCCGCAGCCGGCTTGATGATCGCAGGGAGCGGGAAGTCCTCGGCGATCTTGCCGTCCTGCGCCAGCGTCCAGGCGGGAATGGGCAGGCCGGCATTGGCCATGATGGCGTTGGCGATCGGTTTGCGACGACACACCGAGATGGTCCACAACCCGCATCCGGTCACCGGGACGCCGACGAACTCCAACGCCGCCACCACGTGCTCCTCCCACTGGGACAGCCCGTGGACGCCTTCGCACAAATTGAAGATCAGGTCGGTGCGGCGGGCTTCGGCGAACCAGCGCATGTCGTGGCGGACGGGGAGCTTCTTGGTCTCATGACCCATCGCGTCGAAAATGCGGGCGATCTCGTTGACCGCCTTCATCACCCCCGCGATGTCCTCGGCGGTCCAATCTTCGGCGCCGGGGTCGTACAGGATGCCAACCTTCACGCGGTGGCCCCCGCCCGCATCCCGCCCGCGGCCGCCGGGGCGACCAGCTCGCGACCCGTCACCCGCTTCCAGGCGAGCCGGACCACTTCCTGGATCAGCTCGTCGTAGGTGAAGCCGGCGGCGCGGGCCGCCTTGGGGAAGCAGCTGTTCATGCGGGGATCGGGGATGATCCCGGGCAGCGGATTCAACTCGACCACGTTCGGGATCCCAGCCTCATCCAGCCGGATGTCGACGCGGCACCAGTCGCGGCAGCCGAGGGCCTGGTAGGCGTCGAGCGAGACCAGCTCGATGTGGCGATAGGTCTTCTCCGGCACCTTCGCCGGGCATTCGAAAATGTCAAGTTGGTGCTCGGCGGTATCCCAGATCCACTTCGCCTCGTAGCCGTACACCGGCGTGACGCCCGGCGGCAGCGTGGAGAAGTCGAATCCGACAATGGGCAGGCAGTAAGCCTCCGCTCCGTTGCCGATGATCGCCACCGTGAATTCCGGCCCGGGCAGGTAGGTCTCGACCAGCACTGGCTGCTTGTAGGTCTCTAAGAGGAAAGAGACGCGGTCGCGGAGCTGCGGGCGCGTATGGCATAAGTTATTGGCAAATATGCCTTTACCTGAGCCTTCGGCGACCGGTTTCACGAACAGCGGATAGGGCAGCCGCACCCGCGCCAGATCGACCAGATCGTTCACCAAGGCGAACCGCGCCGTCGGCACTTCGTGGTAGGCCAGAATCTCTTTGGCGCGGGCCTTGTGAAGCGACAGGGACAACGCGAGCGGGTCGCTGGCCGTGTACGGCACGTTCAGATACTCGCAAATCGCCGGGACGTGCGCTTCGCGGTTCTGGCCGTACAGCCCTTCGGCCATGTTGAAGACGAGGTTGACGCGGGCGCGCGTGAGTTTCTGGGGGAACGTGGCGTCGGCGTGGAGCCGAACGACGGTACCGAAGAGACCGAGAGCCTGCTCCACCGCATCAATGGTGGTTGGCTCGTCCCATTCGGCATAGACGTCGCTGTCGTGACGCGGACCGTCTGTAGCAGTGTTGGGGTCGGGCTTCTGATTGTACGCGAGACCGATGCGCATGTGGTCTCGGGAGACCTCCTACAAAAAGGGGCCGTTCGCTGAACGGTCCGGGACTCGGTAACTGCTTGTGACGATGAATGAATATGAGATTTGGTTGAGATACGCAATAGGCAGGATCAAGAAAAAAGTGGTTCAGACTTTGTGGTATGCGACCCGCGCCGCCTCCTGTCGATCCTGCGCCGCGTAGATCTCGAAGTCGGAAAAGAACGCGGGAGCCTCGGCGGCCAGGACGCGGAGACAGGCGATCGCCATGCGGCGGATTTCCAGCTCCGCGCCTTCGCCGCAGCGCAGCTCGAGCATGGTGCGCCACGCGCGCACGTTGGCCGAGCAGACGATCTTGGTCTCGGTCGCGTTCGGCAGCACGCTGCGTGCCGCCTCGCGCGCCATCTTGCGACGGTGGACCTTGTCGTCGACCCAGCTGTAGCGCGCGATCAATCCCTCCACGGCGCGCACGTACGCTGCCTGGGCTTGCGTGACCTGATGCTCCCACTCCGACTCGAGCTGTTCGTCACCGAGAATCGCGGGGGGCGTGACGAAGGCGGCGTGCGACTCATCCACGTAGCGCTGTGACAGCTGGGAATACCCGAACCCGGCCCGATGGCGCACCAGCTCGTGCGAGCAGGAGCGCGAGATGCCCTCCACCAGCAGCACGTACACCGCGTGCTCCAGCACCGAGCCATGTCCCTGCTTCTTGATGTTCTCGAGGTATTCCGCGGTGGCGCGCTGCGCCGGGTTGTGCTGACTCATGTAACAGATGCGACCCGCGAACTCCGCCAGGCGCTCGCCGTCGGAGGCGTCACCCTTCCATTGGACCGCAAGATGGGCGGGCTCGAGGAACTGCGGCCGGGCGACCAGGGTGATCCGGGGAGCGCGGAAGATTTCCATGCAGGTGTCGGGTGTCAGGTGTCGGGTGTCAGGACTCGCGAGCCAGGTCCTGCTTCGGCGTGGCCCACGCGGCATTCCGCTCGATGTCCCGCAAGCGGGTGGCGATGTCATCAGGAATCGGCGCCGCACCCTCTCCCACCTTCAGATCGGCGAGCGGGGCCCAATCGGCCGCGGGGAGTATAACACCCGGATTGAGGAGCGCCGCCGGGTCGTAGGCGCGCCGCAGCCGGCGGAACAGGTCCAGCACGCCGGGACCGAAGAACCGCTCCAACACCCCGGCCCGCAGCCGCCCGTCCCCGTGCTCCCCGCTAGGGGTGCCGCCGAGCTGCAGCAGTAGATCGCACGCGTCGCCGTACAGGCCCTGCAGCGCCGAACGCCAGTCTGGACGCCCCAGATCCGGGAGCACGTTCACATGCACGTGGCCGTCCCCCGCATGACCAAACACCGCCACGGGCACCTCGCGCCGTGCGGCCCGTGACCGCACCCCCGCGACATAGTCTGAAAGTCGCTCGAGCGGAACGCAGCCGTCTTCGATGAGCTGCAGGGAACGCTGCCGGTCGGGCAGGTTGGCCAGGGCAGGACTGGCGAGCCGGCGAATGTGCCACAGGTGATCGAGACCGGCGCGGTCCACCGCCGTCTCGACATGAACCGCCAGATGTTTCAACCCTCGTACGGCGTCCCCAACCACACCGTGGGCGGCGGCCGCGGATGGGCGCTCGAACTCCACCAGCAACAGGCATTCCACGGACTGCGGGATCTTCCCGCCGGCCTGATTCACGAACGTCAGCAGGGTGCGATCCAGCAGCTCGACCGCCGCAGGGCGGAGCGCGACCAGGAACGGGACTGCCTCACCCAGCGCGTCGAGGTCGGCGAACCCGAGCGCCACACCGGCCGCGTCCGGCGGGATGGGATCGAGACGCCAGGCGACCGCCGTCACGAGGCCGAGGGTGCCCTCCGCGCCGATGAACAGGTCGACTTCCTCGCCCGAGGCGGCGAAGGCGTCCAGGGCGTATCCCGACGAGTTCTTGCGGGTCTTCGGGAACGCCGCCGCGATCCCCGCAGGATCGGCGGGCTCGAGACGGAACCGATCCCCCCCTCCCGCTCCTCGCCTCACCCATCGGACTTCGCCGTCTGCGCCAACCACCTGGAGCGATTCGACCCACCGCCGTACCGATCCGTGCTGCACCGACCGTGGGCCGGCTGCATTGGTCGACACCATGCCACCCGAGGTCGCAAACGCGCCGGAGGAAGGATCGGGGGGCAGTCGCAGGCCAGAGCCCCGGGCGGCGGCGTTCACCTGGGCCCACGTTACGGAAGCCCCGGCGTGGGCGATGCGGCGCTTGACGTCGATCTCCAGCGAGGCGAACCCCTGGCTCAGATCGACGATGATGCCCCGGCCCACATTACCGCCTGCCATGCCGCTGGCCGCGCCACGCGGGGTGACGGGGAGGTGGTTAGCCGCGGCATACCGCAGCACTTCGGTGATCTCATCGGTGCTGGTAGGAATGGAGACGGCACGCGGAAGGATGCGATAGATACCGGCGCCCTCAGAATAGGCGGCCAGAGTGTGAGCATCGGTGAGGAGGGGGGGCATCCTGATGAAACCTAACCGCTACGCGTCTTTGCCTCTCAGCCCCTGTCTGACCGTCTGTTGTTACTGACTAAATTTTTGCTTCATTGCTTCCACAAGTTGCTGCGCGATTCGATCCCCTTCCGATCCCTTCGGCACAACGATCTCCAAATCCCGTTCCGGCCGAGATGGGTCCAGAAGGGGTCGGTATACCGCTTCGACCGTGACCTGGCTCTTGCCGGGCACATTGGGATCGGCCCAGCATCGGATCTTCACGGTGTTGAGCAGGTC
Organism: uncultured Gemmatimonadales bacterium; assembly: GCA_963821385.1. Classification (GTDB taxonomy): domain Bacteria; phylum Gemmatimonadota; class Gemmatimonadetes; order Gemmatimonadales; family GWC2-71-9; genus DASTHG01. The sequence continues at coordinate 182,856 of CAWGDK010000004.1, forward strand.
CCCGGGGTCGGTCTCGCCCAGCGTGGCGGTGTGGGTGCGCAGGTTGTACCACGCCGTTTCGACGTAACCGTCGCGCGGGCTCGACCACTCGACGCGCAATCCCTGATTGCTGAGCCAACCCACGGCCTCGGGCACGACGCGGGCGGGTGGGGCGTCGACCACCACCACCACGGCCTGGGGTGAGGGTAGAAATGGGGGACGCGTGGTGACCGGGGTGCACGCCGCGGCGACAACAAGAACCCCCAATCCCCAATCCGCAGTCTGCAGACGCATCCTAGTGCGTGTGCGGCGGTGTGCCGGGCGGATCGACATGGGTGTGGGGGAGCGAATCCGGGGCGGCGAGGGTGTCGTGGGCTTCCAAACTCTCATGATGGTGGCCCGCCTCGCGGTTCTGAATCTCGACCTCGATCTTGGCGGTGGGGATGCCAGCCGCATGATCGAACACCATCTCCCCGCCCAGCATGCCCACGCGCACCAGGATCGCCAGTCCGACGAGCGAGACGAGCTTCAGCACCTTGTCCTCACCAGCACGCAGCTGGAAGCGTCGCAAGAGTTTCCACGCCAGGACCACGGTGAACACGATCATGGTCACGATCGCCCACGTCTCGTGTGCCTCCATAAGATCGTGGATGGCTTCGCCGTGATCGATCTTGTCTTCGGCCAGAAGGCCGAGGATCACCGCCGCCCAACCGCCGATGACGCCGGCCCACAGACTCCAGATGCCGGCCCACACCAGGGACTCGCGCTTCATCACCCAGCCGGCCAGGTCGAACAGGACGGCGGCCACGAGCAACGCAGCGGGAAGATCATTGACCGCGGCGTGCAGACGCGGCAGGTCGTAACCGAACATATGGCAGCAGCTCCTTAACTCTCAGAGTCCCAGATTCGAGACGACGGGTGGAGTGGCGGCGTAGTCGTAAAACCCTTTGCCGCTCTTCTTGCCGTACATCCCCGCGAGCACCATCCGTTTGAGCAACGGGGGCGGTGCGTACTTCTGCTCCTTGTACTCGGCAAACATGATTTCGGCGATCTTGTAGGTGGTATCCAGTCCGACGAAATCCAGCAACGTCAACGGCCCCATCGGATAGCCACAGCCCAGCTGCATCGCCTTGTCGATATCGACGACGCTGCCCAGGCCGTGTTCGACAGCCCGGATGGCATCCAGGAGATAGGGAACCAGAAGCAGGTTCACGATGAAGCCGGAGTTGTCCTTCGCCGCCACCGCTTCTTTTCCGAGCGAGCGGGCGAAGGCGAACGCCCGCTTGAACGTCTCTTCGGACGTTGTGACGGTACGGACCACTTCCACCAGCTGCATCAACGGCACCGGATTGAAGAAGTGCAGGCCCACGAAGCGATCGGCCCGCCGGGTCGCGGCGGCCATCGCGGCGATTGTGAGGCTGGACGTATTGGACGCGAATATCGTCCCCCCGCCGCACAGCCCGTCGAGCTCCTTCCACAACGCGTTCTTCACCTCGAGATCCTCGGTCACGGCCTCGACCACGATGTCGCACGACTTGAGGTCGGCCGTGGTCGTGGTGAACGAGAGGCGGCCGAGCGCGGCCTCCCGATCCGCGGCCGGCAGTTTGCCCTTCTCGACGAACTTGGCGAGGGACTTCTCGATCCCCGCCTTCGCCTTGTCGAGGATCGGTTGCGTCACGTCGCGGACCATCGTCTCGTAGCCGGCGGTCGCGGCGACCTGGGCGATCCCGCTGCCCATCAAGCCGCTGCCCAGCACCCCCACGCGCGTGATATCGGACATGGACCTCTCTAGGACTGAAATTGTTTGCGGATTTCGTCGGCGATGCGGAGAAACGCACTCCCGCGCGGACCCGGCAGTGCATGTTCGGGCCGGATCTCACCTCGCTCCAGGCGATCCAGCACCTGCTCCAGGCCCACTTGGATGCGCTCCCGTTGCGGACGGTAGCTGACGAGCACCGACAAGGCGGCGATCGAAAGCCCGATCGCGGGGACCACGGCGATCGGCAGCAGCACACCCAACGCGACCGCTATGCCCGTCCCCGTCCCCCCGGCGACCACGAGCCCACCCGCGCCACCGATCCGAGCGGCCCGCAGATTTCGCACATCGGCCACGAGCTGCACGTGGCAGAACCCGCTTTCGAGCGGCGTCACCTGCCCGGAGATCTCTTTTGCCTGGGACAGGTCGTACGTCTTACCGCCCGCCTTGAGCCCGCGCCGCATCGACGCCACAAACCCGACCTGCGGCTCCCAGGTGGTGCGCTCCGGATAGCGCCGCTTCACCCGCAGCAGCTCCTGATCTTCCATCCACAAGGACAGCGCGCGCTCGACCGCCCCGCGCTCGCCCGGGACCACGCGATGGGCGGCCAGCCGCTTCGGGCCGCCGAGCGACCAGCCGGCTTGCGCGGCCTCGTCCAGCCGCGTGCGCTCTTCCAGCAGCGCCTGCTTCAGGAAGCGCGGGGGGATGCCGACGTCTTTCCCGAGCGCGAGCAGCTCGACCTCGGTGAGGCCGTCGCCGATGTCCCGCTCGCCTGTCTGCAGCTCCGCGGCGCGCTGGATGATGCGGTCGAGCGCCTCGCGGCTGATCAGCTCGCCCGCCATGCCTACGCCCGAACTTTCCCTTTGCGAGGGATCGCGGGCAGCGTCTGCCCCGAGCTGCGCGCCGGCAACGCCGGAGCGGCACTCTCGGGGCGCCGGCCGACGGCGTCGAGCAAGCCCTTGAACAGATCGATCGGGATCGGGAAGATCGTGGTCGAGTTCTTTTCCGAGGCGATCTCGGTCACAGTCTGGAGATACCGCAACTGGATCGCCGCCGGCTCCCGGCCGATAATGGCGGCGGCCATCGCCAGCTTCTCCGAGGCCTGGAGCTCACCTTCCGCGTTGATGACCTTGGCGCGCCGCTCGCGCTCGGCTTCCGCCTGGCGGGCCATGGCCCGCTTCATCTCAGGCGGCAGGTCGACATCCTTCACCTCCACCGCCGACATCTCGATCCCCCAATCCTCGCTGCGCTGATCGATGATCTGCTTGAGGATGGAGTTGATCTTCTCGCGATTGGCAAGCAGCTCGTCCAGCTCGGTCTCCCCCAGCACCGACCGGAGCGTGGTCTGCGCCAGCTGGCTCGTGGCATAGAGGTAGTTCTCCACGCCGATCACGGCCTTCACCGGGTCTTTCACCTTCATGTACAGGACCGCGTTCACTTTGATCGAGATGTTGTCGCGGGTGATCACGTCCTGCGGGGGAATGTCGAGTGCCATCACCCGCAGGCTCACCTTCTGCATCCGGGCGAACAGCGGCGGCAGGTAGATCAGCCCGGGACCCTTGGCGCCCCAGGAACGGCCCAGAAAGAAATAGACGGCCCGCTCGTATTCGCGCAGCACCCGGAGTCCCGAAAACAGGTACAGGCCGACGGCTGCAAGGATGGTCAACAGCACGTCAGGCATAGGATCTCCTCATGAAGCGGGGAAGGCTTCGACGATCACCGCGAGCCCCTGGCCGCCCCCGATGCAGGCGGACCCGAGGCCGAACCGTTTGCCGGTGCGGCGTAGCGCATGCAGCAGGTGAATCGTGATGCGGGTGCCGCTGGCGGCGAGTGGGTGTCCGATCGCGATGGCGCCACCGTGGACGTTGGTCTTGGCGCGATCGAGACCGAGCTCTTTCTCGACGGCGAGGTATTGAGGCGCGAACGCCTCATTCACCTCCACCAGATCCATCTGGTCGAGCGTCATGCCCGCCTTCTGCAGCACCTTGCGCGCGGCGGGCGCAGGGCCGATGCCCATGATCTTCGGCTCCACCCCGACGACGCCCCAGGCGACGAGGCGACCGAGCGGCTTGCGGCCGTGCGCCTTCGCGTAGGCCTCGCTCGCGATCACGGTCGCGGCGCCGCCGTCCGCGATGCCGGACGCGTTGCCGGCGGTGACCACGCCGTCCTTCTTGAAGTAGGGCTTGAGCCCGGCCAGGGCTTCGAGCGTCGTTTCGGGCCGCATGTGCTCGTCGGCGCGGAACTCGACGGTCTGCCCCTTCTTCTTGATGGGGACCGGGATCACCTCGTCCTGGAAGATGCAATCGTCCCAGGCCTTCTTGGCGCGCTGCTGTGAGCCGACCGCGACCGCATCCACGTCGGTGCGGTTGAGCTTGTACTGGTCGGCGAGGTTCTCGGCGGTCTCCGCCATCGAGAAACCGCACAGCGGGTCCTTGAGCGCTTCCCACAGCAGGTCTTCGAGCGGGGCCGGGCCCAGGCGCAATCCCCAGCGCGCCCCGCGCACCACATGCGGGGCCTGGCTCATCGACTCCCCGCCGCCCGCCAGCACCGCTTCGGCTTCGCCGAGGATGATCAGTTGCGCCCCCTGGGTGATCGCTTCGAAGCCGGAGCCGCACAGACGATTCACGGTCACGGCGGGGGTCTCGATCGGCAATCCCGCTTTGAGCGCCACGTGGCGGGCCATGTAGATCGCGTCGACCGAGGTCTGGAGGGCATTGCCGAAGACGACATGGCCGATGTCCGTCGGCTTGGTGCCGGCGCGCTCGAGCGCGTGGCGGCTGGCGATCGCGCCGAGGTCGATGGCGGAGAGGTCTTTCAGGGAGCCGCCGAAACTGCCGAAGCCGGTGCGAACGCCTGAGAGAAAGACGACGTCGGTGTTACTGCCCTGGGTCTTCACGGGTGCTGCCTTGCTCGAGAGAGGCGGAATATACAAGCGGGGCCCTAGCCCCGCCGACCACGCCTCCAATAGAGGTACGCGGGGGTGCCGAGCAGCACGATTCCCAGTCCCGCGATCGCCTGGACTGGACGGGCGATGAACGTGTTGCACACCACGACCCCCGCGGCGGCGACAAACAAGGCAGGCGTAACCGGATAGCCAGGAACACGGAACGGGCGTGGAGCGTCGGGGCGGCGGCGCCGCAGGACGAAAATGCCGGCCGCGGCCAGGCCCGCGAACAGCCAGCTCGCGAACACCACGTAGGTAAACAGCTGCTCGAACGTCCCCGTGAGTGTGAGCAGGGCGGCCCAAATCGCGCTCGCGAGGATGGCGAAGGCCGGGGTGCCGAAGCGGGGATGCACCTCGGCGAGTTTCGAGAAGAAGACGCCGTCGCGCGCCATCGCGAAAAACGTACGCGGGCTCGTCAGGGCGAGGCCGTTGGCCGCACTGAAGACCGACACCAGCACGGCGGCCCCCACGATCTTGGCTGCGACCGGGCCATACAACACGCGCACGGCATCGGCGGCGACCCGTTGTGACCCCGCCACCCGGTCGGGCCCGAGCGCCACCAGATACCCGACGTTGGCGATGAGATAGATCGCGATCAGCCCGGCGGTGCCGATCACAATGCCGCGGGCGAACGTGCGCTGGGGGTCGCGCGCTTCGCCGGCCGAATTGGTCACGTTCACCCACCCCTCATAGGCCCACAGCACGCCGAGCAGCGCCACGCCGGCGCCCGAGAGCACCGATCCCGAGACGGGGACCGTGAAGGCCCTGGCCGCGGTGGCGGAGCCGCTCGATCCCAGGAGCAGCCCGCTCGCGGCGATGGCGAGGATGGCGGTGACCTTCAACCCGGTGCTCCAGTTTTGCACCGAAGCCGCCTGGCGTGTGCCGCGGATGTTGAGCGCGGTGACGACGCCGATCATTGCGACCGCCAGGGTTTTGCGGCCCGCGATGCCGAGGTTCACGAACTCGCCGGAATAGTTTGCGAAAGCGACCGCGAGCGTCGCAATGGAGCCGGTGTTGATAGCCAGGAACAGCGTCCAGCCCAGGAGAAATGCCGGGAGTGACCCGAAGGCCTCTCGCACATAGGTGTAGCTGCCGCCCGACTCGGGATACATCGCGCCCAGCTCCGCGAACGTGAGCGCGCCCAACAATGAGAACACGCCGCCGACGAGCCACACCACCAGCGCCAGGCCGGGGTCTCCGGCCGTGTTGCGCAGCACGGCCCCCGGCACGAGCCAGATCCCCGAGCCGATGACGGTGCCGATGACGACCAGCACCAGGTCCTTCTGGTCCAGCGTGCGAGCGAGATCGCGCGCGGCGCTCAATGTCCGGCCGCCATGCCGTCCTTACGTGGATCGGATCCGGCGGCATAGCCGCGTCCGCCCGCCAGGCGCTGGATCGCCTGCGCGCCGCCGAACGCCACACCCGAGTCGGCGACAATGACGTGACCCAGGGCGGCGAGGCGGCGGCGCACGTCGTCGCCGATCGCCGGCTCGAGCGCCACCCGCAGCCCGGTCAGGTGACGGAAGCGCGGCGGCATCGATCGCCTCCTGCGAGATCCATGCCGAACACCAGCAGGTTGAGCAGCACCTGCACATGTCCCTGCGGCTGCATCGAGCCGCCCATGACGCCGAAGCACATCCAGGGCTGCGTCGGTCCCGTGCGGATCCGTCCGGGTCACGAAGCCGGAATCAGCGTATGGAACGGCCGCTTCCCGGGCGCCACGGTGTTCGGCAGCCCGGGCTCGATCGTGAAGCCCGCGCCGCGGTCCTGCAGCGCGAAGCCGGTGCCCGGGCACGACGACCCCTGATCCGAACAGGTCGTAGAGCTGAATTGATGAACGACACCATGTTGCCGGCCGAGTCCGCGACGGTGAGGTAGATCGTCTCGCTCGCGGTGACGGCGTTTGCCGGGCTCGGGGCGGTCCGCGGCCCGCATCGGATCGATGAGTACGCGGCGCGTGGCTGATGTAGGCATCGGTCAACAGGGCAGCGGGCGGGACGGTCATCGCGCGCGGCTCGCCCACGTAGCGCAGGTCGGCGTAGGCCAGCTTCTTCGCCTCGATCAAGTGATGCAGGTAAGCGGCGGAGTTGTGGCCCAGGGCGCGCAGGTCGTACGGCTCGAGCATGCGCAGCATCTCGAGCACGGCGATGCCCTGGTTGTTGGGCGGCAGCTCCCACACGCGGTAGCCCTTGAACGGGACCGAAATCGGCTCCACCCACTCGTTGCTGATGACGTTGCAGGTCTTCGATGGTGAGATAGCCGCCCAGCGCCTGGAGACGCGACACGATACGCTGGCCCAGCTCGCCACCGTACAGCGCGGCCGGTCCCTCGGCGGCGATCTGGCGGAAGCTCCGGGCCAGATCCGGATTGCGGAACCACTCGCCCGCGCGGGGCGCCCGATGGCCATCGACCAGAAACGTGGTGCGCGCGCCGGCGTCCTGCCGCAATCGTCCGGCCTCGTCGGCCCAGTCGCGCGCGATGACCGGCGTGACGGGGAATCCGTCTTCGGCGTACGCGATGGCCGGCGCCAGGGCCTGGGCGAGCGTGATCGTCCCGTACCGCTTCAGGAGCTCGTCCCAGCCAGCAGGCTCCCCGGCACCGTGACGTCCTCGACCGTTCTTCGGGCATCGCGCGATGCCCTTCGCGCGACCAGCGCCTCGCGCGTCATGCGCGCGCCGGCGCGACCGCTCGCGTTGAGCGCCACCAGGCGATGCTCCTTCGCGATCCAGATCAGCGCGAACATGTCGCCGCCGATGCCCGTCATCATCGGCTCGACCACGTTCAGCACTGCGGCCGCGGTGACCGCCGCATCGATGGCATTGCCGCCGCGCTGCAGCACGTTCGAGTCCGGCGGCTGTCGCGAGCGGCTGGCTCGTCGCGATCGCGCCATGTGGCGCGTAGACGGTCGAGCGATGCGCCATCGTGGACGGGCGCTGCGCGGCAGCCGGTACCGCGATCAGGACCAATCCCATCACGGGAAGGGCCGGCTTGAAAATCATATGGTCGCGTTGCTTTCGAGATGGTGGGCGACCGCGGCGGCCGCCTCCCGTGTCGACGTGCGGCCTCCGAGGTCAGGGGTCCGAATGCCGGCCGCCAGAGCCCGCCGGACCGCCGCTTCCACGCGTCGCGCGGCGCCGCCATGGCCCAGCTGCTCGAACATCAGGGCGCCGGTCAGGATCGCGGCCATCGGATTGGCGACGTCTTTGCCGGCGAGCGGCGGCGCTGAGCCGTGGACCGGCTCGAACAGTCCGGCGCGCCCGGGGTGCAGGTTCGCGCTCGCGGCGAGGCCCAGCCCCCCCACCAATCCGGCGCCGAGATCGGACAAAATGTCGCCGTACAGGTTGTTGGTGACGATCACCTGGAATCGTTGCGGCTCACGCACCAGTTCCATCGCCAGCGCGTCGACGAACCGGTGCTCAGGAGTGATTCCGGGATACTCGGCCGCGATTGTCTTGAACTGTTGCTGCCAGATCCGATGCGCCGGAACCGCGTTCGACTTGTCGCTCATGGTTACGCGGGTCTTGCCGTGTGCCTGCGCCCATGCGAACGCCGCGCGGATGATACGATCGACTCCCTTCGCGGTGTTGATCTCTTCGGCGACGTATTCCTCTCCGCTGATGCGACCCTTGCCCAGGTAGACGCCTTCGGTGTTTTCCCGGAAGATCACAAAGTCGATCGCCGGCGCGCCCTTGAGCGGGGTCAATTCCGGGTGCAGCAATTGCACCGGACGGAAGTTGATGAAGAGGTCCAGCCGGAAGCGCAGCCCGAGCAGGATGTCTCGGGCGTGTTCGTTTCCCGGGACGCGCGGGTCGCCGATGGCACCGAGGAAAATTGCGTCGACGTCGTCGCGCAGATGCGCGAACGCGTGTTCGGGGAGCGTTTCTTTGGTCGCGAGATAGTGATCGGCGGAGTAGGGGAGCCGTTCCCAGGCGAGGGCAAACCCATCCATCGTCGCGGCGCGGTCCAGCACCGGAATCGCGGCCTCGATCACTTCGGGGCCGATCCCGTCCCCTGCAATGACCGCGATGTTGTAAGTGGAAGGAGCCATCAGCGTCCAACGGCTGGTAATTGCCGCCAGCTGACGGCTGACAGCCGATAGCTGATAGCCGCCTTTTTCACTCGAATCCCGTGGCGCGTCCACAGCCGATGCAGTACCCCCAGCCCACGTCGACCTCGCTGCCGCAGGCCGGGCACTTCAGCTCCCCCAGCGGCGGTTGGCCGCAGTGCGGGCAGAAGTTCACCTTGCGGTTGGAGGGCAATGATCCCCCGCAGTAGGGACAGTGGTGCGGCGAAGGCCCCTCCTCGACGTCGGCCAACTCGAAGGTCGGCCCGGGTTCTTCGACCTCGAGTGGCTCGGGGCGCTCGAGGCCGGCCGGGGGAATCGGATTCTCCGACGTCCAGCTGGCCGGCTCCTCCTCTTCTTCCTCGGCGTCGGCCGTTGCCTCCTCCGGCTCGGGGGGCGCGTAGGCCTTATTGCCCCGCAGCACCCGCTCGGCGGCGAACCGATTGATCATGATCTGGGCATCGGGAAAGTTCCGGAAAAACGCCGGGTCCGGATTCGAGGCGGTGACCTCGCGCTGCATGCCCTCCCGGATGTCCGTGGGCTCGAGCTGGACGAACCCGCGCTCGCCGGCCAGCAGGCGGAGCACCGTCATCTCATAATCCTGGTGCGTGGCCACACGCAGCCGGGAGCGGTTCGAGCGGTAGGGGACCAGGCGCTCGTACAGCTCGGCGGCCGGAAACGGGACGGCGATGCGCGCCTCCCGGGCCAGCGTTTCCACCAGGCACTCGAATAGTCGATCGAGCTCGTCAGTCACGCCTCACCCCCTGTCCCCCTCTCCGTTCCGGAGAGGGGGAATCTGTTTCGCCGATCGTTCCCCTCTCCCGAAGGGAGAGGGGGTAGGGGTGAGGCCCGTCATTTCACCACCACAACGCCTCTCATGAAGGGGTGTGGGGTGCACTGATAGGCGTAGGTCCCGGCTTTGTCGAAGCGATGGATGTAGCTGCCGGTCGGCAGCACGAGCTCGGAGCTGGACTCCCCGGTGGCGGGATCGAACGTGATCGTATGGCCCAGCGGGTCGGCGTTGTTCCACCGCACGGCCTGGCCGACGGCGATCTCGATCGTGTCGGTGGGAAACTTCATGGCACTGATCGTCACCGTCGCGCCGATGGGGGCGCCGACATCACCGCTGACGGTGGCGCCCGCGTTCTTCGTGAACCAGGGCCGGAAGCGGCTGGGGTGGATCGGGATGGTGAACTCGAAACCGTAGATCGGCTTGCTCGTGATCACGGCGATGAGCGGGCTCTTGCGCGAGCTCCCTTCGATCGTGTTCACGTCGACGTTGCTCGCGTGCAACGAGAACGTGTGCGGAGAGTTGGGAATCGCGAACACGAGGCCGGCGCTCCATGCCGCCTTTTCACCGGGGCGCTTCGACAGCAGCGAGGCGACGTCGCCGGTGAGTCCGACATACGAATTCAGGCGCAGCACCGCGCCGCCCGCGACCGCCACGCGCGACGTATCGACGCGGTACGCATGTTTCATCGCGCGCACCGCCGCGCTCACGGTCACCGGCCCGCGGGTCCAGTCGGCGCCCAGCTCGCCGTCGACGCTCTTGGCGGCCGTGTTGTAGGCCGGGGTCACGGCGAGCGTGAGCGGGCCGACCGCGTGTTGCCAGCGGCCGAAGATCTCGAACTCGTTGCTGAAGGTCGTGGACACCTCAGAGACGGTCGCGTAATGGAATCCAATCGCGGTATGACCCGGGAATCCGAAGGCGAACGTGAACGTCGGATAGTTGCTCACCGACTTCGACGATTGATTCACGTAGAAGCGATGCAGGAAGTTGAACTGCAGGACGCCGGCGTCGGGGACCCAGGTGCCGCTCAGGTTAGGTGACCGGTAGAGCAGAGACTGCGCCGAAAGCTGGAGTGGCAGGACGATCAAGGCACTGACGAGCAAGCGTCGCATCGGGAGGCCCCGGGAGAAGGGATGCACGAATCTATTCGCGATCAGCGCCACTCGCGCACCCAGCGGTCGTACAGCACTGGGGTGATCCCCCCCTGGACCAGCACTTCGATCCCCGACGGGTCGCGATACGCCTTCCGGTAGAACACATGCGTCACGCCGGAATTGATGATCAGCTTGGCGCACATCACGCACGGGGACGCGCTGACGAACACGACCTTGTCCCGCAGGTTCCCCGGCGCTTTGACCAGCGCATTCATCTCGGAGTGAATACACCCACAGTTGCCCGGCACCGTACTGTCGCACCGGTTGGCCAGGCCCTTGGCGTTGCCGTTGTAGCCGATCGCCAGGACGTTCTCGAGCTGCTGGTCCGTCACGACGGTACCGACCTGCAGTCGTCCGCAGGTCGACCGTTTGGCCAGCTCCTCGGCCATCCGCATGTACACCTCGTACAATGGAATGCGCTCGACCGGCGGCGCGGCGCCGTTCGCGAGGAGGTTCAGGCGGTGCGTGTTCTCGAGGACCCCGTCCTTAGGCGCGCTCATGGACCTCCCCGTCCGGATCGTAGTGCGAGTACTTGCCGCGGGCCTGCTGCTGGGCGAGCCAGGTGTCGAAGCCCGAGGGCACCAGTCCGTTGGAGCGATCCTGGTTTTCGGCCGCCCGAACGGCGAGGAAATCGGCGTACTCGTTCTTGGCCACTTCGTTGTGACCGCGCACCCACGCCCACCGCACCTCCAACCCCTGCGTCGCCTGATCGAGCTTCTGCCACAGCAGCAGGTTTTCGATCTCCCCGCCTTTGCGTTTCCAGCCGCGCGCTTTCCATCCCGGGAGCCACTCGGTGATGCCTTTCACGAGGTATTCGGAGTCCGAGACGTAGCGAACCTGGACATGCTTCCACTGGCGGTGCAGCCATTCCAGGGTCGCGATCGCTCCCGCCAGTGCCATGCGATTGTTGGTCGTCTGGGGTGAAGACTCGAACAAGTCCCAGCGCGCCACGCTGTCCCCGGCCGGCGCTTCGACCAGGGCCGCGTTGCCCCCCGGGCTCGGTTTGGAACGATCGTTGCCGAGGCAGCTCTCATCGGCGTGGACCAGGACCTGGGTGACGGCAGGGGCGGGCATCAGGGCTGAATCGCCACCGGCAGGTCCGTGTGCAGCAGGATGTCCTCGGTATGGGAGGCCACGCTGGGGCGGCGCTCGCCGATGCCGCGCGGGATGTGGGCGCCGGCGAACAGCGCGTCCGCACGAATCGCCCGCACCACCCTGGCGACGACCTCGCCGGCCGAGCCCTCCTCGAGGTGCGTCTGAAACTGGACGCCGAGCAGCGACAACTCGGCCTCGGCGGCGCCGAGGATCTGGGTGCCCTCCGTGCGGTCGCGATAGGCGTGAATCACGTGCACGGTGCTTTCGGCGACGCTCGCGAACCGTGCCGCCAGCTCCAACGCCCGGCGGTTGCGGCCGTCGAACGCCACCGCCACCTCCCGCATCGGGGACGGCGAGCCGCCGCACACGATGACGCATCGCCCCGCGAGCTGAATCAGGGCCGCGGCGGTGCGTCCCAACGCCGACGGACCGGCCCGTTCCGTGCGCACGCCGCGTCGGCCGACCAGACTCGCGTCCGCCTCGCCAGCGAGCTCGGCCAGCACCGTGTCCGGGGGGCCATCGCGCAGCACCACCTCCACCCCCAGACCCGCCGCCTCGACGCGGAATCGGGCCCGGTCGAGCAGCGTGGCGGGATCCTCCCCGTCGGCGGCCGCATCCGCTTCCCGTACGGAGGCGACGACCAGTGTCGCCTGGAACCGCTGGCCGAGAATGACGGCTTGCTCCAGCGCCGCGTCGCCCTGCGGGCTGCCGTCGATGCCGACCAGCAATCGGGTGAACATCAGGCCACACTCACGGCAGCACCGCGAAGACGTCGAGCTCGCGCAGCCGGAACTGCAGCACCTCACCGGTCATCGGCAGTCTGGCCTCGAGCATCTCGTCCCGGTCGCCGGTGGCCAACCGTTCGGCCACGACCACGTACTCCGTGCCGCGGCGCCGCAGCGCCACCCGGCGCCGCTCCCGCACCGCCCGCTCCAAGGCGTCGAGCGCGTCGGGGGTGAGGGCGCGGTATTCGGGAATGGAGCCCATGGGTGGGAGATTAACGGACCAGAATCGTTCCCGCTGCACCCACCGTGACACGGCCGATGACCGCGGCGGCCGGGGTCCCTTCGCGCGCCAGGGCCTCGCGCAGGCGGTCGACCCGCTCCGCCGCCACCGCCATGAGCAGACCGCCGGACGTCTGCGCGTCCCCGAGCAGCGTGCGGTCGGCGTCGGAGACCGTATCGGCGAACCGGACCGCTTCGCGCAGGCTCTCGAGGTTCCGCTTGGTCCCCCCGGGGACGGCGCCCTTCGCGATCATCGCGCGCGCCCCGGCCAGCACGGGCACGTCCGCGACGGACAGCTCGGCGCCGACCCCGCTCGCGCGCAACATGTTGTGCAGGTGTCCCAGGAGACCGAAGCCCGTGATATCGGTCGCGGCGTGGACGCCCACCGCGAGCATCGCCCGCGCCGCACCGGCGTTCAAGGTGGTCATCACGTCGACTGCCTCGACGAGCCCGGCGGCAGCCAGGAGGTCCCGTTTCAGCGCCGTGGTGAGAATGCCCGTACCGATCGGCTTGGTCAGCACCAGGGCATCGCCGCTGCGGGCCCCGGCATTGGTCACGACCCGCTCGGGGTGTACTTCGCCAATCACGACCATGCCGTACTTTGGTTCGGGATCGTCGACCGAGTGTCCGCCCAGGACGAACGCGCCTGCCGCACGCGCGACATCGGCGCCACCCCGCACGACATCTCCCAGCAGCTCGAACGGCAGCTTGTCGCGGGGCCATCCGACGAGATTGAGGGCGAACAGCGGCGTACCGCCCATGGCGTACACGTCGGAAAACGCGTTGGTCGCGGCGACCCGGCCAAAATCGTACGGGTCGTCGACAATGGGCGTGAAAAAATCCACTGTGGCGACCAGCGCCCGGTCGGGAGAAAGCTGAAATACCGCCGCGTCGTCGCGTGTCCCGGCGTCGACCAGGATTCTCGGATCGCTGACCGCCGGCACGTGGCGCAGCACTTCGGTCAGTTCGGACGGCCCGAGCTTGCACGCGCAACCGGCCCCGTGGGAGAAGGCGGTGAGGCGAATGGCGGTCATGGTGGGGGGAATATGGAGGGGGCGGGCGAAGGCGGTAGAAGGCGGAACTCCCGCCCTCTACCGCCCTCTACCGTCTTCTACCGTGTCCTACCGTCAGACTTCTCGTGCCACTAGCAACGCCCTCAGCCCGATCAGGGCCCGCTCCTCATGGGGTGGGTCATCGAAGCTGCCGTCGTTGCGCTGTAGGCCGAGCAGGGCCGGCACGGCGCGCTCGATCACGGCCCGCACCGGTCGAATTCCGGCGAGCACCAAGGATTCGAGCACATGCAGCAGATCCGCGTCGCCCCACGTGCCGTCGGCACGTTGCGTCGCTGCGAGGCGCTCGACGCACCCCGGGAGGCGGCTGCGATACGGCATCGGGCTGACGGCCACGACCCCGAGGGCGCACGCCGCCAGCTCATCAGGCAGCGTCGGTTGCAGGCTCAGCACCCGCTCCAGCCGGCGCAACACTCCGGGCCGCTCATCCTGACCGGCGCGCAGCAGCAGCCGCAATCCGAGACACTCGGCGGCGAACGTCGCGCTCGCTTCGTTCGTGAGCACGGTGCCGTTGGGAAGCGCCAGCGGCGTGGGAGGGGGCGCGGTCGGTTTGCCCTCGAGAAACGTCACCACCCAGGACACGACCTTCGACAATCCGCCCTGAACCGCGTCGAGGCCGAGATCCATCATCTCCCATGCGGCCCAGGCGGTGTTCACGAACAGGCCGCCGATCGAGCCATCCATCTTGGTGCTCGAATCGCGTTCGTGGCACAACAGCGCGGCGAGCCGTTCATCTTCTGGTTTCGGGACACCCAGCAGTCGACGGCCCATGACGCCAGGGCGGGTGTCGCGATCGGCAAAGAAGACTTCCAGCCGCGTAATGGCCTGCGGCACAGTGTTGCTCATTGGTGCCTCCGCGATCAGAGGGAGGGTGGGGAACTATGGCTAGTAGCGAAGGGCGCGAAAAAAGTTCCGGGGTCGCCTCAGCCCAATCGCCAGGCGAGGATGGCCCCCGCGACGACGTATCGCAAAACGGAGAGCGTCAACGAGATGAACGGCGGCCGGCCTGGGAGGCTCGTGGCCAGCAGGCCGAACAGGCCGAACAACAACCACCACCCGCCGTGTCCCAGCGAATCGAACCACAGCGACGCAATCATTGTCAGGACCAGGGCTTCGACGCCGGTCCACGCGAGCGTGGCGCGACCTGGGGCGGGGCTCACGGCCACACCCACCCAGCGGTGGGCGGCCCAGCCGACGAGCGCGAACCAGGCGGCGACCGGCAGCCAGGCGAGAACCAGCCGTCCGAGCGTCAGTGCCCGCGCCGCTCCGGCGGCAGATAGCCAGGCCCCCGCAGTCCGCGGCCGGGGCGCTCCGTGGTGAGCTGTCCCCGCCGCATCACGGGCCGACCGTTCACGAATACGTACGTGATCCCCACCGATGGTTGATGCGGTTGTTCGAACGTGGCGCGGTCTCCGACCGTCATCGGGTCGAACACGGTAATGTCGGCGTACATCCCGGGCCGCAGCAGCCCGCGGTCGGTCAGCCCGACTCGCTGGGCGGCGAGCGATGTCATCTTGCGGACCGCGAACTCGAGCGGCATCAGGTGCAGCTCCCGGACGTAGAGCCCGAGGATGCGCGCGAACGAGCCATAGGCGCGCGGGTGGGTCCCGTCCTTCCCGAATGGCCCGTCCGGAGCGACTCCCGAGGCGTCGCAATCCACGGCGACGAGCGGGCTCTGCAGCGCCGCCTGCACGTCCGACTCGCTCATGATGAAATAGATCGCTCCGGTGCGCGCGTGATCGGCGATCACCAGATCGAACATGGTCTCGATGGGATCGCGCCGGCGCGCCGCCGCGATCTCGCTCAGGCGTTTCCCCTGCAGATAGTGGAGCGAATCCTCGAACGGGAACACGATGACCCCGCTCGGTCCCTCGGTCGCCCGGTAGAACCGATCCGACGTCTGCGGTGGGGCCAGCAGCTCGGCGCGCAGCCGGGCCCGGGTCGCTGGATCGCGCAGCCGCCCCACGAGCGAGTCGTTGCCCCCGCTGTGGGCCCACGCCGGAATCGAGGCGTCGAGCGAGGTGGCGCCGGCGACATACGGGTACTGATCGGCCGTGATATCCATTCCCGCGGCGCGGGCCGAGTCGATGCGGGCCAGCACGTGCGGCATGCGGCCCCAATTCGGCTTCCCCGAGATCTTCAGGTGCCAGATCTCAGCGGGGATGTCCGCTTCACGGGCGATCCGGAATGTCTCGTCCAATGCCGCGTCGATCTGCCCGCCTTCGTTCCGCATATGCGTGGCATAGATGCCGCCGTGGCGCCGGGCCGCTTTGGCGAGAGCGACGATCTCTTCGGTCTGCGCGTAGAACGCCGGGGCGTACTCGATCGCGGTCGAGAGCCCGAGCGCTCCCTGCTCCATCATCGTATCGACCAGCGCATTCATGTGCGCCTGCTCGGGGCCGGTCGGGGCCCGATTGTCGAATCCGATGACCGCCATCCGGACCTGCGTCGCCCCGACGAACGTCGCGAGATTGATGGTGGAGCCGGTGCGGGCGAGATGGGCGAAATACCCGTCCAGGTCGCGCCAGTCCTCGGCCAGGTGGTACCGCTTCATGAATTCGGAATCGAGCGCCACCAGCGACTCGGTGAGTGGGGCGACTGACCCACCCTCGCCTGTGACTTCGGTCGTGATCCCCTGGGTGACCTTCGACAGCGCCCGGTTGTCGATGAGGATGTATCCCTCCGACTGGCCCAGCATGTCGATGAACCCGGGCGCCACCACCAGCCCGGATACGTCGAGGGTCTCCCGCGCCCCGGCGCCGGTGAGCCGGCCCATGGCCGCGATCCGGTCGCCGCGAATCGCTACGTCTCCCTGCCAGCGCGGGTTGCCCGTGCCGTCGACGATCCAGCCGCCCCGCAGCAGCACATCGTAGGCGGCGCCCGCCGTGGCCGGCGTGCCCGATTCACGGCCGCGCTCACAGGCCACCAGGGCGAGGACGAGCACCAGGCTCGCCCGCATCATTTTTTCCATTCGGTCCTCAGGGAGTCCGGCTTGTACAGGCGGCCGCGAACCATCACCCAGGCGATATCGCGCGTCGCGGTGATGTCCTCGACGGGACTGCGGTTCAGGACGACCAGGTCGGCGACTTTGCCCGGAGCGAGCATCCCGATCGAATCGGCCGCCAGCACCTGCGCGGCATGTCGGGTCGCCGCCGTGATGGCCTCAATCGGCGTGAACCCGGCGGCCACCAGGCGAGCCAGTTCTTCATGCAACGCCGCCCCGGGCACGAGGTACGGGCCGGGCGCGCCGGTGCCGGTGAGCACCAGTCCGCCGGCCGCCTTGAATTCCCGGACGAACTGATCCTGCCGGGCGCGGCCGCGTCGGAACGCGGCGAGCTCAACGGGTCGCCAGCCGGTGCGTTGCAGCAGCGCGGAAGCGGACCGGATCTGGCTGATCGAATCGGGAGCGTCCGCCATCCCCGGTCGGGTCGCCAATGACGGGTCGTCCAGACGCGCATAGGTGTCGTGCTGGGCGAGCGTCGGGACGATCGCGACGTGCGTGGCGGCCAGGGTCCGAGCGACGCGCGCCACCGTCGAAGAATCGAGTGCGCCCCAACTCGCCTCTTCCATTGTGAGGCCGGCGTAAAAGATGTCGTTGGCCCGGAAGAACGGCGTCGGGTCCGAGGCGGCGGCGGCCACGACCCCGGAGAGCTGTTCGATCGACACGATCCCCGCGCGCGCCGCGGCGAGGGCGTCGATCTTGCCGAGGCGCGCCACCACCCGCAGGCGCAGCGTCGCGGCTTCGTCCACGATCGGGCGTAGCAGGTCGGGCGTGATCTTGGTGTAGATCGTGATGAAGTCCGCGCCCGACACCGCCCGTTGATCCACCGCCTGGCGCGCCTCTTCGTCGCCCGCCACGGCGGTCGCGCCGGGCTGCGTGGCGGCCATGCCGTCGATGGCGGGACCGCTGGTGTACATCCGGGGCCCGGCGACCGAGCCGAGGTCGAGATCCTTCTTGATGGCGTATCCGGTGTCGCCCGGGGAGTTCATGTCGCGCACGCTGGTTACGCCCCAGGCCAGGTAGCGGGGCAGCGCCCACCGTTCGACGCTCGTGTGGGCGTCGATCAGTCCCGGGATGATCGTCTTGCCGATGAGGCTGATGCGCTGCGCGCCGCGCGGAATCTTGATCTCATTCACCCGGGCGACCGCCCTGATGGCGCCGTCCTTCACCAGGATCAGCGCATCCGTCTTCGGCGGGCCGCCCGCGCCGTCGATCAACGTCGCGCCCTCCAGCGCAATCATGCCCTTCCCGGGGGAGGTGCACGCGCCGGCGATCAGCACACCGCAGCACCCAATCGCCCAGCGGCGCAGCATCACGGTTTGGGATCCGCCGAGGTGTGATCGTGCAGGATGAGCCAGCGGGTTCCGCGCTTCTGGAGAATCAAGGTGAAGGGGCCGCTCGCGACCACGGAGTCGCCGCGGCGCAGTGCAAACCGGGCCGTCGCGAACGCGAGATCCGTCGTGAGGGGGCGCACGCGGACTTCGTCAAAGGAGAGTGAGTCGCGCGACTTGCCGGGCGCGAAATAGGCGGCCTGATAGTGGTCGTACAACGGTTGCCACCCATATTGCACATGGCCGCCCGACACATAGCTGGTGAGCGAGTCGTTGGCGTAGTCGCTCATGAAACCGGCCAGGTCGCCGCGGTTCCAGTCTCCCGCCGAGCGGGTCAGGGCGGCTGTGATCTCCGACTGCGGATCGCCGAGCGGAATCTTGGGCGCGGCGCACGCCGCCAGCACCGTCACCACACACCACGCACCACGCATCAGGCGCCTCTTCGTCTCAAGGTGGCCAGAACGTACCTTGCCGTATGGCCGATGCAACCCCGGTCACGCGCCTGTGGGATTCGGTCGTGTACGGGCCGGTGCGCTCACGCCGCCTCGGGATCAGCCTGGGCCTGAATCTCCTGCCGCGCCGGTCCAAACTGTGCGAATTCGACTGTCCCTACTGCTCGTGCGGCTCCACCACCCGGAGCGCACCCGAGGCCCGGTGGCCGTCGCCGGACGAGGTGGCCCACGCATTGTGGCGGGCGCTCCAGCGCCTGCCGCGCACACCCGACTGGATCTGCTTCTCCGGGAACGGCGAGCCCACGCTCCATCCGCGGTTTGCCGTGACGGTGGATCGCGTGCTGGCGATCCGCGATGCCCAGGCCCCAGGCGTGCGCGTTGCCGTATTGTCGAACGGCCAATCGGCTGGTCTTCCGGCCATCCGGGATGCCATGCGGCGGCTCGATGCGCGCATCCTGAAGCTCGACCCCGGTCCGCCGCACCGGGTCAATGGGATTGGCTACGATGCCCAGCGGCTCGTGGCCGACTATCGCGCCCTCAGTCCCGTCACTGTGCAAGGGACGGTCGTGCGTGGGCGGGACTGGGACGGCGCGAGCCCGGCGAGTCTCGCGGCCTGGCTGCCGTTGCTCCAGGCGGTCAGTCCCGAGGCCGTGCAATTGTGCTCCATCGATCGGGAACCGGCGGATCCGGAAGTCACCAACGTGCCGCGGGAGCGCCTCCTCGCGATGGCAGCCGCCATCCGGGAAGCGCTCCCGCGTTCCGTCGTCGACGTGTACTGAGAAGGGGCGCTAGCGGCGCCGCTTCTTGGCCTTCGGTCGACGCGTCTTCTTCGCTTTCTTCTTCGCCTTCTTCGCCTTCTTTTTGGCCTTCTTCTTGGCCTTCTTCGCGGCTTTCTTGGCCTTCCGCTTCGCCTTCGGCTTGGCGGCCTTCTTCTTAGGCTTCGGGGCCGACATCCCTTCGTCCATCATCGGCGGGTACATCGGCGCGGGCTCCGGAACCATCGGGGGTTCCGGTGGGAACATGGGCTCCATCATCCCCGGACCACCCATTCCCGTGAGATCATCTGTCGCGAGCATCTATGTCTCCTCCGCTGGTTGTGTCCGATGGGGGCCTATAGCTTACCCGGCTAACTCCCCGACGCAAGTGAGCGCATGCGCCTGTTGATCGGCGGTTTTGGTCTCCTGCCCGCGCTGCTCGCCGCACAGATTTCCACCCCCGCGACCGTCGCCACCGCGCGCGCACCGATCTCCTTGTCGTGGCGACGCTTCGATGTGGACCTCACCGGTCCGGCCCGGCCATGGGGATATGTGAGCGCTATCGGCCGCCGCGCTGCGCTGCTGGGAAACGAGGTCGGCAGCCTCGAAGCCTGGGTGTGGCCGCTCAAGTTGCTCCACGGATTCGAGCTCGCGTTCAAGACGCCGCTCTACGACCAGCCGATTCCCGGTCGGGATATCGCCCGCACCGTCACCATCTCCCCGGCCGGCGCGACCATCGTGTATACGCACTCCGCCTTCACGGTCACTGAGCGGCTGTTCGCGCCGCTCGACCAGCCGGCGATCGTGGCCGTCCTCGAAGTGGATGCGGTGCGCCCGATCGAGATCATCGCCCGGTTCCGCGCCGACCTGCAGCTCGCCTGGCCCGGGGGATTCGGCGGCCAGTACGTGTTCTGGGACGACGCGGAGCGCGCGTTCGTCCTCTCGGAGAGCCGGCGCCAGGTGAACGGGTTTTTCGGATCCCCTTGGGCGACGTGGGCCACGAACAACCCGTCCCACATGCTGGCCGACGCGCCCAGCGAGCTGCACATCGCCGTGGGCGACCAGGGGCCGGTGCCGATGCCGCGTCCTGGAGAGCCCGCCGGACGGCTCACCGCCGTTCATGCCTCGGGGATCCCGATCGTGATGGTCGGAGCGATAGCGCCCAGAGATTCGGTCCGCGCCACCTACCACGCCGTCCTGGGAAACGTCGCGGCGCTCTACGCCGAGCGGGCGGCGCACGCGCAGGCGGTGCTCGACTCCACCGTGCAGCTGACGTCGCCGGATGCGGAGCTCGATCTCGCCGTGCAGTGGGCCAGCCTGAACCTGGACGAGGCCATGACCTGCAACCCCGACCTGGGCTGTGGGCTGGTCGCGGGCTTCGGGCCGAGCGGGGCTACCAGTACCCGTCCCGGATTCGGGTGGTACTTCGGCGGCGATGCTTCGATCAATTCGCTGGCGATGAGCTCGGTGGGCCTCTGGTCCGTCGCGCGCGACGGCCTCGCGTTCTTCGCGGGATTCCAGGGCTCGCGTTCTCCCAACATCGGCAAGATTCCGCACGAGATCTCCCAGTCGGCGAAGCGTATCAACTGGTTCGAGGACTTCCCATACGCATTCTATCACGGGGACACGACGCCGTTCTGGATCCTGGCGCTCGCCGAATACTGGCGGGCCTCGGGGGACAGCGCGACGCTGCGACGCCTGTGGCCGAATCTCAAGCGCGCGTACCAGTGGTCCAAGGCGACGGACGCGGACGGTGACGGCTTGATGGACAACGCCCGCGCCGGTGCCGGAGCGATCGAGGTCGGCGATCTCCAGCAGGGACTCGTGTCCGACATCTACATGTCGTCGGTGTGGGTGAAGGCGCTCGAGGTGTTTCCCCGCCTCGCCGACGCGATGGGGGACCGATCGACCCGGGATGACGCACGCCGGCTGCACGGTCGGGCGCTGGCCAGCCTGCGGGAGCGTCTGTGGCTGCCAACCAGACCGCCGCTACGCGTTCGCGCTGCTGGACTCGGGGGCCCTGTCGAACGAGCTCACCGTATGGCCGGCAACGGGACTCGCGTTTGGCGCTGTTCGACGAGGAGCGCGGCCAGGCGACGGCGGCGTCCGTGGCCCATGCCGGCATCACCACCGACTGGGGCGCGCGCACTCTCGCGCCGAGCTCGGCGCTGTTCGACCCGCTCCACTACAACAATGGCACGGTGTGGCCGTTCGTCACCGGGTTCGACGCCTGGGGACTGTACCGCTATCACAATGCCGCCATGGGCTTCGCGGCGACCCGGGCGGTGGCGCGCTCGACGTTCCGCTGGGGATTGGGCGCCAACCCCGAGGTGTTCTCGGGTTCGTCCGACGAGCCGCTCGAGACGGCCGTGCCGCAGCAGTTCTTCGCGACGTCGATGCTGCTCACCCCGCTGGTCCGTGGCCTGATCGGATGGGAGGGGGACGCTCCGGGTGATCGCGTGACGCTGGCGCCGCACCTGCCTGCCCAATGGGATTCGGTGAGTCGTGCGCCGGCTGCCGGTCGGGAATGGACGCTACACGGTGCGCATGGTGCGCAGCGACTCTTCACTGGAGACCGAAGTCGTGAGGACCACGGGGAGCGGCGTCGACACCCTGGTGTTCGCTCCCGCCCTCCCGCTCGGCGCGGTGGTCCAAACCGTCACCGCCAACGGGCAGCCGGCGGTGTGTGCCTCCCGCAACACGGGAGCCGATCTCCACGTCGATTGCCGGCTCGTGCTTGGTCCGCGGCTCGACATCGCGATCCGGCATTCACCGGGTTGGGAGGTGCTGCTGCCGTTGCCCAACCCCGCGCCGGGCGCCCGCTCCAGTGCGCTGAAACTCCTGACGCAAGCGTTGGCGGGTGACACGCTGGTCCTGGAGGTGGAAGGGCTGGCCGGGCAGACCTACCGCATTGGGGTGCGGACGCCGCAGGGACGGCGCGACATCGCCATCGACGTGCCGGAAGGCGGTACACCCGTGGACGGGTATCGCACGACCGTCGTCCGGGTTACGGTGCCGCCCTGACAAGTTAGATTAGCCCTGCCCATGACCTCGCCGTCTCGCCTCTACGCCACCGTCCTGCTGGTCGCCGCCATGCCGGTGGCGGCCCAGAACGTGTCCGAGCTGCAAGTCGCCCCGCCGTCCATCACCATCAAGGTCGGGGAGCGTTACGGATTGCTGGCCACGGCGTACGACCGGGCCGGCAACGTGATGCCCACGGCGCGCCCCATCTGGTCCTCCAACAACACGGCGGTGGCGCGGGTCGACAACAATGGCACCGTCATCGGCGTCACGACCGGGGTCGCGATTGTCGAAGCGCGCATCGGTCAAAAGCGCGGGCAGGCCTCGGTCCAGGTGACGCCCGGCGCCGCCCCGGCCGGGGGCGGATCGACCGGCGGGGCGACGACCATGCCGGCCGGCGTCGATCCCTACGCTGGTCAGCCGCCCGGAACCGGCGCGGCCACGGTGCTCCGCATCGATCCACCGTCCGTGTATCTGTTGCCGTCGGAGAACACGCGCGTGGCGCCGCGGGCGTTGCGCGACGACGGCTCCCCCGCCGCCCCCGTGCAGGTGACCTGGAAGTCGCTGCGCGAAGACATCGCCAGCGTGGACGCGAACGGCACCATCGTGGCGCTGGCGCCGGGTCAGGGGACCGTGCTGATGACCGGCCCCAATGGCCTTACGGCGACCGCACCGGTCGTGGTGCAGCAGGCGGATCTCGCGATCCAGGAAGGCACATCGCTGACGATGGCCCCCGGGGAAGTCGATACGCTGCACGTGGTGGTCCCGACCCAGGGGAATCGTCTGGTGAGCCCGATCGCGTTGAGCTGGGGATCGACCGATCAGAGCGTCGCGCAGGTCAACCTCACCGGCGTCGTGCGCGCCGCGGGTTCGGGGAAGGCCGTCCTCAACGTGTCCGGCTTGCTGCAGCAGAAGGCCATGGACGTCCTGGTGCATCGATCGGTGGAGATGCTCGAGGTGCTGCCGAGCCGGCGCGCCGACGTCCAGGTCCCGGTGATGGCGACGACGAAGTTCACCGCCCGCGCGCTGGCGGCGGACAGCACCGCCGTCCCCGAAGCGCGTCTCTCATGGGCGGTGGCGGATTCCAGCATTGCCGGCTTCGACCCGCAGACCGGCGTGCTCACCGGCAAGCGCATCGGACGGACGCAGATCACCGTGCGGGGGCCGGGACCCAACCCGCTCACCGCCAGCTGGAACCTGAGTATCATCGCCGGCTCCGTGAAATTCGCTGCGACGCGATTCGGGCTGGCCCAGAACGGCCATCGCCCGCTGCGGGCCAGCTTCACCGACGACACGGGCGCGGTGCTGGGTCCCGCGACCGGGCTGCAGTGGACCAGCGACCTGCCGGCGGTGGCGTCGGTGTCCGAGGATGGCACGGTGACCGGCGTGGGCTTCGGCCACGCCCGCGTCACGGCCACGGCGCCGGGCGGCAAGGGTGCCGTGGCGGACGTCTATATCGAAAGCGAGCTGCTGTTGGCCGGCTCACGGGCCGGCGGCGGCAAGTTGCAGCTCTATTGGGTGGACCGCTCCAACCTGGCGGACCTGCGACGCGCCTCGGCCGACACGGCGCAGGCGATGGATGCGGCGTTCTCGCCGGACGGGTCGCGCATCGCGTTCGTCTCCATGCGCGACGGTAATCCCGAGATCTACGTGATGGACGCCGACGGCACGAACCAGACCCGCGTCACCAACGACCCGCAGCCCGACGGCCGGCCCGTCTTCACGCCTGACGCCACCGGTCTCGTGTTTCAGTCGCAGCGGCTGGGCAGAATCGGCATCTACTCGGCATCCCTGGACGGCACCGGGGTCCACGCGCTGGCCGCCGACTCCAACAACCAGACACCGACCGTTTCCCTGGAAGGCGGGACCATCGCGTACGCCTCGGTGCGCAACAAGAACTACGACATCTGGCTGATGGGGCGGGACGGAGCCAACCAGCGGGCGTTTACGAAGACGGCCGACCGGAACGAAACGGAGCCGCGCTTCCTGCGGGACGGCTCGCTGGCCTACATCGTGGAGCGGAAGGAAGAAGGCCGGACCGTGCGGCAAGTCGTGAAGGCCGACCTCGCGACCGGCGTGGTCACCACGATCACCGGCACGGACATGCTGATTGCCAGCTTCGCCGTCGCCCCAGGCGGTGACTTGATCGCCCTCGTCGTCCCTTCGGACCCGGGCAATCGCCGCAATCCGATGTACCGCGTCTACCTCCAGCCGATCGGCGGCGGCGCCCCGACACTGATTCCCGCGGGCCCGACCGAGCAGATGGTGGCACCAGCGTTCCTGCCGTAGGCATGCAGGCGTTCATCCTCCGCGCCACCGGTGGCCTCGAGCAGACCGCGGTGACGGAGGTTCCCGATCCACCGGCTCCCGGCCCCGGCGAAGTCCGCGTCGCGCTTCGCGCCGCTGCCCTGAATCATCTGGATTTGTTCGTGGTGCGCGGCCTGCCCGGCCTGCCTCGCGCGCTGCCCCACATCCTGGGCTCCGACGGCGCGGGCGTGGTGGAGGCGGCCGGCCCGGGATCGCCGTGGCGCCCCGGGGATGCCGTGCTGATCAACCCCGGCGTGTCCGACTACACGTGCGAATTCTGCCTGGCCGGAGAACATTCGCTGTGCGTCGACTATGGCATTCTGGGGGAACACCTGCCTGGAATGCTGACCCAAGCCATCAATGTGCCGGCCCACAATCTGGCGCGCCTCCCCGTGCTGACGCCCGCGCTGACGTGGGAGGAAGCGGCCGCCTTCTCGCTCGTCTCGCTCACGGCGTGGCGGATGGTGGTGACGCGCGCCGCGGTGAAGGCGGGCGAGTGGGTCCTGGTGTGGGGGATCGGGGGCGGCGTGTCGCTCGCGGCGATGCGTATCGCGAAGCTTCTGGGGGCGCGCGTGATCGCGACCTCATCGTCGGACGCCAAGCTCGAACGCGCTCGCGCCCTCGGCGCCGACGTCACGCTCAATCACGCCACGCAACAGGTAGTGCAGGAGGTTCGTGTCGTGACGGGCAAGCGCGGAGTCGACGTGGTGGTCGAGAATGTGGGAGAGGCGACCTGGGGCGACTCGCTGCGGTGTCTGGCCAAGGGGGGGCGCATCGTCACCTGCGGCGGCACGTCGGGCCCGAAGCTCGTGACTGACGTGCGACCCTTGTTCTGGCACCAGTTCAGCATCCTCGGCTCGACCATGGGCAACGCCGCCGAATATGCGGCGGTGGTCGAGCAGCTGGGGCAGGGGCACCTGCGGCCGCTGGTCGATGCTGTCTATCCATTGGAACGGGCTCGCGCAGCCTTCGAACGGTTGGATCGGGGAGAGCAGCTCGGCAAGATCGCGGTGACGATCGCGGGATAAGGGGAGGACACGATTCGGGGATCGGCACGGACGTCACCCATAAGGGGGCCTTGGTCACCGCTCCGCTGACTACTGCAGGACGGCGCCCATGCCGAGCCCGGTCATCGCAATTACAAGTTGCCCGGCGACTCTCAACCGACAATCAACCGGCCGATCTACTCCGGAGGAGGGAAGCTGGAAGCTTAGGACAGTTGTTGCGTTTGACATCCTAAGTGTTTACCTTGCAGTTACTTAGGGCCATTTTGGATTTCACGTTGATCATCGCAGCCGACGGCTGAGCGCTGAAAGCGAATCCATGACCGCACCGAACACCCGCGAACGGATCCTACCGCGCCTCATCGAGGACGAGCTCAAGGAATCCTTCCTCGACTATTCGATGAGCGTCATCGTGTCGCGCGCGTTGCCCGATGTGCGCGACGGCTTGAAGCCGGTGCATCGGCGCATCCTGTTTGCGATGAACGAGCTCGGGCTGGTGCCCGGGCGCCCGTACAAGAAGTGTGCGACGGTCGTCGGCGACGTGCTGGGCAAGTACCACCCGCACGGCGACATGGCCGTGTACGACTCGCTGGTGCGCATGGTGCAGGACTTCTCGCTGCGCTACCCGCTCATCGACGGCCAGGGAAATTTCGGTTCGGTCGATGGCGACGCTGCCGCCGCCTACCGCTACACCGAAGCCCGCCTCACGCGCATCGCGATGACGATGCTCGAGGACATCGACAAGAACACGGTCGAATTCGTCCCCAATTTCGACGACCGGCTGCGCGAGCCGACGGTGCTGCCCGCCCGGCTGCCGAACCTCATCGTCAACGGATCGTCGGGCATCGCCGTGGGCATGGCGACCAACATCCCGCCGCACAATCTCGGCGAGGTGGTCCAGGCCATCATCCATCTGGTGGATCACCCCGACGCCACGGTGAAGGATCTCCGCAAGTTCGTCAAAGGTCCCGATTTCCCGACCGGCGGCATCGTGTACGGCCGGGACGGGATCAAGGAGTGCTACGAAAAGGGCCGCGGCCGCATCGTGGTGCGCGCGCGCGCGGTCATCGAGGAAAAGGAGTCGACCGGCAAGCAGCAGATCGTGATCGCCGAGCTGCCCTACCAGGTCAACAAGGCGAACCTGATCGCCAACATGGCGGGGTTGGTCAACGACAAGAAGCTCGAGGGCATTTCGGACATCCGCGACGAATCCGATCGCGAAGGTATGCGGGTCGTGATCGAGCTGAAGCGCGAGGCCATCCCCGGCGTCGTGTTGAACCAGCTGTACAAGCACACTGCGATGCAGACCACCTTCGGGGCCATCATGCTCGCCCTGGTGGACGGCGTCCCGATGGAGCTGACGCTGAAGCAGATCCTCGAGAACTTCATTTCGCACCGGCACAAGGTCATCGTCCGCCGCACCGAGTTCGACCTGACGCGCGCGCAGGATCGCGAGCACATCCTCGAAGGTCTGAAGATCGCGGTCGATCACATCGACGAAGTCGTCCGCATCATCCGCAAGTCGAAGGACGTCCCGACCGCCGACGCCGCCCTGCGCAAGCGCTTCAAGCTGTCCGAAAAGCAGTCGGCGGAAATCCTCAACATGCGGCTGGCCCGGCTCACCGCCCTCGAGATCGACAAGCTCGAGGACGAGCTGAAGGAAGTCCGCAAGTTCATCAAGGAGTGCAAGGAAATCCTCGGGTCCAAGCCGCGCCGCATGAAGATCCTGAAAGAGGAGCTGACCGAGCTGGCGCACGGGTTCGGCGACGAGCGGCGCACCGAAATCGTGGCGGATCAGGGCGAATTCTCGATCGAAGACCTGATCGCCGAAGAGGACATGGTCATCACCGTGTCGCACGGGGGCTACATCAAGCGGCTCCCGACGTCGTCCTACCGGCGCCAGCGCCGTGGCGGGCGCGGCGTCACGGCGGCACATACCAAGGACGATGACTGGCTGGAGCACCTGTTCATCGCGTCCACCCACGACTACGTGATGTTCTTCACCCAGGACGGCACCTGCTACTGGCTGAAGGTCCACGAGGTGCCGCAGGCGGCCCGGGCGGCCCGCGGCAAGCCGATCGTCAACTGCATTTCCATCAAGCCCACCGAGCGCGTGGCGGCCCTGGTGCCGGTGCGAGAGTTCTCGGAGGACCAGTTCCTCTTCTTCACGACCCGGGAAGGCGTGGTCAAGAAGACCCGGCTCTCGGAGTTCGGCAATCCGCGCTCCGTGGGCATTCGCGCCATCAACATCGAGAAGGGCGACGAGCTGATCGACGTCCAGGTCACCGACGGCAAGAACGACATTGTCATGGCGACGCGCCACGGCATGAGCATCCGCTTCCACGAGCAGGATGTGCGCGACATGGGGCGGACGGCCACCGGGGTCTGGGGCATCGCCCTCGACAAGAAGGACAAGGTCATCGACCTCGTCATCATCCGGCGCGCGTCCACACTGCTGTGCGTCACCGAGAAAGGCATGGGCAAGCGCTCGGAGCTGGACGAGTACCGCGTCCAACATCGCGGCGGCCGGGGCATCATCACCCTGAAGCGCAACGCGAAAACAGGTGACATCATCGCCCTCAAAGAGGTGTTGCCGGACGACGAGCTGATGATGATCACCAAGAAGGGCATCGTGATCCGGGTGCCCGTCGAGGGGATCCGGATTTCGGGGCGCAACACGCAGGGGGTGAAGGTGATGAACCTGACGCCCGGCGACCTGGTGGTGGATGTCGCCCGCATCGTGCGGGAAGACGACGATGAGGCGGGGGACGAAGACGGGGACGAGACGGGCAAGCCGAAGGACGCCAAGTCGAAAGACGCCAAGGCCAAGGGGCGCGCCGCGCCCGCCGGCAAGAAGAAGTGATCACGGCCGACCAGGAGGTGGCGGACGCAGCGGCCGCGCTGCGCGGCGTCGCCGTCCGCACGCCGCTCGTCTGGATCGAGCCGCTCGGGGCCTGGTTGAAGCTCGAAAGCCGGCAACCGATCGGTGCCTTCAAGGTCCGCGGCGCGTACAACGCGATCCGGAAACTGTCCGATGCCGTACGCCGGCAGGGCGTGATCACCTTCTCCTCCGGCAACCACGGGCAGGCAGTGGCGTTTGCCGCGCAACGGTTTGGCGTGCGGGCCGTGATCGTGATGCCGGAGACCACGCCCGCGGTGAAAATCGAGGGCGTGAAGCGCTGGGGTGGCGAAGTGGTGTTTGCCGGTCGGACCTCGGAGGACCGGCGGATCGCGGCGCTCGAGATCGCGGCGCGCGACGGACTCGCGGTCATCCCGCCGTTTGACCATGCGGACATCGTCGCCGGCCAGGCCACCGTGGCGGTAGAAATCGCCGAGGAGCTGCCCGACGTGGCGTTGGTGGTGGTCCCGGTAGGCGGGGCGGGACTGATCTCCGGCGTCGTGCGCGGACTCGCGGCCGCCGGCAGCCGGGCGCGCGTAGTGGGCGTGGAGCCCGTCGGCGCCCCCAAGCTCACGCGATCGCTCGCCGCCGGTCGGCCGGTCATGCTCGAGCGCACCGCCAGCGTCGCGGACGGCCTCATCACCCTGACGGTGGGGACGATCCCGTTCGAGGTGTTGCGCACGCACGCGGACCGGCTCGCCGGCGTCGTGACGGTCGACGATGACAGCATCCGCGAGGCCGTGCATTTTCTCCATCGCGAGTGCGGCTTGACCGTCGAACCGTCGGGTGCGGCGACCACGGCCGCGTTGCGCTCCGGCGCCCTCGAACCGTACCGGCAGGCGCCGCTCGTGCTCGTGGTCAGCGGCGGCAATGTGGACCCGGCGTTCCTCGAAGGCTCGACGGCGTGACCGACGCGCCCCCCCAGCCCCCCCAGCCTCCCCCGACACCCCCGGGAACCGGTGCGAAGATCCTGCTGGCCGACGACGACGCGTCGCTGGTCCAGACCCTGAGCTACATCCTCAAGGAGCGCGGCTATCAGGTGATCGTGAGCCCCGGCGGAGAGAATCTGCTCTCGCTCGTCGCCGAAGAAAAACCGCAGCTGTTGCTGCTCGACATCATGATGCCCAAGGTCGACGGGCTCGCCCTGCTCGAGCGCCTGAAGGAGGACGACCGGTTCAAGGACCTCCCGGTGCTCATGCTGTCCTCCATGCCGCCCGAAGAGGCCACCGTGAAATCACTCGGCCTCGGGGCCGCGGACTTCATTCCCAAGCCGGTGCGAGCCAAGGAGCTGTTCGCGCGGGTGGAGGCGCACCTGCGCGTGGGCCAGGCCCTGTCCCAGGCCCGGGAGGAGGCGCGCAGCCGCGCCGCGATGGTGGACATCCTCCACGAGGTTACCGACTCGCTCAAGCCGGACGAGATCTACCACATCCTGGCGCGCCGGGTGGCGCGGGTGCTCAACATCTCCAAGTGCTCGATGGTGCTCGCCAAGTCCGGCGATCGCACCGGCCTCGTGGTGGCCGCGTTCGAAAACCCGATGTTACGGAACCTCGAAATCGAGCTGGCCAAGTATCCCGAAATCGAGCGCGCGCTCACGACCAGCGCGCTGGTCCTCGTCTCAGACGTGGCGACCGACCCGCTCTATGAAGTGGAACGGCGCCGGTGGCAGAGCGAGGGCATCCAGGTCCCGACCCGGTCGGCGGTCGCCGTGCCGTTCTCGATGAAGGACCGGCAGGTGGGGGTCTTCTTCCTCCGGACCACGGGACAGGACGCGGCGCTGACCGCCGCCGATGCGCAGTTCGCGGAAACCGTGATTCGGACCGCCGTGGCGGCGATCGAGAAGGCGTACGACTTCGAGACGGCCGTGCTCGACCGCCGCCGCTTCGAGCAGCTCGCCTTTACCGACGCGCTCACGGGCACCCTGAACCGGCGCGCCATGAGCGAAACGCTGGAGACGGAGCTGGAGCGGGCGCGCCGGTACAACCTGTACCTGAGCATTCTGATCGCCGATCTGGACCGCTTCAAGCAGGTCAACGATCTGCGCGGCCATCTGGCGGGAGACGCCGTGTTGCGGCAAGTTGGTGACCTCCTGCGCCGGGAAGCCCGGTCGGTGGATATCGTGGCGCGGTATGGCGGGGAGGAATTCGTAGTGGTGATGCCCGAAACTACGCTGCACGGCGCGACCATGTTCGCCGAGCGCGTGCGGCGGAAGGTGGAGCTGCGGGACTTCGCCGAGCCCGGCGGAGAGGCGCTCCATCTGACCGTCAGCATCGGCGTCGCTACCTTCCCCAACGAGCGCGTCACCAGCGCCGACAGCTTCGTCGCGCTCGCGGACCAGGCCCTGTACCGCGCCAAGGACGGGGGCCGCAACTTGGTACGGGAATGAGCCAGCGCCGCTGCCCGAAGTGCAAGACCGTCTACTCCGACGCCGCCCGCTTCTGCCCCAAGGACGGGTCGATGCTGGTCGACGTGCAGGGCGCGCCGCCTCCCAAGACGCCCTCCAGCGGCAGCGCGACCGCCGTCCGCACGCCACCCCTCAAGCCCCCACCCAGTCTGGACCGGGCGTCCACCCTGTCCAACCAGCTGCTCGACGCGCGCTACCAGGTGATGAAGAAGCTCGGCGAAGGCGGCATGTCCTACGTCTACCTCGCCAAGGAGATCTCCAGCGATCAGGAAGTGGCGATCAAGGTGCTTTCACCCAAGCTCGCCAGCGACAAGAGCTCGGTGGAGCGACTGCGGCGGGAGGCGGGCCTCGCGATGCGCCTCGACCACCCCAACGTGTGCCGCATCCTGCGGCTGGGAGAATCGGAAGACGGGCTGATCTATCTGGTGATGCCGTTCCTCCACGGCGACCTGCTCTCGGACCGCGAAGTGAAGGGCGGGCCCATGGATCTCGCCGTGGGGCTCTCGATCCTGCGGCAGGTGTGCGCGGGCCTGCACCACGCCCACGAGCTCCAGATCATCCATCGCGACCTGAAGCCCGAAAACATCATGCTGGTTCCGAACGCCGACGGTACGGATCGCGCCGTGGTCATGGATTTTGGCCTTGCCAAGGAACGGCGCGCCGACCCCTCCATCGCCAAGCTCACGGCGACCGGCATCATCCTCGGCACTCCGGAGTTCATGAGCCCGGAGCAGATACGAGGCAAAGCGCTCGACGCCCGCTCCGACGTCTACGCGCTCGGCATCGTGGCGTTCGAGATGTTCACCGGGAAGCTCCCATTCCAGGGACGCAACGCCCAGGAAATGATGATCGCCCGGCTGCGCGGCAGCCCGACGCCGATGCGCACGGTCCGGCCCGACATGCCCGCCGGACTCGAGAAGGCGATCGCGCGGGCCCTCGAGACGAACCCCGAGAACCGGTTCGCGACCACGCTGGAGTTTTCCGACGCGTTGACCGAGGGCGATGCCGGGGGCGGCGGAGGCGGGGGCGGGTTGTTTGGCAAGCTCAAGGAGAAGCTCAAATGAAACGGCTGTGCCTCGTCGTGCCCGCCCTGCTCATGGCCACCGGGCTGGCGGCCCAACAGAACACGACCGTCACGGCGATTCGCGCCGGCACGTTGATCGACGGCACCGGCGCCGCCCCCGTCAAGAACGCGGTGATCCTGATCCAGGGCGAGCGCATCACCGCCGTCGGCGCCGGCGTGCGCGTCCCCGCGGGTGCCACCGTGATCGATCTGTCGGGCTTTACCGTGCTGCCAGGGTTCATCGACGCGCACGTGCATTTGGCGTTCCACACCATCGGCGACGGCGACTGGCAACATGCCGGGCTCACCGATCTGCCGGGCCAGCTCGCCCTGCTGGGCGCGGCGCACGCGCAGCAGACCCTCGAGGCGGGGTTCACCATGGTGCGCGTCGTGGGCAGCGCCCATTTCAACGACCTCGCGCTGCGCAACGCCATCAACGCGGGCTGGATCCCCGGTCCCCGCATCCTCGGCGCGGGGACGTCGTTCGGAATTCTGGGCGGGCATTGCGACGACCAGGGCGGGCTGCGCCCCGATGCCACCGGGCACGAGTCCGGCATCGCCGACGGCGTGGCCGATGGCGTGGACCAGGCGCGCGAGGCGGTACGCTACAACGTCAAGTACGGCGCCGACGTGATCAAGATTTGCGCGACCGGCGGCGTGCTGTCCCCGGCCGATTCGGTGGGCGCGCAACAGTACACGGAAGAGGAAATGCGCGCGATCGTCGAAACCGCGCGGATGTTGTCGCGCCGCGTCGCCGCGCACGCCCATGGGACCGAAGGCATCAAGGCCGCCGTGCGCGCCGGCGTGACGTCCATCGAGCACGGATCCATCCTGGACAGCGAGGCGGTCGCGTTGATGGTGCAGCACGGCACCTGGCTCGTGCCCACGCTGATGGCGGGCGAACAGGTGACGCTGCTGGCCCGGGCCGGGCGGCTGCCGCCGGCGATCGCTGCCAAAGCACTCGCCGTCGCTCCGCGCATGCAGGCGTCGTTCCGTCTGGCGCTCGGTGCCGGAGTGAAAATCGCCCTCGGGACCGATGCGGGGGTGTTTCAGCATGGCCGCAACGGCCACGAGTTCACCCTCATGACGCGGTTCGGGATGACGCCGATGCAGGCGATCCAGGCCGGTACGCTCTCGGCCGCCACCTTGCTCGGGCGTGAGGCCGACGTGGGGAGCATCGTGACCGGCAAGCTCGCCGACCTCGTCGCCGTCAAGGGCGACCCGCTCCAGGACATTACGGTGCTGGAGCACGTCGACTTCGTCATGAAGGGTGGCAGCGTGTTCAAGCGTGACGGACAAGTCGTGGGACGGAGCAGCGCCGGCGTCCCGTAGGTCCGCAGGTGAACCGCTACCCCGCCTTCGACCCCCCGGAATACGTCGCCTGGCAAGCCGACCCGGCGCTGGTACGCGCCTACCGTCAAACCATCGAGGGCCAACCGGATCGTGCCGCGCTGGTCGCGCAGCTGACGCCGGACGAGCACCGCGCGCTCTACGCGGGTCTGCTGCGCACCCGGCTGCACGACATCGCGCTCAAACGGTGGGTCCGCACCGGGGTGATCTCCAAGGCGTGGCTCGGGACGGGCGAAGAAGCGACGAGCGTCGGTCCGGTGCACGCGCTGCGGCGCGACGTGGACATCGTGGCGCCGATGATCCGCAACGCGGGCGCCGTGCTGGAAATGGGCGTCCCGATCGCGGCTGCCTTGCGCGCCTACCTCGCCACGGCCGACTCGCCCTCCGGCGGCCGAGACCTGCACGTGGGGGACCTGCGGGCCGGCGTGCTGCAGCCCATTTCCCACGTGGGTGACGTGGTTCCGGTGGTCGCCGGTCTGGCGCTCGCGTTCAAACTGAAACGCGAGCCGCGCGTGGCCCTCACGTGGGTGGGGGACGGATCCACCAAGACGGCGGCAGCCCACGAGGGGACAAACTTCGCGGCGGTGCAGCGGCTGCCGGCGATTTTCATCGTCCAGAACAATCAGGTCGCGCTCGGTACACGGCTGGAGCAACATCACCTGCCCGGCACCTTCCGGGATTGGGCGGCATCCTACGGGATATGGGGACTCGAGTGCGATGGCAACAACGTGCTCGATACCTGGGCCGCCACACGGCTCGCGGCCGACCGCTGCCGCGCGGGGCAGGGGCCGGCGTTACTCGTGGCGGAGACGTTTCGCATGGGGGGGCACGCCACGCACGACGAACGCGAAGCCCGGGAAACGTTCCCAGCGAAGCTGTTCGCCGAATGGGGAAAGCGGGATCCGATCGGGCAGTACGAAGAGTACCTGAAGGAAGCGGGGTGGACGGCTGCCCAACTGACCGAGGTCGAAGCCCAGGTCGTCGCGGAAGTCGAGCGCGCGGAGCAGGAGGCATTGGGTAGCCGGGAGCGGATGCCGGCGGGGGACTTGGCCCTCGGTGCGGTGTATGCGAACGGATCCAAGAACGGAGGCGTCGCGTGAGTCCACGAATGCTACCGACTGCGCTGGTGGTGCTGGCGTGCACCAATGGAGAGTCGGTGTCGGGGCAGACGCCCGGCATGGTTCCCCAGGACATCGCCGGTCACACCCTGTATCTGCGGCCGGGATTTCACATCTCCTTGTTCGCTGACCATGTGAGCGGCGTGCGCAATCTGGTGCTCGGCCCCGGGGGCGTGGTGTACGCGGCGCTCCAAGGCCCGGGCAGAGTCGTGAAGCTGGTGGACGCCAATGGGGACGGCGTGGCGGAATCCGTCACCGACGTGGCCACCGGTCTCGATGGCCCGTTCGGGATCGCGTTCCGCGGCGATACGATGTACGTGGGCGAAGAAACGCAGGTACGGCGCTGGATCCCGGGCAATACAACGCCGCAGACGGTCGTTCCCGGACTGCCGTCGGGGGGCCATTCGACCCGGACGGTGGTGTTCGGGACCGACGGCTCGCTGTACGTGGCGGTCGGATCCTCCTGCAACATTTGCGATGAGTCCAATCCTCGCCGGGCGGCCGTCACACGATTCAACGCCGACGGCACGGGAGAACACCGCTTCGCCACAGGGCTGCGGAATTCCGTGGGGCTCGCGATCAACCCCAACACGGGCGAGCTGTGGGCGACCAACAACGATCGCGACAACCTCGGCGGCAACAACGCGGCGCTCACGGACAACCTGCCGCCGGAACATCTGAACATCCTCAGGGACGGCAGGTTCTACGGCTGGCCGCAATGCTACTTGCCGGGGGAGCACAACCCGGAGTATCCCTCCGCCAATTGCGCCCAGGTCGAAGCGCCTGCGATCACCTTCCAGGCGCACTCGGCACCACTGGGATTGACGTTCTACACGGGCACAAAATTCCCCGGCTACGAGGGCGACGCGTTCGTCGCCTTTCACGGTTCGTGGAACCGCACCGTCCCGACCGGAGCGAAAGTGGTCCATGTGAAGATCCAGAACGGGCAGGCGGTCTCGTCCGAGGATTTCGTGACGGGGTGGCAACTCGACAACGGCTCCCGCTGGGGCCGCCCGGTGGCCCCGCTCGCGCTCCCCGACGGGTCGCTGCTGATTTCGGATGACACGGGAGGGCGGGTGTGGAGAGTGACGTATGGAAATTAGGACGGTCGGGCGGTCGGTCGGCTGGGCGGTCGGCGTCGGTGCGGTAGTTCTTGGGGCGGCTGGGTTTGTCCTGCCGTCCGCCCGACCGCTCGTCCGCCCGACCGCCGACATCCATTCCGAGTACGTAAAGTTCCTCTCCGGCTCCGACACGATCACCGCGTACCTGGCGTATCCCGAGCGAGCCGATCCGGCGCCCGCGATCATCGTGATCCACGACATCTACGGTCTGGGAGACCGGCTGCGGCCGGCGGTGGAGTTGTTGGCCCAACGGGGCTTCGTCGCCATCGGACCAGACCTGCTGTCGCGACGAGGCGGTACGCCGGCGACTCCCGACAGCGCGCGCCGGCTGATTGTCGCCTTGAACGCCGATACGCTGACGCGGGATCTCGACGCCACCTACGCCTATCTGAAAACGCTTCGGGCCGTACGGGGCGACCGGATCGGGGTGATCGGGTTCTGCTGGGGTGGCTCCCAGAGTTTCCGCTACGCGACCAACAATCCCCAGCTGGGAGCGTTCGTCGTCTGCTACGGCTCCGGTCCCGACACGGCCGCGCTGTCGCGCATCAAGGCGAAGGGGCTGGGCGTGTACGGCGAGAACGATGCCCGCATCGACGCGGGACTCCCCGATCTCACGGCGGCGCTCCAACGAGCCAACGTCGACTACCAGTATCACGTGTATCCCGGCGTCGGGCACGCGTTTCTGCAGACGCGCGAGAAACCTGACGTCGCCGACAGCGCGTGGCTCGCGATCGAACGGTTCTTCCGGGAGCGGCTCGACCACTGAGTGGGCGGCGGCTTGTGGTGGGGGCGGGCGCGCTGGTGGCGCTCGCCTGCGCGGCCGATGCGCCGTTCACCCCACTGGGCGGCCATCTCGCCGTCGCGGTGCTCGTCTATCGCTGCAGCGGGGGCTGCGGAACCACCACGGGACCGGTCGACACGCTGCATCGCGGCGACACGGCGCAGGTCCGGCTCAGCGTCGCCGACACCGCGGGGGACAGCGCGGTTGTCCTGCTGCGAGCCAGCTGTGATGTCAACGTGACGATCCTGGGCGGGGTGGGGGTAGCCCCGACCCTGCCGGCGACGCCGACGTGTCCCGATTCAGCCGAATCCGCGTCCGTGTCTTCCATCCCGCTGTTGCGTGATCTCGTGTGGGTGGTGCCCCCGGCCTTCGCGGTCGGGGACTACACGCTGCGGGGTGAGATCGTAGTCGATCCGCCGGTGCAGGGGCGTCGAACCGTGCACATCGACTAAGGCGACCGGCGCGACCCTTCTTCCATGATGTAGCGGCGGGCCCGCTCCAGGGCAGGGTCTTTCCCGGCCAGGAAATCGGCCACGCGCGCCGCCACCGGCATCTCCGGCGCGATCCCCACGCCCTGGATCTCGGTCCCGTCGGGAAACGCATCGCGCGTGACGGTCAGGCGCAGCCGCCAGTCCTTGAAGAGACGGAATTCACCCACCTGTCCGGCGCTGCCCGCGGAGGGTTCGCCCACGATCGGTCCGCGGCCCGCGTTGCGGAAGGCGACCAGGAGATCCTCCGCCGTCCCGGCGGTTCGCAGGCTGGCCAGCACGGCCACCGGTCCCGCAAAGGCGGATAGGTCTCGACGAGGCGGCATCGTGTCCGGTGGGGCGTCGAACCATGCGCCCGAGGAGTCCGGCATGTCCAGGCCACGATAGGCGGGTCGGTATTGTGGCGTGCGCCAGCGGGACGTGACCAGCGGACGGGCCACGAGGCGGCCGAGGATGCGATACCCGGTTTCGCGGCCACCACCGGCGCCGTCATGATCCCGCAGGTCGAGGATGACGCCCTGCACTCCGGCGAACGTGGGGAAGGCGCGGTCGAATGCCCGAGCCACGTCGGGGTCGGCGAACGAGGTGAGACGGACCCAGACGACGCCGTCCGGAAACGTGTCGACCTGCAGCGCCGGTGGCGCGAGCGGTGAGCGATCGGTGAGGGTCATGCTGCGCGTCACGCTGGCGCCGCGCTCTTCCCCGCCGGGCAGTCGGAGCTGCAGGTGCAGGGCGGTACCTTTCTCGCCGTCGAGCATGCGGGTCACGGCGCGGTCCCAGCGGGCGGCGTCGCTTGCGCCGGAGACCTCCGGGAGCACGGAGTCGCGGATCCAGACGGTGACGGGAATTCCCTGCACGGCGGTGATTTCGGCATTCCGCTCCGGCCGCGCCACACGCA
Organism: uncultured Gemmatimonadales bacterium; assembly: GCA_963821385.1. Taxonomy (GTDB): domain Bacteria; phylum Gemmatimonadota; class Gemmatimonadetes; order Gemmatimonadales; family GWC2-71-9; genus DASTHG01. Next base: position 220,701 of record CAWGDK010000004.1, read on the forward strand.
TCTCGTCGTTTTCGACGTAGTCGAGCAGGAAGGGCCGGCGTTCGATGGCGCGCAAGGCGATCGGCGGCCGCGCCAGGCGCGCGCTGACCGACGCCGGCGGGAGCGCGGCGGCCTGGCCATCCCCCAGCAGGGCCACGAAGCGACGGAGGCGTCGATAGAACGCGAGGTCGGTTTGGCGCGATTGGACCACCCCGAGCAGGTCCGCGAACCCCGAGTCCCAATCGGGCCGGACCCGGTCCCAGGCGGGGACGTTGTAGCGCGCTTCGGACCAGGCGGCGGCGGCGATGCGGGTGCGGTCCACGGGCCCCAGCTGCTGCGCCGCAACCGGCGCGGCCAGCAGCCCGGCCGCGGCGATCCACCACGAGCGTGACGGCATGGCCATAATCTATTTGCTCCTGTTCGTGGCGCCGCAGGTGCTGCTGTTCCGGTATCTGTGGGAACGCCTTCCGGACCCCTCGGCGCCGCGGCGGGCGCGCTGGATTCGGGTGGCGTTGGCCCTGGTGTTCGCGGTGTTCGATTTCCCCTGGGTGTTCGTGGCCCGACGCGTCCTGTTCGGGACCGTGTGGGGCGCGGGCGGCATTCCCTTTCTGGCTCCGTGGCTTGCGTGGCAGCTGCTCGGGTGGGTCTTCGGCGGGCTGGTCGCGGTCTACATCGTGGGGAAGTGGGTACGCGGTGCGCTGTACGCGGTATTCCACGGCGTACGGCGCCGACTCGGGTACGCAGGGAGCAATACCGCGCACGGCGCACGACGCACCCGATCCCATTTCTGCGCCGCCGGTTTCTCGCCCGCGCCACCTATGTCTACACGGGGGCGGGGCTGGCCCTCATGGGTCACGGCATCTGGAACGGCCGGCGGCTGCCGCTCGTGACGAGTCGCGTGCTGGTCTTTCCGGATCTGCCGGCTCCATTCGACGGGTTCCGGATCCTGCATGTCTCGGACGTGCACGCCGGCATCTACATGGAGCGCGACCGAATGGTGGAGGTCGTGGCGTTGGCGAACTCGCTGCGCCCCGATCTCGTGCTCCAGACCGGTGACATGATCGACATTTCCCCCCGGTACATCCCGGACTATGTCCACGCGTTCCGAGATCTTCAGGCGCCCCACGGCGTGGTCACCTGTCTGGGCAACCACGACCGCTACACGGGGGAGAAGCGGGTGATTGCCGGCGTACGCGATGCGGGGCAGGTGTTCGTGCGCGGCGACGCCCATGTGGTCGAGCGCGGCGGAGCGGCGATCGCGGTACTGGGAATCGACGACCCCGACAACTGGATGCTGGATGATCCACAGACGATCGCCGTGGACCGCGTGCTGCGCGCCTCGCCCCCTGGGGCGTTCTCGATCCTGCTGGCGCACCGGCCCGGCGCGTTCGATACGGCGCGGGTGCGCGGCGTGCCCCTCACGCTCGCGGGCCACATTCATGGCGGCCAGATCGCCGCGCCATTCCTCGGCTGGTCGGCGGGCCGTCTCATCACCAAGTATGTGGCGGGGCACTTTCAGAGCGGACCGAGTCAGCTATACGTGAGCCGCGGCGTGGGAGTCGTTGGTGTTCCCATCCGGGTGTTCGTGCCGCCGGAGATCGCGATCCTGGAGCTGCGGAGATCCGGTGGATTAGGCGGCGCCTAATCCACCGTCGTCTTCTCCTCCGTCGCCGCTTTTATCGTGTCCCACGCGGCGTTCGTGCACAGGCGGACCCCCGCGCTCGCGGCGCCCCACTCCCGCACGAGAATGCGCTCCAGGGCCACGCGCAGCACGGCGAGCCACGCGGCCGCGAGTACGTCCACGCCGCCGGCGCGCACCGAGCCCTCAGACTTCCCCTGGGCCACGATACTCTCGAGCGCGCCGCGGAATTCCCGGCCGGCGTCACGGGATTTCTCGTCTAACAGAGCGGTCACGTCCTGGAAGAAGAACAGCCGGACGACCGCCGGCTCGCGACCGCCGCCATCCACCAGGAGCTCCGCGAGGTACGCCAGGCGATCGCGCGCGGGGCCTGGCCGGGTTTCGGTTTGGCGCACCAGCTGGAGCGCCCAGCGCGCCGCCCCGCGATAGAGCTCGTTGAGCAGCTGCTGTTTGCTCGAGAAATGACGGTAGATGGTGCCTTCCGCGATCCCGGCTCGGCGCGCGATTTGGGGTGTGGTGGTCGGGTGATAGCCCTGCGTGGTGAACAACTCGAGGGCCGCGCGCACGAGGCGTTGGCGAGTGAGATCGGCGGGTTTCACGAACGGCCGAATCTAATGGCGCCCTTGCACTTCCGCGCGCTTCCCGTGCTCTGGTCGGCCGACTACCTTTCGGCCGCTTCATCCGGGTCAGTTCACTTCCGTCGGGAGATCTCCGCCGCATGCGCATGTTGGTTCTGGGCGCGGGCCTGCAAGGGTCCGCCTGTGCCTACGATCTGCTCCAGCAGAGCGGCGTCGAGCAGGTAACGCTGGCGGACATCCAGCCGGACCGCGCGGCGGCGTTCGTGAAGCCGTTCACGGGCAAGAAGCTCTCCCTGGTCAAGCTCGACGTGCAGGACCCCGTGGCGGTGGCGGCCCTGTTCCAGGGGCACGTCGCGGTCATGAACGCCCTGCCGTACTACTACAACCTGGATGTGACCCGGGCGGCCGTCGCCGGGGGGCTGCATTACAGCGACCTCGGCGGCAACACCGAGATCGTCTTTAATCAGAAGAAGCTGGACGCCGAGGCGAAGGCGGCGAACGTGTCGGTGATTCCCGACTGCGGCCTCGCTCCGGGATTGGTGAACATCATCGCCGCCGAGGGTATCCGGCGCGTGGGGGGCGGGCAGGCGGAGTCGGTGAAGGTCTACGTCGGCGGCCTGCCGCAACACCCGGAGCCGCCGCTCAATTATCAGATCGTGTATTCCCTCGAAGGGGCGCTGGACTACTACACGACTCCGTCCTGGGTCCTGCGCGACGGCAAACCGACGCGCGTCGACGCCCTGTCGGAGCTCGAATCGCTGGCGTTCCCGCCTCCGGTCGGAACGCTCGAGGCCTTCCACACGGGTGGGGGCATCTCCACGCTGCCCTGGGCCTACGAGGGACGGGTGCGGACGATGGAATACAAAACCCTCCGCTACCCCGGTCACCTCGCCGTGATGCGGCCGATCCGTGAGCTGGGGCTGCTCGACCTCACGCCCATCAAGGTCAAGGGAAAAGAGATCGTGCCGCGCGATGCGTTCATCGCGATCGTCTCGCCCAAGCTGAACAAGCCGCAGGGCCGGGATCTCGTGGCACTCCGGGTCGATGTGCGCGGCCAAAACGGACAACGGGCCTCCTGGGAACTGCTCGACTACTACGACGAAGCGCGCGGCATCAGCGCCATGATGCGGACCACGGGATACTCGCTGGCGATCACGGGTCTCATGCAGGCGGATGGGCGCATTACCGAGCGGGGAGTGCGGACACCGGATGAAGCCGTCCCGTTCGGCCCGTACGTCCAGGAGTTGAAGCGGCGGGGGGTCGAAATCCGCGAAATCTGAAGCTGCTGAAGGTTCCTTCATTCTGTCTTGTCGCGGGTTTCGCCATTCGGAGGCTTTCGTTCAACCCATGGATCTCGACTTTCGCGCCTTGTGGAACCGGGCGTTGCCGTACCACCAATTCGTGCAGGAAGCGCACGCCAACCGCGAGTTGTGGGCCGGCATGTACCGGGTGGCCCGTATCCCCGAGTGGGCGATGGCCAAGGCGCGGTCCACCGGCACCAAGCATCACCTGTTGGTGATCGCCGAGGACTGGTGCGGGGATGGCACCAGTACCATTCCCTATCTGGCCAAGCTGGCGGATGCATCCCGCTGTCAGGAAGTGCGTGTGCTGCGGCGTGACGCGCACCCCGACGTGATGGACCGCTACCTCACCGGGACGGCGCGCGCCATTCCGATCGTCATCGTGCTGGACCGGGAATTCCGGGAATTAGGTCATTGGGGTCCGCGACCCCGGGCGCTGGATGGGTGGGTGCGAGAAGCGCTGAAAACCGAAGACAAAGCGCGGCTGTTTCCTCGGATCCGCCGCTGGTATGCCCAGGACAAGGGCGTGTCGACGCTGATTGAAGTGCTGGGGCTGGTTGAAAGATCGCCGGTGCCCGTCCGCCACGAACCATTGAGGGCGGCCGTCTGATCAGTAGCTCCACGAACTCCCGAACAAAAATTGTCCCCCGTCTTCGCCGAACCCGGCGCCGGCGACCAGCACGCCGTTGCGGCCGAGGCGGAGCATCACTTCGCCACCGGCACTCGAGTGCAAGTCCTGCGTGGTGAAGCGGAGCCCGCCGGCGGGGAACACCCGGCCCACGTCATAAAACCCGACCAGTTTCAATTCGAATAGCGTGGGTGCGTACAACAGCGCATAACGAACCTCGACGCCGCCGAGGAGCTTGTCGGGTCCAATGAAGCGCGAGTCGTAGTACCCGCGCAGTGAGCGATACCCGCCCACGCCGACGTAGGGCCGCCCCGACGATTCGATCACCTGCATCACCGACACGCTCGGCGCGCCGCTCATCCGCTCGCCCGACACGCGGCCGGCCAGCACCAGCTTCTCGAATGGATGCACGTAGCCCTGCACACCGACCGTCGTCCGGCTGTAGTGCTGGGCCGCACCCACTAGCAGCTCGGCCAGGACGCCCGTGTGGGGGTCCAGCTCGTTGTCGCGCGAGTCGACAATGAACCCGGCCCGCACCGCGGCATCGTTGAAGGGCGCGCTGTCGGCCACGCCGGTCCCCCGGTCGCGAGCAAACAGGCCGTCGCCCGGCAGCACGCGGAACGACGTGTGCTCGAGCGTGCCTCCAATCAGGACGCGCAGCGGCCCGATGAGCCGATGCTGCAGCTGGACGCGCGCGAGCTGCGACGTGCGACTCACCTTGAAGAAATACGGATTCGCCGGCGAGACACTGTCCGTGTCGAACCGGCTGTCGTTCCCAATGCCGAAATAGCCGAGCCGGTTGGCGCGCAGGGCGTCGAGCGTGAGGCTCACACGCCAGCCGTCCCACAACGCCGGCGCCTGGGCGTCGAGCTCGAGCAGATAGCTGCCTTTGGTGCTGGCGCCGCCCGTGAGGGTAAGGGCCGCACGGAAGGGCTCGGGGCGTTCGTGAAACCCGATTGGGCTGTACACGCGACCGAAGGCCGCCAGCCACCAGCCGTCGATGGCGCTGTAATAGCCGTAGGGCGTGTAGGTGTAGTCCCAATACGGCGGCGCTTCGGTCTGCTGCGCGATGGCACGGCCGGCGCCAAGCACGGCGCACACCGCCAGAACGGTCGCGATGCGTTGCTGGCTCAAGCGGGCGGCGTTCCCTCGAACAGGTGCGCGGTATCCACGTACCGGGCGCCGGCGCTCGTGCCGTCGTGCACGGCGAAGCGGTACGGGTAGAGCGACGCCGATCCGAACTCGCCGCGCTTGTTCACCGCATAGAAGGTGAGCTGATAGCGCGGTTTGCCGTCCGGGGTGAGCAGCCGGGGCTCGTTCATTTGCATCACCCGCTTCAGCGTCTCGAGGCAGGCGTCGGCCGGCTTCATGCCGCGCCGCAGGTGCTCGACGGTGAGGAACCCGCCGCACACCATGATGTTCGATTCCCCACGGCCGGTCGATCCCGCCGCGCCGATCCCGTTGTCGCAATACTGTCCGGCGCCGATGACCGGGCTGTCACCCACACGCCCGGGAATCTTCCAGGCCAGCCCGCTCGTGGTCGTGATCGACGCGATATCCCCGGCGGGGGTCACCGCGTCGCAATTGATCGTGCCGGTGGGCGGGTGGACCACCATCGGCGTATGACCGGCCACATCGAGCCAGTTGTCGTTGGGACTGAGATTGGCGCGCCACTCGAGCCACGCTTGCCGCGACGCTTCGGTGAGCAGGTCTTCTTCCTTGAATCCGTACGACAGCGCGAATCGCTTCGCCCCCTCACCCACCAGGAAGATGTGGTTCGTGTATTTCAGGACGAGCTTCGCGACTTCCGACGGCGTCTTGATATTCTCGAGCGCTCCGACGGCGCCGGCGCGCTTGGTGGGTCCGTGCATGCAGGACGCATCGAGCTGCACTACGCCGTCCGCGTTGGGGAGGCCACCGTAGCCTACCGACTGATCCTCCGGGTCGAGCTCCTGGATCTTCACGCCTTCGACCGCGGCGTCGAGCGGGTCGGCGCCTTGCACCAGCAGCTCGTAGGCCTTTTGCACCGGGCGCAGCGAGTTGGCGGACGAAATGACGACCGGCTGGGCCGCCCATCGGGCGCGCGGCAGCGGACGGGGCGGGCGCATGGCGTGCGGGATGGCCAGGGCACCGGCGGCGAGACTCGTGGTGGCGACGAAGTCGCGGCGGGACACGTCGTGCGACACGTGAGCTCCAGGTAATGGTGGGGGCGAGTTGGTTTTAGCGTGCTCGCGTGGACCTGTCAACTTCCGGGCGCCCACACCACTCGGCGCGCGATTCGTGCAATTCCCACTTCGCAGACCGGCTGCTAGGTTCTGGCCGTGCTCGACGACGAATCATCAGTCCCCCGCCCGTTCATGCGCCGGTTCCTCGGCCTGGCGACGTTGGTCGCAGTCGGGCTGCTGCTGTTCATGCTGGTGCGCACGGGCCAGATCGAATGGAAGCTGGTCAGTGTGGCGGGGTTCTTGTGGGCCGCGTGGAGCCTCATGAGCGGTCTGTTCACCCAGTTGATCGAACCCGCGGGTCGCTTTCTCGCCAATCAGTTGACGGGAAACGTCTCCCTGCCGGTGGCGAACGAGACCATCGACGAGCAGACCGTGCGTCTGGAGCGGCTGCTCGGGCAGGAAACAACCCCCCACCACGAGATGCTGGTCGGCATCCGGCTGGCTGAGATCTACCGCACGCACCAGAAGGATCGCGCCAAGTCCGACGCGCTGCTGGCGCGACTGCGCGCCAAATACCCCGAGGCCCCCGAGCTCACGCATGCCGGGACCGATTGACGTGTCGCTCGTGATCCCGGTGTACAACGAGCGCGACAACCTGGCGCCGCTGCTGGAGGAAATCCACTCGGCGCTGGCCGGTCGCCGCTACGAGATCGTGGCGGTGGACGATGGGTCGACCGACGGTTCGCTGCAGGAGCTCAAGGCCCTGAAAGCCCGCCGGCCGGAGCTGCACATCGTGTCGTTCGCGGCCAACGCCGGCCAGACGGCCGCCTTCGCGGCGGGGTTCCGGGCGGCCCGGGGCGACGTGATTGTCACGCTCGACGCTGACGGCCAGAATGATCCGGCCGATGTGCCGGCACTGCTCGACGCGTTGCATCAGTCGGGCGCGACGGCGGTCGCCGGCTATCGCGCCACGCGGGTGGACAGCGGGTGGAAGCGGCTGCAAAGCCGCATCGCCAATGGCGTACGCAACCGGCTCAATCGGGAAACCATCCGCGACACTGGCTGCTCGCTCAAGGCCTTCCGGGCCGAGGCGGTGCGGGCGTTGCCCCTGTTCAACGGCATGCACCGCTTTCTGCCGACGCTCGTGAAGATGTACGGCGGCACCGTCACCGAGGTGCCGGTGGGCCACCGACCGCGCCGCAGCGGGACGACGAAATACGGCATGTGGAACCGGGTGTTTCGCTCGCTGGCTGACGCGCTGGCGGTGCGCTGGATGCAACGCCGCCTGCTGCGCTATCGCGTCACCGAAGACCTCCCGTAGCCCATGCCCAGACGGCCCCGGCTCGACCCCGCGATTTTCAATCTTCCCATCGCGCGCATGCGCGAGGGCTACTACTCCGACAAGTACTTCGTGCGGGCGCGTGAGGTGCTGCTGCGGGAAGGCCACCGCCCGCGCGTCACGATGCAGGTGTTCGGGAAGACGCACGCCTTCCTGGGTGGAGCGGACGAGGCGATCGCGATCCTGAAGCTGTGCGCCCAATCGTGGGACGAGCTGGATGTGCAGGCGTTGTACGACGGGGACGAGATCGAGCCGTGGGAGACCGTGATGCTGATCGAAGGCCCCTACGATGCGTTCGCGAACCTCGAAACGCTGTACCTGGGCGTGCTGGCCCGGCGGACGCGCGTCGGCACCAATACGCGTCGCGTCGTCGAGGCGGCCAGGCCGAAGCAGGTGATGTTCTTTCCGGCCCGCCACGACCACTGGCTGGTGCAGACCGGCGACGGGTACGCCGCGCACATCGCCGGTGCGATCGGGGTCTCGACCGACGCGCAGGCGTCGTGGTGGGGCTCCGAAGGCGTGGGGACCGTCCCGCATGCGTTGATCGCCGCCTACGGCGGGGACACCGTGAAGGCCTCGCTCAAGTTCGCCGAGCACATGGACGCGGGCGTCCGCCTCATCACGCTGGTGGACTTCGACAATGATTGCGTTGATACGTCCCTCAAGGTGGCCCGCGCGCTGGGCCAACGACTGTACGGGGTGCGCCTCGATACGTCGGAGACGCTGGTGGATCAGTCGATCGTTCCGCAGATGGGCTCATTCAAGCCGACCGGGGTGAACCCGCAGCTCGTCTGGAACGTGCGTCGCGCGCTCGACCGGGAAGGGTTTCAACCGGTCAAGATCGTCGTGTCGGGCGGGTTCACGGTGGAAAAAATCCGGCACTTCGAAGAAGAAGGCGTTCCCGTGGACATGTACGGCGTAGGATCGAGCCTGTTCCAGGGACGCTACGACTTCACCGCCGACATCGTGCGCGTGGATGGAAAACCCTGCGCCAAGGTGGGGCGCAGCTTCCGGGCCAATCCACGGCTGGAGCACGTGGAGTAGCGATTGCCGGCGGGCGCGTCGTCCTTCCATAAGAAGCTCGTCTTCGGCTCCGCCGGCTGCGCGGTACTGCTGGTCCTGTTCATGGTTTTCGGATGGCTCACGTACCAGCAGTCGGGGGTCGAAAAGCCTCCGCAGCAGCGCCTGTTCTCGCCGGCGATGGCCGCGGTGGCGCTGGACTCGCTCGCTCGTCTGGACCTCGTTTCCGGGATCGACGCGCCCCTCTCCGTGGAAGACTTGCGCTGCCGCGAGACCGATCCGACGCGACACGTAGCGCCCCGGACCTCGCGCGATAGCGTCGCCATCCCGGTCAGCTTTGGCGACACGTTTCCACCGGGGAGTCCCGCGCGACGACTGTGGACACGACTCGGGTCGCTGGTTGTGCTCGATCGCGGCCCCCCGGATGTCGCCGATCTGGATTCCTTGCCTCCGGGTCGATGGCTCCTCGCGGGCGTGCGCGTCCAGCTCGACCGTGGCGACGGCCGTGCGGCCTGCGTCATGCTCGGCGCCGCCCTTGACAAGGCGGAGCGGCTCGCCGGGGACCAGGAGCTGCGATTACAGGCATTCGGCGTCGAGCTCGCGCGGGACGTGGCGGACATGATCTCGCGCGATGCGCAGCTGCGGACGGCCAGTGGCCTGACGGGCGCACCGGCGGCGGAACAGGTGTCGACGCTCGATCGGCGGGCACGGGCGATGCGCGACCTCGAGCGCCTGATCGATGCCGCGGGGACCGCGCCGGCCAGTGTCGACACGCTCGCGTCCTGGGCCGAGGACTCTACGTTGCCGTTGTCCGTGCGCGATGCGTTCGTGCGGGCCATCGGGTATGGATGGATCGACGATCCGCGCGAGATGAGCTTCGGCGTCGACCGGGCTCGTCGCAACGCGATCGCCCGGCTGTCGGACCACGGTGTCCCCGAGCGTCTGCAGCGCACGGCGCGGGTCGCGAACGACATCCTGCAAGCCGGTCTGGTGGAGCGGTTTCAATTCTCGGTGGGCTACCAGGCCCGGCGGTTTGTGGCGCCGTAGCCGCAGCGCGGTTGACACCTCCGGCTCTTCCCGCAGAGATTCCCTCGCCGCCTTTTTTTCAACCTCGAGGAGCACGGATGGCGCGCGTCATCTTCTGGGACGTGGATACCCAGGTCGATTTTATGCGGGCGGACGGCAAGCTGTACGTGCCGGACGCGGAGCACGTGATCCCGAATCTCAAGCGGTTGACCGACTATGCGCACGGCCACGGCATCCGCATCGTGGCCAGCGCGGACGACCACGAGCCGGGCCACCGCGAGCTGTCGGACAAGCCGAATTTCAAGGACACGTTTCCGCTGCATTGCATGCGGGGCACCCCGGGGCAGAAGAAGATCCCCGAGACGGCTCTGCGCGACCCGTTGGTCATCGAGCCCGCGCCTGAGGATCCCGCGGCGCTCGAACAGCGGGTGCGTGCCCACCGCGGCGACATCCTGTTCCATAAGCACTGGTTCGATGTGTTCACGAATCCCAACGTCCTCCCGGTAGTGGATGTCCTGGCCCCGGAGGACATTGTGCTCTACGGGGTCGCGCTCGACGTGTGCGACCGCTACGCGATCGAGGGGTTCCTGCAGCATCGCCCCCACATCCGGATGTTCGCCGTGACCGACGCAATGAAGCCGATCGACCGGGACGTGGCGGAGCAGATGCTCAAGGAGTGGGGGGATGAGGGCGTGCGCCTGGTGAAGACGAGCGAGGTGGTGGTGGGCGGTCTGGTCGATCAGTTGTCGCGCGCCGAAACATGACGACCCCTGCCTTCGGGAAGTTCTTCCTGCCGGGGCCCACCGACGTCCACCCCGACGTCCTGGCTGCGCAGCTGCGTCCCATGATCCCGCATCGCTCGGCGGCCATGGAGCAGCTGCTTCAGAAGATGGCTCCGCAGCTCCAGTCCCTGGCGCGGACCTCGCACCCGGTCCTCATCGGGACCACCTCCGCGACCGGCTTCATGGAGATGGCAGTGCGCAATGGCGTGCGGCGCCGGGCCCTCTCCATTGTGAACGGCGCGTTCAGCGACCGTTTTGCCGAGCTCGTCACCGCCGCGGGCAAGGAGTGCGTCCGCCTCGAGGTGCCCCTCGGCCAGGCGGTGGAACCCGATCAGCTGCGCGACCTGTTGCGCAAGCAACCCGTGGACGCCGTCACCGTGGCGCATTCCGAGACCTCGACCGGGGTGCTCCAGGACGTCGCGGCCCTGGCGGCTGTGACGCGCGAATTCGACGACGTGCTGTTCCTGGTCGACGCCGTGACCTCGATGGCCGGCAGTCCGGTGGAATCCGATCGCTGGGGCTTTGACTTCACCTTCACCGGCTCGCAGAAGGCTCTGGCGCTGCCGCCGGGATTGGCGCTGGGCGTCGCCTCCGAGCGGATGCTGGCGCGGGCCAAGACGCTGCCCGATCGCGGACTGTATTTCGATCTCGTCGGATTCGAGAAGGCGATGTCCAAGTTCCAGCCGACCAACACGCCGGCGCTATCGCTGTTCTTCGCTTTGGAGTGTCAGTTGGATCGCATCGCTGCCGAAGGGGGGATCGAAGCGCGCTGGCAGCGTCACGATGCGATGCGCAGCGCGGTCGAGCGCTGGGCCACGGGGCGGGGCATCGAGTACCTCCCGAAAGCGAACCGGCGCAGCTGGACTGTGTCGTGTCTCAAGCTCCCCGCCGGAAAGAGCGCTAAGGATGTGGTCGGCACGCTCAAGGCGCAGGGATGGACCATCGGCTCGGGCTACGGCGCGCTCAAAGACACCACGATCCGGATCGGCCATATGGGGGACCATACCGTCCGGTCGCTGGAAGAGCTGCTGCCGCTGGTCGAGGATGCGCTGCAGTGAGCACCACGCCTCAGTACCGCGTCGTCGTGGCCGACAAGATGGCCCCGGTGGGGCTCGAGCTGCTGGCGCGCACGCCCGGCATCGAAGTGGTGAACTGCGCCGGCAAACCCCGCGAAGATCTGGAGCGCGCGCTCGAGCGGGCGCATGCGTTGATCGTGCGCAGCGAGACGCGGGTGACAGCCGATCTGTTGAACCGGGCGCCGCTGCTGCGCGTGATCGCCCGGGCCGGCATCGGGGTCGACACCATCGACGTGCATGCGGCGACGCGCCGCGGCATCGCGGTGATGAACGCGCCGGGTGCCAATACGGTGAGCGCCGCCGAGCATGCCATGGGGCTGCTGCTCTCATTGGTGCGGCACATCCCGTGGGCGGCCGACTCGATGCGTCGCGGTGAGTGGGATCGCAAGAAGTACGAAGGCACCGAGCTGCGGGGCAAGACCATCGGCATCGTGGGCCTGGGTCGCATCGGCGGTCACGTCGCGTCACTGGCGCGCGCCTTCGGCATGACCGTGGTGGGCCATGACCCCTACCTGCCGCCGGAGCGCGCCGCCGAGTTGCAGGTGAAGATCCTGCCGCTCGAACAATTGCTGGCTGCCGCCGATGTCGTGACCCTGCACGTGGCCCTGACCGACCAGACCCGCCACCTGATCAATGCGGAGCGCCTGGGGCAAATGAAGGCGACGGCCATCCTCGTGAACACGGCGCGGGGCGAGCTGGTGGACGAGGCCGCGCTGGCCGAGGCGATCAGCGGCAAGCGGATCTCCGGAGCGGCCGTGGATGTGTTCGCTCAGGAGCCACTGCCCGCCGACTCCCCGCTGCGCAAGCTCGATCGGGTGATTCTCACCCCGCATCTCGCCGCCTCCACCGCGGAAGCCCAGGATCGCGTTTCGCAGGAGATCAGCGCGACCGTGCGTGATGCCTTACTTGATGGTGACCTTTCCACCGCCGTCAACGTCCCGGGGATCAGCGCGGATGCGCTGCGCCGCGCCGCCCCGCTGCTCGACCTGGCGCGGCGGCTGGGCCGTCTCGCCGTGGCACTCGCCGATGCTCCGGTGACCGGAGTGGACGTCGCCTACGGCGGCAAGGACGAGAGCGCCGCTCGACCGGCGTTGATCGCCGCGCTCGAGGGACTGCTGACGGGGCTGGGGGAAACGTCGGTCAGCCTGGTCAACGCGCCGATGATCGCCGAGGAGCGGGGCATCCGGCTCACGCGTCGCACCGGTGCCGCCGAGCATGGGTTCGAGACATCGATCGGGGTGGCGCTCGACACGGCGCGCGGCCGCACCCGGGTGGTGGGCGCGCTGGTCGGCAACGGGCAGGGACGGGTGATCCGCATCAACGATTATCACGTCGATGTGACGCCCGAGGGGTGGGTGCTGGTGATTCGCAACCGAGACGTCCCCGGCGTAATCGGCCGCGTAGGGACGGTGCTGGGTGAAGCGGGAGTGAACATCGCGAGCTGGCACCAGGCCCGCGCCGGGGCAGGGGGCGGCGGCGAAGCGCTGGCGGCCATTGCGGTCGACCAGTCCGTCGCCAACAGCGTGCGCTCTCAGCTGGAGCAGCTCCCCGACCTGATCGAGGTTCGGATCGCACATTTCGGGGAATGAAAAAAAGGTTGGTGGAGGATCAACCTCCACCAACCTCCACGACCTTTTCTCCTAGTTCAGCCGATGCAGCTCCACGCGCCGATTGCGGGCCAAGCCATCGGTGCTGGTGTTCGAGTCGATCGGGTCACTCTCTCCAAAGCCTCTCGCTGACAGCCGGTCCGCGGCGACACCCTTCCGGATGAGATACCCCCGGACGGCCTCCGCTCGAGACTGCGACAAGCGCTGATTGTACAGGTCGCTCCCGCGGCTGTCCGTATAGCCCGCGACTTCGACTTGGAGTTCGGGATGCGCCGCCAGGCTTGCGGCCACGCGATTGAGTGTGACGTAGGACTGGTCGGTCAGGTTGGCGCTGGCCGTCTCGAAATTGACGCCTTCCAGCACGACTCGACGCTGCCGTTCAAGGAAAATGATCGGGCAGCCGATGGCATCCACCCGTTCCCGCGCGGTCGTTCCGGGACATTTGTCCGTCGGATCCAGCACGCCGTCCCCGTCCGAGTCTTTGGGTACCGCGCAACCGATGGCGTCGACGAGCGTCCCGACCGGCGTGTTGATACACTGGTCGATGCCGTCCACTACCCCGTCACCATCGGAGTCCAGCGCGCACCCGACGGCATTCACCCGTTCGCCGAGCGGCGTATTGGTGCACTGATCCGTCGCATCGTTGACGCCGTCCCCGTCCGCATCCTTGGGGAGCGAGCAGCCGTTCAGGTCGACCTTGTCGCCCAGGGGGGTGTTGGGGCACGCGTCACCCGCATTACCAACACCATCCGAATCAAAATCCTTCGGAATCGAGCAGCCACGATTGTCCACCGCGTCCCCTTCCGGGGTATTGCGACAGGCGTCGAAGCCGTCCAGCACGCCGTCACGGTCGCCGTCCTTGGGACCGTTTCTGCCCAGCAGCATGCTCAGACCCGCCTGGACGGTGGCGTTCCAGTTGTTGGACGTGCTCGGGCTCTGGTTGAAGGGCGACGAAAAGAAGTCCTCGATCGCTTCGAGGCGGATCGCCACCCGGTTTCCGAAGCGCAGTCCCAAGAGACCGGTCGCGCCGTCCTCCCAGGAGCCGGTCGTGTTGGTGTAATTGTTCCTGACGTAGCCGGCCCCCATCAGCAACTGAAACGATTCGGCCAGCGGCACGCTGTAGAGCAGTCGGCCGTTGATCGGGACCAGTCGAATGTTGGTGTTGGCAGGGCCGTTCACCATCACGTACGCCGCCGATACTTCCAGCGCCAGTCCCGGAGCAATGAATACGCCGAGGCGCCCTCCACCTCCGAAAGCATTGTCCCAGCCGAGTGAGCGGTCGAACCTGGTGTAGCGACCGAACGCGCCCAGCTCGATCGTGCCAGGGCGCTGCCCCATTGCGGGTGTTGCCGTGAGCGCCGCGAGTGCGGTGATAATCGCCGGAGTGCGAAACCTCATAGTGACCTTCTCTCTGACGGGAATGAACTATCCCGTGAACGCTCTGGATTCCGGCGCCCACGTGCAGGGGAGAAGGATGCCTTGAGAAGGGTGCTCGAAGTATCGGTCGGAGTTGCTAGCACCTTTGGTGCGATTGGTGCACCGGGGGGACTACCTAAGAGAGAGTTGGTGGAGGTTGAACCTTCACAACCTCCACCAACTTCCCCAGCCTTTTTCAGTTCAGCTTGTGCAGCTCCACGCGCCGGTTGCGCGAACGCCCCACCGCGGTGGCATTCGTATCAACCGGGTCCTCCGCGCCGAATCCACGCGAGGTGACCTGCTCCGGCGCCACACCCCGCTCGATCAGATAACCGCGCACCGCGTCGGCGCGCGCCTGCGACAATCGCAAGTTTGCTCCGGCCGCGCCTCGGCTGTCGGTGTAGCCGGCGACTTCGACCCGCACGCCGGGATTCGCCTTGAGGCTCAAGGCGACCCGGTCCAGCGATCCGCGCGCCTGTGCGGTGAGCATCACGCGGCCGGTTTCAAAGGTGACCCCGGACAAGACCAACGTCCGCGAGCCGCCGACGAACAGCGTTGGGCAGCCGAATGCGTCCACGCGATCGCCGGCCAGCGTCCCGGGGCACTTGTCGCTCGCGTCCGCGACGCCGTCCCCATCCGTATCGGCTGGCGGCGCCGGCGGGCACCCGGTCGCATCTACCTGCTCGCCCGGCGTCGTCACCGGGCACTTGTCGATCGAATCGATCACGCCGTCGCCGTCCGTATCCTTGGGGCAGCCGGCGGCGTCCACGGCCTCACCCGGCGCCGTGTTCGGGCACTTGTCGAGATCATCGGTCACGCGATCGCCATCAGTGTCCTTGGGCAGGGAACACCCGCGGGCATCGACCTGATCGCGCGCCGGCGTGGCGGCGCACTGGTCGAGACGATCGACGACCCCGTCACCGTCGGAATCCTTCGGGAGCGCGCAGCCGCGGTCGTCTACGGCTTCGTGCGGCGGCGTGGCGGCACAGGCGTCGAGCCGGTCCACGATGCCGTCCCCGTCCGAGTCCTTGGGTCGCGAGCGTCCCAGGAACGCGGTGAGTCCCGCCTGCAACGAGAAGTTCCAGTTGTTGGCGACCGTCGCGCTCTGGTTGCGCGGGGACGGAATGAAATCCTCCACCGCCTCGACCCGCAACGCGAGTCCCTGACCGCCGACGCGAACGCCGAACAGACCGCTCACGCCATCGTCCGACACGTTGGCGGTTTTGCCATAGACGTTGTGCACGTAGCCGCCGCCGACGAGCAGGGCAAGCGGACCCGCCACCGGGCGCGCGTACACCAGCCGGGCGTGCAGCGGGAACAGCGAGCCGTTGGGCGCCAAGGGTCCAGCGGTCGGCAGGTAGCCGCCGGCCCCTTCGATTGCGAGCCCCGGGGCGACAAACACCCCGAGCCATCCGCCACCGCCAAACGAATTGTCGAGACCCAATGAGCGGTCGAAACGTGTGAAACGCCCGAACCCGCCGATCTCCATCGTGCCGGCGTCCTGTGCGGGCAACGCCGAGAATGAAAGCGAGGTCAACACAGCGAGTGTCGCCGCGATTCGAATGTGCATGCGGCCTCCTTGTGAAATGGCGTGAATATCCGTCGCCAATACCCCGCAACAGCGCGGACGAGTCGAAGCAATCGATGTGGGGGAGTGTGGGCCGACTGAGCGTGACTCGAGTCACCAAAAAAAAGGACCCCGCGGTCGCAGGGCCCATCTTCCATCACCTCCACCAACCGATCTTATCGCATTCGGTGCAGCTCCACGCGACGGTTACGCGAGCGACCGACGGCGGTCGCGTTCGGCGCGATCGGGTTGGCCGCGCCGAAGCCGCGGGAGGTCAGCTGGAAGGCGGGCACGCCTTTCCCGATCAGATACGCGCGCACCGCGTCCGCCCGCGCCTGGGACAGCCGCAGATTCGCGGCCGCGCCGCCGCGATTGTCGGTGTATCCCGCCACCTCGACACGCACGTCAGGGTTGCCGAGGATCGCCGTGGCGACGCGATCGAGCGTGCTGTGCGATTGATCCGTGAGATTGGCACTCCCGGTCTCGAAGTTCACGCCTTCGAGCACCACCGTGCGCTGCACTCCGACGAACAGGAACGGACACCCGGCCGTATTCACCCGCTGACCCGCGAGTGTTCCGGGGCAGCGATCGGCGCTATCCAGTACGCCGTCACGATCCGAATCTTTCGGCAGCGGGCAGCCGCTGGCATCGACCGGCTCCCCGGCCGGCGTATCGGCGCAGCGGTCGCTCGCGTCCACCACGCCGTCCGCATCGGTGTCCAGTGGGCACCCGGCGGCGTCGACCTTCTGCCCGCCCGCGGTATTGGGGCACCGGTCGGCCGCATCGGCCACGCCGTCGCCGTCCGCATCGCGGGGCAGGGTGCATCCGGACGCGTCGACCGCATCACCGCTGGGCGTGCTGGGACAGCGGTCACTGGCGTCCACGACGCCGTCGGCGTCGGAATCCTTGGGCAGCGGGCAGCCACGGAAATCCACGGCCGTTCCGCGCGGTGTCTTGGGACAGCCGTCCACCGCATTGCCCACGCCGTCATGATCGGAGTCCTTCATTCCGCCGCTGCTTGCCCCGCCGCCCCCACCCAGTCGGAGGCCGGCGCCCGCGGCGAAGGTGAAGTTCCAGTTGTCGCTGATCGCGGGCGAGGAGTTCAACGGTGACGGGTAGTAGTCGCCGATCAGGTCGAGACGCAAGTGGGCCATCGACCCGAGACGGACTTGGGCGCCGAGCAGTCCGGTGGCCCCGTCCTCCCACTGATGAGTGGGCTTGCGATACAGATTGTGGACGGCGCCGACGCCGAGCAGCACGGTGTACTGTCGACCGACGGGCGCGGCGTACACGATGCGCGCATGGATCGGGAGCTGGGTGACGGAAACGTTGGCCAGGCCGGTCGTCGACACATACGCGATCGTGCCTTCGAGCCCGATCCCCGAGCGCAGGAAAAATCCCAGCCGTCCGCCGATCCCGAAACCGTCGTTGAAGCTGAGCGATGGGTCGAAGCGCGTGAACCGGCCAAAGGCCCCGAGCTCGATGCCCCCCCCACCGCGCTGCTGCGCCCCGGCAACCGGCAGCGCAAGCGCCGCGAGGGCGATGGGAAGAACGACGTTGCGCAACCTCATGACGGAGGAACATCGCCAGCGGCTGGAGCCGGCGCCAGACGTGGACCGTCGTCCGCCGTCAGGCGGAACGTTTTCACCGCTCCTTGGAGCTTGTCGGCCGCCTCCGCCAGTTGATTGGCTGAGGAGGCGATCTCCTGTGTACTGGCCGACTGCTGTTGGCTCGAGGCGGCGATCTCTTCCGCCGAAGCGAGCAATCCGTCGGTGCCGTGCGCGAGGGAGGATAAGCGCCCGGCGATTTCGTCTACCAGACGCCGGACTTCAGTGGCCGAAGAGGCAATCTCCTGACTCCAGGCGTCGTTGGCTTCCGCCTCGCCGGCGACCGAGGCGAGGCCCTGCGCCGCGTTCTGGGCTGCCTCGCGTGCCACCGCACCGGTCTGCGCAAGGCGCTGCAACCGGTCCCGCGTCGCCGCCACGCTCGTCAGGACGCCGCGCACGGTGTCCGCCGTTTCCGTTGCGGCGGCGGCCGCCAGGGAGGCGAGCTTGCGGACCTCGTCGGCCACGACAGCGAAGCCGCGCCCCTGTGGTCCGGCCCGCGCCGCCTCGATGGCGGCGTTCAAGGCCAGCATGTTGGTCTGGGTCGCCACGGCCTTGGCCTGCCCGACGAAGCGCTGAATCTCCGCGGACGACGCCGCCAGGGCCTCGGCTTCGTGGGCTCCGCGCTCCACGTCTTCCGCAAGCTTGGCGAGTTGCGTGATGCTCTGATCGAGCAACCCCTTGTGGTGGCGGGCGAGCGAGGTGAGGTCGGCGCTGCGGCGCACCGAATCGGCGGCGCCGCCGGCGAGGGCGGTGGCGATCTGGAGGATGCGACCGGCATCGTCCGCCGAGGCTCGCACCAAATGCGCCTGCTCGGCCGTGCGCTTGGTGAGATCCTGCGTCGTGGATGTCATTTCCTCGGTCGACGCGCTCATCTGCTGGGTGGCGGCGGAAATCTCGGCGGCCATCGCCGCTGACTCGTCGGCCGCGCCGTGAATGGCGCCCACCAGCCGTCGCAGCGCCGCGACCATGCGCCGCACGGCGCCCATGAGGTCCCCGACTTCCCCGGCCTCGGTCTCCACTCCGGCGTCCGGATTGGACAGGTCTCCACCGGCGACACGGGCGGCGATGCTGCCGGCGGCCCGCACCGGGTCCGCCACCCGCCGCGTGAGCCAGCGCCCCACCCACCACATCAGGATGAGCGAGAGCCCGAAGATCAGGATCGCCCCGAACCACACGTAGCGTTGCACGTCACGGGCCACGGCGTACGCTGTGGCGGTGGGCTGGTGAAACAGAATCCAATAGTTTCCCTGGTTCGCCGGAAAACGGCCCCGCGCCGCCGGCACGGTGACGATGAGCTCCGGCCCCCGCGTGGTCGACAGCACGCGTCGTTGCGGCTGATCGGGGTCGTACAGCGTCCGGTCCTGTGGAACTTCGCGCAACTCGGCGCGATCCGGACCAAACAAGAGATTGCCGCGCTCGTCCACCAATTGGAGGTAGGCGCTGTCCTCGAGGTTTGAGCCGGACAGCAGCCAGCCGAGTCGGTCCAGCTGAAAGATGGCCTCGAGGACGCCGACGGGACGCGCGCCCTCCGCCGGACGGATCGCCACCGCGTATCGCACGCTGACCGATGTCGTCGCCGAGTCGATGATCGGATCGGTTTCGGCGGCGCCGGCTTCAATGGCCCGCTGCCACAGGGGATCGCTTGCGTGCGAGAACTGGTCCGGCCGGCTGGAGCTCATCACCATGAGCCCATGGCGGTCGGTGAACCCGAGTTCGGTGAAGTCCGATCCCTCTGGGTACGCCTTGAAGTACCGCTGCAGATCAGGATCGCCCCCGAGCTGATGGGTGGTGCCGAACGTCTGCTCGAGGCTCTGGGGCGCGACGCTGTCCAAGCGGCGATCGGTCACCGACCGGGTCGCGTCCATCGCCGCGCGAACGACAAATGGGTTGACCGCGAGCCGGTCGGCTTCCCGGTGCCGCTCGCGGATGTAGGTCGCCACGAGGTCCACGGCGCGGCTCGCCACCTCCCGGCCGCGCTGGTCGGAGAGACGCTCGAGCGTCGCCCGCGCCCCCCGCGCGGCGAGCCATCCGAGGACGAGCAGGACGGTGAGGGTGATCCCAGCGGCCGAAAGCGTGAAACGCTGGAGCAAAACTCGGAGGGTCGTCGCCATGGGGTGGTGGCGCAAAGTATTCCGGGTTTCTCAGCGGAGCAAGTCTGTGTAATTTCAGTGACTTATGCCGCCTGTTCCGCACTACGACCCGCAGGACCTGGAGGCCCGCTGGCAAGAGCGGTGGGCGGAGCGCCACACCAACGAGCCGGAGCTCGACCGTCCCGCGCGTCCGTTCTACAACCTCATGATGTTCCCCTACCCCTCCGCTGAGGGGCTCCATGTCGGCAACATGTTCGCGTTTACGGGGGCGGACATCTATGGGCGCTTTCAGCGGCTGCAGGGCTTCGACGTCTTCCAACCGATGGGCTTCGATGCGTTCGGGATTCACTCGGAGAATTACGCCCTCCAGGTCGGGACGCATCCGGGGAAGCTGATCCCGCAAAACATCGCCACGTTTCGCCGCCAGCTGCACCGCTTCGGCGGCATGTTCGATTGGCGGCACGAGCTGGCGACCACCGATCCGGGCTACTACAAGTGGACGCAGTGGCTGTTTCTCCAGCTGTTTTCGGCTGGGCTCGCCTACAAGAAGCGCGCGGCCGTCAACTGGTGCCCCAAGGACAAGACCGTGCTCGCCAACGAGCAGGTCATCAACGGTCGCTGCGAACGCTGCGACTCGCTGGTGGAGCAGCGGTTCCTCGACCAGTGGTTCTTCCGCATCACGGAGTACGCCGAACGGCTGCTCAAAAACCTCGACATCCTGAACTGGTCCTCATCCACCATCGCGTTGCAGCGCAACTGGATCGGGCGGAGTGACGGGGCCGAGCTCGTGTTCCGCACCCCGGCCGAGCAGTCCATCACCGTGTTCACCACGCGGGCCGACACCGTATTCGGGGCCACCAGCCTCGTCCTGGCGCCCGAGCATCCGCTGGTGGACGCGCTGACCGCGGCCGAGCAACGGCCCGCGGTGCGTGAGTACCAGCGCGCGGTGCAGGGAAAGGACCTGGTCTCCCGGCGCGTCGGCGAGAAGACCAAGAGCGGCGTGTTCCTCGGGTCCTACGCCCGCAACCCCGCCACCGGTGAGGCGATCCCGATCTGGATCGCCGACTACGTGCTCATGGAGTACGGCACCGGGGCGATCATGGCCGTGCCGGCGCACGACATCCGCGACTTCGAATTTGCCACGCAATTCCGCCTCCCCATCCGGCCGGTCATTCAGGTCGAAGGCGCGGAGCTTCCGTCCGTCGCCGAGACCGGGGTGCTCGTGAACTCGGGCCGGTTTGACGGTCTCGAGTGTCGCGAAGCGGGCCGGCGCATCATCGAATGGCTCGCGGGCCAGGGGCTCGCGACGCCGAAGGTGCAATACCGGTTGCACGACTGGTGCATCTCGCGCCAGCGGTACTGGGGGCCGCCGATTCCGATTATCTACTGCGATCGCTGCGGCCCCGTTGGCGTGCCGGAGAAGGATCTGCCGGTGGAGCTGCCCTTCATCGAGGATTTCCGCCCGGATGACAGCGGCACGAGCCCGTTGGCGCGGCACAAGGAGTGGTACAACGTGCCGTGCCCGCAATGCGCTGCGCCGGGCCGGCGCGAGACGGATGTGTCCGACACATTCCTCGACTCGTCGTGGTACTACCTGCGCTACCCGTCCACCGAATTCGCCGACCGGCCCTTCGACCCGGCCCGCACCGCGACCTGGCTGCCCGTGACCACCTACATCGGCGGCAACGAACACGCGGTATTGCATCTCCTGTATTCGCGTTTCATCAGCATGGTGCTCAAGGATCAGGGGCGGATCGCGTTCGAGGAGCCGTTCCCAAAACTGCGGGCGCACGGTCTGATCGTGAAGGACGGCGCCAAGATGTCGAAGTCGCGCGGCAACGTCGTCGTGCCCGACGCCTACATCCAGCAGTGGGGTGCGGACACGTTCCGCATGTACCTGATGTTTCTGGGGGCGTTTCAGGAGGGCGGGGATTTTCGCGACGAGGGCATCATCGGGATTCGGCGCTTCCTGGAGAAGGTGTGGACCCTCTCCCACGAGGCGGTCGATGGAACGGACCGTCCGCTCCCCCCAGCGGTGGTGCAGAAGCTCCATCAGACTATCCACAAGGTGACCGGCGATACCGAAACGCTCAACTACAACACCGCGATCGCCGCGATGATGGAGTACGTGAATTTGGTCCGGGAGCAGGGAGCGGGTGGCCGGCAGGCGATTCAGCCACTCATCGTGATGCTGGCGCCCTACGCCCCGCACCTCGCCGAGGAGCTCTGGAGCCTGCTGAGTGGCACCGATCGCTCGGTGTTCGATCAGCGCTGGCCCACGCACGATCCGAACCTGGCCACCGCCGGCGATGTGGAGATTGCCGTGCAGGTGAACGGCAAGTTGCGGGCGCGCCTCGTGGTGCCGCGCGGTTCGTCACAACAGGACGTCGTAACGAAAGCGCTGGCGGAAGACGGGGTGAAGAAATTCGTGGACGGGAACGCGGTGAAGAAGGTGGTCTTCGTGCCGGACCGGCTGGTGAATTTGGTGGTGTAAATGCGCCTTTGCGATTCCTAGAGCAGTTTCGCCACAAACCCTCCCACCACGTACCCCACGCCCGCCACGCCCAGTCCCACGACGAACATATCGAGCCCGCTGCGAATCACGCCGCGTCCGGTGAAGAAGCTGCGCGCCGCGCCCACGGCGAAGTGCGACAACATCGCAATCGTAAACGCCGTCCACACCGCCGCCGGCCCGTGCAGAACAAGGAAGGGCGCCACGGGGATGAACGCGCCGACGGCGGTCGCGACCCCCGTGATCCAGCCTTCGCGCAGCGGCGTGCTGCGGGCGGCGCCGATTTTCAGCTCCTCTTTCACGCTCTCGGCGAGGGCCCGCTCCGGGTCGCGCATGACCAGCGCGGCCAGTTGGCGTGCCCGGTCGGCCTCGATGCCCTTTGCTTCGTAGATCAGCGCCAGCTCCTGAGATTCGATCTCCGGCATGAGACGAATTTCTTCTTTTTCCATGGCGATCTCGTGCGCGTACACTTCCTGCTCGCTCTTGGCCGCGAGGTAGCCGGACGACCCCATCGACAGCGCATCGGCGATCATGCCGGCCACGCCCGAGATCATCACCACGTGCGGCAGCACGCTGGCGCCGATCACGCCGGCCACGAGGCCGAAGTTCGCGGTGAGTCCGTCGTTGAAGCCGTACACGACGTTGCGCAGGAAGCCGCCCGATTCGGTCTGATGCCACGGCTCGGCACTCTCGCCCGCCCCGGCCAGCCCGGCCAGGGTGCCCGCGTGCTCAGCCGATTCCTTGGCGAGCGTCAACGACACGTTGCGCGCGGCTTCTCCCGTCGAGTCGCGATGCAGATCGATGTAGCCTTTGACCTCCCGGCCTTCTTCTCGCAGCAACAGCGGCAGCAGGTACCCGGGCCCGAGACGTTTCCCCACCCACGCCATGATGCGGGCGTTGACCGACGGCTGGACGGGTTGGGGGACCCGGTGCCCCTGGTCGACGATCAGCTTGGCCCACAGCTCGGTGTGCCGCCGTTCCACGTCCGCCAGCTTGGCGTACGTCGCCCGCTTCTTCGCGTCAGGCTCCACGCTCGCCAGCACCCCATAAAGGAATGCGGCGTCCGATTCGTCCTGATGGTGGTGCAGCCAGGTCTTGATCTCGGAGGACGGCATCGAGGGAAGATACGGCCTCGCTCGGGCAAGCTCCAAGGATGCAATGACTTAAGGCGTGGGGAGTAGGGAGTGGTTGACCTGACGGCTGCGAAGGGCAGATCCGTGCAGCGCCGTGGAGTACCACTCCCCACTCCCTACTCCCCGGTTTTTCCTGCGACCCTCCCCCCGGACTCCGCATCTAGGTTTACAACACGATGACTTTGTCTCTGACCGTCCCCGACATCCTGGTAGCGCGCGCCAAGGCGGGAGACCTCGAGGCCCTCGAGGCGCTGTATCGCGCCTTTGAGACGCCGGTCTACAACCTGGCCCGGCGGATGTGCCGGACGCCCGAGGACGCGGAAGATGTGTTGCAGGAGACGTTCCTCGAAGTGGTGCGGAGCATCAAGTCGTACCGCGGTGAGGGACATCTGTGGGGCTGGGTGCGGAGCATCGCCTCGTCAAAAGCGTTGATGCGCCTGCGCCATGACAAGCTGCGAGCCACCGACGAGCTGCACGATGAGACCGCCGGTGGTCCCCCCGCGAGCGTCGGGACCCGCATCGATCTGGAGCGGGCGTTCGAACAGCTGTCGGAGACGTCGCGGGCGGTGGTGTGGCTGCACGATGTGGAGGGCTTCACGCACGAAGAAATCGCGGAACGGATGAGCAGGACGGTCAGTTTTTCGAAGTCCCAGCTGGCGCGGGCGCACGCGCGACTGCGCCGCTTGTTGGTGGTCGAACCGGAGGTCCCATGATGCATTGCACGATGGATGATCTGCTGGCGCTGAAGGACGGAGAAGCTTCCGTGTGGGCGCGCCAGCATGCGGAAGATTGCGCGGTGTGCCGCGCGCAGCTGGACGCGTTGTATCAGCGGGTGGCGCAGCTCAAGGCCCTGCCGTCGGTGCGGCCGCCGCGCGACCGCTGGAGCGTGGTGCGCGAGACGATCGTCGCCCAGCGCACCCAGCGTCGTCGGCGGTGGACCGGCTTCGGCCTCGCGACGGCCGCGGCCATCGTTGGCGTGATGGTGCTCGGCCCGGCGCTCGGAAACACCGGCATTGCCGAGGATCTGGCGCAGGCGAAACAGCAGTCGGCCCAGCTTGAAACGACGTTGCAGGACTATGACCCGGAGAATCGGGTCATGAGCGGACAGCAAGCAGAGCTGACCGCGCGGCTGGAAGACCAGATTGCCCAGGTCGACGGGCGGCTGGCCGAGCTGGATGCCGGCGCGGCGCGCGAAGCGCAGTTGGTGGATCTATGGCGGCAACGGGTGCAGTTGATGCAGCAGCTCGTGCAGGTGCGCGTCGCCCGTGCCAAGTACGTGGGCTTGTAACGCAGGCCCCTCGAGGAGAGAACAGACCATGACTCGCAAGGCAATCCAGGCCGCCCTGATGGTGGCCGTGATCGCGCCCGTGCTCGGCGCTCAATCGCCGCGGCGAACCCCGCGGCCCGACACCCGCACGTATTCGTTCAGCTACAGCGGCAACCGGGCGCGCATCGGCGTGCTCGTCAACACCGTCGCCAACACGGACACCGACCGGATCGGCGCGAAGATCGACGGCGTCACGCCCGGGGGACCGGCCGAGCGGGCCGGGCTGAAGGCCGGCGACATCATCACGCGGTTCAACGGCACGTCCCTCGCCGGAGTCTCCAGTGAGGACCAGGACGAATCCGGTCCCGGCCGGAGGCTCATCGAGCTCGTCGGCGACGTCGATCCGGGCGACACGGTCCGCGTCGAGTACCGGCGTGGCAGCGAATCCAAGACCGCCAGCATCGTGACCGACGAGCAGGGAGAAGGCTTCGGCATGGGCTTTGGCGGGGGCCCGTCGTTCAACCGCATCGAGCTGCCGGACGCCCCAATGGCGCTGATGGAAAACAACGGGTTCTCATTCTGCTTCGGGGACGCCTGGTGCGAGCTGGATCTCGTCACGCTGAGCCCGGAGCTGGGCGAGTACTTCGGCACCCGGGAAGGGATCCTGGTGGTGAAGGCCCCCACGGATTCGGCGCTGCCGCTCAAGGGCGGCGACGTCATCCTCTCGATCGGCGGACGCAAGCCGGCCTCGCCGGCCCATGCAATGCGGATCCTGCGGTCCTATGATGTGGGCGAGACGGTGTCGATCGAGATCATGCGGCACGAGCGGCGCCAGACGGTGTCGTGGATCGTGCCGCGTCCGGAAAACCGTTGGAAGCAGTTCCGCACGCCACGGGGACACGGCGAGCCGGGCGTCTGGCGGGTGAATCCGGGCGTCGAAGGCTCGACCATCCGCACGATCCAGCAGCAGGTCGAGGCCGCCCAGTCGCTGCGCGATGCGGTGCGGTCCAACGTCGACAATCAGCTGCGTCAGCAGGAGCTGCGGACGCTGCTCAACCGGATCCGGCGGTCGAGTACGCCCATCTAGGCGAGTCTGAGCGCAAACACCCCGCGCCGGCCCCTCGCCGGCGCGGGGTGTTTGTTTCTAGCGGCGGTTCGGCCCCATCAGGATGGCGTTGCTCACGAGGCGCGCCGTTCCGCGCCAGAAGGCCCGGAACAGCGGGTCGCCCAGGAACAGCACGACGCGGCCGCTGCCCTGGTTTTCCACCACGGCCCAGGCGGTGCCTTTCAGCAGCCGCTCGGTATTGTCGGGCCAGGTGAACCCCGAGAGCGTGAGCGAGTCCCCGGTGAACACGAGGGGATTGGCGCCGCCCTTGGACAGTTTCCAGAAGGTCGAGCCGTCGAGAAACACCGGCAGCTGAGTCTGCTCGTAGCCGAACGTGAGCCAGTGGGTGCGATCGAGCGTGGCCCGGAAGATCGAGCCCGGCAGCCATTCGGGTTTGTCATGCGTCGGCGCAGTGGGAGAGAGCAGTGGTGGCGCATCGGCGGTGATGGTACTGTCCGCCTTGCCGCTGTCGGCGCCGACCTCGGTGATGGTCGAGAGTCCCACGTCCTTGTTGGCCGCGAGGTCGCCGGCGCCGCCGATCCCGATCATCACCCCGCCGCTCTGGACCCAGGCCTTCAGTTTCGTGACGCCATCGTCCCGCAGCTGGCGCTTCATGCGACTGCCCGAGCCGTCCGGCACGATGAGGACGTTGTAGTCGTTCAGGTTGTCCATGTTGCCGATGGCGCTCAGCGCCACCGGGGTGAACCGCATCCCCAGATCCCGGGCCAGGAAGTGCCACATCCAGCCGTAGCTCGTTTCCGAGATGCCGTCGCCAACGGCGACGAGCACCTTCGGCGGCGAAAGACTGAGGACCGCATCGGATCCGGTTCCCACGTTGCCGGTGTCGGCGAAGGCGCTTTGCACCGACGAGACGGGTACGCCGAGCGGCAGGGCCAGCGCGGCGATGCGATCGTGCAGGGTCGCGGAGTTCCGCTGCAACCGGGCGATGAAGGTGCCGCGGGGATAGTCTCGGCCGTCCGCGCGTAACGGCTGTATGGCGACGGCGACGTGGAATCCTTCCTGCTCGAGCGCCAGGGCGAGCCGGGCGGCGCCGAGGTTGTCGTTGGGGAAGACGTAGGCGGACGCCGCCCGCGGTGGCGCGGGGGGCGGCGGCAACAGCGTGTCCGTGACCGCTTGGCCGGCGGGGGCGGGTGCGTCCTCGGTCCAGTAGGCTTCCAGATTGAAGGTGTACGGCAGTGACCAGGCGGTGATGTCGTAGAACCCGTAGTCCTCTTTCTCGGCATCCTCCCCGCGCCGGCGATTGCGTCGGAACCGGTTGACCTGGTCTTCCACGAAGGGCCGTTCCAGCACGGCGGTGGGCTCGAGCAACGTCTTCGCGATCCGCCGCTGCGGCTGACTCAAGTCGATGACATAACTGCCGGCGGGGAAGGTGCGCCGTCCCGCCGCGCCGCCCATATAGGAATGGGCCAGCGTCGAGACGGCACTCTGCGACAGCCGCGAGACCTCGATGCCGTTGCGCAGCAACAAGCCGACGACGTGCGCCGCCTGGCGGGGGTCCGAGCCCGGGACCAGCACGACCCGCTTCATGCGATCGGTCGCGGCCTCGTCCATCGCCGAGCGTCGGAACGCGTAGTAGTCTTGCAGCCGCGCCTGCCGGTTGGCGGCTGTGGTCTCGAGCGTCGCCAGGGAAGCGATGAAATGATGCGCGATCCCGTCGCGGAACGTGCTGATGGTCCCGTCGTCGCGTCGCTTGTTGAATTCCGGGCCGCCGTCGGTCTCGTAGGTCATGCCGCTGGCGCCCTGGAACGTCGTCCACTCGTCCCAATAGCCCACGTAGAAGAAGTCGAACACCCCGCGCACGAAATACTGCCAGCCGTAACGGTCGAAGGCGGCGGCGTTGCCCCGGCCGAACGTATCGAACCAGCGCGTCGTCTGGGGCGGCAGGTTCTGGTTCACGGCCGGCGCGACGGGGGAAGAAGAAGGTCTGCGTCGTGGAATGGTGATCCACGAACACCTGCGGGTGCCACCGCAGAATGCCGTCCATCATGATGCGCGCCTCGGGCTGGCTTTGTGCCACGAGGTCGCGGTTCATATCGAAGCGGAAATGGTTGTAGCGCCCGGTGATGCTCCACGGCTCGTTCTGCTCGAACGCCCAGGGGTCATCGGCGCCGACCGCGACGGAGTTGTACCAGGCCGCGAAGCGCTCGTGCCCATCCGGGTTGGCGCACGGGTTGAGCACGACGACGACGTTCTTGAGAATGGCCCGCGTCACCGAGTCCTCGCCGGCCAGCATCTGGTAGGCGACCTGCATCGCCGCTTCGAATCCGGCCGGCTCGTCGCCGTGCACGGAGTACTGGAACAGCGCGATGATCGGCTGCTGGGCGGCGATGGTATTGGCGCGGGCGGGCGTCGTCTTGCGCGGATCGGTCAGCTCGGTGATGGCGGAGCGGATCGACTCGAGCTGGGCGAGGTTCGCCGAGTCCGAGATGATCAGCACGCGGTAGGGGCGGAACTCGACCGTGCGTCCCCACGTTTCGGCGCGCACGCGATCGGGCGCGGACGCGAGCAAGGTATCGAGATAGCGCTGCATCACGGCGTACATGGTTTGCTGGTCGCCGGCCGCGTATCCCGTGATCTGCTCGGGGCGGGGCACGTTGGGGCGATAGGGGCCGCGCGTGTAGAAATCGAACGCTTGCGCGCGCAGTGGCTGGACCAGGGACAACGCGAGGGCGACGCGAACCAGAAGAGTGGACATAGGGCCGGGGTGAAGGAGTGGTGAGGGACGATTGCCCGCGCGAGAATCTACGCCTCGCGTCGCCGCTTCGCCCCTCGGTGATGGCTCCATAGTGTCCTGATTATGTCATTGCTAAATCCTTGTGGATGGGATGCTTATGGTCGAGTTGACACGATATATCGTGACATAGTATCGTAACGATGCTACGTAACATTCCACAGGGGGATCGGCATGGTTCGGCATTTCGGCTGGGACGGCTTCGCGTTCGGATTAGGACCCCGCGGCTTCGCGTTTCGGGGACCCTATCGCGGCGGCAGACGGCGGCAGTGGTTCGAATCCGGGGACATGAAGTACGTGATTCTGAAACTGCTCAAGGACAAGCCCCGCCACGGATACGAAGTGATGAAGGAGCTCGAGGACCAGATGCATGGGTGCTACTCCCCATCCCCGGGCACGGTGTACCCCACGCTCCAGTGGCTGGAGGACGAAGGGCTGGTGCGCGCGAAGGATGTGGATGGCAAGAAGGTCTACGAGATCACCGACGCCGGCCTCAAGTTCCTGGACGAGCACAAGGACACGGTCGAGGACATCTTCGATCGCGTGCGCGAGGCCGTGGATCAGGCCCTGGGCGGCAGCATGGCCGATCTCAACCAAGCGCTCGGGCGGCTCGTGAAAACGGTATATCGCACCGGCTGGCGGGCGCGGGAAGACGAAGTGCGCAAAAAGATCACCGAGGTGCTGCGCCGGGCGGCGGAAGAGGTCGACGCGGTGGCGCACTAGGCGGCTCGTAGGCAGTTTGAAGGGGCGGCTCGCTGCGAGCCGCCCCTTTTCACGTCTGGGGTCCCCGTGCCGCACGTGCTGCTCGAAGCCTGCGTCGACTCCGTGGAATCCGCGCTCGCCGCCCAGGCGGGCGGGGCCGACCGGGTTGAGCTGTGCGAAGATCTGCTGGAGGGCGGCACCACGCCCAGCGCCGGCATGATCGAAGTGTGCCAGGAACGGCTCGGTATCCCGATGCACGTGCTGGTGCGGCCCCGCGGCGGCGATTTCGTCTATTCCGACACCGAGATCGAGGTGATGCAGCGGGACATCGCGCTGGCGCGGCGCCTCGGGGTGAACGGCGTGGTGTTTGGCGCGCTGCGCCCAGATGGATCCATCGACGTCGAGCGCACCCGGGCTCTGATGGGCGCCGCCCGCCCGCTGTCGATCACGTTCCATCGCGCCTTCGATTTCACGCCGGACGCGGATGCCGCGCTCGACGCCCTGATCCGGTTGGGCATCGAGCGCGTATTGACGTCCGGCCAGGCCCCTACGGCCATGGAGGGGACCCAGGCGCTGCAACGCCTGGTGACGCGCGCCGAAGGGCGGATCGGGATTCTGGCGGCCGGAGGGCTGAACGAGGAGAACATCGCGGATGTGGCGGAAAGGACCGGCGTCCGCGAAGTGCATGTCCGCGCCACGGCCCTGCTCGAGAGCCCATCCTCATTCCGGCCACGCCATCTGACGCTGCTGAAGCAGCCGCTCCCCAACGAGTTCGACCGGGCCGTCACCGACCCCGAACGGATCCGGCGCATCTCCGGCCTGTTGCACCGCCTGGATCCACCGCGGACATGAGACATCGAGCGCTCGTTTCCTGCTTGCTCGTGGCGTGCGCGTCCGCGGGAAGCCCGCCGGGCGGGGCGCCGGCGCCGGTCCGCGGCAGCGTCGTGCTCGTCTCGCTCGACGGGTTCCGCTACGACTACCTCGACCGCTACGCGTGCCCCAACCTGCGACGTATGATCGCCGCGGGCGTGCGGGCCCCCATGGTGCCGGTGTTTCCGACCAAGACCTTCCCCAACCACTACTCCATTGTGACGGGACTTTTTCCGGAGCATCACGGCGTGGTCGAGAACACGATGTACGATCCCGTGTTCGATACCGTGTTCCGGATCACCGATACCGCCGCGGTGGCGGACGCCCGCTGGTGGAGCGGGGAACCGCTGTGGGTCGCGGCCCAGCGACAGGGGCAGCGCGCGGCCGCGATGTTCTGGCCCGGCACGGAAGCAGCGATCGACGGCGTCCGCCCCACGTATTGGGTCCATTACGATTCCCGCGTTCCCGACTCGACGCGCGTGCGGCAGGTGCTCGATTGGTTGACCCTCCCCGCGGCGACGCGGCCGAGTTTCGTCACCCTCTATTTCAGCCAGCCGGACCATGCCGGGCATGATTCCGGACCGGATAGTCCGGACGTCCGCGCCGCCGTGTTGCAAGTGGACAGCGCGGTGGGGCGCCTGATGGATGGCATCGCCGCTCGAGGTCTGGCCGGCTCGGTCAACGTGATCGTCGTCTCCGATCATGGCATGTCGAAGACCAGCCCGGACAGCGTGGTGGTGCTCGAGGACTACATCGCCCCGGCCGATCTGGGTCGCGTCACGGGCGGCAGTCCGGTAGCCGGCTTCTGGCCCCATCCGGGGATGGTCGACAGCGTCGTCCGCGCGCTGCATGGCCGCATTCCGCACGTTTCGGTATGGAAACGCGAGGAAATCCCGGAGCGATTTCAATATCGAGACCACCGCCGCATTCCCCCGGTGCTCGCGCTGGCGGACATCGGCTGGTCGTTCGCCCTGCGGCACCGCGACCTCGCCGAGCACCCCGAGCGGTTCCGAGGCGGTGCCCACGGGTATGACGATACGACAGCGGCGATGCGCGCCATTTTTGTCGCGCAGGGGCCTGCGTTTCGGAGTGGGTTTCACGCACCACCATTTCGCAACGTGCACGTGTACGATCTGATCGCCGGCATCCTCGGCCTGGTGCCGGCTCCGAACGATGGCAGCAAGGACTCCACCATGTCGCTGCTCCGCTGATGCCAACGCGACGCGAAGTCTTGCAGCAGCTCGCGGCGCTCAGCCTGGCTGCCCCGGCGATGCGCACCGCGCGCGGGCTGCTCGCGGTCGATCCCCGCATCGCGCTCCCGACCGCGTCGCAACGGGCCTGGCAGGATCTCGAGCTCGGGATGTTCGTGCACTTCGCTCCCAACACCTGGCAGGAAAAGGAATACGACGACCTGTCCCTCGCCCCGAGCGCCATCATGCCGGCAATCGATCCGGCGCAGTGGGCGGACACGGCCCTGTCGTTGGGGGCGCGGTACATCGTGCTGGTCGCCAAACACGCGGGCGGGTTCTGCCTGTGGCAGACGGAAACGACCGACTACAGCATCAAAGGGACTCCGTGGCGGGGCGGTCGCGGCGACGTCATGAAAGAGCTCTCGGAGGCCTGTGTCAGCCGCGGGCTCAAACTCGGCGTCTACCTCTCGCCGCGCGATGACAAGCACGGCGCCGGGTTGTCGGGACGCTGCGCCACACCGGAAGCGCAGGCCGAATACAACGCCCTGTATCGCCGCCAGCTCACGGAGCTGTTGACCCAGTACGGACCCATCGTGGAGCTGTGGCTCGATGGCTCGAGCGTGGTGCCGACCGGCGACCTGGTGGAGCAACACGCGACCGACGCCATGGTGTTCCAGGGGCCGCAAGCCACGATTCGCTGGGTGGGCAACGAGGACGGGTTTTCCCCCTACCCGTGCTGGAATGCGCTGGCGGTCCAGGACGCTGGAACCGGCGTCGCCACCGCATTGCACGGGGATCCGGAGGGCGACGCCTGGATGCCGGTGGAAGTGGATGTGTCGATCCGCCGCCCCAACTGGTTCTGGAGCTCGACCAACGAAAAGAATCTGCTGTCCATGGACGACCTGATCGAGATCTACTACCGCTCGGTGGGCCGGGGCGCGCAGCTACTGCTCAACCTCACGCCCGATCAATCGGGTCGCATTCCCGCGGCCGATGCGGCCCGCGCCATTGAGTTCGGTGAAGAAATCCGGCGCCGATTCGGGCGACCGGTGGCGGACACGGCGAGTGTCGGGCGGGAAATCGTGCTCAGTTTTTCCGAACCACAACGGGTGGACCACGTGGTGCTGCAGGAAGAGGTGGGGCGGGGGGAGCGGGTGCGAGCGTGGCGCCTCGACGGCATGTCGTGGGGCCACTGGCAGCAAGTCGCCGCGGGCAGTGCCATCGGCCACAAGCTCATTGTCCCGGTGCGCCCGGACGGGTACACCATGCTGCGTTTGCGGGTGACGGAAGCCGTCGCTGAGCCCGTGATCCGCCGCTTCGCGGCGTTCAATGTCGGCGCCCCGCCACCACGCACCTGGCGCGATCCGGTTTCCCTCTGGGCGGAAGACGCGGTGGGCGGCTGGACGGGGAATTCACTCAGTCTCGACCTGACGGCCAAGGTCCCATTCGCGGCCACCTATCGGTTACGCCTCGTGGCGAACGACGGCCTCCCGGTGCAACTGCGCGATCTGGATCTTCGGGTCGATCAGGGCCCGCAGCCGACCCTGGCGCGCCTCGCGCCCGGTCGGAGCGACGTCGTCCTCATCGACATGCCCGTTACTGGTCGCACCGTCACGATTTCCGCGCGGGTGCGCGGATCCACCAAAGGCACGGCGCTGCTGCGCCGGCAATAGGACTCACGATGACCCGAACCGCAGCATGGTGCCTCGTCCTCATGGCTGCGTGCCGGCCTCCGTCTCCCGCTGGGCAGGCGAGTGGCGCCGATCCGCGGCGGCTCCCGACGGGACGGATGCTCGACCCTGCAGGCGTAACGAGACCCGTGGGCCAGATGCCGCTCGGCATGCTGGCGGCACCTGATGGCCGTCGCATCGTCCTGCTGCTCAGCGGATGGCGGGAGCACGGTGTGCAAGTGGTCGACCGTAGCGGATCCATCACGCAGACGCTGCCCCAGGCGGCCGCGTTCGTCGGACTCGCGTTTGCGGCCGATGGGCGCACGCTCTTCGTCTCGGGGGGAAATACCGACGTCGTGTACCGCTACCGGTGGGCGGGCGACAGCGCGACGCTGGCCGACTCGATTGTGCTCGTGACCACCCCGCGGGCCGCGCACGCCGACGGCACGCAGTATCCGGCGGGGCTGGCCTTGTCGCCCGATGGATCCCGCCTGTACGTCGCTCTGAATCTCGCGGACTCGCTCGCGGTGGTGGACCTGGCCTCGAACCGGGTCGTCCAGCGGGTCGCTACGGGGCGCTACCCGTACGGCGTCGCGGTCGTGGCGGAGGGCCGGGTGTTCGTGACCAACTGGGGGGCTAGTACGGTGTCGGTGTTCACCCCGGCAGCCGACGGACGGCTGGCCGCCGACAGCCCCCTGGCCGTGGGGCGGCACCCCGCGGCCCTGGAGGCGAACGCCCGTGGCACGAGGCTGTTCGTCGCCTCCGGCAGCACCGATCGCATTGCCGTCGTCGACACGCGCACGCGCCGGGTCCTCACCATCCTCACCGATCCTCCCCCGGCCGGCCCCGACGAGGGCACGACGCCCGTGGCGCTGGCCTTGTCGGCGGACGGCACGCGCTTGTTCGCCGCCGAAGCGGATGCCAACGCGGTGGCGGTGTTCGACCTGTCCGCCGGGACCGCCGACCACGCCGGAGCGACCGGCACCGACCGCCTGGCGGGACGCGTCCCGGTGGGGTGGTATCCCACCGCGCTGGTCCTCCAAGGCGATACGTTGCTGGTGGCAAACGGGAAAGGCGCAGGCACGGGCCCGAATCGCGACGGACCGCAACCGGGCGCGGCGCGGGTGCGCCATGGGAGCGAACCGGATACGAGCTATACGCTGGGTCAGATCAAGGGCAGTCTCAGCATCGTCCCCGCCGCCCGCGCGGGCCCCGAGGATCTGGCGGGGTTCAGCGCTCGGGTGGCCCGCGCCAACGGCTGGGACAGCAGCGGGGCGCGCGGTCGCCCGTATCCGCCGTTCACCCATGTCATCTATGTCCTCAAGGAGAACCGGACCTACGATCAAGTGCTGGGCGACCTGTCGCAGGCCGACGGCGATACCGCGCTCGTGCTGTTCGGTCGCGGCGTGACGCCCAATCACCACGCCCTGGCGGAGCGGTTCGGGATCTTCGACCGCTTCTTCGTGAACGCGGAGGTCTCGGCCGACGGTCACAACTGGTCGATGGCCGCGTACGCGACCGACTACACTCAGAAGACCACTCCCAGCAACTATGACGGCGGGGGACGCAGCTACGACTACGAGGGGACCAATCGGGACGTCATTCCCGAGGACGATGTCGCCGAACCGGCGCAGGGGTACCTCTGGGACCTCGTGCAACGCGCCGGCCTGAGCTTTGCGAATTTCGGCGAATTCGCGATCGAGGCAGACGAGCCCGGCGGCGGCAAACAGTACCGTGGCACAAAACCGTTTCTCGCGGCCCACACCAATCCCCGCTATCCCGCGTTCGACATGGCGATTCCCGACCAGCGGCGGATGGACGTGTGGCTCGAGGCATTTCACCACTGGGTCGCCGACGGGACCATGCCGGTGTTTCAGATCCTGCATCTTCCCTGCGACCACACCGCCGGGGCGCGGGTGGGATCGCGGACGCCGCGCGCGATGGTGTCCGATAACGATCTGGCCCTCGGGCGCCTCGTCGAAGCAATCTCCCGCAGTCCGTTTTGGCGCAACACAGTTGTCTTCGTGATGGAAGACGACGCGCAAAACGGCCCCGACCATGTGGACTCCCACCGCTCGCCGCTGCTCGTGGTGTCGGCATGGAATCGTCCGGGCGTCTATCACCGCTTCACCAATACGACGGATGCGCTGCGCACGATGGAAGAGATCCTGGGGCTCGACGCGCTGTCGCAGTTCGACCACTACGGGCACGCGCTGCGCGATATCTGGCGGGCGGCGCCGGATACGGCGCCCTATGCGGCGCTCGAACCCGGTGTGCCGCGTGACGAGCACAACGCGCCGGGTGGCCGGGCGGCCCGCGAGTCGGAACGACTCGACCTTGGTATGGATCGAGCCGATATGGACCTCTTCAATCGCGTCTTGTGGATGGCCGTGAAGGGCGAGCGCACGCCGTATCCCGGGACGCACCGCATGTCGGCGCTCGAGGTGTGGCGGTCCCGGTGAACGCGCGTGCTACGGCTGCAGACCTAGAAACTCCCAGGCTTCGTCCATCGTTCGAAACACGCCGACCTGTTTGGTGCTCCGGTCCTCGAGGCGCCGGTACGTCTCGTACATCCGGCCCAGTCCGAACGCCTCGTCTTTGGACGCCACGATGGCAAACTTGGACTGCGTCGTCGGGTCCATCGCCGCGGACACTGCCGCGAGCTCTTTGAGCCGCCTCCCCGATGCCTCGCCGATGCGCTCGACGGCCCGCATGTCCATCAGCTCGTGGTATCCTCGCACCTGGGGACTGGACCAGACGTCGCGCTGGTAGCCCATGATGTCGTCATGGGTCAGCGTGCCGCGTCCGGTGGCCCAGACCAACCGCCGGGCGTGATCGATGGTGTACTCGATCGGCATACGATTGAAGATGAAGCCTCTTTTGGAGAGGGCAACCACGTGACGCTGCAACTCGTCATCCTCGCCGCCGGGCTGGGCAGCCGCTATGGCGGACTGAAGCAGCTCGAGGCGATCGGCCCCCCTCCCGGTGGCCATACCCTCATGGAGTACTCCCTGTACGACGCCCACCGAGCCGGGTTTGGCGAGGCCATCTTCGTCATCCGTCCCGACATGCAGGACGCGTTCCGCGACTACGCCACACGGTTCGGCAGCCGCCTCTCCTGGCGCACCGCGTTGCAGCGGCTGGAAGACGTTCCGCCGGGCGTGGTCGTCCCGGCGGGGCGCGTCAAGCCATGGGGAACGGCCCACGCGGTGCTCGCCGCGGCGCCGCTCATCCAGGCGCCGTTCGCCGTCCTCAACGCCGACGATTTCTATGGCGCCGAGGCCTTCGCGTCGCTGGCGCCCTTCCTGCGCGACCAGACCAGTGGCGGCCCGCCACGCTACGCCGTCGTCGGCTACCGGTTGCGCGACACGCTCTCCGCGGCGGGCTCCGTGAATCGCGGGGTGTGCCACATCGACGCCGCGGGATGGCTGCAGTCGATAGAAGAGGTGACCGGGATCGATCGGTCACGGGCCGACGATCCCGTGGTTTCGATGAACTTGTGGGGGTTTACGCCAACCGTGTTCGACACGCTGCGCCACGGTCTGGTGGAGTTCTTCAACGCTCCGGACGTCGCGCGTGGGGAATACCTGTTGCCGACGGTGATTCGCTCCGCCATCGAGCGCGGCCAGTGCCGGGTGCGAGTGCTCGAGCCTGGCAGCCAATGGTTCGGGATCACGCATCAGGCCGATCGGCCCGGGGTCGTCGCGGCATTGCAGGCGCTCGTGGCCGCCGGGCGGTATCCGGATCGTTTGTGGGCGTGAGCGGGGCGCCGACCGACCTCGCGGACATCGCGCAACGCTTTCGGGTCGAGGGATCGGTGGCCGGCGTGACCCCGGTCCCGGGAGGGCACATCAACGACTCCTACCGGGTGCGCACGCGACCGGATCGCGCGGAGACCACCCGGAGCTATCTGCTGCAGCGTCTCAATCCCACCGTGTTCAACCGCCCCCAGCTGGTGATGGAGAACGTCGGTCGCGTGGCCCGGCATCTGGTGCGGCACAGCGCGCGGTATCCGGCGCTCATTCCCTCACTGGGGGGCGCCGACTGGATCAGCGATGCGAGCGGGGTGTTGTGGCGCATGTTCGCGTTCGTCGAAGGCGCGGAGCTGCGGCTGCGGGTCCACTCGCTCGATGATGCACGGGCAGCGGGGCGCGCCTTCGGCGAGTTTCTCCGCCTCGTGGCGGATCTGACGCCGCCGCTGCACGAGACCATCCCCGGTTTTCACGATACGACGGCGCGCTTTGACCGGCTCATTGTGGCGGTCCGGACGGATGCCCGGCAGCGCGCCAAGGAGGCACAGCCGGACATCGACGCGATGCTGGCGCAGCGCGCCTATGCGGAGCGGCTCCCGCCGCTGATCGCGTCCGGCGCCATCCCCATCCGCTCGGTGCACAACGACGCCAAGATCGCCAACGTGCTGTTCGACGAGCGCAGCGGGGAGCCGCTGTGCGTGATCGACCTCGACACGGTGATGCCGGGCAGCGCCCTGTTCGATTTCGGAGACCTGGTGCGTTCCTCGACGAGCCTGTCATCGGAAGACGAGACCGACCTGTCACAGGTCGGCGTGCGGGTGGAGCTGTTCGCCGCGTTGGCGCGGGGGTACCTCGAATCCGCGGGACGCGCGCTGACCGGTCAGGAACGTGGGTTGCTGGGGTTCGCCGGACGGCTCATCACGTTGGAGCAGGCGGTCCGGTTTCTGACCGATCATCTGGAAGGGGACCGCTACTACCGCATCGCCCGGCCGGGGCACAACCTGATCCGCTGCCGGGCCCAGATGGCGCTATTCCGCTCGCTGACCGAGCAGGCGGAGACGTTGGAACGGATCATCATGGAGGCGGCATGAAACGCGCGCGATGGGGAATGCTGCTGCTGGCGTGCGGACCGGCGGTCGCGGCGGGGCAACAGGCGCCGGTCGTCGACCGGCATCACCTGCCGCTCGTGGTCACGTCCGATACGCTCGCGGTGTGCCGGTTCCCGGTGGACGCCCCACTCCCGGCGTGGGCGCTCGAGCCGCAGCGGTTCCTGACGGTGTCGCGCACGCGGACGGAGCTGTCCATTACGGCACCGCAGTCACTGGTCGGCGATCGAGCGGAGTGCGCGCGCGACTATCGCGCGGTCCGCGTGTCCGGTCCATTACCGCTCGACCTGATTGGCATTGTCGCCGGGGTAGCGGAACCGCTGGCGCAGGCGGGAATCAGCCTGTTCGCGATTTCTACGTACGAAACCGACTACGTGCTCGTGAAGTCGAAGGATTTGGCGCGGGCCACGCTGGCATGGCAGCAGGCGGGCCACTCGGTGACCACCGCAGCCACTGAACCCGGACGCCGGCCGTGATCGTCGCCGCCTTGCATCGCCAGCGTCGGCGTCCTAGCGTTGTCCGACTCTCCCACGGGGCTGGGCGGATGGCCGAATCGACTACAACGACCGCGTTGAACCGCATGCAGGACGCGGTCAAAGAGATGACGAAACAGATGGAGACGGTCGGCGCGATGCCGCAGGAAACGCTGGAGGACCTGAAGAGCTCCGTGGATGACGTGCGATTCCGGATCTGGGGCCTGTTGATGGCGGTCAACAGCAAGGACTACAAGGCGTTCAGCGAGCGGTTTCGGTTGCGCCGCACGGGCGAAATCTGTCAGGGCATCCTGGACGACGCGGACTCGGGCCGCTTGAGCCTCGAGCACCCCGAGGCGGGGGCGTTGGGGATCGTCGCGCGCGAGCTGGGGCGGCGCATCACAGCGGCCCACACCGCCTCCTAGCGCGCCGGCGCCGCCGTCAGTTTCTTGAGGTCGCGCAGCAGCCGGCGCTGGGCGCTCGCATCCTTCACCGCCACGAAGATCGTATCGTCCCCCGCGATGGTGCCGAGCACATCCCCCCACGCCAGTCGATCCAGCGCCAGTCCGACCGCGCTCGCTTCTCCGGGCGGGGTGTGCAGCACGATGAGCGCGTCTCCTGCCGGCTCGATCCCGATCACGTCCTCGGCCACGCGGCGCCGGTCGGGATCGGGCGAATGCGCCGCGACCGATGGTGGGCGATGGTAGGCGCCGCCCGTTTTCACGAGGCGGAGCGTCTTGATGTCGCGGCTCACCGATGACTGGGTGACGTCCCATCCTTCGGCCGCGAGCGCCTCCGCCAACTCTTCCTGTGTCCGGATTGCCCGCGTGCTGATCAGCTCGAGGATCTTGAGCAGCCGTTTACGCCGTTCCGAGCTCACGGGGTGACTACTCCGGGATCGGATCCGGCCAGGCGCGTGAGTGCAGACCGGTAGCGGCGCCGCGCCGTTGCGCTCCAGCGCCGGCGATCGGCGAGTCGGGACCGCACCGGGCCGAGATCCAGATTGCCCAGACCACCGGGGGTCCGGCGCCGCGCCAGCGGATCGAGTGCGGGAAAACGTTCGCCGCGTGCCAGGGCGGCAGCGACGGCGCGGTACGCGGCCCGGAACGGCTGACCCGCCTCGGTGCGGCGCAGCACTTCATCGGTCGCCAGCGGATCACCGGCGAGCAGGGCCGCTCCCCGTGCCCGATCGACCGCGAGCTGCGGCACGGCGGCGCTCAGCATGCCGAGCATTTCGCGCGTGCGATCGAGCCCGCGCAACAGCGGCTCTTTCAGGAGCTGGAAGTCGCGGTGATAGCCGCTGCCGAGCTTGGACTTGAGCGAGAGGACCGCGACCAGGTCGGTGTCGAGTGCGGCGGCGCGGCCCCGCGTCAACTCGAACACATCCGGATTGCGTTTGTGGGGCATCAGACTCGACCCGGTGGCGAGCGCGCGCGGCAGCAGCAGCAGGCCATACTCTTCGCCGCTATAGAGGACGGCGTCGGTCGCGAGCTTGCCGGCCTCGTGCCCCAGCTCGGCGCACCAGGCGAGGACCGCCGCTTCCAGCTTGCCACGGCCGTTTTGCACCGCCGCCACATTGTGCTCCGGTACCGCAAACCCCAGGGCGCGACTGGCGGCAACACGCTTCAAAGGGAGCGGAACCCCGTATCCCGCGGCGCTG
This sequence comes from uncultured Gemmatimonadales bacterium, assembly GCA_963821385.1. GTDB lineage: Bacteria > Gemmatimonadota > Gemmatimonadetes > Gemmatimonadales > GWC2-71-9 > DASTHG01. Next base: position 260,713 of record CAWGDK010000004.1, read on the forward strand.
CCCAGCGGACAACGATCGAGTCGTGCCCACAGGGCCGGGAGCGATTCCAGGGTGTCGAGAATCCCCTCGGCGAATGCCGCTGCCCACAGCCCGGCCGATGACGGCATCGCCCGACGCTGGTGCGTATAGCCGGGCCACAGCGCGCCGCGGTGGCGCGCCGCGAACCCCGTGAGGACCTGTGTCAGGCCCGCCGCCGCATCGTGAATCTCGAGCAGCGCCGCCTTGAGATAGAGCCGGAGGTCGCAGGCAATCTGATCGTTGCGCGACCGGCCGGTGTGCAGTCGTTGCCCGGCCGGTCCGATGCGCCGGGTGAGCCACTCCTCGACGGCGGTGTGCGCGTCCTCCTGCCGGGCGCCGATCCGCAGTCTGCCGCGGCGTACCGCCTTGAGCCCGGCCCGCAATCCGGCGCGCAGGGAACGGTGATCGGTCGCCGAGATCAGTCGCGAGGCTCGGAGCCCCTCGACGTGGCCCAGGCTGCCGAGCACGTCCCAGGACAACAGGCGCGTATCCCAGTGACGGTCGTCGCCCACGGTGTACGCGAACATGCGTGCATCGACGCCATTGCCGGGCGGTGACCAGAGCATTCCCGATCGCCGCTTCACGCGAGGTACTCCTCGGCGAGTCGTGCGTAGAACGCCCGCGCGGCGGTCACCTCGGCGAGCGAGACCCACTCGTCGGGCGCGTGGCTGTTGCGGCTCGTGCCGGGACCACATTTGATGGCGTCACAGTGCTTCAGAAATACCCAATCGGAGCACGTGGGACTGCCGAAACAGCGGGCCGCGGGCCTCACCCGGAGCGCGGCCGCGAGCAGGCGGGAATGCTCCGGTGTTTCGCAGGGCACGAGCCGGTCGGACGTGACGATCACCTCGCTCGCCAGCGACTGCCGCAGGGCCGCGGCAATTTCGGCGTGCGACCAGGCGGGCGTGGTGCGGACGTCCAGCACCGCCCGCGCCACGGGCGGCGTCACGTTACGGCCGACGCCGGCTTCGAGCATAGTCGGGGTGATCGTCGGATGGCCGAGGACCGGGTGGGCGCGCTCGCGCGCCACACCGTCCAGCGCCATCAGATCGCGGGCGAGGCGCTGGGCGGCGTTGACGAATCCACCCCCACCGTTCCCGTCGTCCGCGTCCGCATAGCCGGCGTGGCGCTGATCGCCGCGGGCCACCAGATCCACCATCATCAGCCCGCGCTGCGCCACCGCGACGTCCAGGTTGGTGGGCTCACCGACGACGGCCGCATCGATCGGACCCGCGGCCCCGGCCAGGTCGGGCATCGAGGTGTGGCGCGTTTCTTCTCCCAGTCCCAGCAGCACGAGCAGGCGCCCGCGAGGCGGTCCACCATGGGCGGCCACGTCGTGGGCGGCGGTGAGCATGGCCGCGACGGACGCTTTGGCGTCGCCCGAGCCGCGGCCATAGAGACGGTCACCCTCGATGGTCGCGGTGAACGGATCGCGGGTCCACCCCTCACCGGGCGGCACCACGTCCAGGTGCGAGACCAGCGCGAGGGTCGGACCGGGCCGCGTGCTCTTCACCTCCACCGTTACGCCGGTCCGGTCTCGCGTCACGCCAAGGTTCCACGCGCGGGCGACGTCCTCGACGCGGCGCGCCACGGCCTCTTCGCTGCCGCTCACCGACGGCGTGGCGACGAGCTCGGCGAGGAGCGCGATCTCAGTCGGCGAGGTCGGCTTCAAGCGCCGTCGACTCCTTGCGACCGACGATCATGGTCCCGCAGCCGACGCCCGTGAACACCTCGAGCAGCAGCGCATCGGGGGCCCGGCCGTCGATGATGTGCGTGCGCTCGACCCCCTTGGTGGCGGCGCGGATGCACGCCTCGACTTTGGGGCGCATGCCGCCCGTGAGGGCCCCGCTCGCCATGAGCTCCGCCAGATCGCCCGGGTCGGCGAACGTGACGAGGGTGGCGGGATCACTCCGGTCGCGCAGCACGCCCGGGGCGCTCGTGAGGAAAATCAACTTGTGCGCGCCCATAGCCACGGCCAGCGCTTCTGCCACCGTGTCGGCGTTGACGTTGTACACGCCCCCATCCTCGTCCCCCGCGAGGCTGGCCACGACCGGAACGAACCGGGCGTCGAGCAACGTCTTCAGGAGGTGCGGGTCCACGCGGTCGATGTCGCCCACATGGCCGTAGTCGACCTGGCGCGAGGTCCCGTCGTCGTCGACCACGGTAACCGGTGGGCGGCGATGCGCCGTGAGGAGGTCGCCGTCCACACCGGAGAGACCCACCGCCTGGACGCGATGCCCGCGCAGCGCCGACAGCACGGCCACGTTCAGCTGGCCGCCATAGACCATGGTCACGATCTCGAGCGTGCGCTCGTCGGTGACGCGCCGCCCAGCGACGAGCTCGGGCTCGATGCCGAGCCGCCGGGAGAGCGTCGTCGCTTGCGCGCCGCCGCCGTGCACCACCACGATGCGGATGCCCAGCGACGCCAGCAGGGCGAGCTGCGCCGCGACGCCGTCCAGGACGTCAGCGTCGTCCAGCACCTCGCCCCCGAGCTTCACCACGAACACCCGGTCGCGGTAGGCGCGCACATACCGCAGCGCGCCCTTCAACCCCACGATCCCCTTCGCCGGCTCGATGGCCGTGGTCATGTTTTTCCTCCCATGATCTCGATCAGCAACGCCCGCTGGGCGTGCAGGCGGTTCTCCGCCTCTTCGATGACGACGGAATTCGGTCCGTCGAGCACGGCATCGTCGATCTCGACGTTGCGGCGCACCGGCAGGCAGTGCATCACGATCCCGCGCCCGCCCCGTGTGGCGCGCACGCGACGCTCGGTCATCCGCCAGTCCCGGAATGGGGTCCGCAGTGCCCGCTCTTCGTCCGGCTGGCCGAATGCATCGAGCGAGCCCCAACTCTTCACGTAGACGGCGTCCGCCCCGGCCACGCCCGCATCGAAATCGTCGCAGTGGCGCACCGAGCCACCGGCCTCACCGGCGAGCCGCTCAACCAGCGCTTGATCCTCGGGGTCGAGGGCGAATCCAGGGGGCCGGGTAATGACCACCTCCATGCCGAGCTGCGCGGCGGCAAGCGCCGCGCTCGCGGGCACGGCCGTCGGGAGCGCCTTCGGGTGCCACGCCCAGGCCAGTACGAATTTCTTGCCGCGGGGATCGCCCAGCCGCTCGCACAGTGTCATGGCGTCGGCCAGCGCCTGGCATGGGTGGCGTCGCGACGACTCGAGGTTGATGACGGGCTTATCCGAGAAGCGCGCGAAATCCTTGATGAGGCGGTCTTCGCGCTCCACCGCCCAGTCGGTTCCCTTGGGGAAGGCGCGGACGGCCAGGGCGTCGGCGTAGCGCGCCAGGACGCGGGCGGCCTCGGTGACGTGTTCGACGGTGGCCCCGTCCATCACGGCGCCGGGCTCGGTCTCGAGCGCCCAGCTTCCCTTGCCGGGCTCGAGCACCAGCGCGTGCCCGCCGTGCAGGAACATGGCGGTTTCCATGCTGCTGCGCGTGCGCAGGCTCGGGTCGAGGAACATCATCGCCAGGACTTTGCGCTCCAATCCGCCGGTGATTTCCCCGCGCTTTACGCGCGCCGCGAGTGTGAGCAGGCTGTCCAGGCCCTCGGCACCCCAGTCCTCGAGGGCGAGAAAGTGGCGCGGAGAGGTCATGAGAGCACCGCGCCAAGCCCGGCCAGCACGAGGTCAGCCTCGGTCGTGGTGAACGTGAGCGGCGGCATTAGACGCAGGACTTCGGGATTGCTCGCGGTCCCCGTGAGCACCCGCCGATCGAACAGCGACCGTTGAATCCGTGCGGCTGGCTGGCCGAGGTGGAGTCCGAGCAACAGGCCGCGGCCAGTGACCCGGGGCACCCCCAGCGCCAGGGCGCCATGCGTGAGGTATGCACCGACCGCCACGGCGTTAGCGATCAACGCTTCGCGGTCGATCACCTCGAGCGTCGCCAGTGCCGCGGCGCACACCACCGGGCCTCCACCGAACGTGCTCCCCAGGTCGCCCGTCTTGACGCCATCGGCGAGCTTCGATCCGACGACGACCGCGCCGATCGGGAGTCCCGACGCGAGACCCTTGGCGAGGGTCAGCGCATCCGGCACGACGCCATAGGACTCAGCGGCGGTGAAGGCACCGCAGCGCCCGACGCCGCATTGGATCTCGTCAAAGATCAACGCGGCCCCGGTTCGATCGCACACAGCGCGTGCGGCGCGCAGGAATTCCGGGGCGCAGTCCAGCGCACCGGCCAGGCCTTGCACTGGCTCCACGATGACCGCGGCGATCGTGTCATCCACGGCGCGAGCCAGGGCGCCGGCGTCGTTGAACGGGACGCGACGGGCGAGCGGCATCCCGGCGCCGCGGGCCCAGGCCTGATACTTCTCGCCATCGGTGCAGGCGAGGGTCGCGACCGTGCGGCCATGCCAACCACCCTCGATGGCGACCACGCCTAAGCGTCCGGTCGCGCGGCGCGCCAGGTGCAGGGCATTCTCGTTCGCTTCCGCGCCGGAGTTGCACAAGAACACCCGGGCTCCGGGTACCGGGCACCGCGCGACCAGTTCGGTGGCCAGTCGCTCCCGTCCTTCCAGCGGTACCGCGGCCGAGTAGAACAGCAGGGTCTCCGCCTGGCGAGCGATGGCAGCAACGACATGCGGATGGCAGTGCCCGGTGGAGGCCACCGCGTGCCCGCCATAGGCGTCGAGCCACTCCTCTCCCTTCTCGTCGGTCAGCCAGGCCCCATGGCCGCTCACCGGGCGCAGCGGCATCTGCGCATACACGGGGAGCAACGCGTCGGCGGCTGGAGTGGTCGCGGTCAGCACGGGTACATCCCCGAGAGTCTGAGCCCCGTCCTCTCCTCAAGTCCCAGTGCGAGGTTCATCGCCTGGACGGCCTGTCCGGCGGCCCCCTTCAACAGGTTGTCGATGGCGACGCTCACCTGGAGCTCGCGCCCATCCTCGGTCGCCGTGGCGTGGAGCAACGCGTCGTTCGTGCCCACCACATGGGTCAATTCCGGCGGAGCTTCACCGACGCGTACGAATGGCCGCCCGGCGTATATGGAACGGTACGAGGCCGCCACGTCGCTGCCCTGCTCGAGCCTCGCGTGCAGCGTGAGATAGATGCCGCGCACGAACGGACCGGCGTGGGCGACCAGACGTGGCGCTGAGCCGTTGGCGCCGATCCAGCGCCGCCACTGCTCGGTGATCTCCGCATCGTGGCGATGACCCAGCACGCCGTAGGCGAACACGTTGTGGGCGCGTGCGGGGTGATGCGTCGTCGGCTTGAGGCCGACGCCCGCTCCCGAGCTGCCCGTGATGGCATACAGAGCCGGAACGCTCGCGAGTGGCACACGGGCGAGCGGATACAGCGCCAAGGCCGCCGCGGTCGCGAAACAGCCGGGGACGGCGATCGCCCGGGCTCCCTGTAACGACGTGCCGCAGATGTCCGCCAGTCCGTAGACGAAGCGGGAGCGAAGCGCGGGTGGAGACGCACCGGGCACGCGAAAATCCGCCGCCAGGTCTACCACCAGACCTGGATCCGCGGCGAAGATCTCTTCGGCGAGGCGCGAGGATTCCCCGTGCTCGAGGGCAAGAAAGACGGCGTCGCGGCCCCGGGCCGCTTCGCCCGGGCCGACATCCAGGAAAGTCGCTTCGCTCGCGGCCAGGGCAGGGTGCACCTCGGCCACCGCTCGGCCGGCCTGGCTGCGGCTCACCGCGACGCACTCCGTCACCTCCGGATGCTGCGCCAGGATCCGCAGCAGTTCGCCACCGGCGTACCCGCCGGCGCCGAACACGGTGACCTTCATGCGGCGGCGGTCGTCGCGGGCGCAGCGGGGACGGCAGGCAGGATGGTCGCCCGCACCTCGAGCGCGTCGCGCACCACGGTCACCAAGGCGGGCGCTTCCCGCAGGGCGTTGTGGGCCGGGAGCCCGAGCGCGCCGCGCACGTATTCGCGGCCGACCTCGTTGTCGGTGGCGGCTCCACTCATCACCGTGATCGGGAGCTGGAATTCCTGCGCGGTATAACTCGGCCAGGCCCCAGCAGCCGACCGGGTCCGGCGCGCACACGACGTGAGCGGCCGCCACGGCCATCAGGTCGGGGTCGCGCAAGATGTCCTGCACGCCGTACTCGCCCAGGACGCCATCTCCCAGCTCGGCTACGATCACGTCCGGCCGCCCGCCGGGATGCGCCGCCAGCCGGTTCAGGATCGCTTTGGCCAGGGGGACCGTCATCCCGGCGCGCGTGCTGGCCGCGCCCGCATCGTTGAACGTGAGCGCCGCGGCGGCGCCGGCGTCGATCATGGCGAGCGCGTCGCGCATTAGCGAGACGCCCGTGAGCTTCGCCGCGGCCACCCGCAACCCGGCGCGTGACAGTCCACGTACCAGCTCCGTTGCCGCGGCGGTCTTCCCCGCGTTCATGCACGTGCCCGCGACGTACACGACCGGCACGGTACTCTCGAGCCGGTCGGCGGGCGGGATGGCGTGATCCCGGATGTGCGCCGGCCGGCCGATGCGGTCTCCCAGCTCCGGAAACGCCAGGATGGCCCCCAGCACCTCAGCCCGGAAAGGCGGGCCGATTTCCGGATTCGCGGACGTGCAAGCCCCGAGGATCCCGCCCAGGTTCAACACGTGCAGCGTGTCCCCTACAGCAATGGCTCCGGGGACGACTCCGGCGTAGCCACGTAACGCGCGGCGGACGCCGAGCGTCCCGGCCAGCACGTCCCCGGCGCGAAGGGCGAGCATGCGCCCGTGCGTATCCTCGATCGTGTTGTAGGTGCTCTTGTCCTCGAGGATTCGCACCGCGAGGACGTATCCCTCCTCGGCCACGATCGCGTCGCCGACGATCACTTCCCGGGGGAGCGCGGCGTTCTTGGTGCTGCTCGAGATGCGGTCCAGCCGGATCCGCGTGGTCACCACCATGGCGACTCCTCTCAGCGAGCGGCCGCGCGGGCGGCCAGCAGGGACGGAATGGCGGCGACGCGCGCGAAGGCGCGGGCCTCGTCCCCGGTCCACAGCCGGGGCTCTTCGCCGTACGTCGCCACGGCGGGGTCCATGAGTGAAAACGGGCTCCGGACGCCGGTCACCTGGAACCGTCCGGGTGCCAGCCGCACGCGCGTCTCCCCTGTCACCCGTTGTTGCGAGCTCGCGATCAGCGCCTCGATGTCGCGCAGCGATGGGTCGAAGTACTGGCCTTCGTGCAGTCGGTCGCCGTAGAAGCGACCGAGCTGGTCCTTCCAGAACGTCTGCCAACGGGTGAGGACGAGCTTCTCGAGCTCGCGGTGGGCATGAATGAGGACCAGCGCCGCGCCCGCCTCGAAGCCGATGCGACCCTTGATGCCGAGGGCGGTTTCACCGGTGTGCGTGTGGCGGCCGACGCCGTAGCGGTGGGTAAGGGCGCTGAGCCGTTCCACGAGGGCAGGCCCGGCGAGCGCATCGCCGTCCAGTGTGCCAGGGAGGCCCTGGTCCCACCCGATCACGATTTCGATCGGCGCCGGCGCATCGGCCGGTGGGTCGATCAGCTCAACGGGCGGACCGGCCCAGGGATCGTGCGTCCACCCGCCACCCCACGTCGTGCCCCAGAGCCCGGCATTGACGGAGTACGCGCCGGCCTGCGGCGGCACCGGGAGGCCGCGGGCCTCGAGCCAGGCGATGGCGTCGCGGCGGGCGAGGGCAGCGTCGCGGACGGGCGTGAGAATCCGCAGCTCCGGTGCCAGCACCCGCAAGGCGACGTCGAAGCGAATCTGGTCGTTGCCGGCGCCGGTCGATCCGTGGGCCACGGCGCTGGCGGCGATCTCGCGCGCCACGCCAATGAGCGAGACGGCCTGCTGGGTGCGCTCAGCGGCGACCGACAGGGGGTAGATCTCGCCGCGCAGCACGTTGCCCTGGATGAGGAACCGGACAAAGCGGTCGTAGACCGCGGCGCGCGCGTCGACCGCATGATGGCGGACGGCGCCCACGGCCAGCGCCTGCGCGGCGATCCGCGCCCGGTCATCGTCATTGGCGCCGCCGGTATCGACCCAGACCGTGTGCACCGACCAGCCGTCGGCGGCGAGTTGCGCGGCGCAGTAGGAGGTATCGAGGCCGCCGGAAAAGGCGAGGGCCACCACGGGCTGGTTCTGCATAATGCATAACTATGCAATATGTACCCATGGCGCACAAGGGCGGCGGGTGGCGCCCGCCGCCCGCCATTGCCCGACCGCGTCACGCGGAGTTAGCCTAGGGCGCTCACCGCCCGGAGGACTTCCATGTCGGAAACGGATCGCACCACCGCCCTCGGCAATCTGCAGATCGCCGTCACCGCGTTCGGGCGGCAGCTGGGCGAGGCGGAGCACCTCCCGCCCGCCGGCCTGGAGGAGCTCAAGGGCGCCGTGGACGATGTCCGGCACCGGATCTGGAGCGAGCTGATGGCTTCCAATTCGGAGGACTACCGAGGATTCCGTGACCGCTACCGGCTGCGGCGCGCGGCGGAGGTGTTGCGGAGTATCGCCACCGATGTGGACTCGGGCGTGCTCGAGCTCGGGCACCGAGAGTCGACCGATCTGGCGACGGCACTCCAGGAGGTGCAAAAGCGCTTGAAAAACGTCCCTAAAGTCGTGTAGACCCCGTCAGTTTCGTCCGCTCCACATCTGGGGTAGCAACCGCAACAGCCCCACGCCGCTCACGACGAACACCACCGCCCACACAAGCGCCTGGGACGTCCGTCCGTAGAGTGCGCTCCCCACACCGAACAACGCCGCGTACACGAACGCGCACCCGAGCACCCACCCCAGCATCGCCTGTGGCAGACTGTCGGGGGACGGGGCGACACCGGTCTCGGCGCGGACCGAGCTCCAGCCTGGACCCGCGGGCCGGACGAGTTTGTAGAACGACAGCAGCGTGGCGCGAGCGGTGGGTGGTGAAACGAACGCCACCACCACCCACACGATCGTGGTCGCAAGCACGGTAATAATTAGCGACTCCCATGATGGCATGGAGAGGCCTGCCTTGGCGGCGATCTTGAACCCGATCGCGAACACGAAGGAGCTCACCATGGCCGCGATCTCACACCAGGCGTTCACGCGCCACCAGAACCATCGCAGCAAATAGAGCAAGCCGGTCCCGGCCCCGACCGACAACATCAAGTCGAAGGCGGCGCGCGCCGTGTCCAATACGTAGGTCACACCGGCGGCCGCCACCATCAGCAGCGCAGTGACAATGCGACCCACAAACACGTAGTGCCGTTCTTCTGCCTCGCCCCGGATGAAGCGGCGATAGAAGTCGTGCACCAGGTAGGAGGTGCCCCAGTTCAGGTGCGTGGAGATCGTCGAGACGTAGGCCGCCAGGAGGCCCGCCACCATCAGCCCCAGCATGCCGTGCGGGAGAAAACGCAGCATGGCGGGATAGGCCATGTCATGACCGATCAGCGCCGGGTCCACGTATGGGAACGTGCGCGCGATGTCGGAGAGATTCGGGTACACGAGCAGCGAGGCAAGCGCGACGATGATCCACGGCCACGACCGCAACGCGTAATGGGCCACGTTGAAGAGCAGGGTGCCGCCCATGGCGTCCTTTTCCGTCCTCGCCGCCAGCATCCGCTGCGCGATGTAGCTGCCGCCACCCGGCTCGGCCCCCGGATACCAGACCGACCACCACTGGACGGTGAGCGGAATGATCAGCACCGACAGGGTCATGCCCCAGTCGCCAAAATCCGGGACCAGGTTCAAGACCTTGGGGTCGGTCCTGGCGATCAACCCGGCCAGCCCGCCCACCTCCGGCTGCTGCAAGGCGAAATACGCCGCGGCGAAGCTGCCGGTCATGGCGATGCCGAACTGAATGAAGTCCGTGACCAGGACGCCCCACAGCCCGGACGTGGCCGCGAACGCAACATTCAGCACGGCGCACACGAGCAGTGTTTTCCCCATGGGCCAGCCGAGCAGCACGTTGGCGATCTTGGCCGCGGCAAGGTTGACCGAGGCCATGATGACGCAATTGAAAAACAGCCCGAGGTAAAAGGCGCGGAACCCGCGCACCAGGGACGCCGGCTTGCCGGCATAACGGAGCTCGTAAAACTCGAGGTCGGTCAGCACCCCGGAGCGGCGCCACATCTTGGCGTAGAAAAACACGGTCGCCATGCCCGTCAGCAGGAACGCCCACCATTGCCAATTGTTGGCGACACCCTTCTCCCGCACGAAGTTGGTCACGAGGTTCGGCGTGTCGGTGGAGAACGTCGTCGCGACCATGGAGACGCCAATGAGCCACCAGGGCGCGGCCCGGCCCGACGTAAAGAATTCGGCTGTACTCGAGCCCGCGCGCTTGGCGAGGAGGACCGCCGGCAGGAAGGACACGGCGATCGAAACGAGGACGATGATCCAGTCAGCGCTCGTCAGGTGCATGGCAGCTCGGAGTCCGAGCGGGAAACGGGTTGCGCTAAGATAGGGAACGGACGGCAACGCTTCAAACCCATCCGCCTCGATCGGCATCGCACCGCGGACCCGCTCGGAGGACTCGCCCAATGCGCCATTTGAGTGTCGCACTGCTCACGTTGCTGGCATGCGCCGGAGGTATGGGCCCGGGCAGCGGGCCGCCCGCCGGCACCGTGACGCGGATTGGTGACATGGGGCAGGGGCGTGCGCTGCACACGGCGACCTTGTTGCCGGACGGCGCGGTGCTGATCACGGGTGGCATGGGGACGGCCGACGCGATCACCTCCGCTGAGCTCTTCGACCCGGCGAACGGCACCTCCCGGTTCACCGGACCGCTGGTGGTGGGACGCATGAGTCACAGCGCCACGCTGCTGCCGGATGGCAAAGTCCTGATCGTCGGTGGGAATGGCTCGGGTCTCGCCGGGTTTGGAAGCGCCGAGCTGTACGACCCGGCCACCGGCACGTTTATCGCCGCGGGTAACCTCAACGAGCCACGGTCCGACCATGCCGCCGTAGCACTCGGCAACGGCACCATCCTCATCGTCGGCGGTGACACGTCGGGCGCGGGCCGCACGCCCACCGCAGCGGCCGAGCTCTACGATCCCGGCGCTGGAACGTTCACGCCCACCGGGAGCATGCACGTGCCACGGATACCATTCGCGGCCGTGCGGCTGGCCGATGGACGGGTCCTCGTGGCCGGTGGGACCACGACCGGGAAGCAGGTGACGGCCAGCGCGGAGATCTACGATCCCGCCACCGGCCGATTCACGCTGACCGGATCGCTCCGTACGCCTCGTCGCAAACACACCGGTTTCCTGCTCCCCGATGGCCGGGTGTTGATCGTCGGCGGCACCACGGGCGGGGACGACTCCCACGCGCTCCATGATGCGGAGGTGTTCGATCCCGCCACCGGTCGGTTCAGTCGCGCCGCGCCGATGCTCGAGGCGCGCTACAAGATCACGGCGGTTGTGCTGCCGGATGGCTCGGCACTGGTCGTCGGGGGGTCGAACGAGTTGGCGGAGGTATTTGACCCAAAGGAGGGCACGTTCCATCCCGTCACGGGCGCATCCGCCGCGCTGCGCCATTTCCCTGCCGCGACTGTCCTCCCCGACAGCTCGGTGCTGATCACCGGGGGCTACAGCGGCCGCGGACCTCAGACAACCGTGTGGCGCTACCGGCCGTAATCTCGCCGTTGCGACTATAGGAGCCAGGTCGCGCAACGCTGTGCGGGGCGCGAGATTTCAGTTCATGACACGACCGCGCATGCTCGGGGCGGCTCTGGCGCTCGTCGCGAGCGCGGCGCCCGCCTTGGTCGCTCAAGCCCCGGGCGACTGGCCCGCCTACGGCGGCAGCCTTGGGGGCTCACGCTATTCGCCCCTCGAGCAGATCACCCGCGCCAACGTGAGCCAGCTTCGTCTCGCCTGGGTGGTCCGCACCGGGGACTACTACCGGGACCGCGGGCGCTTCGAGGCGAACCCCCTGGTCGTGGACGGGACGATGTATGTCTCGACGCCCATGGGGAACATGGTGGCACTCGATCCGGCGAGCGGCGTTGAGCGCTGGCGCTTCGACGCGCATTTGGACGTGGGCGGGGACTACGGCGATTTCGCCAGCCGCGGCGTCTCCACCTGGCTCGACACGACGCGCGCCGCGGGCGCGCCCTGCCGCCGGCGCGTGTTCGTCGCCACGGTCGATGCCCGTCTCATCGCCCTCGACGGCGCGACCGGGCGTCCGTGCGCCGACTTCGGCGCGGCAGGCACGGTCGACCTCGCGCGCGATCTGCGGCACACGCCGGCGTATCACTGGGAGTACGGCGTCACGTCGCCTCCCGCCGTCATCGGCGGCCTGGTCGTGGTAGGCGCCGCCGTTTCCGACAACCAGCGCACCGATGCGCCCGAAGGCGTCGTCCGCGCGTTCGACGCGCGCACGGGTGCGTTGCGTTGGAGCTGGGATCCCATTCCGCGAACCCCCGGAGACTCCGCCTATGACACCTGGCGTGGTCCCGTCGCGCATGAAACGGGAGCTGCGAACGTCTGGTCCGTCATGTCCGCCGATCCAGCGCTCGGCCTGATCTTCGTTCCCACCGGGAGCGGGAGCCCGGACTTCTATGGTGGCGCACGGCTCGGGGCCAACCGCTACGCCAATTCCGTGGTGGCGCTCCGGGCCACGACCGGCCAGGTCGTGTGGCACTTCCAGGTCGTCCATCACGACTTGTGGGATTACGACGTGCCGGCTCAGCCGGCGCTGTTCACGCTGCGGCGCGGTGCTCGCCGCATCCCCGCGGTCGCCGTGGCCACCAAGATGGGCCACCTGTTCATTCTCGATCGTCGCACCGGGGTACCGCTCTTCCCCGTGACCGAGCGTCCAGTGCCGGCAAGCGACGTCCCCGGGGAAGAAGCCTGGCCGACTCAGCCGTTTCCGGGCGCGGCGTTCCGACTCGCACCCGAAAGCCTGTCGCCCGATGAGGCGTTCGGCCTCACCGATTCGGTGCGGGCCGAATGTCGCGCCCGGATCAGCGCGCTGCGCTACGAAGGCGTGTTCACGCCCCCGTCGTTGCGCGGCACGATCATCTGGCCGGGGAATATTGGCGGCCTGAATTGGTCGGGCGTCGCGGTGGATGAGGAGCGTGGCCTCGTCATCGCCCCTGCCAACCGGGTCGCCCACATCGTGACCCTGATCCCGCAGGACAGTCTCATGGCGGCCCGGCATGCGCATCCGGGGAACGAAATCAGCCGCCAACGCGGGACACCCTATGGCATGATGCGCGACGTCCTGTTGTCCCCTCAGCGCGTCCCCTGCACGCCGCCGCCTTGGGGGACGCTTGGTGCCGTGGATCTGACTGCCGACAGCCTGCGCTGGCAGGTGCCGCTCGGTTTCCTGCCAGCGCTCGGTCCCGTCCCGGGGTCCGACCATTGGGGCTCGATCAATCTGGGCGGCGCTATTGTGACGGCCGGAGGGCTGGCATTTATCGCGGCGACGTTCGATCAGCAGCTGCGGGCGTTCGACGAGGAGACGGGCACCGAGTTGTGGCACGCTCTGCTGCCCGCCGCGGCCCACGCGCTGCCCGCGACCTATTCGGCGGGCGGCCGGCAGTACGTGGTCATCGCGGCCGGTGGCCATGACCGGCTCGGCACCACCATGGGGGATTTTCTGCTCGCGTTCGCGCTGCCCGCGCCGGGCGTACCCGTCCCGGACACGATGCCAGGACCGTATCCGGGGGGCTACCGAGGGGAGATCCGGGTGGGCGACGCGCGCATCGGCATGACGTTTGCGATCAGCGCGTCTGGGGACTCTCTTACCGGGGTCGTCATGCGGATCGACTCAGTCCAGGTTTCCGGCCCCGTCACGGTGGGCCGCTCCGGTCCAGATCTGCGCTTCTCCTTTGCGTTCACCTATCCGGCGCGGCAATGCGCGGGTGCGGTCGCGGGGCAGGGGCGGCTGTGGAACGGGAGCCGCCTCTTCGAAGGCGACGTGACGCTGACGGGCTCGTGTGGAGACGGCGGGCGCCCCGAGCCTGGAAGCTTCGTCCTGTGGCGGGAGCCATAACCATGCGATGTCGCCTTGCGGGTGTCGTGATGTTGTGCTGCGCCGGCCCGGCCGTGGCGCAGCAATCGATCACGCTCGACGTCATGCCGGTGCCGCTCTCGGTCGCACAGCGTGAGGGCGGCGGTCGCCAGCGCCTCGACGGCTCGTTCAGTGTCGCCATCGTCGGTCTGACCGACGAACGACTGGAGCGCGGCGTTTCGCGCATGCTGACGCGCCTGGCGCGGCGGACGGACTTGTCGTTCGCCAAGGATCCGCGCGGGGCGGCGGATTCGACCGCCGCGCGTCTCGTGATCACGGCCGGCGCGCCGGGGCAGGCGATCCAGACCGAAACGGAAGATGAGTCCTACTCGCTCGACCTGTCTCCCGAGCGCGGGATCGCTCGTCGCCCCGACCGTGGTGGGCGTGTTGCGGGGGCTCGAGACGGTGCTGCAGCTGGTGGCGACCGACAGCGCCGGTTTCTACTTCCCGGCCGTGCATATCGCAGACGCGCCGCGGTTCCCGTGGCGCGGGCTGCTCGTGGACGCGGGCCGGCACTTCGAGCCGGTGGACGTCATCAAGCGGACACTCGACGGCATGGCGGCCGTGAAACTGAACGTGCTGCACTGGCACCTGTCCGAGGATCAGGGGTTCCGCGTCCAGAGCCTGCGCTATCCGCGCCTGCAGAAACTTGGCTCGGATGGACTGTTCTACACGCAGGAGCAGATCCGCGACGTGGTCGCCTACGCGCGCGACCGCGGCATCCGGGTCATCCCGGAGTTCGACGTGCCGGGGCATGCGACATCGTGGTTTGTCGGGTACCCCCAGTTCGCGAGCGGTCCCGGACCGTATCGCATCGTGCGCACCTGGGGCGTGTACGATGCCGCCTTTGATCCGACGCGCGAAGACATCTACACCTTCCTCGACCGGTTCATCACGGAAATGGCACCGCTGTTTCCGGATCCCTACTGGCATATCGGGGGCGATGAAGTCAACGGTGTGGAATGGGACGCCAACCCGCGCATCCGAGCCTGGATGCGCGCCCACGCGATCGCCGATAACGCGGCCCTGCAGGTGTACTTCAACCAGCGGCTGTCCCGAATCCTCGAAAGTCACGGCAAGCGCATGGTGGGGTGGGATGAGATCCTGAACCCCGATCTGCCGTCCACCGCGGTGGTGCAGTCCTGGCGCGGCCTGGAGTATCTCCCGCAGACGCTGCGCTCCGGCCACCACGCGATCCTGTCGGCGCCGTACTACCTGGACCAGATGTACGCCGCCGAGGACCACTACGTCGATCCGCTGCCGGACTCACTCGGTCTGACGCCGGAAGAAGCGGGCCGGATGTTGGGTGGTGAGGCGTGCATGTGGGGCGAGCACATCGGCCCGGCCACCATCGACTCGCGGCTGTGGCCGAGACTCGCCGCGGTCGCGGAGAAGCTGTGGTCCTCCGCCGAAGTCACCGATGTGCACGACATGTATCGGCGGTTGCGGATTGTCAGTGTGCGGCTCGAGGAGTTGGGGTTGGGGCATAACACCCACACCGAGCGCATGCTGCACCGTGTGGTGGGCAAAGGCCCCGACGAGCAGGCCTTGGCGACGCTTTTGCGGCTCTCCCAGCCCGTCACCTTCGGCCAACGCAACCGGCTGCAGGTCGGCATGACGCAGCAGACGCCACTCACCGGCCTCGTCGATGCGGCCCTGCCGGATCCACCGGCCCGCTGGGATTGGCTCACGGCGATCGAACGGTACCTGGCGGACAGCGGCCGGACGCCGGCCATCGGGGACTCGCTGCGCCAGGCCTTCAAGGACTGGCGCGCGCTGGCGCCCGCCGTCCGGGGCGCGCGGACGGCCGTCGCCTTGGACGCGAGACGGGCGGCGGGCGCGCTGGCCCGCGTGGGGGAAGTCGGTCTCGACGCCATGGATCGACTCGCCGGTACGGTCGTGGCGACGCGCTCGTGGCAGGATTCGGCGCGCGCCGCGCTCGATTCTGCCGCGCAGCCGCAGGGATTGCTGCGGCTCGCTGTCGTTGACGTGGTGCGGTGGCTGGTCGAGGTGGAACCGGTCAAACCGTAGAACGGGAGGTTCCGATGACGAGGAGGGCAGGCCATCGCGCCGCGATCCTGATCGCGTCCTGGCTCGTGGCGGCGTGTTACCCGGGGATGCAGAACACGCACGGCGCCGTGAACTCACTCACCATGGGTGACCGTGGGTGCAGCGGTATTACGCTACACAGCTGGTCGTTCCCCCACCACTCCGACCATTGCTTTGCCTTCAAGCGCGGGGAGGGGAAATCGCTTCGCGTGCAGCTGCGGACCAGGGCCGACGACTTCGATGCGGTCGTGACATTGTGGCGACGCGCGGAAGCAGATCAGATGCAGGCCGTCGCCCGCAACCGCGTGCAAGGCTCCGGAACGACGGCGGCGTTTGAGGTCGAGCTCCCGGGCGCGCTCGACAATGTCTACGCGGTCGAAGTGACCGAGGTCAGTGGCGGCAGCTACTCGATCAAACTGAACTAGGCCGTCCAGCGATGCACCTGCCGACCCATGTCCTCTCCGGCTGGGTGGTCGCGAGCCTGATCCGCGATCTCACGCCACGCGAGCGGGCGCTCGCGATGGTCGCGGGGACGGCGCCGGATCTGGACGGCCTGGCGATCGTCGCCGGCCGCGACGCGTTCGAGACCTATCATCACGTGGTCGGCCACAATCTGTTCTTCGGCCTGCTCGTTACCGCGGCCGTGGTCGCGTGGTCCACGCACAAGCGAACAATGGGGGTTCTGGCGTTCGGCCTGTTCCACCTTCATCTCGTGATGGACTCGTTCGGCTCGGGGCGAGACTGGGGCATTTCCTACCTGTGGCCCGTGGTGCAACGGGAGTGGGTGAATCCGTGGCGGTGGGATTTCTTCTCGTGGCAGAACATGGTGGCGGCGTACGGTCTGTTTCTCGTGACCGTCATCCTCGCCATCCGGCAGGGTCGGACGCCGCTCGAGACGATCGCGCCGTCCTTGGACCGCCAACTCGTCTCCCTGGCGCGGCGTCTGGTGCCCGGCCGCCGAAAAGAGAGTTAGGTCGGGTTGGTCCGGCGCTGTCGCAGCTCTTCCAGTGCGCGGGAGACGTACACGCGCGTCATCTGCTTGCGCCAGGAGAGATCGAAATCGGTGTTGTCCATCGGCTTCGAGGGATGGAAGGCGGCGTCAGCGGCCGCCGCGATCACGTCGTCTGAGAGCGTGGAGCCCCTGAGTGCCTCACCTGCCTCGGGAACATCCTGCGGATAACTGGCTACCCCGCCTAACACGATTCGCGCGTCAGTTACCCGTCCCTCGTCCCTCGTCCCCCGTCCCCCACCCCATTTGACCCAGGCTGCCACGCCGAGTACGGGAAAATCGAACGACCCCCGCCGCCGCAGTTTGTGGTAGACCGCGTCCCACCCATTAGGAGCGGGGAGCCGCACGGCGGTGAGAATCTCATCGGGTTGTTTGGTGAGGTAATTGATTCCGTCGTTATGGTAGAACCGGCCCGCCGGGACGACCCGCTCGCCCCCCGGTCCGACCAGCACGTACTCCGCGCCGATCGCCACCATCACCGGCGCCACGTCCGACGAGCTCACCGCCCAGCAGCGCGGGGACGACGGAGCCACCCAGCAGATCGCCCCGTCTTTCTTCATGCAGAAGTCGATCGCCTTCCGCCACTCGTAGGATTGATTGTAATAGTTGCAGCGGGTGTCGAGGCACAGGTTCCCGCCCAGGGTTCCCATGTTGCGGAGCAGGGGAGTGGAAACGAGCTCGGCGGCTTCGGCGAGTGCGTGGTAGGCGGTCGAACGGAGGGCGGGATGGGCTGACACATCGGTGAGAGTGATCCCCGGGCCGACGGTCACCGCGCCGCGTGCATTCCCCACCTGGTGCAATTCCGGTATGCCCATCAACGAAATCACGGTGCGAGGTTCCTGGTGCCGCCGTTTCATGTTGGGATAGAGATCGGTCCCGCCGGCGACGAACGCGCCATCCGGCCCAGCGTCCGCCTTCATGCCCAACGCTTCGGCCAGGGTCTTGGGAGCGAGATAGGTGAACGACGGAAGCCTGAGCATCAGTGCTGCCGCTCCTCACGCACGCCGCCGGCGAGGGTGGCGGCCTGGTCGACCGCCTTGCCGTCGCCGCCCTCCCAGGGCGGGGGCACCCGAGTCGCCTCGGGCCAGGGGATATCGGGGAAGCTTGTCGGTCCTACGCGTCCGACCTCGCCCTTCGCTTTCTTTTTCAGGGCTTTGAGGACTTTCTCCGGCGTGATCGGGATCTCATCCACCCGCACACCAACCGCGTCGTACACGGCATTGGCCACGGCCGGCATCACCGGGAGCAATGGTCCCTGGCCCACTTCCTTGGCTCCGTAGGGGCCGTTGGGATCCGGATCCTCGATGATGTAGGTGACGACGTCGCACATCTCGAGCGTGGTGGGGCTCTTGTATTCGAGCAGGCTGGGGATCTTGTGCACCACGTGCCGGTTTTCCCGGTACGCCATTTCCTCCATCAGCGCCTCACCCAGGCCCATGTACACCGAGCCCTCGACCTGTCCCATGGCGGTCGCGGCGTTGATGCAGCGCCCCACGTCGTGGGCGATCCAGATCGTGGGCACCCGCACGATCCCCGTGGCGGGATCGACGTCCACTTCCGCCACACACGCGCTGTAGGAGTAGGCGGGAGATGGACCGACGCCCGCCCCGCGATAGCGGCCCGCACTCTTGGGTGGGGTGTAGGAGCCCACCGTCCCGATCGTCCCGACGGCGCTTTCGGCGGCCTGCACCGCTTCGGCGAAGCTCATGCCACGCGCCGGATCTTCCGCATCGAACACTCGGCCGTCGGCGAACACGACGCGGTCACTGGGGATGTCCAGTTTGTTCACCACGTGCGGTACGATGATCTCACGCGCGCGCTCGGCGGCCTGCAGCGCGGCGTTGCCGCTCATCAGGGTGACGCGCGAGGAGTAGCTGCCCAGGTCCACCGGCGTGAGATCGGTATCGGCGGTGACGACCCGGATCTCGAACGGATCGACACCCAGCACCTCCGCCACGATGTAGGCGAGGATCGAATCCGAGCCCTGACCGATGTCCGTGGAGCCGCAGAACACTGTGATGCCACCCGAACGATCGCATTTCAGCTGCACGCCCGATTGGGGCATGTTGTTCCAATAGATGGGGAGCCCCGCGCCCGAGAGATAGGACGAGCAGGCCAGGCCGACTCCCTTCCCGAGCGGCAGCTTGCGGAACTTCTGTTTCCACCCGGAGCCCCCGACGACCTTCCGGATGCACTCGCCCAAACCCATCGAGCCAACGCGCAGATAGTTGGCCGTGAGCGAGTTCGGCGGTTGCAGATGATTGAGGCGGAGCTCGGCGGGATCGAGGTTCAGCTGTTCGGCAATCTTGTCGAGGTGCACCTCGAGCGCGAACCGCGGTTGTGGCGTGCCGTGACCGCGCTTGGGACCGCAGGGCGGCTTGTTGGTGAACGCGCGGGCCCCCTGGAACTTGTAGCGCGGTATCGGATAGGTGACGGTTTGCAGCGCGCCCGTGTAGTAGGTGCTCGCCACGCCGTAGGAGCCATACCCCCCGCCGTCGAGCAGCGAGCGAAAATGCATTCCCGTAATGGCGCCATCCTTCGTCACGCCGGTCTTCACCCACATCAGGGTCGGGTGTCGGCCGCGGTGACAGTAAAACACTTCTTCCCGCGTGAGCGTGATCTTCACCGGCCGGCCGGTGAGCATCGCGAGCTTCGCCACCACGATCTCGTGGCTGAACGGATCGCTCTTGCCCCCGAAGCCGCCGCCATTGGGCGTGGCGATCACCCGGATGCGCGCCGCCGGTAGCTCGAGCACCTTCGCCAGGGCCCGGTGCACGTAGTGCGGCGTCTGGGTCGAGCTCCACAGCGTGACTTTGCCGTCGGCCGACCACTCGGCGAGCGCGGCGTGCTGCTCCATCGGGAGGTGGGTGTTGCCTTCGAAGAAGAACAGGTCCTCGCGCACCAGATCGGCCGCCGCGAAGCCTTCTTCCACATCACCGAATTCGAGGTGGATCACCTTGTGGAGGTTCCCGGTGTCCCCGTAGTCGTGGATGCGCGGCTCGGGATGCGCCACGGCGTCTTCAGCGGAGCTGATGGGGCGCAGCAGTTCGTAGGAGACGTCGATCAGGTCCACTGCGGCGGTGGCGATCTCCTCCGTCGTCGCGGCCACGGCTGCCACCGGATCGCCGATGAAACGCACCGTGTCGGGACATAACGCGTGCTCGTCCTGGCTTACCGGCAGAATCCCAAACGGGATCGGGAAATCCTTGCCGGTGAGGACGGCTTTCACGCCTTCGAGCTGCCGTGCCCGGGAGGTGTCGACACTCAGGATGCGGGCATGGGGATGCGGACTGCGCAGCAGCTTGGCGTAGAGCATCCGGGGCAGAGCCAGATCGTCGGCGAACTTGGTGGCCCCGGTGACCTTGGCCACGGCGTCGACCTTGCGCAGCGCCTTGCCGATAACGCGGAGGGCGCCCGCCTTTTTCTTACCGTCGGCCATACAGCGTCTCCGGTACCGGTTCAGCCGTTTCGCCCCGCATCCGGGCCCCGGCCAATTCCACCGCCTCATAGATCTTGAGGTAGCCCGTGCAGCGGCACAGGTTGCCGGCCAGCGCCTGCTTGATCTCGTCGCGCGAAGGTTTGGGGTTCGCCGCGAGCAGCGCCTGGGCGGCGAGCAGAAACGCCGGGGTGCAGTAGCCGCATTGCGCCGCCCCGAGATCGGCGAACGCGGTTTGCAGCGGGTGCAGGGTCGCCCCCGCCATCCCCTCGATGGTCTCGACGGCGCGCCCGGCGCACGCCAGGCCAAGTACCAGGCAGGAAAGCACCGGCCGCCCGTCCAGCAGCACCGTGCAGGTCCCACATTCACCCAACTCGCAGCCGTGCTTGGTCCCGGTGAGGTTGAGGTCCTCGCGCAGCACCTCGAGCAGGGTCTTGTGAGGTGCGAACGCCGCCTCGCACGGCTCGCCGTTCAAGGTGAACGCGATCATGGACTTGGGAGGCTGCATGGGCGAAACCTAATCTTGATCTCGGGCAGGTGCGACGCCAGCTTTCCCGCCTACTCGAATCCGGAACCGCAATGCGCCGATCGGTCTGTCTTGCCTTTGTTTCCACCACGTTGCTGCTCCCCCGTCTCGCGGCCCAGGCGCCAGCCACGCCCGCGACGGATTACCGCGCCCAGGCGCTCCGCATCCTGAAAACGGTCCCGCTGGTGGATGGTCACAACGACATCCCGGATGCGATTCGCGGTCGCGGTGGCGTGGACTCGGTGGATTTCGGGGCGACGCAGCTCGGTCTCATGACCGACATCCCGAAGCTGCGCGCCGGCATGGTGGGGGCGCAGTTCTGGGCGGCGTACGTGCCCGTGACCACGATGCACAGTGGCGAGCATCCGGCCGTGTACGCGCTGGAGCAGATCGATCTCGTCCGGCAGCTGTGCTGGCAGTACCGTCGCGACCTCGCGATGGCGTACACGGCGGATGACCTCGAGCGGAACTTCAAGGCCGGCAAGATCTCCTGCCTGATCGGCATCGAGGGCGGGCACGCGATCGAAAGCTCATTGGGCGCACTGCGCATGTTCTACGCGCTGGGCGTGCGCTACATGACGCTGACGCATTGGGAGACCACCGACTGGGCCGACGCGGCGACCGATTCGGCTAAGCATGGCGGCCTCACTCCGTTCGGCGAGCAGGTCGTCCGCGAGATGAACCGCCTGGGGATGCTGGTGGATCTCTCCCACGTCTCCGACGCCACTATGATCGACGCGCTGCGCGTGTCCAGCGCCCCGGTGATGTTCTCGCATTCGTCGGCCCGCGTGCTCTCAAACCATGTCCGCAACGTCCCCGACTCGATTCTCAAGCTCGTGGGACCGAACCGCGGCATCGTGATGGTGAATTTCAATCCGGGGTTCGTGTCCGAGGCCGTGCGACAGTACGAGGACAGCATGCAACAGCGGGCCACCGCGCTGCGCGCGGCGGGGCTCGATTCCACCAAGGTGACGGACTCGCTGAAGGTGTGGCAACGCGCCGCGCCGCGCGCCACGCTGCAACAGGTCGCCGATCACATCGAGCACATCCGCGATGTGGCCGGTATGGATCACGTGGGTCTCGGATCTGATTTCGACGGGATTTCGACCGTGCCGGAAGGGCTCGAGAACGTCTCGAAGTTCCCCGATCTCGTGGCGGAGCTGTTACGGCGCGGATGGAAGCCGGAAGACGTGAGGAAAGTGGTAGGACTGAACGCACTGAGGGTACTACGAGATGCCGAGAAAGCATCGCGGCAGCTGCACTAGTAGACGCACAGACGTTGAGGGAGACGCCTAGGCGTCTACAGACCCCTCCGAAGTCGTAACCCCACTGACCAGTAGCGGTATACCGGCGTCACATCGGGCCCGCTGCGTGACGCCGCACTGTTGGTGTACAGGGCCACGAGCGCCAGCTCGTCGACCGTGCGCCAGGTGCGCGACACCGTGGCGTCGCCGTGCCACTCCGCCTGGGTCGGCCCTCCCGAGCCCACTTGTTGCGCTCCCAATCCGCCGCTCACGCGTAACGACCAGCGTTGCCGGCGCCAGGCGTAGGCCGCACGCCCCTCGCCCAGGGTGAACCGGTCTGGGGCGAAGTAGCCGCGACCCGGGTTGGCTTCCTGGTAACCCATGAGGCGACTGTACAGCCCGACGTGGATCCCGCGCGCGACTCCCACCATGGCGGCCACCGATGCGATGAGCCGGCGATTGCCATCGGACAGCCAGGCGGCGTTTCCCGTGACCGAGAGGTCGAGGGCGGGATTGGGCGCGATGTCGGCCGACACGTCGAGTTCGTCCCAGACGAATCCGCGCCGGACGAGCAATGCCGTCTCGTCGAACGGGTAGCGCGCGTACGTGATGTCGATCGAAGAGAATTTCGCCGGGCGCAGGCCCACGCCCGCCTGGACCGTGGCGAAGGTGCGGGTTCCGCTATCGGAGGTGAGCGCGCGCGCGCCGACGCCGGCGCGCACCGTCGCGCCGCGCTTGAACGAATGCACCAGCCAGCCGTCCAGCCCCGTGCTCGTGCCCACGGTGTCGCGGAAGTCGTTGCGGCGCCAGCCGGCCCGCAGCGTGCCGCGCAGCAGCGGCGAGAGGGACGCGCTGAACGCGCCGGTCACGGACACGAAGCGATTGTGCTCGATGTCGTCGGCACCGTCGGACGCGAAGGAGATGGACGGCCGTCGTTCGGCCCGCACCAGGTCGAATAGATCCCGTGCCGTGCGGTCGGTGGGGGAGAGCGATCGCGCGCGGGCGATGTAGCCTTCGGCGAGCCCGGGCTCCCCCTCCCAATACAACGTCTGGGCTAGGCCAACCAGAATCTCGGGATCATCCGGGTAGCGCTCGATCGCGTCGCGCCACAGCCGCTCGGCGCGGTCCAGATCCCCGCTCCACGCCACGGCGCGCGCCCGGCCGGCCAGCGCGTCGCTGCGCTCAGGGGCGATCGCCAGCACCGAGTCATACAGCGCTTCCGACCAGCGTGTCTGCCCGTCCCACGCCAGCACTTTGGCGTGCGCGACTGCGATATCCACCGACCGCTCGATGCGGCGCAATTTCACGAACCGCGCCAGCGATTGCTTCAGGTGGCCGTCCCAGCTGTCGAACACCGCCAGACGGTACAGCGCGCGCGGATTGAGCGAATCGAGGCCCAGCACCGAGTCGTACAGGATGCGCGCCGTGCGGTAGTCGCCGCGGTCGAACGCGTCCTCCGCCTCGGGCAACTGGGCGGACGCGGCTCGCGCCACGAGCAGAAGCACCAGGGTGAGGAGCCCCGCCCGCCGCGTCACCACGACGCCCACAGATCTCGCATGGCGTAGTACGCGGGCTTCAGGTGCTCGTGCCACGTCGGCTCCTCCCAGGTCGGCCAGGAATACGTCGCGTCGGCCGGCAGGTACGCGATGACTCTGATCGGTGCCGCGCCGCAGGCCGGCCACGACGAACCGGAATCCGTCGGTTGGACCGGTCAACACCACCCCACCTTCACGAATCGCCGTGAGCACGGTCCGCGAGGACGGATCGGTCACGTTGAGCACGGCCCACGGCAGGCGGACTTCCACCAGACCGGCCTGCCGGTCCACGTACCAGTCGGCGAGAGACGACTCCGTCTCCCGGCCATACCGCAATCGGCCGCGATCGACGCCGCGCGCAGGAATCATCGTCCCGTTTCGCGTCACCCGGAAGCGGTTCGTGGTCACGAACAGCGAATCGAATTGGCCGGCATCGGTGCGAGAGTCCACCATGCATAGGAAGTTGTAGAACGGATCGAGACCGGTAGGTCCCATCCCCGGGCGCGGCACGATATACGGGTTGTAGCTGCGCGTCACGAACAAGCGGCCTTCGGTGGAATCGGTGAGGGCGAGATAAAACTCGACCCCGACCCCAAGTCCCAGCACGCCCGGCAGCCGGAATTCACCGCGGTCGCGCCGGTAGGTGTCGAGGCCGATGAGGTAGCGGGCGGAGTCGGGTCGGAGACTCCCGCCGTCGGTCTGGAGCGCCAGGTAGAGGTAGGCTTCGTCCGATCCGACGCGCAGCCGCAGCGAGTCGTTTCCTTCGATCGCCCGCAACGCGCGCCACCGCGCCGGATCGCCGCCCAGCTCGGGCGTGGTGCGCGCGAGCCCGGCGTACTGGCCCAGGAGTCCGTAGTTCTGCTCGGCGTCCATCGCGCTGAACCACAGCCGGTTTCGCTCGGTGGGCACCTCGAGGTCGATCACCACCCAGTTGTGCTTGAACCACTCGTCGATCCACGCGAACAGAATGCCGCCGGCCAGGCCCGCTTCGCGAATCTCCTTGGTGAGTCGGACATCGATCGTAGCCCTGCGCCTGCTCGTCGTGGCCCCCGTGATGCATCCCCTCAGGCTGGAGGTGGGCCAGGCCGCGGGATGACGGCACGCCGTATTCGGCGATCAGCAACGGCCGGCCGGCGTGATGCTTTCGCAGCTCGACCAGGTAACCGAAGTAGTGCGACGGTCCCAAGGATGAACGGGCCGTGCCATAGCCCGGATCGTAATCCATGAAATCCGGATAGTAAGGATACGCGTGATACGAAGCGAAGTACCCCGCCTGATTGGCCCGGGTGGGACGCACCAGCATGGCGTCGAGCGACTGGTCGTCGTTGTTGTACTCCCGGACCCCGACCAGCGGCCGCAGACCCAGCCGTTCCCGCGCGGCGCTTTCTTCTTCGATCGTCGGCTCCGTGGGGTGATGCAACGGGTCGAGGGTGGGCCAGTTGGTGTAGGCAATGGGTCGTTGCGCGTGATACGTGTCCCACTCGTACTGCATCAGATAGTCGCACTGCTCCGCCATCCAGACGTCCGCGGGTGTGCCGCTGACCGTGAGAAACGTCCCGGCGTACGCCGTCTGGCCTGCCCGCATGGTGTTGTAGTGGTGGATCGTGAACGGCTCCCACTCGCGTCCGATAATGAACGCCAGCACCCGGTCCGACACATCCACCGTATAGCGGCCGAAGGCGTGCCCCGGTCGTCCCGGGATCACGGCATGGCCGTGCAACAGGTCCACCACGCGGCGCATTTCGTCGTGGAATTCGTTTTTCCAGCCGGCCTCATCATAGTCGTCATCCGGCGGCGCCTCGGCCCACACGCCATGCACCAACCACAATTGCTGGTCGGGATGGGCGTCGTTCCAATGCTTGAACGCCCGGTAAAACGCGGGCGGCAGGATGGTGTACAGCCGGACGGCATTGGCGTGCGCGGCCGCCATCAGGCCGAGCCAATGCGTATAGGTCGAATCGTCGGTCGGGAATTCGGAAGGGAATTTGCCGGGTCGCGCTGCGCCGAGGTTGATGCCCTTCACGAAAAACGGGCGCCAGCGCCCGTTCTGCTGGATTTCAAACCGCTCGCCGTGCGTGCGCGCCGGCGTCTGCGCCTTCGCCGGGCGGCGTACGGGCGCCATCGGGCCGCCGACGTCCCCGAGTGCCGTGAGCTGCTGCCGCGCATCGGCGTAGTCCGGGGCGAGGGCCACCGCTCGTCGGAACGCGGCGATGGCCGCGTCGGTCCGGCCGCGTCGCGAGCGTACCAGGCCAAGACCGTACCAACCGTCGGCATTGAGGGAATCGACCCGCAGCGCCGTGGTGAAGCGCCGCTCGGCGTCCTCGATCTCGTCGTGCCGCAAAGCCACGAATCCAAGGCCGATCTGCACTTCGGGCAGACCCGGGCAGAGCGAATCCGCCACGGCGAAGCGTGCAGCCGCGACCGGAATGCGGTTTGCCCGGTAGGCCTGCCAGGCGCTGTCCGACACGGCGGCGGCGCGCTGCGGGCAAGTCAATACCTGAAGGACGAGGGCGGCGGCGATCATGGCTGCGCTCGGGTACCTGCGGGAGCGAATCCGGTCCGGGTCATGCTGCCCCACACGTGGCGATACCGAATCGCCGACCAGAACGCGCGCAGGCGAAACCAGACGGTCATCTGTCGATATCCGAAATTCTCCAGCATGGCGTACAGCAGCAGACGTCCCAAATCGCCCCAGCGCCGGTAGCGTCGGAAGCCGATTTCTTCCAGCACGATCCCCCAGATCGACAACAGCATGCCGTATCCCCACGCCACGAGCAGGAAGAGCAAGGCGAACGGCACGTTGAGCGCGCCTCGCCACACACCAATGGCCGTCACCACGTAGCCGCTCAGCTCCACCACCGGCGCGATCATCTCTCCGAAGATAAAGAACGGAAACGCGATGAAGCCGACGCGCCCATAGCGCGGCCGGAACAGCATCGCGCGATACTTCCACATCGTGAGAATCAGCCCGCGGTGCCAACGCTCCCGCTGTCGGCCCAGCACCGCCATCGACTCCGGCACCTCAGTCCACGCCACCGGATCGGGGACGAAGGGAACCACGTACGACACCTTGCGGTCGCACAACAGGCGGTGCAGGCGGACCACCACGTCGAAGTCCTCTACGATGCTGCTGGTCCGATAGCCCCCGACCTCGAGCAGGAAATCCTTGCGGAACAGTCCGAACGCGCCGGAGATGATCAGGTTCCCGCCCAGCCGGTTCCAGCCCAACCGTCCGTAGAGGAATGACCGTAAGTACTCCACCACCTGCACGCCGGGCAGGAAACGCGGGGGGACGCGCGGCTCGAGCACGCGCCCGTCCCGGATCACGGAGCCGTTCGCGACCCGTACGGTGCCGCCCACGGCTGCGACGCGCTGACCCAGCAGAAAGGGACGCGTCAACCGCAGCATCGCGTCCGGCTCGATCAGGGTGTCCGCGTCCACCGCGATCACCAGCGGCCAGCGGCTGGCGTTGATGCCGGCGTTGAGTGAGTCCGCCTTGCCGCCGTTCTCCTTGTCGATCACGAGCAGTCGCGGGCGCGTGCGGGACCGGTATTGGGCGCGGATCGGCCGGGTCGTCAACACTTCGGGGTAGATGCGCGGCACCTCGTAGAGATCGAACGCCTCCTGCAATCGGTCCAGCGTGTCGTCCTTCGAGCCGTCGTTGATGACGATCACCTCGTAGGTCTGGTAGTCGAGGGTCAGGATCGCCGTAATGCTCGCCTCGATGGTCGCACTCTCATTGTGGGCCGGCACGAGAATCGAGATGGGGGGCGGGGCTCCCGTCTGCAGCAGCCGCACCAGATCTTCGTCCTCGGCCAGACGCGAGTGCTCCCAGATTTCTGGCAGGGCGAGGAGCAGGAGCAGCGCGTAAAACGAATTCAACGCGACGAAATAGACGACGATGCTCGAGTCCACCAGGTGCAACAGGCCGCTCACGCCGCAAACTCCGCCAGGGCCTGCGACGACAGGCCGAGAATCAGCCGCGCCACGTAGCGCGCGTCCGCATGCGGACCGATTTCGGCGGCGAGCAGGGCATCGCGGCCCGGGGCCCCGAGCCGGGTGAGCGCCAGGGCCGCGCGCAGCCGCACCCACCAGACCGCATCGACCAGCCTCGCCTTCAACGTCACGAGCATGCTCGGGTCGGCAATGCGCCCCAGCGACCGCGTCGCCTGCGCCCGGACTTCCCAGGCAGAGTCGGTCGCGAGGCCGCCCAGCGCGGTGACCGACAGCGGGTGGGGGAATCCCCCCAGCGCGCGGGCGACCTGGACGCGCACCTCCACGTTGCGGTGATCGGCGAGTGCCGTGATCGGCTCGCGCAGGCCGGCGTCGCCCAACCGTCCCGCGAATTCGACCGTGCGCGGCAGGGCCGTTTCGTAAATGTGCGAGAGCCGCTCGATCAGCATCGGCACCACCACCGGGTGCGCGTGGCGCAGGACCGAGGCGTAGTACGCCTGCACCGGCCCCATCATTTCGGGCACGCGCTGCAGCACGAGCGCGACGAGTCGCGGCTCCACCGTTCGCTCCAGCGCGGCCGCCGCGGCGATGTGGACCGCCGGGTGCACATCAGCGAGCAGACGGGCCAGCAGCTGGAGGTCGCCCGGGGTGGACACCACGGAAAGAAATCGAGCCGCCTGAAGCCGTCTCCACCATTGACGCGAGCGTGCCGCCGCGCGCAGCCGGCCCGCCCAGGGCCGGGGCGCGAGTTCCACCGCGAGGGCGTGCCACCGCTCCCCGGGCAGCCGTGTGGCCCAGGCGCCGAGTGACTCGACTGCCGCCGCCTGGGGAAGCGCCTCGAGCGCGCGCACCACGAACTCCGCCGGGACTTCGCCCAGCGCCCAGCCGCGCATGGCGGCGTCGAGCACGACGCGGCGCGGCTGCAAGCGCGCCCGCGCCCGTCCGCGAACCCAGCGATTGATCACAATGAGGAGCAGCAAGGCGACGACGAGGATTCCCTGGATGAGGGCCACGACGACCAGGAGTTGCCGTGCGGTCACCGGCCGACCCAGCGCCGGATTTTCTCGAGGGCGACGCGCAGGCTGACGGGTTTGACGAGGTAATCGGTCGCCCCCGCTTCGAGGGCCCGCAGCTGCTCGTCCTCCCCGCCGTGCACGGTGAGGAACACCACGCGGAATACTCCGGGCCGGTCGCGCTGCAGCATGTGAAACAGGGAATACCCATCGAGTCCGGGAAGGTCGACGTCCAGCAGCAACAACGGGTGCGCGTCGCCGGTCACGAGCGCGCGCAGCATCTCCAGTGCGTCGCGGCCGTTGCGCAGGACGCGACTGGTGTACCCTCGGGACGCGAGGCCATACTCGAACAACTCGATCAGGGCGGTGTCGTCCTCGATGATGAAGATGTCGGGCAGGCTCTGGGCAGCGGGGGGTGGGCCGAACGCCGCGCGCAATCGTGCGACGAGCAACCGGGCGGCCGGGCCCCGCTCGGCGGGAGTGCCATGGCCGGCGAGCCACCCTTTGGCCAACTCTTCCATTTCGGCGGCCACGTTGGTCGCGTTGCCGAAGCCGTAGGACCCTGCGGATCCGCGAATCTTGTGGGCTTCTCGCCGCAGCTCGTTCAGGATCTCCGGGTCATCGCCGTGCGCGACGAGACGGTCTGCCAGGCCACCGATCAGGTCCACCTGACCCTGAACGCTCTTGAGGTAGCCTTCGAGGAGGCCGGGAGGGAGGAGCCCGGGGTCGAAGTCGGTCACGACATTCAAGATAGGAGGCCCCCCCCGCCCGGGGCCATGGCGCCCCGGCGTTATGTTGGGGCGTGGACGACCGCGTGGGGTTGTGTTTCCGGTGCCGCTGGAAGCGCGTGTCGACCAATCGACGCGGGTCCGTGTTCTTTCGCTGTGCCCGGGCTGAGACCGACCGCCGATTCGTCCGCTACCCGCCACTCCCCGTGCGGTCGTGCCCGGGATACGAGGATGCCATGCTCTTTGCCGTGCTGATGCACTTCACCAAGCCGCTCGCGGAGGTCGATGCCGTCCGTGCCGAGCACAGCGCGCACCTCGAGCGCCATGCGGCGCAGGGGGCCATTCTGGCGTGGGCGCGGCGCGAGCCGCCGGTGGGCGGGGTGCATATTGTGGCGGCGCCGGACCGGGCGACGCTGGAGCAGATCGTGGCGGAAGACCCCTACGTCACAGCGGGCGTGGCCCGGCCGGAAATCGTGGAGTTCCGTCCGGGCAACGTGCGACTCACCCTCGACTAGCGCTTGCGCGCGATCGCGAGCCCGATCGTCAGGATCGCGAGCGCATCGAGCACCTCGGCGATGGTATGCGCGAACAGAAAATGGGTGAAGCCGAGGTGGTAGGTGATGTAGCTCAGCTCGGCGAGACAGAAGAGCAGAAACCCGGTCGCGGCGGAGGCGTAGCCCGCGGCCTTCGCTCGGCGCGACATGAAGAAGCCCAGCAGGATGAGCGTGCTGTGGATGATGATGAATGCCCAGTGCGGGACCAGCTGCATGAAGGCGCCGAAATCGAGGCGGGTCGGAGCGTCATCGTCCTGGAAGGCGAGGAGTAAGGCGAACATTGGGGCTCCGGTTTGAGATAGTCGGCAAATCAAAAGCGTGGTGAGTGGTGAGTGGTTCGTTCGGCTCGCCAATGAGCCATCACGTACCACATACCACTCACCACGCCGTTTTTGTGTTGTGCTTACTTCCCGTACACGCCGATTCCGTACCAGCAGGGATTTGTCTTGCAGGTCGCCATGATGACCTTGACCCGGTACCGCATCGTCTCGCGCGGCGTCACCTGGACCATGGGATAGTCATCGGTCTGCAGGTCGGAGTCCACCTGATCGCCGTCGGCATCGTACAGCACCAGGTCGACGTCGGTGCAATCGTTGTCGCATACCCCGACCAGAGCGTAGACCGTGCCGCTGTGGAGCGTGACCGTGAACGACTCGTTCTCGTCGTCACGGAGCGATCCGATCTGGGTCTCGTGGGTCTGTGCATATCCTCTGTCACTCAGTGTCTTGGAGGCAGTCTTCAGATAGCCCTCCACCTGACCGCGCCACTGGTTTTCCTGCCCACGCGCGCTGGGCGCGAGGAGAGCCAGTGCTCCAGCAACGACAACGGCGACTCGATGCATTTCAACCCCCTGCGTGGGACGAGTAGTGCTTGGACGACGGGGACGAACCATGGCCCTGGCCGGCGAATTCCATGCCAGTCGCCAGACCGGAATAAAGTAGCAACGGAGCCGTGTTTAGACGAGAGAAACCCCGAGGATGGGGGCCCGACCAGCTCGGGCATGCTGCAGAGCCGCCGCAGTTTACGCTCGCCGGATGGCCCTAGGACTCGGTGGGTGGCTTCTGCCCGCTGGCCCACCCGGTGCCGACACCGAGGCCGAACGCGATCGCCATCGGGATCGAAATAATCGGCAGCGCGGCGATCGGAAGCGCGGCCGCCGTGGCCACAACCCCGGCGACGACGGGGGCGGAGCGTTTCTGCGCGGCATCCACGAAGCGCAGCCGTGCCTTCACGAAGTTGCGGGCGGTGACGAAGCCACCTCCCAGGGCGGCGGCGCCGAGCAGCAGGCCGATCATACGAAGCTCCTGGAGAAAACGGGATAGCTGGTACCATACGCAACTTGCGTCACCCCGGTTTCCATCGCAATCTGGCCCCATGACCGGGTTTCTGAGGGACGTCGATGCCGCGGAGCGCGCCCAGCTCATCCGGATCGCGGTCTTGTTTGCACCGGCGTGCTTCATCATGCTCACCGGATTGTGGGGGTTCCTCAGCGCGAAAGACGTCATTCCCGCATGGCTGTTTGTGGTTCTCGTTGTCCTCAACGTCCCTCTCACGGTGCTCGGCGTGCTCGCTATTCATCACGCGACGAGCCGGGCGTCGGTCGGCTTGGTCAAGGCCCTGTACTCCGCGGGAGACATTGCTCCGCCACGCACCTACCCCCGCCAGGATGTCCTGCTGGTCCGGGGGCAATTCCAGGAAGCGGCAGAGTATTTCCGGGATCACCTCACGGTCGAGCCGGACGACAACGAAGCGCGGCTCCGCCTGGCAGACCTGCTCGAGAAACACCTTGATGATCCGAATGGGGCGGAGCAGCTCTACCTGGAGGTGCGGCGTCTACAACCCGATCGCGGACAGGGGATGCGGGCGGCAAACGGGTTGATCGATCTGTACCGCAAACAGGGCAAGCGGGATCGACTGAAGGTCGAGCTGGCCCGGTTTCGGGATGGCTATCCCGGAACGCCCGGTGCCGAAGCCGCGGCCCGCCTCCTCATTGAGCTGAAAGCTGATAGCCGATAGCTGATAGCGGTTCATTACCACCGCACCGCCGCACTTCCCCAGGTGAAGCCGGACCCGAACGCCGTCAGCATCAAGAGATCTCCCCGAGCGAGCCGTCCCTCGTCGAGCGCTTCGTGCAACGCAATCGGAATCGACGCCGCGGTGGTATTGCCGTACTTCTGGATGTTGTTGAATACCTGATCGTCGCGCAGCCCGAGCTGCTTCTGGACCATCTCGGAAATGCGCAGGTTCGCCTGATGCGGGATGAGCAGCTTGATGTCCGCCGTGGTCAGCCCGTTCTGCTTGAGCGCCTGGTGTACGGAGTCGGGCATCTTGGTGATGGCGCTCTTGAACACCTCGCGCCCTTCCATGGTGATCCGCGCCCGCCCGTCCGCGATCATCTGGGCGCTGACCCAGGGGACGTGTGACAGGCCGGGCCCGTCCATCCAGAGCTTCTCGGCGGAGCGCCCCTCGCTGAACAGATGCGTCGAGAGCACACCGCGTGTGGCGTCTTCCGTCGGACCGAGGATCGCGACGCCCGCGCCGTCGCCGAAGATCACGGCCGTGTCGCGACCCTCCGTCGAGGGATCGAGCCCTGGCGACTGGATCTCCGCACCCACCAGCAACACCCGCTTGTATTGGCCGCACCGAATCCAGGCATCCGCTACGGACAGGCCGTACACGAACCCCGTGCACTGGTTGCGCACGTCGAGCGCTGGAATGTCGGTGAGGCCGAGCAGCCGTTGCAGAAAGACGCCGTTGCCGGGGAAGAAGTGGTCCGGGGTCGCGGTCGCGAAAATGATGCAATCGAGATCGGTAGCGCGGAGATCGGCCCGGGCCAGCGCCATCTTGGTCGCTTCCGCGGCGAGGGCCGAGCAGGTCGTGCCCGGCTCGACCCAGTGGCGCTGCTTGATGCCCGTGCGCTGGGTGATCCACTCGTCGGAAGTGTCCATCAGTCGGGACAGCTCGTCGTTGGTGACGACGCGCGGCGGGACGTGGAATCCGGTAGCAATGAACTCCGTGCGGAGCATGGGCGCCTGGCGTTTCGGGGTGGAGCAGGGAAGATTTGGCGCAACCTCCGGCCTCGCAAGGGAGTCCATGGACCTCGCTATCACCCATGCGCAATTCGAAGCCGTCCGCAGCGCCAAGCACCTGCCCGATGTCCTGAAACGGGTGCTCGACGGCGCCAAGCCGGCGGGCGACGGAAAGGGCCACCTGCTGCATCTCACCTACGAAGAGGCGACGGCGCTGCAGGAGGTCTGTGCCTGGAACGTGCATACGACCGAAACGGGCGAGGTCACGCCCGAATCGCGCCTGTACGACGACCTTGTCAAAGCCATCATCACCCACCCGGACTACTGACATGCGACAGCTGCGATTGGTTCTCGTCTTAACCCTTCTCCCTGCCCTCTTCTCCCTTCCCGGTCTTTCGGCCCAGAAACGCGCCATCACGTTCGAGGACTACATCAACCTGCCGGTCGTGTCCGACCCGCAGCTGTCCCCGGATGGGCACTGGGTGGCTTACACGGTCTCCACGCCGTCCCTCGCCGAGAACCGGGGCATCGCCCGGATCT
This sequence comes from uncultured Gemmatimonadales bacterium, assembly GCA_963821385.1. GTDB lineage: Bacteria > Gemmatimonadota > Gemmatimonadetes > Gemmatimonadales > GWC2-71-9 > DASTHG01. The sequence goes on from CAWGDK010000004.1 coordinate 294,248, forward strand.
GGCTTGCCGACGCGACAAGTGGGGACACACGCCAACTGACCCAGGGGCCCGGGTCCGACCGTTCGCCGCGCTGGTCGCCCGACGGGCGCACGCTCGCGTTCATCTCATCACGCCAGAACGGACCGCAAGTCTGGGTCCTGTCCCCGGCCGGGGGCGAAGCTCACAAGCTCACGAGCATTGCGGATGGTGTCGGGGAGATCTACTGGAAGCCCGATGGCAGCGGCCTGCTCGCCGTGGTGGATGTGAAATGGCCCGCCGAACAGGAGATCGACCATCGCAACGGCGAGTACGCGACCGACGCGCGCATCTGGACCGAGTTGTTCTGGCGCCACTGGGACGATTTCCGGGTGGGGCATCGGCAGCACGTCTTTTCCGTTGATCTCGCCACCGGTGCGGCGACCGATCTGACGCCGGTGGATCACGATGTGCCCACCATCGCGACCAGCGGTGACGGGGATGTCGACATGGCGCCCGATGGTCGGGAAATCGCGGTCGCGATGCACGGGGACGACGTCGTCGCCACAAACACCAACGTCGACATCTACGTCATGGGCGCGGACGGGAGCGGTATGCGCAACGTGACCGCCGCGTTGAAGGGCGCCGAGAACACGCCGCGCTATTCGCCGGACGGAAAATGGCTCTCGTTCCTGTCGATGGCTCGTCCCGGGTTCGAGGCGGACCGCCAACGGCTGATGCTGATGCCCCGCGAGGGCGGTGGCGCGCCGGTCGAGGCCACGGCCGGGTGGACGCTGTCGGTCGGGTCGTACACGTGGTGCCCCGATTCGAAGTGCGTCTATGCGGTGGTGGAGGAGCGCGGCCGCATGAACTTGCACCGCATCGAGATTCCCACGTTCCGCCACGCCGCGGCCATTACCGGGGGCGTGAATTCCAATCCCAACATCGGCCGCGACGGTCAGGTGGCCGTGTACCTGCACCAGAGCGACACGCACCCCGCCGAGGTGTGGGCCGCCGGCAAGCCACTCACGCACCACAGCGATGCCGGGATCGCCGGACTCGATCTTTCCCCGTTGGAGGAATTCGGGTTCGTGGGTGCCCGCGGCGACTCGGTGTTCGGCTGGCTGCAGAAGCCGCCGGGATTCGATGCCGCCAAGCAGTATCCCATGATCTACCTCCTACACGGCGGACCGCAGACGGAATGGCTCGACCTGTGGCATGCCCGTTGGAATCTCCAGATGTTCGCGGCTCGCGGTTACGTCGTCGCGGCGGTGAACCGCCACGGGTCCACGGGCTACGGGCAGGCGTTCACCGACGAAGTGTCACGGGATTGGGGCGGCGCCGCCTACGAAGACCTCATGAAGGGTCTGGATGTGCTGTCGGCGCGTCCCTACGTGGACGGGTCGCGCGTGTGCGCGGCCGGCGCGAGCTACGGCGGCTACATGATCTACTGGATGGCGGGGCACACCAATCGGTTCAAGTGCTTCGTCGCGCATGACGGCGTGTTCAACCCGATCAGCATGGCGGGATCGACCGAAGAGCTGTGGTTCGTGAACTGGGATCTCGGCGGCACGCCGTACGCGAGCCGCGCCTTGTACGAGAAGTTTTCGCCCTTGAACTTCGTCAAGAACTGGAAGACGCCGATCCTGATCGTGCACTCCCAGCTCGACTACCGGGTCGATCTGTCGGAGGGCTACCAGGCGTTTACCGCCGCCAAGCAGCTCGGCGTGCCGTCCAAGTTCCTCTATTTCCCGGACGAGGGACACTGGATCCTGAAGCCGCGCAACCGGCGTATCTGGTGGGGCGTGGTGCAGGATTGGATTGATCAGAACCTCAAATAGGTGTCAGGTGCTGGGTGTCGGGTGCCAGGGCGTGACGACCCGGCACCCCGACACCTGACACCCGAAACCCGACACCTGCCTTACGGTTTCACCCACACATCATTCCCCCGCCGCACATCCGGTATGGCATGCGCGGTGTCGATTTCGACTTTGATGAGATCGCGCGGGATGGGCCGCACGTCGACGTACCGATTCCCCAGATACCAGACCTCGACCGGCAGGCGCACGGACTCCGTGGTGCTGTCGGCATACGTGAAGGTGAGGTCCACCGGCATCGGCAGCTGGCCGGGGCTCGAGAGATAGGTTCGCGCCGTTCGAGCGCCGGATGAGTCCGTCGTGACGGTGACGGAGTCCACGGCGAGATCGACGACGTCGCTGCGATAGAGCCAGCCGCGCCAGAACCACGACAGGTCCTCCCCCAGTCCGTCCTCCATCGAGCGGAAGAAATCAGCCGGGGTCGGATGCTTGAAGGCCCAGCGGCGGATGTACTCGCGGAACGCGGCGTCGAACCGCGTGCTGTCGCTGAGAATCTCGTGACGTAACAAATAGAGGCCGGTGGCCGGTTTGTTGTACCCGGCCTGGCCGAGGAACTGGCGCGGGATGCGGTCGGCCGGGAGCATCGGCGGCACGTCGTGGCCGGTCGCGGCGAAGGCGGCCCACTGGTCGGCCTGGCCTCGCGCGCCCGGAAGATCGGCGCTGTAGAAGGCGCGACCCGAATAGATATTGATGAAGGTGTTGAACCCCTCGTCCTGCCAGGCGTACAGCCGTTCGTTCGACCCGACGATCATCGGGAACCACTGATGCCCCAGCTCGTGTGTCGTGACCCCGAACAGGCTGCGCCGGTCGGCGCCGGCATGGTCGGAGCAGAACACGATCATCGGGTACTCCATGCCGCCGACCGGGCCGCCGATGTTGATCGCCGTCGGATACGGATAGTGAAACCACTTTTCGGAATAGTGCTTGATGGTGTGCCGCACGTAGACGGTCGAGTTGTGCCAATCGGCGTTCGCCTGGGGCGGATAGTACGACTGCATCAGGATCCCGTCCCAACCGCTCGCGTCCCACACGAAATTCGGGGCGGCGGCCCACGCGACGTCCCGGACGTTCTTGGCGCTGAAGCGCCACGTGAGGGTGGGCGAGCTCCCGGCCGGCCGGGTCGATGCCTGGCCGGCCTCGGCGGTCGAAACGATCGCGACGGTGGAATCCGAGCCCCGCGCCCGCACGAGCCGACTGCGTTGCGTGGCGGTCAGCACTTCGAGCGGGTTCAGCAGCGTCCCAGTTCCCGCCACGATAAAGCTGCGTGGCACCGTCAAGGCGAAGTCGATGTCGCCGTACTCGAGGTAGAATTCCCCTTGCCCGAGGTACGGCTCGGTATTCCACCCGCGCACGTCGTCGTACACGGCCAGTCTCGGGAACCACTCGGCGATTTCGTACAGCCACCCTTCGGGAAACTGCTCCCGTCCCATGCGGTCGGACCCGTGCTCGGGCACCTGGAACGAGAACGTCAGCTCCATCGTCACCGAGCCGCCCGGGGGAAGCGGGCGATCCAGATCGGCGCGCAGCGTGGTGCCGTTCGCCGTGGTAGCGAGCGGTGCGCGACGCACCGGGGTGTCGCCGTGCCCCGGCTCGGCGCCCCGCACCGCCGCGAGTCCGGTGATGGTGTATCCACCGCGAAATCCTCCCGCCGACCAGCGCGCATCCGCTGGATTGATGAAGCTGCCGCGGCTCCCGGCCGCGTAAATGTTCTGGTCCGTCTGGAACCAGACGTAGCGCAGACTATCGGGGGAGTGGTTGGTGTAGCGGATCGTCTCGCGCCCCGACACGGTATGCGTCGCCGTATCGAGCGTCGCCGCAATCGTGTAGTTCACGTGTTGCTGCCAGTAGCGAGGCCCGGGCGCTCCGGCACCGGTGCGGTACTCGGTGGGAGCGGGCAGACTGAGCCGGCGGAACGGCGACGTGTCGGCGACGCCAATGGGAATCGTCGTCGGTTGTTGGACGACGGCGGCCAGGAACAGGTGCAGCACGGTCATGGAGCCTCCACTTCGATTCGGACTTCGTCACTCGCCCCGTGGGCGTTCACGGCTCGGATGGTATGCCGCCCGGGCGATAGCTGCCACCGATCGTCGTGCCACGCCCGGCCATCCACGAACCAGCGTAAGCGGGATCCCTCGTCGCCCGCGGCGCGCAAGGCGATGGTGGCGTAGCGCGCATCCGCGCCGACCGGAAGGGAATACCGGTCGCCGTCCTGCGGGCTCAGTATTCGAAACAGCTCAGAGTTCGGTGAGCCCCGCGGCACCGCCGCGGGGTTAACCCACCCTGATTGCGTTCCCGCACCAACCGATGGCGCGGAACCGGACGCCCACTCCGCGTACTCCACCGGCAACACGACCCGTCCGCCGCGGTGCCAGTCACAGTCCCGGGTCGGTTCGGTGCCCGGCATGAACCACTCGGTCATGGGCGGGCAGTCGGGCCCGGCGCGCAACCCGGAGAGCCGGCAGATCCTGACCGCCACCGCGCCCGCGCGGCCCGGCGTCGGGAAGTCGCCCGGTGGGTAGCGTTGCGACACCAGCAACGCCGCGCGATGCAACAACGGGCCGGCGCCGGTGATGCCGCCGACGCCTTGCATCGGCCGTCCGTTGAAGTTTCCGACCCACACCGCGACCGTGAAGCCGCCGGTCGTCGCCACGGCCCAGTTGTCCGTAAAGTGCCGGCTGGTGCCGGTCTTGGCCGCTGCCTTGAACGGCAGGTCGAGCGGCGTCTCCGCACCGAAGCTCGGCAGGCGGGCCACGGGGTCACTCAGGATGTCGAGGACCAGCGCCGCCGCCTGCTTCGACATCACGCGACGTTCCGTCGCCGGTGCTTCCGTCGCCTCTCCTGCCGTCGCCTCATCTTCGGACGCAAGCCACCTCACCGGTTTCCATACGCCGGCATTCACCAATGCGCGGTATCCGTTCGCGAGCTCCAGCAGGCTGACGTCCCCGTTCCCGAGCGAGAGCCCCAGACCGTAGTACTCGGCGCTGTGGGTCAGCGTCCGGAATCCAGCGTCGTGCAGGGTCGCCAGCAGGCTCGCCACGCCAACCTGCTGGGCCAGGTCGACGGCGGGGACATTGTAGGAGCTGCCCAGCGCATCTCGGGCGCGGACCGGGCCATGGAACTGGCGATCGTAATTGCGCGGTCGATACGGTCCCAGTGTGGTCTGGTACGTGTGAGGCAGGTCGGGGAGCACGCTGGCCGGCGTGAACCCTCGATCGAAGGCGAGACCGTACAGAAACGGTTTGAGCGCCGATCCGGGTTGGCGCGGGCTCACGACCATGTCCACCTGGCCGCCGGTGTCGGCAAAGAAGTCCGGGGAGCCGACCCAGGCCAACACGTCACCGCTGCTGTTGTCGAGCACGAGGGCCGCCGCCTGGGCGACGCCACGTTCCGCCAGGACGTCCACCGTATGGCGGACTTCCGCTTCGAGAGCGGTTTGCAGACCGAGGTCAAGCGTCGTGCGCCACTCCCCGTTCGGCCTGCTGCTGCGCTCCTCGGCCCACTGCAGCACGCGCGTGGTGAAATGCGGAGCCAGAAACAGCGTGCTCGGGTCGTGGGCCAGCACCGGCTCTGCATTGGCGCGTGTGATGTCGTCCGGGCGGGCGTACCCGAGCCTCGCCATGCGTCCCAGGGCCAGGGCACGCCGGGCGCGCGCGCGTCCGGGGTCGACTAGCGGATTGTCGCGCGATGGCGCGTGCGCCAGGGCGGCCAGCAACGCGGCCTGGCCGAGGCTCACGTTGCGCGGGTCGGCGTCGAAGTACAGCGACGCGGCGGCGGTGACGCCGGCGGTTCCCTGACCGAGCGGTACCCGGTTGAGGTACTGCTCCAGAATCGCCTGCTTGTCGAGATGGGCGTCGAGTCGCAGCGCCCACGCCAGCTGTTGCAATTTCCCGAACAGCGTGCGCGGCGTGCCGCGCAGCAGCCGGGCGAGCTGCATCGTAATCGTGGATCCGCCTGAAACGACGGCCCCGGCCCGAATGTCCTGCACCAGCGCGCGTCCCAGCGCCCGCACGTCGATGCCGGGATGGTTGTAGAAGCGGCGATCTTCGACCGCGAGAAACGATTGCAGGATTTTCGGATCGAGCTCGCCCAGACTGGTCCAACCGCCGCGCGATCCTTCCGCGGCGCGGGTGGCGCGCAGCGGCTGGCCGTGACGGTCGAGCAACACGAGCGTGGGCACCGGCCCGGGGGCGGCGAGCGAGCGCGGGAGCGGGACCGCCATCCAGACGGCGAAACTCACGAGTCCGGCCGCGACAACGCCGCCGGCGAGGCGCCACCACCGTTTGGCGCGCGGCGTCATCACGCGAGACGCGCTTCCGCCTGTCGATCGGCGGCCGCGGCCGGGGTGAGGCCGCCGCGTTCGGCGGCGCGCAGCAGATCGAGCGTAGTGTCGTACAGCTGCTCGACCGCCGCCCGCGAGCGCTCGGGCGTCCAGCCACAGATGTCGCGCGCCCCGTCGATGACGCCGCCGGCGTTCGCGACGTAGTCGGGCACATAGAGGATGCCGCGCTCCCGGAGCCGGTTCGCGTCGCCGGGCATGGCGAGTTGATTGTTGGCCGCGCCGACCACCAGCTGGCAGCGCAACCGCGGAATCGTGGCTTCGTTGAGAGTGCCGCCGAGCGCGCAGGGGGCGTAGATGTCGGCGGTGGCGTCGTAGATCGCGTCGGGGGAGACGACGGTGGCTCCGGTCGCGGCGGCGCACTGGTCGGCTCGCGCCTGATCCAGGTCGCACACGATGACGCGTGCGCCAAGGGCCGTCAGCTGCCCCGCGAGTGCGGCGCCCACGTGTCCGCAGCCTTGGATCGCGACGACGCGCCCATCCAGATCATCTGTAGCCCAGCGATGCTGCGCCGCCGCCGTCATCGCCCGGAGCACGCCGCGAGCGGTCACCGGGGAGGGATCGGTGAGTCCGGCGACCCAGCGTGTCTCCTGCCGCACGATGGCCATGTCCTCGTGCGATGTGCCGACGTCTTCAGCCGTGATGTATCGGCCGCCGAGGGATTCGACGAGACGTCCGTGCGCCTGGAACACGGCGGTGCGAGACGTCTCGCGGTCACCGGCCAGGATGACCGACTTGCCGCCGCCCATCGGGAGCCCGGCCATCGCGTTCTTGTAGGACATGCCGCGGGCCAGGCGTAACGCGTCGGTCACGGCCGCTGCATCCGTGGCGTAGCGCCAGCGGCGTGTGCCACCGACGGCTGGACCGAGCCGGCTCGAGTGCAGCGCGACGATGGCGCGGTAGCCGGCCGCCGGTTCTTCGGCCAGGAGCACGCGCTCGTAGGCGGGATCGGGATTCAGCTCGGTGATGCGCATGGGTCGTTCCGCTCGAAGATACCCGGGCTGGCGCCGGGTCGGGTGACGGTTAGGCTATGGCGCCATGGCGTCCGCTCCGCCCACCCTGATCGGTGTTCCGTACGATGCCGCCTCCTCCTTCCGTCGCGGATCGGCGGCCGCGCCTCCGGTCATCCGGGCCGCGCTGCACTCGCCAGCGGGGAACTCCTGGACCGAAGGGCTCGTGGACCTCGGCGTCCCGGGGGTGCTCGCCGACGCGGGTGACCTGGACTTGTCAGATGAGGCCAACGCGCGGGCGCGGATCGAGTCGGGCGTCGCGGCGGTCCTGGCGGCCGGGGGCCGGCCGATCGTGCTGGGCGGGGATCACTCGATCACCTACCCGGTGCTGCGGGCCATCCGGCCTCACCACCCGCATCTCAGTGTGCTGCATGTGGACGCCCATCCGGACCTGTATGAAGAGTTCGGCGGGGATCGCTATTCGCACGCGTGCCCGTTTGCGCGGGCGCTCGAGGAGCGGCTGGTCGATGAGCTGGTGCAGGTGGGCATCCGAACTATGAATGCCGCCCAACGCGCACAGGCCCAGCGGTACAATGTTGACGTGATCGACATGGATGCGTGGGTGGGCGGACGCCGGCCGTCGCTCGCCTATCCGGTCTATATGTCGATCGACCTGGACGGTCTCGACCCGGCCTACGTACCGGGCGTGACGCACCCAGAACCGGGAGGACTGTCCGTGCGTGACGTGTTGAACCTGATTCACCGACTCGAAGTCCCGCTCGTCGGCGCCGACATCGTGGAGCTGAACCCCGAGCTTGACCCGCGCGGGCTCACGGCCCTGGTTGCCGCCAAACTGATCAAGGAGCTCGCCGGCCGGATGCTTCAGCCGATCGCGATCTGACGTGACCCGGACGGCTTCGGAGAACCCTCCGCTCTATGGTGCGTGGTACCACACTGGAACCCACACCGGAGAGGTCCCATGCATCGATTTGCGTTGGTTGTCACCTTGGTGCTTACCGGCACCGGCAGCGTCCGTCGCCAGGCTCCAACAGGATGCACGGCTCCTGAATACCACCAATTCGATTTCTGGGTGGGCGAATGGCGGGTGACCAGCGGCGGCCAGTTGGCCGGCACAAACTCCGTCACGCTCGAGGAGGATGGGTGCCTGATTCACGAACACTGGGAAGGAGCAGGTGGCGGCTCCGGGCAGAGTTTCAACTTCTACGACCAGGCCGATCACCAGTGGCACCAGGTGTGGGTGGCATCGGGCGGGCAGGACCTGTTCTTGGCCGGCACGTATCACGATGGGCGGCTGGTGTATGCGGGAGATCGACCGGCGCCCCAAGGTGGCGGCGTCGTGCACCATCGACTCGCGTTTGCGAAGAACGCCGACGGCACCGTGCGCCAGCTGTGGGAAACGAGCCCTGACGGCACGACGTGGCAGACCGCGTTCGACGGTCTCTATTCTCGGACGCGTCCGTAGATTCAAACGTTGCCCAACCTTCCGTGAGCGTATAGGGTAGTAGCCCCACGGACTCGAGGTGCCGCTCGTGGGGTCGGGCGACGGGTTGGGTAACACATGGGCACTCGAACGTTGGAGGATCGCGATGCGGCGTGCGTTGTCTGCTCCTCACCACGGCCATAAGCAGCGCCTGCGCTGGGAGCCCGCTACCATGGGCGGTCCGGGACTCACGCGGGTGTGACGTCCGTTGCCAGGCGGTCGTGGCGCCGGTTCGTGAGCTTCGCGACGGCCGTGCTCCCCGCGTGTGCCCACGACGCACCCTTTGCCGGTGCCACCGTGGCGCCCCGGCCCCCCAGGGATACGGGAGCGGAGGTCCGCGTCACCTACAACCTGGGTCCGGACCTCACTCCGACCTGGCTGCCCGATGGCCGCGGGTTCCTGTATTCCACGCAGCTCCCCGATCGACGCGACGGTGATCGCTGTCTCGTGTTGCAGCCGCCCGCGGGCGGCGAGATCACCGGCACGCTCTGTCATCAAACGCGATCGGCCGCGGATTCGCTCGATGTGTGGGAAAACGCCGCCGTCGGTCCAAACGATCGATTGGCTTTTGTCTGGTCCATCACGCCATTGGGTTTCGGCTCGCGGACTCCGGCCTGGCAGGGACTGGTGCTCGGCACGCTCGAGCATCCTGAACCGGTTCGCGTGCTGGCGACGTTGCCTTATCCCTCCCCATCCGGCGCAGGACACGAGGGGATATCCCACACGACGTGGCTCGACAGCACCACGATTTTCTACCTGGGTGAGCGGGTGGTCCAGATCAACGGGGATACGGTCCGAACCGGTATCGAGATCGTCCAGATGAACACCCAGAGTGCCGTGCCGGTGCTGGCGGTCGTTCCCGGGACGGATTCGGCCTCCTCGGTGGCGGCTGTGGGTGGCGACACCATCTACTACACTCGCAATGGGGACACGCAGGTGTACCGGCGTGTCTTGTCGACAGGTGCGGTGCAGGCCGTCATGGATTTCGGAGGAGCGATCGCGCGCGACGTCCAGGTGACCGGCGCGCGGCTGGTGGCCGTTGTGGGCGGGAAGGTGGACTTTCAGTTCGATTCGGCCGCCGGGCCGACGCAGGTCGATCGCGGCGGGTATCTCCATGTGGTGGATCTGCAAACGGGCGTGGACTCAGTGCTGCCGCCTCCTCCGGGCGGTCTGGTCTGGTACCGGCACCCCGCGTTGGCGCCGGACGGGCGCCGCGTCGTGGCGGAAGGCCGCAACGTCCAGCTCATCGATCGATACGTCGAAGGCGTTTTCATCGGCACGGACACGATTATCGACCCGGGTATCGACCTATGGCGTTTGGATCTTCCGTAGCGCGCGGTGCGCGGTTCGCACTGTCGGTGGCGCTCACCGCCAATGCGTGTGGCCACGAGCAGCCACTGCGCCCGGGCTCCTACACTCCCGACGTGCCGCCCGGCAGCGGTTCCCTGGTCCGGCTGACCTACAACCCCGGGGCCGATGTGTTGCCCGTCTGGCTCCCGGATGGCAGCGGGTTTCTGTACACGAAGGAGCGCGTCGACCGCGATCGGTGTCTGGCCCTGCTCGCCCCCGCGGGTGGCACGATCCGGCGGGAGATCTGCGATCGCACACCGGCGGCGGACGATTCAGTGAATGCGTACACGTCTCCCGCTGTCGCGCCGGGGGGTCGACTCGCGTATGTGCGCGCCAGCGCTCCCCTCGACGCCGGTTGGCCGCTCGCACCGCGCTTCCACGAGCTCGTGGTCGCGACGCTCGCCGACCCTGGGCACGTCCGGGTGCTGCAGACCCTGCCGTACCCGGGCCCGAGCGGGCGCGGCCACGAAGAGGTGGCGCAGCTCCGTTGGCTGGCGGACAGCGTCCTGGTGTATGTCGGCCAGCACGTCGCCTACGTGGGCATTTGTCCGCCATGCCCGCCCGACACGCTGCCTTCCGGGCTCGAGATCGTCCGCCTCGACTACCGCGGACCCGTTCCCATCCTGACGATGTTGCCCGGATCGGACCAAGCGTCATCGGTCGTGGTGGCGGCCCCTGATACTCTCTACTTCACCGTCAACGGGGACTCCCGCGTGTTCAGTCTTGCGTTGTCGACCGATTCGGTCGGCGTGGTGCACGACTTCGGACCTGGCGGGATCGCGCGCGACGTCCAGGTGGCGGGCCGCCGCATGGTAGCGGTGGTCGGCGGCAACGTCGCGTTCTTCACCGATCCAACGACCGGACCGATCCAGCGCGACGACGGCGGTCCGCTGATCCTGGTAGATCGCGACAACGGGACGGAGACGCCCCTGAGCCCCGCGGGGTTCATGTTCCGTCACCCGGCGCTGTCTCCTTCGGGGGCGAGCGTCGTGGCAGAGCTGGTGTTCGGGAGGACGACGGATCTCTGGCTCGTGGAGGTTCCGTGAAACGCGCGTGGATTGTGGTGGCCCTGATGGTGTCGGCCGGGCGGCTGGCCGCGCAGACCGGCGGCGCGATCGCGGGGCAGGTCAAGGACGCCGGGACCGGACACGGCATCGCGGCGGTCACGGTCTCGGTGGATGGAGGCCGCCAGGGAGCGAGCACGGACACCGGCGGATTTTATCGGGTGCGCGAGGTGCGCAGCGGCTGGCATCGGGTGCTCACCACGCGCATCGGCTATCGCCCGGTGGTGCACGACAGCGTGCTGGTCCGCAGCGGCGAAACCGTCACCCTCAATGTCCTGCTGCAATCGGTCGCTCTGGAGATCGAGTCGCTGACCGTGACGGTCTCGCCCGATCGCGTGCTCGATCCGATGATGCCGCAGGATCTGCAGCGCATCACCGCCGACGAGATCCGCCGGCTCCCCGTTACGACAGTCGAGGAAGCGGTCGCCCTCTCGGCCGGAGCGGTGGGGGAGAGCTATCGCGGCGGGCGGCTGGGACAACAATCGTTCGTGTTGGACGGCGTCGGCGTCAAGAACCAGCTCGACGCGTCGACCGGATCGCTGGGGATCCGGATTCCCCCGGATATGCTCACCGAAGCATCGCTCGTCACCAATGGATTCTCCGCGCGCTACGGCCAGGCGATCTCGGGGCTCATCAACGTCGTGACCAAGGATGGGGGCGAGCAGTGGGAAGGCCGGGCCGCGTATGAAACCGACCGGCCCCTGCCACGCGGCTGGGACTATGGAATCGACCGTCTGGTCGTGAGCGGCTCGGGGAGAGTGCTGCGCAGCATCGGCCTCGTGGGGACGCTGGACGTCGAGGGGCGCCTGGACGCGGACCCGGTGAACGCGCCTCGCCCCCTGGACCCCCGTGATCCCCGGAACCAGAATCCGTCGCTGCTGCCGCACAATTCCGGCGAGCGCTACGACTTCGGTCTGAAGGTGACCGTGCCCATCGGAGATCGTCAGACGCTGCGACTGTTCGGTTTGCGTTCGATCGATCAGCGGCTGCTGTTCGACCCGGCGTTCAAGTACGACCCCACGTTCGCCCCCGCGCAATCCGTCACCGGCACCCTGCTCACCGGGCAACTGCAACACACGTCCGGGCCGGGGGCCGTGAATCCGATCACCATCGACCTGCGCTTCGGATACTTCGATCGCGGGTTCCTGCGCGGCGCTTTGACCAATCCGGCGGACAAGCAGTTCGGTGCCCTCACGTTCTCGGCGTTCCATTTTCTGGGTGAGGACATCGCGCGGCACCAGGACCTCGCGGCCGCGCAGAACGCTGTGGCCGGGTTCGACGCGCCCGACCTGAGCGACCACAGCCCTTGGGGTGTGCCCGCCTTCTTCCTCGGCGCCGGTCCGCGCGGGGAAATCGGCTGGAACCGGTTCCGGGAGCTGCGGACCCAGGTGGATGTCACGCTGGGCGCGGGCCCCAACGCCGACTACTACCTGGGGGGAGAAATCGCGGGGCAACACGTCCAGACGTTCCAGCGCGTGCTCGCGTACCTGCCGGTGGACAGCGCGCTCGGCGTACCGCCTCCGACGGCGTCGGACTTCAAACCGATCAGCGCGGCGGGGTATTTTGAAACCCAATTGCGGGTGGAAGATCTGGCGTTCACCATGGGGCTGCGCTACGACCAGTTCAACGGCCGCGTCCCGGTGGCGATCGGAGGTCGTCGCTTCGGCGCGCAGCGGAGCCTGAACCCGCGGCTCGCGGTGTCCACGGTGCTGGCCGGCGCCACCTTCGTGGCGAGCTACGGACGCTTCAGCCAGGCGCCGGACTTTCAGTATCTCGTCGACGCGGCGTTCGACGATACCACCCGGACCGGGCGGTTCCGCCGCGGCAACCCATCGCTCGGGTTCGAAGATGCTATTCAATACGAGTTCAGTTTGCGGCTGCGTCCCACCCCGGTGACGTCGGTGCGCGGCAACCTGTACGTCAAGCGGCTGGACGGCCTGGTTGCTTCGGTTCCGCTGGGACTGGATCCCGACTCCACCATCTTCGGCAACACCGATTTCGGCACCGTCAAAGGCGCCGAGATCATCGTCGAGAAGGATCCCACGAACGGGTGGGGGCTGCGCATCGCCTACACGCTGCAGCTGGCGACCGCGACGGCCACGAACGCGTTCCAGCTGCTGCGTCGCATCCGGTTCGATTCCCTGATCGGCGACACCATCAACCCGGCCCGGGTCGAGTTTCCGCTCGACTACGACCGGCGGCATAGCGTCACCGTCATCGCGCAGGGTCAGCTGGGCGAAGAGGCCGGGCCCCGGTTGTTCGGCACCAAGTTTCTGGCCGGACTCGAGGCCGCGGCGATCTTCCATTTCGGATCGGGGTTGCCGTACTCGCGCACCAACACGCCGGGCGACACGCTGATCGGCCTGCCCAACAGTTTCCGCCTGCCGGCCGAGTATTCCCTCGACGCGCTGCTGCGCCGTCCGATCCGGGTGTGGCGAATGAATGGCGGCGTGTATCTCGACGCGCGCAACCTGCTCAACCGGCGCAATACCGTCGCGGTGCGGCGGGATACCGGACAGCCGGGGCTAACCTCCACCACGCTGCAGGCGATCGCGACGCAGGCGTATCAGGCGCATCCGGAAGCGATTCCCTACGAATCACCGCGCTATCGGCCGTGGGCGGACACCGACGGGAACGGGTTGATCGAAGGGTCGGGGGAGCTGTTGCCGCTGTACTTCGCGGCCGCGCAGGACTTCGCGCAGCCGCTGTTCTACTTCGGGTCGCCCCGCCTGGTGCGGCTGGGGGTCGAGCTGACGTTCTGAGCGAAGTCACGACCTCCGGGTGAGTCGCAGCTCATCCCAGCGCACGCGCTTCTCGACAATCGCGTCGCGCACTTGACGCTCCCGGGCGCTCAAGGTGGCTGCGCCGGTTTTCACTTCCAGGAACACGACCTCCCGCACATCGCCGTCGCACAATCCATCGAACACCACGAGATCGACGGGGCTGCCGAGAAAGCGGACGTCTTTGGGATTGAAGGCGAACCCGGGGAGGAGCGGCACCAGCTGCTCGGAGACCTTCCCGACGGTGACCGCCTGGCTGCGCAACACCGCATCCTGACGAATGGCGCTCGTGTGCTTCGCCTTCCATATGAGGAAGTAGATCAATCCAAGCAGCAGACCGATGACGACGCCGAGGGCGAGCCCGAGCAGAGTATTGAGCATCGATTACTCGCGGGTTCCAGGAGCGAGTTTCGCCTCCTCGACGTACCCGCCGGCTACCCCGGCTACCACCATCAGGAGCCCGATGACACCGAGCGTCGTGAGGCGCTGCCCGAGCAGCGTGAACGCCAGCAGGGCGCCCACCACCGGCTCGATCGTCGCGGCGACGGCCGTGGGTGCAGCGTCGATGCGCTTTGCGGCATTGAAGAACAAGACGTTGGCGGCGATGACGGTACCGGCGGCGAAGAGCACCATGTAGACCCATGCGACACCGAGCTCGGTGGCGAGGGCGGTCGGCCGGCCAGCGGCAGCACGATGCCGAGTACCACGAGGCCGCCAAGGATTTCGAGGAAGAACACTCGCATCGGCCCATACCGGGGCACTGCATAGCGGGCTAGCAGCGTCGTCCCGGCGTAGCTAATGCGGCGAGCGTCGCCGCCGACGACTCCTTCCTTGAGCGTGGTCGCGATGGTGACGCCTTCGCGACTACCACCCAGTACGGCGAGCACGGCTCCCGATCATCACGACGACCGCGAGCACGAGTCGGAGCGGGTGAGGCGCTCACCCAGGAGCGGCTTGGCGAGCAGGGCGACCAGCACTGGCGCCGTGTAGAGCAACGCCGCGGCGCCCGCCACCCCGGCGCCGGAAATGGCGAATTGATAGGCCACCTCGAACAGCGCCACCAGCGCGCCGCCGCCCAGTCCCACGAGCAGCCAGCCTCGGGCATCGATGCGAAACAGCCCGCGATCCACGAACACGCCCCAGGCCACGATGCCCAGGATCCCGATGAGCAGCCGCCAGAACCCGACACCGGTGAGAGTGGAGCCATGCGAGTACAGGATCGTGGAGAAGAGACCCGTCGTGCCCCAGATCGCGCCCGCGCCCAAGGCGCAGGCGTAGCCGACCAGACGGGTGGCGCGTGAAGGGGTAGTGGTGGTCGTCATGGGAGAAAAGTAACGAAGCGATGGCGACTCATTTCCATCGCGTCAGAATCTCTTCGCGCCGAAACCGCACGACATTCATCCGGAACAACGCGACATCGACCAGCAGCACCAGGGCGCATCCACCGAGCAGCGCGGGGAACGAAAGGGTCAGCAGCCGGCCGAACACTGCAACGAGCAAGAGAAACAACGGCAGGACGGCGAGCGCCGAGGTCTGCACCGTGGCCTGCGGGTCCGACGACTTGGCCGACAGGCGCATCGTCACGAGGGCGACCGCGGCCGCGAGCGCCGGTGCCAGCACCAGAAGGACGACGACCCAAAAACGATCCGGCAGCGGCGTGGACATACCGCGCGACGCGAAGACCATATTGACGACCAGGATCGCCACGGCGCCCGCGGCCCAGGTCGCGATCACGGTGGGACCGACGCACGCGAGTAGTTTCCCCAACAGCAGCTGGCGGTCGGTGATGGGCGTGGCGAGGATCGGCTCGAGCGTGCGCTGCTGTTTTTCGCCGACGATCGAAAACGCCGCGACGGTGGAGGCAATCGCGATCGGCATCAGCAGAAACATCCCGGCCGTGGTCCGGAGCAGATAGCGCGCCAACGCCTCACCCGGCGGCATGCCGCTGAACTCCGAGAGCCGCGTGAGGCCCTGCAATAACGCCGCCATGGACGGATCCGTGTTCCGCTGCAGATCCCGCACCATGTGCGGCGACATCAGGGCCAGCAGTACGGGCAGGGCGACGGCCACGAGTGGCATGATGAAGTAGAGCGGCAATACGCGCGAGTTGTGCCGCGTGTCGTGCCATTCGCGCTCGAGAAACAAGAACAGCACCGAACGGGTCATCGCCCGCCCCCCATCCGGACGGCCCGCAGGTAGATCGATTCGAGCGAGTCCGTCGCGGCCTGGACCTCCCGAACGCCGGCGCCGCGGCCCACCAGCCAGGCGACGAGCGCCGGTACGCCGTCCTTGGGACAACGCGCCGACAGCACCGTGTCCACGGCCTGGACGTCGCGCAGCTCCGGCTGTGGCGGCTCCGCGATCAGGGCGGGGGCATAAAGCGCGGCCGGCTCCGTGAGGGTGACGCGCACGGTGACGCGACCGTTCCCATCGCTGCCCGCGCGCAGCCGGGCCATGGTGTCGCAGACCAGGAGCCGCCGGCGCAGGATGCCCACGCTGTCGGCGAGCCGCTCGGCTTCGTCCAGGTTGTGCGTGCAGACGACGATGGTCCGCCCTTCGGTCTTGAGGCGGGCGATCAGCTCGCGTACCTCCAACGCCGCCTCCGGGTCGAGTCCGGCGGTCGGCTCGTCGAGGAAAACGACCTTGGGGTCATGGAACAGGGCGCGAATGATCGCGAGCCGCTGTTTCATGCCCTTGGAGAAGGTGCCCACCACGTCGTCGCGGCGATCCCACAACTCGAGCAGCCGGAAATAGCGCTCGAGCTGGTGCATCAGGGTGCGTTCCGGAATGCCGTACAACCGGCCGAAAAAGAGGAGGTTGTCGTGCGCCGACATCCGCTCGTAGAAGCCGGGTGCCTCGGTGAGCAGGCCGCAGGCGCGGCGCAGCAGGCGCCCCGAGTCGGCGCCGCCGCCCACGCGGTAACCCGCCACGGTCGCGGTCCCCGCGGTCGGGCCGATGAGACCCATCAGCAGGCGCACGGTCGTGGTCTTGCCGGCGCCATTGGGGCCCAGCAGGGCGAACAACGTGCCCTCCGGGATGGCGAAGCTGAGACTCTCCACGGCAACCACACCGTCGAACGCGCGCGTCAGACCCTGAGCGCTGATCATTGGTTACGTGAGTAATTCCCCACGCAGCACGGTCACCGCCTGTCCGCCCAGAATGACGCGGTCGCCGGCCACGCGGACGGCCACGACCCCGCCGCGCGCCGAGGCCTGGAAGCCGACCAGCGATGTCTTGCCGAGCTGCTGGCTCCAGTAGGGAGCCAGCGCACAGTGAGCGGAGCCGGTCACCGGATCCTCATCCACGCCGGCCCCGGGAGCGAAGAACCGGGACACGAAGTCGAATCCGGCCGACGACGCCCGCGCGGTGACGACCACGCCCCGGATTGGCAAGGTGCGCAACAGGGTGAAGTCCGGCGTGACGGCGCGGACCTGGCTCTCACTCTCCACCTCAACCAGGTAGTCCGTACGGTTCTTCCCTACGTATTTCGCTTGTACGCCTAATGACGCGAGCAGGGAATCCGGTGGTGTGGCCGGAGTCGTGGCCTGGGAAGGAAAATCCATCTCGATCCACTCACCCCGAAGGTCGGCGGTGAGGCGACCACTCTGCGTGTCGAAGCGCGCCTGCATGCCGGTGGGAATATGGTCGTCCTCCCACAGCACGTGCGCGGAGGCGAGCGTCGCATGGCCGCACAGCACGACTTCCACGGAGGGTGTGAACCAGCGCAGGTTCCAGGCTTCACGGGTGCGAAACAGAAACGCGGTTTCGGAGAGGTTCATCTCGCGGGCGACGTGCTGCATCCACTTCTTGTCGGCGGCGTGAGCGAGGACACACACCGCGGCGGGGTTCCCGCCGAACGGCTTGGCGCTGAAGGCGTCGACCTGCACGATGCGCAGTCCCACGCCCGGAAATGTAGCCGCCCCTATCTAGACGGGGGGATTCCGGTCACGAGGAGGGGTCGCTGGATTGCGGCGAGCGCGGCGGCCTGTGCGCGCACCAGGGTGCGCGCCTCGTGGTCGGCCCAATTCCACGAGCGCCAGTCTCGGGTCGAGGCAGTGCCCCAACGCGTCAGCAGCCGGTTCGCGACCACCGCGCGCTCTTCGGGGGTAAGCCGCGGCAGTGCGGCGAGGAGGGTAGGCACCGCGTCCGCGCTGAGCTTGCCGGCGGCATACGCGGCATCGAAGGCAGGACCGGAGCCTGACGCGTGTGCCACATTCACGCGGGTGATGAGCGCGTCCGGGTTGACTACATGGAGTCCGGCCAGCACGGCGAGTCCTTGCACCAAGGCGCCGAACGCGAACCGTGGCCGGGCGCCTCGGAGCACCGTCCAGGCGAGCCATCCGCACACCAGGGCCACCCAGAGCATGAACGCGGTGGTGTACAGCCGCTGCTCGGTGAGTCCGAATGCCTGGACATACAGCAGCATGCGCTGCAGCGCGGACACGAGCAGCACGCCGACCAGCAGCACGAGCAACGTGGCCAGCGCCCGGAACGACGTTTCCTGTTTCGGGCCCTCCCGCAGCGTGGCCCACTCCGCGACCAGCAGGACCGGCACCACGAGCGCCGCGGCCGTCACCAGCTCGAAGAATCCGCGCCGGGCGTATTCCGCTACAGTCAACCCGGTCGTCGCTTGCACGAGGTCGGCGCCGCCGAACAGCCAGCGTGCCTGGACCGCCACGAACAGAAGGAAGAGGGCGTCGAGCGCGGCGAGCACAGTGACTCCCGTCATGTAGCGCAGGGCGGGGGAGGCCATCCGCTCGCCGATTGCGGCGACGGCGGGATTGCCGAGCCAGGCCCCGCGGAGCGCACCGGCGGCGAACGCGGCGCACACGCCGGTCAACGCCACGTGGCTCATCAGCAGCGGCACGTCGATGTGCACGCTCGACACGAGGGAATCGAAGGTGGCATCGGCCGATACAAACAATCCTCCAAACACCGCCAGCAGCGGCAACGCGATCAACAGACCGGCGGCGACGGCGCCCACCTCACGCCACCGTCCCCGTACTGGAACTTCGCCCCAGCGCATGTCGCCGAACACGAGTCGTGGGGCGCCGAACCAGGTGTGGGCCGCGGCAGTGCAGATCGCGACCAGGTACACGGTGATGCCGCGGTGGCGGATCGCGGCGCCCTGCGCGGCCAACAGGCATAACCCGAGTATCCCGAGCAGGGTGAACACATCGATGGTCTGCAGCGCTGCCGAATCACGCCGGACGAACGCCACCGCGCACAGCACGGCGGTGGTGGCCAACCAGGGTGCGTCCTTGGAGGCCGGGAGCCGGTAGCGAAGCACCAGCCACGTGCCCGCGGCGATCAGCGCCAGTGAGACGAGCGTCAGATTGAGTCCCCACGGCATGGCGCGCAGCAGCTGATCACCCAGCAGGCCGAGTGCGGCCGCGAGCCCCAGCACCGTGAGGCCAAGCCGCGGGTGCGATACCGTGACCGTGTTCACGCGGACACGCGGAACAACACCTTGCCGTGCAGGAAGGCGTTCTCGTGGGCGATCATGAGATGGGTCGGCCAATCGTTGCTGGCGAGCATCAGGCGCAAATCGGTGGCGCCCGGCGGCACGTCAAACACGAAGTCTGTCGTGTACGACTCGCCCGGCACGAGCTTGCGGGTCAGGGCGTCGACCGGAGCGGGGTACTGGCGTCCTTGCCCGTCGACCAGCGCCACGGCGCGGCCGTTTGGATAGACCGGGACGTCCCGCGGGCGCCAGCTGGCGATGGTGTTCGAATCGAATCGGATCCGCACCGTCACGATCGTGAACGTGCCCTGGGCCGTGCGGCCGTTCCATTGTTTTGCCGTCTGAACGCCGGTCACGGCGTAGGCGAGGTGGCAATCCACTTCGCAGATGTGCTTTTCTTCCCCGACCGCGAGCTCACGCGTGTGACTGGTGAAGGAGGAGTAAAAGAACAGCACGACGTAGAGCGCCAGCCCGGCGAGCTCGAGCCGCAGGATCCATTGTGCCCAGAGGGCTTTCTTGAGGAGGAGGGCGAGGACATAGCTGGCGCCCAGGGCGAGCGTGCCGAGCACGGCGACGATGAACAAGCCGAATGAGACGGCACCAAGACTATCGGTAATCATGCGCTCTCCTTGAGGCCCCCGAAGCGGCGTTCGCGGGCGTGGAACCAGGTGACGGCGGCCGCCAGATCGGCGGCACCAAAGTCGGGCCACATCATGGGGCTGAAATACAACTCGGCGTAGGCGCACTCCCACAGCAGGAAATCGGAGAGGCGGTGCTCGCCGCCGGTGCGGATCAAGAGATCGACGTCGGGCAGCAGGTGACCCCGCTCGATGGCGGCACGGGCGGAGTAATCCACCGCGAGCCGCAGGTCGAGTTTCGTGCCTCGGGCCGTGGCCGCTTCGGTGCGCTCGATCGTGTCGACCAGGGGTCCCGGGAGCCGATCGCGCCGCCCGACGACGCGGAGCGCGACGCCGTTGGCGAGGCAGCGAGGCGTCTCGGTGCGCAGGTGCCGGGCAAACAGCCGCATCAGCGTGTTCACTTCGGCCGCGGGGCGTTTCCAGTTGTCGGCCGAGAAGGCGAACAGCGTCAGCGCGCCGATCCCAAGCTCGGGCGCTGCTTCGACGACTCGGCGGACCGCCTCGGCGCCGACGCGGTGGCCGGACGATCGGGACAGACCGCGCCGGCTGGCCCAGCGCCCGTTGCCATCCATGATGATCGCTGCATGCAGAGTACTTTGTTTCATAAAGTACAACTCCAAATAAAAAGGCCTACCGCGTGGCGTGAATCAGTGCTTCCATGTGATCGAGATAGCGCTCCAGCGCGCGCCGGCCCGCCGCGGTCAACCGGTACTCGGTCTTGGGCATGCGGCCATCGAACGATTTGACGCAGGCGATGTAGTCGGCGTCCTCGAGCTTGCGCGCATGGACGCTGAGATTGCCGTCGGAGACCTTCAGCAGCGCTTTGAGCTCGTTGAAGCTGGCGCGCTCGAGTCCGGCGAGGGCGGAGACGATGCCGAGTCGCACGCGCTCGTGGATCAGCCGATCGAGATCGGCCGCGGCCCGGGCCGCGCCACGCGCTGCCCCGCTGCCACTGTCCGTCGCCGACGCGTGCCGTGCCGCGTTCGATCTAGCCACCGTACCTCCGCGCAATCCAGAATCCGAACACAATATGCAGGCCGCCGAAGCCGGCGGCGAGCAGCCAGTTCCCCAACCCGGGAGCGAACAGCGCCACGGTGCCGAGCGCCAGAAACCCGAGTCCCATCACCGGCACGATCGGCACCGAGAAGGCACCGCCCGTGATGACGCCCGTACCGTAGAGCAGCAGCCACACTGCCGGGATCAGCGCCCTGGCGCCCCCGAAGTACAGCGCCACGGTCAACAGCCCGCCCACCATCAGGGGCGGCAGAAAGCTCAGTCCGAAGCGACGGCCGGGCCCCGAGAGCAGGGAATCGTTCACCGCCCGTGCCTTCCGCAGCATGGTCCAGCCGCCGATGGTCAACGCGACCATCGCCTCACCCAACCACACCACCAGCCAGTTCAGCGTCGACTGTTGTCGCGCCGCCACCACAGCCGCCAACAAGGCGGTGGTGCCGACGGCCACCTGTCCCCACCCGGGGACGGCCGTGAACGATCCGGCGCGCTCCATGGTGGCGCGGATGAAGCGCAGGTTGTCGAGCGCTCGGTCGGCGAGCGGCTGCGGCGATGCCATGCTGGAGGGCAATTTAGGATTCTCACTCATTGTTGTCAAGTACTTTGTGTGGCAAAGCAAAATCAGCTACCAGCTATCAGCTATCAGCCTTCAGCTTAGTACGGTCCTTCAGGCGTCGGACCAGTTTGAGACCCGACCAAACGTCATCGACCGCACAGACCTTCACATCCACCAATCCATTCGTCAGGGCCACGGCCCGCACGCCGTCCTCGGTGAGGTCGGTGGCCACGCCAGACGCTTTTTTCGGCCAGGAGATCCACAGGGCGCCATCGGCCGCCAGGGCACGCTTCAGCATGGGGAACCGTGACTGCAACGCCGCGCGCTGCTTGGTGAAAAAATGAATCAGCGGCAATGTCCCGCGCAGCGTATTGGTGATCGCGACACCCGGCGGGAGGTCGCCGAGCGTGGCGCGGAAGCCGCGCGGTGCCCCCATCACCGCGATGCGGGTATGCGGCTTGATGCCGAGCTTGGCGACGAGCGTTCGGGTCGAGTAGCCAGCATTCATACTGGAAAGATGCGCTGTCAGCCATCAGCTGTCAGCCATCAGCTTGGCTGATAGCTGATAGCTGATAGCTCATAGCGCAGTATCTTCTCCCAATGCGCGTCTATATCTCTGTCGACATGGAAGGCGTCGCCGGCGTCGTCCATGAAGACCAGACCAACCCGATCGATCCCCGTTGCGCCCCGGAGTACGCCCGCTTCCGGAAGCTGATGACCGCCGAGGCGAACGCGGCGATCCAGGGAGCGTTGGACGCCGGCGCCACCCGGGTGCTGGTCAACGACAGCCACTGGGAGATGCGCAACCTGCTCGCCGAAGAGCTGAACGAATCGGCCGAGCTGATGTCCGGCGGCCCCAAGCCGCGCTCCATGATGGAAGGCGTCGACGGCGGATTCGATGCGGCCCTGTTCATCGGCTATCACGCCCGCGCCGGCACCCGCAATGCGATCCTCGATCACACGTACCTCGACCGCATTCTCGACGTTCGCTTGAACGGCCGCTCGGTGGGCGAGCTCGGTCTGAACGCGGCGCTGGCGGGGTGTTTCGACGTCCCCGTTCTGCTGGTGAGCGGCGACGCCGCGCTCGCCGCCGAGGCGCACGACTTGCTCGGAGAGGACATCACCACCGTCATCGTGAAGGAGGCGGTGGGTCGCCACGCCGCCAAGAGCCTCGCGCCGGCGGTGGCGTGCCGACGGATTCGCGAGGCGTCCGCCAAGGCGCTCAAGCGTCGCAACACCCGCCGCTTCACGATCGAAGACCCGATCACGCTCGAAGTCGATTTCTCAAAGACGGTCGAAGCCGATATGGCAGCAATCACCCCCGGTGCACTGCGCACCGGGGGTCGGACCGTCGCCTTCACACACCACGACTTCCGGGAGGTATTCAGGGCCTGGAGAGCGATGCAAAACCTGGCGACGGTATGGTAGATGGCTTGATAGTCCGAGGATACAGGATAGGCGATAGACTAGACGTATAGACGTGTGGCGGGAAATAGTCGTGAGGGTGATCAGGACAACCCTGTTCACTCGACACGATTCCCCGCTACACGTCTGTACGTCTAGTAGTTCGCCTGGCCTGTGCCCTGCCGACTATCCCCTATTGCCTACAGGGTCCATTCGGGTCTGGCTTCGGCTTATCCACCACCACGCGGTGATCGAGGTTCCCCACCGTTTTCGCCATATCGGCGATCAGCTGCGCCACCCGCGCCATGTGGGCGTAGTCGATGTACTGCGGCTCGTCGGTGACCTGGTGGTAATCCTCGTGGTTGCCGGTCGTGAAGAAGACGATCGGGATCCCATAACGGGCGTACTCGTAGTGATCGCTGCGGCAGTAGTACTGCTCGGGGTGCCCGTTCGCATCGTACTGGTAGTCAAAAGCAAATGGATGCGGCTCGGTCTTGTTCACCGTTTCCACCAGATCGCCGAGCTCGGTCGAGAGACGGCGTGAGCCGATCAGCTGCAGGTAGGCCGGCCCGCCGCCCTGCGTGTCGGCGGAATCGCCCCGACCCACCATGTCGATATTCAGCTCGGCGACGATCGAATCGCGCGGCACCGTTGGATGGTCGGTGAACCACTGCGAGCCGAACAGCCCCAGCTCCTCCCCCGTGTGCCAGATGAAGAGCAGCGAGCGTTTGGGCTTGGGACGCGCCGCCGCGAACTGCTCGGCGATCTCGAGCACCGTGACCGTGCCCGACCCGTCGTCGTCTGCCCCGTTGGAAATCGAATCGCGCCGCGCCGGGTGAGCCTTGCGCAAACTGTCGAGAATGGCGGCGATCCGCGTCTGCTCCGCCGCAGTCGCTGGACGCTCGGGGGAATCCGCGCCGCTGGGACGGATCACCTGGTTCGAGGCGCGCAGCGAGTCGTGGTCCACCGGCGAGTTGTCGAACCCGATGTGGTCATTGTGCGCGCCGATCGCCACGTACTGTCCTTTGAGCTTCGGATCGCTGCCCGGCAGGATCGCGACCACGTTCCTGGCCGGGGCTTTCACTTCCACAAAGGCAATCCGGCCACGCACCGTCTTTCCCGTGGCGCCGACCCGGACGCTGTCGAGCGGTGCGCCGAACAGTCCGCGCGCCGTCGCGGCCGTGACGTAGAGGTAGCTCGGCAGGGGAGTCGTATCCGATTGCACGGCGGGGGCGGTCTTGAGCTGCGGGCCCGGAGTACGGAAACCGGCGAGAAACTGCGGCGGGAAGTAGTCCATGCTCACGACCGCGACGCCGGCCGCGGCACGATAGCGATTCGTGGCCGCGAGGCGCGAGACGAGCCAGCGCGGCTGGCCATTGGGACCGACGCCCGTCGGGACGCCGATCACCACGAGCTTGCCGGCCCCCTGATCGGCCGGCAGCATGGTGCTGTCCCCCCACACGCCGGCGTAGATCGTCGCGACATCCGTGAGTGGGCGCATCGGGCCGCCCTGGTCGCGCGGAATGAAATCTCTCCAGGTCTCGAGCGCGACGCCGTCGACCGTCACGCCGGTCGTCGAATCGAATATCGACCGCACCAGCGGCACATCCTGGAAATACGTCCCGCTGTCGCCCGCGGGGACGAGGCCCATGCGGCGTACTTGGTCGGCGACATAGGCCGTGGCTTTGAGGTTCCACGGCGTGCCGGCCTCACGTCCCATCATGGAATCATCGGCGTAGATGTACAGCCGGGTCATCAGGTCGGCGGGGGTGATCGCCGCCGTAGTAGGCGCGGGGGCGTGCTTCAGGGGAAGGGAATGGCTCACCGGGGCGGGGGCCTGGGCGGCGAGACCCGTCGCGACCAGCGTGGCCACGGAGGCCAGACGTGCTGAGACGAACATGAACGTGCTCCGTCAGGAAGAGGTCATAGAATCAAGGGGTGTGCGATCGAGATTCGAACTATACCCTGGCGCCTCGCACGAGGCAGGTTCGAGTCTTGTCAAAACAGGACCAGGCCGAAGTCTCCCTTGGGCTGGAATCCGATACCTACGTACGCCCGCTTGGCATCCTCGCGTTCGGCGAACAGGACGGCGCGCGTCACCCCTCGGGTGCGGACCTCGAGCAGCGACCCCGCAACCACGCCCCGTCCGTAGCCGCGACCCCGCAGATCGACCGGCACCCAGACCCCGCCGATCTGCACGATATCGGGCAGCTGGGCGTTGAACGCCGAGTAGGCGACGACCTCGCCCTGGTCCTCGAGCACCCAGTCCGACCCCCGCTCGTGAATCATCGCCACTTCGCCGCGGCATTCCTCGCGCAGCTCCGGAGCGTCAGGTCGTTTCAAGGATTCGAGCGCGAAGTCCACCCGCCAATCGGTCATGCGATCGATCTCATCCGAGCGAGGGTGGCGCGTGGTCCAGCGTCCGTCGACGATCGAGTCCGGGACGATGAGATCTTCCAGTGCCAGAGCGAACAACTCTTCGCGACCGAATTTCGGGGTGGGGCGGTCGTCGAATCCCAGGGCGTGCCGCGCGGCGGCGACCTGGTCGGCCGGTCCGGAAAGACCGGTGACCGGTCGGCCCGAGTGTTTGACGGCGGCACGCGCCACTGCTTCGACCTGCTCCGGCGCCTGCACCAGTAGCATGTCGTTCCAGCAGTGCGCCACCACGGCCACGATGCGGTCGCCCTCGAAGGCCGCCATGTATTCGGCTTGCAGCGGTTGTCCCGCGTAGGCGAGGCCGGCCGCGCGGGCGTTGGAGCGGAGAAACATGGAGGTGTCGGCGTGCTGCACGAGAAACGCTTCGAGCGTCGGCGCGTCACCGCGCCCCAACAACCGTATCACGGGCTCCGCTTCTGAGGCCCGCACACGGCCGTCATGTTCATCGTCTCCCCCATGTCGTTGGTGCCGACGACCGTGAGCGTGGCCGTCCCACCCCTCGCCGTGAGTGTCGCCGTCCCCGTCTCCTTGAACCTGGGCTCGTTGGCACGAACGACATACCCGGGGGGCTGGCCGCCCTGCTTGGCCTTGAGACTGATCGCGATGTAGAAACTGGTCGTCGTCTTCCCGACGGGAAGCGTGTCTGCACTGAAGTTGATGTCGATGATTTCGAGGTCTTCCCCGTCGGGGAACAAGAAGGTGAAACCGTCGACGAAGCCGGCCATATCGCGGAGCGGCCCGTACCCACAGATCCGAGCCATCCCACTCGCCTGATAGCTGCCGGTATAGCGCCGGCTGTTTCCCATCACGAGCCTGACTTCCGCGGGCCGCTGCGAGCTGGTGTCGGCCGCTTGCCCCAGCGCCGGCCGGTGGATAACTGGGAGCCCGGCCAGGGCGACGAGCGCGGCTACCGGGAACTGCTGGATTCTGAGGGTCATGGTCCCTTCGCCGTTACCGTGAAGACGCCGCCATCGCTGCGTCCGTTGACCGCCGGGTTGTACATCTCCTCGGCGTGCACCGGCGGACGGACGAACACCCCCGGCGTCGTCGCCCGTGCAACGTAAGTCATGGTGTAGGTCCCGGCCCACAACGTTGTCGCCACATAGACGACACGGTCATCACGCAGCTCACGGTGATCCCAGGGCGACCACCAGCCGTACTCCCAGTAGCCATAGTACCAGCCGGCGCCCTCGGCGCCGGCCACCTGCTGCTCCTCCTCATCTGCGCCTTGCCCCTGTGCCACAGGCGGCAACCCCGCTGTGCGCAACGAGAGGTCCACCGCCTCGAGACCGGCCGGGAGAGCGTCGTCGACGACGATGAAATTCCGCTGCGTCGGCACGGTGACGCGGAGCTTCACCCGCAGCAGCTGGCCCTCGGCGATGCTCGTAATCGGCGTCGCCGTGTCGTATCGCTCATACCAGCGCTCGACCTTGATGCCGGCGTCGAACGGTGTCACCGGTCGCTGCTTCGGCACCTCGCGGACCGTCAGATAATAGAAGATGGGCGACCCGGTGCCGGACGACGCCAGCGAGACCTGCAACGACTGTTTGCCGTCGGGGCGGGTGGCGAGCAAGCCGGTGAGCGCGATCGTGGTGTCGTTGAAGACCCCGCCCGCGGCCTTCTCGAACAGCACGCGGCTGCCCCGGCTGACGCGCAGCGGCCGCGCCGCCGCGTGCTGCCGGTACGTGTCATAGCGCGACAACGCCTCGACCGCGGACGCGTAATCCTGGGTATCCCACCACCACCAGGGATCGGCCCGTCCGCGCTGGGCCACCGCCTCGACCAGTGGCCCGACCAGCGGATGACCCGGCTGCACCGCCAGCGTCGCGGTGAGCAGCCGCGCGGCCGGCCGGACGTTGGACCAGAAGTAGAAGTACTTGGCCGACGCGTCGGTGGGCAGCACGGCGCGCCGCCCCTCGACCGTGATCTGCGCCCAGGCCGGAGCCAGAAGCGACCGCGCGGCCACCAGCTCGCGCCGGCGCGCCAGCATCTCGGCCAGCAGCGCCCGGTCCTCCCACGACAGCATCTGCGCGCGCTGCAGCAGATCGTTCTCCGCGGCAATGTCCGGCCGTCCGGCGCGACTCAGGAAGTCGGCCGCCGCGGCGCGCTCGCCGAGCCACACCTTCTGGTCGTCGTACCAGTTCGTCACCGGGACCATCAGCTTCGCCGGGTTGTGGAGCTGATTGGTGAGATACGTCGCGAGACGCTGAATGACCGAATCGTTCACCGCGACGCCCGCGCTTCGAGCCGCGAGCAGGGTGCGCCCGGCGTGGGCGGAGATCCACGGCGTGGACCAGTCACTCTTGCTCCACAGCCCGATGGCCCCGTCGTCGCGCTGGCGGCCGGCGAGGATCGCCACCGCCTCCTGGATCTCGCGTTTGGGGTCGCCCGAGAGGAACGGCTTGCCGCCGAGCTGGATCTGGGCCCGATACAACGCGATCAGGGGCAGCGCGACGCTCGCGACCTGCTCCGAACAGTAGTAGGGATAAACCCGCAACGTCTCGCGGTAGCCGCGGACCAGCGCCAGCGCCGAGCTCCCGTACGACAGCACGAGGCGCGAGCGGTCCGGGTCGAGCGGCTCGGGGAACACGAACTCGGCGGTGTTCGAGTCGATCAGCGTTCCGGCCACTTCAAACGCGCGGGAATGGAACGAGGGCCGGATCGGCAACCGTGATTGGACCGCATCCGCGTCGCTACCGCTCGATGCCTTGAACTGGAATGCGGCGGTATCGCCGGGGGTGCCCCGGAACGTGAACCGGACTTCGCGGCCGCGTCCGGCCTCGAGTGTCGCCGTTTTCGTATCGGGGCCGAGCAGCGACGCGTTTTGCGCCCGGGCCTGCACCGTGACGGTCGGCGTACCGCCGAGACGGCTGTTGACGACGATACCGGCCAGGAGCGAGTCGCCCTCGCGCAGGAACCGCGGCAGCGCCGGCCGCGCCACCAGGGGACGAGTCACGAGCAGTTTCGACTCTCCCGATCCGTAGCGGTCGCCCGCCGTCACGGCCACGGCCATGACGCGGAACGTCGTCAGATTGTCGGGCAGCTTCGCCGCGACGCTTCCGCGGCCGGCGGAGTCGGTCACGACCGAGCCGAGGAAGAACGCGGTCGTCTGGAAGCGGGAGCGCAGGATTCCCTCGACGTCCATGCCGCCACCGCCGCCCGGAGCCCGCCCCTTCTCGCCCTCGGTCACCTGCGCCGCGACCGACGTCAGCGTGCTCGCGAGCCGGAGCCCGAGGCCGCGTGGCTGGTACAGCAGGTCCACGGGGTCAGGGGTCCGGTATCCGGTCAGCGACAAGACACCCTCATCCACGGCCCACAGCGTCACTTCACTCCTACGTCCCCGCTTCCCCACATCCCTGACTTGTACGTCGATACGGGCCGAATCACCCGGTCGGTACTCATCGGCTTGCGCCTTCACGTCGACCGTCAGCCGTTTCACTTCCGGAACGACGCGCAGCTCGGCGTAGCCGACGCGAATTGTCGGCCGGCCGGGGTCGTCCGGAGCGGCCGGCGGGGCGCTGCGGCCCCGGGCGACGATGATCGAGACGAACGCGTTGGGCACGTACGCTTCGGTAATCGGCAGCTTGAGGATCGTCGTGCCCGAGGTGATGCGCAGGCGGCGTTGCTCGATCAGCCCCTCGCGCTCGACCGTGACCCAGGCTTCCGCGTTGGTGAACGGGGCCGCAAACAGCACCGTGGCCGTGTCGCCCACCGCGTAGCGCGTCCGGTCGGGAACGACATCCATCTTGAACTGCGACGCGTCGTTCCACGGCACCCAATCGGAGCCGATCGACCCAGCGATAGAAGCTGGTGGCGACCGATCGCCCCTTGGCGTCGGTGGCGGCGAACCGGATCGTGTAGGAGCCGCCGGCGGTCGGGGTAAAGCGGCACGTCGCGGGCTGCACGGCGCTCGTGACCTCGCACCGATCGACCGTGTCGGCCACCCACTCACCGACGGTCTCGTCGTAGCCCTCGCGCTCGCGCCGGACCTGATGCCACTCGCGCCGGATCAGGGTGCCGCGCATCGCTATCCCCGCAACTCTGTTGCCATCCGGCGTGACCGCGAGCAGGCTCACCGTGCGGGGCTTTCCCACCGTCCAGAAGTAGTCCGTTGCCCTCCACCTTGGCGCCGATGTAGAAGCTCGCCGGGTGGAGCAGCACCGAGGCGGCGGCGGTGACCGTCTGACGGTTCACGTCGGTGACGGTCGCCTCGAACGAGATCCAGGCCGGCTTGCCCTTGGCGGGTGCCGGCGCGGCGGCCTTGAGCGTGAGGTGCCCGGTGGCATCGAGGGTGTCGGTCGCGTTCGCGAACACGGAACCCGAGCCCGAGTTCTCGTCCTGCGCTTCCTCCCACCACCAGCCCTGTTCGCCGACGGTGTACCCCTCGGTGTTGGGGATCTCGAACTCCCACCCGCTGGCGGTGCGTTGCCGGACGAACCAGCTGATCGCGGCGCGACCCATCGGCGCGCCGAAGAGATAGCGGGCTTCGACCGTGGCGCTGACGGAGTCGCCCGCGAACCGCGGCGTGCGCTCTCCGGTCGCGACGCTCACGAGAAACTCGGGCGGGCGGTACTCCGCCACGCGGTAGTTCGTGGTGGCCACCGAGCGCCACTTGCCGTCCAGGCGGCGGTCGATGCGCACCGTGTAGGTGCCCAGCGGGGCGTCCGCCGGGATCGCATACGACTGGTCGGCCGTGCCGAAGGGCGAGAGCGGCACTGTCGTGTCTTTGGTGACGCTGTTCTCGCGATCGGTAAACACCCAGCGCAGCGAATCGCCGCGCGGCGTGCGCAGGTTGCCCAGCAGACCGTCACGCACGATCGCTTTGGCGTAGACCGGTTCGCCGGGACGGTAGATGCCGCGCTCGGTGAACAGCGCCGCCGCCCGTTCCAGCCGGTCGGGTCCATAGGCCGCCGAAACGTTGAACTGCCAGGGAGAGAGGTCGGGATCGTAGCGGCTGACGCTCACGACGGCCCGATCGGTGCCGAGCGCGGCGGCCACCGATCCCTCGAAGCCCGAATAGTCGCAGTACTCGCACTCGTCGCCCTCATCGCCTTCCGCTTGCGTCTGCGCCGTGTCGCGCGCGTAGCCGGTGAGGCGCGCCACTCCCTGCGCGTCGGCTCATCGCCGACGCGCGCGTCTTTCCTTCGTTGTCATACAGCGTGACACGGGCGCCACGGCGCGGCAGGCCGTCGCTCACGCCGGTCACCCACACGACCCCTTCCTCCGCCCCGATGCGAGCATGCACGGCGAGGTCGGTGAGCTGGACGACGGCGGTGGACGTGTTGCGCTCGTTGGTCGTATCGAGCGACGGGCTCGAAATACGGATCATCTGCAACGTTGCGTTGCCCGCGCGGGCGGCGTTCAGCGCCGGGATGCGGATCGCGGACACTTTGGGGACGTCCTGCGTGGCGCGAACCGGAATCATCGCCACGGTCGCCTGGCCCTTGAGTTGCTCCCACACGTCTCCCCAGCTGCCCTCGTTGCCCAGGATCTTGGCCTCGAGTGAATCGGGCACGCCCACGATCGTGACGGTGAGGGAATCCACGTTGACGTGCTGCACGGCCAGCGTCCGGGGACCCTCACGCTCGACGACCATGCGCCCATACGGGTAGCGCACCTGTGGCGTGTAGGAGGTCGTGCCGAAGCTCTTGGTGAAGCGCGCCGTCAGTCGTTGGCCGAAGATGTCGGTCAGCCCACTGTCGACCGTCACGAGATAGCGGGTCCGGGGCTTCAGCTCGGCCTGCAGCTCCCACGCGGCGGAGGACTGGGTGGTGTCGCCCACGGTCAGCGTCGCGGTCGGGGCCAGGTGGACACGGCGCAGGATTTCGTCGCCGCGGATCGGGGTGCTGAAGTAGACACGGGCGGGGCCGATGGGACAGCGGACCGCTCGTCGTAGCCGCAGCGGACGCTGTCGACGGCCAACGGCCCGTACGTATGGAACGGCCACGGACGCGAGCTGGTGATGCTGTCCACGCGCTCGGGCACCCGTAAGATCGCGGCGCAGTTGGAGGGCAACGGCTCGGAGGGAACGAGCTCGATCACCCGACGCAGGTCGCGCGTCGAATCGGCGGTCCAGTCGCCGTAGTATTGCCACCGCTCGTCGGTCCGGCCGATGCGGCGCTGACGGACGGGGCGCAGCGGGATGGACTTGCCGGGGACGCACTGTCCCGCGTCCACGCTGATGAGCGTGGCGAGCAGCGACAAGTCGGCGGGCGCTGACACGAGCAGGGTAAAGCGGGTGTCGGGTGTGAGGTAGCGGGGATTATTCCACTGGTTCACCGGCATCGCGTCCACGACCCGCGGGCCTTTGATCCGGAACCTGAACGTGTAAGGCGCGGCGAGTCGGCTGCCGTCCATCGCGTGGAACGTGTTGGCGATCGTGACGGTGTAGGTCACACCGGCGGGAAGCGGGGCGTTCGGGTGGAGCCGGATCGTGACCGGATCGCGCCATTCGATCTTGCCCAGCACCCGGGGAGTGATGCGGAAAATGGTGCGCGGATTCACGGTCGAGTCGAGCCCGCCCGCGACCGGCCGGTCGAAGGTGACCGTGATATCCTCGGTCGATTCGCCCGTGTTCTTGGGGGAGACGCGCAGCACGTTGAGGGTGCCGTCGGTGGAGAGCGCGGCGGCCCCGAGGGTAGCGATGAGGACAAGACGGGCGGTAAGCATTGGGGATCCCGAGAGTTGGCTCTTTCATCTAAGCCCGTTCCCTGAGCGGTGTCAAACGCCTTCCGGGGGCCTCCACGGCCTGGGAGTTGCAACAAATCCAGCCGGCCATGACCCCAACCCAGCGATCGGCGCTCGCCTCCGGGCGGCGCATACTCGCGCTCGCGTTGTTTGGCGCCACGACGACGTGCAGCGAAGTCCGCAGCCCGACCTCGCCTGGGCACGAGGGGGCGGTCAGCGCGCAGTTGATCAGCGCGATTGCGCAGTCCGTCCTGACCTCGGGAAACGACGTTCTCAACCAGAGGATCTACACCACCGCGAGCTTCGCTCCGGCGCCCAACGCCCTCGTCACGGTGGCCGTCCTGGGGCACAACTCCTCCGTTGCGCCGGCCAGTCCCACCCTTTCGGGCGGCGGGATGACCGGGTGGACCGTGGTGGCCAGCGTGATCTTTGACGGCGTCGCCACGCCGCACAAGCGGTTGACCGTGTACCGGGCGATGAGCGCCGCGCCGGGCACCGGTCCCCTGACGATTACGTTCGCGAGCTCTGTTTCCAATTGTCAGTGGATCGTCTCGCAGTGGACCGGCGTGGACGGCACCGGCGTCAACGGATCGGGCGCCATCGCGCAGTCGGGGACGAGTCAGGGCGACGGCGTCAGTAGCCTCACGGCCGCCCTCGGCGCCTTTGGAAATGCCAACAACGTGGCGTACGGCGTGTTCGGTGTCGCCAAGAACACGCCCTCGGTCACGCCGGGCGCGGGCTTCACGGAGATGGCTGAGCAAGCGTCGGGCGAGAGCCCACTGTCCGACCTCGAGGCCGAGCTCGCGACCAATCAGCCGGCGATTACGGCGGCCTGGGCCAGCGCCAACGCCGGAGTCCTGGGGATCGAGATTGTTTCGGGCTCAACGACGCCCCCTTCTACTACTACCCTCTCACTCACCATCGCCGGCAACGGAACCGTGGCGATGAATCCGGCATCGCGCAGCGGCGGAACCTGCGCCAATCCGGCCACCACCACGTGTACCGGCGTCTACTTCACCACCGACAACGTGACGTTGACGGCCACCGCGCTCTCCGGGTGGAGTTTCGTCGGGTGGAGCGGGGATTGCACCGGGAGCGGAAGCTGCGCCCTGGCGATGGGCGTGAATCACTCCGTGACCGCCGCGTTCGCGTCGGTGGCGTCGCACACCCTGTCGTTGACGCTGGTGGGAAGCGGCCAGGTCTCACTCGCTCCGGCGCCCCAGCCAGGTGGGACCTGCGTCAGCCCGGCGAGCGCATCGTGCACCGCTGTGTATCTCGCCACTGACTCGGTCACGCTGACGCCAACCGGCGGGATCTTCACGGGATGGAGCGGGGATTGCACCGGGACCGGCATTTGCAAACTCCCGATGAGCGTCGATCATGCGGTCACGGTGACATTCGGACCCCCCAACACCGGTGGGGAACGATTGCCCACACTTTGTTGACCTCAGGGAACAACGCGGTCAACCAGAGGGTCTACACCACCGCGAGCATCACTCCGGCGCCTAACGCGCTCGTCACCGTGGCCGTGTTGGGCCACAGCTCCAGCACCCCGGCTGTTCCCACACTCTCCGGCGGCGGGATGACCGGGTGGACCGTGGTCGCCAGTTTCACCTTCGACGGTGCCGGCTCGCCACGCAAACGGTTGACGGTGTTTCGGGCGATGAGCGCCAGCCCGGGCAGCGGCCCTCTGACGATCACGTTCGCCAAATCCACTTCCAATTGTCAGTGGATCGTCTCGCAGTGGAGTGGGGTGGACGGCACGGGCGTCAACGGGTCGGGCGCCATCGCGCAGACCGGGACGAGTCAAGGTGACGGCGTGAGCGGCCTCACGGCCGCGCTGGGAGCGTTTGGGAATGCCAACAACGTCGCCTACGGGGTGTTCGGGGTCGCCAAGAACGCGGTGGCCGTCACGCCGGGGTCCGGGTTCGCGGAGATCGCCGAGCAGCCGTCGGCAGAGGGGACGGCTTCGGATCTCGAGGCGGAGTGGGCCACCAACCGTCCCGCGATTGCGGCCAGCTGGGCGGCGGCCAACGGCGGGGCGATGGGCATCGAGATCCGGGCAGGGAATAGCGGTCCCACGATTCTCGATCTGACGGTCGACAAGATCTACGTGACGCAATCGGTGCAGACGTTGAGCAATGCCGTACCTCTGATCAAGAGCAAGGCAGCACTGCTGCGGGTCTTTGCCCGTGCCAACCAGAACGCGGCCGATGTGCCGTCGGTGCGCGTCAGTTTCTACAACGGCGCGTCGCTGGTGGCGTCCACCACGATCGCCGGATCACACCCGGCACCAGTTACCCTCGATGAGAGCGATCTGTCCTCTTCCTGGAATTACAGCGTCCCGGGGAGCCTGGTGCAGCCCGGGTACTCGATCGTGGCGGAGGTCGATCCCGATCATCTCATCACCGAGGGCGACGAAGGCAACAACACGCTCTCATCCTCGGAGACCGTGCGATCCACCACGGCGCAGAACTACCGCTTCGTGCCGGTCAAACAAACCGGCAACGGGCTCACCGGGGACGTCACCGTTGCGAACGCCGCGACCTACGACGTGCTGGCCGCCCGAATGTACCCCTTCCTCGCACCGGGGCTGAGTGTCCACGCGACCTATACGACCAGTACAAACGTCGAGAATGGCAGCGAAAACGCGTGGACCAAGATTCTCAGCGAGATCGACGCGGTTCGAGTGGCGGAAGGCACGTCGATGACCTATGTGGGTGTCGTCCGCGTCACGTACACGGTGGGCATCGTCGGTATCGGCTACATCGGCACGCCGACCGCCGTAGTCGTGGATGAGCCGGTCTGGAGAGATGTGAACACCGCGCACGAGCTGGGGCACACCTATGGCCGCGAGCACGCGCCCGCCTGCGGCGCTGGGGCTCCCGATCCCCACTATCCGTATCCGGGCGGCACGATCGGCGTGTTCGGGACGGACGTCGTCGCCAGTCCGCCGGTGCTCTATCCCCCGTCGACGCATGACATCATGGGCTATTGCGACGACAACTGGGTCAGCGACTACACCTACCTCGGCATCCTCAACTATCCGTCCGTGAGCGCGCCGCCGGTCGCGATGCTCCCGGCCCAACGCTCGATCCTGATCTGGGGCGGCATCCACGATGGCGCGCCGTATCTCGAGCCGGCGTTCGTGCTCGATGCGCATCCGGTGCAGCCGAGGGGCATGGGGACCTATCGGGTCGAGGGGTTGGACCAGAACGGTGTGGTCTTGTTCTCCCAGTCGTTTGAGCCGACCGCCGTCGCCGACCAGCGCCAGGGGAGAGACAGCCACTTCGCGTTCGCGCTGCCGCTATCGGATCTGGTGCAGAGCCGCCTCGTGTCGTTGCGGATTCAGGGTCAGGGCAGGGAATTCGTCCGGTCGTCGACGGCAGGCCTCGCCCAGCCGGTGGCACCCGCGGCACCAGGGAATCTGGCAAAGTCCTGGCAGGGCCGGGAAGCGACCATCACGTGGGACACGCTCGCGGCGCCCATCGTCATGGTGCGGGATGTCGGTACCGGTCAGGTCCTGTCGATCGGCAGAGGGGGACGGGTGGCGGTCGTCGCTTCAGGGTCGGACTTGGATGTGCTGATGTCTAATGGGGTCGGCAGCACGGTGCAGCGGGTGACGGCGCAGTAATCGCTAGTCGGGACGCCGTCCCAACGACCGCGCCAGAATCCCCAACCCCGCGCGCTGACCCTTGCGCCGCACCGGGTCGTGCCAGATCGCGATCAGGGCGATCCACGTCAGCCAGCTGATCCGCTCTGACCAGCCGATGGTGCGGAACATCAACCAGAACTGCGACCACCCCGCCGAGAGGACCGGCAGGTCGCCCTGCTGCATGGCGAGCGGCCGCCCCACGACGTGATTGCTGGCGAAGCCGTGCGCCCCGGCGATCGCGAGGTTCCACACACAGGTCGCTTTGCCCCAGCCGTGGTTGTCACTCGCCCCGGTGACGAGCAGGTCGTGCCGGCGCGATAGCTCGACCACGCTGGCGCGCAGATCGGACGGAAACGCGAGTGCTTTCGGCGCGCAGTTCAGGATTTCGAAGCCGTCCACGCCCGCGGCAACGAACTGGCCGAGGTCCTCGATATGGTTCTTCCAGTATTCGGGCAGCGATCCGATCGCGAGCGCGCCCTGCCCGTGCAGGGCGGCGAACAACCCGAGCATCCCGGGCGTGTCGTGCGAGTAGGGAGCGAGGTCGAACGGCGTCACGTCGCCCAGCGCGACGATGTGCTGGCGAAACACGCTCCATTCGACGCCCGGGAGCAGCGGGATGACGGCATCGTTCGATCCCGCAAACGGCTTGTTGTGATCCGTGATATACGCCGCCTGGAACCCCTGGTCCGCGTGCCACTCGGCGACGTCATCCAGCGTCCAGCCATGACGACCGTCGTGCGACGCTTCGGTATGGGAGTGGAAGTCGAGTACGCTCACCCCGGGCTCCGGGGAAACCAGGCGCAGGACCGGCCGCGGCAGCAGCACGGCGGCGACGGCGAACAGCACTGGGATCAGTCCCCACAGGACGGCGCGGACGACTCGGCGCCGGCCGGTCCCTGCGCGCAGCGCGCCCCACGCGGCCAGAACCACCACCCACGTCAACAGGAAGACCTTGGCCCGATCGAGGCTCAGGAACGTCAGGGCGTCGAGCGTGTTCGAGAGCGGAGCGAGCAAGACATAGCTCGTGGGGCGGATGAGATCGGCGTCGCCGGGCGTCGAGCCGGTGGCGATGTCCACGACCCCGGGCAACGGGTAGAACGCGGCGGCGAGCACGATGAGGCCCAGGGCCCCAGCGAGCAGGTGGCGGCGCACGTGCAGCACCTCTAGAATCCCGGCATGGACGGTCGCCCACAAGGTACAGGCGGAGTCACGCCGGGTCGAGCGGTGTGAGATGACGCCCGTCATCATCGTGGCGCTCGTCGCCGCGGCTGGAGGCGCCATCGCAACGGTCGCGTTCCTGGCGGATCGCAAACGCCAGGCCGCGCTCGCCGAGTACTGCCTGATTCGCGGCTACCAGCTCGAGCACGAGCGTCGCGGCGCGCAGGAAGGGATGGCCGAGGCGTTCGCGATCTTCCGGGAAGGGCATAGCCGCCGCTGGCGCCGGACCATCAGCGGTTCCGTGGGCAATCGCCCCTTCACAGCGTTCGAGTACAGCTACGTCACCGGCGGCGGCAAGAGCAGCCACCACCATCGCTGTGCGGCGATCCTCTGGGAGGCGCCCGAAGCCCATCTCCCTCCCTTCAGCCTCGGCCCGGAAGGCTTCTTCCAGCGTCTGGGGCAGCGCTTCGGGGTCAAGGACTTTGACTTCGTCGAAGATCCGGAGTTTTCCCGAGCCTACCAGCTGCAAGGCGATGACGAGGCGGCGGTGCGGGCGCTGTTCACGTCAGGACGACGGGCGTTGCTCATGGCTCCCAGACCGGACGGGGACAAGCCCATTCGCCACCATCTGGCGGGCGCCGGCTCTCGGCTCATCTGGTGGCGCAACGGCGGGCTCCCGGGCCCGGAACACCTGGACCTGTTTCTGGCGGAAGGCGATGCCCTGCGGCGACAGTTCCTGGGCTGAGGAGATCGATCGGTGACCCAATTCGCCGACCTGGCGGACATCGTGCTGCGGCCCTTCGCCGATCGCCCCGATGATGCGTGGTACGTGGCGCCGCCGGGGAAGTGGAATTCGGCGCAGATCGTCGAGCACCTGGCCATGGGGCTCGAGTGGAGCGCCGCGGGGTTCGAGGATCGGCGTGCCCGGGATCCGATGGTGCGACGCCCGGCGACGTGTCTACGAGCGGTGGCGCGTCTGCTGGTGCAGCACATCGGGTGGATTCCCCCAGGGCTCAACGCCCCATCCCGGGCGATCCCCTCGCCGCACGTCGAGCGTGCGGCGGCGGAAACGCGCTTTCGGCGCGGCGTCGCCCGGCACCTCGAGCTCGCGCAGCTGCTCTTGCCGGCCCGGGCGCGGGACCTCTTCGTCAAGCACCCGCGCCTGGGAGACCTCACGCTTGAGCGAGTGGATGGACTTTCACGTGCGCCATGCGCGGCATCACGCCAAGCAGATGCGGGAGCGGATGCCCAAATGAGCCGCCGCAAGAAGGAGAAGGTGACGGTGCGCGTGCCGAACCCTCGCGCACACGTGAAGCGGCGCCTCAAGGTCCCGTCGCACAAGGTGCATCGCAACGAGAAGGGGTATCAGCGGCGTCCTAAACACAAGGGACGCGAGCTGGAGTAGGCCGCTACCACCACCCGAGCCACGACTGTTCGCGAACAGCCCGCACCATTGCCGAGCGGAGCGCGCGGGCGTCAGGCCAGCGCCGGCGCGGGTCGCGCGCCAGGCATCGGTCCACGACCCGGGCCAGCCGTGGCGGGATCTCCGGGGCCATCGTGATCAGCGGCGGGGGCTCGTGCACGACGCGTTGCGCCGCGAGCGCCAACGGCGTCGTTCCACGGAAGGGGAGTTTCCCGGCCAGCAGCAGGTAAGCAACCAGGCCGAGCGAATACAAGTCGCTGCGATGATCCGCGTCCCACTCGCCGGCCGCCTGCTCGGGAGACATGAATTCCGGCGTCCCGAACGGTTTGCCCGACTCCGCGCGGGATTGCTCCGACGTGCGCAGCGTGGCGATGCCGAAGTCGGTGAGCATCGGCCAGTCGTCGTCCGGGTGCAACAGGATGTTGGCGGGTTTGACGTCGCGATGAATCACCCCGCTCGCGTGCGCATGCGCCAGCGCATCGGCGATCGGAGCCAGCAGCGCTACGACTGCGCTCGGGGTGAAGCGCCGCCCCTGTGCCAGCGCATCCGCGAGCGAAATCCCCGGGACATAGCGCATGACGATGAGCGCCAGTCCATCACGATTCACGAACTCGTGGCATGGCACGATGTGGGGGTGCTCGAGCCGAGCGGCGATAAGCGCCTCGCGGCGGAATCGCTCGCGATCCGCGAGCGAGGTGCCGGGTCCCTGGATCAACAGCTTCACGGCGACCTGGCGCCGGGCCTCGCGATCCCAGGCGAGGTAGACGCGACTCATGCCGCCGCGACCGATTTCGTGCTGTAGCACGTAGCGCGCGTGGGTCGCTCCCGCCACACGCTCCGCGGTGCGCGCGAACGACGGCTCGTCGGCCTGATGGTCGGATACCAGGAGCAGTGGGGCTGCCATACATAGGGACAAAAGGCAGGTGACGTACCGCCGCGCTGACAGTTTACGTCGTTGCTACACCGTCACTTACGATTGTCGACGCGAGGGCGAGTGTTCGGTTCCGGTACGACCCGTCCCAGCTTCGCACGCTACAGCGGAAGCTGCAGATGTGCCTCGCAACCGCGCGCGCCGGCGCGGTTCGACAGGGACAGCCGCCCGCCGTGGGCTTCGGCGATTTGCCGCGACAGCACCAGGCCGATCCCGGAGCCGGAAGGTTTGGTCGTGAAGAACGGGACGAACAGGTTCTTGGTCTCGGGCAGTCCGGGACCGTCATCGTCCACGACCACGTCGAGATAGCCGCCGGCGGGGGCCCAGCCGACCCGGACACCGCCGCCGGTCGTGAGCGCCGCGTCGGCCGCGTTGGTGATCAGGTTGATGAGCAGCTGGTCCAGCTGGTCGCCGTCGGCTCGCAGGGTGACCCCCGGACCCGGCAGTACCTCCACGGGGAGCCGGGTCTCGAGACGCGCGACGCGGCGAACCCACTCGTTCACGTCCACGGTGCCGCGACGGGGCGGGGGCAGGCGGGCGAGCTTCGCATAGGAGGCGAGGAAGCGCGTCAGCGATTCCGAGCGCGAGGCGATGAGATCGAGGCCGTGATGCAAGTCCTCCCGCGGCACCTCGCCCGACCCGTTGCGGGTCACCAGATCCTGCAGCCGTTGCGCCACCGAGCGAATCGGCGTCAACGAGTTGTTGATCTCGTGTCCCAGCACCCGGATCAGCCGCTGCCACGCCTGCCGCTCCTCCTCCCGCAGCGCGCGGCTCACGTCGGCGAGCAAGATGAACTGGTGTGGACGGCCGCCCTGGCGGAACGCACCGCGCCGCACTTCCCATCGACCGCGCGCCGCCGGGAACGCCAGCTCGAGCACCCGAGGAGCGTCGCCCCGCAGACACTCAGCCAGCCCGAGCTCCTCGGCGCGTTTCCCCAGGAGGCGCTCGGGGGGCTGCGCCAACAATCGTTCACCGCTCTTGTTCACGAGCCGTAAGGCCTCGTCTTCGTCGAACGCAAACACCGCGACGTCGATTTCGCCCATCACCCGCTGTAACAGCGCCGTGGCCTCGAGCGCCCCCAGCCGCCGTTCCTTGAGCTCGTCGGTGAGCACGTTCAGCTCCAGCATGACGAGGCCGAGCGCGTCTTCGGCGTTGGGGCGGCGGGCGCGGAGCGAGTAGTCCCGCTCGCGCAGCGCGGCGAGCATGTTGGAGAAGACCTGCAGCGGCCGCACCACGCGCTCCCGCAGCGCCATGGCGCAACCGAACCAGATCGAGACCAGTGTGACGGCCACGGTCCAACGCATCCGGTCGCTGGCATCGCCGGACCAGAGCAGCCAGATCGCGACGATGATGGCCGGCAGCCCGCCTAAGAGCGCGAGCCGGGTGACCGTGCGTTCGTGGGAGGGTTTCAGAGACCGTGACGTTGCAGCCGCCGGTAGAGGGCGCTGCGCGAAAGACCAAGAGCCTTGGCGGCCGCGCTCACATTCCCGCCGGCGCGCGCGAGCGCCTTCTGGACCAGCACCTGCTCGACTTCTTCCAGGCTCAGGTCTTCCAGCCGGGCGGCAGGTCCTTCGCCGGGCGGCCGCAAGTTCAGGTCGACGGGCCGGACGGTGTCGCCTTCGGCCAACAGCGCCGCCCGCTCGACCGCATGGGCCAGCTCGCGCACGTTGCCGGGCCACGAGTAGCCCAGCAGCGATCGCATCGCTTCGGGGTGGAACTTGGTGACCGGCTTGCGATAGCGCGTCGCGTATTCGGCCAGAAAGTGCGCGGCCAAGGGGGCGATATCATCGCGGCGCTCCCGCAGCGGGGGCAAGTGGATCTCGATCGTATTGATGCGAAACA
The DNA here is from genome assembly GCA_963821385.1 of uncultured Gemmatimonadales bacterium. Classification (GTDB taxonomy): domain Bacteria; phylum Gemmatimonadota; class Gemmatimonadetes; order Gemmatimonadales; family GWC2-71-9; genus DASTHG01. The sequence continues at coordinate 335,266 of CAWGDK010000004.1, forward strand.
GCAGGTCTTCGCGAAACCGACCCGCCGCCACCTCGGTACCGACATCGGCGTTGGTCGCCGACAGCACCCGCACGTTCACCTGCCGGGTCTTGGATGAGCCGACGCGCTCCAACTCCCCCGTTTGCAGCACGCGTAGCAGTTTCGCTTGATGGGAGAGCGACAGGTTCGCGATTTCGTCCAGGAACAGGGTGCCGCCGTCGGCCAGCTCGAAGCGTCCGACGCGATCAGTTTTCGCGTCGGTGAACGCGCCGCGCATGTGGCCGAACAGCTCGCTCTCGAACACGCCTTCGGACAGCCCGCCGAGGTTCACGGTCACCAGCGGCCGGGCGGCGCGGGTGGAGGCGGCATGGAGCCAACGCGCCACGACTTCCTTGCCGGTGCCGTGCTCGCCCGTGATCAGGGCGTTCGCATCGGACGGGCCGACCCGCTCCATCAATCGGAGCACCGGCTCCATCGCCGCTGAATTCGCGATCAATTGGGGGGAGCCATCCCGCCGCAGCGTGCGGTTCTCGCTCTCCAGGCGCTGGCTCATCCGGATCGCCCGGCCGAGCTCGATCTGGGTGCGCAGCTGCTGCAGCAGGCGGGCGTTGTCCCACGGCTTCTCGATGTAGTCGCGGGCGCCGCGGCGCATCGCCTCCACGGCGCCCTCGATCGAGCCCCAGGCTGTCATCACCAATACCGGGAGCGTCGCATCGAGCGTCTGGAGGCGCGACAGCAAATCGAGCCCCTCGATCCCCCCGGTCGTGTCGCGCGTGTAGTTCATGTCCATGAGCAGCGCGTCGAAGTCGCGGGATTCGACGGCGGTGAGGATGCCGCCGGGGGAGGCCGCGGTTTCGACGGTGAAGCCCTCGCCGCGCAGCAGCAGCCGCAACGCCTCGAGGATGGAGGGGTCGTCGTCAGCGACCAGCAGGCGAGTGGCGGACGGCATGGTGTTAAAGGTGTCTGGAGTTAGGGGTCAGGGGCCAGGCCATGGACCTCCAACGTTGGCCCTCTCATCCCCTATTCCTGCCGTAAGGCCGTCATCGGATCCACGCGCGCCGCGCGGCGGGCCGGCAGATAACTGGCGAGGCCCGCGGCCACGGCCAGGAGCAATGCTGCCACGCCGAAAGCAGCCGGGTCGGCGGGGACAACGCCATACAGCAGATCGGCGGCGAAGCGTCCGAGCACGAGCGCGGCGACGCTCCCAATGAGCAATCCCACCGCCACCAGGGAAGCGGCCCGCCGCAGCATCATCACGACCACCTGGCTCGAGCGCGCCCCCAAGGCGATCCGGACGCCGATCTCGCGGGTGCGTTGCGCCACGGTGGTGGCGAGTACCCCGAACAGACCCAGGGCGGCGAGCGACAACGCCATGACGCCGAACAGGGTCGACAGGGTCGCGATCATCCGGTCCTGCGCGGTGGCACTGGCGATATGGGTCGCCAGCGTACGCACGTCGAACACCGGGAGCCCGGCGTCCAACGCGCGGATCTCCCGTCGCACTGTACCGGAAAGCGCGAGCGGGTCACCGCTCGCCCGCAGCACCAGCGTGACCTGTGGCGCGTAGCTCTGGAGCAGGGGGAAATAGACGGTCGTCTGACCCTGTCTCGCGGACGTCTCGGTATTTCCCGTCGTGGGCGATGCCGACGATCTCGATGCCGACCGCCGCGGCACCCTGCGCCCAGGCGGATGTGCCGGCCGACGGGATCCGCCCCCGGGTAGTAGCGACGCGCGAACGACTCGTTCACCACCGCGACGCGCGGCGCACCGTCGCGATCGCTGGTAGTGAAACCGCGCCCCCGTACCAATGCGATTCCCATCGCTTCGAAATAACGAGGGCCAACCTTGTTCACGTCGAATGAAACGTCCTCGCCTGCTGCTGGGGTGAAACCTTCCAGAGCCACGCCGCTCCAGTTCGAGCCGCCCGGATTGGGCGTGATCACCTCCGCCGCCGTGGCGATCTCCACGCCGGGGGCGGCGGCGAGCCGATCCAGCAGCTGGGTGAGAAACGTCGCGCCGCGCGAGCGATCATAACCGCCTTGCTCGAGGTCCACGGCGGCGAGCAATACAGGTCCGGGAGTAAAGCCGATATCCACGGCGCGCAGGTTGCGCATGCTCCTGAGAAACAGGGCCGCCCCCACCACGAGGACGAGCGAGATCGCGACCTGAAACACGACCAGCGCCCCTCGCCACCCGAACATCCGTTCGACCGTCCGCGGCTCGCCGCCTTTGAGCGCCGGCACGACATCCGCGCGCGTCGCCCGCCAGGCCGGGGCCAGACCGAACGCGAGGCCCGTGAGCAGCGTGAGAGCCACCGCAGCGCTCATCACGAACGGATCGAGGCCGCGTTCCACGTCGAGCGAACCACCCGCCGGTTGGTAGGCGAGTAGAAAATCCACGCCCCAACGGGCGACCAGCAGGCCGGCGAGACCGCCGAGACCAGCGAGCAGCAGGCTTTCCGTCATGAGCTGGCGCACCAGTCGGGAGCGGCTGGCGCCGGTTGCCAGACGGATGGCGATCTCGCGTCGTCGGGCTCCGGCGCGGGCCAGCAGCAGATTGGCGACGTTTGCGCACGTCAGCAGCAGCACCAGCGCGACGACGAGCAGCAACAACACGAGCGGCTTCGTCACGCCGGATACGACGAAGGTCAGTCCGTGCTCACCGGGCAGGAGCTGCGTGTGACTGGAGGCCGGGAACGTGCCTTGCTGGACGGCACCGGCGTCGAGCAGCGCCACCTGCGCCTGAGCGCGAGCGAGGCTGGTCCCCGGGGCGAGTCGGGCGAAGACATCGAGCCAGCTCGCCGTCGGCGCGGTCAAGTACTCACCCAAGGAGCCGACGCGCGTCAGCGCGCCGAGCGGAATCCACAACTGCTGGGCTCGGCCGGCGATGAGCCCGGTGAATGACGGCGCCGCCACACCGACGACGGTGAATGGCTGGCCGTTCAGGGTGACTCGATCTCCCACCACGTCGTCCCGCCCGCCGAAGGCCTGTTGCCACAGCGGGTAGCTCAACACCACGGCTGCCGGTCCACCGCGCGTGTCTTCTTCCGGTAGAAAATCGCGGCCGCGCGCGAGCGGGGCGCCGATGACCGCAAAGAAGCCGCGGGACACCGCGGCGCCTTCCACGCGACGTGCCCCCTCGGGCGAACCGAGCGCCAGGGCCAGGCTGGTGTGCGCGGCCACGCCGCTGAAGGCGTCGCCCCCGGTGCGCAGCGCCTCGAAGCGGGGGTAGGAGAGGTTGTAGTTCACCCCGTCCGGCCCGCGATCGGTCACCACGTGGACCAGGTGTCCGGCGTCTCGCACCGGAAGGGTGCGGAGCACCGCGCGATACAGCACCGAGAACACCGCGGTGTTGGCGCCGAGGCCCACGGCCAGGGTTCCGATCGCGACGATGGTGAAGAGAGGGCTCTTCGCGAGCTGTCGGAGAGCGTAGCGGAGGTCTTGGAACAGGGCTTCCATTGGGACTCCCATTGAAACGGTGGTAGGTGCCAGGTGTCAGGTGTCGGGCATCAGGGGAAGGGCCCTGACACCCAACACCAGACACCTGACACCTATTCAGTCCGCAAACTCACCATCGGATCGACACGGGTTGCGCGCCGGGCGGGGAGCCATGTCGCGATCAGGGCCACCGCGGCCAGCACCACCGCCGTGGCGACGAAGGTCGGGGCATCGGAGGCGGTGATCCCGAACAGCATCGTCGCGAGGACCTTGGTCGCGAGGAACGCGATGATCAGCCCCAGTCCGACGCCGAGCGATACGCGGATGAGGCTCTCACGGAGCAGCATGCGGACCACGTCGCCAGGGCGGGCCCCCAACGCCATGCGGATGCCAAGCTCTCGATGCCGCTGCGCCACCGCGTACCCGGTGACGCCGTAGATCCCCACCAGCGCGAGTCCCACCGCCAGCAGGGCGAACACGCCCAGCAGTGTGGTGTTGAACCGGCGCGCCGCGGTCTGGCGGCCGATCATCTGGCTCAGGCTCACGATGTCGCCGATCGGCTGGTCGGGATCCGCCAGGCGGACGGCGTCGCGGATCGCGCCCACAAGCTTCAACGGCGCTCCGGTCCGGGTGCGGGCCACAACCCACATCTGCGGCATCTCGGTTTCCTGCTCGGTGGACACATAAATCTCGGGGCGCTCGGCCGGCTCATCGAGCGAGCTCGAGCGCAGGTCGCTGATGACGCCCACGATGGTCGCCGGCTCGGGCAGACCGCGCGGGTTGCCGAGCGGGAACTGCTTGCCGATCGGGTTGTCCCCCGGCCACAGCTCGCGCGCGAACCGCTCGCTGACAATGGCCACCCGAGGCGCACCGGCGCGATCCTCCGCGCCGAAGCTCCGGCCGCGCCGGATCGGGATGCGCAGCGTCGTGAAGTAGTCGGGCGTCACGATCGACTCGCGCGCGATCATGATCTGCTCCGGGTAGTCGGGGCGAATCTCGCGTGGATCAAACGCGATGATCCGCATCATGCCCGAGAGCGGCAGGGTGACCGTGAGGCTGGCCCCGGCCACGTCCGGTCGAGCGCGCAGCGATCCCAGCACAGTGTTGAAGAATTGCTTTTGCGGTGGTCCGGAGGCGTACCGCGAGGGCGTGAGCCGGACGCGGGCCGCCAGGATGTCGTGGGTCTCGTACCCGGGGTCCACGTTGTTGAGCGCAATGAAGCTCCGCACTAACAGACCCGCCCCGACCAGCAGCACCAAGGCGAGGGCGACCTCGGCCACGATCAGGGTGCCCTGGAGTCGACCGCGCCACCGTCCGCCCGTACTGCCGGCGGCCTCGTCGCGTAACGCTTCTTCGATTCCCTGCGCCGACGCCCGCAGGGCGGGTGCCAGGCCGAACGCGATGCCGGTCACGACCGCGAGACCGATCGTGAACGCCAGAATCGTCCCGTTGAGGGCGATCTCATTGCCGCGGGGAAGCGCTCGGGGCCAGAGCGTGAGCAGCGCGTCGAGGCCCCACGTGGAGAAGACGAGTCCGAGGCCGGCGGCGGCGAGCGCCAGCAGAACGCTCTCGGTGAGCAGCTGGCGGATGAGTCGGGCGCGACTGGCCCCGAGGGCGCGGCGGATCGCCATTTCCCTGCGTCGCGCAGCGGCCCGGGCCAGCAACAGGTTGGCGGCGTTGGCGCAGGCGATCAGCAGCACCAGACCGACGGCCCCCAGCAGCACGAGCAGCCGGGTCCGCACGTCGCCAATGGCGGAGTCACGCAACGACACCGCGGCGAACCCGGAGTTGTCGAGCGGCGAGCCGGAGCTGCGTGGCTGGGCCGCCGGACCGCCGGGGCCGCCGCCGGTCGCCACGATCGTACGCGACGTCGTGTCGCCGCCGGTTTCCGCCGCGATGCGCTTGGCCAAGAGGTCCAGGTCGCGAGCCACCTGGTCCTCGGTGACCCCCGGGGCGAGTCGCGCGATGGCGTTCAAGGTGTGGAACCCGCGGAACGTCAGGGCGCGCGGCTCGTCCGCGAGAATGCCGCCGACCGGCGTCCAGACTTGCACGGCTTCGTCGGGAAAATGGAATCCGGCGGGCATCACGCCGACCACGGTGTAGCTCTTCCCGTCCAGGGAAATCGCCCGTCCCAGGATGCCGGGGTCGCGGCCGAAGCTCGTGACCCACAGTCCATAGCTGATCAGGGCGACGGGCTCACGCTCCTGCGAGGCGGCAAAGGGATGCCCGATGGCCGGCAGGACGCGCAGCACGTCAAACAGGTCCGCCGTGACGAACGCGGCCTGGACTTCGCGCGGATCACCGGCGCCGCTCAGGTTGTAGCGCTGCGTGGCGTAGGCGGCGACGCCGGTGAAGTCATGGCTCATGCCGCGCAGATCCTGGAGGTCGGGAAACGAGACGCCGAAGCGGACGCCACCCATGTTCGTGGAGGTCACCTCGACCAGCCGCTCCGACTCGGGGTAGGGAAGCGGTCGCATCAGCACGGCGTTCACCGCGCTGAAAATCGCCGTGTTGGCGCCGATCCCGAGCGCGAGCGTCAGCACCGCGACGGCGGTAAACGCCGGATTCTTGACGAGCTGACGCAACGCGAGGCGCAGGTCCTGGAGCAGGTCACTCATGGCACAACTCCTCCACTGGAAGTCTCCGTTTGCCTATTCGGTTCGCAGTGCTACCACGGGGTCCAGACGCGCGGCGCGCCTGGCCGGCAGGTAGGCCGCGAGGAGAGCGACGGCACTCAGGAGCACCGCGACTCCGGCGAGCGTGACGGGATCCGTTGCCGTCACGCCGTACAGGAGATGCCCGAGCGCGCGAGCCGCGAGCGCCGCGCCCGCCAGGCCAACGACGATGCCGATCAAGGTCAGCCGCATCCCCCCTCCGACCACCAGCCGCAGCACGTCGGCGCCCTGCGCGCCGAGCGCGATCCGCACACCGATTTCCCGCGTGCGACGGCTCACCGTGTACGACAACACGCCGTACAAGCCGATGGCGGCCAGCACAACGGCCAATGCGGCGAACACCGACAACAACAGCATGGGGTAGCGCCGGTCGGCCGTGGACTGGACCAGTCGGGAGGACATGGTCGCCACGTCCGTGAGCGGCAGGTTGGGATCGAGCTCGCGCACCGTCGCCCGGAGGGCCGTGGTCAGCGGCGCGGCCCCGCTGGTGTGACGCAACACGAGCGTCATCGAGCCCGAGGGATCCTGCGCCTGCACGTAGTAGATCATGGGCCGGAAGTCGCTGTCGACGGTGCCCAGGTGGACGTTGCCCACCACGCCCACGATTTCCGGGTGCGCCTCCGGGTGCGTCCAGTTCACCTGCAGCCGTTGGCCGATGGGATCCGCATCGGGCCAGTATCGCCGCGCCATGGTCTCGTTGATGACGACGATGGGTGGGGAAGTCGCCCCATCGGCGACGGTCGGTGCCCGTCCGCGCAGCAGCGGAATTCCCATGGCCGCGAAGTAGCCCGGATCGATGACGCGAATGTCGGCACTGGTCCATTGCCCCGGAACCGGGGCCGGCCGCCCGACGATCGTGAACCGGGTTGCGGCGGTGGGCTCGGCGAGCGGAATGAAATCGACTGCCCCCGCGGCGGTGACGCCCGGCAGGCCCCGAACCCGCTCCAGCAGGCGCGCATAGAACGCACTCGCGCGTGCCCCGTCGGGGTAGGTGCCGTGTGGCAGGGTCACTGTCGCGCTCAGCAACTGCCTCGGGTCGAACCCGGGATCGATGGCCATCAAGTGTTGCAGCGAGCGAACCAGCAGGCCCGCGCCGGCCAACAGCACCAGGGCCAGAGAGACCTGCACCACGACCATGCCGCTCCGTAGGCGCGCGGCGCGCGCGTCCGTGGTGACTCGTCCACTCTCACGGCCGGCGGCGAGGGATTCCCCGACGCCACCCAGGGCCGCGGGGAGTCCGACCAGCGCTCCCGTGGCCAGCGACACGAACCCGGCGACCCACAGCACGCGGGTATCGAGTCCGATCTCGGCGAGGCGAGGCAAGCTGTGGGGGCCGGAAGCCACCAACAGATCCACGGCCCAGGCGGCCAGCAGCAACCCCGCGGCGCCGCCGGCTACCGCGATGAGTCCGCTCTCCAGCAACCACTGGCGGATCAGACGCCACCGCGGTGCACCGAGTGCGGTGCGCACGGCGAACTCCCGCCGCCGGCCCTCAGCACGGGCCAGCATCAGATTGCCGACGTTGGCGCAGGCGATCAGGAGAACGAGGGAGACGGCGCCCAGCAACACGAGCAGCGCCTGACGGGCCGATCCCACGACCTGGCCGGTCAGGGGCAGCACGCTGGCTCCCCACCCGGTGTCGAATTCGGGATGCTCGCGCTCGAGATCGCGCGCGATCGTCGACATGTCCGCCTGGGCGCGATCCAGCGTCACGCCCGGTCGCAGCCGTCCAATCACTTGTGCGTAGCGCCCGCTGCGAACCCGGTTGCCTGCGTCCAGTCGGAACGGCTCCCAGTACTCCTCGGTCCCCCAGGGCAACGGGCGCAACGCCGGAGGCATCACGCCAACGACCACGGCGGTCCCGCCGGCGATGGGCACGGCTCGGCCGACGACGCCGGAGTCGGCGCCAAACCGGCGGCGCCACAACCCGTCGCTGAGCACGATCACCGGTGGCCCACCCGGCAGCGCTTCCTCAGGCGTGAACACTCGCCCGAGCGTGGGATTGAGGCCCAACACACTGAAGAAATTGGGGGTGACCGCCCGCCCGTCGACGTTCTCCGGTTGCTCGCCCGTGAACGTGGTCTGCGACCAGGTGAGCGCGGCCAGACCGGTGAAGCTCGTGGCGCGGTCATTCCAGTCGAGATAGTTGGCGGGGTTGACCACGTTGCGATCGCGCGGCCGGGCGCTGTTGCGCTCCCACACCATCACCAGTTGATCGGGACTCCGGTAGGAAAGGGGCCGCAGTAGGATGCTGTTAACCACACTGAACACCGCCGTGCTGGCGCCGATGCCGAGCGCGAGCGTGAGCACCGCGATGGCCGTAAAGCCGGGTCGGCGGGCCAGCTGCCGGGCGGCGTAGCGCAGGTCCTGCAGTAACGTGTCCATGAGCACCTCAGTCGGCTCGCAGTGCCGCGATCGGGTCGAGCCGCGTGGCACGTCGCGCCGGCAGATAGCTCGCCACCAGCGCGACGAGGATCAGCAGCAAGGCAATCGACAGGAACGTGAGCGGATCGGTGGCACTGAGGTTGAACAGCATGTTCTTCATCAGTCGGGTCACCGCCACCGCGACCACCAGGCCGAGGCCAACACCCGCCAGTGCCAGGCGGAAGCCCTGGCCCAGCACCAGACCGAGCACCTGCCGCCGGTCGGCCCCGAGTGCCAGGCGGACGCCCAGCTCGCGCGATCGTTGTGTCACGGTGTAGCTCATCACGCCATACAGCCCGATCGACGCCAGGACCATCGCGAGCAGCGCGAACCCGCCCAGCAGCAGCATCGCGAACCGGCGCGATCCTGTGGACCGATCGATCAGCTGGTCCATGGAGTTCACATTGGCGAGTGGCAGGTCCGGGTCCACGGAGCGGACCGCGTCGCGCACCACCCCCAGGGCGGAGAGCGGATCAGCGGTCGTCCGGACCGTGAAGCCAAGGAATGAGCCGCCGTTCTGCGCGACCGGGAAGTAGACCTGGACGCGTTTCGGCGCGTCCAGTCCTTCATGCGCCATGTGCCCGACGACGCCCACCACTTGAATCCACTGGATCGAAGAGTCGGTGAGATCGTTGAACGTGATTCGCTTGCCGATCGGGTCGCTGTTGGGCCAGTAGCGTCGCACCGTCTCCTCATCTACGATGCACACCGCCGGAGCCCCGGTCGCGTCGGCGTCGGTGAACTGCCGTCCCGCCTTGAGGGGCACCCGCATGGTCGGCAGGTAGCCCGGCGTAGCCACGCGCATGTCGCCCCACGGTGAGGGCGCATTGGGCGGCGGTTGGTAGCCCTCCACGTTGAAGCTTCCGGTGGACCAGTTGCCGCCGAACGGAATGTTGCTGGTCCCGCCGGCGCTCACGACCCCCGGGGTCGCGCCCAGCGTGGTGGCGAGCCGCTCCAGCACGCGCACCCGGACCGTGTCATTGCTGTACTTCGCGCGGGGGAGCGAGATGTTGAACGTGAGCAGGTGATCGGGCCGGAAGCCGGGATCCACCCCGACGACGCGGGCGAAACTGCGGATCAGGAGCCCCGCGCCCACCAGCAGGGTGAGGGCGAGCGCGACGGTCGACACCACCAGGGCGCGCCGCAGCCGCAGGCTGGACCGATGGCCCACCGAGCGTCCGCCCTCCTTCAACGATTCGTGCAGGTCGGTGCGGGCCATTTGCAGGGCGGGCGCGAGCCCGAACAGAAGGCCGGTCCCGAGAGAAACGAGGAGTGCGAACCCCAGCACCCGCGCATCCACGCCCACATGGGCGGTCGCGGGCAGGTTCCCGGCATTGAGCGACAGCAGGGCGGGCACACCCCACACCGCGAGCACCACGCCCACCGCACCGCCGGCGAGCGCCAGGACGACGCTCTCGGTCAGCAGGTACCGGACCAGTCGTTTGGGGGAGGCCCCCAGGGCGACGCGAACCGCGATGTCGCGCGCGCGGGCGGCGGTCCGGGCCAGCTGCAGGTTGGCGACGTTGGCACACGCGATCAACAGCACGAATCCCACCGCCCCGAGCAGGATCAGGAGGCCCGACCGGACGCCGCGCGCCGCTTCGTCCGAGAGCGCCGTGACCTTGAGGTCCCAATCGCTCGCATAGTTGTCCGTGTAGGTAGTGCGGAGCTGCGTCGCGAACGTGTGCAAGGCCGCCTGCGCGCCCTCGACGGTGACGCCGGGGGCGAGTCGCCCGATGAAGGACAGGTATTCGTTGGTGCGCCGGCTGTCGGCGAAATCGGTCGGCACGAAGACGATCGGCATGAACAGATCGGTGCGGTTCGTGAAGAAGTCGCGGAAACTCAGGGGCATGACCCCTACGACCTCATAGTTCTCGTTATCGAGGATCAGCTTCCGCCCCAAGACCGCGCGATCGCCGCCGAACGTGCGCTGCCAGAATCCCCAGGTGAGCACGACCACGTGGTTCTTGCCGGCCTCGGCTTCATCGGGCCGCAGCGCCCGCCCCAGCGCCGGCTGCACGCCGAGCAGCGGGAAGAATTGTCCGGTGACGCGCGTGACGTTCACGCGCACCGGCTCCGCGGCGCCCGTGAAGTTCATCGCCGTGAAGTTCTCCACGGCCGCGCTGGTGAACAGATCGGTCCGAGCCGAGTAATCCCGAAAGCCCGGCACCGATACGGAGGCCCGCAGGTTGTTGAGCGAGGGGTAAAAGTGGTTCACCGTCACCAGGCGCTCGGGCTCGCGGTAGGGCAGTGGCGCGAGCAGCACCCCATTCACGACGGAGAAGATCGCGGTGTTCGCCCCGATGCCGAGGGCGAGTGTCAGCACCGCGACAACGGTGAACCCCCGGCTGTTGAGCAGGGAACGAGCGGCGTAGCGGAGGTCCTGGATCAAGGTTTCCATGAGTCTTCCTGGTGTCAGGTGGCCTACTTCACGATCCAGCCGTCCTTCAGTTGCACGATGCGATTGCCGTAGGTCGCATTCGTCTCCGAATGCGTCACCTGCACGATCGTGGTTCCCCCGACGTTGAGTCGCTTGAACAGCTCCATGATCTCGCGACCCTGTTCGGAGTGCAGGTTGCCGGTGGGCTCGTCGGCGAGCAGCAGCTTGGGCTTGTGAATCACCGCCCGCGCCACCGCCACGAGCTGCTGCTGGCCGCCCGAGAGCTGGCGCGGGTAGAGATCCTTCTTGGCGACCATGCCGAAGCGATCCAGCGTGTCGGCGACCATCGCCTGCCGTTCCGATTTCTTGATGTCCCGATAGGACAGCGGGATGTCGAGGTTCTCCGCGACCGTCAGATCGTCGAGCAGGTGGTACTGCTGAAACACGAACCCGACGTACTGCTTGTGCAGCGCGACGCGGTCTTTCGGCTTGAGCTTGTGGACGTCCTCGTCGAGCAGGCGGTATTCGCCGGTCCATTCGCCATCGAGCATGCCGAGGATGGCGAGCAGGGTCGACTTGCCCGCGCCCGAGGGCCCCATGATCGTGATGAACTCGCCCGCCGTGATGTCGAGCGTGATCTGGCGCAGCACGAAGACCTTGCCGCCGCCCTGGGGATAGGACTTTTCGAGATTGCGCAGAGAGATCATAGATCTCTAGTCATGTCGCAAAGCCACCCCGATGCCGAGGGCGAGCGTCCCGACGGCGATCAGACTGTAGCCCGGCGTCTTGCGCAGTGTGCGCAGGGCGAAGCGGATGTCGGCGAGCAACGTCTCCATCGCGTCCTCGTTTCCTAGTCGTTCACTGCGGCGCGCTTGACGCAGTCTGGGCGTGGTCCTCCACGACGCGGCCGTCGAACAACTCGACCGCACGGTCGGCGTGGGCGGCGTAACGCGGGTCGTGGGTCACCATGCAGATGGTGGCGCCGCCGCGATGCAGCTCGCGCAACAGCTCCATCACCGCCTCGCCGTTCGAGCTGTCGAGGTTGCCGGTGGGCTCGTCCGCGAGGAGAATGGCGGGATCTCCAGCGACCGCGCGGGCGACCGCCACCCGCTGCTGCTGACCGCCGGAGAGCTGGGCCGGATAGTGCTTCACCCGGTGCGACATGCCCACTTTTTCCAGGGCGTCGGTCACGCGCCGCTTGCGCTCGACGCCGGACAGGCCGCGATAGGTGAGCGGCAGCTCGACGTTCTCGTACACCGTGAGATCGCCGATCAGGTTGAACGCCTGGAAAATGAAACCGATCTGGCGGTTGCGGACGCGGGCGCGATCGGCGGCCGAGAGATTGGCCACCGGGCGATTGTCCAGCACGTACGCGCCGTCGGTGGGGGTATCGAGCAGGCCGAGGATCGAGAGCAGCGTCGTCTTGCCGCACCCCGACGGTCCCGCGATGGCGACGTACTCACCCTGCTTGATATCGAGGTGGACGTCCGAGAGCGCATGCGTCTCCACCTCGTCGGTGAAGAAGACTTTCTTGATGCCTTGCAGCTGAATGAGTGTTGCGCCGTTCGAGGACATCCTGTCTCCTTGAGTTACGGTCAACGGTCGTCTGCGATTATTTCAGTCTCACCCGATCCACGTTGTCCCACTGGGACATGTCCGACAGAATCACGATGTCCCCCACCGCCAGACCGCGACGGATTTCGATCGTGGTCACTGAGGTGCTGCCCACCTGGACCGTCACGCGTGAAGCGTAGTGGCCGCCGTCGGTGACTTTGAACATGCCGATCGTGCTGTTGGGCTGGCCGTAGGCGGGCCGCCCGGTGAAGAGCACATGCGGGAGGCGCTCGGTTTCGATAGTGCCGTCCACGCTCAGGTCGGGACGGGCGCCCGCTGGCAATGGCCCGTCGAGGGCCACATCCACGGTCACGGTTCCATTCTGGGCGTTGGCATCGGTTCTACTGACGTGTCCATGGACGAAGCCGTTTCGCGTATCGATGACGGCGGGTTGGCCGATCAGCACATCCTTGGCCTGCGTCTCCGGGATCTGCAGCACCGCCTTGAGCCGGCCGGGCTGCACGACCTTGGCGAGAATGGTGCCTTCCGTCACCCACTGGCCCTGTTGCAGCGACAGATCGGTCAGCGTCCCCGCATCGCCGGCGCGCACCGACAACGAGCGCACCCGCGTCCGCTGGAATGAGGCGATGGCGCGCAAGCGCTGGACCTGCGATGCCTGGACGGACACCTGCGAGTCGAGCGTCGACGCCATCAATGCGAGCCGCTGCTGTTCGACGCGATACCGGGTCTCCAACTCCTCGGCCCGATCCTTGGCGAGAGCGGCGTCGTTCTGCGCGATCAGGCCGTGCGCCACCAGGGTGTCGGCCACCATCGCGTCGCGCTGCGCTTTCTGAAAGTCGACGCGGGTGGTCGCCACCAGGCCTTCCTGGGTGAGCCGCTGGTTCTCGAGCGACGTGCGCAGGCTCACGAGCTGCGCTTGGGCGGCCGTGAGCTGTTGCTCGGCCTGGAGCGCCTGGATCTGAACGTCGGGATTGGAGAGCTCGAGCAAAACGGATCCGGCTTCCACCTTCTGGCCGGGTTGGGTGAGGATGCGCTCGACCCGCGCCGAGGCTTGGGCTGAAATGAAGCGGATGTGCTCGGGCACCAGCGTCCCCGGCCCTCGGACCTCTCGCACCATTTCGCCGAGACGTACCGAGTCGAACAGCAGCGTGCCACGATCGACCGACGGGGCTGCCGGCTTCAGACTCGACAGCACGAGCGTGATCACCAGGATCACGCCGACGGCGATCCCCACCTGCCACAGGCGGCGCCGGTTCTTGACGGGTTCGCGAGCGATGTCCACGTAGAGCAGCTAAGGCACGCCACGTGCCACTTATCGAGGCAGGGAAGTCGCGAACGGGGCTTCGCTTACACCATGGTGGGTGGTGGGGAATACAGCGGATCTGGCCGGAGGTGGGACTGGTCGTCCCGGAAACGAACAGGTGTCAGGTGTCCGGCGTGAACCCTCACACCTGACACCTGACACCAAAACCTAGAATCGATACCCGGCCGCCAGATTGAGGTGGCTCGCGGTGAAGTCGCCGTTGCGATAGCGCGTCGCAACCCGTCGGTACTCGAACCCGAACAACAGCGGACCGGGCGGCCGCCACTCGACATGCCCTTCGCAGGCGACATTCTGCAGTCTTCCGGTCAGCGGGACATCGCGGTCGTCTGGATCATCGATGCCGCACCCGGCGCCGAACACGATGTGACGGATCGCGCTGAAATTGATCTGGGCCCATCCGCCTTGGGTGCGGAGGGCGTCTCCACCGGCGGCCAGGTTCTGTCCGATGCCGCCGCCGCCCAGGCCGGCGAGCGCCTGACCGTTGAAGAACTCGGCCACGAGCTCAATTTTTCCGAGCTTGATGCGCGCGTCGACCGTAATGGCGCGCGAGTCGATCAGGGAATCGCCCCCTACGCTGTCCGATCTCAGCCACCCGACGTGTCCACCCACCGCGATCTCGCTCGGGTCGTCGGCCGGTCCCCAGCCGAGACGCAGGCGACCTTCCAATGACGGCCGCTTACTGCGCTCTGCGGAATCCGGCTGGGTGGTGAAAGACGATTGGGCGGATCCGCTGATCGGGGCGAGGACGGCGCCCTGGAGCGCCAGGCGCAGCGTGTACCCGGTCTCGAACGTGAACCGGCCCTGCGGCGTCCACAACCACAGATTCCCGGCTCCGGCGAAATCGGGGAACCCGATCGACGCGAGCGATCGCGGCGAGCGCTCAGCCACCAACGGCGACTCCTGCCCGAACAACAGCTGCGCGTGCGACCACTGCACGGTGCCCACGGCGCGCCGGACGCGGAGCAAAGGAAAGGTCCGGCCACCGCTGCTCGGTTGTTGCCCGCCGAAGAAGTCGACATCGAGCTCGCCCGTGAAGCTGCCGCCCAGCACTTGCGGGTCGGTGACGAACACTCCGAGACGGGTTTGCCGGATCGTCCCGCCGCTGGCGGCCGCGTCGGTCGTGTCGGCCTCGGCCAGTTGCGGCACGTCGCTGTTGTTGACCCGGGCGTTGGTGAAGAACCCATTGACCAGTACCAACCCCGAAAACTGAACGCTGCGCGGCGGCGTAGTTGGCGGGGGAGCGGTGTCCTGGGCGGCAAGTCCTCGTCCCACGACAGAGGGCAAGGACGAGTGGCACGACACGGCGCATGTGCAACACTCCTGGCGAGATCGTATGGATTACAGTAAGCTCAGCGCGCGTAGGCGCAACAGGCGTCTCGAGATACCTCGGAGGATGACCATGACCAACCCCAATGACCCCATGCCCGACTTCTCGGACGTGGAGGGCGGCAGTTCGTCGACGGCCCCGCAACCGGCGAACCAGACGTACACCGTCAAATCCGGTGACAGCCTTTCGAAGATCGCCAAGCACATCTACGGCGATGCCAAGAAATGGCGCAAGATCTTCGACGCGAACAAAGACAAGATCAAGAACCCGGACCTGATCTATCCCGGGCAGGTCTTCACGATCCCACCAGCCTGACCAAGGGGCATCCCATGTCTCGTCACTATTCGCAGTGGACCCTTGCGGCCGTCGCCCTCCTGGGCCTCGCCGCTGCCTGCAAGAAAGCGACGCCTCCGCCGGCCGCGGAACCGCCGGCCGTCGTCCCGCTTTCGGTTACCGCGGTGGCCCTGGGCAAGCAGATCGGCCCCGATAAGATGGTGGCACAACCGATGGCGACCTTCGGTCTCCGGGACACGATCTATGCCTCCGTCGCCACGGTCGGCACGTCAGCCGACGCCACCCTGGCGGCGACGTGGACGTTCCAAACCGGTCAGGTGGTGAAGGCCGATACGCAGCGGATCGCGCCCACCGGGCCGGCCGCGACGGAGTTCCATATCAGCAAGCCGAGTGGATGGCCGGTGGGTAAGTACCACGTCGCCATTACGCTCAACGGCGTGCAGGCCGGCGCTGGGGACTTCGAGGTGAAGCGGTGAGCTGGAGGCGAGCCATCCTGGTCACGGGACTGGGCTGGCTCGCCGGCTCGGCCGTCGTCGCTCAGGCCGGTCGGGTGAGCGGCCACATCACCATTCTCGAAAAAGACAACAAGCCGACGCCGGACCTGGGAGATGCGGTCGTCTACCTCGAGGGGCGCGGAGTCGGCGCGCGGGTCGCCCGGTTCGAGATCACGATCAGCGACAAGGCATTCGCCCCGCACGTGCTGGTAGTGCCGGTCGGCTCGACCGTGGCGTTCCCGAACCACGACCCCTTCGACCACAACGTGTTCTCCGTGTCCGAGCCGAACGCGTTCGACCTCGGGTTGTACGGCCGCGGGGAAGGGAAATCCATCACGTTCAAGAACCCCGGGCTGGTGCGTGTGTTCTGCAACGTGCATCCGCGCATGGCGGCCCTGGTCCAGGTGATGGCGACCCATCACTTCGGTCAGCCAGGGGCAGACGGAATGTTCACGATCACCGGGGTTGAGCCGGGGACCTACCGGTTGCACGTGTGGCACGAACGCGCACCGGTGGAGGTGGTGAAGGACGTGACGGTCGGCGCGCAGGGACTGGCGGATATCCAGGTCACGCTGAACGCGCGCGGGTTCCGGGTGCAACCGCACAAGAACAAATACGGCAAGGACTATCCGACGAATGCCGGACGCGAGCGCTACTAAGCGGCGCGGCTTCGGGCTCGCCGGCAAGATCTTCATCGCCTCGGCGTTGCTCGTCGTGGCGGTGCTGGGCGTCACCTTCGGCGTCACGTCGTTTCAGGCCAACCGCACCGCGGACGCGACGATCCACCGGGCGCTCGACAACACCCGGGTCGCCGTGGAAGACTACCTGGCCGCCCGCACCCGGACGCTGGCACGCGCCAGCACGGTGGCGACCGACGTTCCCCAGTATCGCGAGCGCCTGCTGAAACGCGGTCACGACCGCACCGACGCGCTTGACCAGGCGAACGACGTGCGGGATCTGATCGGGGCCGCCTGGGTGCTCGTGACCGACAACCAGGGCATCCTCATCGCCCGGACCGACTACCCTGAGCAATTCGATCGCGATCTGTCAGGCGCGCCGCTCGTGGCCAACGCCCTCTCGGGAGAAACTTCGAGTGGAGCGTGGCTGGACGACATTCGCAACAAACTGTTCGTTGCCGTGGGGACTCCGCTACGGGCCTCGAAGGACGAAGCCGCGCAGGGGGCGTTGGTCGCCACGTACGAAGTGACCGACTCGCTCGTCGCGGCGATCAAGGAAGCGACGAGCTCCGACGTAGTGTTCTTCGCCCTCGACACGCTGAATCATCCCTACGTCGTCGGCACGACCCTCCCGCGGGACCAGATCGGGCCGGCCCTCGTGGACAGTGGATTCGTCAGTGACCTGAGCACCGATTCGACCGGGGTCAACTTCGCCGCGCAGATCGCCGGCGAGCACCTGATCGGGTTAGCCGGCGCGGTCCGGTCTCCCGCGGGAGATCTGCGCGGCGGATTTGTCGGCCTGCGCTCCCGCGAAGCGGAGCTGGCGACGTTCCGCACGCTGCAACGCACCATCATCGGCGCCATTCTCCTGGGCATCGTGCTGGCGCTGGCATCCGCCGGCCTCCTGGCCCGCCACATCGCGAAACCGGTGCAGCGGCTGGCCGGCGCCGCGCGCCAGGTGCAGGACGGGGACTACTCGGTCGAAATCCCGGTGACGAGCCAGGACGAAATCGGCCAGTTGTCCCAGGCGTTCAAGGACCTGGTGGAGGATCTGAAGGAAAAGGCGCAGCTGGTCGAATACATGATGCAGGCCGCGGGCTCCTCAGCGACCCAGCCGCTTGCGGCCGCCGCCACGGCGATCCGGCAGGCGGCGGACCGTCCGTCACAGGGCGGCGTCGAGGCGTTGCGTCCCGGCTCGGTCTTCGCCGGACGCTACGAAGTGAAAGAAGTGCTGGGGGCGGGCGGCATGGGCATCGTGTACCGGGCGTTCGATCGCGAGCTGGCAGAACCGGTCGCTATCAAGACGCTGCGCCCCGACAGCGTCGCCGGCGATCCCGTGGCGCTGGAGCGCTTCAAGCAGGAAATCCGCCTGGCGCGCAAGATCACGCACCGCAACGTGGTCCGGACCTACGACCTGGGTGAGGTGAGTGGGATGTACTACCTCACCATGGAGTTCGTGGAAGGCACGTCCTTGAAGCAGCTGATCCAGAGCCGCGGCCGGCTGCCCGTCCCGGTGACACTCACGGTCGGCAAGCAGCTGTGCCGGGCACTCGAAGTCGCTCATGAGCAGGGCGTCATCCACCGCGACATCAAGCCGCAGAACATCGTGGTCGAGCCCAACGGATTCCTGAAGGTGATGGACTTCGGCATCGCCCGGCTCGCGAATCCGCCGAAAGGGAAGGGCCTCACCGAAGCCGGCATGGCGATCGGCACGCCCGATTACATGTCACCGGAGCAGCTCTCGGGACTCGAGCTCGATCCACGCAGCGATCTGTACTCCGCCGGCGTCGTGCTGTTTGAATGTCTCACCGGACGGGTCCCCTTCGAAGCCGACACGCCATGGGCGCTGATCGCCAAACACATCGAAGAGGAACCGCCCGACCCGCGCACACGCAACGCCGAGGTGCCGGAGAACCTGGCGCGCGTGGTGCTCAAGGCGATGGCGAAGGAGAAAGAGCGTCGCTTCCAGACGGCGGATGAGATGTACGTCGCCCTGGCTGCGATAGGCTAGGCGTCTATATCCCACCGAACCACGGGTAGCCTTGATCCTCCCAATACCCTCCCGGCCGAGTATCCATGAAGGTCATCGACACCAGGTACTTCGTCAGTTTGTAGCCGAGCTTGGTGGGGGAATACAGCCGCAGCGGGGCGCCGTGGTCGGCGCCGAGTGGGTTGTCGTTCATCGCGTAGGCGAGGATCGTCTGCGGGTGCATCGCGCTCGCCAGGTCCCATCCGTTCGAATAGTCCGAGTCGAAACTCTTGAACATGATGTAGCGTGCCGTGGGCTGCGGCTGACAGCGCTCGACGACGGCCGACACGGGCACGCCGGCCCAGGACGCGATGGCGGTCCATCCTTCGACGCAGTGGTGCTTCACCGTGTAGCTGGTGGCCGGCATGCGCCGCAGATCGTCAATCGAAAGTGACAGCGGTTTCCGGACCAGGCCGTCGACGGTCAGGCGCCAGGCGGACGGATCGCTCAGCGTCGGGATTTGATCCGAGATCTTATAGGCCGGCAAGCTGCGGCTGCGCTCCGTCGGGCTGTACGTGCGCGCCAGCCGCGTGGGCGAGTAGAGGATCTTCTCTCCGACCCAGTCGTTGATCCGGCTGATCGAGAGCAGGCGCGGTCGGACGAGATGCCCGCCGTCCCACCCGCACGCGGCGACGAGCCCAGCCGTACCCGCGCCAGCGGCCAAGCGGAGGAACCCGCGACGGTCGGTCGTTCTATCCATGGCTCGGAAACCTCCCGCGGTATCCACCAGTCACCATCGCGCGCAGACTCGCCGGGTCGACGAGAAACACCAGCAACACGTGCACGATGCTGAAGCCGACGAAGATCCATACGATCCAGAAGTGCCAGTACCGCGCCGCCTGGAATCCGCCGAACAGAGCCGTCAACCATGAAAGCTGGGTCGGCTTGTAGATCGCCAACCCCGTGAGCACCGCGAGCCCGCCGAGGAGGATGACCGAGGTGTACGCGAGCTTCTGCAGCGGATTGTGTTTGCCTTGCGCCGGGTGCTCCTTGCGCAGCCGGAGGTAGTACTTGGTCATTGCGATGGCCCCTGGAACGTCCCGGGGACGAAACAGGAGGGAGCGCCATTCCCCACTGCCAATGAGGTAGGAGACATACAGCAGGCCGAGCGTGATCAGGGGCCACATGAGAGCGAAGTGCCAGTTCAATCCGCCTGCGAGCCAGCCGCCGAGCCGGACAGTCCTGCCGAATTGGACTCCTTCGAATGCGTTCGGGAACGAGGGTTCGCCCCGGTTTCCGAACCGGGAGTAGGCCTCGTAGATCTGGAGCCCGCTCGTGATCATCCCAGCCAGGGTCAGGGCCGTGGCCCAGTGGGTCACCCGGACAATCCAGTGGTGGCGGCGCACCAGGGGGGGGAGGGCAGTCATGAGGTCAATGTATCGCTCTTGCCAGGGACGTCCGGTAGACCCCACGTGGATCCATGAATGTGAGGCACGTGGGCCAGGGAGGTGCGACCCGCGTCACGCAGGATCCGGACGGCGGGACATATATTTGTGCCTGTGAATCGCTACGGGTGGCTCCTGTTCTGTGGGCTCGCGGCCTGCCGTTCGGACGCCCGGGTCCGCCGCCCGGCGTCCCGGCACTCCGTCGATACCACCCTCACCAGCATGTTGCGCGAGCGGCGCACCCCGCCCCGCGACCGTGCGCTGACGACGCCTCGCGTGATTACCGAGCCGAGCGTCGTGGTGTTCTGGCTCGGCACGAGCGACACGCTGAGCCGGGACTCGGCGGAAACCGCCTCCCGGGACCTCGACTACTACACCGAGCAGGTCTCGCCGAGATTGAGCGACAACGACATCGCCCTCGTTCCTACCAACGTGGACACGGTGTACGTCGAGCAGCCCGGCGCCGGCCGGCGGGCCATCGTGCTCTCCGGCTTGGATTATCCGTATGGGTATCTGCTCATCGACCCGGGGACCCCGGAGCGCATCCTCACCGGGATCTATGATGATGAGGCTCTCCTGGACGAGCTGGATGCCTACTTCGATCTTTCGGACGAGTCGGACAGCGTACGGGCGCGACCGCGGGTGGTGACCTAGCTCTTCCCCTCCAACCGGAACCGCCGCGTCGACTCCGTCAAACGCGACACGGCGGCCCCGAGCCGCTGCGCCGCTTCCCCCATCTCGCTGAGTGATGTGAGTTGCGTCCGCGTGGCGGTCGAGGTGCGTTGCGCGCCCGCCGCCGCCTCATCGCCGATCCCCGACAGTTCTCCCATGCGACGCACCACGATATCGATCTGTCGCGCCTGATCCTCCGTCTCACCGGAGAATGTCGTGACGAATTGCGCCGTATCGTTCAGCGCCATGAAGATCGCCTCGAGCGCTTCCCGCGCGGCTCCCGACACGGTCCCCGCGTCCTGCGCCGCCACACGGCCCTGGCGCAGGGCTTCGACTACGTTTCCGATCTGGTCCTGCGTGAGGCGCATGCGCGCGCGGATCTCTTCCACGGCGCGACTGGATTGCTCCGCGAGCTTGCGGACTTCGGCCGCCACCACCCGGAACCCGTAGCCGTACTGACCGGCGCGCGCCGCCTCGATCGCCGCGTTCAAGGCCAGGAGCTCGGTCTGGCTGGCGATGCGGGTGATCCCGTCCATCAGTTTGCCGATGTCGCGTGAGCTTTGCTCCAGGGTACCCGCGGCGCGACTCGCCTGGTCGATGTGGGTCACGAGCGCTTCCAGCAGCTCCCGCGCCCGCGCGATCTCCTCGCCGTGGCGGCGCGCCTCGTTCGCCGCGCCCCCGACCTGGCGCTCCGCCTGTTGAAAGCGCTGGCGCAGCGCCGACGTCACGCGCGCCGCGGCGTCACTGGCGCCCCGCCCGCTTTCGATCGACCGGCGCTGGCGGTCGGTGCCTTCCGAGAGTTGATCGGTGGTGGTCGCGATCCCGCGCGCGGACGACTGCAGCTCGCCGGCCGCCGTGCCGAGCTGCCGGGCCAGACCGGACAGGGCTTGCGCCTGTCGCTGCACTTCCTTCACCGCGTCGGCGACCGCCGCGGTGGTCTTGTCCACACTGGCACTCAAATAGCCCAGCTCATCCGCCGCGGGGTCGTTGAGTCGTACGGTGAGATCGCCACGCTCCACCTGCGCCAGCAACTTGCGCGTGCGGCGCAGCCGGCGCGCGACGTCGGTCAAACCCGGGATGAGCGTGAAGCCCGTGAACGCCAGCACCAGGGCGGCCTGCAGGTAGATCGGCCAGCCCCATCCCGCATCACCCGACCGGATCGCCGCGACGACGGCGAAGCCCGTCAGGTTGATGCCGAGCGCCGTCCAGGCGGCGCGACGGCCGAGCTGCAGCGCGACCTGCAAGGGGGCAATCAAATACATCGGGGCGATCAGGAATCCGGTGCCGCCCAGCGCGTACACCAGGGTGGAGAGAATCGCGGCATCCAACCCGTAGGCGAGCGTGAGTGTGACGGGCCGAAATGGCGTCTGCCGGGCGAGATGACCCACGGCGAGATTGATGAGCACGCTGGCCACGCTGAACGCGACCACCAGCGACCACGGAATGGGAACCAGCGGCACCAGCACCACGATCGCGAGCAGCAGCACGGCGAGCGCGATCAGGCGCCAGCGGGCCTGGACGCCCGTCAGCACGAACTGGCGCTGCTTGGCGCGGTGTTCGGCGGCGAACTGTTCGGAAAGCTCGGGGCTTGCGGCGGGGCCGGTCATGCGTCGGAGAAGATGGCCGTCCCGGAGGAAGAAAGGTAGAGGCTATGGTTGCAGCGCGAGGGGCTCGGCGACGTGGACGGGGAGTCGTTGATCGAAGAGGGTGCCATCCCCCAGCTGGCCCGACGCATTCCGCCCCCAGCAGTAGATCGCGCCGTCATTGCGCACCGCGCACGTATGAGCATCGCCCGCGCTCACCTGCCAGTAGGGACCAATCACCCGCAGACCCAGTTGATCGTCCAGATTCTCGCCCCAGCAGCCGACGGCGTATGTCACCTGGCGCCGGTACAGACAGGTGTGCCACCGGCCCGCGGTGACACCGATAATGTCCAGCCGGTCGTCGACGACGAGCGGCAGGAAGATCGCGGATGGAGACGCGTCGGTCCGTCCCGGCCGGGCCTGCCCGTGGAAATTGTCGCCCCAGCAGTACACCGTGGCGCGCCGGCCCGCGACGACGCCGCACGTGTGACGGCTCCCCGCGCTGAGCATCAGCCACTTGTGGTGGTGGAGCACTTCCTGCGGCGTGGAAAACGAGCCGCGCTTGCCGATGCCGAGCTGTCCGAATCGGTTGTTCCCCCAACAGTACGCCGCGCTGTCCACCGTAATGGCGCAGGCATGCGTGTCGCCGGCGGTAATCGAAACGAACCGGAGACCCAGCGCGACCGCCGCCGGTCGGGCGCTCGCCACCGTGTCGCCTTTGCCCAGCTGTCCATCGTGGTTCTGGCCCCAGCAGAACGCGGCGTTGTCCTCGCTCACCCCACAGGCGTATTCGCCCCCGGCCGACACGCTGCGGAACCGCAGCCCGCCCATGACGGGCACGGGCGTGAAGCTGCGCGCGGTCGCGGCGTTGCCGAGCTGGCCGTGGAGGTTGTCGCCCCAACAATACGCCGCGCCGGTCTCCGCTACACCGCAGGTGAACTGAATCCCGGCGTCGAGGCCGAGAAAAATGAGCGATCCGGTAACCGGATTGGGGAGCAGGGCGTCGACCCGTTGCCCGGTGCCGAGCTCCCCTTCGGTGTTGTCGCCCCAGCAGTACGCGTGACCGCCGGTCGTGAGAGCGCAGGTGTGGGAGGCGCCGGCGCTCACGCTGGCGAACGTCAGGGTCGGTTGATCGGCGCGGGTTGGGGGGGCGGTGCTGGTGCAGAGGGCGCCGACAGTGAGCAGCAACACGAGACGTGAACGCATGGCGACCTCCCGCAGTACGTCACCTCCAGTATAGCACGCCGCGCCACGCCTGCCAGCTACAGACGGAACAGATAGCTCCCCTTCAAGAAAAACCCGTCGCCGGTGCGATGCAGTCCCTGGAAGCGGAAGGCGTCCGGCTCGGTGAGCGAGGCTCCATAGCCCAGAAACAGCACCGTCCCCGGTGTGGGGCGGTACGAAAACAGGAAGTCGTTGCGAAAGTTGTTGACCACGATGGCTCCCGCCGGCCCGACCCGTTGCTGGGCGACCGAGTCCAGCACCAGCGGCGCGCCGGTCCGGGGGTCGACGAGCCCGTTGCGGCGCTGCGCGAAATACTGCCCCACGTAGCGCAGAAACACCGCGCGCGTCAGTTGGTACTCGAGCTTCACCCGAGGAATGTTGGCCGTGGCGAAGCGGCTGCCGTCCCGGGCGCGAGTGATGCGCTGATGGGTCCACAGGGCTTCGATGCGAATCGACTGCGTCGGGTGCCAGGTGACCGCGGCCTGCGCATCGAGCTCGCGCCCTTCGGCCGCCTCGGCGAAGATCGGCGCTGCGCCATAGCCGACGTTCGCGTCGGCGCTGAGCGCGCGATTCGGCGTTGCGATCCCGACATTCCCGCCGGGCATACTGTACAGGCCATGGGGTTTGGCGAAGGGTGTGCCGGCGCTGTCGATCGCGTACCCCACGTAGTCCCTCTGGTCGAAGCGCTGGTCTACGAGGCTGGCGGCGGCGTTCACGCCCCAGCCCCCCCGCAGCGTGGCGGTCCACGAGTCGCTGATCCCGCCTTCAATGGTGCTGCGCAGGTGGAGGAAGTCGTCGTAGCGCCACAGCGGCGAAGCACCCACGAAGGTCGTGAGCTGCTCGATCAGCGCCCCCGGCCGGCCGTACCAGCTGAATCGATTGAAAAACCGCGCCGCCACATAGTCGGTGCGGGGCACGAACCCCGCTGCGGCGACGAAGTCGGGACTGATGCCGCCGATCTCAAAGTGATTCCCATAGGCCCGGCCGGTCCGGTCGTACAGCGTGATGTCCCACAGCGTCCCCGCGCGCGCGCCCGCGGCATCCTGCGTCCATGTGCCCACGACCTGCGCTTGCGAGAACCAGATCTGACGCCAGACAACGCGCAGGTCGACTCCCGCCACGCGATTGTATGCCGATCCGTCGATGCGATCGGTGTAGACGAGCCCGGCAGTCGAGCTCGGACCAAGGTCGCGCCGCACCCGTAGCACGTTGTAGATGGGATTGTCGCCCGTGAGCGACTGATCGCGGTCGTCGACCGCGGCGAGGTACGCCAGGTTCGTCCCGCCGACTTTGCCGGTCATCTTGACCCCGGCAACCGGCTGGGCGATTCGACGCGTGTAGATGAGGCGATTGGGCGAGTCGTACTGCTCCAGGCCTTCCAGGAAAAACGGCCGCTTCTCAGGAAAAAACAACGGGAACCGGGCATTGGCCGTCACCTGACCCACGTCGGCCTCGACCTGGGAGAAGTCGGGATTGCCGGTCGCGTTCAGGCTCAGGTTCTCCGTGACGCCCCAGCGCAGCGTCCCGCCGACGTCGGGTTTGCCCGTGTAGAGGTAGTCGGTCGCGCGTGGCCTGCCGTCGATCTTGGTCGTGAACTCGGGCGTCACATCCATGACCAGGCCGCGGTGCAGTCCGGTGAGGCCCGTGAGACGGCCGGATTGGATCAGGAAGCTCGCGCTGGCGCGCACGGCGGGCGTCCACGTGTCCTCGTACCCGCTGTGCTGGGTGACGCGGTCGATCTGCAATCCCCAATCCTGCGGGTCGGCGGACTGGTATCTGAGGCTCTTGAAAGGGATCCGGATCTCGACCTCGTAGCCGCCAGGCGTAACCCGGCCGCGCGACTCGAAGATGTAGTCGGGATTCAGATCGATGGTGGCGTCGAATCGGCCTCCCGCCTGGGGTCCGCCCGCCGACGCCTCGACGCCATCGCTCCAGACGCCGTCCTCCTGCACGCCCAGCGGATTGACGGCGAACAGCAGCGCGCGGCGATGATCCGCGTACGTGTCGAGCAGGATCTGGACGCGGTCGTCCGCGTCGATGTTGTCGCGGTTGGCGAGGGTGGCGCGCACCACCGACCCGTGCGATTCGAACGCGCGAATCCCGAACCAAATCGCGTCCGGCGCATACCACACCAGGACCTCGGTCGAATCCGCGGCGGGCCGTCCATCGATCGGCCGGTACTGTGAAAACCCGTTCAACCGGGAGGCCCGGCGCCACGGCTCCTCGTCTAGCAGGCCGTCGACGCGGGCGGCCGCTTCGATGCGGGGAATGGCGACGGTAATACGGCGCTCGGCGCCGGAATACGCCGGGGCAGGATCGACAGGAGTCTGTAGCGCGACCAGGAGGGCGAGCATAGCCGGAATAATAAGGCGTGGGATGTGGTGAGTGGTACGCTCCGCCTCGGAGCTGTGTGACGGTTTCGTCAGGTCGCCGACGAACGCCTTTGCAACGCGATCCGACTATTCGTAACGCAGTGCCACGATGGGATCGAGCGACGCCGCGCGCCGGGCCGGATAGATGCCGAAGAACAACCCGACGATGGCGCTGAACGCAAACGCAAGGACGATGGAGAACGGCGAAATCGCCGTGTTCCAGTGAGCGAACTTCGAGAGCACCACGGCGCCCATCGAGCCGAGCAGCACGCCGACCGTCCCGCCCACGAGGCAAAGGACCAGGGCTTCGACCAGGAATTGCATCATGATGTTGGCCTTCGTGGCGCCCAGGGCTTTGCGGACGCCGATTTCCCGGGTCCGCTCAGTGACGGAGACCAGCATGATGTTCATGATGCCGATTCCACCCACCAGCAGGCTCACCGCCGCGATCCCCGCGAGCAGAAACCCGAACGTCTGGGTGGTCTGCTGGAACGTCGCCAGCACGTCTGTCTGGTTGCGAATCTGGAAATCGTTTTCGCCGCCGGAGCGGATCTTGTGCTGCCGGCGCAGGACGCGCTCGATCTCGATCATGGCGAGGTTCATGTTCTGGATGTCGTCGACCTGGACTGTGATAGAACGCAGCCGGTCGGTTCCCATGATCCGATAGCGGGCCGTCTGGAGCGGAATCAGGATCTGCTCGTCGGGGTTGTTGAATCCCTGTGAGCCCTTCTCGCTCAGGATGCCGACGATCTCGAACGGGATGCCACGAACCTGGATTTCCTGGCCGATCATCGCCGCCGGGTTCGTGTTGAACATGTCGGGCACCGAAGAGCCGAGGACGGCAAAGCGGCGACGGGCCTCGTCCTCGCCCGGTGTGAACATGCGCCCGGCGGTCACGGTGTACCCGCGGACCCGGGCGTAGTCGGAGGTGGTCCCGACGATGCTCACGTTGGCGTTCTGGCTGCCGCGCTGCACCTGGAGGTTGGTGGCCAACTCCGGGAGGACCGCCGTGAGATAGCGAGCCCGGTTGGCGAGGGCGGTGTCGTCGTCCATCGTGAGGCTGACGCGATTGCTGAACGCGATCCCACCCCGGAAGCCCTGCCCGGCGAAAATGGTCAGCAGGGTGGGTCCGAGCGCCTGGATGCGGGCTTCGACCGCCCGTCGCGCGCCCGTGCCAAGCGCGATCATCGTAATGACCGCACCAACGCCGATGATGATACCGAGCGCGGTGAGCAAGGAACGCAGTTTGTTGGCCCGGATCGCCTGCAGGGCCACCCGCACGGTTTCGTCGAGCAGCATCGCTATCTCGGAGCCGGGGTGCGCTGCGTGGTGCCGCTGCCACCCGCGGGGGGGGTCGCCGTCTGCTGACGCATCCCCGGGATGCCGCCACCGGTGAATGACTGCACCCGTTGCTGGAATTGTTTCTGCGCGTTCACGAGTGACGCGGATGGCAGGACGAGCACGGTGTCCTGCTCGGTGAGACCGCTCGTCACCTCGCTGTAGTCGAGGTCTGTGAGGCCGGTGCGGATCTGCAACGGAGTGGGTTTCCCGTTCCGGAGCACGAAGACGATGTAGCGCCCGCCGAACTCATTGGTGCGTGAGCGCATGCCGCCGCCACTCCCGCCGCCCTGTCCGCGGAACTGTGCGAACACCTGCCGCAACATCGCCTGTTCCGCCGGCGAGAGCTGGCCACCCGAGAACCGCTTCCGCATCGCGGCCTGCACTTGCTCGGCGGATACCCCTGCCGGCAGGGGGACTTGCCGGCCGTCGGGGAGTGTGAGCATCGCCTGGGCCTGCGCCGGTTTGCCGCTCTGGGGCGGCTGCGGGTCAGCCTGCGTGCCGCCGCCCCCCATGGTGGCGCTGCCGGAGTCGCCGCGCGCCGCCGGTGCTGCCTGGGCGAGCTCCTGCATCACCGCCTGCGGGTCGAGCCCCAGGACCTGCGCCGCCGAGGCGACGTCGGCCTGGGTCCGCAGCGCTGCGTTGGGAATGGCGATGACCCCCTGGCGCTGCCCGACGTGGATCTCCACCTCCGTATTCATTCCGGGCTTCAACAGGTGACCGGGATTCTGAATGTTCACCAGCACCGGGAATTGCGTCACGTTCTGGGTGACCTGTGCCTGGGGCTCGATCTTCAGCACCGTTCCTTCAAACGGGCGGTTGGGGTACGCGTCCACCGTGATGGTCACGGGGAGCCCTGGCTGGATCTTCCCGATGTCGGTTTCGTCGACCAGGCCTTGAACCTGCACCGTGTCGAGGTTGGCCATCTTGAACAGCACCGTCCCGCCGCTCACGTCGCGGGTCGGGCTCGAAATGACGGTGCCGAGGTCGACGTTTTTCGCGATGATGGTGCCTGAGAGCGGGGCCGTCACGCGCGTTTGGTCGTAGGCGATTTGCGCATCCTGCAGGTTCGCCGTCGCGTTGATCAGGCCCGCCTGGGCCTGGGCGTAGGCGACCTTCGCAGTCTCGTACTCGGTTTGGGTGATGGCCTGCGCCTTGAGCAACGTGTCCTGGCGCGCGAACTGAGTGGCCGCGGTCTGAAACTGGGCCTTGGCCACGGCGAGATTCGCCCGCGCCTGGTCGAGCGCGCTCCTGGGGAGCCGCGGGTCGATCAAGGCGAGCACCGTTCCCGGTCTTACGTCGTCGCCCGTCTGGACGCGCATCGCGGTGATCGCGCCGGACGCCTGCGATTTCACGTCGATCGTCAGGATCGGCTGAATCGCGCCGGCGGCCGAGGCCGTCACGACAATGTCGCGCCGCTCGACGGGGACCTTCTCGTACACCGGCGCGGGCTGCGCCTTCTTGCAGGCGGTCAGAGCGGCCGCCGCGATGGCCATGCGGAAGTATCGGTTCACTGTCGTTGCTCCGTCGTGACGTCCCGCTCGACGAGGCCGTCGCGCAGGTGGATCTGGCGGCGCGCGTGCGCCGCAATGTCTTGCTCATGCGTCACCAGGACGATGGTCTGTCCAGACGACCAGAGCTCCCGGAACAGCCTCATGATGTCCTCACCCGTCGCCGAATCGAGGTTTCCGGTCGGCTCGTCCGCCAGCAGGATGCTGGGATTGTTCACCAGGGCGCGAGCGATGGCGACGCGCTGGCGTTGCCCACCGGAAAGCTCGTTGGGGCGGTGGTCCATGCGGTCGCCCAACCCGACGCGTTCCAATGCCCGGGCCGCCGCCGCGCGTCTGGCCTTGCCGTCCATGCCGGCATAGATGAGGGGCAGCTCGACGTTGTGGAGCGAATCGGCGCGCGGTAGCAGATTGAAGGTCTGAAATACGAACCCGATCTCCTTGTTGCGGATCCGGGCCAGCTCGTCATCGGAAAGGTCGCTGACCTTCTGGCCGTTGAGCCAATACTCTCCCGCCGAGGGCGTATCGAGGCAGCCGACCAGGTTCATCAGTGTCGATTTCCCCGACCCCGACGGACCCATCACCGCGACGAACTCGTTGCGGCGGATCTGGATGTCGACGCCGCGCAGTGCCCGCACGATCTCGCCGCCCATGTCGTATTCGCGCGTCAAATGGTGCGTGAGAATCACGATATCGGGGAGCGGTGTATCCCCTGTGTCGAATTTCATCGGCGCGGCGGCGGTCACAACTCGTGTCCCACCAGGGCCTCGAGCTGCGCGCGGGCAATCAAATAGTCGAACCGCGCCTGGACCTGGTCAGTTTGGGCCTGGGTGAGGGCCGCCTGCGACGTGAGGAGATCGAGAATCGTTCCCGCTCCGACCCGATAGCGCTCCTGCTGCACGCGCAGGTCCTCCGTGGTGGCGGCGACGTTGTCGGTCGTAATGCCAAGTTTCTCGAACGCCGTGGCGAGGGCGGCGATCTGCGTGGTGAGCTGTGCGCTCACCAGCCGCCGCGTGTCGGCGGCACGGGCAACGGCGACGTCGCGCGTGACGCTGGCGGAGACCTGGGACTGCTCGCGCGAGAACCCGTTGAACAGGGTCCAGGACAGGCCGAAATTCCAGGTGAAGTTCTCCTGATACGTGCTGAACAACGGCAGATTGGGGGAGCCCGTCCCGGTGCGGTTGTTGCTGTAGGACACCGTCAGGGACGGCCAGTACTGGGAACGCGCGCTCCAGACCTGCGCTTTCGCCGCCCGCGCCTGCGCATCGGCCTGGACGACCTGGGGGGCTGTTTCGAGCAGCGGCTCGCGCAGGGTCGTCGTGTCCGGGGGCGCCGGCAGGACACTGTCGGGCACGGCGCGCACCGAGGCGTCCATGCCGATCTGCCGGCCCAGCGTCGCCTGGGAGGTCGCGAGATTGGCGCGCGCCTGGAGCAGCGCGAGCCGCGCGTTCCCATAGTCGACGACCGAGCGAAGCGAGTCGGAGCGGGTCGCCGACCCGGCGTGCAGTTTCTGTACGGAGATGTCGAGCTGCTGCTGCGCGCGACGCACCTGGGCTTCCGCCACGTGGACCAGATCTTCCTTCGCGAGCGCGTCGTAGAAGGCTTGTTTCGTTTGCAGGATTACCTGGAACCGCTGATTGACGACCCCGGCGCCCGCCGCATCGCCGGTGGCGTTGGCCGCGCGCAGATTCGCAAAGCGCCGGAATCCATCGAACAACTCCAATCGCGCCGACAGGTTGCCCGAGTACGAATAGACCGGGGGCAGCTGATTGGTGCTGTTGGGATCGAACCGAGGCTGGTTGCTGCGTGACGCGGACGCGCCGGTCGTGAACGTCGGGAGGAACGCGCCCCACGCCGAGCGTTCGCCGGCGCCGGCGTTGCGTTGATCACCCCGGGCCTGCACCATGCCCGGCTGGACGTCGAGGGCCCGCCGGATCGCTTCGTCGAGCGTGATTTGCTGGCCGGCGACCGGCGGTCGCCGAATCCGGTTGCTGGGCGGCGAGCGAGGTCGCGCAGACACCAGCGACGATGAGTGCGTGCAATACGCGCATCAGTGCGGCCCTTCCGTAGGCGTGGTCGAATCCCGGTGCTCTCGCTCCTGACGATGATGCTCCAGCTCCGCCATCAGTCGCGCGTGGAGCTCCCGTTGCGCTGGGGTGAGCTGCGCATCGATCTCGGCGTGGAGCGCGGTCCGCAGGGAGTCCATGCGCGGGCGGACCACACTCAGGATGGCGCGGACTTCCGGATCGTGCCTGGCGAGGATCGCCCGCACCGAGTCACGCTGGACCGGCGCTCAAGTCGAGGCGCCGGGCCAGAAACGCGGCCATCGCGTCGGGCCCACGGCCACCGGATCGTGGCATCGAGGCGCGGGAACCCAACGCCCACCCGGCCACTCCCCCGGCGGCGAATACCGCCAGGAGCAGGAGGACCGCCATCGTCTTGGAACGCGTGAACAACGTCATGCGACATTCCTCATCGGGTTGATCTGCTAACGCTCTGCGTAGGACGCGAACACGACGCCCACTTCGGGCGCCTGGACGCCGGCGACGACTGCCTCGGGATCCGCGCCGCCCACGGCCAACTCGGTGGCGACTCGATCGCCGCGATGCGCGAACAGCGTGGCGGCGAGCGCGGCCATGAGGGCCGCGGCAATACCCAGCCGGGCCCAGCGGGCCAGGACGTCCACCAACGGATCGGCAGGCCGGGCGGCTGCCGCCAGGACACGGGCGACGAACTCTGCCTGACCACGGGGCGCCAGCGCGGCGCGAAGGGCGTCGCCCAACACCGGGTCGGGCCGATGGTCGAACGGCGTCTCGCCTTCCATCATCCCTGTTCCCTCCAATCAGCCAACAGCGTGCGCAGTCGCCGCCGTGCATGGAACACTTCCGATCGCACGGTCCCTTCCGGCATTCCCAGAATCCCGCCGATCTCGGCGTGCGAATAGCCCTCCACATCGAACAGCACGACCGCCATCCGCCGGCGTTCCGGCAACTCGGCCAGCGCCTCTCGCAACCGCGCGCCCAGGACTTTGCGTTCCGCCACGGCGTCCGGTCGTTGCCCGCCCGCGATCAACGCCTCGTCCAGGGGTTCGGCCCGCCGCACTCGGCGACGGCGCCGGCGGTCGGTCGCGGCATTGGCGACGATCCGCATCAGCCAGGGACCGAACGGGCGGGAAGGATCGAACTGCTCCAGCTTCACGAGCGCCGCAAGGAAGGCGTCTTGGGCGGCGTCGTCCGCATCGTCCGGGTCCTGCAACACCGCGCGGGCTACGCGCCGGGCCTGATCGGCGTACCGAGCGACCAACGCTCCGAACGCGTCACGATCACCGCCGAGCGCGCGCCCGACCAGCGTCGCTTCGTCCACTCCCCCCACTGTACGCGCCGGCGGGTGTGGATGTTGGGAATCCCGTTCTGTGGCCACGCTACCGCACGCGCTGCCTCCCAAAGGCATAGACGCCGAAGCCCAAGGCCAGCCAGAACATTCCGGCCCCCAGCGCGATGCTCATGACCCGGGGGAAGGCGATGAGAAGTACGCCGATCAGCAGAAACAGGAGCGCCGCGGTTCGGGCGAGCGCCCGTCGCAGCCCTCCCGCCACGCGCCGCACCGCCACCACGGCCACGGTGCCGAGCTCGTAGCCGGATCGCTTGCGTCGCTTGGGGGGAGGCGCGTTCGGGTCAGGAGCTTCCGCGGCAGCGCCCATCAATCGGGGGAACCGCCGACGACTGGGGTCGAGCACGATCTCACGGCTCGTTTGCAGGTCGCGGCGAAACTGGGCGGCCAGCACGTCGGCGATGGCCACGTTGTCCGTGAGGAGATCGAGCTCGTAGTTCCCGAGCAGGCTGGACACGTTGAGATTGCTCGAGCCGACCCGCGCCCATTGCCGATCGGCGACCAACGTCTTGGCGTGAATCATGGGCCCGAGCCATTCGAATACGCGGACGCCGGCGCGCAGCAGCTCGCGGTAGCCGGCGCGGGTGAAATTGCGCATCACCGGGAGATCGCTGATCCCGGGAACGAGCAGGCGCACGTCGACACCGGCGCGAGCCGCGTCGAGCAGCGCGGCGTACAACGTTGGCGGCGGGGCGAGGTAGGCATCGGTGATCCACAAGCGCTCGTGAGCGGCGGCTGCGATCAGCTGCGTTGCGCGATAGATGCGCCCCTCAAACGGCACACCGACCACGACCCGTACGTCACAATCGCCACAGACATCGGGGTCGGGGGAGAGCTCCGCCGGGTCGAGGGCGGGACCCGCCTGTGCCCAGACGTTCGCAAACGAGGCGTCAAGCGCGGCCGCCGCGGGTCCGCACACCGTGAGCATGGTGTCCCGCCAGGGCTCGCGCCCTCGTTCAGCATCGCCCGCCCACTCGTCGCCGACGCAGATGCCGCCGAGCATCGCGCGACATCCGTCCGCCACGATGAGCTTGCGGTGATTGCGCACGAAGATGTCGAACATGTGACCCGAGACAATCGAGTGGAATGCCCGCACCTCGACGCCGGCCTGTCGCAGGGAGCGCCAATAGCGAAACCCAGTGCCGATTGAGCCGAGCGCGTCGTACATCACGCGCACGCGCACGCCCGCGCGGGCGCGTTCGGAGAGGGCGTCGGCAAAGCGATGACCGGTGCGGTCGTCCCGGATGATGTAGTTCTCGAAATGGACCCAGCGCTCGGCGCCGGCGATGAGGGCCAGCATCGCCTCGAAGGCCGCTGGACTGTCGGGATGGTGCTGGACCGTGTTGCCGGCAATGGAGCGGGCGCTCGCCGTCCGCTCGACGGCGAGCTTCAACTCATCGACGGATGCGGCGGCCGCCGCCGCCGCGGCCGCCGGGATGGGGCGCGTCGCCGGGTTACTCACCCCGTGGGCGCCGGGTTTGTGCCCAACCCCAGCCGCGACTCGACCGGGCGGAGCGCGGCAATGCAAAACGCGATGTGCTCATCCAGCGGCACGCCCAGCTCTTCGGCCCCGGCAGTGACGTCCTCACGACTCACGCCGCGCGCGAACGCCTTGTCCTTGAGCTTCTTCTTCACTGAGGGGACTTCAAGATCGGCGAAGCTTTTCGACGGCCGCACCAGCGCGCAGGCGACGAGGAACCCGCACAACTCGTCCACGGCAAACAGTGCCTTGGCCATCTGAGAATCCCGCGGCACGCCGGAGTAGTTGGCGTGGCCCAGGATGGCGCGACCATGTTCGTCCGAGAGCCCCCGTTCCTGCAGCAGGCGGACGCCCCACGCCGGATGCCCTTCCGTGGGTGAGTGCTCGGGATTCGGGTACGTCTCGTAGTCGAAATCGTGCAGCAGCCCGACCACGCCCCAGGCCTCCGGGTCCGCGCCGTACTTCCCGGCGTAGGCACGCATGGCGGCTTCTACGGCGAGCATGTGCTGGCGCAATGCCGGGTTCTTGGTGTGCTGCTCCATCAGGGCGAGGGCGTCGGTCCGGTTCATGGCTCCACGTTCCAGCGTTCAGCCCATAGCTCGGCCACGAGCAACGGCCACAGCTTCCGGGCATGGTTGCGGCGGCCGGCGCGGTGCTCGGCCAGCAGCGTGGCGGTCGGTGCACCAGGAAACAGCCGCGGGCGCGCGAGGGTGCGGCTGGCGAGATCGGCCAGCGCACCGTTCAACCATTGCGCGACGGGGACCGAGAGTCCGCGCTTGCGGCGTGCAATCACCCGTTCCGGCACCAGGCCGCGTGCCGCGTCCCGCAATATCGCCTTCGTGGTGAAGCCGCGCACCTTGCGATCGGCCGGCGCAGGCAGCACCAGCTCGAGCACTTCGCGATCGAGAAACGGCGCTCGCGCTTCGATCGAGGCGAGCATGGTGCTGCGATCTACTTTGACGAGCAAGTTATCGGGCAGATACGTCAGGAAATCGAGCCAGAGCATCCGGTTTCCGGGATCGTCCGGAAAGCCCTCCAACAGCCGCTCGACGGCGGCGGCGGCTTCCGGTGTCGGGCCCAGCGCGCCGAACCAGGCGAGATGCCGCTGTACCGGCGCCAGCTCCGCTCCGGCCACGAATTGCTTCAGCATGAATTCGACCGTCACCTTGCCAGCCGACGCCGGCCACGCGTTGGCCACCCACCGAGCCGGAGCGCGGGCAAAATTCGGCAGCCGGCGATACGCATCCGCGACGCGATGTCCGAGATACGTGGGGTACCCACCGAACAACTCGTCGGCGCCTTCGCCGGACAGCACCACCTTCACGTCCGCCCGGGCGGCCTCGGCGAGCAGGTACGTGGGCAGGGCCGCGGGATCCCCGACCGGCTCGGCCAGCTGGGCCGTGACGGTGTCGAACGCACGGAGCAGGGAGGCGTCGTCGGCCGTCACCACATGGTGCACCGTGCGGATGTCATGCGTCACTTCCTCCGCGAAGGGACTTTCGTCGTACCCCCGCGCGACGAATCGGACCGCGTACGTGTGGATGCGCTCGCTGGGAATGACCCGGGTGGCGGCGGCGGCCAGGATCGAGGAGTCGAGGCCGCCGCTCGTGAATACGCCGACCGGCACATCCGCCATCAGCTCGCGGGCCACCGCCGCCAGCAGCACCTCGCGCAGCTGCGCCGCATCGTGCAGGCGGCTCGTCTGTCGCGCCGCCTGGGCCGCCGACCAGTATGGCTGCACGGAAATCGCGCCTGCTTCGGCAATGAGCACATGGCCTGGGCGCAGCTTGTGAATGCCCTGCAGCATGGTGCCCGTGCCCGGAACGTACCCCAGCGCCGCGTATAGCCGCGCGGCGTCGCGGTCCAGGCGGCGTGGCTGGTCGGGGAAGACCAGGAGCGCCTGTACTTCGGAAGCGAAACGCAGCTCGTCGCCGATCCGGGTCCAGAACAGCGGCTTCTCGCCCGCGCGATCACGCGCGAGCAGCAGTCGCGCCTTCCGGTCATCCCACAGCGCCAAGCCGAACATGCCATCGAGCCGCGATATTGCTTCGGGCCCCAATCGCTCGTAGAACGGCACAATGTTTTCGATGTCGCCCCGTGAGCGAAACGGATAGCCCCAACTCTCGGCCTCGCGCCGCAGGGCCGGTGAGTTATAGATCTCGCCGTTGCACACCATCCAGATGGCGCCATCCGGGCTTTGAAACGGCTGATCGCCGGTCGTCAGGTCCATGATGGCCAGCCGGCGCGCGCCGATCCGGGCCCGGTCATGGCCGACGATCCGCTCTCCATCGGGACCACGATGGGCGAGGGACCGTGCCATCGCGACGAGCAAATCAGGGTGTTGCAGCGGCGCCGGGCCGAGCGAGACGATGCCGAAGATCCCGCACATCAGGGTGGCGTCCGTCTCGCCGGGGAAGGGGAACAGGGTCCGTATACGACGTAGTGGCTGCTCTCGAACCGCACGGGAAAACGGGAAAGACTGTCCCGAACGGCC
Organism: uncultured Gemmatimonadales bacterium; assembly: GCA_963821385.1. GTDB lineage: Bacteria > Gemmatimonadota > Gemmatimonadetes > Gemmatimonadales > GWC2-71-9 > DASTHG01. The sequence goes on from CAWGDK010000004.1 coordinate 371,327, forward strand.
CGGTCGCCGGGCCGGGTGATGAACAGCGTCGGCTCGCGACAATCGGCCGCGATTGTTTGCCAGGCGTCAGCGGCGAGCAGCGGCGACCTGGGGAAGGCCCGGTACCGGTCGACGTAGTCGGCGATGTAGTTGCTGGTGAGTTCGCGCCCGTGGGCGGTGGCGACCGGGAGCTGCTCTCCCAAGTAGAAGGGCAATGACGGCGGGTAAGCGTTCACGCCGATGATCCGACCCTGCCCTTGGACCGCGGCGGCCATGGCGGCTGCGGAACGGTCGTCTCCCACGGCCCGCATCAAACTCCCGATGACGAAGGGCATGGCGACGACCGGGAGGGCGTACCCGGCGGCGACGAGTCCCGAATATCCGCGGCGAGCGGCGAGCATGACGAGGCCGGCGGACACCAGCAGGGATACGGCCAGCGCCACGATCGCGCCCGGGATCGCCGCGTGCTCACCCGGGGTCAGCGGCGTCCGGAACGACGTACCGGTGAACCAGCCGATCGACGCGACGAGAGCCACCGCCAGCGTCACCGCCGTCCACACGTAGGCGCGCCACCCCGCCGCCGGGCCATGCAGGGTCAGCGTGCGCGCCGCGGCCAGGGCAATCGCTGGCATCAGCGGCAAGACGTACTGCGGCAACTTCGATTGATTCAGGGTGAGCATCACGAGCGGTCCCAGCACCCAGACCGCCAGCAACACCGCCTCGCGCGCGGCGGGGTTCACCTGCCGTGCGGCCCACGCCCATTTCCACCGCCCGCCCCCGATCCGGGCCAGTGCCGGGACGATCCACGGGAAGGCGGCGATCGGGAGAATGGGGAGGTAGTACCAGAACGGGGCACTGCGATGAAAGCTGTGCGTGGTCATGCGCTCGAAGGTTTCCCGCACGAACACATAGTGCGGGAATTCGGGAATTCGCACCGACACGGCGATGAACCACGGCAACGCCACGAGCCCGAAGGCCAAGAGTCCGCGCCACGGGAAGTAACGGCGCACCGGCGTGCCGGTGAGCCAGGCGTACGGGAGCACCGCCGCCAGCGGGATCGCGATGGCGATGGGGCCCTTGGTAATGGCCCCGGCGCCCAGGGCAGCCCAGGCGAGCACGGACCGCTCTTCGGCGAAGCACACCATGGCGGTCGTGATGAATAAGGAAAGGGTGCTGTCGAAAATGGTGGTGCGGGCATAGGCCAGCACCATCGGCATGGTCGCGAACGCGATGCCGGCCAGCCACCCCGCTGCCACGCCCCAGCGGCGGCGGGCGAACCAGACGAGCAGCACGACGGTGAGCAGCGTGGCCAGGTAGGCCGGCAGCCGCGCGGCGACCTCGGTGGGGCCGAGGGCCTCCATCGTGACGGCCGCCGCGGCGAAGTAGACGACTGGCTTGTCGAGGTAGGGAAGCCCGTCCAGGTGGGGGACCAGATAATCGTTGGTGAGCGCCATTTCCCGCGCGACTTCCGCGTTGCGCCCTTCATCCGGATCGAGCAGGCGATACGCGCCCATGTCCCAGGCGAGCGTCAGGACGGCCACCAGGAGGAGCGCGGGCAGCCAGCGGGGGGCTGCTACGATGCCACCCCTCCAGATGAGTGCGGCATCTGACTGACGGTGATGGGAACTCCGGCGGCCTGGTCGCCGTCGATGGTGATCTCGAACCGGTAGGCGCCCGCGTGCGGGAATGGCACGTCGAACACGAGAATCGCGGCCGCCTCGATCTCGGTCACCCCGGCGGGTGGCTCGGCGAAGTTGACGTTCCCGTTGCCGCCGAGCACCTCCGTTCCCTGCTCGTCGACCAGCCGGATCTGGACCGCGTGCTCGCCGATCTCGGTGCGCCTTCCTTTGAGCCGGAGCACGAGATGCAGCCGCGGATGCATGGCCGGAAACTGCTGCACCCAGATGTGCTGAAAGATGCCCAGGACCGAGATCTTGCCGGCCTGGTCGACGAGCGCGTAGTCAGAAACGACGGCGAAGTCTAGATGCACTCACGGAGCCATGGGTTCACTTTTTCGCGAGGCTCACCCACGCCCGCGTCTTCTCCCACGCAAACGCCATCACGCCGCCGTCGCCCTGGGGCTCCACCGTGATCACGAACTTTTCCACCGGGGCGTCCAGTGCGGCCGCTTGCATGTCGATGCGGACGAAATCCGAGTCGGCACTGTAGTCGGTCCCCCAGAGATTGGCCCGATGGGGGTCATTGCACGCGGCGGGGGTCGCGCACGGCGCCTTGGTCTGCTTGTTGAAGATCAGCTTCCATCCCGCGGCTGTCGGGATGGTCCACAACGTGTAGGTGCCGGCGGGAATGGCCTGGCTGCCAACCATGAGATCCGCCGAGGTCGTGAACCGCGTCGCCGCGTTGGCGCCGGTGCGCCACACCTGCCCCCAGGGGATCATGCCGCCGAAGATCTGGCGGTTGCGCATGGACGGGCGGCTGTAGTCGATGGCGATCGCGGCGCCTCCCACCGTCGCGCGGACGGAGTCCGGCGGGGACAGCTGCCCCAGCGGCCGGCTCTGGAACGCCGTCGTGATCGCGGCGAGGTCGAGCGACGCACTGCGTGCGCTCTGCACCTTCTGCGTCGTGGCTCTGCCGTCCACGTGCAGGATGCGACCGGCCGCGTCGACGTGGAACCGGGTTGGCGCATCGTCCAGGAACGCGACGGTCAGCGAATCGGTCGCCGGATGCCGCACCACGAGCGGCGTGATCTCGCTGGCGCCGAGCGGGAGAGTGGCCACCGTATCGCGATGGGACGCGAGCGCGCGCCGTCCGTACAGCTCGTACATCGCGTACGAGAAATTGAGGAACGGCAGGGCGCCACCGGGGGTGGACACCTTGACCGTGGTCGTCGTGGTATCGCGGGTGATGGCGACGACCGTGGTGTCTCCGAAGGTGGCGACGAACCGCGTGCCGCGGGCGTCCGGAGTCGCCGCCGGCCGGTTGGTCATCTCGAAGCGCGCCATGGATCCATCGGCGTTGAGGGTACCGACGTAGTGCCGCAGCACCACGGCGCCGGTGTTGCGCAGCAGCATGTCTCCTTCGATGCGCGTCCCGCTGCGCGCATAGCGCTCGAACACGATTGTGTCCTGGCCCAGCGTCACGACGAACGCTCCCTGATCGCCGGTCTGCGCCGGGAGCATCGTTGGGGTGGCGAGGACCCCCGCGACCAGCACGCCCACTACGTATCGCATGATCTGACTCCGGTGAATGGCTGACGGCGCATGGTGGACACGAATGCGACTCATTGGACGCGGACGGATTTCAACTCGTCATCCTGACGGATGGCGTTCACGGCGTCCATCCCTTTGCTCACTTGTCCGAACACGGTGTGGACCCCGTCCAGATGACGTTGCGGCGAGTGGCAGATAAAAAACTGGCTGCCGCCCGTATCCTTGCCCGCATGCGCCATGGACAGTGTGCCGGCCACGTGCTTATGGGTGTTGCGGTCGGTTTCACACTTGATCATGTATCCGGGTCCACCGGTCCCGACGCGGCCCTTGCCGGTCTTGGAGAGGGGATCACCGCCCTGGACCATGAAATTCGGGATGACGCGATGGAACTTGGTCCCGTCGTAGAAGCCGGAATTGGCGAGTTTTTCGAAATTGGCGACGGTGTTGGGCACTTCCTCGGCAAACAGCTCGAGCTCGATCGTGCCCCGGGTGGTTTCCATCACGGCGGTCTTGTTGGGCATTCAGGTCTCCACGGCGAAGTTTTCGTCGGCTTGCGCGACGGTTTTCGTCCCTACAATCACGGTCGACACGGCTGGATTGTCCAGCACGAACCGCAACGCCAACTGGGCGGCGGAGCTACCGGTCCGGCTGGCGAGCTCGCGCACGCGCCGGCCCAGGGCGACGAGCTGCCCCACGTACTGTTGCGGCATGCGCGAGCGGATGTCGCCCTTGTCCCAGGTACTCTCATCGACGTAGCGGCCGGCCAGAAAGCCATTGGCCAGAGGCTCGCGCGCGATCACCCCGATGTCGGCCGCGCGGGCGGCGGGGAGAAACGTCGATTCTGCCTCGCGCCGCGCCAAATTGTACACCAGTTGCACCGCATCGGGCATGGTCGCCTGAATCGCGGCCAGTCCTTCCTCCGGGGAGTGGACCGACACGCCGTAGGCGCGGATCAGGCCTTCCCGCTTCACATCCTCCAGCACGCCATACGTCTCGAGCGCGGCGATCAGCTGCTGCGGCGGGTTGTGCAGCTGTAGCAAGTCGATGTAGTCGGTGCGCAACCGTTGCAGCGACATGGCGAGGGCAAAGCGGATGTAGCTCGGGGTGAAGTTCGCATCATGGGTGACCGGCAACGGCGCGTCCGGCGGGAGGCGATCGAGCGGCACCCCCGCCGCCTGCGCCACGCGATCGCGCAACAGCGGATGGAGATCGCGGTTGTAGAAGTTGCCGCCGACCTTGGTCGCGATGATCGCCTGCTGGCGCCGGCCTTCCAGCGCCTGGCCCAGCACATCCTCGCTGTGACCATGCCCGTACACGTCCGCCGTATCGAAGAAATTGCAACCGAGGTCCAGGGCCCGGTGCACCGCCCGAATCGATTCCGCGTCGTCGGTCGGACCGTAGGAATTGCCATAGCGGTTGCCGCCGATCGCCCACGCCCCGAACCCGACTTCACTCACGGCGAGCTGCGTCCGGCCGAGCAACCGGCGTTTCACGCCAGCAGGTCCCGCAACGCGTCCGGATGGGAAACGGGCAACGAGCAGGTCGTCCCGATGCACACCGTGGCAGATGGGGTCGTCGCGATCCGACGCACGACGATCTTGCGCGGGCGATACGCCTGGAGCGCCAGCAGGTGCATCGCGCAGGCGGGCCTGTCTCCCGCCGGTCCCGAGACCTCGATCCGCGTGATCGGGTGCAGCGCCCAGTCGATGGCACGCGCCAGGGTCGCGCCATGGAGGCCGAGCTGGGCGGCGACCCCGGCAAAGGCGCCGAGCTGGCGGTCGAGACGCTCGCGCCAGATGCGATCGTCGCTCAAGGCCCACACGCGGGCGAGCACCAGCGCCGCGACGCCGTTGGACGAAGGCGTCGGGGCGTCCTGCACCGGCTTGGCGCGCTCGGCGAGATACGCCGTGCCCTTGCCGCCCTGGGCCAGATCGAAATAGCCCCCGGCGGGATCGTCCCAATGGGGAGCCCAATGGGCCGTCGCGCAGTAGGTCATGACGGTGACCGCCCGATCGCGCCATTGGTCCTGACCCGTGGCTTCGAAGGCATCGAGAAACGCCGCCGCGCTCTGCACGTTGTCGTCCAGCATTCCGTGGGGCTCGCGCCGGCCGAGGACGTGACTCATCCCCGTCTCGGAGTTCCAGGCCTCGGTCCAGATGCGCTCGAGCACCGTGAGGGCGACGCTGTTGCATTCCGGCCGGTCGAGCGTCGCGCCGGCCTGGAGAAAGGCGCTGGCCATCATCGCGTTCCAGTTCACGTAGGCGGTGCGGTCGACGTAGGGCGTGGGGCGCGGGTCGCGCGCGGCCTTGAGCTTGGCGATGGCGGCGTCGAGTAGCGGCTGCTCCTCGGGCGCGGGATCGTGGCTCCGCCAGAGCACGTTCTTCGCCGGGTTGTGGTGCATCTCACCGGCCTCCCCGATATCGAACACACGTGCGGCCACATCCAGCTCTCCCGCGGCGAGCGCCGCCCGCGCCTCGGCGAGGGTCCAGGTCCAGTAGTCCCCGTCGTCATGCTCACCGACGTCTGCGTCCTGCGAGGTAGCAAACGCGCGGCGGTCGCGATCGGTGAGCACCTCGAGCACCCAGTCGACGATGCCCGAGGCCACTTCACGCCAGCGCGGATCGCCGAACGCGGCGTACCCCGTGCAGTAGGCCCGCAGCAGCTCGGAGTTGTCGTAGGACATTTTTTCGAAGTGGGGCACGATCCAGCGCTCATCCACCGAATAGCGGTGGAATCCACCGCCCAGGTGGTCGCGCACACCGCCCCGCGCCATGCCCTGCAGCGTCTTCTCGACGATCTCGCGCGGCCACGGCTCGTGCGTGTCGTGCCAGCGGGCGACGAGGAATTCGCACGGCCGCCGGGTGCGGGAATTTCGGCGCCGTGCCGAAGCCGCCGTAGCGGACGTCGAACAGGCGCGCCATCTGGTCCGCGATGCGGCCCGGCAGGTCGGGGTCGAGCGGCCCGGCCTTGGACTCGTCCAGCGACTGGGCGACATGGGTCCGGATCGCCGCGGCATTCCCGGCGACCTTGTCGCGCTCGTCCCGGTACAGCTGGACCATTCGCCCCAGCACCGACAGGAACCCCGGACGCCCGAAGTGGTTTTCCTCGGGTGGAAAGTAGGTCCCGCCGAAGAAGACCTCGCCCTCGGGAGTGAGGAACGCGGTCAGCGGCCAGCCCCCCTGTCCCGTGAGCGCCTGGACCGCGCGCTGGTAGCGGGTGTCGACATCGGGGCGCTCGTCCCGGTCGACTTTGACGCACACAAAATCGCGATTCAATACGGCGGCCACGGCGGGGTCCTCGTAGGACTCCCCGTCCATCACGTGGCACCAGTGGCACCAGACGGCCCCGATATCGAGCAGGATCGGTTTGTCCTCGGCCCGGCGCCCGGGCGAACGCCGCGTCGCCCCACGGGAGCCAGTGGACCGGCTGGTGGGCGGCGGACTTCAAATAGGCGGAGGTTTCAGCGGCGAGGAGATTCGCCATCACCGGCTCAGGTACCGCACCGCCGTACGGGCGAGCAGCTCCGCTCCGATCACGAGTGACTCTTCCTCGATGTCGAAGCGCGGACTGTGGTGCGGGAAGGATCCGCCGTCCGGCCGAGCGGAACCGACGAACGCGAAGCACCCGGGGACTCGTTCGAGGAAGTAGCTCATGTCTTCGCCCCCCATAGTCCTCACGTCCTCCCGCACACCGGTTTTTCCGACGATCTCCAGGGCGACGTCCTTCATCAGGGTGGTCATCTGTTCATCGTTCACGAGCGGTCCGGACAGGCGGTGATACTGCGTCGTGGCTTCGGCGCCGAACGCGGCGGCGGTGTGGCGCACGATCTCGTCGACCAGCCGAGGCGCATCGTCGAAGAACCGGCCGCCGAAGGTCCGGACCGTGCCGCGCAGCGTGGCCTGCTCCGGAATCACGTTGAACGCGTGCCCGGCCGAGAGCTGTGTGACCGAGACCACGCCAGGTTCGAACGGGTCGCGTCGCCGCGAGACGAGGGACTGCAGCGCCGTCACGATGTGGGCCGCGACCAGCACCGGATCGGTGGCGAGGTGCGGCATGGCGGCATGGCCGCCCTTGCCGGTGACGGTGATCTCGAACTGATCCACGGACGCCATGATCGGACCCGCCGTCACCCCGATGGTGCCGACCGGCAGGCCATTCCAGAGGTGCAGGCCAAAGGCCGCGTCCACGCGCGGTTGTTCGAGCACACCGTCGGCGATCATCGCCCCGGCCCCATCGGAAATCTCTTCCGCCGGCTGAAACGCAAATTTCACCGCTCCCGTGCCGGTGAATCCGGCGAGGCGGCGCGCGACCTCGAGCCCGATGGCGACATGCCCGTCGTGCCCGCAGGCGTGCATGCGGCCCGGGTGACGAGAGCGGTAGGGAACATCATTGGCTTCCTCGAGTGGCAGCGCATCCATGTCGGCGCGCAGCAGCACACAGGGACTGCCGGTGCCGCTCACTCCCACCACCCCGGTCTTGCCCACGTGCGAGCGGACGGCATAGCCGAGTCTGGCGAGGCGTTCGGCCACGAGGCTCGAGGTACGGGTTTCCTGGAACCCCAGCTCCGGATTGGCGTGAAGGTCGCGTCGCGTCGCGACGAGGGCGTTACGGTCGACGGGAGGCAGGCTCATGGCTGTTCTACACCCGCGAGCTGGGGCACCAACGATTGATCGTGCACACCTCGCATCTGGGGCGGCGCGCGATGCACGTGCGGCGCCCATGCAGGATCAGGAGGTGCGAAAAGATGGTCCAATCGTTTCGTGGCACGAGGGTCATCAGGTCCTGTTCGATTTTCTCAGGTGTCTTCTGATTCGTCAATTTGAGCAACCCGCTGAGCCGCTGCACGTGGGTATCGACCACGACGCCTTCATTCTTGTTGAAGGCATTGCCCAGGACCACGTTGGCGGTCTTCCGTCCCACTCCCGGCAACGCGACGAGCTGCTCCATTGTTTCTGGTACCCGCCCGCCATGGCGCTCCAGCAGGGCCTGGGCCATCCCGATGATGGACTTGGTCTTGTTGCGGAAGAATCCGGTGCTCTGGATCTCCTTCTGGAACACTTGCGGATCGGCGACTGCGTAGTCCTGCGCCGTCCGGTACTTCGCGAACAGGGCCGGGGTGACCATGTTGACCCGCACATCGGTGCACTGCGCGGAGAGGATGGTCGCCACCAGGAGCTCCAACGGGCTCGCGTGATCGAGCGCGCACCTGGCATCCGGAAACTCGCGTCGCAGCCGCCGGATGATGGTCCGAACGCGGGCGCGACGTTCGGCAGGCGTTTCGCGACCGCGCTTCATGAAACTCGCCGGGCCCGGGCGAAGGTGAGAAAGCCCGCCGCGTCTCGCGTATTGAGCACGTCCCTGGGCTCGAGCCAGCCCTTGCGGGCGACACCCAGGCCCACGGTGACGTTGGCCAGTCCCGCCACGGAGTGGGCGTCGGCGCCGATCGACATCGTCACGCCGAGCTCCCGGGCGCGGCGCGCGGCCCGCCAATCGAGATCGAGGCGGTGCGGGTCGGCGTTCATCTCGACCGCCACGCCGCGTTCAGCCGCCCGGGCGAGGACCCGCTCGAGGTCCAGCGCGTACGGGTCCCGCGACAGGAGCAGCCGGCCGGTGGGATGTCCCAGGATCGTCAGGTGCGGGTCATCCATGGCGCGCAGCACGCGGGCCGTCATTTCCTCGCCGGTCATGCCGAAGCGCGAGTGAATCGACCCGATGACGAACTCGAACTGGTCCAACACGTCCGGACCGTAGTCGAGCGTGCCATCGGCCAGGATGTCGGCCTCGACGCCCTTGAGGACGCGAGTTCCTTCGGTCCCGGCATTGACCGCGTCGATTTCGGCGTGTTGCCGGGGGACGTCGGCGGCCTTGAGACCGCCGGCATATGCCGCCGACCCGGAGTGGTCCGTGATCCCGATCCATCCATAGCCGGCCGCCCGGCAGGCGTCAGCCCATTGGGCGACGGTGGTGGAACCGTCGGAGTAGTTGGTGTGGCAGTGCAATAGCCCCTTCAGGTCGTCGCGCTGCACGAGGGTCGGCAGCGTCCCGGCGGCGGCGGCTTCGATTTCGCCGGTCCCTTCGCGTAGCTCGGGGGGAATCCACGCCAACCCTGCCGCGCGATACACGCTGGCTTCGTCTGGGAAGGGCCCGGTCCCCACGCCGCGGGCTTCGAGCTGTCGCACGTGCTCCGCCGATCCCGTGGCACGCACCCAATACAACCCGAAATCGCGCGCGGTGGAAAGGCCCACGTCGGCGACCAGCCCAGTATCGAATCGGAGCGTCACGTAGCCTTCGTTCCCGACGAACTCGGTTACTCCAGGAGTAGTCCCGAGGCTCTTTACCAGAGCGTCGCGCGCTTCCGGAGCGTGGAGTACGACGAGGTCCACGTCGCGGATGATCTCGCAGCAGCGCCGCACGCTGCCAGCGATCTCCACCCGCTCCACGCCTGGCAGTCCCGCCAGCGCCTGGCGCAGCGACTCGGCCTCGGCTCGCGCGTGATGCAACAGGGAGAACTCACGCGAGCGGCGGAGATAGGCGATGCCCTTACGGACTTTTTCCGCCGTTTTGGCTCCAAACCGAGGCAGGGCGGCGAGCCGGCCGTCCCGCGCGGCTTCCTCCAGTTCGGCCAGGGTGTCCAGCTGCAGTGCCTCGTGGATCACGCGCACCTTCGCTACTCCCAATCCGGGAATGCGCAGCATCTCGAGCAGGCCGGGGGGGACTTGTTCGCGCAGCTCGTCGAGAAGGCTGGAGCGCCCGCTGGTGACGAGCTCGCGCGCGATCTCGAGCGACGCCTTTCCGATGCCCTCGGCTTCGGCCAGCGTCCCGGTGCGCACGGCTTCGTCCAGGTCTCCGGGGAACTCCGCGACCACCCGAGCCGCGTTTTCGAACGCCCGGATACGAAACGGGTTCTCCCCCTTCAACGCGAGGGAGGCGGCAATCTGTTCGAACACCTGCCGTGCGGCGCGCCGGTCCATGGCGGCGGAACGTACGTCAGGGGCGGGGGAAGGGGGAAGAGGGAAGAGGGAAGGGGGAAGCGGCCTAGAGTTTGCACCACGTCCGGACGGATATTGCGACCATGCAAACTCGACTAGCCGCCACCCTCTGTTCACTTCTTGTCGTCGGTCCTCGGGCCGCGCCCGTGCCGCCGATCCATTCGAACGACAACCATCATCCAGCGGGCACCCTTTCGCGTGGCGTGCTCACCCTCCACTTGGTGGCGCGCGGTGGGCTGTGGCATCCCGAAGCCGAGGATGGTGTGGGGCTCGAGGTGCAGGCGTTCGGAGAGGAGGGGAAACCACTCCAGAATCCCGGACCGCAGATTCGGGTGCCGGAAGGGACGGAGATACAGGTCAGCGTTCGCAACGCGATTCCCGGTGCGACGCTGGTTGTTCATGGACTCAACACCCGACCCACGGCGGCCGGAGACAGTCTGGTACTCGCGCCGGGGGCGGTCCGAACGGTGCGCTTCGTAGCGGGTGCGCCCGGCACCTACTTCTACTGGGCGACGACGACCGCGAAACCGATCGAGAAGCGCCGCACCGTGGACAGCCAACTCAACGGCGTGTTCATCGTCGATCCGGCCGGGGCCACGCCCACCGATCAGGTGTTCCTGATCGGGGTGTGGTTGGATTCGGTCACCGTGGGGGGTGTGCGGGACAAACGCGAGATTCCAACGATCAATGGAAGGATGTACCCGTATACGGAGCCGCTCACCTACAGCGTCGGCGATTCCGTGCGCTGGCGCGTGATCAACGCCAGCGATCGCGAGCACCCCATGCACTTGCATGGGTTCTACTATCGCGTCGACAGTCGTGGAGACGCGGCCCGAGACACCATCTACGCAGCTCCCGACCGCCGTCTGGTTGTGACCGAGCTGCTGCCGTCGGGCGCGACGATGAATACCGCCTGGTCGCCGGACCGGCCGGGGAACTGGATTTTCCATTGTCACATTCTGTTTCACGTCGCGGGTGACCTGACGCTCACCCCTCCCGCGCAGCAAACGCCGATGGCCGGCATGGAGCCGATGTCCGGTCTCGTGATCGGACTGCACGTCCGGGCTCGTCCGGGGGCGATGTACCCCGCGACGGTGGGTGAGCCGAGGCAGCTGCGGTTACTGGTTCAATCGCATCCCAATGTGTACCGGCAGGAGCCGGGGTTCGGCTTTGTGCTGCAGCAAGGAGATACCGCGCCGGCACCTGATTCAATCCGCATTCCCGGGTCGCCGATTGTGCTCACGCAGGGTGCGCCGGTCCATACGACGGTCGTGAACCACCTGTCAGAATCCGTGGCGATCCATTGGCACGGAATCGAGCTGACGAGCTACAACGACGGGGTGCCCGGCATCAGCGGCGAGCCCGGGCATCTGTTGCCCTCCATCGCCCCGGGGGACTCTTTTGTGGTGGCGTACACGCCGCCCCGGGCCGGCACCTTCATCTATCACACGCATATCGACGACGTGCGTCAGATGGAATCGGGACTGTACGGTGCGCTCATCGTGCTGCCGCCGGGGCAGCTGTACGATTCCACCACCGATCATCCCGTGATCATCAGCCTGCACGAATACCCGGACACGTTCAACGTATTGCTCAACGGGAGCGCCCATCCGGCGCCGCTCACGCTGCGGAGCGGAGTCCCGAACCGGCTGCGCATCGTCATCATCCCGTCGGCTGGTTCTGGCGATCTGGTGCTGCTGTCCGACACGACGGTGCTGACCTGGCGCGCGATCGCCAAGGACGGGGCCGATCTGCCCGCGCACCAGGCGACGGTGCGGCCGGCGCGACAATACGTGTCGGTGGGGGAGACGTACGACTTCGAAATCACGCCAACGGTGTCACAACCGCTCCGGCTGGAGCTGCGCGACGGGGCAACGGTCCTGGCGACGCTGCCGTTCGAGGTGCGCTAGGGGCGCGAAATCTGCCGCAGGAACGCATCGATCGCCGCCACGAATTCCTCGGTCGCTTCGACATGTGGGCAGTGTCCCACCGGCAGCTCTATCAGCTTCCCCTGCAGCAGGTCCGCGAGTTCTCGTGAGCCTTCGATGGGTATCGGATCGAACGTACCGTGCAGAACGAGGGACGGGGGACGAGGGACGGGGGACGAGAGGTCTCGGAGCCGGCGACGTAGGTCGTAGTCGCCGAGGCTGTCCCAGACCGCCTGTTGCGTTCGAGCGGTGACGCGGAAGGACGTGAGGTTTTTCGCGGCACTGAAGTCACGAAAGTATCCCGCCACCGACAGCTCGAACGCCCGTCGTTGATACGCTGCCGGGTCGCGTTCGCGCAGGCCGTTCGCCTTCAACTCCTCACGTGCCCGCACGAGCTCCGGCGCACCCATCCGCTCGGCAAAGCGCCGCTCGAATTCCTGACGCCAGGCCGCCGTGATCGAGGCCGGTGATACCAGGGCCAGGCGCTCCACCCGGTCGGGATGCTCCAGCAGATACAGGACGGCAAGCAGCCCGCCCCAGGAGTAGCCGCAGATCGTGATTCGCTCGAGCCCCAGGTGTGCCCGCAGCGCCTCGAGATCCGCTACCTGCTCGCGCCAGCCGACGGGAACCTCACGGGCGACGGGAGAGCGGCCCCCACCGCGCTGGTCGTAGTAGAGCAGCTCCCGTCCAGTGGCGAGTCGATCGTATTGAGGAAGGAGGTAGTCGTGGTGGGCGCCCGGGCCGCCGTGCAACACCAAAACCAGCGGTCCCGTCCCAACACGTCGAGTAAATAGGTCGACGCCGTTGACGTGAACGAGCGGGCTCGTCACGGGGCGTATTGGGCGATCCCGTTGCCGAACGACCAATTCTCCTTCTTCACTTCCACCAGGTTGATGAACACGTCTTCGGTGCGAATCCCGACCTCCGTGTGCAGGCGGTCGGCCAGCTGCCGATAGAACGCCTTCTTCACGTCGACGCTCCGGCCTTCGTTCAGCGTGATCTGGATGGCGACGAACCCGTCGCTGCGGTGGATGCCCAGATATTCAGGATCAAAGATCAAGCCATCCCGATCGTGCCGGGTGATGACTTGAAAATGATCGTGCTGCGGGACATTGAGGACGTCGACCATGGAGCGGTAGACGATTTCACCCACGGCCTTTCCCCAATCGGTGGGCAGGTGCTTGGGCAGCGCGATGCGCACGAGCGGCATCGGTCCTCCAGGGAACGGGACGGACGGCGATCAGCGGGCGTAGTGCTCGGCGCCGAGGAAGTGCAGCGAGACGTACGGCGTATCGCCGACCACCCAGCTGTCGTGCGGAGCAGCGGGAATATGGAACAGGGAGCCGGCGCGCAGCTCGATCGTCGAGCCGTCGTCAAACGACACGGCCGCCGTCCCCGACAGCACGAGACCGACGTGCTCGACGGTGCAGCGTGTCGCGCCGGTCTCCGGCCCAACGTGCTCGGACCAACGCCAGCCCGGCTCATAGGCCGCCCGACCAATCGTCATTCCGCCGACGGTGACGAGGTCGAACCGGCCCTTGGTCATGGGTCGGGTTTCATCGGGGGATTCGAATCGTTTGAGGATGACGTCGATCATGGCTGCGCCCGAAGCTACTGCAACGGACGCAGCCCGTCATCGGGGGAGTGTGGGGTCCTACCCGGTCAGGCGACCGGAACGGCCTGTCCCCGCCAGCGTTTCAGTCTGGGGAGCACCTCGATCATGAGGGCCCGGGCCTTCGGAGCAGTCATGAATCTCCGGCGCACCAAGGCGTCGACGCACTTGTCGATCATCGCCGGCATGGAGATCTCGGGTTGGATGAAGGCACCCTGCGTGTAGCAGAGTCGACACCAGTCGTTCACGCGATACCCGATCGCATCTGTGCCGAAGTCTTCCGGCTTGTCGAGCGGCATCCCGCAGCTCTGACAGAACGGCCCACGCAGCTGATTGGCGGTCATGCGATACCTCCTCGTCGCGAACGTTGTGCCCCCGAGCGCTCGGGAGCCTGTCGCAACGATGCCGGCACTGTCATGAGGCGATTGTGAACCAGGGGTGAAGCGGGGTGGCTACAGCAGGACGGCCAGCGCGTCGGCCACTTCCTTGACGTCCGCGTGCTCCTGTTCGCCGAAGCCCTTGGGCACGTCGGAGTCGATGTCGATCTGCCCCAGGATGTGCTCGCCGCGCCGGATCAGGACGACCAGCTCCGATTTGGTGTAGAGGTTGCAGGCCAGGTAGTTGCCGATCGCGGCCACGTCGGGCACGTTCTGGTCTTGCGCCAAGGCGACGGCCGTGCCGCACACGCCCTGGCCCACGGGAATGCGCACATGGTCGGTGTCGCGGCCGGCATGCGCTTCCAGCAGCAGTTCCTCGCTGTGCAGCATGTACGCGTACACCGATGTGTACGGCCCGCCCCACGCCTGGATCTTCTCGCACGCCATACGCAGCAGCGTTTCGCGGGAGGCATCATGCAGGTGCGCGGCGCGCAGGGCGCGCACCACGCCGCGCGGATCGCTCGTTGCCCGGGTGGTCATGAGCCCCGCTTGCCGAGTACCGCGGTCAAACGCATCGCCGTGGTGTCGCGCTTCACCACGATGACCACGGTGTCCCCGGGCTGGTGACTGCGCAGGGCGTCGGTCATGTCGTACAGGTTGGCGATGGTCTTTGCGCCGATGGCCGTGATGATGTCGCCGGCCGTGAGTCCGGCTTTCTCCGCGGGACTCCCCGCGCGGGTCCCCGTAATCCGGACGCCGCCGGGCGATTCGCTCATGTCGGGAATAGTGCCGAGATAGGCGCCGTAGCCCGAGCCGCCCGCGGCCATCTGGGGTGGCGGCGCGTTCACGAAGCTGAGGGGCTCGCGCCGAGTCGCCAGCGCGGTCGCCGTGGCCGCGACGAAATCGGCGACCTGCTCCAGTCCCGTCACGTTGATCTTGTCCCAGTCGTCCGTGGTGCGATGATAGTCCGCGTGCAGGTCGGTGAAGAAATGGAGTACGGGCCGCTTGGCGCCGTAGAATGACGCCTGGTCGCTGGGTCCCCAACCGTCGCCGCCGGCGCGCAGGTCGAAGGCCGGCGAACCACCGACCCGATTGAGGGAATCGAGCAGGGCCGGAAACTCCTTCGTGGTCGCGGCCCCGGAGACGACCAGCTTCGCATTCCGCAGCCGTCCCACCATATCCATGTTGAGCATGGCGTATATCGAATCGACGGGCAGCGTGGGATGCTTCACGTAGTAATCCGAGCCGAGATCCCCCAGCTCTTCCCCGCTGAATGCAATGAACAGGACCGTGCGATCGAGGTGGCGGCCGACCAGGCGCCGCGCCACTTCGAGCAGGGCCACCGTGCCGGACGCGTTGTCGTCCGCCCCGTTGTGCACTTTGCCGGTTGAATCCGGGTCGTCCAAGGCGCCGAAGCCGCCATACCCCAGATGGTCGTAGTGGGCCCCGATGACCAGCAGCTCGCCGCGACGGCTGCGATCACGCCCCCGCAAGATGCCGATCACGTTGCGGATCGTCTTGCCGCCGGCGTTGGCGTGCGCTGCTGCGGGTGCGTCGGGCGCGATGGTGAATGACTGGAAATACGAGCCGTCGGTGCCGCCTGGGGCGAGCCCGATCTTCTTGAAGGCGGCGGCGAGGTACTGCCCGGCCTCCTCGAGGCCGCGCGTCCCAACGCCGCGCCCTTCTCGAGCATCCGCGGCGAGGTATTGGAGGTCGGCCAGCGCCCGATGCGCCGCCGGCGAGAGCGTGTCCTGCGATTGCAGCACGAGCCGCGACGCGAGGACGAGGGGGATGAGCATCATATTCTAATCTATCTATCTTTTCTTCGACTCCAACGGAACAAATTTCGGTGTCCATTCGCCTGCTGGCCCTCATCCCCGTGGCCGTGGCCATCAATCTCGCGCTCTCGGCCGCGGTGGACGCCGTCGGGCTTCCCCTGTTTCTGGACACCACCGGGACGATTCTCGCGACCGCCCTGGCGGGTCCTGTGGTGGGCATCACCACCGGAATGCTCACCTCGGCGGTGAACAGCCTGCGCAATCCAACGTTCTGGCCCTTCGTCGTGGTTCAGGTGATCGTGGCGTTGTACGCGTGGCTGGCGGCTCGGGGCGGGTGGTTTCGCTCCTTCAAGACGGCCGTGCCGGCCGGATTGGCCCTCGGCGTGATCGCGGCAGCCGCCTCGACACCGATTTCCTACCTCATCTTCAAGTGCGCCACGACAGGCGGCATCGCACTCACCACCAAGGTCGGGCAGCTCCTGGGGCTGCCGCCGCTCGGCGCGTGCTTCTTCGGCAGTTTCATCGCGGACTTTGGGGACAAAGCCGTCACGTTCGCCCTCGTCACGTCGATCCTGCATGCGCTGCCGCGTCGCAGCGCCGCCCGCTTCCCGCTCGCGTTGCGCGCCATCGGCGCGGCGTAGCCGGTGCGCGGGCTGCATCCGTTCACGCTGCTGGCGCTGGCAGCGGCGCTGCCGGCATTGGCCTGGGTTCTGCCTGCTCCCTGGGGTGGCGTTGCGACCCTGGCGGTTGCCACCGGGTTGCTGGTGACGCTCGGCGTGCGCGAGGGGCTCCGGGTGGCCCGGGCCGTGGTGTTCACAGCGGCGCCGCTCTGGTTCTTCCTCTTTCTATTAGAAGGCATTGGGCCGAGCGTGAGCACCGGCCTTCGGCTCACGACGATGGTGGCCGCGAGCTTTTGGCTGGTCGCGGTGTTGCCCCCGCCGCGACTGGTCGAAGCGATGGTGGCCAGAAACTGGCCGGTGAGCGCCGCGTTCCTGCTTTCCGCCACCCTCGCCGCCGTACCAGCGCTGCGCGCCCGTGCGGCGCGCCTCGTCGAAGCGCAGCGGTCGCGCGGGCTCAGAACCCGTGGCGGACCGCTGATCCGCCTGCGGGCGCTGCGCGCCCTCGCGATGCCACTGGTCTTGTCCGCGTTGCATGAGGTCGACGACCGCGCCCTGGCACTCGAAACGCGGGGACTCACGGCCGGAACCCGACGCACGTCACTTGCCCCACCGGCCGATTCGATACTCCAGCGCGCGGTGCGGTGGAGCCTCGTCATGGCGTGCCTCGCGGTCCTCGTTGGGCGGATCGCATGACCGTGCTCGCGCTGGAGCGGGTGACGTTCCACTATCCGGCGAGTCATGCGCCCGCGCTCGAGGACATCTCGCTCGAGGTTCGAGCCGGAGAGGTCGTGGCATTGATCGGGGTGTCCGGTGCGGGGGCGTCGACCTTGCTGCTGGTGGCCGGCGACCTGGCGCCGCGTGTGGTGGGTGGGGAGCTGACCGGAACGGTCCGGCGCGACGGTCGCGCCGCGCTGTTGCTGCCGACTCCGTGGACCCAGGTATCCGGCATGGCGGTGACAGTGTGGGATGAAGTGGCGTTTGGTCCGGCCAACCTCGGCTGGTCGCTCGAACGCATTTCAGATGCAGTTGAGCGTGCGTTGACGCGCGTTGACGTGGCCGAGCTGCGCGATCGGGATCCCGGGACGCTTTCCGGGGGCGAGTTGCAACGCGTGATCCTGGCAGGCGTGCTGGCGATGGAGCCGGCGTTGCTGTTGCTCGACGAACCCACCGCGGAGCTCGACCCCGCGGGCGCCGACCTCGTGTGGCGCTTGCTACGGCAGTTGGCGAAGGACGGCGTGGCCGTGGTCGTCGCCACGAGCGATCTCGATGCCCTTCCGGACATAGCCGATCGCGTGATCTGGCTGGAGCGGGGAAGGGTGCGTCATGCCGGCGCCGCGCGGGAAATGCTGGCACGCTCCGTCCTGTGGGAGCCGGACGCTCCCGGGAGCACGAGCGTCGCCGGCGTGTGGCACCGGGCAGGGTTGCCGGCGCCGGTCCCGCTCACCGTCGCGGACGTGGTGGCCCGCGTCCGGTGAACGACGTGCTGCGGGTCGCGGACGTGTCGTTCGCGTATGCGAAGCGACCGGCGCTCGAGGGCGTGACCTTCGCGCTGACACCGGGAGAGCGCGTCGCGCTCCTGGGTCGCAACGGCGCCGGCAAGTCCACGCTGCTCCGGCTCATCACCGGACTGCTCACACCGGCGAGCGGCACGGTGATGGTCGGCGACTGGGACACCCGGGGCACCGGTCCGGCCGAGCTGGCGCGCCGCGTTGGGTCTCTGTTTCAGCATGCCGATCAGCAACTGTTCGCGCGCACGGTCCGGGACGACGTGGCGTTCGGACCGCGTGCCACCGGGGTGGGTCCCGAGGAAACCGCCGCCCGCGTGCAGCGTGCCCTGGCGGCGCTGGGACTCGAAGCGATGGCGGATCAGCACCCGTACGATCTGCCACCACCGCTGCGAAAGTTGGCGGCCCTGGCCGGCGCGTTGGCGCTCGACCCAGTGCTGCTCGTGCTGGACGAGCCGACCGCCGGACTCGATCGTCGCGCCAAACTTCTGGTGCAGGAGGCGCTGCAGGCGCGCGCCGACGGTGGCGTGGCGGTGCTCGTGATCACCCACGATCTCGGGTTCGCTGCGGAGACGCTCGATCGCGCCCTGGTGCTGGAGCGCGGTCGCCTGGCGCTGGATGCGCCACTCGCGGGCGTCCTGGTGGACGCGGCGCGCCTGATCACGCTGGGCCTGATGCCGCCACCGCTCGCGCGCCTTTCCGAGGCGCTGAACCTCCCGGGAATGCCTGTCCGGGAGCAGGAAGTGGCCGTCGCGCTCGCAAAGCGTTGCCGCACTTAGCCTAGCGTCCTAGATTCTGTCACCGTTCATGCTCAATCCTGTCGTCTTTGCCACGCATCTGGCACGCGCCGTCGATCTGTTCCGGGATCCCGCCAAGAAGGACGATCAAAAGCGGGAGTTCCGGACGTTGGTCGGGATGCTCAAAGACGGGGACGTGGCGATCCGGATCCGCGACAACCGGCTGGAAGTGAACGGGGAGGCGATGCGGGCTCCCGAGTTCCAGCCGCTGGTCCAGCGCATGACGTTGCACGGCGTCACCGAGCTGACGATTCCGCGCGACGCTCCGGTGGCGCACCTGTTCGAGCTGTTGCGGGCGCTGGCGGATCAGCCGGGCGGCGCGTCGGATATTGCCTCGCGGCTGCACGCCTCCGGGGCCTATCGCGTGTCGGTGGTGCTGCAGGCGATGGACCTGGCAGAGGAGCCGGCCGCGGAGCCCCCGGCGCCCACCGCGGCGTCCGCGCCCGCCGATCTCGGGACCCACGGGGTGTTGCGCGGCGAGCCGATCCGGGATCTCAAGTCCTCGCACGCCGCCGGGGCGGAAGGGGTGGAGTCGGTCGAGCAGGAGCTCGCGCCGCCGTCGGTCGCCCTGCCGCGTCCCGAAGCCGCCACTCCATCCGACGACATGCTGCCGCGCGAGTCGGCCGAGACGAGGGCCCCAGAGCTACCCGCGACGCTGCTCGAAGGGTCAGTGACGGCGCCGTCCAATTTGCCACCTCCGCCGCCGCCCCCGCCGCCTCCGCCACTGCTGACACGAACCGCGCCTCCTCCCGTGGTGCGGGCGCCGACCCCGCCGGCGTTTCCCACGCCGCCGCTGCCCGAGGAAGAACAGGAGGATGACGCGGCGCAACCGGAGATCGCGCGCGCGGCCGCCTCACCGCATTTCGCGCTGCGCGAGGCGCTGTCCAAGGACACGACCGACCTGCTGTCGCTGCTGGATCAGAACCCTCAGGCGCCCAACATCGGCGAGACGCTCACGGTGCTGAACCGGCAGGTCGAATCGGTGCTCCGCCAGGGCAAGGTCGAGCAGGCGATGCAGATCGTGTACACCATCGTCCGGATTGAGCAGCGCGTCGAGGATCCGGCGGTGCGGCGCCAGTACGGCATCGCCCTGCGCCGTATGATCACGCGCCAGATGCTGGACGGGCTCAGCAAGATGGTGCAGGTGCCGCACCTCGAGGACGCCGCCAGCATGGTGCTCCAGCGGGCCGGGCCGGACGGCGTCGAGGTGCTGCTCGATCTCCTGACGACCTCCAACACGGTGAATGAGCGCCGCGGCGTCTTCAACGCGCTCACGCAGATGAAGGAAGGGCAGGACCAGCTGATCCACATGCTGGGCCACCCGCAATGGTTCGTCGTGCGCAACGTGGCCGACCTGGTGGGTGAGCTGGCGCTCGAGTCGGCCGTCCCGGCGCTCACCAAGCAGCTCGACCACCCCGACGAGCGGGTGCGGCGTCAGGTCGCGCTCGCGCTCGCCAAGATCGGCACCCGCAGCGCCGCCGAGCCGCTGCGTCGTGTGCTGCGCGACAAGTCCCCCGACGTGCGCCGTCAGGCCGCGCTCGGCGTGGGCGGACGCAAGGCGAGCGCCCTCGCGATGCCGCTCGTCGTGGCGCTCGAAGAGGAGAAAGATCCCGACGTGGTGCGCGAGCTGACGTTCGCGCTGGGCCGCATCGGCAGCCCCGACGCGGTGCAGGCCTTGATCAAGATGGCGCAGCCCTCGGGGAAGTTCTTCGGGCGCAAGCCGAGCGGGCTGCGGATTACGGCGGTGGAGGCGTTGCGGGTGGCGGGGACGCCCGCCGCGTTGGGAACGCTTCAGAGCCTCAGCAACGACAGCGACAAGCAGGTGCGCGCCGCCGCGCTGCAGGCCCTGAGCGAGCTGAACATCAAGCGGTCCTAGGCATCACTCCGGAACAAACCGCGCGTCGGGCGTGAGTCGCCGCGCGAACGCCGCCAGCAGTCGCGCCGCCCGGTCCACGTCCTCCATCGACACCATCTCGTTCGGGCTGTGCATGTAGCGGTTCGGCACCGACACGAGGCCGGTGGGAATGCCCCGCAACGCATTGTGAATCGCGTCGGCATCGGTCCCGGTGTCGCGCGGAGCGGCCTGCACGCTGTAGGGGATCTTCTCCTCGTCCGCGCATTTCACCAGCAGATCGAATACCACGGAGCTCACGGCTGAGCCGCGGGAAAAGACGGGGCCGGTCCCGAGCTTCAGGTCGCCGCCCTGTTTCTTGTCGGCGCCGGGCCAATCCGTGGAGTGGGTGACGTCCACCACGAGCGCCACCTGTGGGTCGATGCCCACGGCGCTGGTGCGCGCGCCGCCGCCGGTCCAGGCGATTTCCTCGCGGGTCGTGGCGACCGCGAACACGGCCGCGTGCGCCGGCCTCTCCTTCGTGAGGAGGCGGAGCGCTTCGGCGACGACGTAGGCGCCGATCCGGTTGTCGATACTGCGGGAGACCAGGCGACCACCGGGGAGCTCGAGGCTCGCCGCGTCGAGCACCGCGGGATCGCCCACGTGCACGCGCGCCACGGCGTCGTCGTGTTTGCTGGCGCCGATGTCGATCCACAGGTCGGTGATGTGGGTGACCTTGTCGAACTCTTCCTTCTTCATGAGGTGCGGTGGCTTCTTGCCGATCACGCCGTGCACCGGCCCCGCGGGCCCCACGATGATCACCCGCTGCCCCACCAGCACCTGGGAGTCCCACCCGCCGATCCCCGCGAAGTAGCAGAACCCATCTTCGTCGATATGGGTGATCTGCAGGCCGATTTCGTCGATATGCCCGGCGAACATCAGCCGCGGGCTGCCCTTGGGATTGACCACGCCTACGGAGTTGCCGTGCACGTCGGCTCGCAGCTCGTCGGCGAAACCCCGCACCTCGTCTCGCCAGACGCGGGCGGGCGCGGTTTCGAAGCCCGACGGACCAGGGGAATCGAGCAGGCGCTTCAGGAAGTCGTGCGGGGCAGTCGTCATAACACTGACGGGAAGAAGATGATGGGAAGCGGACCCACGAGCCGGACCCGCCTCCAGATGCTGTCGGCGGCGCTCTTGGAAACGAAGCGGGCCTGGAATCCCGAGCGTGCGGGGATCAAATCGGCGCTGACTCCGCCGTCGGGGGTGATGGTGAACTTGAAAATCGCCGTGTATGCGGTCCAGGGATGGCCCTGCTTGAAGATGAAGTTCCCCATCGAGAAGACGATGGGCTTCCCCCGGTACCACTCCACGGGCTGCAGCACATGGGGGTGGTGCCCGAGGCACAGGTCGGCGCCCGCGTCGATCGCGCCCTGGAAGAAGCGGCGCAACGGGTCGTCGGGCTGCTCGGCCAGCTCGGTGCCGGCGTGGACGCTGATCACCACGTAGTCTGCGGCTCCCGAAGCCTTGAGGCGACGGATGGCCGGGTAGAGCCACGCCGAGTCGGCGAAGGCGATATAGCGCGAGCCGATGTGGGTGTAGAACCGCCCGGGCGCCGGATTATAGGCGCGGGTCATGGCAAGGAACGCGACCCGCCACCCATTGCGCTCGATGATCACCGGCCGATGCGCGTCCGCCAGGGTCCGGCCGGTTCCGGCATGGGGCAGCTGGACGCGATCGAGCTGTTTCACCGTCTCGAACACCCCGGTGAGGCCGGCATCCCAGGCGTGGTTGTTGGCGGTGCTCACGACGTCGAAGCCGGCGCGCACCAGCGCATCCGCCGCCACGGGCGGCGCGCTGAAGACCGGGCTCCCGGTGTGCTCGTAGGGGTGTCCCACCGGCGCGATCGGACTCTCGAGGTTGCCGAACAGAATGTCCGCCGCCAGGAGGGTGTCGCGGACCGCGAGGAACGGGTAGAGGGTGTCGCCCTTGAGCAGGTAGTCCCACGTCACCGCGCGACCGAGGTTCAGGTCGCCGACGGCGAACAATCGCAACGTGCCACGCACGGCGGGTGCCGGCGCCTGGACGGGCGGCGGTGGAGCCGGAAACGGCTGCACCGGTTGTTGCAGTGCGGCGACGAGCACATGGGTCGTCGCGAGGGTCACAGTGAGCAAGTGGGGTCCATTCTCAAAGGCTAGAATCCGATCGTCAACGGCTCATCAACCGGGCGCGAAGTATAGGCGTTCCCGTCGAGGAATTCGACACCCGAGAAAACCTCGGCTGCGGCTGCCCTGCTTGCCAGTGTGGAGGGGCGCTTTCGCTACTGCTTACGCAGGCCGACCCGGTATAACCCGAAGCCCAGGACCGTGAAGATGCCGAGTGCCACGAGATTCGAGGTCGCGAAGGCGCCGATCTTGTGGTACAGGCCGACGGTATCGGCGAGCCACTCAGCGCTGCCCTTGGCGCCCGCAATGCCGGCCACGACGATGCCCGCGATGGCCCCACCCGCGATCAACCCGCTCGAGAACAGCACCCCCGGTCCCGATTCGATTTCCGCCAGCGAGCGGTTATCGGACCGTACCCGGCGCTCCACCAGCCAGCGCACGACGCCGCCGGCGAACATCCCCGCCGAGGTGGTGATCGGGAGGTACACGCCGACGGTGACGGGTAAAGACGACACGCCCATCAACTCGATCGCGATGGCGAGGCACACGCCGATCAGCACGAGCGCCCAGGGAAGACGGTGGGTCAGGATTCCGTCCGCGATGAAGGCCATCAGGGTGGCTTTGGGGGAATCGAGGCGCGGCAGGTTGCGGCCCTCGTACTCGCGCACGCGGCCGCCGATGCCAGGATCGACGACGTAGCGGATCTCGTGGCTCGCCGGGTCGACCAGATACTTGCCCGCCGGCACGCCGTTGGTCTCGGCGTACACCCGGACGACCTGATACTGCGCCGAGTCGAAGGTCTGGCCGCCCGCGATCCGGAAGCCGGATTTCATTTCGTCCAACACGACGACGTTGCTATCGCTGGACGCACCGGAGACCGGCGCCACGAATCCCGCGCGTCGTTCGGGCACTTCGTACTGGTAGGAGCGGTTCAGGAAGGTGAGCGTCCAGCCGACCGCCAGGGCCGACCCGATCGCGCCGACCAGGATGGCGATTTGCTGCCGCCGAGGTGTGGCCCCGATCAGGAAGCCGGTCTTCAAGTCCTGCGACGTGTTGCCGCCGTTGGCGACGGCCACGGCGATCACGCAGGCAACCGAGATGGCCCGCACGCGATCGTCGATTTGCGTCCAGCCCAGCAAGAGGAAAATGAATGAGATCGCGATCAGCGACGCGATCGTCATGCCCGAGATCGGGTTGGCGGAGCTCCCGATCTGACCGCAGATGCGCGATGAGACCGTTGTGAAGAAGAAGCCGAAAATGATGATGAGAATCCCACCCAGCAGGTTCACCCCGATCTGCGGCAGGAACGCGAGCACCAGCGCCAACGCGGCCGAGCCGAACACCGTGAGGCTGATCGGGAGGTCGTCCTCGGTGCGCAGCCGCGCCACGGCCTGGCCGATGCGGCTGGCTTTCATGTCGGCGAAGCCGGCGCGGAATGCGCCGATGATGGTGGGCATCGTGCGCACCAGCGCGATGATGCCCGACGTCGCGACGGCACCGGCCCCGATGTAGAACACGAAGGCGGCCCGGATCTCGGCGGCGCTCATGTCCCGGATCAGTTTCGTGGTGCCGTACATCGGCTCGGTCATCGAGCTGCCGAACAGCTTGATCGCCGGCATCAACACGATGTAGGCGAGGCAGCCACCAGCGAAGAGGTAGCCGGCGATGCGCGGCCCGATGATGTACCCGACGCCCAACAGCTCCGGGCTCACTTCTACGCGCATTTCGGCGCTCTGATAGGAGCGGAACACGCGGCCAGGATACTCCTGCCACAACTTCAACGCCGTCATCGCGAACTTGTAGGCGAACGCCATCCCGAACGCCTGGAACACCGTCTTGGCGTGGACGCCGCCCTTCTCTCCCGCGATCAGCACCTCGGCGCAGGCGGTGCCCTCGGGGTAGGGCAGGTTGCCGTGCTCCTTCACGATGAGGGCGCGGCGCAACGGGATCATCATCAGGACGCCCATCAATCCGCCGGCGATCGCCAGGATCGTGACCCGCCCGATGTCGAGGTCGTAGCCCATCAGCAGGATGGCCGGGATGGTGAACACGACCCCCGCCGACACCGAATCGGCGGCGGAGCCCGTCGTCTGGACGATGTTGTTCTCGAGGATCGTCGAGCGTCCCAGCGTGCGGAAGATCGTGATCGCCAGCACGGCGATCGGGATCGACGCGCTCACCGTGAGGCCGATCTTCAGCGCGAGGTAAACGTTGGAGGCCCCGAAGATGAGGCCCAGGACGACGCCCAGTACGAGCGCGCGCGGCGTCAGCTCCGCCAGGGACTGCGATGGAGCGACGTAAGGTTGGTGGTCGGCCATGGGGTCCAATGTTGCCCTCGCCGGCCGTGGTGTCTAGGCGGACGGGCCTGGGTTACAATACCGAGTCATGCCCGCGCCCGACCGCCCCAGCCAGCCGCTCACCGCCACGGATCGTCTGTTTGTCGACTTCCAATCGGCCCTGGCCGGACGGTACTCCATCGAGCGCGAGCTGGGCCGGGGCGGCATGGGCGTCGTGTATCTGGCGCGCGAGGTGCGGCTCGATCGCCCGGTGGCGCTGAAACTGTTGCCGCCCAGTCTGGCCAACAAGGTTGGACTGCGCGACCGCTTCCTGCGCGAAGCGCGCACGGCGGCCAAACTGTCGCACCCCAACATCATCCCGATCCACGCGGTGGACGAGATCGGCGAGTTCGTCTTTTTCGCCATGGCCTACGTCGAAGGCGAGACGCTCACCGACCGTGTTCGCCGGCGCGGCCCGCTCTCGGCCAACGATGCCGCCCGCGTGCTGCGGGAAGTGGCGTGGGCGCTCGCCTACGCCCACGGGCAGGGGGTGATTCATCGCGACGTGAAGCCCGACAACATCATGCTCGAGACCGGCACCGGCCGCGCGCTGGTCGCCGACTTCGGGATCGCGGGACAGGTTACCGGCGCCGCCGCGCTGGACGGCGGCGAGGTGATCGGCACGCCCGAGTTCATGAGTCCGGAGCAGGCGTTGGGGGAGCAGGTGGACGGCAAGAGCGACCTGTATGGGCTCGGGGTGGTCGGCTACTTCGCGCTGTCCGGCCAGCTCCCGTTTCAGGGGACCAAGGCGAGCGAGGTGTTGGCGAAACAGGTGACCGAGGCCCCCAAGCCGCTGGGGCAGGTCGCCGAGGGGATACCGCGTCGCCTTGCCCAGACGATCGATCGCTGTCTCGCCAAGGATCGCGACGAACGCCCGGAGAGCGCCGCCGCGATGGCGGACCAGATGGGACTGGCGTTGGAGCAACGGCGCGAGTTGCCGGTCGCGCTGCGCGTGTTCGCCAAGCGTGGTGGCCGATTCGGTGGCCTGGGGGGCGTCTTCTATCTGTGGGCGCTCAGCGTGATATCGACGTTTGCGGGTGCAGCGGGCGGCGCCAGCGCAGGATTCGGCACCTTCATCGCCGGTCTGACGATCGTGCCGTTCGCGATTCTGGTGGGGCGCGCCGGCCGGCTGGTCAAGGCGGGATTCAATCGCGGCGACGTGGTCAACGCCTTCAAGGCCGAGCTCGCCGCGTCGGCGGAGGAACGCGCCTATGAGTGGGGGCGCGGCCCTTCACATTTCGAGCGCGTGGCGCGCTGGGTGTTTGCCGGGGGAGCGAGTGCGGCAGTGCTCGCGTTGACGGTCGGCACGGGACTGGGTGGTGTGGCGGGCGCCGTTTCCGGAGGGATCGGGGCGCTCGCGATGATGATCGGGCTGCCCGCCGGGGCGTTGGCCCTGGTGCGCCTGTCGCGCCGGCGCGACCTGGATACTGAATTGTTCATGCGGCTGTGGCGTGGGCCGATCGGCAAGCTGGTGTTCGGTCGCCTGAAGGCGCCGGCGCGGCAAGAGGCGATCTCCGGCTTCACGTTTCGACCGACCGAAATGGCCCTGGGGATGGCCGCGGAGCGGTTGTTCGACGACCTGCCCAAGGAAACGCGGGAGCGCCTGCACGAGCTGCCCGACGCCGTGCGACGCCTGGAGCACGACGCCGCGCGCATGCGGATCCGGCTGGACGAGCTGAACGATGCGCTGCAGGGCGCGAGCGACCGCGGGCGTCTCTCGGGCCAGATCGATACCGACATCAAGCAGCGCCGGGACCGCGTGGTGGTCGATCTGGAAACGGAGCGCGATCTCGTGCAACGGCGACTCAAGGAAGCCGTGGCGGCGCTCGAGACGATTCGCCTCAACCTGCTGCGGCTGCACGCCGGGACCGGCGACCTGAAGAGCCTGACAACGGATCTCACGCTCGCGCGCGAAGCCGCGAAGGAGGTCGACCTGCTGCTGGAAGGACACCAGGAGATCGAAGAAGCCCTGTGAGCGAGGCGTTCGACGGGCTCTTCGTGTCGTTTCAGCAGGCGCTCGCGGGCCGCTACTCGCTGGAGCGCGAGCTGGGCCGTGGCGGCATGGGCATCGTCTACCTCGCGCGCGAGGTCCGGCTCGACCGGCTGGTGGCGATCAAGTTGCTGCCGCCGACGCTGGCCGCCCACGGGTCGTTGCGCGAGCGGTTCCTGCGCGAGGCCCGGACTGCGGCGCGGCTGTCCCAGCCCAACATCATCCAGATTTTCGCCGTTGACGAAATCGCCGAGTTCGTGTTCTACGTGATGGCGTTCGTCGATGGCGAAACGCTCGGCCACCGGGTCGCGCGAATCGGACCGTTGCCGGCACCGGAGGCGGCACGGATTCTGCGCGAGGTCGCGTGGGCGCTCGCCTACGCGCACGCGCAGGGCGTGGTGCACCGCGATGTGAAACCCGAGAACATCCTGCTCGAGCGCGACACCGGCCGGGCCATGGTCGCCGACTTCGGGATCGCGCGGGTGGCGCGGGCTTCGAGCGACAGTGGGGCCGGGGAAATCCTGGGCACTCCGGAATACATGAGCCCGGAGCAGGCGGCCGGAGAATCGGTCGACGGCCGCAGCGATCTCTATTCGCTCGGCGCCGTGGGCTATTACGCCCTCACCGGCCGGGCCCCGTTCGAAGGAACGACGGCGTCATCGGTGATGGCGCAGCATCTGACGAAGCCGGCGCCGGCGCTGATCGCCGTGGCGCCCGCGGTGCCCCGGCCGCTGGCGCAGGCGCTCGATCGCTGCCTCGCCAAACCGCCCGGCGACCGATTCGCCACCGGCGAGGCGTTCGCCGACGCGCTCGGGGATACGCTCGAAATCCGGCGCGAAACGCCGGTGCCGGTGCGTTCGTTCGTCAATCGCACCCGCGGGTCGATTGCGTTGTTTGCCGGCTTCTATCTCGGCATCCTGCCGGCACTGGTTTCCCACCTCTCCAACCTGCTCGCCGCCGGGGCGGCGTGGACGAGCTATCCCTCGGTGTTTCTCCTGGTCGCCATCACCACCGTCGCGCTGGTCCCGCCGGGCTATCTGACGATCCAGATCCGCCGTCTGCTGGCGAACGGCTATGGGCCGGAGGACCTCGAGCAGGGATTGCGTCTCACCGCGGAGCGCCGGCGCGAGGAGTATCGGTTCGAGCACGGACCGACGCTGACCCTCGCCGAGCGCGCCACGCGGGTGCTGGCCCTCTCGGCCCTGGGGACCGCTGTCTTGAGCGCCGGCGGCTTGCTGACGGGAGCGCTGCCCGGGTTCTTGTGGGGGATCCCGGCCGTCGCGGGCTACGTGGCCGTGGTCGGCGGTATGCGGTGGGCTATAGGCTCATGGCGTCGCGAGCCGCGCGGATCGTTCTGGGGGAAAGTCTGGGGCGGTCCGGTCGGCCGGTTCCTGTTCCGACTGGCCGGGCTCGGCGTGCGACGCGGACCTGGCGTGGCGGCCGGCCGGCCCACGGAGCTCGCGATTGCCTTCGCGGCGGATGCGCTGTTCGACGAGCTGCCCAAGGAAACGCGTCGCGCCCTGGGCGATCTCCCGCAGGCGGTGCGCCGGCTGGAGCGTCGCGCGCACGAGATTCGGTCCCGCTTGGATGACGTCAATCGCGCACTGGCGGAAGCGAAGCCGGCCGCCGCGACGCCACCCGATGCGCGCCATCAGGCCCTGGTCGCGGACCTCGAGGCGGCACGCGACACGGCACAGGCGCGACTCGCTCAGGTCGTCGCGGCGCTGGAGACGATTCGGCTGGACCTGCTGCGGCTGCGGGCCGGTGCCGGGTCGGTGGAGAGCGTGACCGCGGACCTCACGGCGGCGCGAGAGATTGGCGAGCAGACGGAAGGATTGCTTCAGGCGCGCGAGCAGGTCGAGCTGGCGCTCCGCCCACCAGGGGGTAACTGAGCCTACCGCCCTTTACCGCCCTTTACCGCCCTTAGGCGTTTCGCCGCCTCTTCCAGCATGTCCATGGTCTTACAGAAGGCGAACCGCACCACCGAGCGTCCCAGCTCCGGTCTACTATAGAAGCTCGAACCGGGCACCGGGGCCACGCCGTGCTCGGCGGTGAGCCACTCGGCAAAGCGGTCGTCGGGGAGATCAGACAGGGACCGAAAGTCCGCCATGACGTAGTAGGCACCCGCGGGAGGAGTACAGTTGAAGCCAGCGGAAACCAGGGCGCCGCAGAGCAGGTCACGGCGGGCACGATAGTCTCGCGCCATTCCTTCATAGTAGTCGCGCCCGAGCGTTTCCATCGCCACCGCCACGCCCTCCTGGAGCGGCGCCGGCGCCCCGACCGTGAGGAAGTCGTGCACCTTGCGGATCGCATCCGTGGTGCCGGCCGGCGCGACGATCGTGCCGATGCGCCACCCGGTGATGCTGAACGTCTTCGAGGCACCGCTCACCGTGATGGTGCGCTCCCGCATCCCGTCCAGCGTCGCGATGGGGATATGCTGCCCCTCGTAATAGATGTGCTCGTAGATTTCATCGGTGACGGCGTAGCAGTCGTGGCGCCGGCAACACTCGGCGATGGCCTCGAGCTCCGGTCGAGTGAACACCTTCCCGATCGGATTGTTGGGCGTGCAGACGATGATCGCGCGGGTCTTCGCGGAGAAGGCGGCGCGCAACCGATCGAGGTCGAGGGTGCCGTCGGGCGCGATCGGGACGAACACGGGCTGCGCACCGCACAGGATCGTATCCGGACCGTAGTTCTCGTAGTACGGCTCGAACACGATCACCTCGTCGCCGGGATCCACGATCGCCAAGAGCGACGACGCCATGGCCTCGGTGGCGCCGCAGGTGACCGTGAGCTCGGTTTCCGGATTCACTGTCATCCCGTACCAGTCCGCGTATTTCGTCGCGATCGCGTCGCGCAGGTGTTTCGCGCCCCAGGTGATCGCGTACTGATTGATGTCGGCGCGGATCGCCTTTGCGGCGGCTTCTTTGAGCACGTCGGGGCAGGGGAAGTTGGGGAACCCCTGCGCCAGGTTGATGGCGTCGTGCTGCGCGGCCAGTCTGGTCATGCCGCGGATCACGGACTCGGTAAAGCCGTGGGTGCGTCGGGCGGTGTGCATGCGGCAATGATAAGCCGGGCCTGCGAGCGTCGCACGCGTGCGACACTCATTGCTTGACGGCCCTTCTCTTGCAGGATCAATTGACTCCATGCGTTTCCGGCGAACCCGGGCACTCGGCATCGCCGCGAGCTGCTCGCTTCCGTTTGTCCTTGGTACGTGTACCGAGGGAGGCACCGGCCCGGGCCATCACCGCGCCGCGCTGGCGTTTACGACCACCCTGCCGTCCTCCGCTGAGCTGGCGTCGTTCGAGCTCGTCATCGACAACGTCCGCTTGATCGTCGTGCGCCCGCCGTCGGACACACTGTTCGATCAAGTGATCCCTTTCCCGGCGAACCAATCCACGCTGCCCCTGCAGGCGAACGTCGATCTTGAGTCAGACCAGGAAGCCCTCGAGGTCACGATCCAATTGCTGGCCGGCACGCAGGTGCTGTTCTCTGGAACGCAAACGGTGCAGGTCACCTCGAGCTCCACACCGTCGCCGGTGCAGGTCCCGGTCACCTACGCGGGTCCGGGCCAGAACATCACCACGCTCACGCTCGACCCCCTGGATTCGGCCCTGAGTTTCGGCGGCGCGATGACGTTCCGCCCCACGGCGCGGGACGCGCAGAACAACGTGGTGCCGAGTTTCTATGTCTCCTGGACGACGAGCGATACCACGGTCGCCAAGGTCGACGCGGCCGGTCATCTCACGGCTCCGCTGATCCGCGCCACGCTGAGCGTCACGGCGCGCACGCCCAGCACCGCCACGATGCCGAACGGCGTGGCCGCCTCGACCTCGATCACGTTCGTTCCGGTGGCGACGGCGATCAACATCGTGAGCGGCTGCGGGCAGAGCGGGCTCCCGGGGGTCCAGCTACCGCAACCCATTGTGGCGCGCGTGATCGCGGCCGACGGATTGGGTGTCAAGGGCGTGCAGGTGCAATTCACCGCGCCGGTGGGAGGCTCAGTCGCCACCCCCACGGTCGTGACCGATGACAACGGCCTGGCCCAGACGCTCGCCACGCTGCCGCTTTCCGGCTCTGCTGGATTTTCCATCGGCGCTGCGGGGCTCAGCACGGTGATCTGCAATCAGACGATCCTTGGCGCCACCCATCTGGTCTTCACCCTGCAGCCCTTCTCGAGCATCATTGCC
Source organism: uncultured Gemmatimonadales bacterium (assembly GCA_963821385.1). Taxonomy (GTDB): domain Bacteria; phylum Gemmatimonadota; class Gemmatimonadetes; order Gemmatimonadales; family GWC2-71-9; genus DASTHG01. Next base: position 402,591 of record CAWGDK010000004.1, read on the forward strand.
GGCAGCGCGTTTTCTGTCGTGGTCACGGCGGCGGACGCGCAGGGCGCTACGGTCACGTCGTACAATCAAGTCGTGAGCCTCACCCTGGGTGCGAATCCGGGTGGGATCTCCTTTGGCACGTCAAACGCCACGGCAGTCGCGGGTGTCGCGACGTTCGCGGGTCTCTCGATCACGAAGGCCGCGTCGGGCTACACCCTGGTGGCAAGCTCGGGGAGTTTGATCTCGGCTACCAGCGGGCCGTTCGATGTGATCCCCGCCGCTCCGGCGCAACTCGCGTTCACCGTACAACCCTCCGGGTCCACGGTGACCGTCGGTGTACCGATAACACCGGCAATGGTCGTCGTGGTCGAAGACCAGTTCGGGAACCTCACGCCGACGGCGACGAACAGCATCACGATGGCGATCGGGAACAACCCCGGCCAGGCGACACTCGGCGGCGCCCTGACGCAAGGCGCCGTGGCGGGCGTGGCCACGTTCGGCGGGCTGACGCTCAACGCAGTCGGCACCGGTTACACGCTCGTGGCCTCGGCCACCGGCCTCACCAGCGCCACCAGCGCGGCGTTCGACGTGATCACGATCGGAACCACGCGGCTCGTGTTCACCACGCAACCGACCAACATCACGGCGGGCGCGTCGGTCGGTGTCGTGGTGGTGACCGCGCAGGATGGACTCGGGAATACCGTCACCGCATTCACGGGCAGCGTCACGCTCGGCTTGGGCCAGCAGCCGGCCGGTGCGACGCTGGGCGGGACGGTCACCGTCTCCGCCGTCGCCGGTGTGGCGACCTTCTCCAACCTCGGGAGCCTGACCGTCGCGGGGACGTATACGCTCATCGCTTCCGCCGCGAGCACGATTTCGGACGAGAGTGCGCCGTTTACGGTCAGCCCCGGCGCTGTCACCCAACTCGCCTTCACGAGCCAGCCGACCGGCGTGACGGCCGGCGCGCTGTTGCCGGCGGTGGTCGTCACCGGGCAGGACACCCAGGGCAACGCCGCCACCGCATTCACCGGGAGCGTCACCCTCACGTTCGGATCCCATCCCGTCGGGGCGACGCTGTCCGGCACCACCACCGTGGCGGCGGTGGCTGGCGTGGCCACGTTCGCCGACCTCAGTCTCGACAGCGCCGGGGGCTACACGCTGGTCGTCTCGTCCTCCGGCTTGCAGAGCGTCGTGAGCGCGTCGTTCACCATCAGCGCCGGGGCGCCCGCGCAGCTCGTGTTCACCACCCAGCCCGTCACGGTCGGGGTCGGAGCTCCCATGCCGATCGTTCGGGTGGCGATTCAGGACGCGCTCGGGAACACCGTGCTCACCGCGACGGACATCATCACATTGGCCCTCGGCGCCAACCCCGGTGGCGCAACGCTGGGCGGCACACTGACCAAGGCCGCGAGCTCGGGTGTCGCGCTGTTCACACTGCTCACGCTCGACCACGTCGGCACCGGCTACACGCTGGTCGCCACGTCGGGGAGCCTTACCCAAGCAACCAGTACCGCGTTCGATGTCACGGCCGGCGCCGCGACAAAACTCGCGTTCCTGGTCCAGCCTTCGACCGTCATCCAGTCCGGCATCATCGCGCCTCCGGTGCAGGTGGTGGTCCAGGACCAGTTCGGGAACACCGTGCTGGCGGCGACCAACACGGTGTCGATGGCGATCGGGACCAACCCGGGCAGCGCGTCGCTCGGCGGCACCACCAGTCACGCGGCCGTTGCCGGCATCGCCACCTTCGACGATTTGAGCCTCAGCGCTCCGGGAACGGGCTACACGCTGGTGGCGAGCGCCACCGGCCTCACGGCATCGACGAGCCTGACGTTCGGAGTGCTGCCCGTGGCCTCCGGCGTCGCGTGGAACAACTCGCTCGGCGGCAACTGGAGTGTGCCGGGCAACTGGTTGCCGGCGCGCGTGCCGGGCAAGGCCGACACGGTGTTCATCACGCTCCCCGGGACCTACACCGTCACGCTCGACGTGAACGACACCGTCGCGTTCCTGACCCTTGGCAGCGCGGTCGGCACCCAGACTCTCACGGCCACCAATCGCACCTTCGGCATCGATACGGCCGCGTCGATCCTCGCCAATGGCGTGTTGAGTCTCGCCAATACGACCATCAACGGTGATGGCGGGCTGTCCAACGTCGGCAGTCTCTTCGTCACGCCCGGCTCGAATGTCATTCACGCTGCGGTCGGTATCGGAGTGGGTGGCCTGCTCCGCCTCAACGGCAACAACGGGTTCGCCGATCTCAACGTGATCGGCGCATTGACCAATGCGGGAACCGTCGAGCTGACCGGGACCAGCTGGTCCGGCCGGCTGACCGTGACGGGAGGGAGCCTTGTGAACGCGGCCACCGGGACGGTGCATTCCGTCGCCAGTGTGGGCAACGTGTTCACGGGCACGCTCGACAACCAGGGGGCGGTCCAGGTGGATGGGCCGCTGACGTTCAATGGGATTTCGGTCGACCACCAGAACAGCGGAACGATCACCCTCGGTGCGGGCAATCTGACCCTCACGCAATCGGGCACGACGCCGAGCTTCTCGACCAGCGGTAGTGTAGTCGTAGGAGCGGGCCGGACGCTGCAGGTGAATGGCGGCGCCTTCAACTACGCCAACGCCAGTCCCGGCGGCCTCGCGGGCCTCGGTACGATCAACTTGAGCACGGTCACCCTCGGCCTGACGCCGGACTTCACCGAGGACACGCTGTCGCTCGTGATGACCAACTCGACCGTCAACGGCTCGGGTACCCTGCATGTGGCCCCGACGCGGTCGCTCACCCTGACCGGGACTACTCTGAATGTGCCGCTCGATAACGCGGGCACCGTGCAGGCGACGTTTGGCACAAATGTCCTCAATGGCGCCGTGACCAACCTGAGTGGCGCCCTGCTGCGTTTGAACGGCAACAACGGGTTTGCGGACGTGACTGTGGCCGCCGGGTTCACCAACGCCGGCACGATCCAGTTGACTGGCACGAGCTGGTCGGGGCGGCTGACGGTGAATGGAACGCTCGTCAACGGCTTGACCGGCACGCTGCAATCGGTCGCCAGCGTCGGCAACGTCTTCACGGGTGTGTTGAACAATCAAGGCGCGGTCCAGGTGGATGGCCCCCTGACGCTGAACGCCGTTTCGGCGGATCACGTCAACAGCGGCACGATCACCCTCGGCCTCGGCAACCTCTCGCTCAGCCAATCGGGCACCACGCCGAGCTTCACCACCACCGGCAGTGTGATGGTCGGATCGGGACGCACCTTCCAGGTGAGCGGCGGCGCCTTCAACTATTCCAACGGGAGTCCGGGAGGGTTGGCGGGCCTCGGCATCGTGAACCTGAGCGGTGTTACGCTGGGCCTCACGCCTGATTTCACCCAGGACACGCTGTCGTTCGTACTCACCAACTCGATCGTCAATGGAACGGGCATCCTGCATGTGGCTCCGTTGCGCACGCTGACCTTGACCGGGACGACGTTGAACGTCGCGCTGGACAACCAGGGCACTGTACAGGCCACGCCGGGGACGAACCTGCTCAATGGGACGGTGACCAATGCCGTTGGGGCGTTGCTGCGCCTCAATGGCAACAACGGATTCGCGGACGTCACGATCGCTCTCTCGTTCACGAACAGCGGGACAATCGAGCTGACCGGGACGAGCTGGGCCGGGCGGCTGACACAGACAGCCGGACTCACATTCGTCAACGGCCCGACCGGCACGCTGCAGTCGGTCGGCAGCGTGGGTAACGTGCTCACGGCGCAACTCGACAACCAGGGATCGGTGCTCGTGGACGGGCCGCTCACGATGAATGCCGTTTCCGCGGATCATCTCAACGCCGGGACGATCACGCTGGGCACTGGAAACTTGACGGTCAGTCAATCGGGGACCACACCGAGTTTCACGACCAGCGGAGATGTGGTAGTGAGCGCGGGCCGGACCTGGACGGTGAATAGCGGAGCCGTGAACCACACGGCGGGCAGGATCGAGGGGAACGGGACGCTGGCGTTCAACGGGGTCACGCTGGGACTCGGCGTCAGCCTGGTTCACGACACGTTGCTGGTCGCCCTCAACACCGTGACCGTGAACGGCCCGGGCTCTCTCACGGTGGCGTCCGGGGCCGCCATGACGTTGACGAACTGCACCCTCAACACGGCGTTCATCAATCAGGGAACAGTGGTGGCGGCGCCCGGTGTGAACACGTTCAATGGGGCGCTGGCGAACCCGAGCGGGGCGTTGCTGCAGCTGAACGGCAACAACGGCTTCGCCGACGTCACCGTGGCGAGCGGGTTCACGAACGGCGGGGTCATCGAGCTGACGGGCACCAGTTGGGCGGGCCGTTTGACGGTCGGTTCGCCGACTCTCGCCACGCTCGTCAACGCGCCGGGGGCCACGCTGCGGGCGGTGGCGGGAATTGGCAACGTCCTGACCGCCCAGCTGAACAACCAGGGTTCGGTGTTGGTCAATGGTCCACTGCTGTTGAACGGCGCCGCGGCCGACCATCAAAACGGCGGCTCAATCTCGCTGGGGAGCGGAGACCTGACGATGAGCCTGTCCGGGCTCACCCCGAGCTTCACGACCACGGGCAGCATGCTCGTCGCGTCGGGGCGGGTGCTGCAGGTCAATGGCGGCACGTTCAACTATGCCAACACCATCCCCGGCGGCCTGGCGGGACTCGGCACGGTGAACTTCGGCGGCGCTACACTCAACCTCACCCCCAACACCACCCAGGACACGCTGACGCTGGTGCCGACGAGCACGATCATCAACGGTCCGGGATCGCTCACGGTGGTGGTCGGCCGCACGCTCGTGCTGACGAACTCCACGGTGAATACGACGCTCGACAATTTCGGTACGGTGCAAGCGACGCCCGGGACGAACCTTCTCACCGGCCCGTTCTCGAATGAGGCCGGCTCGATGTTCCGGCTTAATGGGAACAACGGCTTCGCAGACGTGACTGCGGGCAGCGGGTTCACGAATAACGGTACGATCGAGCTGACAGGCACGAGCTGGGCGGGGCGGCTGACGGTGGGTTCGCCGACCCCAGCGACGCTCACGAACAGTCCCACAGGAACCCTGCAGAGCATTGCCGGAGCCGGCAACGTGTTCAATGGCCATCTCACCAATCAGGGACTGGTGCTGGTTGTCGGGTCAATCACCATGAACGGCGACAGCGGCTCGTACGTGAACTCGGGTCAGATCAAGCTGAACGGCGGTGACATGAACGTGCTGTTCTCCAGTGGCCGACCCGGTATGCTCAACACGGGCCTGATCGACGTGGGCACCAAGACGTTCAAGGTGTCCGGGCCGTCCACGACGTTCTCGAACCAGGCCACCGGCATCATGCAGGGTTCAGGCACGTTCGACGTTGCTGGAACGAGCTTCATTACCAATGCGACGGTCACGGTCGGCAACGCCGGCGGTCCAATCTCCGCTGGCAAGCTGAACATCATCGGACCCTATCTACAGGGGCCGACTCCGAGCGTCATGAACGTCAAGATTGGCGGCGACCCGGCGAAGCCGGGCGTGGACTACGATCAACTGAACGTCATTGGTGGCGGCGCCAACCTACAGGGCGGAATCCTGAACGTGACGGTCGGCACGACACAGCCAGGGAGCTACGTGGTCATCCAGCTGCCGGTGGGCCAGACGCTCCAAGGGAACTTCGCCCAGATCAACTTCTCGTCCAACTGTGATCTGTTCAGCGGCCCGAGCGGTAACAAGTACTTGCTCACGTGCCAGTAGGAGCCGAGAGACAGCTGATAGCTGATCGCTGATCGCTGATAGCTGATCGCTGATAGCTGTTTCAGTTCCCCGGCATCCGCATCTTGGTGAATCCTGCCGGTATCACGAACAGGCTGTCCGGCTGCGGCTTGCGTTCCAGGGTCCACAGCTCGACCCGATAGCCCCCCTCCTCGTCGAATTCCTGCGTCATGACGGGTGCGCCGTAGCGGGCCAGGACCGCCCGGCTCTGCTGGACGGCCGCGTCTTCGTCGCCCGCCATCTTGAGCCAGCTGGTCATCAGTCCCCGAAAGGCCGGATCTTCGGTGGTCCACACGTGCGAGACCATGTCTCCCTGCGTGACGCGATAGCCGGTGCAGCGCAGCCCGGCGATCATCTGGGTGCGGCCGAGCGGGTCGATGCGCATCGGCGCCTCCGGCTCGGCGTCCGCCCCGGTGGGCAGGCCGCGCAGCGACACTTCGAAGTAGCTGCGCCGGCTCGGAGTCACCGTGCGCATCATCCCCGCGTTGACGTCCAGCAGCATGTAGCCGCTGCCCTGGCCGGGCATCTCAAACGGCGCGGACCGCATCCGCCCCGCCTTGAACAGCATCACGTTGGCGTCGGCCGGCCCGCCGGCCTGCGCCACTTGCTCCAGCGTGAGGGCGTAAATCTTCTCGCGCGCCCGCTCGTCGGCATTCTCACCGATCTGTTCGGTGACCAGGTCGGAGGTGAGGTGCGCGGTCCGGATCGTGACGACGCCCTCGAACTGCTGGGCGCGTGAGGAGCCGGCAAGCATGGGCAGCACCAGCAAGGGCAGGGCGAGTCGCAAGGGCGTCATGGATTTCCTCTATTTCAGGATCAGCTTCGCAATGGTATTGAGCTGCATGTTGCTGGTGCCTTCGTAGATCGTTCCGATCTTCGCGTCGCGGTAGAATTTCTCCACCGGGTATTCCTTAGTATAGCCATATCCGCCGAACAGCTCGACGCACACCGACGTTACGCGCTCGGCCACCTGCGACGAAAACAGCTTCGCCATCGCCGCTTGCAGGGTGAACTCCTGGCCCGCGTCCTTGAGGCGCGCCGCGTTGTAGACCATGAGCCGGGCCGCCTCGAGCTCGGTCGCCGCCTGGGCCAATTGAAATTGCACCGCCTGGAAGTCCGCGATCGGCTTGCCGAACTGCTTGCGCTCCTTGACGTACTTCCGGGCGGCGTCGAGCGCCCCACGGGCCACCCCGATCATCTGCGCCCCGATACCGATGCGACCGGTGTTCAGGGTCTCGATCGCCACCTTGTACCCCTTCCCGACCTCGCCCAACACGTTCTCGGCCGGGACCTCGCAGCCGTCGAGAATGAGCTCAGTCGTAGAAGAGGCGCGAATGCCCAGCTTGTCCTCTTTCTTGCCGACGCTGAATCCCTTGAAGCCGCGCTCCACGATGAAGGCGGTGATCCCCTTGTAGCCCTTGGCAAAGTCGGTGTTCGCGAAAATGACGTACACGCCGGCTTCGGCGCCGTTGGTGATCCATAGTTTGCGGCCGTCCAGGACCCAGGTCTGGCCGCGACAGGTCGCCTTGGTCTGCAGGCCGAACGCATCGGACCCGGATTCGGGCTCGGACAGGGCGTACGCCCCGACGGTGTCCCGGGCCAGCGTGGGGAGGTAGCGTTTCTTCTGGTCCTCCGAGGCCCAGTTCACCAGCGGCTCGATGACGAGCGTATTCTGGACATCGACGAAGATGGCGGCCGACGCGTCTACTGCGGACAGCTCCTCCACGGCGATCGTGGTCATGAACAGGCCGCCGCCCGCGCCGCCGAATGGCTCGGGGATCTCGATCCCCATGAGCCCCAGCTCGAACAACTTGGGCACCAGCGAGGGGTCGATCGTGGCGGCGCGCTCCATGGCCGCGACCCGCGGCCGCACTTCCGCTTCGGCAAAGTCCCGCACCGCATCGCGGAACATCGCCTCTTCTTCTGAGAGAGCAGTGAGCGGCGGCACGCTTAACCTTTGGGACTCGGACCCACCAGCATCTCCCGGATGCCGCCCAGGGAAGCGAGCACGCCGGTGGCCTCGTACGGCATGTAGATGACCTTGTTGTTCTGCCCGCTCACCATCTCCTTCAACGCCTCGAGGTAGCGGATGGCGATCAGATAGCGAGCGGGGTCGCCGCCGGTGCCTTTGATGGCCTCGGTGATGCGTTCGATCGCCATCGCCTCGGCTTCGGCCACCTTGAGACGGGCGGCGGCTTCCGCGTCGGCCTGCAGGATTCTCGCCTGCTTCACGCCCTCGGCCTTGTTGATCTCCGACTGCCGGATGCCCTCGGCCTCGAGGATCGCCGACTGCTTCTGGCCCTCGGCCGTGAGGATCGCGGCGCGCCGGTCGCGCTCGGCGCGCATCTGCTTCTCCATCGCGTCGCGGATGTCGCGCGGCGGGTTGATGTCCTTCAGCTCGACGCGGCCGACTTTGGCGCCCCACTTGTGGGTCGCGTCGTCGAGGATTTCCCGCAGTTTGGTGTTGATGTGCTCGCGCGAGGAGAGCACCTGGTCCAGATCCAGCTCGCCGATCACGTTGCGCAGCGTGGTCTGGGTCAGCTTCTCGATCGCGTCGGGAAGATTGGCGATCTCGTAGGCCGCCCGCACCGGATCGGTGACCTGGAAGTAGATCAGCGCGTCGATCTCGACCACCACGTTGTCCTTGGTGATCACGTTCTGGCGCGGAAACACGTACACACTCTCGCGCAGATCGATGGTCGTCGACCGGTAGCGCCGCGTCAGCGTCTCGCCGTTAGGCAGGCTGATCACCGAATGCCAGTCGATGGCCCGCGGCTGGTCGAAGAACGGCATGATGAGATTGATGCCGGAGGAGAGCGACCGACTGTACTTGCCGAGCCGCTCGATCACCATCGTCTGCGCCTGGCGCACGACGACGATCGTACTCCGGACAATGACGATCGCGACCAGCGCGACCGCTCCAACGACGATCAGTCCTGTGTTCATCGGGTCAGGCCTCTTTCTCGACCACCAGAGTGCTGCCGTCCACCTGCACCACAATCACGCGCGTGCCCGGCTCGATCACCCCACTGCCCTCGAGCAGCGTGCCCCGCCAATCCTCCCCGTCCACCACCACCCGTCCGACACGGGTTACCGGATCAATCTGTCTCGTGACCACCCCGGTCTTGCCCACCAGGGCCTCGGCGTTGGTGAGCACTTCCGTCCCGCGTGAATGAAGGAAGCGTCGCACCAGCACCGGACGCAGTCCGAACAAGCTGCCCAGGGAGCTGGCCGCGAACACGAGGACCTGGCCCAGCAGCCCGATCGGCAGCAGCCCGGCGATCCCGGCGGCCAGGCAGCCGACCGCGATACTCGCCAGCCAGAATCCGGGCGCGAACATCTCCGCCACCAAGAGCAGGGCGGACAACACGATCCAGACCTGCCAGTCCGACACGTTCCCTCCGATTGCAAACGCTCAGCGGGGGAGGAAGTTACCGCCCGGCCATGCGCTGCGCGAACGGGCGGGGAGGGCTGCAACCCTTTGGGCCGCTGCCCCATCCATTGAGCACGAAACCGTCACCACGCCGTCGCGTACGGCAGACGGTCCCCATCAACCGTCCTGGAGAACTGCCGATGCGTACCACGACCTTCTGCGGCGTCCTGACTGTCGTCGCCGCGTCTCTCGCCTCAGGCCAAACGAGTCAACGCTACAGCGTCAGCGGCGACAACGTCGCGGTCTACAACCTGGTGGGACAGGTTCGGGTGGAGGGCGGTCCGGCCGGCGACGTCGTCGTGGAAGTCACCCGCGGCGGCGCCGATGCGTCGAAGCTCGACGTCCAAACCGGGCCGCTGGGCAGCCGGCAGACGCTGCGGGTCATCTATCCCGATGACGACATCATCTACCCCGTCATGGGCCGTCACTCGAGCACCGATCTCGAAGTCCGGGACGACGGGACGTTCAATGAAGGCGATCACCGCTTCGCCGGGCGCGGGCACCGCGTGCGGATCCGCGGCGATGGCTCCGGCACCGAAGCTTACGCCGATCTGCGGATCCTGGTACCGGCGGGCCGGCGTATCGCGGTCTACCTCGCGGTCGGCAAGATGACGGCGACCAACGTGAACGGCGACATCACGCTCGATGTCAGCTCGTCCGACGTCACGGCCAGCGGCACGCGTGGCTCGCTCAACGTGGACGCGGGCTCAGGCGATGTCCGCGTCACCGACGCGACGGGCGATCTCAACCTCGATACGGGGTCCGGCAACGTCGTGGTGAGCCGGGCGCAGGGCGGGGAGCTGCTGATCGACACGGGCTCGGGCGACGTCATCCTCGATCACGCCGAAGTGCGCAACCTCAAGATCGACACCGGCTCGGGCAACGCGGACGCCACGGCCGTCCGGGCCGAGGAGCTGATCATCGACACCGGCTCGGGCGACGTCACGCTGGAGCTGGTCGCGGGCGGCGGTTCGATCGACATCGATACCGGCTCCGGCCAAGTGAACGTCACGCTGCCCGCCGAGTACGGCGCGGCGCTAGTGCTCGACACGGGCTCCGGGGAAATCGACCTGGGCGGGATCCCGGTCACGGTAAACCGGCTGCAGGAGGACCACGTCGAAGGCCGCATTGGGGATGGGAAGGCGCGGCTGCATATCGAGACGGGGAGTGGGGATGTGAGGTTGAAAAAGGCGTAAAGGCGCTATCAGCTATCAGCTATCAGCTACTAGCTATCAGCTACTAGCTATCAGCCCAGATCCGGAGGTCCGCCTCTTCGATCGGTGCCAACCTGGCTGAAGGATGCGGTCGTAGAGGAGACCGAGAATTCGGGCGCTTCCTTTCTATTGCCCTCGGTTCGGCGAGCGAACTCGAGTATCATCTGATCTTGGCGACAGATCTCGGCTACCTCGAAAGTCCAACGGGCGTCGAATTGGGTCGAGAGGTTATCGAGGTGAAACGAATGATCTCCGGGTCACGCGCAAAGCTGAAAGCGGATAGCTGATGGCTGATAGCGTCGTCAGACTCGACAAATGGCTCTGGGCCGCCCGCTTCTTCAAGACCCGATCCGCTGCCGCCCAGGCGATCGGTTCCGGCAAGGTCGAGCTCAACGACCATCGCGCCAAGCGCGCCAAGACGCTGCACGTCGGGGACCGGCTGCGCGTGCGACGGGGACCGTTCGAGTACGTGCTGACGGTCCGGGTCCTGAGCGAGCATCGCGGGCGAGCGACGGCCGCCGCGGCCCTGTACGAAGAGGATCCGGACGGGAAGGCTACCCGGGAGCGCCTGGCCCATCAGCTGCGGACCGCGCCGACGCCCGCCTTCGATGGGAAAGGCCGGCCCACCAAGCGCGACCGCCGTGAATTGGAGCGGCTGCAGGGCGATGAAGACGACGCCTGACCGCGCCCCCCAGCCTAGACCTGGTGTTTCTTCCTGCCGAGCAACCAACCCAGAACGAGCCCAATCCCGGATCCGATGAGCGCCGTGAAGGCGAGCTTCTTGGTGGCGCCGAATTGGACGAACTTCGTTCCCTCGTCAGTGATTTCGACGACCCCGACCGGCTTAGCCGTGACGCCACCGCCCGCCCCCGCACCTTCGCCCCCGACCGGCTGCTTGCCGTTCCCCGCTTTCATCTTGTCCTGCGTGCCCTTTCCTGAACCGACGCCAAAGCCGTACGCCACTTTCGCCACGGGGATCACGGTCTTTCCCTCGGCCGTAATCGGGGTCCCGTAGACGGCTTTCACGCCCGCGCTGGTCTGCAGGTGCTCGACCGCGCCTTCGATCAGGTTCTTCGCGTTCATGGGTATTCCCTCCACCGATTGCCAACCGTTCGAGATGCCGGACGAGCGCATCCCACGACCTTCACGAGAAGGCTACGTTTTCAGCGCTGAAGGGGTCGTGAAAACCCGGTGAGGAGGACGATCATGAAATGGGTGCTGATCGTGATCGGGGTGCTGGTCGCCCTCGTGGTGCTCATGGCACTCATTGGCCTGCTCGTGCCGCGCGACCACGTGGCCGGTGCGTCGATCACCGTGCGCCAGCCTCCGGATAGTGTGTGGAAGGTGATCCGAGACTTTGGGGGAGTCCCGCAGTGGTGGGCGGAAATGAAAACGTCGGTGCGGTCTGCCGATAGGGACGGCCATGAGCGGTGGGAGCAGGATGTGGGGGGATTCACGATGGCGCTGCTGGTGGAATCCGACGAGCCGCCGCGCCGGCTGGTGACGCGCATCGACTCGCCGCCCGGTGCGTCGTTTGGCGGAGTGTGGACCTACGAGGTCGCGACGACGCCCGACGGCAGCCGAGTCACGGTCACCGAGCGTGGCTGGATCGCCAATCCCATCTTCCGGTTCATGTCCCGCTTCATCTTCGGGTACTACGGATCGGTAGAGAAATACCTTCGGGCGTTGGGAAAGCGGTTCGGCGAGTCGGTGATGCCGCTCCGGATCTAGCGGCGCCGGACCTTCGACAGCAGCCGCAGGATCTCGAGGTACAGCCAGATCAGCGTCACCATAACGCCGAACGCCGCGTACCACTCCATTGGCTTGGGCGCGCCGTGCTCGACGCCGCGCTGGATGAAATCGAAGTCCAGCGCGAGGTTCATCGCCGCGATGCCCACCACGACCAGGCTGAACACGATGCCGAAGGTGCCACCCTGGTGGATGAAGGGGATCGATGCACCGAAGAACGACATCACGATCGACACCAGATACAGCAGGGCGATGGCCCCGGTCGCCGCGACCACGATCATGCGGAACTTGTCGGTCACCTTGATCAGTCCGCTGCGATAGGCGAGGAGCATCACGGCCAGCACGCCAAACGTCAGCCCAATCGCTTGGAACACGATGCCGTGCAGCTGGGCTTCGTAGAACGCCGAGATGCCGCCCAGGGCCAACCCCTGGGCCGCGGCGTAGATCGGCGCGCTGATGCTGGCATAGCGCGGCAGGAAGATCGTGACCAGCGCCGCGACCAATCCGCCGATCAGGCCGCCGATCATGTACGGCATGATCACCGCTGGATCGAGCGACTGGAAATACCGCGTCCATACCCACGTCGCCCCGGCGGCGACGAGCACCAGCAGAAACGCCGTCTTGTTGATCGTCCCTTCGAACGACATCACCTCGCTGCCGGCTCCGACCATCTGGTCGGCGCGCTGGAACGCTTTGTCGTTCAATACCGGATTCGCCATGTCACTCCCCGTCTAGCGGATTGGACCGCCGAATATAACTACTCACGCCCGAGGTGCTCGATCGCATCGGATTCGTAGATGTTCACACCGCGCGGCGCCTGCCGGGCCACGCGCACCATCGCCCGGGCGACCGTATCGGCTCTGATCGGCCGATACTTGCGCAGCGGGCCAAGCATCGCGAACGCGACGCCGCGCATCACCGCGATCCCCGCCCGCTCTCCCCGGCGCACTTCCGAGCGCTCGCCCACGAGGATGGACGGTCGGAAGATCTGCCGCCCTTCGAATGGGAGAGCCGCGACTGCCGCTTCGGTCTCGCCTTTGATGCGACTATAGAAGATGGGCGACTTGGGATTGGCGCCGAGCGACGACACCAGCAGGAACTGCTTCGCCCCTCGACCTAGAGCCAGACTCGCAATCGACACCACATACGTGAAATCGACTTGTCGGAACGCCGCCTCGGAGCCGGCGGTCTTGCTCGTGGTTCCCAAACAGCAGAACACGTCGTCGGCGGCGGGAAACTCGGTGCCTTCCAGACCGAGCCGGTCGAAATCGACGATCTGCTGCTCCAGCCGTGGGTCGGTGTGCGGCAGCGGGCGACGAACCAGCGCGATCACTCGGGTATACACGGGCTCGTCGAGCAGGCGTGCCAGGCAAAACCGCCCGACGAGCCCGGAGGCACCCGCGATCAGCGCCGTCGTCACGGCGACCCTCCGCCGAGCTCGGCGAACTTGAGGTTGAGGATCGGATACGCGCGCCAGTCGCGGTAGTCGAAGTGCCACCACTCGTCGACATTGCGCGTGAAGCCCTCGTCTTCCATCACCTGGCGCAGCAGCTCGCGGCGCCAACGCTCGAGATCGGTCGCCACCGGGTAGTCCGGGAACGAGCGCTCGGTCGCCTCGTCGTAGGTGCCGCCCATATCGAGCGGCCGACCGGTGCGCAGATCGTAGATGGTCAGGTCCACCGCGCAGCCGCGGTTGTGGCGCGAGCCGCGCGCCGGATTAGCCACCATCCAGCGGGACTCCGGCGGCGTCGCGTCCCAAAACGTTTTGGTCACATACCACGGACGGTAGCCGTCGTGAATCAGCAGGCCATACCCCAGGGCCCGCAGCCGCTGGTGCGCCCGGAGCACGGCCATCGCCGCCGGGCGCTGCAGAAACGCACGGGCGCTGGCGTAGAACACGCTGCCGAGAAAATTGTTCGTGCTGGCATAGCGAATATCCAACCGGATCGTGGAGTCGAGGCGCACCAGCTCGACCAGGTCGGGGGTGCGGAACGAGCCGCTCTCGGCGGGCGGCGTGATGGTCTGCGCCTCGGTCAACACTTCCGGGACCGGGCGCAACGGCGTCACCCGCAGCTGCCCGCCGCCTTGTGGGCCGATGGAGCGTCTGGGGAAGACGACGGCTCCAGCGACCGCTGCTGTCGCGGGCGCCGAGCGGGCACCCCGAAATACCAACCGTTCGCCCACGTACATACTGGAGGGTGGGAACGCGAACACGGTGTCCGACACCGGGATCAACGCGTCATCCTCGACCCACTCGATCAGTGCGTGCAGCCGGCCACCGCGCTCATAGCTGAACAGCGTCTCATATCCCCAGCCGTACTCACCGAAGAGGCGATTCCATCGCGCCGGCGGGGTGGGAGGCATCGATGCCCTGGAGCGGGCAAACGTGTCACCGTCCACGACGATGCGGTTGTCGAGCAGGCGCACGGACCCCCCGAAGGTGAGCGCATCGTCGATCGTCAGGCTGTCGCCGGTGGCCCGCACGCGAGCCGGCACCACGCTGCCGTCGCGGGACAGAAATAACTCCCCCTGCCGCTCGAGCAGGTCGATGGTCCGGCGTCCCCGGGCATAGTGTCCGATCTCGCGACGAGCCAGTCCCGTGGGGAGGGAATCGCTTGTGAGCGGCACTGGGAGCGGCTGTCCCGCCCGCTGCGCCAGCATGGCCCGGAGCGCCGCGTCGGCGATGCGGTCGGTCACGATGTTGGCGCCGTCGAGTGTAGTCACCACGGCGACGCCCAGTCGATCGTCCGGCAGCGCGGCGAAGGTTGTGGCGTAGCCGTAGATGGCGCCGTCATGCCCGACGCGACGATGCCCGTCGAACCGCGACACGAAGAATCCCAAACCATTCCCCGAGGTGGAGCCGGCCGGCGCGAATTGGGGGACCCACATGTTCTCGAGCGTCGGGCGACCGATCACCGGGTTCGAGTCTGCGAACAGCGCCATGAGAAAGCGACCCAGATCGCTCATCGAGGTATACAGCGTGCCGCTGGGCGCGTTGCGGCGAAACGTGGGGGCCAGGAAGCGACGGCCATCCGACGCCCACATATAGGCGACCGCAAGATCGGGGACCTGGTCCGGCGCGGGCTCAAAGAAGGCGCTGTGGGTCATGCCGAAAGGGACGAGCACGGAGTCGCGCAGGTAGCGCGGGAACGGTTGGCCCGAAGCCCGTTCCAGGACATAGCCGACCGTTTGCAGCGCGGCGTTCGAATACTTGTAGCGCGAGCCCGGGCGATACACGAGCGACGTGCCCGACAGGCTCGCGACGATGGCAGGAAGCGGCGGGGCGGTGGAGTCGAAATAGCTGCCTACGGGCGCCTCGCGCACCAACCCCGCATGGTGCGTCATCAATTGCCGCAGGGTGATTTGTCCCCCGAACGGATTCGAGGGGCGAAAGTCGGGCAGGTAGCGGGTGATGGGGGCATCGAGGTCGAGTTTGCCCTGTTGGACGAGGCGCATCAGCGCGATGTCGGTGAACAGCTTCGACACCGATCCGACCCGATAGACCGTGTTCGCCGTTGCCGCCAGGCTGTCACGCGGGCGGGCGAGCCCGAAGCCCCTGGCCCAGACGATGTCCGGGCCGTCGACGAGCACGATCGACACGGCCGGCAGCCCTTTGTCCGCCATTTCCCGTACGACCATGCGCTCGATCACGGCGGCCACCGGCGCGTAGCGCCCCGCGGCGGCGACGGAATCCTGCGCCGCCCCGAGCGCCGGGACGAGCAGGCCTGAAACGATGAGAAGCGGCCAACGAGCATGTATCGACATGAGAACGTTCAGGCTCCGGATCAGGTGTTCAGGAATTCAGACCACGGCCCGCGCGTCTTGCGCATCAACACCTCGCCGTGGTCACGGACCAGGAATGCGGGCAGGACGCCCACGATATGATATCCCAGACGCTCGTACAGGCGCTGCGCGCCGGGATTGAACGTCGACACGCAAATGAACACGTTCGGGCTGTCCTGGAAGATGCGCCGCTCGGCATGCGCGATGAGCCGCGCCCCGTGCCCGCGGCCCCTCGAGTCGGAACGGACGCAGACCGACTGGAGATAGCCCGTAAACGGTCCCCGCAGGTCGATCACCACGAAGCCGAGGATCTGACCGTCGTCTTCCAGGACGTACACTTCTTTGTCCGCGTCCGCCAGCGTGCGGAGCGATGATTCGAAGCTACGGCCGAGCGTGATCCAGGGCTCCGAGCCGGCCATCATCCGTGCGCACTGGTCGAGGTCGGTTGCTCCCGACAAGCGGCGCACGCTCACGAGGGCACCCGAGTGCGTCGCCACACCCACCAATACAGCACGGCGTTGAGGATCAGTACGACCGCGCCGAGCACGACCTGGCCGCGGGTGGTGAGACCCTCGGGATAGATGGCGCGGGTGAGATAGTGGTCGATGAACCCACCCTCGTACCCTTGTTGACCGGCGCGGGAGCGCAGCGAGTTCTCGAGCGGGGTGAGCGGGCACGTCTTGGCGTAGAACTCGATCCACACGCCCCATGCCACGGCCGGCAGATGCAGCCACATCCACCAGCGGCGATGCAACACCAGGAACGCGCCGCCCATCACGAACACGATGTAGGCGAAATGCAGCAGCATGACGAGATCGGCGAGGACGCGGTAGAGCATCGCGGAGGGGATTCTACTTCGGGCCGACGCTGCGTCGAGTCCCTCACCGGCTAGCGAATTCCTTGTTGGGGCGTAGTCTAGAGTCCCATGACCACCTTACGACATGCGATGGCCGTTGCAATCGCACTGGGGGCGGGCCTTCTGGCGTGCTCGGGTTCTGCCGGGACGGCGGCGCCGGCTGCGGCACCCACTCCACGGCAGTCGACCGTGAACACGAATGTCCTCACCCCTGCCGAGCGGGCAGCCGGATGGCGGTTGTTGTTCGATGGCCGGACCACGGACGGGTGGCGCGGCTTCAAAAAAACCTCGATGCCGTCCGGGTGGCGCGTGGTCGACGGGGCGTTGACGCGCGTCGATGCGGGGGGCGACATCGTCACGACGCAGAAGTTCAAGAATTTCGAGCTGTCCATCGAGTGGAACGTGGCGCCGGGCGGCAACAGCGGGATCTTCTACCGGGCCAGCGAAAACGATGACGAGATCTACTGGACCGCACCCGAAATGCAGGTCCTGGATGACGCGCGGCATCCCGACGGGAAGTCGCGACTGACCTCTGCGGGGGCCAACTACGGGTTGTACGAAGCGCCGTCTGGAATCGTGAAGCCCGCCGGCCAATGGAATCAGGCGCGCCTCATCGTCAACGGGCGCCACGTGGAGCATTGGCTCAACGGCGTTCGGATGCTGCAATACGACTTCTACAGCCCTGATTGGGAGCTGCGCGTGCATGGGAGCAAGTTCGCGCCGCACCCGCACTTTGGTCGCAACAGCGAAGGCTTCATCGGCTTGCAGGACCACGGTGACCGCGTGGCCTATCGCAACATCAAGATCAAGGTGCTGCCATGAGCGTTCGTGTCCGGCTGTCGACGATGATGTTCCTGCAGTACTTCATCTGGGGTGCCTGGTTCGTCACCATGGGCACCTACCTCGGCCAGACACTCCAGTTCACCGGAAAAGAGATCGGGTACGCCTACGCCGCCACGGCGATCGCGGCGCTCGTCTCACCGTTCTTCATCGGGATGGTGGCCGACCGATTCTTCGCCTCCGAGAAGCTGCTGGCGGTGCTGCATCTCGCGGGCGCGCGTGGTGATGTGGTTCGTCTCGCACCCGCGTCACCTTCGCCACGTTCTATCCGATGCTGATCCTGTACGCGCTGTGCTACATGCCCACGCTGTCGCTCACCAATTCGATCTCGTTCCATCACGTGCAGGACCCGGCGCGCGATTTTCCGCTGATCCGCGTGCTGGGGACGATCGGCTGGATCGTGGCGGGGATTATCGTGGGGAAGGTGCTGCATGCGGACGCCCAGGCCGTGCCGATGCGGCTCGCCGCGGGGGCCTCGGTGGCACTCGGCCTGTTTTCCTTCGCGCTGCCCCATACGCCGCCCAAGGCAGCCGGGGCGCCATTCAGCGTGCGCGACGCGCTCGGGCTCGATGCGCTGCAGCTGCTCAAGGACCGGGACTTTCTGGTGTTCGTGCTCGGCTCGTTCCTGCTGTGCATTCCGCTGCAGTTCTACTACGCGTTCGCCAATCCGTTCCTGAATGAGATCCACGCCCCCGACCCGGCGTTCATCCAGACGTTCGGGCAGATGTCCGAGATCGTGTTCATGGTGTTGCTGCCGTTCTTCCTGAAGCGTTTCGGCATCAAGTGGATCATGCTGGTCGGCATGCTGGCCTGGGGGCTGCGGTACCTCGCGTTCGGCGTACGGCAACGCCGGGTCGATGATGTGGCTCATCTACGCCGGCATCCTGCTGCACGGCGTGTGCTACGACTTCTTCTTCGTGAGCGGGCAGATCTACACCGATGAGCAAGCGGGGCCAAAGATCCGGGCTGCCGCGCAGGGATTCCTCAACCTCGTGACCAATGGCCTCGGCTATTTCATCGGAGCGGTCGTCGTTGCCGGTCGAGTGGTCGACGCGTATCGGCTGCCGGACGGGACACACGATTGGCGCGGCATCTGGACGGTCCCCGCCATCGGGGCATTGGCCATTTTCCTCATCTTTGCGGTGGCGTTTAGGCCGGCGAAATCAAAGGCGAAGTCATAAGGAGAGATCGTATGGCTCGGAAGCGCATCTCGAGGCGGACGTTCGTTGGCGGTGTCGCAGCGGGCGCGGCCTTCACGATCGTTCCACGACACGTATTGGGACGCGGGTTCACCGCGCCGAGCGACAAACTCAACATCGCCTGTATCGGATGCGGTGGAAAAGGCCGCAGCGATATCGACGGTGTCGCGGGCGAGAACATCTACGCCTTGTGTGACGTCGACTGGAGCATGGCACTGGACGCGTTCCAGAACTACCCCAAGGCCAAGCGGTTTCGCGACTATCGCGACATGCTCGACAAAGAAGGAAAGAACATCGACGCGGTGACGGTGTCGGTTCCGGATCACTCGCACGCCGCGGCCGGCCTCGCGGCGATGAAACTGGGCAAACACGCATTCGTGCAGAAACCGTTGGCCCGCACCCTGGGCGAAGTGCGGGCCCTGGCGCAAGCGGCCAAGCAGTACAAGGTCGCGACCCAGATGGGAAACCAGGGACACACGCACGAAGAGACGCGGCTGATTCGGGAGTGGGTGGAAGCCGGGGCGATCGGCACGGTGCGCGAGGTGCATTTCTGGACCAACCGGCCGTGGTGGCCGCAGGGCATCGACCGCCCGTTGGAAGAGTATTACGCACCTCAGACGCTCGACTGGAACCTGTGGCTCGGTCCCGCAGCCGGAGCGGCCGTACCATCCGGCCTACGCCCCGTTCAAATGGCGCGGCTGGTGGGATTTCGGCACCGGCGCCCTGGGCGACATGGCATGCCACATCATGGACGCGTCCTTCTGGGCGCTCGACCTCGGCTACCCGACGCGCATCGAGCCGGAGTCGACGCCGCTCTTCAAGGAGACGGCGCCATCCACGTCACGCATCACGTACTGGTTCCCGGCCAAAGGCACCCGGCCCGAAGTGAAAGTCGTATGGCGCGACGGGGCGGTGTATCCCCCACGGCCGTCCGAGCTGTCGGACGATGCCGCCTGGCCGCCTGATTCGGGCGGCGGGCAACTGTGGATCGGGTCCGCCGGGAAGCTCGTCGCCGGCACCTACGCCGACGATCCGACGTTGCTCGACGCGGCCAAGATGGCGGACATCAAGGCCCATCCGGTGCCCCAGAAGTATCCACGGTCACAAGGGGTGTACGCCGAATGGATCGCGGCCGCCAAGGGCGGCGCGCCCGCGGGGTCGGCGTTCGATCGCTACTCGGGGGCGTTCACGGAGATGGTGCTGCTCGGCTGCCTCGCCGTACGGATGGGGAAGACACTCGACATCGATCCGACGACGGGGGCCGTGAAGAACGTGACGGTGCCGCCTGAGTACATCCAACCGACCTATCGGTCGGGGTGGAGCCTGTAGATGCGGCGAGTATTCTCGGTGGTCACCCTCTGCTGCGCCGCGACCCCGCTCATCGCCCAGGGACCGAAGTTCTCGGTCACGTTCCCCGCGACCCGGAGTACCGCGCCACTCGACGGGCGCCTGTTGCTGCTGCTCTCAACCGATTCGACCGCGGAGCCGCGCAACCAGATCTCGGACATCAACGAGACCCAATTGGTGTTTGGCCGCGACGTAGACGGATGGGCTGCGGGTCGCGCGGCGGTGGTGGACGTGTCGGTCGACGGCTATCCGATCGAAAGGCTGAGCGATGTCCCGGCCGGCCGCTACCGGGTTCAGGCGTTGCTCAATCGCTACGAGACGTTCCATCGTGCCGACGGCCACGTCGTCAAGCTCCCGCCCGACCGCGGCGAAGGCCAGCAATGGAACAGCAAACCGGGGAATCTGTACAGCATGCCCCAGTGGATCATGTTCGATCCCAAACGGGCCGGCGTGTTCCGGATCGTGCTCGATCAGGAGATCCCACCGATCGCGGATCCCGCGGACACGAAATACGTACGCCACATTCGCATCCAGTCAAAATTGTTGAGCGACTTCTGGGGCCGCCCCATGTTTCTGGGCGCCCACATCCTGTTGCCGCAGGGATTCGACGCGCATCCCGACGCGCGCTATCCGATCGTGATCGACCACGGGCACTTTCCCGACAACCTGGGCGGTTGGCGCGAGACGCCGCCGGATCCCAGCCTGGCGCCCGATTCCTCGGTGCGGTTTCATCTCGGCGGCTACAACCGCATCCAGCAGCAGGCGGCGTGGCAGTTCTATCAGGATTGGACCGGCCCGAATTTCCCGCGCGTGCTGCTGGTCGAGATCCAGCACGCGACGCCCTACTACGACGATTCGTACGCGGTGAACTCGGCGAACAACGGCCCCTACGGCGACGCGATCATGAAGGAGCTGGTGCCGGAGATCGAGCGCCGGTTCCGCGGCATCGGACAGGGGTACGCACGGTTCACCTACGGCGGCTCGACCGGCGGCTGGGAGGCGATGGCGGTGCAGATGTTCTATCCCGACGACTTCAACGGCGCGTGGGTCGCCTGCCCCGATCCGATCGACTTCCGCCAGTACACCGTCGTCAACATCTACGAGGACACGAACGCGTACTGGTTCGCGAGCCGGTGGAAGCACGTGCCGCGCGCCGGGCATCGCGACTACCTGGGGCAGATCAGCGTCACGGTGGGGCAGGCGAACCAGCTCGAGCTGGTGCTCGGCACTCCACGGCCGTTCGGGCGGACAGTGGGACATCTGGCAGGCGGTCTACTCTCCGGTCGGGGCCGACGGCTATCCCCAGCCGATCTGGGACAAGCTGACCGGCGCGATCGATCATTCGGTCGCGGCGTACTGGCGGGAGCACTACGACCTGGGCTACATGCTGCGCCGCGACTGGGCGACACTGGGCCCCAAGCTCGCGCGGCAAGCTGCACATCTACGTCGGTGAGGCGGACAACTACTTCCTCAATGACGCCGTGTATCTGGTCGAGGACTTCCTGAAGCACGCCGATCCCGCCGGCGGACGCCGAGGTGGACTACGAGCCGCGGGCGGAACACTGCTGGAATGGCGACCATACGCGCGCCAACGCCTACACCCGGCTGCGCTACGCCCAGATGTTCATTCCGAGGATCATGGATCAGATCCGCCGCAACCATCCGGCGGACGCCGACACGCTGAGTTGGCGGTACTAGGTCAGAAGGTCATCACGACCGGCGCGTGATCGCTGGTGCCGACATCCGCCTGCACGACGCAGTGCGTCGCGCGGGCGGCGACGCTCGGCGAGGCCAACACGTAGTCCAGCCGCCAGCCGATGTTGCGGGCCCGCAGATCGCGCCACGGCGCCCACCACGTGAACAGGTTGGCATTCTCGGGATCGACCGCACGACCCACGTCGATCACCGGCGCGTCGAGCACCCGCTGCAGCAAGGCCCGTTCTTCAGGGCGCTGCCCGATCGCGTTCGGTTTTCGCTCTTTCGGATGCACGTCCAGGTCGCTGCGGGTGATGTTGATGTCGCCGCACAAGACGAGTTCCCGGCCCTCGCTGTGTATTCGCCGTGCCCATGCGGCGAGCTGGGTCATGAACTCGAGCTTCGCGGGATAGTCCTTGCCGCCGTTCGGGACGTACACCGAGGCCACCACGAGATTTCCCAGGTCCGCCTGCACGATGCGCGATTCGTAGTCGAACGCGGGATGGCTGAAAACAGGGTCGACGCCGAACGATTCCTTGCGGATCTGCAGCGACACCCCGGAATATCCCTTGCGGCAGTGCCAATAGCTGTGATAGGCGGGGGCCTGACAGGGCACGGGAATCTGCACCGCCTCGGCCTTCAATTCCTGCAGGCACACGATGTCGGGGTGGTCGTGTTCCAGCCATGCGCACAGTTGGTCCGCGCGGGCACGAATGCCGTTGACGTTCCAGGTCGCGATTTTCATCGGCATGAAGCATAGCCTCGGTCGCGCGTGGCGTGCGCAGTACCCATGCCGTAAGTTGGCGCGAAATGTCTTCGCCACCGCGGGCCGTGGTCGTCGGGGCCGGAATCAACGGGTTGGTCGCAGCGCACTACCTCCGGCGGGGCGGTTGTCTCGTCACGTTGCTCGAGCGCGCCGACCGGGTGGGCGGCGCCTGCATCTCGGACATAGCGACGGTGAACGGACGCTCCCAGCGCTATGCGGTCGGGGCTTCCGTGCTGGGCTTCATGCCGGATTTCATCTTTCGGGAGACGGGACTGGCCGCCCGGCTCGAGACTTTCGTCCCCAATCACGCCAAGCGGGTCTACTTCCCGGAACCCAAGGCCAGCGCCTGGATTCACCGCGACCCCGAGCAGCTGGAACGAGAGCTTGGCGACAAGTGGGGAGAACGGGGCGACGTTGCCGGCTTCCGCCATGATGAAGCGCGAGTGGTGGCGTTTCTTCAGGAAGGGTTTCGGAATGCGATCCCTCCCACTTTGACAGCGGCGCGCGATCTACTGGGGGAGGATCTGGTGCGGCTCTGGATCTCAGGCAGCGCCTGGGATCTGCTGCACCACTATTTCACGGCCGATCGGACCCGGATCTACATGGCGATGACCGTGACCGAGAGCGGACCGGTCTCGCTGCGGGAGCCGTATTCCGCGTTCACCCTGCCGGTGATGGACTCGGGCTCAGTGTTCGACGGCTACTACGGTTTCGTGAAGGACGGGATCTGGCGCGTGACCGAGGAGCTGGACCGGATCAACCGCGAAATCGGGGTCGAGGTCCTGCTGGGCGCCCGGGTGGAGCAGGTGGACTCAGGGAGTGGCACCGTGCGCTATTCACGGGCCGGTGAAACCCGGCGACTCTCCTTCGATCGAACTCGTCTTCGCCACCGACCCGCTCAGCGCCGCCCGGTTGGTGGGCGACAGTACGCTCACTCGGGAAGTCGAGGCCAAACGGTTCCTCGGCAGCAGTGGGAAGCTGACCCTCCTGTTCCAGCGGCCGGCCCAGTGGAAAGAGGGAACGACCGCGGCGGACGGCGATACCGCTTTCCGGTTCATCTTCGCCGTCGAATCCCTGGAGGCGTTCGAACGGGCGACGTTGCGTCCGGCCTCGGACAACGTCGCCTACGAACCTGGGTACATCCAGATCTATCCCGAGGGCGCGGCGATGCGGCAGCTTGGCCTCACCGAGCCCTTCGATCGGCTGACGCTGTTCTTCAAGAACCTGGGGCTGGACCGGGAGGGCGCGGTACTGCCGGAGGTGACCGACGCCGTGAAAGCCCCGCTGTTCGCTCACCTGGTGAACCCGGAGGACTGCGCCTGGAGCCGGTTGCTGACCCCGCGCGACCTGCAACAACTTTTCCTTTTTCCCGGTGGCAACCTGGACCACACCATGCTGGTCGGGGGACAGACCTTCTTCGATCGGCAGTTTGCCGCGGATCCCGAGCGGGACTTCTACCAGTTTGGCTCCTGGCCGAACCTCGCTTACTGTGGCGCGGGGTCGTACCCCTGTGGCTCGATTGCCGGGACGCCGGGGTACATGTGCGCCCAGCAGCTCATGCGACGGTCCAGCACGCCGTGATCAGACTGCTTCGTGGCCTCATGGTCCTCGCGCTCGCGGCGGGGATTTGCGAGGGCCAAGCCCAGGGGAGCCAGCGACCGTGTGACCCGCAGGCGCCCCTGGGCCCGAGTCACGACCTGTATTGCATCGAGCTCGTGCCCGCCCCGGGATTTCGCGAGCTGTCGGGCCGCGTCGAGCTCGGGATTCCTCCCGGTCCATTTACCGTCGCCGTTACGGCCGACGGCCGTTCGCGATTCCAGCCGCAGTTCACGCTGGCCGGCCTGCGCGGGGACCAGACATACGTCGCCTGGGTGGTACCGCCGCAGATGGACACCGTCATCAAGCTCGGCGCCGTCCACAATGGCAGCATGACCCTGCCGGTGATCGATCTCGAGAAGTTCATCGTGCTGATCACTCGTGAGGCCAGCGCTCGAGTGCCGGCGCCGAGTGGACGCGTGATTCTGCGCGGCCAATCGCCCAGTACGCGGCTCTTTCCTCCCGATCTACTTGAGTTCTCGGCGGGCGGCGTAGCCAGCGGGCATCACGAGCATGCGATGTCGGACTGGCCGATGGTGCCCATGCCGCCGGGACTCACGATGCTGCCCGCCGAAATGGCGCTGCGCCCCGGCGTCGCTCCGTACCTGCCCACCGATTCCACCGCACCGCTCGCGCGTCCGCACGAGGTCGTGCGCGTGCGGAACGGCGACACGCTGCGCCTGGAGGCGGGTGTCGTCCGCCGCACGTTGCTCGGCCGCTCATATGCGATGTACGGCTACAATGGACAGTACCCGGGGCCACTGCTCGAAGTCGAAAAGGGCTCCGAGATCGTGGTGCGGTTCGTGAACGCCCTTCCCGACTCGTCTTCGATTCACTGGCACGGCATCCGGCTCGCCAACGCCTTCGATGGCGTGACGGCGGTTCGCGAGGGTCGCGAGTTTCTCTATCACGTCCGGTTTCCCGACGCCGGGATCTACTGGTATCACCCGCATGTGCGGGAAGACACCCAGCAGGACCTCGGGCTGTACGGCAACATCCTGGTCCGGCCCGAGTATGGTCCCGCGAACCGGGAAGCGGTCCTGATGCTGGACGACCTCCTCGTCGGGGACTCCGGCCTCATTCCCTTCGGCCAAGACTCCCCGACCCACGCGTTGATGGGGCGTTTCGGCAACGTGTTTCTCGTGAACGGTGAGCCCGAGTACCGGCTGGCGGTGCGGCGCGGCGAGGTCGTGCGCTTCTATCTCACGAACGCATCGAACACCCGCACGATGAACCTCTCATTTCCCGGCGCGCGGATGAAGGTGGTGGCGGCGGATGCCGGGCCGCTGGAGCGGGAGGCGTGGGTCGAGAGCGTGGTGATCGGCCCGGCCGAGCGCTACGTCGTGCATGTGCAGTTCGATCGGCCTGGTACGGTCGCGCTGGTGAATCAGGTGCGCGCGCTCGACCATTTGTTCGGGCGCTTCTTTCCGCAGGTGGACACGCTGGGGATCGTGACGGTCGCGCGCGAACCCGTGCGAGACGAGCTGCGCAGGAGTTTTGCGGTGCTGCGGCGAGACAATGCAATGACGCGGGCGCTCGAGCCGTATCGCGCCTTTGTCGACCGTGCGCCCGACAAGACGCTGGTACTGTCGCTCGAAACGCAGCACCTGCCGTTCGTGACCGAACGGCTGATGCTGCTCGACTCGATCTACTTCGCGCCGGTCGAGTGGAGTGGCACGATGCCGATGATGAACTGGGCGTCGACCGGGCGGCAGGTGCAGTGGACTCTCACGGATCCGGAAACCGGACGGCAGAACGGCGACGTGGACTGGCACTTTGCGCGCGGCCATCCCGTCAAGATCCGGCTCGTCAACGAGCGCCGGGCGTTTCATGGCATGCAGCACCCCATTCACCTGCACGGCCAGCATTTTCTCGTGCTGGCGGTGAACGGTGTACCCACCACGGACCTGGCGTGGAAGGACACCGTACTGGTGCCGGCCGGTGCGGTGGTGGATATTCTGCTCGACACCGCCAACCCCGGGCACTGGATGCTCCACTGCCACATTGCGGAGCACCTGTCGGCCGGAATGATGACGCACTTCAGCGTCGAATAACCAAGGAAACCAACGCATGTACGCCCTGCATCTCCTGCTCGCCCTCGCCGCGCCGGCCCAGCGACCCGATTCACTCGCCGCCGCGGTGCGCGAATACGTGACCGTGGACACGTCGCTGCTCGCGTTGACGCACGTCCTGCTCGTGGACGGCACCGGCGCCGCGCCCAAACCGGACCAGACGATTGTGATTCGCGCCGGCCGCATCGCGGCCGTCGGACCCGCCGCGTCGGTACAAATCCCGGCGGGCGCGCGCACCATGGACATGAGCGGCTCGACCGTGATCCCCGGACTCATCGGGATGCACGATCACCTGTTCTATACCGCGGCGGGCGGACGGGCCGTCCAGATGTCGTACACCGGCCCGCGGTTGTACCTCGGCTCCGGGGTCACGTCGATTCGGACCACCGGGAGCCGCTCGCCGTACGCCGAAATCAACTTGAAGGACGCCATTGACCATGGGTTCTCGCCGGGCCCGCGCATCCACATCACGGCGCCGTACATCACGGGGCCGGCGGGCGGCGGCAGCATGGCGGTCGTGAATTCTCCGGAGGCGGCGCGCCGGTTCGTTGCCTACTGGGGATCCGAAGGCGCGACGTGGATCAAGGCCTACACCGATATCCGCCGGGCCGATTTGGGCGCGGCGATCCAGGAGGCCCACAAGCGGGGCATGAAAGTCACGGGCCACCTCTGCTCGGTGAGCTTTCAGGAGGCCGTCGCGCTCGGCATCGATAATCTCGAGCACGGCATGCTGACCGCGTCCGATTTCGACTCGAGCAAACAACAGGACGTGTGTCCAGTCACGTTCATGACGCAGGTGAGCCAGTCCGACCCGCGCGGCGGAGTGGCGCAGGCGACGATTCAGACGCTGGTGCGACATCACGTGTCGATGACGTCCACCCTTGCCGTGTACGAGCCGTTTGTGGCCAATCGGCCGACCAAGGACGAGCGCGTGTTGCAGGCGATGGACCCCGGCGTGCGGGACAGCTACCTGAAAATGCGGCAGCAGATCGACACGAGCGCGAACGGCGGCTGGATCAGCGCCCGGGCGTTCCAGAGCGCGATGGCATTCGAGCGCGCGTTCGTGGAGGCGGGCGGGAATATGGCCGCGGGCGTGGATCCGACCGGGATCGGCGGGGCGCTGGCGGGATTCGGCGATCAGCGCAACTACGAGCTGTTCATCGAGGCCGGGTTCACGCCGGCGCAGGCGATTCAGATCATGACCGCGAACGGCGCCAGGATTCTCGGCGTGCTGCAAACCCTCGGCACCGTCGAGCCGGGGAAGATGGCCGACCTCGTGGTGTTGCACGGCGATCTGACGGCCGATCCGTCGGTCATTCGCAGTCCGACGATCGTGTTCAAGGACGGTGTGGGCTACGATTCGGCCAAGCTGCTGGCGTCGGTGCAGGGGAGGGTTGGGGTCAACTAGCGACGCCAAGAGGCTCGGGGTTCGCTTCGTGACGATTGAGCGCCTCAGGGCGAGCCTCGCCGACCGCTATCGCGTCGAGCGGGAGTTGGGCCACGGCGGGATGGCGGTGGTCTACCTCGCTCACGACCTGCGACACGACCGACAGGTGGCCATCAAGGTGCTCCGGCCCGAGCTCGCCGCCGCATTGGGCCACGAGCGCTTTCTGCGCGAAATCACCACCACCGCCAATCTGCACTATCCCCACATACTCGCGCTCTACGACTCGGGCGACGCCGACGGATTCCTCTACTACGTCATGCCATTCGTCGAGGGCGAGTCGCTCCGCGACCTCCTCGACCGCGTGAAGCAGCTCCCATTGGATGACGCGCTGCAGGTCGCGCGCGAGGTGGCCGACGCCCTGAGCTACGCCCACAGCCGGGGACTGGTGCACCGCGATATCAAGCCGGAAAACATCCTGCTCGAGAGCGGGCACGCGGTAGTGGCGGACTTCGGGATCGCGCGGGCGATTACCGCCGCGGGCACCGAGACGCTGACCCAGACCGGGCTGGCCATCGGGACGCCGCAGTACATGAGCCCCGAGCAAGCGTCGGGAGAGAAAGACCTCGACGGGCGCAGCGATCTCTATTCGCTGGGCTGCGTACTGTACGAGATGCTCGCCGGGGAACCGCCCTATACTGGGCCCTCGGCACAGGCGATCATGGCCCGACGGCTGATGGATCCGGTGCCACCGCTCAGAACGGTGCGCGAGTCGGTACCCGTCCATGTAGAGCAGGCGATCAATCGGGCGCTGGCGAAAGTGCCGGCCGACCGGTTCGCCACGGTGATGCAGTTCGCCGAGGCGCTCAGCCGTCCTGGTGCGGCGGTGACACCCGCACGGCCATCTCGTTCGCGCTCGGCGCGAATTGCCGGGGCTGGGGGACTGCTCGCGGTCGCAGTGCTGGCCGCGGTGCTCTGGTCCCGACGGTCGCCCGCACCGCCGCTCGATCCAGAGCTCATGGCCGTTTTCCCGTTCCGGGTCAGCGGCACCGACACGAGTCATGGCGCCCTGCGAGAGGGAATGGTGGACTTCCTGGAGGTGAAGTTCTCCGGTGGTAGCGGGGCCCGCGTGCTGCCCGCGCGCACTGCCCTTGCGGCTTGGCACCGAGCCGTGGGCCCCCGGGGAGAAGAACTGACCGAGAACGAGGCCCGTGAGTTGGCGCGTCGGCTCGGCGCCGGGTCCCTGGTACTCGGCACCATCGTGGCCACGCCGGGACGCCTGGTGATACAGGGGTCGCTGCTCGAGGCCGGGACTGGGCGGATCCGCGCCGCGGCCAAGGTCGAGGGCTCTCCCGATAGCCTGCAACCGCTCGTTGATCAGTTGGCCGCTCAGCTTGTTGCGCTGGGCGCGGGGGAACGAGCGGATCGCCTCGCCAGCCTGACGAGCACGTCGCTGCCCGCCCTGTACGCCTATCTGGCCGGCAAAGCGGCCCATCGCGCCGGCCAGTACGACTCGGCGCTCCAGCACTTCGACCGGGCGCTCGAGCTCGATTCGACCTTCGCGCGGGCGGCGCTGGGGTATCGCGGGGCAGTGGGCTGGGCTGCCGGAGGGGATGGGAATGAGACTCGCAGCCTGCGGCTCGCGTGGACCTACCGCGATCGGCTGAGCCCAAGGGATCGAGTGCTCCTTAACGCGCTGGCAGGCTCGCGCTACCCTAGCAGCACGCCGTTCGGAGAACAGCTCGATGCCTGGCAGGAGGCGGTGCGGCAGGTCCCCGATGACCCCGATGTGTGGGTCAATCTGGGGGACGCGTACTTCCACAATGGCGCCCGGGTCGGCGTCGAGGAGCCGCTCCGGCGCGCCGCCGAGGCGCTCAACCGCGCGCTCGCGCTGGACACGACGCTCAACGTCGAGCCCATGATCCACCTGCTGCAAATCGCGATGATTGAGCGTGACACCACCACGGTGCGGCGCCTGCTCGACCGCTTTCCCGAGGACGCGCCTGGAAACGCCGTTCGTCGCCTGCTGGCGGCCGTGGTGTTGGGCGACAGCACGATGCTCGCCGCCGCGCGGTCGGAGGTCGACAGCTCGGGCGATATGGCCGCATTACTGAGCGACGCACAGTTGTTCGGATTCGGGATCCAGGAGGCCGAGCGCGTTGTGCCGCTGTACCTCAAACGGCTGAGAGCACAGGGAGAAACGTGGGGGCCATTGACGGTTTTCAGCTTCTATCAGAACCTGGGGCGGCCCGCCGCGGCCGCCGCCGCGATCGCCCAAATCGTTCCGAGCAGGGACACGCCAGTGTGGCCGCCTTTTGTTGCCATCGCCATGGCTTTGCGCGGGGGCGGCGACACGACCGCCGCCGCGGAGGCCGCGGCCCGCCTCGCGCCTTCCGTCGATGGCCCACTGGTCCGGGACCCCGCGGCACGAGAGGACCAATACCGGGATATCTGCTGGGTGGCGCGGTGGCGACTGGCGCACGGCGACACCCGGGCCGCGCGAGCGGGAATCGCGCGGCTGGCCGGTGGCAATGGAGTCCAGTGTGACGTGCTGCTCGAAGCGCTGCTGACTGCCGTGGAGCGTACGGCTGACGCCGGCGCCGCACTCGGGCGGTTGGAGGCTCTTCTCCTCGCGGGTGAGGGCGGATGGCACTACAACTTGGACGTGGCCCGGCTGCGCGAAGCCCAGGGCGATGTAGCGGGCGCGCTCCGTGCAGTCCGGCGGCGCCCGAGCCATTACCTGCCGAACTTCCTCGCATTTGCCCTATGGGAGGAAGGCCGCCTGGCCGCGCTGGCGGGAGACCGCGAGGGCGCGATCAAGGCCTACAGCCATTACCTCACGCTGCGCTACAACCCTGAGCCCTCCATGAAACCCGAGGTGGACCGGGTGCGGGCGGAGCTGGCGCGGCTGGTGGGGGAACAGAAACGATGAGGGGCGGGTCCGAGCCTCCGCGCCTCACCGCCGCTCTCGCCGACCGCTACCGCATCGAGCGCGAGCTCGGCGCCGGCGGTATGGCCACCGTCTACCTCGCCCAGGACCTGAAGCACGATCGCCAGGTCGCGCATCAAGGTCCTGAAACCCGAACTGGCCGCCGTGCTCGGCGCCGAGCGCTTCGTCCAGGAGATCAAGACCACTGCGGCGCTGCAGCATCCCCACATCCTGCCGCTGTTCGACTCCGGCTCCGCCGACGGCTTCCTCTACTACGTGATGCCGTTCATCGACGGCGAGACCCTCCGCACCAAGCTCGACCGCGAGACCCAGCTCGGCGTCGAGGAGGCCGTCAGGATCACCACCGACGTCGCCGACGCCCTCGACTACGCCCATCACCAGGGCGTCATCCACCGCGACATCAAGCCCGAGAACATCCTGCTCCACAACGGCCGCCCGATGGTGGCCGACTTCGGCATCGCTCTCGCACTCTCCGCTGCGGCCGGTGGCCGGATGACCGAGACCGGCCTCAGCCTCGGCACCCCGCACTACATGAGCCCCGAGCAAGCCACGGCCGAGAAGGAGATCACCGCCCGGAGCGACATCTACTCCCTCGGCAGCGTGTGCTACGAGATGCTCGCGGGCCAGCCCCCGCATCTCGGCGGCTCGGCGCAGCAGATCATAATGAAGATCATCGCCGAGGACGCCCAGCCGGTCACGAGCCTGCGGAAATCGGTCCCGCCGAATGTCGCGGCGGCGGTGGGCAAGTCGCTCGAGAAGCTGCCGGCTGACCGATTCGACAGCGCGCAGGCGTTCCGCGCGGCGCTCGTCGACCCGCATTTCACCGTTTCCGGCGTCGCGGCCGGCGCCGTCGCGGCCCACCCCGGACCGGCGAGCCTTCGCCTCCCCATCGCGCTGGGCGCGGCGCTCGTCGTGATGACGGCCGTGGCCGCTTGGGCGCTGCTGCGTCCGACGCCGCCCCGGCGGGTGATCCGCTACGGCCTCGCCTTGCCGGCCGACCAGAAGCCGGTGAGCGGCGGTTTCGCCGTCATCACCTCGGACGGCTCGCGCATCGTGTACGCCGGCCCGGGGACCCGGCCCGGCCAATGGCAGCTGTGGATCAAGCCTCGCGATGGCCTGACGGCCACACCGCTCGCGGGCACCGCAGGTGTCACGGCCGCGGCGATCTCGCCGGACGACGAGTGGATCGCGTTCGTGGTGGGCGGCATCCTGCAGAAGGTGCCGCTGGCCGGCGGCGCGACGGTCGACCTGTTCCATGGCACGGCTTCCGTGCAGGGCAGCGTCGCATGGCTCGATGACGGCACGATCGTCTTCCTCAATGCGGTGGTTGGACCGCGGGCCATCCGCCGCATCCCCGCCGACGGCGGCGACCCCGAGGACGTTTGGACCTCCGACTCGTTGCTGCCGACGGCCCTGGCGCCACTGCCCGGCGGCCGCGGCGTGCTGTTCGTGGCCTGCACGGCGCCCTGCGACCGACCGCAGTTGTGGGCGCTGGATCTGGCGTCGCACCGCGCCGGGCTGGTCGCGGCCGACGCGCTGGCCGCCTGGTACCTGAGCACCGGACACCTGGCCTTCGTCCGGCGGGATCTCCACCTGCTCGTCGTGCCCTTCGACCTGGGATCACTCCGTACCAAGGGCACCGCGGTGGCGGTACTCGACAGCGTGTCCGGCGAGGGGCCGTTCCCGTATTTCGCGGTCTCCGCGTCGGGCACGGCCGTCATGCGGCTCGGCGCCGCTCCGCAGTCGCTCGGGTACACACTCGTCTGGGTAGACCGCGCCGGCCGCGTGACGCCGGTGGACTCCAGCTGGACGTTCCGGGTCACGCAGTTCGCCGGGAACTTCGGGTGGGCGCTCTCCCCCGACGGATCGCGGCTCGCCATCGGCCTCAACACCCCGGAGGGCGACGACATTTGGGTGAAGCCGCTGCCCCGCGGTCCGGCCACGCGCGTCACGTTCGGCATCGGCCCGGAGTACCGGCCGCGCTGGACATCCGACGGCCGGTCACTGACGTTCGTGACCGAAAACGGGCTGGTGCGACGGCGCGCCGACGGAACGGGGCGCGATTCGCTGCTGGTTCCCGGCCGGCTCGACGAAGGCCTGGTGTCGCCGGACGGGCGCTGGGCCGTGTTCCGACGCGGCGCCACCTCCGCGGCCAGCGGCGGCCGCGACATCTTCGGGCTTCGGCTCGGCGTGGATACGGTGCCGGTACCCGTGCTGGCGACGCCCTACGACGAAATGGCCATGGTCCTCTCGCCCGACGGGCGCTGGATGGCCTATCAGTCCGACGAAACGGGACGTCTCGAGGTGTTCATCCGCCCGTTCCCCAACACCAGTGACCAGAAGGTCCAGGTCTCGAGCGCGGGCGGCACGGGGCCCGTGTGGGCCCGCAATGGACGAGAGCTGTTCTACCTGCGCGACGATCGCACCATGATGGTCGTGCCGGTCAAGGCCGGGGCGACGCTGCACCTGGGCGAGCCGCACGAGCTGTTCCGGTTGCCCGCGGAGCTGTCGTACCTCGACGCCAATTACTACTCGCCGTGGGACGTGGGGCCGGATAGCCGGTTCGTCATGGCCCGAAGCACCGACACCGGCGCGAGTACGGGGAATTCGCTGGTCGTGGTGGAAAACTGGCTCGAGGAGGTGAAGGCGAGGGTGCATCGATGAGCGGCAGAGCTGCGGCCATACGCCAGAGTTGATGTGGTGACCATATATGACCATATTGTGACCATGAAGGAAAGATCCGAGAAGACCGTCAAGGTCGCCGAGCTCAAGGCGCGGCTGAGCGAGTATTTGCGCGCCGTCCGACGCGGGCACCCGGTCACGGTGTGCGAGCGCGACACGCCGATTGCGCGACTGGTGCCGTATCAGCCGGGCGGGGAGCCGCTGACGGTGCGGGAGCGGCTCCGCGCGCTGCACGAGACGCCGCTACCGAAGCCGCTCGGCCACCGCGTCGACAGCCTCGCGGCGCTGCTCGAGGAGCGGCAGTCCTCGCGGTGATCGCGTACCTCGACGCATCGGTGGCCCTGCGGGTCGTCCTGGGAGAACCGGATCGTCTGGCCGAGTGGTCCCGGATCGCCGCGGCGGTTGCCAGTGCGCTCGCCGAGGTCGAGTGCCTCAGGACGCTCGACCGACTGTCGCGGCTGGGGTCGCTGACCGGGGAGGAGTTGGCTGCCCGGCGCACGGCGGTCTACCGGCTATTCGAAGGCGTCGACGTGGTTGATGTGGGCCGCCCGGTGCTGCGGCGCGCTTCCGAACCGTTCCCGACGCCATTGGGCACCCTCGACGCCATTCACCTGTCCACTGCCATGGCCTGGCGGGACGCCCACGACGCGACGCTGACCATGGCCACGCACGACAAGGCTCTCGCACTGGCGTCGCGCGCGGTGGGGTTGGCGGTGATCGGTGCCTGACGTCCTGGCCCGTCTCGCCACGGCCCTCGCCGACCGCTATCGCATCGAGCGCGAGCTCGGCGCGGGCGGCATGGCCACGGTGTATCTCGCCCACGACCTCAAGCACGACCGCAAGGTCGCCCTCAAGGTCCTGAAGCCCGAGCTCGCCGCCGTGCTCGGCGCCGAGCGCTTCGTGCGGGAGATCAAGACCACGGCGGCGCTGCAGCATCCGCACATCCTGCCGCTGTTCGACTCGCGGCACCGCGGACGGGTTCCTGTTCTACGTGATGCCGTTCGTCGAGGGCGAGACGCTCCGCGCGAAGCTCGACCGCGAGACGCCAGCTCGGCGATCGACGAAGCGCTCCGCATCGCCAGCGAGGTGGCCGACGCGCTCGACTACGCGCACCGTCACGGCGTCATCCATCGCGACATCAAGCCCGAGAACATCCTGCTCCACGACGGCCACCCGATGGTGGCCGACTTCGGGATCGCGCTCGCGCTCTAGGCCGCGGCCGGCGGCCGGATGACCGAGACGGGCATTGAGTCTCGGGACCCCGCACTACATGAGCCCCGAGCAGGCGACGGCGGAGCGGGAGCTCACCGGCGCGCACCGACATCTATTCGCTGGCGAGCGTGCTCTACGAGATGCTCACCGGCGACCCGCCGCACACCGGGGCCACGGCGCAGCAGATCATCATGAAGATCATCGCCGAGACGCCGCGCCCCGTCACGGAGCTCCGGCGCTCGGTCCCGGAACATGTCGCGGCGGCGCTCGCCCAGGCGCTCGAGAAACTCCCCGCCGACCGCTTCGCGACCGCCAAGGCCTTCACGGAGGCACTCCAGGGGCGCAGCCCCGGGGGGACGGTGGTCACCGCGTCGGGGCGCGGACGCCTGCGGGCCGTTGCCCCGCGACGCCTGCTGCTGCTCGCCCTCGGTCTCGCCGCCCTGCTCCTGGCCGCCGTGGGATTCGGCGCCGTGCAGTGGCGCGCCGCGCACCGGGTCGCCCCTACCCCGGTGGTGCGTTTCCACATCGAGCTCCCCTCCTACCTCCTCTCCAGCAACGCCGCGGCGCCCACCAACCTGGCGGTCTCCCCCGACGGGCTTACGATCGCCTACACACTGATGGGCGAGGACGGCGCACCGCATCTCTTCGTGCGGGGGCTCGACCAGGCGGAGGATCGGCTCCTCCCCGGCACGGAGGGTGCCGTCTCTCCCGCTTTCTCCCCCGACGGGGCCTGGGTCGCCTACATCTATAGAGGGAGCGTCTGGAAGGTCTCCACCGCGGGGGGGGCCCCGGTGCTCGTCGGGGCGACGGGGCTCGCCGTGGTCGGCCTCACCTGGAGCGCATCGCACCTGATCCTCATCGGCACCCACGATGGGATCCTCGGCCTCCCCGAGACCGGAGGGCAGACCACGCTGCTCGCGGCGGTCGACTCCGCCGCCGGCGAGCTCTATTTCAACCAGCCCCGCGCCCTCCCCGACGGCGATCACATCCTCTTCGCGATCCAGCCCTTCGGCGGGCTGGTCCGGGACCAGCTGGCGGTCTATTCGATCCGGACCGGAAAGATCCAGCGGCTCGGCATCAACGGCCTCGACCCGCTGATGTACGTCGACGGCGCGCTGGTCTACGTGACCCCCGCGGGCGCCCTGATGGCCACCGCCCTCGACCTCGACCGAGGTGTGGTGCACGGCAACCCCGTGACCCTCGGGCCCGCGGTGACCGTCTCCATCTCGGGCGCGAGCCAGGCGGCGATGGCGGCCGCCGGGACCCTGGTCTATCAGCCCGCGAACGGCGACGCCCAGCTCGGCTGGGCCGATCTCCGCGGCCAGTTCACCCCGCTCATCACCACACAGCGCGAGTACGCCTTCCCTCGGCTCTCCCCCGACGGCGGGCGCATCGCGATGTCGATCGGCAGCGGCGGCCGCTCCGACATCTGGGTCTACGACATCGCCTCGGGGACGCCGACCCGGCTCACCAGCTCCGCCACGCTCAACGACCGGCCGGAATGGTCCCCCGACGGCCGACAGATTCTCTACCGCACCGACAGCGACACCCGGACCTCCATCCGGTGGCAGCCCGCCGACCTGAGCGGCTCCTCCGCGCCCCTGCAGGCCGATCCCCGGCACGATTTCTACGAGGGGATCTTCTCCCCTGATGGGCGCGCCCTCGTCTACCAGATCGACGACGCCGGGGAGAGCCAGGCCGACGTGATGTACCGCGGCATCTCGGGCGACACCACGCCGCACGTGGTGAGCGCCACCCAGTTCGCCGAGGCCCAGCCGAGGGTCTCCCCTGACGGGCGGTGGGTGGCCTTCGTCACCGATGCCTCGGGGACCTCGCAGGTGGTGGTCCAGCCCTTCCCCGGCCCCGGTGGACAGGTCCAGATCTCCGTCTCGGGCGGCTCGGAGCCGGTCTGGTCACGCGACGGGCGGCGGCTCTTCTACCGCGACGGGCGGGGCTTCATCGCCGCCTCCCTCGCCACGACGCCGACCCTCGCGGTCACGGCCCGTGCCGCGCTCTTCCCCGACCGGTTCGTCTTCACCCAGGCCCCGCACGCCAACTACGATGTCTCCCTCGACGGGACCCGCTTCCTGGTGATCCGGGGCGCGAGCGAGGCCAAACTGCAGGTGGTCTACGGTTGGCGCTCCGAGCTCGTGTCGCGGATGCGCGGCGTGGAGGCCCGATGAGCCTCGAGCGGCTCAGCGCGAGCCTGGCCGACCGCTACCGCCTCGAGCGGGAGCTCGGCGCCGGTGGGATGGCCACGGTCTACCTCGCGCGCGACGTGAAGCACGACCGCGAGGTCGCCCTCAAGGTGCTCCGGCCCGAGCTCGCGGCCGTGCTCGGCGCCGATCGGTTTCTCGAACGAGGTGCGCATCACCGCGCGCCTCGATCATCCCCACATTCTCACGCTGATCGACTCAGGGGAATCGGACACCTTCCTCTACTACGTCGCTGCCCTACGTCCGCGGCGAGTCGCTGCGCGCCAAGCTCGAGCGCGAGCGGCAGCTCGGGCTCGAGGAAGCGCTGGCGATCACGCGCCAGATCGCGAATGCGCTCGACTACGCGCACCAGCACGGCGTCGTCCACCGCGACATCAAGCCGGAGAATATTCTGTTCCACGAGGGCGAGGCGATGCTGGCCGACTTCGGCATCGCGCTCGCGGTCAAGGAGGCGGGCGGCAACCGTCTCACCGAGACGGGGTTGTCGTTAGGCACGCCGCAGTACATGAGCCCGGAGCAGGCCACCGGCGACCGCCAACTCGATGCGCGCTGCGGATATCTATTCGCTGGCCGCCGTGCTGTACGAGATGCTGGCTGGCGAGCCGCCGGTGACCGGCCCGACGGCGCAGGCGATGATCGCCAAACTGTTGACCGAGCGACCCACCCGGCTGCGTGTCGTTCGCGACAGCGTGCCGGAGGGCGTCGATGTGGCGGTGGCCAAGGCGCTGGCGAAGACCCCCGCCGATCGGTTCTCGACGGCTGGGGGTTTCTTGGCGGCGCTGCAGCACGCGATGGCGGCGGCGCCGCCTTCGTCGATGACTTGGCGTCGGCGCAACGTTCTGTTCGGCGTGGTCGCCGTGCTGGCCGTTGCCGCCCTGGCGTTCGGAGCTTATCGCCTGCTACGTGCTCGGCCGTCGAATTTCGCACTTGGCCGCTCGGAGCAGCTCACCGCTGATCCGGGTCTCGAGATTCAGCCCGCGTTCTCGCCAGACGGGAGAGTCGTCGCGTACGCGGCCGGAAACGCCGCGCGAATGCGGATCTTCATTCGGCCGGTGGGCGGGGGCCGCACGCTTCCGTTGACGGACGATTCCACGGCCGTCGAAGCACAGCCACGCTGGTCGCCGGACGGCAACAGCGTGCTGTTTCTGGCTCGCGGCGGTGTCTCTGTCGCGTCGGCGCTGGGCGGGGAGTCACGGCCCGTCGTACCGGGGTCAGCCATCGCCTCCGTCTCCACCGCGACCTGGTCACCGGATGGTCGCGAGATCGCGTTCGTCCGCTCCGAATCCCTGCTCGTGGCTCCCGTCGAAGGCGGCCCGGCCCGCCTGCTCGCGACGACCTTTGACCTGCATTCCTGTGCCTGGGCGCCGGCCAAGAAATGGATCGCGTGCGTCGTCCTGAATTCCGAATCCGTGCTGCCCGGCAGCACGTTCGGCAATCTTGCCCCGAGCGCCATCCTGCTGTTTCCGGTCGCCGGCGGCGCTCCCGTCCGTCTGGTCGAGGCACAGGCGTTCAACCAGAGTCCGGTGTGGACGCCCGACGGAGCTCAGCTGCTCTTCATCTCCAATCGCGACGGTCCGCGCGATGTGTACGCCCAGTCACTCTCGTCGTCGGGACGGTCACAGGGCCCGCTGGCCCGGCTTACCACCGGGCTCGGCGCAATTTCAATGTCGCTGTCGGCGGATGGCCGGCGGCTGGCGTACGCGGTGTATTCGGCACGCGCCAACATCTGGTCGCTGCCCATCCCTTCCGGCGCCCCCATCACGGCTGACCGCGCGACACCAGTCACGAGCGGAAGCCAGGTGATCGAATCGATGCATGTGTCGGTCGACGGCCGCTGGCTGCTGTACGATTCGGACCTGCGCGGGAACTCGGACATCTACCGCATTCCGGTGAGTGGCGGTCAAGCCGAGCAGCTCACCGATGATCCAGCCGACGAATTCGCGCCGGACCTTTCGCCGGATGGACGCGCCATCACCTATCACTCCTGGCGCACCGGAACACGCGACATCGAGGTCAAGCCGCTCGACGGCGGACCGGTGGAGCGCGTCACCGCGACGCCGGCGCAGGAGAGCTACCCGCGCTGGTCACCCGACGGTCAGACGATCGCGTTCTACAATCAGATACCGCCGTTTACACTGTTGATCACGCGCAGAGAAGCTAGTGGTCAGTGGTCCACCCCCACGCAGATCGGCAAGAAGAGCGTGGGCAACGCCTGGTCCCCGGATGGGCGCTCGCTCGCGTATGTCGAAGCCGAATCCGACCGACGGGTCGGGGCGGTCATGGTCGTGCCGGTCGACGGGGACATTCCTCGCCGCGTGTTCGATCCCGGTCCGACCGCGCCACTGGCCGAAAGGGTCGAGTGGAATCCCGACGGTCGGACGCTGTACTACAAGACGCACGATGCGCAGGGACGGGCCTCGTTTTGGGCCGTCAGCGCCGCGGGCGGATTTCCGCGCCTGCTGGTCCGGTTCAGCGATCCGAACCGGCCGTCCTCGCGCCGGGACTTCGCGACGGACGGGAAACGGTTCTTCTTTGCCATCGAGGACCGGCAGAGCGACGTGTTCGTGGCCGACCTGATCACGAAGTAAGCCTCGCCAATCCGGGTCTGCGGGCGCATCTTACCCCGCCGGTGACCGATTCCCTGAACGCCCTCCCTCGTCTAACCGCAGCCCTCGCCGACCGCTACCGCATCGAGCGGGAGCTGGGCGCGGGCGGTATGGCCACCGTGTATCTCGCCCAGGATCTCAAGCACCACCGCAAAGTGGCGCTCAAAGTCCTGCGCGCCGAGCTGGCCGCGACTATGGGCGCTGAGCGGTTCAGCCGCGAAATCGAGGTCGCCGCCCAATTGCAGCACCCCCACATCCTGCCGCTGCTCGATTCGGGTGAAGCCGGCGGCTTCTACTACTACGTGATGCCCTATGTGGAGGGAGAATCGCTGCGCGAGCGGCTGGCCCAGCACGGCGAGCTGCCGGTCCACGAAGCGGTGAAAATCCTGATCGAGATCGTGGATGCCTTGGCCTACGCCCACCGCCATGGTGTCGTGCACCGCGACATCAAGCCGGACAACATCATGCTCTCGGGACGGCATGCCCTCGTGACGGACTTCGGCGTGGCGAAGGCCGTAAGCGAGGCGACCGGAGCACACAATCTGACGTCAGTGGGGGTGGCCTTGGGAACGCCGGCCTACATGGCGCCGGAGCAGGCAGCGGCCGACCCGAATCTCGATCACCGCGTGGACCTGTACGCCGTGGGCGTAATGGGCTACGAGCTGTTGACTGGACGCCCGCCGTTTTCCGGGCTCACGCCGCAGGAGACGCTCGCGGCGCACGTCACTCGAGCCCCGGAGCCGGTGGAGACTCGGCGGCCCGGCATCTCGCCGGCCCTGTCGGCGGTCCTGATGAAATGCCTGGCGAAACGGCCCGCGGACCGGTGGCAGACGGCGGACGAATTGGTGGCGCAGCTCGAGCCACTTGCCACACCGAGCGGCGGCATGACGCCGACCACAACGCGCCCGACGCGGGCCGTCACGCCCAGCCGGCCATGGGTGACGTGGGTGGCCGTCGCTGCCGTAGCTATCGGTGTGGGTGGCGTGATCCTGTCCCGCGCGTCACCGGCAACGATCGCGTTGGGAAGGGTCACGCAGCTGACGTTCGAGCCCGGTCTCGAGATCGAGCCGGCCATCTCGCCCGATGCCAAGTTCGTGGCCTATGCCGCCGGGCCGCTCAACGACACACGAGTCTACGTTCGCCAAGCGGGTGGCCGGCCGGTGGCCTTGGTGCCCGACGCCGGACCGCCACAGCGGCGGCCACTGTGGTCTCGCGATGGCACGCAGATCCTGTTCGAGCGCGGCACCGATCTCTACCTCGTGCCCGCTCTCGGCGGCGTGCCCCATATGGTGGCCGCGGCGGCGTGCTGCGCCACCTGGTCTCCCGACGGACGACGCATCGCCTACGTCCGCTCGCTGTCCGTCCAAGCCGTGACGCAGGCCCAGGAGTCGGTCTTTGTCGTGCCGGCCGACGGCGGCACGCCCCAGTTGTTAGGAGTGGTGTTCGACCCGTATTCGCTGGCGTGGTCGCCCGATGGTCGCTGGATTGCTCTCTCCACCGGCAACAGCCAGTTCGCCCGTGGGCGAGCGTTCTTCGGGAATCGAGGGCCGAGCGCGATCGTCCTGCTGCCGTCTGCCGGAGGGACGCCGGTGCCGGTGACCGACAACGCTGAGCTGAACGAGAGCGCCGCCTGGACGCCGGACAGCCGGCAACTGCTGTACGTCACGGACCGCGACGGAACCCGGGATGTGTACGTCGTGGGTGTGCAGCGCTCCGGCAAGCCCGCCGGGAGACCGGTGCGGGTAACGAGCGGGCTCTTGGCACACTCGGTCACACTCTCGGCGGACGGTCGGCGCCTCGCCTACTCCGTCTATACCTCTCGGGCCAATGTGTGGGCGATCCCGATCGCGTCGGGGGCGGCGCTCTCTGTGGATCGGGCGGTTCAGATCACCACGGGCAATCAGACGGTCGAGTCGATCACCACCTCTGCCGACGGGCGCTGGCTGTACTTCGACTCCGATCGCTCGGGGAACTCGGACATCTACCGTATGCCGGTGGCCGGAGGCGAGCCGGAGCAGCTCACCACGGATCCCGCGGACGACTTCTTTCCGAATCTTTCCCCCGATGGCCGGTGGGTGTCGTTTCATTCGCTCCGGAACGGCACGCGGGACATCTTCGTGATGCCGGCGGATGGCGGAACCCCCGAGCGCATCACCGACGATCCGGG
The DNA here is from genome assembly GCA_963821385.1 of uncultured Gemmatimonadales bacterium. GTDB lineage: Bacteria > Gemmatimonadota > Gemmatimonadetes > Gemmatimonadales > GWC2-71-9 > DASTHG01. The sequence continues at coordinate 444,088 of CAWGDK010000004.1, forward strand.
TCAGGAGCGTGGTGCGCTCTGGTCACCAGATGGCCGAACCCTCTCCTACTTCCTCTCGGGTGGAGGGTCGCGCGATGGGCTATGGGTGATCTCGCGGGACGCAACCGATCGGTGGGGTGCGCCTCGGCGCGTGTGGGATGTTGCTGCCCTGGGTCACTGGTCGTCGGACGGCCGTATGCTGCTGACCGTGCGGGACCACGCGATCTGGCTTGTTCCGGTCGCGGGAGGTTCCCCGCGCCTTGTGTTCCAGCCGGGGGATACGGTGACCGAAGCGTTGCCGGCCGGGATCGCGCTGTGGTCCCTGGACGGCCGCTCGGTCTACTTCAAGGCCGCGAACCGCGAAGGCCGCGCGTCTATCTGGGGCGTCCCGATCACCGGCGGTCGTCCGCGCCTCCTCGTCCGCTTCGACGATCCGGCGAAGCCATCGTACCGCCAGGACTTGTGGCACACCGATGGACGGCGGTTCTACTTCACGATCAACGAGCGCCAGAGCGACATCTACGTGGCGGAGTTGGAGGGGTTGAAGTGATGCCTTTGGCCTCGCCGCCTTGAAGGCGCAACACACAGACACTACATTGTAACACATGAAAGATTCACATCTCACCCTCCGCCTGCCATCGGGGCTGGCCCGCCTGCTGGCGCGGTGGGCTTCGGCGCATGGCGTGCCCAAGTCACAAGTGGCGCGTGAAGCGGTGGCCCGGTATCTCGCAGCGCCGGGCGGGGAGGCACCCACCACGCTCGGCCTGTCCGCACGCGACTTCGCCCGGCGCTGGCCCGCGCTGCCCCGCCTGCACCCCGAGGAGGCCGCGGGGCTCGCGGCGGATATCATGTCAGGGCGCGATGCGCTGCCCCCGGCGGCGCCATCGTGGGAGTGATCCTCGATACTTCCGTATTGGTGGCCGCCGAGCGGGGAACCGTCCGGTTGGAGCCGTTCCTCGAGTCGCTGGGAGAAGTACCGGTTGCCATTGCCGCCATCACCGCCGCCGAGCTGCTACATGGGTGTCACCGCGCCGCCGATCCTGGGGTTCGCGCCAGGCGGTTTGCCTTCGTCGAAGCGCTGCTCGACCTGATGCCTGTGCTGCCGTTCGGGCTGGCCGAGGCGCGTCGTCACGCCGAGCTCTGGGCCCACCTGGTCCGGGAGAGCACGGTGATCGGACCGCACGACCTGCTGATCGGGGCCACGGCCCTGGCCCAGGGACACCTGCTCGCCACGTTGAACCGGAAGGAGTTCAGCCGGGTGGCAGGACTCGGTTTGGTCGCTCTCGATCGGTTCGTGCAATGACGGCCGCTCGTCTCGCCGCCGCCCCTTCGGCGCACCACCCTCGATGAGGATCCGATGACGGTGGAGCGCCTCAGGGCAAGCCTCGCCGACCGCTACCGCATCGAGCGCGAGCTCGGCGCGGGCGGCATGGCGACCGTGTATCTCGCCCAGGACCTGCAGCCACGACCGCAAGGTCGCGATCAAGGTGCTGCGCCCCGAGCTGGCCGCCGTGATCGGCGCCGATCGATTTCTCTCCGAGATCAAGACCACCGCGAACCTCCAGCACCCGCACATCCTCCCGTTGTTCGATTCTGGCGCTGCGCGACGGCTTCCTCTTTTACGTGATGCCCTTCGTCGACGGCGAATCGCTCCGCGACCGGCTCAACCGCGAGAAGCAGCTCCCCATCGCGGACGCGGTGCGGATCGCCACCGAGGTCGCCGGCGCGCTCGACTACGCGCACCGCCACGGCGTCATCCACCGCGACATCAAGCCCGAGAACATCCTGCTGCACGACGGCCAGGCGCTGGTCGCCGACTTCGGCATCGCGCTCGCCGCCAGCAAGGCCGGCGGCACCCGCATGACCGAGACCGGGATGTCGCTCGGCACGCCGACGTACATGAGCCCCGAGCAGGCGATGGGCGAGCGCGACATCACGCGCGAGAGCGACGTCTACGCCCTCGGCTGCGTGACTCTACGAGATGCTCATCGGCGATCCGCCGTTCACGGGCCCGACCGCGCAGGCGATCGTCGCCAAGGTGCTGACCGAGAAGCCCGCGCCGCCATCGAAGCTCCGCGACACGGTGCCCGACGCATGTCGAGGACGCGGTGCTCACCGCCCTCACGAAGCTCCCGGCCGATCGCTGGCCAACGGCTGCGGCGTTCGCCGAAGCGTTGCTGGGGCAAAGTGGCGGTCAAACGGTCGGGCGGTCAGGCGGTCGGAGTCGCAAAAAAGCTCCGTCTATCCGTCCGCCCGTCCGCCTGACCGCCCTTGTCTTCGCGCTCCTCGCTACCGCCGTCCTCGCAGCCTGGGGTTGGCTGCGCCCCGCAACACCTGAGCCTGCCGCCGTGCGAAAGGTGGACGTGGTGCTGCCGGACTCGGCGCCGGTGGAGTTCATCGGCGAAGCGACGATCGGCGTTGGACAAACCGCCATTGCGATCTCTCCTGATGGACGCACCCTGGCGTACATTGCCGGGAGTGGCCCCCGGCCCCGGATCTACGTCCGCCCGCTCGACCGATTCGAGGCCACTCCCCTCCCCGGTACGGAAGGCGCCTTCCATCCCTTCTTCTCGCCCGATGGCGGCTGGATCGGATTCTTCGCCGACAACCAGCTTCGCAAGGTGTCGACCGCCGGGGGCCCGATCACCACCCTGGCAGAGGCGAACCGCGCGACCGGCGGTGTATGGACCAAACAGGGTGACATCCTGTTCATGGTTTTGGCTGGCGATGGTCTTCGTCGGGTCCCCGCCGCCGGCGGACACGAGCTGCTGCTCAAGACCAACCATTCAGGCATCGGATGCTCGAAGTCCATCAGCCTCCTTCCAGATGAGCGCTGGGTTTTGTGCACCGCGTATTCCGACCAGGCGTACAGCTTCCTGCTGGCTCACGCGGTGGACGATGGGGAGGATCGGGTGCTGGTGCAGGATGGAGCAGCGAGAAGCTGGCACCCTGGTGAGCCCATTCCTGATGACGTGCTGATCGGCACGACACCCCTCTACCAAAGCGGCGGGAGCCTGCTCTATACCCGACCGGATGGAACCCTGCTGTCGATCCGGTTCGATCCGGACCGGTTACGGACTTCGGGCGAACCTGTGGTTGTGGCCACCGGGATTCGCCAGGAGTCGTGGACCAATCAGGCCCAGGTGGCGGCGGCCGACAACGGCACCATCGCCTACATCGAGGGAAGCGATGCCCACACGGGCGTGCTGGGCTGGCTCGACCGGCGTGGTCGCGTCGATACGCTTCCGTTTCCACCCGCCAATTCGTTGGGCACCGATGTATCGCCCACGGGGTCGGCCATCGCGGTTTCCATTCCCGCGGTGTCCGGCAACCTGGAGCTCTGGCTCTACGACCTTCGCAGCCGGGATCGTCAGCGGTTGCTCACCAATCTCGGAGTACCCGAAACCCGCTGGACAGCGGACGGCCGGTATCTGGTTGCCGGCCTGGTTGGGGGAGTCCTGATCCGGATTGATCCCGCGCGCCCCGGGCGGCTGGACACGTTGGCCAAGGCGAGCCTCTACCCATTTGCCCTGTCACGGGATGGACGTTACCTGCTCGGCTCGCCATGGGAAGATCCGGTGACCGGCGAGGACGTCCGCGAAACCTACCGGGTCGCGCTGGACGGGCGTGCCGCCCCCGAGCGCATGAATTACGGTGGTCCGGCCGGCGGAGCCTTCGGCATGACGTTCTCTCCGGACAACCGTTGGATCGCCTATCTGGGTCGAGCCGGCGGCGTGTTCGTCGAGCCGTATCCTCCTACCGGCGAGACGCACCGCATCTCGGGTCCCCTTGAGGGGGATGTTCCCTACTGGTCCGCTCGAGGAGATGAAATCTTTTTCGCCTCGAGCTCGCTCATGTACGTCGTGCGGGTTCACCCTGGGTCGCCGCCCGGCTTCGATCCTCCGCAATTGATTGCCTCGCAGCGTTTCGCCAACTATGCCGGACGACCCTATGCCGTGGCGCCGGATGAGCAGCGATTCCTGATCAAGATTCCGTCATCCGAGCACTCGGCGAGTTCGATTCGGATTGTGCTGAACAGATCGTTCCGGGCGGCACCGTGAATTCGCCCCTCGCTTCTCGCCTCACCGCCGCCCCTTCGGCGCCCTCAAGCTCGGAAATCGCTTCATGACGATCGAGCGCCTCAGGGCAAGCCTCGCCGACCGCTACCGCATCGAGCGGGAGCTGGGCCAGGGCGGCATGGCCACCGTGTATCTCGCCGAGGACCTCAAGCACGATCGCCAGGTCGCGCTCAAGGTCCTGAAGCCCGAGCTCGCCGCCGTGCTCGGCGCCGATCGGTTCGTGCAGGAGATCAAGACCACCGCCGCGCTCCAGCACCCGCACATCCTGCCGCTGTTCGACTCGGGCACCGCCGACGGCTTCCTCTACTACGTGATGCCCTACATCGAGGGCGAGACGCTGCGTACCAAGCTCGATCGCGAGACGCAGCTCGGCATCGAGGAGGCGGTGCGCATCACGACCGCAGGTCGCCGACGCGCTCGACTACGCGCACCGCCACGGCGTGATCCACCGCGACATCAAGCCGGAGAACATTCTGCTGCACGACGGCCGGCCGATGGTGGCGGACTTCGGCATCGCGCTGGCGGTGAGCGCGGCGGCCGGCGGGCGGATGACCGAGACCGGGCTGTCGCTCGGCACGCCGCACTACATGAGCCCCGAGCAGGCGACGGCGGAGAAGGAGATCACCAACCGCTCCGACATCTACTCGCTCGGCATCCGTGCTGTACGAGATGCTGACGGGCGAACCCGCCGCACACCGGCGCCTCGGCGCAGCAGATCATCATGAAGATCGTCGACCGACGAGGCGGCGCCGGTCACGAAGCTGCGCAAGTCGGTGCCGCCGCAATGTCGCGGCCGCGGTGGCAAAGTCGCTGGAGAAGCTGCCGGCCGACCGGTTCGCGAGCGCGGCGGAGTTCGCCGCGGCGCTGGGCAACTCGGCCTTCGCGACCATCTCGGCGAAGCGTGGCGTCGCGTCCGCGGGTCCGCCCGCACGCCGGACAGCCGTTCTCGCCGTCACGGCGCTGCTCGCCGTCCTCGCCGCGCTGTGGGGCTGGTTGCGCCCCGTGCCCTCGGGCATGGGGGGGCAGCCGTGGCGGGTGCGGATCATCCTGCCGGACAGCTCGCAGCTTGCCGGCGCGTTTTCGCTCTCCCCTGACGGATCGCTCCTGGTGTACGATGGCGGGAACGGCCTCTGGCTGCGCACTGCTGACGTGCCCGATCCGGTGCGGATCGCCGGGACGGATGCGATGGACGGCTTTCCCTCGATCTCCCCCGACGGCCGGCAGGTGGCACTCGTGGGCCTGAGGGAGATCACCGTTCGCCCCGTGAACGGCGGCACGCCACGCGTCGCGTTCGCCAATCCAACGCTGGGTACGATGATCGGCTGGTCGGACAATGGTCATCTCCTTGTCCCGGTGGCCGGGGGCCTGGTACGAGTGTCCATCACCGGCGGCGCCCCCCAGCCATTCCTGACCCTCGACACCGCTGCCGGAGATCGTTTCCCTGTCGAGGTGAGTGGCCTTCCGAACGGGGGCGCGGTGTTCTCGATCGTCGGCACCGATACGTCGAACATCGCCGTGGTCGGTCCTGAAGGTGGCAAACCCACCCGGCTCTTCGCTGGCCTCCGGGCCGTGTTCGCCCCACCGGGCTACCTGATCGTGACTCGCGCCGACGGGTCCATCGTCGCGGTGCCGTTCGATGCCGGGCACCGCCGCATCACCGGGGCGGCGGTGTCGCTCGTCTCGGGACTGCGCACTGGAGGGTTCACCACCGTCGGCCACGCGGTGGTGTCGGCGACCGGGCGTCTGATCTACCTCAGTGCCGGTGGGGCGTTCACCGATCCCCGAGATCTGGTCTGGGTCAGCCGGAGCGGTGCCGTCGCGCTTGCCGCTCCGGGCTGGGCCGGGCTGTTCTTCAGCGTGGCCCTATCACCCGATGGCCGCCGGGCCGCCGTGGATGAATTCCGCGACGATGACGAGATCATCGCGATTCGCGACCTCTCGAGTGGGTCGGTGGCGCGCGTCGTCGTGCCGTTGATGCAGCTCAATGATCCGGTGTTCTCGCCGGATGGGCGCTGGCTGTACTGCGCCGCTCAAGAGGTGCTCAGAGCGGACCCCGGCGGCCTTACGCCCCCGGAGCGCGTCATTGCGCCCAAGACGCAGCAACCTGCCTTGGCACCCGACGGGAGCCAGCTGTACTACACGAAGACGATTGCCGGCGGCACGCAGCTCGTTCGCCGTGCGCTGTCCAGCGGGATGGATGTCGCGGTGACCCCCGCTGGCGCCAGCTCGAATCTCCCACGCCGTCCGCAAGTCTCACCGGATGGGCACTGGCTCGCGTTCATCGTGACGGTGTCGGGTCGCACCGAAATCCATGTCCGCTCCACCGATCCGGCGCGCTCGGAGGAATGGCCGCTCGCTACGGTCGCCGCCGGCCTGGCCCAGGCGTCGGTGCGCTGGGCGCCCGCGGGGAACGAGCTGTACTACGTCGCCCACGACTCCATGATGGCCGTCCGCGTGATCACGTCGCAGACGTTCGTGGCGGGAGCGCCCCGCGCACTCTTCGCCACCTCCGGGCTCATGTCGAGGTTCGAGGTCGCACGCGACGGCAGGTTCCTGATGATCCGTTCGCGGCGGGACCTGCGGACACCGACCGAGCTGGTGATGCTCGAGCGCTGGACGGACCTGCTCCCGCGATGAACGCACTGTCCGCCGCCTTGGCCGACCGCTACCGCCTCGAGCGCGAGCTGGGACAGGGCGGCATGGCTACGGTGTACCTCGCCCACGACCTCAAGCACCAGCGCAAGGTCGCGGTGAAGGTCCTGCGGCCCGAGCTGGCCGCGTCGCTCGGCCACGAGCGCTTCCTGCGCGAGATCACCACCACCGCCAACCTGCGCCACCCCCACATCCTGCCGCTGTACGACTCGGGCGAAGCGGACACATTCCTCTACTACGTAATGCCGTTCGTGGAGGGGGAGACGCTGCGCGACCGGCTGGATCGGGAGAAGCAGCTGCCGCTCGATGACGCGCTCCAGATCGCCGGCGAAGTGGCCGATGCGCTGAGCTACGCGCACGCGCGCGGCGTGATCCATCGCGACATCAAGCCGGAGAACATCCTGCTCGAAGGCGGGCACGCGATGGTGGCCGACTTCGGCATCGCCCGCGCGGTCACCGCGGCCGGCGCGCAATCGCTGACGCAGACCGGGATGGCGATCGGCACGCCGGCCTACATGAGCCCGGAGCAGGCGGGCGGCGAGCCGGACATCGACGGCCGCAGCGATCTCTACGCCCTCGGCTGCGTCACCTACGAGATGCTGGCCGGGCAACCGCCGTTCACCGGCCCCACCGTCGAAAGCGTGGTGCACCAGCACCTCGCGGCCAAGCCGCGCCCCGTCACCCAGCTCCGCGCCGCGCTGCCCGCCGCGGTGGCGGACGCCCTGCAGCGAGCGCTCGCGAAGAATCCGGTGGACCGGTTCGCGACCCCGACGGCGTTCGCCGCGGCGCTGCGGACCACCGGTCGGCCACGCGCGGCGCGTGTCCCGCGACGCCTCGGGGTTGCGGTGCTCGCCGTTCTGGCACTCGCCGCGGGCGCGGTGGCGTGGCGGGCGCTGCGCGGCAACACCAGCGCGGACCTCGACCCCGACGTGATCGCGGTGTTGCCGTTCCGCGTCGGCGGCGCTGCCGCCTTCGGCTATCTCCGCGAATCGATGCTGGATTTGCTCCAGGCGCGCCTGAGCGGCGCCGCGGGTCCGCGCATCGTGGAGCCGCGCACGCTGCTCGCGGCGTGGCGGCGCTCGGTCGGCGGCGAGAGCGAAGATCTCTCCGAGGCGGCTTCCCGCACGCTGGCGCGGAGTCTCGGTGCCGGCCGCCTGCTCCTGGGCAGCGCGGTGGCCACGCCGACCGAGCTGACCCTCAGCGGCACGCTGCGTGCGCACGGGCGACGGCAAGGAGCTGGCGCGTGAGTCCGTGACCGGCGCGCCCGACAGCGTCGCCGTCCTGGTCAACCGACTGACCGCCGCGCTGCTGATCGGCGAAGCCGGTGAGAGCCGCGGACCGGAGCGCCGGTCTCGCGTCCGCTCCGCTCGACGCGTTGCAGGACTACCTGGCGGGCCGCCAGGCATCCCGTCGCGGCGACTACTTCGTCGCCATGGACCTGTTCGGTCGCGCGTTCGCCCGCGACTCGACCTTCGTGGACGCGGCGTTCGCGATGGTCACGACCAACGCGTGGATCGGCACGGTGTTCGCGACGGCGGGATGGCAGGTCGGTGCCGCAGGTCGCGCGCCTGCGCGACCGTTTGAGCGCGCGCGATCTCAGCCTCTTCCTCGCGCTGCCGATGGTCGGGCCCAACTACCCGCGGCCCTCCACCCATGCCGAGGTCATCGCCCAGGCGGAGCGCGCCGCGAACGCGGCCCTCGACAGCCCGGAGCATTGGGTGCTGCTGGGCCAGATGTTCTCGCACTACGGCGCAGCCGCCAGCCGGAACGACTGGGCCGCGCGGTCGGCCGAGGCGCTGGACCGGGCCATCGCGCTCGACTCGACCTTCACGCTGGCAATCAGCGAGCGCCTCTGGACGGCCCTGGAGGCTCGCGACACCGCAGCCATCAGGCGGTTCGCCGGGCTGCTGCAGCGACGCGTGTCATCCGGCTTCGCCGACGACTTTTACCTCTGGGCCGCGGCGCGCGCCCTCGGCGACAGCGCCGGGGCGATGCGGTGGCGCAACCGGATGGACGGGCTGAGCCGGACCGACGTGATGCAGAAACTGGCGAAGGTGGCACTGCACAGCGCCGCACTGGCGCTGCCGCTCGACGACGCCCGCTGGGCGGTGGATACGTTGCAGCGTGAGGCGGCCACTGTGCCGGAGCGAGTCGGCGCGGGGTTGAGCCGCCTCGCCGTGCGGTTCGCGGCGGGACGAACCGATCCTGGTGACGTGAACATCGTGCCGGGCAACGGGCCCCAGTGGGCCGGGACGCTGATCCAGCAGGCCCTGATCGAGCCCGTGTACCGACCGATGGCTGCCGCGACGCTCGCTCAGGTAGCCGCCGGGCAGTATCGGCTGCTAGCTGGCGGCGGAGCGATCCCGTGGCCCCCGACGCAGGACTGCTTCGCCGCGCTCTACCGGGTCGCGGGCGGCGACACGGCTGGAGCGGCCGGGGCGCTCCGGCGCCTCCGCGCGTTCGCGACGACGGATCATCCGCCGATCGCCCAGGAGGATTGGCGGCTCATCGATTTCCGCGTGTGCCCGCTGCTGTTGCAGGTCCTGCTCGAGAGGACGCCTGCCGGCCATGTCGCCTGGCCGGCACTGGACCGCCTCGACTCGCTGATGCGTGAAGATCCGCGGGGGTACAATGGGATCGCGAACACCGCGCCGACGGCGTTTGCGAACTACACGGTGGCGCGGTTGCGCGAGGCCCAGGGAAACATCCCCGCGGCCCTCGCAGCGATTCGCCGTCGCGAAGTGGATTACTTCCCCGCCTATCTGTGGAGCCTGGCGGCCTTTCTCAGGCAGGAGGGGCGGCTGGCCACGCTGGCCGGCGACACCGCGGGCGCGATCCGTGCCTACGATGCGTATCTGACGCTGCGCACCGACCCCGATCCGCCGTTCGTGCCGCAGCGGGATTCGGTCGTCGCCGAGCGCGCGGCACTGGCCCGGAGCCGAACGCCGTGACGCCGAACGCCCCCGACCGCCTCACCGCTGCCCTCGCCGACCGCTACCGCATCGAGCGCGAACTCGGCGCGGGCGGCATGGCCACGGTGTATCTCGCCCAGGACCTGCGTCACGACCGCAAAGTCGCGGTCAAAGTCCTCCGCCCCGAGTTGGCCGCGGTGATCGGCGCCGAGCGGTTCTTGAGCGAGATCAAGACCACCGCCAACCTCCAGCACCCACACATCCTGCCGCTGTTCGACTCGGGCGCCGCGGATTCCTTTCTCTTCTATGTCATGCCCTTCATCGAAGGCGAATCGCTCCGCGACCGGCTCAATCGCGAGAAGCAGCTCCCCATCAATGACGCGGTTCGGATCGCCACAGAGGTCGCGGGCGCGCTCGACTACGCGCATCGCCACGGGGTAATTCACCGGGACATCAAGCCGGAAAACATCTTGCTGCACGACGGGCGGGCGCTGGTGGCGGACTTCGGCATCGCTCTTGCCGCGAGCAAGGCCGGCGGCAGCCGGATGACCGAGACCGGCATGTCGCTGGGTACGCCGCACTACATGAGTCCCGAGCAGGCGATGGGGGAGCGGGAAATCACGGCGCGATCCGACGTGTACGCGCTGGGGTGCGTGCTTTATGAAATGCTGACCGGGGATCCGCCGTTCACCGGTTCCACCGCGCAGGCGATCGTGGCGCGGGTGCTCACCGAGACGCCACGGCCTATCACGGCCCAACGCCGGACCATCCCACCGCACGTGGAGTCGGCGGTCCTCACCGCCCTCGAAAAACTCCCGGCGGACCGCTTCGCGAGCGCCGCCCAGTTCGCTCAAGCGTTGGGCGACGCGAGCTTCGTGGCCCCGGGCGCCACTGCCGCCGCCCCGGCGAGGCGAGGTGCCCGTGCGATGGTGCCGCGGCGCTGGCTCGGCCTGGCCCTCGCCGCCAACCTGCTGCTGATCGCCGCCGCGCTGCTCGTGTGGCGGCGCGGCGCCACGGACACGGGCACGAGCCGCCAGTCGGTGCTCCTCTGGCGTTACCAGCTCCCCCAGCCTCTCGAACCGGGTGCGCCGTTCGTGGCCTCGCAGGCGGCCATCGCGCCTGACGGGTCGAGCATCGTCTATTCCGACTCCTCAGCCGGCGGCGTCCGGTTGATGCGGAAGCTCCGGGACGCCCCCGACGCCACGCCGATCGCGGGCACGGAGGGCGGGGTCTCCCCGTTCTTCTCTCCCGACGGAAAGTGGATCGGGTACGTCACCATCGATGGGAAGATCCGCAAGGTGCCCGTGGGCGGCGGCGGCTCGGTCACGCTCGCCGAGGATGCCACAAGCGACTACAAGGCCGCCGCGTGGCTCGACGACCAGACCATCGTCTACGCTGACCACCGTAGCTGGTTCACGAGGATAGCGGCCATCGGTGGCGCCGGGAGTGCGAAGGTCTATCCCAACCCGGGCAATGCAACCGTGGCCACGATGTCGCCGTTGCCCGGTTCGCGCGGGTTCCTCTTCACCTTATGCAACGGGAATTGCGCGGTCCATCCGGCGTGTATGTCTACGATCTAGCGGCCGACAGCGCCCGCCTGCTGGTGCCGCAGGCCGCCGGCGGGTGGTACTCGCCAACCGGACACCTCCTCTATACCAGCCGTGACGGCGGACTGTACGCCGCGGCGTTCGATCCGCGGCAGCTCGTCGCGCAGCCTGGAGCGATTCCGGTAATCGATGGCGTCGAGCCGACCCGCTTTGCTCTGTCGCCATCCGGTGTGGTGGTCTATTCGATCGATCCTGCCTCCCGCGAGCCCTCGGACCTGGTGTGGGTGACGCGCGATGGGCGCGTGGCGCCGGTCGATTCGTCGTGGCGTGGTTCGTTCGAATACCCCGCGCTATCCCCCGACGGGGCCGCCTTGGCGGTCAGCCTGCGGGGGAAGACCACAGATATGTGGATCCGACGCGCGAACGGCACCCGGCAGAAGGTCATCGCCGATGGCGTCGCGAACTGGCGAGCGTCTTGGATGCCGGACGGCAAGTCGCTCACCTTCATTTCGATCCGGAGCGCCGACAGTGCCGACGCCGAATCCGTGTTTCGGGTGCAGGCGGACGGCAGCGGGAAGGTGGAGGAGATCCTGCGTCATCGCTACGGCATTTGGGAGACCGAGGTGTCGCGGGACGGGCGGTGGCTGGTCGTCCGGACGGATGAGGAGAATGCGGATGGCAACGTCTATGCGCGCCGGCTCGGGGGCGACACGACGCTGGTCCCCCTCCTGACCGACCCGAGCCAGACCAATCAGATCGCCCTGTCGCCGGACGGCCGGTGGCTCGCCTGGTGCTCGAATGAATCGGTCGTGCAGAGTGAGATCTACGTCGCCTCCTTCCCCGACATGAGGTCGAAGCGGCTGGTCTCGCGAGGCGGGGGCACCGAGCCGCGCTGGTCCCGCAACGGACGGGAGCTCTTCTTCAAGAGCGGCGGCGAGCTCATGTCCGTGGCCGTGCCGCCCGGTCCCACCTTCCTGCCCGGCGATCCCCGTCCACTCTTCTCCCTGGCGGGCTTCCGGGCGGCGCGAAATCGCCCGCAGTACGATGTCGCACCGGATGGTCGCTTCGTGATGATCCGGCAATCCAGCACGGCGGCGAGCATCGTGTATGCCGAGCACTGGTTCGCCGAGCTCCTGGCGAGAATGCGCCGATGACCGATCCGACGCGGCTCACGGCCGCCCTCGCTGATCGCTACCGCATCGAGCGGGAGCTCGGCGCGGGCGGTATGGCGACGGTCTATCTCGCCCAGGACCTGCAAGCCACGACCGCAAGGTCGCGGTGAAAGTCCTGCGGCCCGAGCTGGCCGCCGTGATCGGTGCCGACAGGTTCGTCCAGGAGATCAAGACCACCGCCGCACTCCAGCATCCCCACATTCTCCCCCTGTTCGACTCCGGCCAGGCCGGCGGTTTTCTCTATTACGTGATGCCGTACATCGAGGGCGAGACCCTGCGCAGCAGGCTGGACCGCGAGCATCAGCTCGGCGTCGATGAGGCGGTGAAAATCACGACCGAGGTCGCAGACGCGCTCGACTACGCGCACCGCCATGGGGTGATCCACCGCGATATCAAGCCCGAGAACATCCTGCTGCACGACGGCCGGCCGATGGTCGCGGACTTCGGAATCGCCCTGGCGGTGAGTGCCGCAGCGGGAGGGCGGATGACGGAGACGGGACTCTCGCTCGGCACGCCGCACTACATGAGCCCCGAACAGGCGACGGCCGAGAAGGAGATCACCGGCCGGAGCGACCTGTACTCCCTGGCGAGTGTGCTGTATGAGATGCTCGCCGGGAACCCGCCGCACGTCGGGAGCTCGGCCCAACAGATCATCGCGAAGATCGTGACGGAGCAGGTCGCACCGGTCTCGCAGATCAGGAAGGCCGTGCCGCTGAACGTGACCGCCGCGCTCGCCAAGGCGCTGGAGAAGCTGCCGGCCGACCGGTTCGAGAGCGCCAAGGCGTTCGCCGTGGCGTTGCACGATCGAGCGTACCGCCACGGCGAGGCACCCGAGGAGGGCGCGCTGATCGCGCCCCGTCGCCGTCCGACCCGCGACCCAATTCTCCTCGGCCTGGCCGCCATCGCTTTGATCGGCGTCGCCACGGGCCTCTGGGGCTGGCAGCGCGCGCGCGTCGCGGCGGCCGGTGTGCCGGAAGTCTACGACGTCGCCCTGCCCGACAGCGCCGCCATGGACTTCGCCGGCTTGACGCCGAGTACGCCGTACGGCTCCAACCTCCGTGCCTTGTCGGTCGCGCCGAACGGGAGCTTCGTCGTATACGTCGTCAAGCAGGGGACCTCCACGATCCTGTGGCGCCGCAGTCTCCGTGACGCGACCGCGTCGCCCATCCCGGGCACCGAGGGCGCCAGTACTCCGCGCATCTCCCCCGACGGATCCCGCCTGGCGTTCATCGCCGGTGCCGGTCTGATGACAGTCCCCCTGGCGGGCGGGCAGCCGCGCGCCATCGCCAATCTCGACGGCGACCCCTTCACGCTCGACTGGAGCTCGTCCACGACGCTGATCGTGATTGACCAGGCCGGCCTCCGGTTCCGGCAGATCGATCCGGACGCGGGTACGATCGAGACCCGGCCCGTACCCCTGTGCATTGACGGCCGCTGGCTGCCCGAGGAGCGGCAGGTGCTCTGCAGCTTCCGCGGAGTGGGAATGGTCGTCGACCCGGCCACGGGCGAGGTCTGGCCGCTGAAGACGCGTACCGACGAGGGGCGCCCCTCGAGCTCGCTGGCGGGATGGGCGCAGCAGCTGATCGACGACCGCTATCTCGTCTATCAGTCTCCGCAAGGGGAGCTGCGCGCCGCACCGTACGACCGCTCCACCCATACCGTGGGGCGATCGGCCTCACTGCTCGCCGGGGTCCGGGCGTCGGGAGTCGGCTCGTCGTACTTCGACCTCTCCCCGACGGGCGTGCTGGTATTCGCCCCCGGTGGTAACGCGCACATCGGTCACCTCGTGGGGCTCTCGCCCGGCGGGATCCTGAAGCCGCTGCCGGTCCCGCCCGATGCGTACCAGCGCTGGGACATGAGCCGCGATGGACGCTGGCTCGCCGCGACGATCGCGGAACCGGGCCACTCCGAGCTGCGGATCTTCAACCTGCGTGGCGGCCAGTCGTTCACCTGGCTGCGTGCGTCGATCATGGATCAGCCGTTGTGGGGGTCGGACGACTCGACGCTGCTCGTGCAGGTGCAGGACTCCGCGGGCGCCGCCATCCTGCGCGGGTCCCCTTCGTCGCCCGCGGCGCCGGACACCGTCTTCGCGTCGCACGACCCCGCCGCGGTTCCGGTGTTGCTCGACTGGTCCAGCCCGCATCAGGCGCTCGGGCGGATCGGCATCCCCTACCGCATCGTCCGTTTCGATCCGTTCGCCCAGCCCGCACGGTTCGACACGATCGCCAGCGCCAGGACGTACGCCATGACCTCCCCGGACGGGCGTCACTACGTGTTCAGCGAGGCGGCGGGGAGCCGGGTCGTGGTGACGGCCAACCCCCCGGGCTCCTGGGAGCGCCAGGTCGCCGCCAGCGCGGTGGAGCCCGTCTGGCTGTCCAACTCGGAGATCCTCTACCGGGGCGGGTTCACGTGGCACTCGGTGCACATCGACCCGGCCACCGGTGAGCCGGCCGGGTCGGCGTCCGCGTGGGGTACCGACCCCCGGTTCTCCGACACTTTCGGGTGGTCCAACCGGCCGGACTGGCACGGCGGGATCATCTATCTCCAGGGTCCCGACGACATCCGCGCGACGTATCTCCGGGTGTTTCCTCACTGGGTGGCGCGAATGGAGCGCGCCGCGGACGAGGCGAACCGATGACCCCCACTCCCGACCGCCTCACCGCCGCTCTCGCCGACCGCTACCGCTTCGAGCGCGAGCTGGGCGCGGGGAGTGGATCGGCAAGAGCCTTGTTTAGCCATTACAACATGGCTATTATAGCCAGATGAAGATCGAGTCCATCTCCAGTGCTAAGAACAAGTTGAGCGCGCTCATCAAGCGCGTCCAGCGCGGGGATTCCATCCTGATCACCGATCGCGGCGTCCCCGTGGCGAAGCTCGTGCCCGTGCAACTCGGCCCCGGGGTGCCGGAGCGCATCATCGCGCTGGCCCAGCACGGGTTGGCCCGCCTGCCCGAGCGCGAACCCGACGCGCACTGGCTCGACCTCCCGCGGCCGTCGCTCACGCCCGGATCGGGCGCGGTCGACGTGCTGCTCGAAGAGCGCCGCGAAGGACGATGAGATTCTGGGACTCGTCGGCGGTGCTTCCCCTGCTGGTCGACGAGCCGGGCACGGCCGCGATGGTCGCGCTCCAGGTCGAAGACCCGGCGGCGGCGGTGTGGTGGCTCACGCCAGTGGAGTGCTGGTCCGCCCTGGGACGGTTGGAGCGTGACCGGCGCCTCACCGAGGAAGGTGTGACCGCCGCCGCCCGCCTGCTGGCGGAAGCGGCGCGGCGCTGGACCGAGGTCCCGCCGATCGATCGGGTGCGGGACCAGGCGGCGCGCCTGGTGCGACTGCATCCGCTCCGAGCGGCCGATGCGCTGCAGCTGGCGGCCGCCCTGGTGCTGTCGGACTTCGATCCCGGAACCCTGCCGTTCGTGACCCTCGACGATCGCCTCGCTCGGGCGGCGCGGCGCGAGGGGTTCGAGGTGCTCGGCGCATGACCGACACGGCCCGCCTCACCGCGGCCCCTTCGGCACCCTCAAGCTCGGAATTCGCTTCATGACGATCGAGCGCCTCAGGGCGAGCCTTGCCGATCGCTACCGCATCGAGCGCGAGCTGGGGCAGGGCGGAATGGCCACGGTTTATCTCGCCCAGGACCTGAAGCACGATCGCAAGGTCGCGGTCAAGGTCCTGCGCCCAGAACTCGCCGCGGTGCTCGGCGCCGAGCGGTTCTTGGCCGAGATCAGAGTCACCGCCAAGCTGCAGCATCCTAACCTGCTGCCTCTGTTCGATTCCGGGGAAGCCGATGGCTTTCTCTATTATGTCATGCCCTTCGTGGAGGGCGAGACCCTGCGTGCCCGTCTCCTCCGCGAGCGGCAGCTACCGGTGGACGAGACGGTCCGACTGGTGACGCTGCTGGCCAATGCGCTGGACTACGCGCACGCGCAGGGCGTCATCCATCGTGACCTGAAGCCCGAGAACATCCTGTTGCAGGCCGGCCAACCGGTGATTGCCGACTTCGGCATCGCGCTGGCCGTGGCCCACGCCGGAGGGTCCCGCGTGACGGAGACGGGGCTCTCGCTTGGCACCCCGCACTACATGAGCCCGGAGCAGGCAGCAGGAGACCGCGAGCTCGACGCGAAGTCCGACCAGTACGCGCTGGGCGCCGTGGCCTACGAGATGCTCACCGGCGAACCGCCGCACACCGGCCCGACGGCGCAGGCCATCATCGCGCGCCTCATGACCGAGAAGCCCCGCAGCGTGCGTGCGACCCGGCCCGGCGTGCCGGTGGCGATGGATCTCGCCATCGGACGGGCGCTGGCCAAGCCACCGGCCGACCGGTTCCCGACCTGCGGTGCCGTGGCCCGCGCGCTCGTCTCGAGTCCCGCACGTCGAAGCCGTGGGCTTCTGATCGGCACGATCGTCGCCGCTCTGGTCGTCATCGCTGGTGCGGCGTGGTTGGCGACCAGCCGAATGTCTGCCGCGCACGTTGAGGACGCCAAGTCCATCGCGGTGCTGCCGCTGGCCAACCTGAGCGGCGACCAGGCGGACGACTACTTCGGCATCGGCCTCGCGGAGGAAATCACCCGCGCGGTCGCCAAGAACGGCGTGCGCGTGATCGGGCGGGTGAGCGCCGGTGCGCTCCAGGCCAAGGGACTCGACGAGCGCGCCATCGCCCGGGAGCTCGGCGTCAACTCGCTGCTCACCGGCACGGTCCAGCGCGCCGACGGCCAGGTACGGATCAACGTGACGCTGGTCTCGGCCGCGGACGGGGCGGTGCGGTGGACCGAGAAGTACGACCGGCCGCTGGCGAACGTGTTCGCGGTGCAGGACGAGATCGCGCGAACCGTGGCCGCCACCCTGCTCGGGTCGCTGGGTCGCCCGCTGTCCGCCACGTCGACCGAGCCGAAACCGCCGACCCCGAGGCCCACGCCCTCTTCCTGCAGGGGCTGGTGCTGTTCAACCGGCGCGGCGCCGGACCCTGCACCAGGCGATCGCCCTGTTCGAGCGCGCGGCGGCGCGGGATCCGAAGTACGCCCGGGCCCAGGCATCGCTGGCGATGGCCCTGGCCGTGCTCCCGGCGTACGTGCAGGACAGCACCACGCCGATCGTGACCAGCGCGGTCGCCGCGGCCGAGCGCGCCATCGCGATGGACTCGACCATCGCCGAGTCGTACACCGCGCTGGGCTACGGATACTCCTTGCTGGGCGACCTGAGCCGGGCCGAGGACGAGCTTCCGCCGCGCCGCTGGCGCTCGACTCCACGGTGGCCACGACGTGGGGCTGGTACGGATTGCTCGCCAACCGGCTGGGCGACTACCGCGTCGCGCACGAGCGGATCGCGCGGGCGCGCGGCTCGAGCCGGCCTCGCTGATCGCCAGGCTCTGGGAAGCCCAGGTCTCTTGACTGGAGCGTCGCTTCGCGGCCGCCGATTCGGTGGCCAGCGCCACCATGGCGATGGACTCGACGTTCATGCTGGCGTGGGCCTGGCGGGCGAACGCCTTGCTGGGCATGGGACAAACCGCGCAAGCCGTCGCCCTGCTCGAGCGGCAGGTCGCGGCGCTTCCCGCCGGTCGCCCGGAGGAGGCCCACGGCATGCTCGCGTACGCGTACGCCCGTAGCGGGCCGGGACCGGGAGGCGCGCGCCGTGCTCGACACCATCCGGGCGCAATCGGGCGGCCGGATTCCCGCCACGGGAGCCAACGCCGCGGCGCTCGAGGAGCTGGGCGACCACGAGGCGGCGGTGGCGCTCCTCGGCGAGGCGATCGCCCGGCATGACGTCTGGCTGGTGCAGTTCCCCGGCCGGCGCGCTACGACCGGCTGCGGAAGGATCCGCGCGCGGCGGCCATGCTGGCCAAGCTCGGGACGAGGTGACATGACTGACAACATGCCGCGGCTTAGCCTGAGGCTGTTGGTGCTGTGCATCGGTATGCCGACACGCCCGTTGCTCGCGCAGTGCCCCGACGGCTCCCCGCCGCCGTGCGCCCCCGGCCGGCCCGCGCGCGCGACTCCGACGTCACCCAACAGCGTGGCTGTGCTCTACCTCGACAACCTCTCCCGCGATACGGCCGACGCGTTCCTCGCCGACGGCCTCACCGAAGAAATCATCATCCGGCTCGGACAGGTGCCGCGGCTGGAGGTGAAGTCGCGCTACGAGGTGCAGCGGTTTCGGGGTCAGGCGGCGCAGGACCCGGCGACCCTCGGCCGGGCGCTCCGGGCCGCGTACCTGGTGACGGGAAGCGTGCAACGCGCCGCGAATCGGGTGCGCCTGCGGTACGAAGTGATCCGCGCGGCCACCCGAGCTCATGTGGCCGGCGACGTCATCGACCGCGCCTCGAGCGACGTACTGACGCTCGAATCCGACATTGCGGCGGTGGTCGCGACCGCCGTCACGGGCCACCTGCTGCCGGACGAGCGCACGCGCCTCACGCGGCCGCTGACCTCGAACGCGGCCGCGTACGAGCAATACCTGCGCGGCCTCCAGGCCGCGCACAACTTCGGTGATGAGGCTGCGCTGCGCAGTGCCGTGGCCTTCTTCAACCGCGCCATCGCGCTCGATTCCGGGTTCGCCGCCGCGTTCGCGGGCAAGGCGGTGGCCTGGAGCATGCTCGCCGACGGCTACGTGACCCCGCGTGAGGGATACGAGCAGACCCGCGTGGCCGCGAACCAGGCGCTGGCGCGCGATTCCTCGCAAGCCCTGGCGTGGGCCATGTTGGCGAACGCGGTCTTCGCGCTGGATCTGGACGCCCCCGAATGCGCGCGCCTCGCGCGCCGTGGGATCGCCCTCGACCCCCGCAGCGGGTGGTCGCGCCTCTTCCTGTCCGCGGCGCTGGGGGCGGAGGGCAAGACCGATTCGGCCCTCAGCGAGGCGCGGCACGCGTGGCAGGACGATTCGCTGTTCGTCATCATGAGCGTCAACTACATCAGCCAGCTGGTCGAAACCGGCCATCTCGACACGGCCGCAGCGATGATCCCGCGCATCCGGGCCATTCTGCCGGCCTCCGACGCCGACGCGCTGGAGGGCATGCTGCTGGGCGCGCGGGGCGACTGGCGCGGTGCCGTCCGGCTCCTGGGCTGGCGCTACTACGGCGGCGCGTACGATGCGGGGATGTACGTGCGCGCGCTGGTGGCCCTGGGCGACACCGTGGCCGCCCGCGCCACCGTGGATTCCATGCTGGCGGCGCGCACGCCAGGCTACTACAACCCGATCGCGCTGGCGCGGGCCTATGCGGCGCTGGGTGACATCGACCGCGGCATCGAGTGGCTGGGCCGCGCGATCGAGGAGCGCACCTTCTACGCTGTGTGGGTGCGCCAGTATCCCGAGCTGGCTGTCTTGCGCGCCGATCCGCGCTACGCGGCGCTCGACCGGCAGTTCCGCTTCTGATGAGCCCCGTCTCGGCGTTGTCCGTCCTGCTCGCCGTCGGCGCCGTCGCGCGACTGGAAGGACAGTGTCCCGACGGCTCACCACCGCCCTGCGCGCGTGCGGCCGCTGCGATCGCGCCGCACAGCGTCGCGGTGCTGTATTTCGATAACCTGTCGCGCGACACCGCCAACGCCTACCTGGCCGACGGGCTCACCGAAGAGCTGATCGTGCGCCTCGGCAACGTGCACCGCATCGAAGTGAAATCGCGCTTCGAATCGCAGCGGGTGCGCGGTGGCGCTGCGCGCGATCCACGCGCCCTCGGCCGCTCCCTCCGAGCCGCGTACCTGGTCAGCGGCAGCCTGCAGCAGGCCGGTCAGCGCGTGCGGCTCAACGTGTCACTGGTGCGCACCGCGAGCGGCGCCCAAGTGTGGGGCAGCGTGTACGACCGCTCCGGGGTGGACGTGCTGCAGATCCAGTCTGATATCGCCGCCGAAGTGGCGGGTGCGATCACCGGGCAGCTGCTTCCCGAGGAGCGGGCCACGCTGACGCGTCGGCCCACCAACGATCCGGTCGCCTACGACCTCTACCTGCGTGGCATTGCCGCGGCGAACGGGCTCTCGGAGCAGGGCCTGCGCACCGGGCTGGAGCTACTCGACCGGGCGATCGCCCGCGATTCGAATTTCGCCGATGCGTATGCTCGTCAGGCGCTGATCTGGACCTTCATCGCGGATTCGTACGTCACGGGCCGGGTCGGCTATGAGAAAACGCGGGAGGCGGCGGAGCGAGCGCTGCGACGGGATTCGTCTCAGGTCATCGCCTGGTCGGTGCTGAGCTGGGCGATCATCGCCCTCGACTTCGATGGCGCTGAGGGACTACGCCTGGCGCGCAGGGCCGCGAGCCTCGAGCCGGGAGGGGCGATGCCACAGGGCGCGCTGGCCGCGGCGCTGGTCCAGACCGGACACCTCGATGAAGCGGTGCTCGAAGCGCGGCGTGGCTGGCTGGCCGACACGCTGTCCACCGCCGCCGCCATCGTCTACGCCTGGGTGCTACAGCATGCTCGCCAGGTCGATACGCTCGAAGCCGTCCTGCCACGGATGCGGCTGGCGTTCACTGCCGAGGACCTTCGCGAGCTCGACGGGTTGGCGCGACTGCAGCGTGGCGACGGAGCCGGAGCCGCCGAACGATTCACACTCGAGTGGTTCGGCGGGTGGTTCGCCGGCGAAAAAGTTCAGGCACTGGTCATGGCGGGCCGGCGCGACGCGGCCGCGGCCACGAAGGATTCGATCCTGGCCCTGATCGGCCACGGCTACTTCAACGCCTTCGCGGCAGCCGAAGCCTATGCGGCGCTCGGCGACGCGGACAGTACGTTCCTGTGGCTGGATCGGGCGTACGAGCAGCGAACGTTCTGGCTCATCGCGCTCCCCTGGGACGAGGGGTTCACGGCTCTGCGCGCGGACCCGCGCTTCGCGGCGCTGCTCCGCAAAATGGGGAGGATCGGCGAGAGCCGGCCGCCGGGGGCGAGATGAGCACGACGCCCATTGCCATTCTGGATGAGAGCGCCGTTCGACGGCTGCTAAACTACCAGGACCTCATTCCCGCCGTCGCACGGGCGCTCGCCGACCTGGCGGCGGGAAGCGTCGTGCAGCCGGTGCGCGCGGTGCTGCCGATCGCCCCCCACCGGGGCTTCTTCGCGGTCATGCCGGCCTACGCCGGCGCACTCGGCGCCAAACTGGTGACGTTCTACCCCCACAATGAGGGCGTGCACACCCACCATGCGGTGATCGTGCTGTTCCGCCCCGAAACCGGAGAGCCGCTCGCGATGATGGACGGGCGGCTGATCACCGAAATGCGGACCGCGGCCGCATCGGCCGTTGCCACCCAACACCTCGCCCGCGCGGACGCCTCGGTACTCGCGATTCTAGGGTCCGGTGTGCAGGCCCACAGCCACCTCGAAGCGCTGCGACTGGTCCGGCCATTCTCGGAGGTCCGGGTCTGGAGTCCCCGCAACGCCCGGGCGTTCGCCGAGCGCCACGGCGTCACGGCGACGGCGACTCCCGAGGAGGCTGTGGTCGGTGCGGATGTGGTGGTCGTAGCTGTCAGCTCCCAGGTGCCGGTGCTGTTTGGTCGCTGGCTGTCGCCCGGCACTCATGTCAACGCCATTGGAGCGACGCGACCAGACTGGCGGGAGCTGGACGACGACGTCGTCGCTCGGGCCCGCCTGTACGTCGATTCGCGTGATGCGGCTACGAAGGAGTCCGGGGATGTGATAGCGGCGCGCGAGATCGTGGCGGAGATTGGAGCCGTGGTCGCCGGCCTCCAACCGGGCCGACGCAGCGTCGAGGAAATCACGCTATTCAAGTCAGTGGGAGTCGCCGTCGAAGACATGGCGGCCGCCGCTCTGGTACACGAGGAATTTCTGCAATTGGGTGCCCGTGACGCTTGAAACGATCCGCCCCATCGCACTGACTGAAGTGCGCGAGGCTCGCAAACGCATCGCGAGCACCATCGTGCGGACTCCCCTGGTGCGCCTGGACCTGGGACCGGACTACCCGGACGTTCGCCTCAAGCTCGAAAATCTCCAGCCGATCAATGCGTACAAGCTGCGCGGCGCCGCGAATGCCGTGGCCCTGTTGTCTGACTCGGAGCGGCAGCGCGGAGTATGGACCATCAGCGCGGGCAATGCGGGGCAGGGCGTCGCCTACGCCGCGCGACAGGCGGGCGTACCGTGCACGGTCGTGGCGATCGAGACAGCGCCCGCCGCGAAACTCGATCGCATGAAGGCGCTCGGCGCGAAGCTCGTTCTGGTACCGTACGAGGTCGCCTGGCAGGCGCTCGAGGACCGTTCATTCCCCGGTGTCGAAGGCACGTTCATCCATCCCTTCGACGACCACAACTTCATTATCGGTCACGCCACGATGGGGTTGGAGATTCTCGAAGACGCGCCCGATACCGCGGCGATCATCGCGGCCATCGGTGGCGGTGGGCTGATCACGGGCGTCGGCAGCGTCGTCAAAGCGCTGAAGCCCGAGATCAAAGTGTGGGGCGCGGAGCCAGAGACGGCCGCGCCACTGGCACTCTCGTTCAGCAAGGGATCGCCGCAGGTATTCAAGGAATGGACGGCGACGTTCGTCGACGGCGCAGGCGGCAAGAGTGTGTTCCCCCGCATGTGGGAACGAATGGAACCGGTGGTCGACGGGGCCATTGTGGTCACGCTGGAAGAGACGAAACGGGCGATGCGACTCATGGCGGAGAAGGCCCGCGTCATTTCCGAAGGCGCAGGCGCGTTGCCCCTCGCGGCCGCGTTGACGGGAAAGGCGGGGCGGGGACCGATCGTGGCCATCGTCTCCGGCGGTAATATTGATCTGAGCAAGTTCTGTGAAATTGTTGGATCGGCCCATGAAATGAAGGGACTCCTGGTATGACGCTACGACTCGCACTGATCCTCGTCAGCCTCGGCAACGCACTGTATGCCCAGGCTCCGGCCGCCAAACGCCCGATCGGGCCAGGCGACATCTATCGCATCCGCACCGTGTCCGACCCGCAGCTGTCACCCGACGGCAACTGGGTCGCCTACACGGTGAGCGCCGCGGATTCGGCCAAGGACAAGCGCGACGCCAACGTCTGGATGACGAGCTGGGACGGGACGCAGACCGTCCAGGTCACGGCGACCACCGAGAGCGAGTCCTCGCCGCGGTGGAGCCCCGACGGTCGTTATCTCGCGTTTCTCTCCGGACGGCAGGAAGGCCACGGCAGCCAGGTGTGGCTGCTCGATCGCCGCGGCGGGGAAGCGCAGCGTCTCACGACCATCAAGGACGGAGTCTCTGGCATCAGCTGGTCGCCCGACTCCAAGCGGCTCGTGATGGTCGCCACGATCGAGCTCGATAGCACCAAGGCCGACACGACGAAAAAGCGGCCGATCGTGATCGACCGCTATCTCTTCAAGGCGGATGTGGACGGCTACCTCACCACCACCCGCTCGCACCTGCTGCTGTTCGACGTCGCGACCAAGAAGGTCGACACGCTCACCACCGGGACCGCCGACGATGACGGACCCCGCTGGTCGCCCGACGGGTCGAAGATCGCGTTCGTGCGCACGCCGCTGCCGGAACCGGGGACCGGCGATGAAAGCGACGTCTACGTCGTGGATGCGCGTCCCGGCGCCACGCCCCGGGCCCTGACGTCGTTCCCCGGTCCGGATGTTGGATCGCTGGCCTGGAGTCCCGACGGCGCGTGGCTCGCATTCTTCCGCACCGACGAGCCGAGGTATTACGCCTACCAGCAGCGGAAGCTCGCCATCGTGCGGACGGACGGCAGCGCCCCGGCCCGCGTGGTGACCGCCGCGTTCGACCGCCCGGTGAGCTCTCCCACGTTCGCCGCCGACGGCAACTCCGTGCTCGTGCTGGTGGCCGACGACCGGTCCCAGTATCTCGCCCGCGTCACCCTGCCGAACGGTGCCGTGGAACGCCTGGATCGTGACCGAAACGCCGTCAACGATTATTCGAGCGTCGGCGCGCATGTCGCGATGTTGGTGAGCACGCCGGAGCGGCCATCCGAAGTGTTTGCATTCGATAATGGCGCGCTGCGCCAGTTGTCGCATCAAAACGACTCGCTGTTTGCGACGCTCGCGCTCGGGACCACGGAAGACCTCACCTCCCGCAGCTCCGACGGGAACTGAAGTGCACAGCGTGCTGGTTCGCCCGGCGGGAGCAACGGCCGGAACCCGGCTGCCGATGGTGTTGTCGATCCATGGCGGCCCGAACGGTCAGGACGGCTACGGCTTCAGCATGGAGCGGCAAGTGTACGCGGCCAACGGCTACGCGGTCCTGTCGGTGAACTATCGCGGCAGCAACGGCCGCGGCCTGGCATATCAACGCGCCATCTTCGCCGACTGGGGCCACAAGGAAGTCCTCGACATCCTCGGCGCGGTGGACGAGGCAGTGCGCAGCGGCATCGCGGATCCGGACCGCTTGGGCATCGGTGGCTGGAGCTATGGCGGCATTCTCACCGACTACACTATTGCGACGACCACGCGCTTCAAGGCCGCTGTCAGCGGCGCCGGCAGCGCGCTGCAGCTCACGATGTACGGGACCGATGAATACATCACGCAGTACGAAATGGAGCTGGGACCACCGTGGCGGTCGCGCGACCTGTGGCTCAAGCTGTCCTACCCATTCTTCGGCGCCGACAAGATCAAGACACCGACACTGTTCATGGGCGGGGACGCCGATTTCAACGTGCCGATCATCGGCGGCCAGCAGATGTATCAGGCGTTGCGTGAGCTGGGCGTGCCGACCCAACTGGTGATCTATCCCAACCAGTACCATGGCCTGACGGTGCCCAGCTTTGTGCGGGACCGGCTGCAGCGCTACGTGGCCTGGTATGACCGGTACTTGAAGCCCGCCGGGGTTGCTGCCTCGCCGGTGTCACGATGATGCTGTTGACTTAGTCATCTAGTTTAGCTAATGTGATTGGATGAAGAAACGCACGCCCAAGTCGTACAATGTGCACGAGGCGAAGACGCATCTCTCCCGCCTGCTCGAGTTGGTGGCGGTGGGTGAGGAGGTGGTGATCGCCAAAGCGGGTGTGCCGGTGGCTCGTCTGGTGCCGGTGGTGTTGCCGGTGGAACAGCGTCCATTGGGGACCGAGCGAGGCCGCGTGTTCATCGCCGACGACTTCGACGCCCCGCTCCCAGCGGACGTGCTCGACAGCTTCGAAACGTGAGGATCCTGCTCGACACGCAAGTCTGGTTGTGGATGTTGGCGGCGCCGGAGCGGCTCTCCGAGCCGAGTCGGGCGCTCGTCGTTGCGGCGGACAACGAGCTGCTGCTCTCGGCCGCCAGTGCCTGGGAGATCGCGATCAAATACGCACTCGGCAAGCTGCGATTACCGGAGGCGCCGGGCGATCTCATTCCGCGTCTCATGACGCGCACCGGGATTACGCCACTTCCCGTCCATCATCGTCACGCATTGCACGTGGCGACGCTGCCGGCGTTGCATCGTGATCCGTTCGACCGCCTGCTGATCGCGCAGGCGCAGCTCGAGCAACTGCCGATCCTGACTGCCGACAAGAGTTTTGCGTTGTACGACGTCGAGACGCTTCGCGCGTGATCGCCTTCGCCGACCGCCATCGCCGGGCCACCGCGGCCCTGGCCCTGCTGGTTGTCGGGTCGCCGCTGCGCCCGCTGCTCGCCCAATGCCCCGACGGCGCGCCGCCGCCGTGCAGTCGCGCCGCCCCGCGCCTGGCGGTCCTGCCTACCAGCGTCGCGGTGCTGTATTTCGACAATGCCTCGCGCGACACTGCTGATGCCTACCTTGCCGATGGCCTCACCGAGGAAATCATTAGCCGTCTGAGTGAAGTCGAACGGCTGCAGGTCAAGTCGCGTTACCAGGTGCGTCGGTACCGGACGGACGTCACAGACAACGCCGCGGATATCGGCCGCCAGCTGTCCGTCGCGAGGATCGTCACAGGCTCGGTGCGACGCGCCGGCAATCGCTTGCGGGTGACGGCCGAGATGGTTCGGACCACGACCGGCGACGTCGTCTGGAGCGAGCGCTACGACCGCGCCGACACGGACGTGCTGTCGCTGCAGGAAGATCTCTCCAGCGCGGTTGCCACGGCCATCACGGGCCGCCTGCTCCCGGCCGAGCGCCGGGCCCTGGCCACGGCGCCCACGCGCATCCCGGCCGCGTACGATGCGTACATGTTAGGACGGTTCTATTGGAATAAGCGCACGGCGCCGGA
Source organism: uncultured Gemmatimonadales bacterium (assembly GCA_963821385.1). GTDB lineage: Bacteria > Gemmatimonadota > Gemmatimonadetes > Gemmatimonadales > GWC2-71-9 > DASTHG01. The sequence continues at coordinate 470,510 of CAWGDK010000004.1, forward strand.
TCTCGTACAGGCGGCGGCGCACTTCGAGCGGGCGATCCGGGCCGACTCGAGCTTCGCGCAGGCGTGGTCCGGCCTGGCCGATGCCTACGTGCTCTTTCTCCCCGCCGAGTACAACGTGCCGGGAATCGACCCGGACTCGATCCTGTCCCTGGCCGAGCAGGCGGCGCGGCGCGCCTTGGCGCTGAACCCGCAGCTCGGCGAGGCGTACAGCTCGCTCGGAGAAGTGCTCGAATATCGGCTGCGCTGGACCGAAGCGCGCGCGGCGTTCGAGCGAGGCGTCACCCTGAGCCCGCTCTATCCCACCGCGCATCTGTGGTACGCCTACGACCTGGAGGTCTGGAACGAGTGGGATGCCGCCGTGCGGGAAATCGAGCGCGCCCATGAGTTGGACCCGTACTCGGTGGTCACGGCCGTGTCACTCGCGGCTGCCTATGACGGTGCCGACCGACCGGCCGACGCCGATACGATGTTCGAGCACGTGCGGGTGCTGGCCCCAGACCATCCGTTGGCCCTTATTTTCGCGTCGGTCCACGACCTGAGCCGGGGCGATTACGAGCATCTGGCCGGCGATTTTGCCGAATTGCTGCGAGTCTCCGGCATGGACACTGACTCCGCCGCCGATCTGGAGCGACGGCTGCGGGATCCGGCCCTGCGCAACGCGGCCCTGCGGGAGACCGCGGACCGCCCCGGCCGGGCGTCGTGGCGGGCGCTCGTGTACCGGGCAGTGGAAGGCGATGAACGTATGCTGCAGTATCTCTCCGAGCTGAGCCCCGACTCCAAACGAGCCGACATGGGCAGCCTCGTCTTTTGCGGCTGCCTGGGAACGCTCCGAGCCGATCCCCGCATGCTGGCGATCCTGTCGCGGTTCGGGTTTCCGCGGCCATGAACCAGCTCGCGCGGTTCGGCCTTGTGCTGCTTGTCGCCGCTCGGCCGACTGTCTTACGCGCCCAGTGTCCGGACGGCTCCCCGCCACCGTGTCGTTCCAGCCGCGCGGCCGTGCCCGCGCCGGCCCCGAACAGCGTCGCGGTGCTGTACTTCGACAATCTCTCGCGCGACACGGCCAACGCCTATCTCGCCGACGGTCTCACCGAGGAGTTGATCGCGCGCCTCGGCCAGGTGCGCCGCCTCGAGGTCAAGTCCCGCTTCGAGTCGCAACGCGTCCGCGGCGTCGGCGCCCCGGACCCGCGCGTCCTCGGCCGCGCCATGCGGGCCGCGTTCCTCGTCAGCGGGAGCCTGCAGCAGGCCGGACTGCGGGTCCGCCTCAGCGTCTCGCTGGTGCGCACCGCCAACGGCGCCCAGGTCTGGGCCAACGTGTACGATCGCTCGGGCGCCGACCTGCTCCAGATCCAGTCAGACATCGCGGGCGAGGTGGCCGGCGCGATCACCGGGCAGCTGCTCCCCGGTGAGCGGGCGGTGGTGGCTCGGCGTCCCACGAACGATCCGGTCGCGTACGACCTCTATCTGCGCGGCATCAGCGCGGGCAACAGCCTTTCGGAGGCTGGGCTGCGCGCCGGGCTGGAGCTGCTGGACCGCGCCATCGCCCGTGACTCGGGTTTCGCGGACGCGTACGCGCAGCAGGCGTTCATCTGGCTCATCATCGCCGACTCCTACGTCGAAGGACGCGTCGGGTATGCGCGGTTGCGCGAGGCCGCGCAGCACGCGCTGCGGCTCGATTCGACGCAGGCGCTGGCCTGGTCCACCCTGACGTGGGCCGCGGTGGCGCTCGACTTCGACGGCGCGGAGGCACTGCGTCTGTCGCGCCGCGCCGTGAGTCTCGATCCGCGCCAGCCGCTGTCGCATGCCGCGCTCGAGACGGCGCTGATTCTCGCCGGGCGCCTGGACGAGAGCGCACTGGAGGGTCGTCTCGGCTGGCAGGCCGATACGCTTTCGGCGATCGCGGCCCTGACGCTGCTGAGCCCGCTCCAACTGACCCGACAGCTCGACTCGATGGACGCGATCCTGCCCCGGATGCAGCTGGCACTCGCTCCGGAGGACGTGCGCGAATGGCAGGGGTGGATCCGGCTGATGCGCGGCGATGCCGCCGGTGCCGCCGAGCGCCTGACCTGGCCCTACTTCGGCGGGATTTTTGCGGGCGAGCGGGTGCGCGCGCTGGTCTCGTTAGGGCGTCGCGAGGCCGCCGTGGCGACTGTGGATTCGATGCGCGCAGAATTTCAGCGGGGCTACTTCAACGCCTACGTGATCGCCAAGGCGTATGCGGGGTTAGGCGAAACAGACAGCGCGTTTGCGTGGCTGAGCCGCGCCAAGGAGCAGCGCACCCATTGGCTCCTGTTTCTTCCGTGGGACGCCATGATGGACCCGCTGCACGCTGATCCACGCTATGCGGCGTTCCTCGCCAGCATGGGGCGGGCAGTCCCTCACTGAGTCTCGAGCGCGTCGCTCGCTTCAGTCCACCGCGATAACGCCTGGTCCAGCGCCTGCCGCGCCTTGAGTAACTCCGCGTTCAATCGGCCGGCTTCCCGCGCCCCATTGGCGCCACCGTCATAGAGCGCCGGGTCCGCCAGAGCCTGCTCCAGCTCAGCGATCCGAGCCTCGGCGGCCTGCACCGCCTGCTCGAGGCCCAAAGCTTCACGTTTGGCTGAGCGACGCGATGCTTCGGTCTCGCGCCGCGCGGCAGCGGTCTTTCGCGCCTCGGTCCGGGTCGTCTTGGCCTCTTCGGTTTCTTGCGCCCTCTGCTTCCGGCTACTCGCCACCTGCTCGGCCCGTTGCTGCTCCCATTCCACGAACGTCCCGGCGTAATCCTGAATCCGCTCGCCGTCGAACGCCCACACTCGGGTCGCCAGTTCTCGAAGGAAAGCGCGGTCGTGGCTTACCAGGAGGACCGAGCCCTCGTACTCCTCCAACCCATCTTCCAGCGCCTCGATCGACTCCACATCCAGATCGTTGGTCGGCTCGTCCAGCACGAGAAGATTCGCGGGTCGCAGGGTGAGGAGCGAGAGCGCCACGCGCGCTCGTTCACCACCCGACAGGATGGAGGTGTTGCGGAGTACGTCGTCGCCGGAGAACCCGAAACAGCCGAGGTGATTCTGGATGTGGCCTCGGGTCCAGCGACCCCGGACCTGGGCGATGCAATCGTAGATCGTCTTGTCTTCGGGAACCTGCGTCAGGTCCTGGCGGAACCATTCGGCCACGACGCCGACCCCGAGTCGAGCTTCGCCGGCGGCCGGCTCGCGGGCGCCGAGCACAGTGGCAAGCAGCGTAGACTTACCGGCGCCGTTGGGACCCACCAGGGCGATCACGTCGCCGCGCCGGGCGACCGTCGAGAAGTCGCGCACCAGCGTGCGCTCCCCGATCGTGACCCGTAATCGTTCGACCACCAGCACCTGATCGCCGCCCCGGTCCGCGGGAGCGAACGTGACGCTCATCGCTTCTCCTTCGCCGGGTGGAGGCGAGAGACGGGGCAAACGCTCCAGTCGCGCGCGACGCCCCTTCGCCTGGGCACTGTTCTGCCCAGCGATGTTGCGCCGGATGTAGTCCTCTTCTTTGGCGATGACCTTCCGTTGCTGGGCCACCTGTCGCTCGAGCGCCAGGTTCCGCTCGGCACGCTGGGTCACGAATGCCGTGTAGCCGCCGCGGTAGGCGGTTGTGGTGCGCCCCGAGACGTGGAGCACGTGGTTGACCGTGTCGTCGAGAAACGCCCGGTCATGGCTGATGACAATGAGTGTCTCGCCGAACTCGCCCAGGTAGCGCTTGAGCCAATCGATCGTTTCGAGATCGAGGTGATTGGTGGGCTCGTCGAGCAGCACCAGGTCGACCGGTGCGGCCAACTGCGCGGCCAATCCCACGCGACCACGTTCACCACCACTCAGGGAGTCGAGCGCGCGGGTCCGCGCTTCTCCCGGGTCGAAACCCAGGCCCTGCAGCACCGCGTCCACCCGGGCCTCGAGCTGATAGCCTCCCTGGTGCGCGAACTGCTCCTGGTCGCGGCCGAAGCGCTCGAGATCCGCCTGGGTGACGCGATCGCCCAACTCGGCCATGCGTTCCGCCTGTCTGGTCATGCGATGTTCCAAGGCCACCAGATCGCCGTAGCCCGACGCCGCCGCATCCCAAACGGTGTCGGCACCGCCGAACACCCGAGCCTGGTCCAGGACCGCGATGCGCAGACCCGGTTGGCGCACGACGGTGCCTTTGGCCGGTGCGACGCTGCCGTCGATCAGCCGGAACAACGTGGTCTTGCCGGCGCCATTGCGACCCACGATGCCCCAGCGATCGCCGCTGTCCACGTTGAACGTGACGCCGCTCAAGAGGGTAGTCGCGCCGAATTCGACCGCGACGTCGGAAAACGACAGTATGGGCACGCGCGGAATATCGCTGGAGAAGTCACCAGCGGCAGGCGCTACCGCCCGGATAGCCGAGGTCGCATCTTTCCCGCCCATGAAAGTCGGCTTAGTCGGGTTCGCGGGGTCGGGGAAAACGACCGTGTTCAACACCATGACCGGTCTCGCCGTGCCGGTTGGCTTCGGGGGAGAGCTGCGCCTCGGCACGGTCAAAGTGCCTGACGAGCGCATCGACGCGCTCAGCAGGATTTTCTCGCCCAAAAAGACCACCTATGCCGAGATCGTCTTTTGCGACGTCCCGGGCGAGCACGGCGCCGACCACAAGGGGTTGTCGCGCAAGGCGCTGCAGCAGATTCGCGATCAGGAGGTCCTCTGCCTCGTGCTGCGGGCGTTCCCGAACCCAGCCCTCGAGGGAGACCCCGATCCGTCCGCCGACCTCGAGTCGTTCCACACCGAATGTCTGTTGTCCGATATCGACATCGTGGAGCGCCGGCTGGATCGGGCCAAGAAGGAGAAGCCGGACGCCCTCGAGCTGGCGGCGTTCGAGTTCATGAAGCACACGCTGGAGCACGAGCTGCCGCTGCGCTCACTCCCTCCAGCGGCGTTGAACCGCGATTATCTCAAAGGGTATGGGCTGCTCACCGACCGACCGCTGCTGGTGGCACTCAATCGCGCCGAGCAGGAGGCCGCTCAGCCGATGCCCGAGAAACTGGCCGCAAGGCTTGTCGAGCTGCACGCGGCGGGTCTCGTGCTCTCGGCCAGTGTGGAAGCCGAGATCGCGGCGATGGACCCGGGCGATCGCGCGGCCTTCCTGGACGACCTGGGGCTCAAAGAGTCGGCGCTGACCCGGTTCATCCGGACGGCGCACGGTCTGATGGATCTCATATCCTTCTTTACGGTGGGACCGGACGAAGTGCGGGCGTGGCCCATCAAGCGGGGCGCCCATGCACGGCAGGCCGCCGGGCGGATTCATTCGGACCTGGAGCGGGGCTTCATTCGCGCCGAGGTGATTCCGTACAAGGTCTTCACGGAGTATGGCTCGGAGCAGGCGGTGAAGGACGCCGGGCGATTGCAGATCGAAGGGAAGGATTACGTTGTCGCCGATGGAGACATCATGCACATCCGTTTCAACGTCTAACAGGGGGATCTCATGAATCGACTCAGTGTTGCGGCGGTTACGCTCGCGGTGATGACCGCGGCGCCCCTCGCCGCCCAGCAGGCGCCGGCCGGCGTGCGCGGCGAAATTCTCACCCAGTTCAACGAAGCCGCCGGCAAGTTGGAGCAGCTGGCCGAAGCGATCCCGCAGGAGAAGTTCACGTGGCGCCCCGGGGCCGGGGTGCGCTCGGTCAGCGAGGTGTTCCTGCACGTGGCCGGCAGCAACGACTTCATGATGGCCGCGGCCGGCGTGCCCTCCTCCGCGCAGGGGGAGAACGATCTCGAGCACTCGACCACCGACAAGGCGCAGGTGATCGCGAAGCTCAAGGCCGCGAATGCGCGTGTGCGCGCTGCGCTGCTGGCGATGCCGGACGCGGATTTGGACAAGGCCACGAAGCTGTTCGGGATGGACATGACCTATCGCGGCGTCTGCCTGCTGGTCCAGAGTCACGTGCACGAGCATCTGGGGCAGATGATCGCCTACGCTCGGAGCAACGGCATCGTGCCGCCCTGGTCACGGGCAGGCATGTAGCGTGACGTCGTGAGCGCGCTCGAGCCCCGGGTCGTCGGGGCCGTCGTGTTGTACCGGTTGTACGACGCCGGCTACGAGATCGATCTCGAGCGCGCGCTCGATTTTCTTGCCACCATGCCGGAGGAGCGTGAAGCCCTGCGGTTGAAGCTCGAACAGCGGCGCCGGGTGGAAGCGAAGGCGATCCGGATCAAGAACCCACCGATCACGTTTTCATTGGGCCCTGAGGAGTTCGAGGCGGGTGGGCGCCGGCACGCGGCGCGCGTGTCGGCGCGCATCTTCGACTTCGGAGTGATCTCCCTGCGGATGCGGTGCGAGATCCCGGCCGGCCTTGGCTGGTCGGCGCTGGCAACGTTCGGCGACTCGGCGGAGCTCTCCCGGGCGGCCAAGGCTCCCTTCGACCGGCGCATCCGCGAGCTGGCGGACCGCATCACGCCGGCGATCGTCCGGCCGCAGATCGCGCCGGTCAGTGAGGACTACGTCGTGTACCGTATTGCCCGGCTCGAGAGCCCGGCCGGGGAGGCGCTCGCCGCCAGCGCGGTGCGGGAGCTCGATGTGGCGCCGCTGCTGCTGAACGAGGATCGTCCGATCTCAGATCAGGCGCGCAAGGAGCTGCTGCCGCACTGGTTCTCGTACTACCCGGACGATCTCTCGATCATCACCTGGAACACCGCCCTGGTGCTCGATCCGGTCGAGGGGGAGAGCGACGTCCAGTTGATCCTCGAATTTGCCAACGCGCAGCTGCTCGAGTTGCGCTACTACGACTCGTTACTCGACGCCGAGCTGCCGCGCATGTACGACCGCATCGCGAACGCGCGTCGAGGGCCGGGCGCCCTGCTGGGACGACGGTACGCTCCACTGCTCACTGCGCTCCAGACGCTCGTAGCGGATTCGACCGAGATCGTGGAGCGCACCCAGAACGCGCTCAAGGTGACCGACGACATCTTCCTGGCGCGCGTGTACGGCGCGGCGCTGGAGCTGTTTCGGGAACGGGCCTGGCGGGCCGGCATCGACCACAAGCTGGGGATCATCCATCAGACTTACGCCATGCTCAACGCCGAATCGATGGCGGTGCGCAACGAAGTACTCGAAATCGCCGTCATCGTCCTGATTCTGATCGAAATCGTGCTCGCGGTGGTGCAGGGCGGGCACTGAGGGCGTTCTAGAACCCCAGCAGACCCGCCTGCCACAAGGCGGCAACGAGGATCAGGAGCCCCAGCACGGCCAACGCGATCCAGGTGCGCGGGAACCGGCGGCGGCGTCTCCTCGCGTAGGTGGCGCTGGGCCACAGCACCTTGAGCGAATTCCGCAGCCCGGCCACGCCAGTGAAGACGGAGTGCTTGACGTGGCGAAGGGGGGGAGCCGGCATGGGGCGGGGCGGAGTGGCTACGGAGACCGCGCCATGGGAAGCCGGCGGACGGTACTTCTGCAATACGGCGTAGGCTTCGTTGATCAACTGTTGATTGTGCATGGCCTTTTCCCGCAACCGGTCATTCTCAGGAAACCGGTCCGGATGCCAGACCTGGGCCAGGTCCCGAAAGGCCATTTTGACGTCGTCGAGGGTCGCGCCGGGGTGGAGCCCCAGCACCCGGTAGGCCTGGGTCGGATCGATCGTCATAGTAGCGTCGGAGTCTCGCAGGAATTGGGCCGCGACGCCTAAAGATGGTGTCACAAGGGGTTTCCGGCCAGGCGCCGGCTTGAAACCGGGAGGTCACAACTGTCCGTCCGTTCAGTAACCGTATCCTGAGGCTTCGATGACACGAGCATTTGTTGGTCTGCTTCTCGCCTGCTGCACCACCCTGTCCGCACAGACCCCCACCCCCGTCACCACAGCTGCCTGGCGGGCGGACGTGCGAACCCTGGCCCGCGAGCTCCCGCAGCGGCATCCGGCACCGTTTGGAAAGATCTCACAACGCCAATGGGATTCGGCGGCCGCGAGTCTGGAGCGGCGGCTGCCGACCCTGACTCGCAATCAGATCCTGGTCGGCATAATGCGGCTCGTCACGCTGGTGGGGGACGCCCACACGACGTTCGAGCCGGATCCATCCCTCGGGCTGCGCTACTACCCGCTCGAGCTTTATGCATTCGAGGACGGTCTGTTCGTCCGTCGCGCGGACTCCGCACATGCCGCCCTCGTGGGGGCCAAGGTCCTCAGAATTGGTCGCGTGGCGGCCGCGGAGGCGGTCACTGAGGCCGGCACGATCATCCCCCACGAAAACGATTGGTGGGTCCGCGCCTGGGCGCCGATGTGGCTCATGATCCCCGAGGTGCTGGACGGACTGGGCCTGGCGGCCGACGCGGAACACCTGCCGCTCGTCGTCGAGCGCGACGGTCGCGTCGATACCGTCCTCGTCACACCCGGTGGGCGGTTTGGCGAAGGGCACGGTGCCGCGCCGATCGATATGCGTCGCTGGGTCGGTCTCCGGTCTGGCCCGGCGCCGCTGTGGGAGCAGCGTCCCGAGCAGCCGTTCTGGTGGAGTTATGAGATTGACCGCCACACGGTATACGTCTGCATGCGGGCGGTCGTCCCGGGACCACAGTCGAACACCAACCGGGGGCAATGGGATCAGGTGTTCGCGCTCGTCGACTCGATCCCCGGCGCGAGTCTGGTGATCGATCTCCGCGAGAACCTGGGAGGCAACGGCGGGTTGAATCGCTATCCGGTGCAGCAGATCCTGCGGCGCCCGATGCTCGATCAACCGGATCGCCTGTTCGTCATCATCGGGCGGCGGACGTTCTCGGCGGGTCAGCAGTTCACCAACCTGCTCGAGGCCTGGACGCAGGCAACCTTGGTCGGTGAACCCACTGGACAGCAGCCGAGCCAGTACGGGGATCACCGGCCGCTGGTGCTGCCCAACAGCCACCTCACGATCCAAGTCTCGAGCGTCTTTCACCAGGCGCCGAACGAATTCGACCAGCGGTCGTTCGTGCCGCCGGCTGTGTACGCACCGCTCACGTCGCTGGACTATCAGAACGGCACCGATCCCGCCTGGACCGCCATCGCGGTTCCGGACAGCGGTCCTCCGGTTGTCGACGTGATCGCCAGGTCGATCGTCGCGGGGGATACCGCCGCTGCTGAGCGGGCCCTGCGTGGGGCGCAGGACGCGACCAAGAACCGGTTCCGGAGTTTCGAGCGGGAAGTCAACGGACTCGGTTATCGTCTGCTCGGCGCCGATAGTGTCGCGCAGGCGGTGCTGGTGCTGCAACTGAATACGCGCGTGTATCCCCGCTCCGCGAACACGTTCGACAGTCTGGGCGAGGCGCTGCTGGCGGCGGGGCGCCGCGACGAAGCGATCGCCGCGTACCGTCACGCAATCGAAGTCGAGCCGGGATTTCCGCCCTCGGTTCAGGCGCTGCAGCGATTGGGCGTGCCGTAGCGCGGGCTACGGCTTCCAGGTGCCTGTCGCGACGGCGGGGACGAACTGCTCGATCCCCGGCGGTGGGAACGACAGCGTTTTCCCCTGCTCCGCGCTCTGGTACGCGGTCATCAGGACCTTCACCACTTCGAGCCCGTCATCGAAGGTGAGCCGCGGCTTTTCCTTGCCGAGGAAGGCACGCACGAAGTGGCGGTTCTCGGCCTCGTAGCCATAGGCCGCCGCTTCGTTCGCCACCACCGGCATCACGCCGATCTCGGCGTTCTGCTTCTCGACCAGGTCTTCGCCGGCCGAGCCCTGCACCTCGCGGCTGAAGAAGAGCTGGAGCCCGCTGTCGAGCGTGTTCCACGACATCGAGTACTCGGGGCCGAGCAGCTCCGCCGAGAGCCGGAGCCCGGCGCCGACGAAGCTCCACGAGGTGGACGCTTCGCCCATGCACGCGGTAACCGTCGTTGGTCTCGAACTCGATCATCACGCTCGCGAAATCTTCCGACGGCGCCATCGCGTAGTTGACCTCCGGACCCATCGTCTGCGACTTGAGCCGCTTCACGTACTCGGGCCGTGTCCACTTGAGGCTCGCGATGTGGCCGGTGATGCGCACCGGCTGCACGCGTCGAGAGCGATTCGCCCGGCTTGGTGAGGAGGTGCCGCACCACGAGCGCCGAGTGGCACATCATGTCGTTGAGCACGCCGCCGCCCTGCAGGTCGCCGCGCCAGAACCACGGCATGTGCGGACCGGAGTGTTCCTCGGCGGCGCGCGCCAGGTACGGGCGTGCCGGTGAGGGCCGCGCCGCGCGCCCAGAGCAGCTCGCGGCCCGCGCTCCACCTGGGGCGCGAAGCACTGGTTCTCGAGGTAACCCGTGCTTGACGTCGGCGGCTTCGACCAGCGCGATGACTACGGCGCGCCTCGGCGACGTTCCGCGCCAGCGGCTTCTCGCAGGCCACGCCGCGCAGCTCGCCCTTGCCGCGCACGACGGCGTCGGAGATCTCCTCGAAGTTCTCGATGCGGGCATGATTGGGACCCGGAGATCCAGATGGCGTCGATCGACTTGTCGGCCACCATGTCGGCGATGGACGGTAGGGCTTGCAGGCGCCGACGTCGAGCGAGCGGGCGATGGCCGCGGCCCTCGGCGTTCGCCTGGTTGGGACTCCAGACGCCGAGGATGTCGGCATCCCGAACACCCGTCCGGAACGCCTGTGGAAGCGGGCGTTGAACCCGCTCCCGACGATGCCGACGCCCAGACGCGATTCGGCCACGTCAGTCGCCGCTCAGGCCGAGCTTCGCGAGCTGCGCGGACGGACAGCCCTGCCAGTCGACGAACCTGTTGCCTTTGTACTGGATGTCGGCGACGCCCATCCGGCTGGACCAGAAGCCGGAGGCGGTGAAGTCGCGGAACTTATTGAAGAACGCCACGCCCTGGTGCATGCCGGCCGGCGCCTTGTCGGGCCACGCGATGTCGTCCAGCAAGGCGGTGCGCTGCATCGCCTCCGCGCTCAGGAAATCCTGTCCATGACGACGGCGCGCTTCGATATCGAGCCACGCCAGCCCGCCGCGCATCCACAACTGCTCGTCCGGATACTCGACCAGGATGAAATCCATGAATTCGGGCACAGCCGCCTCGGTGGCGCTCCCGGAGCGAGCGTCCTTGGGAATCACGAGGTCCACGAGCATCCGGACCAGGCGCCATTCGTGGTCAGTGAAGAACTTCGGTGCATAGGCCTGCCGGGGCTCGGCGAGCAGCTCCCGTACGAATCGGGAGCCGCGTTGGGCGGCTGCGGGCGGCAGCGGCAGCGTGCCAATGAATGGTGCAACGCCGAGCAGCTCGACCGCCTGGCGACGATCCATTACAGCGCCCCTTTCTTCATTTGGTCGGTGATGGCGTCACTGGTCCGCATCGACAGAGCGAGAATGGTCCAGGTGGGGTTCTTGTCGGCCTGCGACACAAACGGCCCGCCGTCGGCGATGAACAGATTCTTCACGTCCCACGCCTGGCACTGCGGGTTGACCACCGAGGTCTTGGGGTCGCCTCCCATGCGCGCCCCGCCGAGTTCGTGAATGATGCGACCCCCGGCGGCGATGCCGTAGTCATCCTCCGGGCCCGGTTTGTTCCACATCAGCGTCCCGCCCATCTCGTGGATCAGGGCCTCGAACGTGTCCTGCATGTGCTTCACCTGCTTGATCTCGTGATCGGACCACTTCCAGTGGAAGCGCAGCACCGGAATGCCCCAGCGGTCCACCGTGTCGGGGTCGAGCTCGCAATAGCTGTCGTCATTGGGGATCATCTCGCCGCGACCCGAGAAGCCGACCATGGACCCGTAGTAGTGGCGGTATTTCTGCTTCAGGTCCGCGCCGTACCCGCCCCCGGCCCCGGGGAAACCCTGGATCCCTCCCATGAAGCCGTAACTCGGCATGCCGCGGCCGCCCCAGACTTCGATGTGGTAGCCGCGCGGGAAGTCGAGCGACTTGTTGTCGAGCCACCACGGCATGTAGAGGTGCATGCCGCCCACGCCGTCTTCGTTGTGCGGAATGCCGTCCACGAGCTTGGGGATGAACCCGCCGATGTCGGTGCCCGTGGTGTCCGTGATGTACTTGCCCGACGGTGCCGCTCGAGTTGGCGAGTCCCTGCGGGAACTGCGACGAGCGTGAGTTCAAGAGCAGCCGCGCCGACTCGAGCGCGCTCGCCGCCAGGACCACCACGCGCGCGCGGACCGCCAGATCCTGCCCGGTGGTCTTGTCGACGTAGGCGACGCCGCTCGCCAGTCCCGCGGGCGTCGGTCAGGACCTCGCGCGCCATGGCGTTGGGAATGATGGTGAGCTTGCCGGTGGCGAGCGCCGGTTTCAGGAGCACCGCCGGCGAGGAAAAGTTCGCGTTGGTCCGGCATCCGCGGTAGCACTGCCCGCAGTAGTGGCACGCCGGCGCGGCCGTTCAACGGGCGTGTGATGATCGAGAGTCGTGAGGGAATGCAGGTGATGTTCAGTCGATCCGCGGCCTGCTTTACCAGTCGCTCGTAGCAGCGCGGCTTCGGGCGGTGGCTGAAAGATGCCGTTCGGCTCGTTGGGCAGGTTCTCGTTGGAGCCAAACAGGCCGATGAGCCGGTCGACGCGGTCGTAGTACGGCTTGACGTCGTCGTAGCTGATCGGCCAGTCGTCGCCCAGGCCGTCCCGGGACTTGCGGTTGAAATCGTAGGGGCCGAATCGCAGCGAAATGCGCCCCCAGTGGTTGGTGCGGCCGCCCAGCATGCGGCTGCGAAACCAGTCGAACTTGGTCCCCGGGGCGCGGCGTGTAGGGCTCGCCTTCGATCTCGAAGCCGCCCAGCGCCGCGTCGAACTCACCGAACTCGCGCTGCTTGGTCGACGCGCCGCGCCGCGGTGACTGATACGCCCATTCCAGCATCTGGGAGTCTTCTGTCGCGAACCACAGCGGCGCCCGCTTCGATCAGGACCGACGTTCGCGCCGGCTTTGGTGAGCGTATGGGCGGCCATGCCGCCGCCCGCGCCGGAGCCGACGATGCAGACGTCGTAGGGAGTTTGTCGGGAGAGGAATGGCATGGGGCACAATGATGGCTTCTGCGGGGCAAGTCGGCTACCAGCAAACGGGGACCGGATCCCGGGATCCGGGTCCTGGTCTACTCGTCCAACGATTGACGAATTTTCTCGGCCAGTTCGGCCAGCGCGAACGGTTTTTGGAGGTAGCTGCGGCCGTTGAGAGAGAAGCCGAGGGCGGGGTCCTGCGCTTCCGGGTAGCCCGACATGAAGACCACGCGCGTTTCGGGACGGCGCGCCGTGAGCCGGTCGGCCAGCTGCGGGCCGGACAGGCCCGGCATCACCACGTCGGTGAGCAACAGGTCGATGCGGCCGGGATGCTTTTCGACCAGGGCGAGCGCTTCTTCGGCGTTGCGCACCACCAGGACCTCGTAGCCCAGGCGCGGCAGCCCCTTACTCACCACGGTCCGGACCTGATCGTCGTCTTCCACCACCAGGATCACTTCACCGCCGCTGCGCGCCGGACCCTGGGCTTCGATGTTGAGGTCGGGCACGGGGACCAGCGGCGCCGCCGGCAACGAAATCGTGAAGGTCGTGCCCCGGCTGATCTCGCTCTGCACGTCGATCTGTCCGCCGCTCTGTTTGACGATGCCGTACACGGTCGAGAGTCCGAGTCCGGAGCCTTCGCCCTGGGGTTTGGTGGTGAAGAACGGGTCGAAGATGAGCGGCAGCACTTTGGGGTCGATTCCGGTCCCGGTATCCGAAACGACGAGCTTCACCCGTGGCGGCGTGCCGTCGGAGGCGCTGCCGCCGTTGACGGTGGTCGTATTGATGCCGAGCATGCCGCCGTCCGGCATCGCGTCGCGGGCGTTCAACGCCAGGTTCATCACGACCTGGAGCATGTGTCCCGGGTCCACGAGCACGTCGGGCAGTTTCGGGTCGAGCGCCAGCCGCAGCTCGATGTTCTCGGGCATGAGCCGTCGCAACATGCCGCTCGCCTCTCCCAGCAGCAGATTGAGGCTCACGGCGACCGGCTGCAGCATCTGCCGGCGGCTATAGGCCAGAATTTGCTGTGTCAGCTCGGCGGCCCGGAAGACGGCACGACGGATCTGGGCCACGTCGTCACGCGACGTGGGCGAGATGGATGGGTCCTGCAACACCAGCTCGGTGTACCCCGAGATCGCCATCATGAGATTGTTGAAGTCGTGCGCGATGCCGCCCGCCAGGCGGCCCAGCGCTTCCATCTTCTGCGCGTGCAGCAGCTGCTCCTGGCTCTGACGCAGCGCCTCTTCCATGGCGCGACGCTCGGTGAGATCGCGCAGATTCAGCACGATGCCGTTGACGGCGTGATCGGCCAGCAGGTTGGTCGCGATCACTTCGAGCGAGCGGGTCGTCCCCCCGTCGACCAGTTGCAGCTCCTGGACGCGGGGCCGTCCGGGCTCGCGCTGGGTGGCCTCGAGCATCACGAGCAGCGCGGGCCGGAGGTCAGGCGGCAGAGCGGAAAGCACGGAATCGCCCAGCCCTCCGGCGGGAAGGCCGAGCACGCGATCGGCGTTGGGCGAGGCATAGGCGACGGCGCCCGTGGGATCGACCACGAGGATCGCATCCTCGCCGTTCAGGATCAGTGCGCGCCAGCGCGCTTCGCTCGCGGAAAGGGTGCGCCGCTCGGTCGCGAGCGCCTGCGTCTCGGTGCGATGCCGCGCCGCACGGCCGAGCAGCCCCCAGATCAGACTGACGGCGATGAGCACCGCGGCGAGCGACGCGATGTTGGCCTGGCGGATGGCGCGTTCGCCCGCGGTGGCGTAGTACGAGCGTGCCTCGCCCAGCGAGATCCGCAAATCCTCGAACGGTGGGTCGACGCGATCCTCGGCGACCTTGATCGCTTCCGGCCGGCGACTGGCGTCGAGCAGCCGGAACATCTCCATCACGCCCGTGAGGTAGCGGTTGACGTCGCCATCCAGCTGGCTCAACGGCGCCCGGTTGCCGGCCTGCCCGAGCAGCTCGGTCATGAACCCAACCGCGGCCTCGTGGCTCACGGGGATGTCGCGGCGGTGGTCGGGATTGATGGACCCGGTGCGGGCTTCCCACTCCCGCGCCGACAGCAGGTTGAGCGCTCCCTGCAGCTCGGCCAGGGCGACTTGAATGCGCTGGTTGCGGGCGACCACGCCCTGCAGCGAGTACAGGATCGCCGCGGCCGCGACACCGATCAGCACCACCGTGAGCCCGATGCGCAACGGGGCCCGGAGCGCAACGATTGGCGCGCCGGCCGGCACGGTGGGAGGCGTCGATCGTCTCATGCGGAAAAATACCCCGGCGGGAAGAGTTGCTCCCTCAATAATCGCACGTGCCGGGGGGTTCGTCTACCGGCGGACGTGTTGCGGGCGCGCCGCAGTCTCGCTCATCCTTCGATGATGCCCAGTGGCGGCGTGGTCTGCCATTTGCCGCGGGTGAAGTCGGGGACGTCCTGGGGCTTGCCCCGCGCGGCCACCGAGCGCTCCGTCAACTCCACGATCGCACTCCACGCCGCGGCATCGTACACGTTCTGATCCGTGGGCTGGCCCGCCCGCAGGCATTGGATCAGCCGCCAGTCCTCCAGGAAATCCATCCCGCCGTGGCCGCCCGTCGCGTTGCGCACGCGCTCCGATTTCCAGAGCGGATGCTCGAACTCGTCGTAGTAGCGGTCCAGCGGCTCCCAGCGGTCTTCCGGACTCCGGCCCTCGATGTAGACGCGATCGGGCCAGCCTTGAATGATCCCTTTGGTGCCCTGGACGAGATTGATGCGGCTATAGGGTCGGGCATTGTTGGTGTTGTGGCCGACGTAAATCGTCTGACCCTTGAGCGTCCTGATCAGCGTCACGTTGACATCGCCCAGTTTGTAGGCCTCGTGCCGGCGCGAGTCGGTCTCGGCGAAGTGCGCGGCCGCGTACTCCTCCAGGCCACGATGGTTCGAGCTCATCGAGATGAGGAAATCGAAGCGATTGCCGCGATTGACGTCCATGCACTGGGCGATCGGCCCCAGACCATGGGTCGGGTAGAGATTGCCGTCATGCGTCTGCGACCAGGCGCGTCGCCACAGCCCCTCGCCTTCCTTGGCGAACTTGGTCTCGCGCAGGTCATGCAGGTAGCCGCACTCACCGTGCAGGATCTCACCCAGCAGGCCGCGTCGCACGACGTGCAACGCCAGCATCTCCCGCCGATCGTAGCAGCAGTTCTCCATCATCAGGCAGTGTTTTTTCAGTCGTCTCCGCAGTCTCCACCAGCTGCCAGCAGTCGTCCACGGTCATCGCCGCCGGCACCTCGGTCACCGCGTGCTTCCCGTTTTTCATGGCGGCGAGCAGCACCGGCACGTGCCACTCCCACGGCGTCGCCGTGAACACCAGGTCCAGGTCCTGCTCGGCGCACATGCGCTCGAAGTCGCGCGGCCCGCGGGAATACCCGGCGGGCTTCGGCTGGTCGGCGGCGACGGCTGCGTCCTGCGCCCGGGCCACTTTCCATTCGACGATGTCGCAGATCGCGCGGATCTCTGCGCCTTCGATCTTGAGCAGGTTGTCGACGTGCACGCTGCCCTGACCACCCACGCCCACGAACCCGATGCGCACCCGGTCCATGGGCGGCGTCGTGAACAGCGTGGTCGCCTGGGCGGTAGCGGACTGCTGGGCCGCGAGGGCGGGGACCGCCGCGGCGCCGAGGCCGAGCGCCGTGGTTGTTTCGAGGAATTCGCGACGGGAAGGTCCGGGCATGGGTGCAAATCTGCCGCTTCCGGGAACCGGCGCCAGCGGGCGAAATTGGTCTCCATGCGATTCGTCCTCCCGCTTGTCGGGCTGATTGGCTGCATGGCGGGGACGCCGCCGGCGCCGGTTCCGCACACCCTGGCCGTCGCTGAATCGCTGTTTCTCGCAGCCCGGACGATGAAGGACCGGCTCGACGTGGCGACGTTGCGGGGTTGGGCGGACAGTGCCACCGCCCTGCGCCCGGGCTACCTCGCCGCCCGTGCTCGTCTCGTAGCCGCCCTCGCGATCGACTCCACCGCGCTCGCCGATAGCGTCGATCGTCGCGCGCTGCGCGTGATGCGTCAGGTGTTGGCCAGCGAGCTCACGGTGACTCCCGAGCCGCCTGCCGGGGTGGGGACCATCGATTGGACCGTGTGCCACTACGACCCTCACCAGTTCGTGGAAACCGATTCGCTGGAAGCCCGCTTGTACGCCTGTTACGGATTCGCGGCTGAAAACGTCGTGGTGGACGGTGAGCGGTTTGACCGGCTGACGGTGCTCGGGCTCCTCGGGAACACCGACGACCCCGCGCGGCGCCGACGCTTGTTCCTGGGCTTGGACCGCGTGTGGCGCAGCGTGAACGGCAACAACGACGCCGGCAGTCCCTGGCGCGAGCTGCTGCGCCGGCGCGCGCGCGCGTGGGGTGCCGGGCCGACGCCCTTCGTGCGCCGTGTCACCGAGCTCGGATTCTCGGCCGACACGGTGCGCGACTGGCTCACGCGCGTGCTCGAAACCTGGCGCGCGAGCCTCCCCGATTCGACCTGGGAGCCCTGGGATCTCTACTACGCCATGGGCGGGGCGAGCCGCCGCCTCGGCGCTCGGGTCCCGCGCGATTCGCTGCGCACCATCAACAATCACTTCTATCGGGACCTGGGGGCCGATCCCGGCGTCCTCAACGTCCAGTTCGACCTCGAGCCGCGCGCGGGGAAGGACCCCGTTGCGTTCACGACGTTCGGCGCGCGACCCGGATTCCATAACGGATCTTGGGATCCCGGTGCGCCGTACATCTCGAGCACATACCCCATCGGGGGATTCGACAATCTGGGTCAGCAGCTGCACGAGACCGGGCACGCGATCCACATCGCCGGGATCCGCACCCGGCCCGCCTTCGCCGATTGGCCCGATGCCGATCTGTTCACCGAGGCGATCGCCGATCTCGCCGACGTCGAAGCCACCGAGGGGCGCTGGCAGCAGCACTACCTGGGGGATTCGGCGTCGACCGCCGACAACCAGCACGCCCGGTACTTCGGCCTCGCGGTGGACGCCTGCTGGGCGTTGTTCGAAGATCGGATGCAGCGGGACACCGCGCTCGACCCGAACGTCGTGTGGGCGGAGCTGACGAGCCGGTACCTCAGGGTCGTGCCGCACCCCGAGTTGTCCTGGTGGGGCATGCGCGGCCAGTTGATTGACGCGCCGAGCTATCTGATGAACTACGCCCTCGGCGCTTTCATCACGGCCGATCTCCGAGCCAGCATTCGCGGGCGGCACGGGGACTTCACGCTGGGCGACTCGACCTGGTACGGATTCGTGCGGGAAGGGATCTATCGCTTTGGGTTGGAGCGCTCGTCGCTGCGCGTCATGGTGGACTTCCTCGGCCGGCCGCTGTCTCCCGACCCGTTGCTGGTGGACATGGCACGGGGCATACCCTAACCGAGATCGAGGGTGTTCAGACAACGCTTGACGTCGAAGCCGGTGGCGTTGGTCATCAGGACCGTCGCCAGGGAACGGGCCGGGTACAACCGCATCTCGCAGTGGAATCCCCCGCCGCCTCCTTCCTTGTAGAAGAACTGCACGCCCTGCAAATCGCCGATGTGCCAGCCGAGCGTCATGGGAACCAGGCGGCCACTGGTTACCCGCTGTGGTGTGTACAAGAGATCGCGTGTCGCCGCATCGAACAGGACCGACCGGAGACGCAGTTGGTCCTGGAGCACTCGTCCGAAGCCTCGAGCCGTCCCGACCAGACCGCCAAAGGCCGGCCCGTTCAAATAGTGCGGCTCGATGCGCAGCCAGGATCCTTCATAGCCCCCAATGAATTCGCGATCGATGAGCAGCTGTTTCGCGAGGTTCATGATGGAGTACTTCTTGAGGTAGCCATGCGCGTGCCGGCTCGCGTCCGGAATCGCGTACCCCAGATCAAGGGCGGCGATGCCGAGCGGGGCGAACACCTGCTCGGCGACATAGGACGGGAACGATCGCCCGCTGGCCTGCTCGACGACACTTCCCAACAACCAGTACCCGATGTTCGAGTAGCGGTATTTCTCTCCGGGGGCGAATGCCCGTCGTGGATGGTCCCGGATCACCGCGTCGAGGGCTGCGTGCTCGTCGAAGCCGGCGTGCCGCCCCGCCGGGTGCACCCAGCGCAACGGGATCGGATTCGGGATACCGGACAGGTGGGCGAGCAGCTGCCGGACGCGGATGCCGGCGCCGTAGGGAGTGGAATGGTATTGGTCGATCGGATCGTCGAGCGCCACGCGACCGGCGGCGACGAGCTGCAGCACCGCGAGCGCGGTGATCGTCTTGCTCATGGAATAGGCCATCATGGTCGTGGCCGGTGTCATCGGGCCGCGGTGGCCGAGGTCGGCCCAGCCGCCGTCGAATTCGAACGCGACCCGCTCCGGATCGAGCACCAGGTATTGGAGTCCCGGGACTCTGGAGCGGGTGATCTGCTTGGTGAGATAGGCGGATCGGTCCATCGAGACTAAGAATCTATCAGGCATGGGTCTTGCTTGACCGGCGTGTCCGATACAGCTTCGGCGGCGGACAGCCGTTCACCCTGAGGACATATGATCGATGCCATCGCGAAGGCCTTGGGCGACAAGGCCGATACGTTTCTGAAATTCAGCAGCCCCAAGATTCCCAAGGAGCGCTTGCACCTCCCCGGTCCCGATTGGGTGGACCGGGTGTTCGCGCAGAGCGACCGGAACCCGCGGGTGCTCGTGAATCTGCAGCGACTGTATCAGACCGGGCGGCTCGCGGGGACCGGGTACCTCTCGATCCTGCCGGTCGACCAGGGCGTCGAGCATTCGGCGGGTGCCAGTTTCGCGAAGAATCCCGATTACTTCGATCCGGACAACATCGTGAAACTGGCGATCGAAGGGGGCTGCAACGCGGTGGCCTCGACGTTCGGTGTGCTCGGCATCGTGGCCCGCCGCTACGCCCACAAGATCCCGTTCATCGTCAAGATCAACCACAACGAGTTGCTGACGTATCCCAACAAGGCCGACCAGATCCTGTTCGGGACCGTCGGCCAAGCGGTGGACATGGGGGCCGCTGCGGTCGGGGCGACGATCTATTTCGGGAGTCCCGAGAGTGGGCGACAGATCACGGAAATCAGCCACGCGTTCGCCGAGGCGCACCGGCACGGCCTCGCGACGATTCTGTGGTGCTACATGCGTAACAACGCTTTCAAGAAGGACAAGGACTACCACCTCGCCGCCGACCTGACCGGCCAGGCCGACCACCTCGGTGTCACCATCGAAGCCGACATCGTGAAGCAGAAGCTTCCAGAGAACAACGGCGGGTTCAAGGCGCTCAACATGGGTGACTCGAGCTATGGCAAGTTCGACGAGCGCATCTACACCGACCTGGCGAGCGACCACCCGATCGATTTGTGCCGCTACCAGGTCGCCAATGGCTACATGGGGCGCATCGGGTTGATCAACTCGGGTGGGGCGGCGGGCAAGAACGACCTATTCGATGCCGTGATGACCGCGGTCGTGAACAAGCGGGCCGGCGGCATGGGGCTCATATCGGGTCGGAAGACGTTCCAGAAACCGCTAAAGGAAGGAGTCGCGTTGTTCAACGCGATTCAAGATGTCTATCTGTGCAAAGAGGTGACGGTCGCCTAGGCCGAAAACCGGTAGCACCACGCTTCACCCTCGAGCACCGTCTCACCTGTCTGTCGCGTGATCCGGACGGCGAGCTGGCACACCGGTTTCGTCGCGTGCACGCTCAGCACCGTCGCCTCGGCCGTGATCGTATCGCCGATGTAGACGGGAGCCGTGAACTTCCAGTTCTGACTCAGGAATACGCTCCCGGGACCCGGCAAATCCGTGGCCACGAGCGCGTGCAAGAGACCGGTCGTGAGGCCGCCCTGAACGATCAAGCCATCCAGTTTGCCTGTCCCCTTCGCAAACGATTCATCGAAGTGCAAGGGATTATGATCCCCCGTGAGTTCGGCGTAAACAGCGACGTGCCGGGGAGTGAGTATGAGACTGCGACGGGCAGTCTGGCCAATGGAGAGGCTCATTGAGGTTCCTGAAAAGCTGAGGACTGTTAACCGCTATGCGTCTGAGCCCCTGAGCGTCTGTCTGACCGCCTGACTGCTAGTGTGTGTCTTCACCTAGGGGCCTCACCCAAATATTCCGATATCGAACCGGATAGTCGTGATCTTGGAGCAGCACTGGCAATTCACTTGGGTGCGCGGTGTAGGGCGGTCGCCGTTGGTATGCCGTCGGTCCCGACAATTCCACGTTGTCCTGCACCAGCACGCCGTTGTGCAGCACCGTGACACGCGCCGGGCGGAGCAGCTTCCCCTTCGCATCGAAGCGCGGGCGGTGAAACACGATGTCGTAGCTCTGCCAGACGCCGGGTGGCCGGCTGGCGTTGACGAGCGGCGGGTACTGGCCGAATACCGCCGCCGCCTGGCCGTCGGGGTAGGTGGGGTTGTTGTACGAATCGAGCACCTGCACTTCGTAGCGGCTCATCAGGTACACCCCGCTGTTGCCGCGCTCCTGACCCTCGCCCTGCGCAGGCGTCGGCGCCATCCACTCGACGTGCAGCTGGCAATCGCCGAACCCGCGTTTGGTGTGGATGCTGCCGCTGCCGCCCACGACTTCCACGTACCCGCTGTCCACCTTCCACCGGGCCGGACCGGAGTCCGCTTCCCACTGCGACAGGTCGGTGCCGTCGAACAGGACGACCGCGTCGGCGGGCGGAGCGTCGGGGCGCGCGGTCGGGGCGGGGGCCACGACCTGAGGCTGGGGCCGGTCCATCGAATGGATGGGCCAGCGCGTCGAGACCTGCGCGCCGGCCCCGGACACGAGGGCGACCAGAGCGGGACCGAGTAGCCAGGCAATCCGATTCACACGCGCCTCCAGTCCTAAAGCCGAACGCGATACACCCTGAAGGAACCTTACACGCATTCTCGCGGATCGCATGGTCCAGCCCTGCTAGCTATCTGTCAACAACCAACCCCTGCCGGGGAGGGTTCGATGGCCATGACCAAACAGCGTGCCCTGCAGATCATTCTGACGGTGAGCGTCTTCGGACTCGTGTTCTCGGGTGTGTTGACGTACCGGGAGGTGTTTGGTCACGCCGCGGCCACCTGTCCGTCACCAGGCGCGCCGGGCACCGTCTTCGGCTACCCGGCCTGCGTATACGGCTTCTTCATGTATCTCCTGATCACCGGAGTCGCGGTGGCGGGACTGCACGCCAAGAGCGAACGGTCACCCGGCGACGGAGGGTCGTAGAGCCCCCCGATCGACCTATCCTTGCGCGGGCGGAGTCTTCTGGGTTCCACGCCGCTTTTTCTTGGGTCGGGTCTTGCCGTAGCTGCGCGCGAAGATTTTGCCGCGCCGAGTCCGCTTGTCGCCTTTGCCCATGGAATGTCGCTCCGCCTGATGGATGAGAGTGTGCCGGAATGTAGCCCTATTTGGCCGCGCGACCGGCATCGCGGGTGGCGGCGGGGGCTCCGCGGACCAGCGCGATGTAGTCGGTCGGCATCGGCACGCCACCACCGTGGCGCAGCGCCCAGGCGATCTGGCCGCGGTGATAGGTCCCGTGCAGGCAGACGTGCAGCAGGATGTCCTCGATACTGGTCGTGAACTCCTGACCGGCGCTGTTCTTGTAGGTGACGCCGCGCGCCAACGCGGCGCGATCGAGCGCGCCCACGGTGGCCGTCAATTCACGCTGGTTCGCCTGCACCAGGCCCGCGCACTCTTCGAGTGTGAGGGTGGGCCAGACAGGATGCCGCGGCGTTTCCCCTTTCAACCGAGCCAGCCACACGTGCTCAGCGGCGAGCACGTGGGCGAACAGCTCGAGGCAGGCGGGATCGGGATCGGTGGCGCTACGCAACGCCGCCAGCACCCGGTCGTCGGCCCAGGCGAGGTGGGTAATGAGCTTGGAAAGCTGGCCCACGTCGCTCAATGCGACGCGTCGTACGCGATGCCCGCCTGCGTCTCCGTGATCGCCAGGTTCAAGTGCTCAATCGCCTTCACCCGATGGCCGCCCTTGTCGGCCGTCGCTTCTTCCAGGTGCTTCTTGGCGTTCCGCATCGCCTCGAGCGCCATTCGCATGTGGGGTTGCTGCAGATCGGACCCCGGAGCCGGTGCCGGCTGGGCCGTGAGCCCGAACGGAAGCGACAAACCGGCGAGACCGAGCAGGGCGAGCGCGCTGCGGCGCGTGACCGATGAGGATGACATACGGACCTCCGAATAGGGGGAACGGAAACCGAGGTTCAATGTGAGACTTGAGTGATCGCGGTCGAGTCACCGAGCATCAGCCATTCGACGATCGAAAGCGGCAGACTGCCATACGACAGCAGGCTATCGTGGAAGGCACCGAGACGGAAGTCGTCGGGGTGGCGGTCCCGGTACTTCCCCAGCAGCCGGTTGATCTGCCACTTGCCGACCATATACGTGATTTTCTGCGACGGACTCGATGCCGCGCCGGCCGCCTCCCCCTCCGCGGCCTCGCGATCCAGCCCGCCGGCCTCCATGAAGTACTGCACCGCCTGGTCGAACGTCCAGCGTCCGGTCTGAAGGTTCACATCCACGCCGATTCGGGCGGCGCGATAGCGCGACAGGCGCAGCACCTGGCCCTGCGAGGCCGAGTTCTCGGGGTAGAAGCCCGTCCGCATCAGCATTTCTTCGGTGTACAGCGCCCACCCTTCGATGAACACGCCATCGGAGTGCTGGCGCCGGATCTCTCGGGGAAGGTGATTCGCGATCGAGAGCTGGAGAAAATGTCCCGGGATCCCCTCGTGTCCCAGAATGGGCCGCGGGTCCTCGATGGCGGCGCGAATGTAGAAATTGCCGCTGGCGGGATTGTAGGTCGGGATGAAGAAGAACCCGCTCGAATCCGCGTCGTAGACGCCGGGCGGGTTCATGAAGCCCCCGGGCGACGTCGGCTTGAACGCCTCCGGGAGCTGCCGGATCAGGAACGGCCCGATGTAGGGCGGAATGGTGACCAGCCGGTTGGCCGTGAGGTAGTCGACCATCTCCCGCTCGCGCGATTCATAGGTCGCGAGAAACTCGTCCTGGTCCTTCGGCACGTGGGCCGCCCGGGCCGGGTTCGGGGACGCGAGGGACGGATCCTTCAGCATCGCTTCGAGGCCGCGAAAGCGGGCCAGCTCCGCCTCGCCCAGCATCGCCACCTGCGCGGCATTGAGCGGCAGCAGGTAGACATGCCGCAATAGATAGTTGTAATTCGCTTCGCCCATGGGTCGCCACGCGACCATCGTGGGCAGCCGGGCCTCGAGCCAGTCGGCGAAACCGTGCAGCGCCAGCACCGCCGAATCGCGCGCCCGCACCAAGTCGGCCCGTTCCCCGTCGCCGAGCGAGTCCGCCAGCGTCATCAGGCTCGTGGTGAACAGGTCGTCCCCCCCCCGCGCCGCGTCGATCGCCAGCTGCGCGTACAGCCGGACTGGGCGCACCAGATTCCGCCGGCCCAGCGACAGGAAGGCCGGCATGGCGCGCAATCGGGCCAGCGCGGCCCGGGCGCGCGTCGCGTGTGGGGCGTAGTCCTTTTTCAGGAGCGAGAAGATCGCGTTGCTGCATTCCCCGACGTACAGCTGTGGGTTGGTCTCTTCGTTCTGCATCACCCGATCGAAGAAGGTCACGCCCTCGAGCTGCGCCCGGAACAACAGCCAGTCGACGCGGTCGTCCTGCGCCCAGGATCTGGTTGGCATCGCATTGACCCGCGTCACCAGGCCGTTGACGTGGCGACGGCGCGCCAGCACGGCGGGCATGGAGTAGTCGGTGAGCCGGTCGTCCCAGCGATGCAGTCCTTGATCGCTCGACCCCACGGGGTAGCTCGAGTCGCGCCAGGCGTAATACGTACGGGCCAGCGTTTGCAACGTGGCGGGTGTCGCCATCGGACGGGGAGCCTGCCCGCACACGGGCGTGGCCGCCAACAGGAGGAGGGTGCCGAGTCGAATTGTTTTCATGGAATGAAAACGAGCGCGGTTTGCGCCGCGCGGCAAGGAGGCCTAGCCTTCTACGTACTATGACGGAATCCACCACCGCCCGCCCGCCCCGCCCGCCGGCCCCATCCATTCCGCCGGACGCGGATCTGCCGTCCAGCGAGTTCGGTCTGGCCATGGGATATTTGTTCGGCCACTACTTCATGGACATGCAGGATCTGCACTATGGCTACTGGCCGGTCGACCTGCCGCCCCGCCCGCAGCACCTGGCCCTGGCGCAGGCCCGCTACACGGACTTCCTCATGCAGCACATCCCGGAAGGCGTCCGCACCGTGCTGGACGTGGGGTGCGGGGCGGGGAACACCGCGCGCAAACTGCTGGAGCGGGGATATCGGGTCGACTGCGTATCGCCCAACGGTGTGCTCACAGGGGTCGCGCGGTCCGTGCTGGCTGGGCGCGGCGACATCTTCGAAACCCGCTTTCAGGACCTCGCGACCGAACGGCGCTACGATTTGATCTTGTTCAGCGAGAGCCTGCTGTTCATTCCGCTCGAACAGGCGTTTGCCAAGGCCCTCGACCTGCTCACGCCCCGGGGGCACGTGCTGATCACGGACATCTTCCGCGTCCCGGCGGAGGGGAAGAGCCCGATCGGCGGGGGACACGAACTGCCGCGGTTCCGCGAGACCATCGCCCGATTCCCCCTCGAACCGGTGGCGGACATCGACATGACCGACGGCATCGCGCCGACCTTCGACCTGCTGGACGGGGCGTATCGGGAGACGATCGAGCCGGCGTACCGGCTCATCCTGGCCCGGCTCACGGCGCGCCATCCCTGGGTGATGCGGATGGTGAAGTGGAAATTCCGGAAGCAGATGCGGCGCTACGAAGACAAGCACTTCAGCGGCCGCCGCAACGGCGCCAACTTCAAAAAGTACAAATCCTACCGGTTGTTGCTGTACCGCTGGCGCGGTTAGCGCAGCACGCCGCCGTCGATCGGGTAGGCCTGTCCGGTGATGAACGACGCTTCGTCGGACAGCAGGTACAGCACCAGCGCGGCCACCTCGACCGGTTTCCCCATGCGGCCCATCGGCTGGTAGCCCGAGAGCTTCGCAAACATCTCCGCTTCCCGACCGGGGTAGTCCCGCGCCAGAAAATTGTCGACGAACGGCGTGTGGACGCGCGACGGGCAGACGCAATTGCAGCGGATGTTCCGCTTCACGTAATCGACGGCGATCGATTTCGTCATCGCGAGCAGGGCGCCCTTAGTCATGCCGTAGGCGAACCGCTCCTCCAGGCCGATCAGAGATGCGATCGAGCCCATGTTGACGATCGCGCCGCCGCTGCCCGCTGCCATGTGCCGCACCGCCGCCTGCAGGCAGTGGAACACGCCGCGCACGTTCACCCGGTACAGCCGTTCAAACGCGTCCGTGCTCGTGGTTTCGACCGTGCCCGCGTGCGACAGACCGGCGTTGTTGACCAGCAGCTGAATGCCGCCGTGCTCCGCGGCGATCTGGTCGAACACGCGACGCACCTGCGCCTCATCGCTCACGTCGCAGGGGAACGCGTGCGCCGCGCCGCCCGACGCCCGGATCCCGGCGGCGGTTTCCTCCGCTGGCCCCGGTTCGAGATCGAGGGCCATGATCTTGGCGTTGTGTTCGGCCAGCATCCACGCGATGCTGCGCCCTACCCCGGCGCCCACACCGGTGACGATCGCGGTCTTGCCTTCGAGATTGAATCGCAGGGGACGTTTGCTCTCGCCGAAGTCGGCACGGGGTTGCAGGACGGGGCCACTGCGCGAGCGGCGCGGCGCCGGTACCGTGGTCGAACTGGGCGGCGCATCCGCCTGCTGTGTATCAGACATTCTCGTAAGATGCCTGGGAAACGCGCTGCGTCTACTCCCCTTCGGGTGGAGACGGTGTTGCACGGGCCCTGCAAAAAAATCTGACACCCGCCCGGAGCAGTTGCGTCACGGCTACGATCCGGCCTTCGCCGCGTCGAGCGCCGCCCTGAGGCCGCCCAGCACGTCGGCCGGTGCGCCGTCAGCCCAGAAGTGAATGAAGGTGATCAGCGGCGATTCCTCGATCATGTGATTGTGCACGGCCGTGGCCGTGATGCCGTGCGCGGTCAGCGCGCCGATGATCGCCGCGACGCGATCGCCCGTCACGGCGAAATCCCCGGTGGCCACGAATCGGTCCGCGGTGACCGCCTGGATGTTGAGGGCCGTTCCCGCGACGAGACCGGGGGGCAGGGCTTGGCCGTGCAGCTTGACCGATGGGGCCACGAGCACCAGGCTCACCTGAGCCACGGTGCCGCTGGCGGTCCCGGTGACGCCAAGCCCCGAGAACACGGCGGCCGTGTCGAAGGTGACAGGGGCCGAGGCGGGCAGGGCCACACCCCGCGGCGTGGCGGTGCGGGCGAGCGCGCGGTCCAGCCCGCGTGCGAGATCGACGGCCGTGCCCTCGCCATGCACGTGCACGTACATGATGCGCGGCGATTCTCCCAGCAGATGGTTGTGCACCGCGGTAATGGCGAGGTGCTGCGAGTCCAGCACGGCTTCCACGGCGCGCAGCTCGCTTTCGGTCACCACCAGGTCGCCCATCATGATGGCGGCCTGCGGCAGCCCCGTGAATCCCGCCCACCCGACCAGCGCCAGCCGGGGCGAGACGGCCACATCGCCCACGCGCAGCGTGAGGTCGCGGCGCGGAAAGCTGTAGCGGCGGAATCCCCCGCTCGCGACCGGCGAGGTCTGGAGAATCCGGCCGATGGAATCCCACACCGTGGTTTGGCCATGCGCCGACGTTGCGACGAGGCTCGCGATCATCCACAGGGCAAACGGGCGGGGCATGGATCACTTCCCTCGTTGCGGGTTCCAGGTGTGGGTCTCGTCGCGCCGGTACTTGAGCGAGGCGTACAGCGCATCGTACAGCACGAAGCCGTGTTGCAACAGGTCGTGGTCGTCGGGGAAATTGTGCGACAGGCCGAGCGAGATCGCGAGCAGGCCGGCGCACGCGGGGGCGAGATCGGGGCGGGCGGTATCGGCCCCACGCACGATGATCGCCAGCTCGTGTAACGTTGGGTCGGCGAGGTCGTACTTCTTCAAGAAGGCGTCGAAGCTGCACAACGGCCCTTCGTGCGACAACTCGACGCCTTCTACATCGAAAGGCGTGGCTCCCGACTCCCGGGCCTGGCGCACCACGTCGGCTGGCGTGGCGAACAGGAATTCCGCGTCCCGATCAATGAATCGGGCGATGAGCCAGGGGCACGCCACACGGTCAATCTTGGGTCGTTCGCGCGTTATCCACTTCATGTGGCGCTCGTCGATTCTGCCTCGGCCGTTGCCCGCATCCGTTGCCACAACCGCTCCACGTGCTGGCGCTCGGTCGGGATCATGCCGAGGGAAACGCGGACCGCCCAGCGTCCGCCGACGATGGCCGCATTGAGGTACGCCGAGCCCGATTGATTGATACGTCCCATCCATTCCAGCGTGTGACGGTCGAGCGCGTCGCCGTCCACTCCCGGCGGCCGGTGCCGCACGCACACAGTCTGCAGCGGCACGGGCGCGACCCGTTCCCACCCGGAAGTCGCATCCACCTGAGACGCCAGCCAGCGCGCGTTCTCGAGGTCGCGCCGCAATCGCGCCTGGAATCCGGAGACGCCTTCGGTTCTGATCGCGGACCACAGTTTCAGCGCGCGGAACCGGCGCCCAAGCGGAATACCCCAATCGCGCAGGTTGGTGGCGCGTGCATCAGCGTCGGTCCGGAGGTAGCTCGGGTTGGTCGTCATCACGCGCACCAGGTGCACCGGATCGCGGACGTAGTACAGCGAGCAATCGAACACCGCTCCCAGCCACTTGTGGGCATTCACTACGATCGAATCGGCGTCCTCGATGCCCTCCCACAGGGTGCGGCACTCCGGCAGAATCATCGCGGTACCGGCCATCGCGGCGTCGACGTGCAACCAGCAGCCATACTCGCGCGCCAGGCTGGCCACGGCCCGCACCGGGTCGAAGGCTGTCGTGGCGGTCGTCCCCACGGTCGCGACGATGGCGCAGGGCACGAACCCCTGGGATTGATCCGCGGCGAGTTGGGCGCGGAGGGCGTCCGGCCGCATTGCGTAGGCCGCGTCGACCGGGATCGCCCGCACGTGCGCGCGGCCGAACCCGGCGAGCAAGGCTGCCTTCTCGACCGAGCTGTGACTCTCCGCCGAGGTGTACACGACCAGCGGGAACGGCTCGGCCTGCAGCCCGCCGCGTTGCAGGCTGAAGTCGCTGGTCCGCTCACGGGCGCACAAGAGCGCGACGAGCGTCGCGGTCGACGCGGTGTCGTGGATGGTGCCCGTCCAGGCGTCGGACAGACCCGTCATGCGTCGCAGCCAGTCCGCGGTCAGCTGTTCCAGCTCCGTCAGGGCGGGACTCGCCTGCCAGTTGAGCCCGATCACCCCCAGCCCGCTCGAGAGGAAATCGCCCAGCACGCTGGCGAGCCCCGCGTTAGAGGGGAAGTAGGCGAAGAACGCGGGGTGCTGCCAGTGCGTGAGCCCCGGCACGATCACCTGCTCCAGATCCTCGAGCACGGCGTCGAACGGCTCCGGGCGCTCGGGCGGATCGGCGGGGAGTCGGCGCCTCACGTCGCCCGGCGCTACCGAGGCCACCACCGGCAAGTCCGCTACCCGGGTGCGATAGTCCGCGATCCAGTCCACGACGCGATGACCGTAGCGGCGAAACTCCTCCGGTGTCATCGCACCGCGCGCCACAGTTTCTTGATCAGCTGGATCTGGCCGGTGTGATACACGTCGTGCGCCGCGATCCCCACGATCATCTCGCCGAACGTCCACCGCTTGCCTTCGGGCGGCACGCGGTTCCAGCGCGCCGGAGAGAAGCGGCGGATCGCCCGGACCAGCCGGGCGTGTTCGTCCGCCAGGAGGGCGCGGTCGGCCGCCCAGGCCCGGGCGTCGGCTCGGGCGGGGACGGCCGGGAAGTTGGCGGGGGCGCGCGGAAATCGGTCCGGCACCGGTTCGAGGTGCCGGCGTACGGCATAGTTCCAATAGGCGATGTGGAGCACCAGCTCCCAGATGCTATGGCGGCCGCGTCCCGGCTTCCAGCGTGCCTGGGCCGCGGTGACACCGCGCAGGGAGCCGGACGGCGTCGGGCCGCCGTGCCACGCCTGGCCGCGCGTGGGGTGCAGCGTGGCGAGCAGGGCATCGAGCATCGCTAACCGTCCCGGATCGAGGGGATGGGCGGAACCTGTCGGCGTTCGCGTTGCGGGGCAAGGGCTTGGGACCGCTTGACCCGGCCATATCGTTGTGATATCATAGTGCTAGTTGGTCTCTTTCACGAGGGGTACTGCAGTGATCCGGGAATCGAAAATCCGCGCCCTGCCGGGCGGGCTCATGATCGTGGTGTTGCTGGCGCTCTCGGGCCTCAGCTTTTGGCAGCTGCTGGGCGCCGCGCTGGCCCAGGCGCTGTGGCCCGCGGTCGTGTGGGCACTGGCGTTCGGGTTCGTGCTCGTGCTGTGGTTCGGGTTCTTCATCGTGCAGCCCAATCATGCGACCGCGCTGCAGCTGTTCGGCCGCTACATGGGGACGGCCAAGGACGCGGGCCTGTGGTGGGCCAACCCGCTCTACACCAAACGGCGGGTGTCGCTGCGGGTGCGGAACTTCGAGACGGAAAAACTCAAGGTGAACGATCACGGCTCCAATCCGATCGTGATCGCGGCGGTGGTCGTGTGGCAGGTGGTGGATACCGCGGAAGCGATGTTCGAGGTGGACGACTACGACAACTATGTCCACGTCCAGAGCGAGTCCGCGCTGCGGGGGCTCGCCAATCAATACCCCTACGACGCGCACGAATCCGGTCAGATGGCCCTGGCGAGTCACACCGCCGAAGTGGCGGAGAAGCTCAAGGGCGAGATCCAGGAGCGGCTGACCAAGGCCGGCGTGCGGGTGCTCGAGGCCCGCATCAGTCACCTCGCCTACGCGCCCGAGATCGCGAGCGCGATGCTACGGCGGCAGCAGGCCGGCGCCATCATCGCCGCCCGCCGCCAGATCGTCGATGGGGCGGTGGGGATGGTCGAACAGGCGCTGGAGCAGCTCTCGGCCAAACAGATCGTGCAGCTCGATGAGGAGCGCAAGGCGGCGATGGTCTCGAACCTGCTTGTGGTGTTGTGCTCGGAGCAGGCCACCCAGCCGGTCGTGAACGCCGGCACCCTCTATCAGTAGAGGGCGACGAGCTCGTGGCGGAGCGCCGCGCCTTTCTGCTCCGGATCGATCCGGAGCTGTACGATGCGCTGCAGCGCTGGGCCGGTGACGAGCTGCGCAGTCTCAACGGACAAATCGAGTTTCTGCTGCGGCGCACGGCGACGGATGCGGGACGCCTGCGCGGAACGGGGAGGAAGGATGATCGCCATCGGAAGACGTAGCGCGCTCGTGTTGGGGCTGGCCACCTGCCTGCCCGCCGCACTCGCGGCCCAACAGCCCGCCGTGTCGGGTCTCTATCGGCTCTACCAGGGCGGTGCCGAGGTGGGCCGGGAACGGTTCGAGCGGGCCCGCGGGGTGGTCAGTCTGTCCATCACGGTGCCCATCCTCAACCTGAAGCTCGACAGCCGCACGGAGTTCGATTCCACCGGACGGTTCCGCCACTTCGCCGCGGAGGTGTTCGACGCGGCGGGAGACAGTCTACTCGGCACGTACACGGTCACCGTCGACGGCGACTCGTTGCGCTCCGTCTCGGTGTCGACCCGCACCGGGCGCACGATCATCGGCGCGTTGGCCGGCCCCGCCGCCGGTGTCCTCCCGGCGCAGACGATTGCCGTCGTCGCCCTGCTGCTGCGGCGGTTCCCGCGTGACACCGTGATCCGCATGCTGCCCATGAGCGGGGACTCGACCATCCCGGTGACCATCGCCCATCGCGGGGATTCCGGGATGGTGTCGTTCGCCGGGCTCGTGGCCCAGACCACCCTGATCGGCGGGCGGCCCGGAACGATCGAAGTGCCGGTGTCGCGCCTGCGGGCGGATCTGTGGAACGGGCGCGATTCGCTGCCACCGCTCGCGGGTCTTCACCGCCCGCGTCCCGACTATGCCGCGCCACCGGGCGCCGCGTATACGGCTCAAGAAGTGCGGGTGCCGATTCATTCATTGCAGGGGGACACGTTCTCCCTCGCCGGCACGCTCACACTGCCCGTCGCGAGATCGAAACCGGCGCCCGTCGTCGTGACGATTACCGGATCGGGGCAGGAGACCCGCGACGAAGACCTGTGGCCGTTGCTCCCGAACTATCGACCGTTTCGGGAGATCGCGGAGCGACTGGCGCGGGAAGACATCGGCGTGCTGCGGTTGGATGATCGCGCCATTGGCGGCTCGGGTGGGGCGCTCGGCACGACCGCCGACTACGCCGACGACGTGCGACAGGCCGTGCTCTGGCTGCGGCACCGCCCGGACATCGATGGGTCGAAGATCGCGCTGTTGGGCCACAGCGAGGGCGGGGCGATCGCTCCCCTCGTCGCCGCGCACGACCGCCAGCTGGCCGGCATCGTGCTGCTCGCGGGTCCGGCCAAGAGTGGCCGCGCGATTCTCACCGACCAGTTTCGGAGGCCCATCGAGCTCGCGCCGGGCCTGACAGATTCCGCACGGCAGGCGCAGCTCGCTAAGGTTCCAGAGATGGTCGAGCAGTTCTCCCACGCCAACGCCTGGACGCGATGGTTCACGGACTACGATCCATTGCCCACGCTGCGCCGGGTGCGCGTCCCGGTGCTGATTCTGCAGGGCGCGCTCGACCGGCAGGTCTCAGCGGGGCAGGCCGACACGCTCGCCGCCACGCTGCGGGCGGCGGGCAACCGGGACGTGACCGAAATGGTCTATCCGCGGCTCAATCACCTCTTCCTTCCGACCGACGGCGACGGATCGCCGACGGAATACCCAGGACTGGCCAGCTCGAAGCTGCCCACGAACGTGCTGGAGGATTTGGCGGGATGGCTGGTCGCCCACCTGCGACGCTAGACGAGACCCCAACCATTCTCTGACATCGCCCCGCAACCATCGGCCGTTGCGGGGCGTCACATTAGGTATCCCTTACCCCGGGTTCGTGGGTATGTCGAGACTGGTCGGCCTCGCCGCGGCGCTCGTCGCCGCCGCACCGGCAGCGGCGCAAAACGTCCACCCCACGACTCCGCCCGAGGTTCGGGCGGTCGTGCTCCAGGAGCCGATCCGGCTCGACGGCAAACTGGACGAAGCGGTATGGCAGACGGCCCCCCCCGCCATCGGTTTCCGGCAGAGCACAGCCCCATGAAGGCGAACCCGCCACCCAGCGTACCGAAGTCCGCTTCGCCTACGACGATGCCGCGATCTATGTCGGCGCCCGGATGTACGACGACTCCGGCGCACGCGGGGTGCGGACTCGGTTGGTGCGCCGCGATGCCGACTTCGCCTCCGATTACATCGAAGTGATTTTCGACACCTACCACGACCACATCGGGCGGCTCTTCTTCATGGTGAACCCATCCGGCGTGCGCTCGGACGCCAACGGCCTGGGCGGCGGCGGGGACGATTCCTGGGACCCGGTGTGGGAAGTCAAGACGACGATCGATTCCCTCGGCTGGGCCGCCGAGATGCGGATCCCGTTCGCGCAGCTGCGTTATCCGGTGACGACGGCCGAGCAGACCTGGGGACTGCAGATCTGGCGCCAGGAGAACCGGCTGAACGAGCTGTCGCAGTGGTCGTTCTGGCATCTCACCGAATCCGGGGGCCCACCCCAGTTCGGACACCTCCAGGGCCTCACGATCACGCGCGCCCCGGGTCGTGCCGAGCTGTTGCCGTACGTCGTGGGACGCTCGGCCAACGTCCCGGTCAGCGATCCCACCGATCCGTTTCAAAAGGCGCACGCGATGGATGCCCGTGTGGGTGGAGACGCCCGCATCCTGCTCACGTCGAACCTCACGCTAGCTGCGACTGTCAACCCGGACTTTGGTCAAGTCGAAGTCGATCCGGCGGTCGTCAACCTCAGCGCCTTCGAAACGTTCTTCGACGAAAAACGCCCCTTCTTTGTGGAAGGGGCGGGCTACTTCGGGTTCGGCGGGCTGAACTGCTTCTTCTGCTCCAACGTTTCGAGCTTGTCCACGTTCTACACGCGACGCATCGGTCGTTCCCCCCAGGTTGCGGATAACGCCTCCAACACCGGTCCCTACGCCGACGTCCCGGACAACACCACGATTCTGGGTGCCGCGAAACTGACCGGCCGGACGTCCTCGGGCTGGTCCATTGGCGTGCTCGACGCGGTGACCCGCCGCGAGCAGGCGCTGGTGCAGCTCCCCGACAGCACGCGCACGCACGTCACCGTCGAGCCGTTCACGAACTATTTCGTGGGCCGTTTCGCCAAGGATCTGCGGCAGGGCGCTACGGTGCTGCGCGCCATCGGGACCTCGGTAGAGCGAGATCTGAACGACCCCTACCTGGCTACTCGATTGAGCAAGCATGCCGAATCCGTCGGGTTCGGCACCGACATGTTTTTCTCGCAGCGGAACTACCGGCTCATGGCGCAGGTGGTAGGCACGCAGGTCTCCGGCGATCCCGCGGCGATCCTGCGGCTGCAGCGCTCCAGCGCACGCTACTTTCAGCGGCCCGACCGCAAGAACGGCTCGAACGGCTTCCTCAGTGATGCCTACGACACGACCGCCACGGTACTGCGGGGACTGGGCGCCTATGCCCGCTTCGCGCGCGATCAGGGGAACTGGCTGTGGGAAGTCTCGACCAACATCCGCACACCGGGGTTCGAGAACAACGACATCGCGTTCCTGTCGCAAGCTGATTACGCCTGGATGAGCGCCAACGTATTTCGGCAATGGGTCAAGCCGACCAAGGCGTACCGGCAGCTGTTTTTCATCGTCGGGGGGCAGCAACGGTACAACTTCGATGGCGACTTGATCGACCGGCAGGGGCAGCTATACGGGCAGATTCAGCTGCTCAACTACTGGAATATCAGCGCGTTCTGGATTCATCGGCCGAGCGTGCTCGACGACGGGCTGTCCCGCGGCGGCCCGGTACTGCGCCGTCCCGGCATCGATTTCTATTCGACCAACATCTCGACCGACAGCCGCAAGTCGCTCGTCGCCAATCTCAACGCCGACCGTGGGTGCAACCGGGAGAGCGACTGCGACTACGATCTGGGCGCCAACCTGCAAATCAAGCCGGCGTCGAACATCTCCCTGTCCCTCGGTCCTTCGTACAGCCATTCGGAATCGGGCTTTCAATTCGTCCAATCGGTCGCCGATCCGACGGCCACCGCGTTCTTCGGCCAGCGCTACGTGTTCGCCGATCTGCGCCAGAATACGCTGGCGATGGACACGCGCTTCAACGTGACGTTCACCCCCAACCTCACATTCGAGCTGTTCGTGCAGCCGCTGATCGCCAGCGGCCAGTACTCCCGCTACAAGGAATTCGCGGCTCCCCGTTCGCAGCAAAAACTGATCTATGGCGTGGACATCGGGACGGATTCACTGGTGGCGGGGACCGCGGGGGCACCGGACTCGAACTTCATTGACCCCGACGGCGCGGGACCGGCGGCGCGAATCGTGATCGAGAACCCGAGCTTCGTATTTCGCTCGTTACGCGGCAACGCGGTCTTGCGCTGGGAGTACCGTCCCGGCTCCACCCTGTACCTCGTCTGGACGCGGAGCGCCGCGTCCTCGCTCACCCGGGGTACGATCGACCTCGGCGACGATACCCACGCTCTGTTCCGCGGGCCCGCGGAAAACATCTTCCTGTTGAAAGTGAACTTCTGGCTGGGGATGTAGCCGCGACCTAGGGCGTGCGGCGCACTTGCGCCAACCCCCGCCGCGCGGGCGCACGACCTGGCGCGCGAACGAGGGCGCGCGTGTACTCACGCTGCGCCTCGGCCGGTTGTCCCAGATCGACGAGCGCCCGGGCCAACAGCTCGTGCGCCGGTGCATTGACGAACGGCGGGCCGAACGTGTACGGCATGCTGTCCTCGAGCGCGGCGGCGCGGCGCAACGTATCGATCGTTCCCCCGATCAACCCCACCAATTCGAGCCGCAGCACTTCGTTGCGGGTCAGGAGCTGCTGATCGTCGGGCGCCGGCGGGTCGGCGCCTTGGGTCATGCGGGCGGAGATCTCCCGTTGCGCCAGCTCGAAGGCAGTCAGTGCCTGACTGGCCGCGTCGTGGTCGCCCAGCCGTACCGCGGCGACTCCGCGCGTGAACCAATAACTGAGCCGCGGGGCGGGGGCGCTGCCCGGGTCCACCGACCACTGCGCCACCGTTCCCGACCAGTCCTCAGTATCCAGGAGATGCCGCGACCACATCGTGATGAACGAGTAGGCGTCGGGATCGAATGCGCCGGGGGCAGGGCTCGACCCGCGGGCGAAATCCCGGCAGGACGACAGGAGGCGTCGCGCGAGCTCGACCCGGCCTTGCTCCAGATACCCGTAGTGAAGAAAGGCGCTGTAGTGGCCGCAGGGCTTGGCCCGGGCGACTCGAATGGCGATCTCGTTGGCCGCCACGACGTCGTCCCACAGCCCGAGTGCCACGAAAATATGCGAGGTCATGTGCTGCGCGTGTCCTGCGTCGGGCGCGATGCCGGCCAGCGCCCGGGCGGCGGGCAGCGCTCCGGCGGCGTGTTCGGGATCGTCCATGCCGTGAATCCAGTAGTGCGCCGCGCCCGGGTGCCGCGGGTTGCGGGCGAATGCGCTTTCGGCGATCGCCGCTGCCCGCAGGTACGTGGAGACTTGCCGCACCCCCTCGCTCAGCCCCAGCAGCGACAGCGCGTAGAACAGCCGCGCCTCATCGTCGGTCGGGTTTGCCGCGACCAGTCGCTCCATGGCGAGGGCGTACAGCGTGTCGCGCCTCGCCTTGGGGCCGTCGCCGTACAGCACCGCGACGGCGGCGAGATAATCCCGCTCCCGTTGGGTCGGCGCCTGCGGCATCCTCGCGAGCACCGCACGGGCGGCTCCAGCGTCCTGTTCGTTCCAGACCGGGTGCGTGTAGCTCATCGCTTCGCCCCACGTGGCCATGGCCAGGCCGGGGTCCAGGCGCCGAGCCTCGCGAAACGCCGTGGCGGCGGACGGATACTCGAACACATGGAGCAGCAGGACACCGCGAGCGAACGCCAGTTGCGCAGCGGGAACGCGAGTCGAGGTAGGGAAGGTGACGGTGCCCAATCCCGGGACCGTCTGGGCGCCAGCCGTCGGGGCGACGAGGACCAGGGCCGCGAGGAGGCGGAATGCGCTGCTCACGCTGGATCTTTTCGCACCGACCGGCCGACGAGGATCGTGATGTTGTCGCTGCCCCCGTCGTCCAGGGCATCCTGGAGCAGGGCCTCGCACACCTGCTTGGCCGACGTCATCGCCATCAGCCGCTCGCGGATGCGATCGTCCGAGACGTGCTTGGTGAGTCCGTCGCTGCACAGCAGCCCCGCGTCGCCCCACGCCTGATCGAGACGGGTGACGGCCGGCGCCGCCTCCGGTCCTCCAATGGCGCTCGCCAGCACGTGCGCCCAACGGGTATTCAGGGCATCGGTGCGGGTGAATACCCCCTGGTCCACCAGGGCCTGGCCCAGGGTCTGGTCGCGCGAGATCTGACTCAGCTCACCATTGCGCAGCAGATAGCAGCGACTGTCCCCCACCTGCAACAAGTACGCGCGGGGCCACACCCCCAGCCACAACGTCAGGGTCGTGGCCATACCGTGTAACTCGGGGTCTCCCTCCGCCCGGCGCGTCAAATCCATGTGACAGTGGAGCGCCGCCTCCTCCAGGGCGTTGGGGAAACTCTCGTCGTCCCATGCCTCGGCGGCGTAGTAGCACTGCATGCTCTCGGTCACGTAGCGCGTGATCGCCTCGGCGGCCAGGCGGCTGGCTTCCTCGCCTTTGGGACCGCCGCCAACCCCATCGGCGACCATCGCCAGGAACGCGAGTCGCTCGTTGCCGGCCTGCAGCTCGGTCGGCGGCAACGAGGTGAGGTGGACCTCCATCCGCTTCCGCAGCGAGGCGATGAGAAAATGGTCCTGGTTGTTCTCGCGCACCTTGCCCTGATGCGTGAGCCCGAACACGTCGAGCTCGTCGTCGCGCGGCTTGCGGCCCGGTGCGCCCGATGCCTGCGCCGTGGTCACGCGTTCCGGGGTGGTCATGGGCGCTCCATCGTGGCCGGCATCCGCACCGCCACCGCCTCGCCGCGCGCGGTCACGGCGCCGCCCACGGAGACGGTGGCATCGACCACCACCTTCTTCTCGCTCGCCTCCCGCACGCGCGCGCGCACCACGAGCTCCGGACCGAGCGGCGTCGGTCGCAGGTAGTCCACGCGCAACGCGGCGGTGACGAAGCGGGGTGAGCTGGCTTGGCCGATCTCCTGTCCCGCGGCCCGCAGGGTCGCGGCTGACGCGGTCCCCATGGCGTGACAATCGATGAGCGATGCGATCAGGCCGCCATAGACGAAACCGGGCATCGCCATTTCGTACGGCCGCGGCGTGTAGCGGGACACCGTCTCGTCTCCCTCCCACCACGTGCGCACGTGCAAGCCATGCGCGTTCAAACGGCCGCAGCCGTAGCAGTGCGCAAAGTCGTCCGGATAGAAGTCCTGGACGGCCGTTACCGGAGCGCTCATGGCTTGGCCCGTGCGACGAGCTCCGTGGTATCCGGCAGATTCGGCACGATGCACAGGAATTCGAACGCTTCACCCGGTTGTGCCTGGTACCAGTGCGGGGTTCCCGCGGGAATGAACACCACGTCGCCGGCCCGGACGTCGTGCACCTCGTCGCCGATGCCGACGCGCGCGCGGCCCCGCAGCACGTACTGCTCGTGCTCGACGGTGTTCGTATGCGGCGGCATGCCGCCGCCCGGCTGCATAATGAAGCGCCGCAGCGCGAAGTGGGGGGCTTCCTCGGGGCCGATCAGCATCTGGCGGGTGGTCTGGGTGCCGGCCGTCACCGGCTGAGTCGCGATGTCATCCGCGTGCTTGACCGATGGTTTGAGCGCCATGGAGCGAAGCCTATCATCGTGCGCGCCGGGTCGCCACCGGTGGCTCGCGGACGCCCCCCTGGGCCCGCATCTTCTCCGACATGATCGACGATCGCTGGGGCGCAGGCCCCGCCCCCGGGGCCGACGACCTGGATCAGCTGGTCTATCTCTCGACCCGCATCGGCCAGGAGCCGCGCCTGGTGCAACCCGGTGGCGGCAACACGTCGACGAAGGTCGGAGATCTACTGCTGGTCAAAGGCAGCGGCACCGATTTGCGCACGATCGGCCGCGCCGGCTTCACCCGTCTCTCACTCTCGGCCCTGGCCCCACTGCGCACCGTGGACGCGATGGGCGACCCGGAGATGATGCAGTTCATGGCGGCGGCGATGACGGACGGCGGCGGACCCGCGCCCAGCGTCGAGACGCCGCTCCATGCGCTGCTGCCCGGACGGGTGATCGCGCACACGCACGATGTCGCGACCATGAGCCTCACCAACGTCGGCGACGAGGTGGTGAGACGGCTGGTGCAGGAGCTGTTCGATGGCGAGGTTGTGCTGGCCCCGTACGTGCGGCCCGGGTTCCCACTCGCCAAGGCCGTGGGCGCCATGGTGGACGCGGTGCCGGCCCGGGCGATCGGACTCGCGCTGGCACATCATGGATTGATCGTCTGGGCAGACGACGCGAAGGAGTGTTACGCCCGCCTGCTCCGCGTCGTGAACCGTATCGAGGAGTATCTCGCCACTCGTCGCCGGGGTCGCGAGTCGCTCGGCGCGCGGCGTCCGATCCCGTCGCCGGAAACCCGGCGGCGCGCCGCGCAGGTCGTCCTGCCCGCAGTGCGCGGGGGGTTGGGGGCCGCGCGGCGCGTGATCCTGCATTTCGACGACGCTCCGGACTTGCTCGCGGATCTGGCGAGGCCCCGCCTGGCGGAGGTCGCGGCGCGAGGCATGGCGACGCCCGAGCACATCCTGCGTGCCGGGCCGTTGCCGCGATGGCTCACGCTCGATCTCGACGCCGAGCCGGACACTCTGGCGGAAGCGATCCGCACTCAGCTCGCCCGGCAGCGCGGCGAGTACGAAGCCTACCACGCGCGGCACGCGCTGGCTGGTGTGGCTCCGCTCGAGGACTGGGCCAAGGTCGTGCTCGTCCCCGGTCTCGGGATGATCACCGCGGCGGGCGACAAGCCGGGCGCGGTGACCGCCAACGCGTGTTACCGGGCGGTGTTGCAAACGATCGCCAATGCCGAAGCGATCGATGCCTTTCGCTTCATCGCCGAACCGGACGTGTTCGAGTTCGAGCACTGGCCGCTCGAGCGGCGCAAACTCGACCAGCAGGCGGCGCAAGAACGGGCCACCCGCCTCGTCCCGCGTCAGGTAGTGGTGGTGATCGGCGCGGGCAGTGGGATTGGGAAGGCTGCCGCGCACCGCTTCGCCGAGGAAGGCGCGCACGTCGTCGTCGCGGATCTGGATGTGGCAGCCGCAACCGCCGTAGCGAACGACATCTCGGCACAGCGCCCGGGCCGGGCAGTGGGGGTCGCGGTCGACGTGACCGACGATGCCAGCCTGCGCGCCCTGTATGAGGGCGCCGTGCGCGAATTCGGCGGCGTCGATACGCTGTTCTACACGGCGGGAGCGCCACCGCGCTTCGCGGGCGTCTCCGAGATCCGGCGCGAGGATCTGCAACGGCAGCTCGACGTCCACTACCTCGGGGCCGTGCTGGCGATCGGCGGTGTCGCGACGATCATGCGGCGGCAGGGGCTGGGCGGGTCGATCGTGGCGTCGGTCTCGAAGGCGGCGCTCGCGGCGGGCAAGGAGGCGGTTGCCTACGGGGGCAGCAAGGCGGCCCTAATGCAGGCGCTCCGGGTGGCCGCGGTGGAGTTGGGCGCGGACGGGATCCGGGTCAACGCGATCAACGCGGATCAGGTCGACACGCCGCTGTTTCGCGCCTTCGTGCAGGAACGCGCTCGGCAACGCGGCGTCAGCGTCGACGCGCAGCTCGAATCCTACCGGCAGCGCAACGTCCTGGGCGTGTCGCTGATCCCGCCCGAGGCGGCGGCGGATCTCGCCGTGTTGCTCGCGAGCGAGCGGTTCCGCTACACGACCGGGGATATCCTCACGCTGGACGGCGGACTTCCGGACGCCTTCCCCCGCTGACCGACGGGGGCAATCTTTATCGTATGCCCTTCCACCGGTGCAAGATCTGTCTCGAGGACGGCAGTGTCGTCGCGAAGGACGTCGACGTTTCGATCGAAGAGGTCGATCGCAACGGCGTCAACGAGTGGTTTGGAACGATCACCGTCACGCACCTGGCGAGCCTCTCGGCGGGACAAAAGTACCGGTTGGTCCTCGACGACGGGCGGTCGGGAGACTTCCTGGTGCGCCGCAACACATTCGCCGGCGGCGTGACGCGGGCGGTCGCCATCCAGGGGATGGGCGCGCTGCACTAGGCGGTCAGTGCAACCATGCCGAGATGGCGTGGATACACAACCCGACGAGCCCACCGACCAGCGTTCCGTTCATCCGGATGTATTGCAGGTCGCTGCCCACCGCCAGCTCCAGTCGTTGCACCGCCACCTCGGGGTCCCACGCGCTCACCGTGTGGGTGATGAGCTCGGCCACCTCGTGGCGGTGCTGTTCCATGACGGTCGCGACCGCTTCGGTGAGAAACCCGTCCAGCTCGGCGGCGAGTGCGGTGTTGGCGAGCAACGATTCGCCGAGCGCGATGATGCCGCGCTCGAGCGCGTCGGGCGGCGCACCTTCCGGGTTCTGCCGGTAGCGCTCCGCGGCCTGGCGAGCGCTGTCCCATATCGCCGCGGCCCAATCCTCCACCATCGGGTGCCCCAGCATCTGCTCCTTCAGGGCTTCGGCCTTGGCGCTGACTTCGGGGGAGTGCTTCAGTTTGTCGATGAAATCGGTGAGCGCTTCATCGAACCGCCGCCGCAGCGGGTGATGGGGATCGATCCGGATTTCATCGACGAGCCGGGTCACCGACCGCAGAATCTTCTTGAAGACCACCTGGTCGACGACGCCCGGGACCCACCACGGACTCGAGCTGCGGATCCCATCGCGGATCGCGTCCGGGTTGTCCTCGATGGTCCGGGCGATGATGCCGATCGCCTCGTTCAGGAGCTGCTGGTGGCGATCGTCGGCGGTGACGAGGGTGAGCACGTCGCTCAACATCGGGGCGACGGGTGTCTTGCGGATCCGCGCCACCGCGCTGCGCTGGATGATTTCCCGGACTTGATCATCGGGGAGCGCCAGGGCGGTGCGGGCGACGCCGGCGGCGAGCTGTCGCGCCAGCCGCGCACTATTGGCCGGCTCGC
The DNA here is from genome assembly GCA_963821385.1 of uncultured Gemmatimonadales bacterium. GTDB lineage: Bacteria > Gemmatimonadota > Gemmatimonadetes > Gemmatimonadales > GWC2-71-9 > DASTHG01. Next base: position 512,529 of record CAWGDK010000004.1, read on the forward strand.
CCAGCCAGCGGGCGATGCGCTGGGACAGCCGCATGCCTCGTAACTCCGCGGTGACGATCTCGCGCGACAAGAAGTGATTCTGGACGAAATTGCCGAGCACGCGACCGATGCGGTCTTTCTGCTTGGCGACGATGGCGGTGTGGGGAATCGGGATGCCGAGCGGATGGCGGAACAGCGCGGTGACCGCGAACCAGTCGGCCAATCCGCCGACCATGGACGCCTCCGCGGTGGCCCGGACGTACCCGAGCCACGGATGGGTCGATTCGAACAGACTCGCGGCGATGTAGACGGCCAGGGCCAGGACGAGCAGGCCGGTGGCGCGGCGCCGCATCGTTTCGAGCTGCCGCCGTCGCTCAGCGGCGTCGACGGGCGTCGTCGTTCGCGGCGGGGTCTGCGTGGTGGTGGTCACGGGTGAGCGTTCAAATCTACGCACCCGTGCCGGAGCTTGTGTCAGCGCCGGGCGTACACCGTGGTTTTCCCGGTGCGATCCCAGGCGATTACGTCGTAGTGCTGCGGGTTGGGGCCTTCCATGCCGGGCGAGCCGGTCACCATCCCGGGGACGGCGAGCCCCGCCAGCGCGGGGTGCTCGTCGAGCAGCTTCTTGATGAGATCGGCGGGCACGTGTCCCTCGATGACGTAGTTGCCCACCCGCGCCGAGTGGCAGGATGAGAGTCGGAACGGCACGCCCATGCTGGTAGCGACGCTGGTGAGATCCTCCGTGTCGAACGCCGTGACCGTGAATCCGGCAGCGCGCAGGTGATCGATCCACTTGTGGCAACAGCCGCAACTGGCGCTCTTGTACACCGTCACGGTTGGCAGCGCGGGTGCGGGCGCGCGGACCAGTGCAGTCGTCCCGAGCAGGGCGGTCACCAGTCCGAGAACGATCGTCAGCCGAAGCACGCTCGACGTCCGATTCATACAACCCCTCCTCAAGGGAAGGCGAGCGCCGAATCGGCGCCGCCGTCCCTGTAACCTAGCCCAACCGGGCAGTGGGGCAAAGCGCTTGTGTGAAGGGCTCATCTCCGTTTCAGAATGGGTTCATTGGGGCCAACCTAGGATTGTCGCAGTGCGGCAAGTGCGACGCCGCGCGCTTGGAGTGCACGGAGGGACGCAATGCCGAGGGTGATCACGCGCTATCGGGGTGGCAGCCGGAAGCTCTACGACACGGCGGACAGCCGCTACATCTCGTTGGACGAAATCCCGGCCCTGATCCGCCGCGGTGAAGTGCTCCGCGTGGTGGACAACGTCAGCGGCGCCGATGTCACTGGCCAAGTCCTGACGCAGGTGATCTCAGAGCGCGAGCGGCGCGGGGAGTCGTTCCTTTCCGCTGACGCGTTGCATGAGATCATCCGCAGCGGAGAGCGTCTGCTGGCGAGCGGTGTGCGTCACCTCCGAAACGAAATGGATCGCCTGCTGGCGCCGCCGAAGACCCGCCGGCGGGTTCGGCGACCGCGGCAGGAGCTGGACCTGTTGCGCGGTGGCCTGCGGCAGCTTGAGCGGTCGCTCACCTTGGTTGGCCGTGGGGCAACGCCCCGCGTCCGCCGCCCGCGGGGAGTCCGACCCGCGCGCGTCGAGAAAGTTCAAATCCGGACTGACGTGGAGGAACGATGAAAAAGACGAGAAAGCACCTGGAGCCCCCGACGATCCGCCGTTCCGCGCAGCACATCTGGCTCGCGGGCCTGGGGGCGTTCGCCCTGGCGGGCGAAGAAGGCGGCAAGCTGTTCGGTGCGCTGGTGAAGAAGGGCCAGGGCGTCGAGAAGCTCAATAAGACGCGTCTGGAGAAGGTTTTCACCCGGGTGGGGCGGGTGGGGGAGCGGGTACGGGAGGACGCCGGCCGCGCCATACATCGGATCGGGAATCCGCTCGACACCGGCATGACCGTGGCGCTGCATCAGCTCGGCGTGCCGACGAGGAAAGAGATCGTCACGCTCACCAAGCGGGTGGAGGAGCTCACCCGGGTGGTCGCCCGGTCCAAAGGAAAACGGCCCAAGGCGGTCAGGCCCGTACGGGAGCCGGCCACCTTCGCAACCGCCTGAGCGAGCCATGAGCCCGCGGGCCGCACGTCCCACGCAGCGCGGGCGTATTGGGCTTGCGCTCGCGGGGGGCGGACCGGAGGGCGCCGTGTACGAGATCGGCGCCCTTCGCGCCCTCGAGGAAGCGCTCGAGGGATTGGATCTGACTGGGCTGCACACGTACGTCGGCGTGAGCGCCGGCGCGTTCGTCGCCTCGGCGCTCGTCAACGGCATCACGCCCAGCCAGCTCGCCCGGGCGCTGGTGAAGCCCGAGCCGGGCGAGCATCCGTTTGTGCCGGAGAATTTCTTCACGCCCGCCTACAAAGAGCTCGGCCGCCGAGGTCTGATGTTGCCGCGACTCCTGGCCGATGCCCTGATGCAGTTCACCAGGCGGCCCGGCGATCAAACCATGCTGGAATCGCTGACGCGGCTCGCCGATGCGCTGCCGGTCGGCCTCTTCGACAACGAACCGATCCGTCGCTACCTCGAGAAGATCTACGCCATCGAGGGTCGCACCAACGACTTTCGCAAGCTGGCGCACCAGCTGGTGGTCGTCGCGACGGACCTCGAGTCGGGAACGGCGATCCGGTTCGGCGAGCCGGGCACCGACCATGTGCCGATCTCTCGTGCGGTGCAGGCCAGCACCGCGTTTCCAGGACTCTATCCACCGGTGACGATTGACGGGCGCGCCTGCGTGGACGGCGTGTTGCTGAAAACGTTGCACGCCTCGGTGGCCCTGGAGCACGGCGTGGGGTTGCTGTTGTGCGTGAACCCCCTCGTGCCGACCGACACGGCGACCGGCATCACGCGCGGGTTGCTGCGTCCGGCGGAATTGATGCGCCGTGGTTTGCCGGCGGTGCTGTCCCAGACGTTTCGAACGTTGGTGCATTCCCGGCTCGAGGTCGGCATGGCGGCGTACGAACGACGATTTCCGAAGGCCGATGTCCTGTTGTTCGAGCCCGGGGCGGACGAGTATCAGATGTTCTTCACTCGCGTCTTTCAGTTTTTCCTCACGCCGGGCCGTCTGCCAGCTTGCCTATGCGGCCACGCGGCACGATCTGCGCCGCCGCCGGGAGACGCTCGGGCCGGTGCTCGCGCGCCACGGCATTCGGTTGCGCGACGACGTGCTGGACGACGACGCCCGGGACCTGTGGTCGGGCGTGGGCGTTCCGGGTACGCCATCGAAGACGAGGAGTCGGTTCGCTGCGGCGGTCGCTGGGCTCGAGGGTGTCTTCGGCAAGCGCTGAGTGGTGAACCACCCCCAGAGCGAGCAGGCGAGCGCCACGGGCAAACCGAGGGTCTTCCGCACGCCGAGCTGGATCGCGGCAACCGAGCCGATGACCGCCCAGGCCCAGGGGATGATCATGACGGCGAGCGGCGCCCGATCCCGGCTCCAGAGCAGCAGGCCGAGTGTGGCGATCGTGGTGGGACAGGGGAGGCCAAACGTCGGGCTGGCCGGGTAGCGGTGGCCGAGCATCCACCCGATGGCGGGATAGGCGGCGAACACATCGATGGCAGTTCCACCGCCCATCCTCCCCCGCGACGAGGCGGGAGCGGCGAACGTGATCCGCCGGCGCACCGTGGCATACCAGGTGAGGAGCGCGGCTTCCGCGATGAAGGCGACGGCGAACACCGTGGCCGCTGGATTGATGGCTCGGAAGAAGCGCCACTGATACTCGACGCCCATCCACAGCCACAGGGTGGCCAGGATAGCACCGATCACGCGGTCCGACCACCTGGTCGGCCGCAGCGCGAGCACCACCGCCGCTAGCCCCAAGGCGAGCAACAGCAGCTGCATGGGAGCGACGGCGTTGTTGTAGCTCGCGAACACGGCGAAGAACTCGTCTCGTGTGAACGGCAGGCTCATGACGCCATCACCGCACCTGGGGGAGCGGACGTTCTGAAAGCCGCCAGAGGAAGTTTCCCTGCTGCTCGCGGATCTCCTCCCGGGTGAGGCCGCGGTAGCCACACGGCGGCCGGCGGAACGCGCGGAACAGTGAGAGGAGCGGCCAGCCGAACGGCAGGTAGAATCCGATCAGGTCCCAGTCACGCAGGATAGCGTGCAGCCGGTTGCGGGCCGGGGGCCGGCGGCGGTCGCGCTCGGTCCGGATGAAGGCGACCGGCCATCCCCAGGGCAGGATCGTCCGCCACCGGCCCCAGCACCGCCTCAGCTCGCGCCAGAGCGTCCGTACGTGATAGGGCCGCCGCCCGTGCATCGCCACGAGTTCGCTCAGCTCCCCCTGCATCTGGTCGCGGACACGCTGCGCCACGCGTCGCAGCGCCCCGCTGTCCGGGCTGTCGAAGTCGGTGATCGCCTTCGAGCCACAAGAGCCCAGGCACGTCGATGGGCTCTCCGATCACGAACACCATCCGGCACGGGAACGCGAGGTACCACATCCACGGGAAGATGATGGCGAGGATCCCGATCGGCAGCGGCAGGAACGGCACGTGAAAGACCCGCTGCATCAGCCGGTCGAGCGGCGGGAAGGTGTAGCCGAAGGGGTGGACCCACTCGGCGTTGATGATGTGGACCGGATAGACCGGAACGCGGTGGCGGGCGGCCAGGAGCACGAAGCTCGTCTTGAAGCGCTGCAGCTGGTAGCGCCGGTTGAATCCCTTGCCGATGCCCGGCACGCCCTCGGGGAAGTAGAGCACGCGCTCGCCGCGCTCGAGCAGTCGCTCGAAGTTGTCGAAGGTCATGTCCACGCCGCCGCCGCGCCGCCAGAAGTTGTCGAGCCCGAAGGGGCGCATCCACCAGACCAGCGACAGCTCGGCCTCGTACACCGTGCGGAACTTCCGGCGGCCGCAACCCGTCGCGCCGCCAGAGCGCCGCGTCGAGCACGATCCCGTCGTGCGGGAAGGCGTTGCCGCTGTGGTTCGCGGCGAGGATGACGGGCCCCTGTGGGGATCCGCTCGGCGCCGATCACCGGGAGCGGAAGTAGTGCTCGGAGATCGGCCCCAGCACCTCGCGCTCCAGCGGCGGCAGAATTCCGGGTCGAACGGATCGTGGGCGGGCGCGGGATGCGCGGCCGGGGCGGCGACTGACTGTGCCATGCACCGCGCCCGTCGCAAGGCGAGCAACGGGGCCAGGGCGAACAGCGCGGCCCAGATCGGCCAGGCACCGCCGAACGCCATGATGATGGCGCCCGCCACGAGGCAGAAGCCGGCGAGCAGCGTTCCGCGGAGCCCGGCCAACGGATTCTCCGCGGCGCCGCGTCGTCTTCTCGAGCACCCGCAGGCCTTCGGTGACGAGCAGCGGCACCTTGAGCAGCGCGTCGACGAGATCCGGGGCGCCCCGCAGCTCCTCGCTGCACGACGCGCCAGGGACTGAACTGGCGGAGGAAGATCTCGCGGATGTGCCGGCGCGACACCTCGGCGACGTCGAAGCCCGGCAGCAGCACGTGGCCGACGCCCTCGAAGGTGATCAGCGCCTTGACCATCAGCACCATCTCGACCGGGAAGTACATCCGGTACTGCGCCCCCCGCGCGACCGACTCGAGGATCAGCTGGCCGAGCGAGAACGGTCGAACGTCGCGGCGCGCCTCCAGCGCCGGGAGATCTCGGCGACCTCGCGGCGGAAGCCCGCGGGATCGCCGTCGCGGCCGGGCTCGGCCACGGCCGCGAGATAGCGCGCCGCGTTCTCGGTGTCGCCGGTGACCAGGCAGTAGTAGTAGTAGAGCAGGGTGCGGCGGAGCTCGTCGTCCAGCCGCCCGACCATCCCGAGGTCGATGAACCCGACCTTGGGGCCGGGGAGCACCAGCAGATTCCCGGGATGCAGGTCGGCGTGGAAGAAGCCGTCGCGGTAGATCATCCGGATGATCGCCGCGGCGCCGAGGTCGACCAGCTGCTCGCGTTCTTTCTCGGCAGCGCTTGCGCCTCGGGCGTATCCGGCCGCAGGCCGTCGAAGAACTCCATGCACAGCACTCGCGGCCCGGAGATCGCGGTAGATCATCCGGGAAGACGATGTCGGGCTGATCCCGGAAGTTGGCCGCGAAGGTCTCGGCGTTGTCGGCCTCGCGCCGCAGATCGACCTCGCGCAGCGTGTAGTCGACGAACTCGTTGATGATCCGCCTGGGCTGATAGCGCGGGAACAGCCACTGCAGGGCGCGTCCCGAGCATGCGCAGCAGCCGGGCGTCGCGCCGGAGGGTTTCCGGGATTCCGGGCTTCACGACCTTGATGACGACGTCGTCGCCGTCGCGCGTCGTGGCCCGGTGGATCTGCGCGATCGAGGCCGAGCCGAGCGGCTCGGGATCGATCCAGAAACAGCTCGTCGACCGGCCGGCCGAGATCGCGCTCGACCAGCTCGCGGAACTCGTCGAACGGAACCGCCGGCAGGCGGTCGAGCAGGTTCTTGAGCTCGTCGGTGATCGACTGGGGCAGCAGGTCTTCGCGCAGGCTCAGGATCTGGCCCAGCTTGATGTAGGTCGGCCCGAGCAGCTCGAGGCGCCGCCGGAGCTGGACGGGGAACGGCAGGTCGGCGAGGTCGCGCCGTAGGAACGGCCGCACCAGCGCCGCCAGGGCGGCGAGGCCCGGAAGCGGAAGCCCCGGTCGCGCCCGGCGGTGCGCCGGCTCCGGACGTGGGCGACGAGCCCGCCGGCGAGGAGCCCGGCGAGGTGGCGGTTCACGGCCAGGGCCCGGCGGACGAGCCTGGCGGCGTATCGGGACGGCGTTGCCCCGGACTCGGCTGGCCGGCGCATGTCGGGTGCGCGATCCACGGGGGCCGCGATGCTCTGGCCGTCACCGGTTCCGCCCGTATCGCTCGTGGGCCGACACCCATTCGAGCGAGGAGATCGCGGTGGCGAGCGAGAGCTCGCCGGCCAGCACGACGCCGGCCACGATCTCGGCGAGCTTGTTCACCTTCCCTTCGCCGCAGCAGCCCAGCAGCTCGAGGCACTCCCGCTGGGTCGCCAGCCCGGTGCCGCCGCCGTGGGTCGCCACGATGAGCGACGGGATCGTGATCGAGAGGTAGAGGTCCCCGTCGGGGTCATCTCGGTGTAGACGAGCGCCGCGGATCCCTCGGCGACGTTGGCGACGTCCTGGCCGGTCGCGATGAACATCGCGGTGATGGCGTTGGGCGAGTGGAGTCCGTTGTTGTTGGCGCCCGAGAGGAACGCGCCGACGTTGGCGACGCCCCCGTGTTCCTGGAGCGACTCCGGCTCGACCCGCAGGTGCTCGCGCAGGACGGCGCGCGGAATGACCGCCTCGGCGGTCACGCGCTTGCCGCGCGTGCGCATCACGTTGACGTGCGAGGCCTTCTTGTCGGTCGCGAAGTTCGACTCGAGGTAGAATCGCCGGATCCGGACGCGTGGTGCAGGATCCAGCTGCAGGCGGCGAACGTCGCGCGCCCGACCATGTTCTGCCCCGCGGCGTCGCCGGTGGTGTAGTTGAAGCGCAGGAAGGCGAACTTGTTCGCCAGGTAGGTGTCGATGTACAGCAGCCTCGCCACGCGCGACGTCGCCTCGGCCTCGCCGCGGATCTCCGCGGTGTGCTCCTCCACCCAGTCGCGGAAGTCGCGCGCCTCGCGCGCCGATGCGAACACGAAGACCGGCGCCCGCTGCATGCAGTCCGCCGACACGGTGCAGGTCACGCCGCCCGCCAGGTTGAGCACCTTCATGCCGCGGTTGTAGGAGGCGACGAGCGTGCCCTCGGTCGTGGCCAGCGGGATCAGGAACTCGCCCTGGGCGTGCTCGCCGTTGATCCGGAGCGGGCCGGCGAAACCGATCGGCATCTGCGCCACGCCGGTGAAGTTCTCGATGTTGCCCCGGGTGACGGCCGGGTCGAACGAGTAGGCGCCGACGTGGCGAAGCGGGATGCCGGTAGCGGCCTCGACGAAGTGCCGCCGAGCCTCCGCCATGTCGCGGGAGTAGTTGTGGCCGTCGTCCTTGTCGTAGGGAATTCCGACACGGGTTGAGGGGCCCGCCGCGGTTACCGCATCTTCCGCCGTCACGGCCACTGAGCCAAACGGCGTGGTTTCGAGCACGAACTGGACTTCATGGCGGCCGTCCGCCAGCGGCGCGCCTACCGCATGGATGTCCGCGGTGGCCCGCAGCGCGAAGGCGAGCGGACTCTCCGGGGTGACGGCCGCCGCCGGGAGTGTGGCCCCCCCGGCGAATTCGAGCCACAGCTGTGAGGCGGGGATCTCGTGACCATCCACCAGCAGACCGGCCAGCCCGGTGACGACGGCATCACTGAGCCGGTTCTTGATCCCGAAACAGAAGCCGTCCGCGGCGTTTCGCAGCGACCCGAATGTGTAGAGCTGTCGCACCCGCAGTTCCGGCATGCGTACCCCAGGGTGACCCGTAATGAAGGCACCGGGTGATGCTCTGGAGAACCTACCGGGCGCTGTGTGAAGAAACGCGCTATGCCGGATGAAGGCCGGCGTAGGATGTGGCGCTCACTCCAGGCGCAGTCGGTATCCCACGCCGGCCTCTGTCTGCAGGTGGCGAGGCCGGGTTGGGTCGCGCTCGAGTTTGTGGCGCAGCTGGGTCATGTACACCCGCAGATAGTGCGTGTGCTCCACGGCGTTCGGCCCCCAGACTTCCTTCAGGAGCAGGCGGTGGGTCACGACCTTCCCCGCGTGGCGGATGAGCGTCGTGAGCAGCTTGTATTCAGTGGGCGTCAGGTGGACCTCGGCGCCACCGATGAAGACCTGGCGGGCTGCCAGATCGACCCGCAGCTCTCCCGTGGTGAAGACCGGCTCGTCGGGAGCCGCGGCGCGTGCCACGTGCCGTAAGGCGACCCGCAACCGCGCCAGGAGCTCGTCGGTGCCGAACGGCTTGGTGAGGTAGTCGTCGGCGCCGGCGTCGAGTGCGGCCACTTTGTCCTGTTCCTTGCCGCGGGCCGAGATCACGATGATCGGGGTCGATGCCCATTCCCGGATGCGGCGCGCCAGGTCGATGCCGTCCCCATCGGGCAGGCCGAGGTCGAGCAGGATGATGTCGGGATTGCGACCGGTGGCTTGGGCCAGCCCTTCGCGGGCGGTCGTCGCCTCGACCAGCCGGTAGTCGTGGCTCTCGAGTGCGGCGCGCAGGTAGCGGCGCATCTGCGGCTCGTCCTCGATCAGCAGGACCAGCGGGGCGGCGTCAGTCATCGAAACGCCTAATCTAGCGGCGCGTCGCGGCTTCGGTCCTCTCCATCGCGGCCGCGTGTGCGTGCTCGAGGGCTCGAGCGGCCTGTCCGGCGAAGGTCTCGATCACCTGTCGGACCGTGGGAGGTCGAAACTGATCGGGGTGATCGGGCCGCACCCCCATCACGCCGAGTCTCCCCGCCGCCCCGACGAGGGGCACGTACAGGGCCTGCGCTTCCGGGAAGTGCGCCGTACCGATGCCGGCCGCCTGCCATCTTGGAGGTAGAGC
>CAWGDK010000005.1:0-566219 GCA_963821385.1 uncultured Gemmatimonadales bacterium
TCAACGCTCCGTGGATCTCAGGGATGGCGCAGGGAGCGGCGATGATGGTGTACAGCGAATGTTTTGCCCGCACCGGCTCCGCCCTGTGGCTCATCGGGCCATGGAAGTATTTCGGTCCCTGCTGGTGCCGTGGGACAGCGGCGGCGTTCTGCTGCCGGATACAACCCATGGGTATTGGTTCGAGGAGTATCACCCGGTGGTGCAGGTATGGAACGGCGTGGCCGTGGCGCTCGTCCAGCTCGGGTACCTCGCCCGACTCACCCAAGACCCTGAAGTCCAGCGCGTTTACGTCCAGGGGCTTAAGGCTATGAAGTACTACACGCCGTTCTATGACACTGGGAGCTGGACGCTGTACTCCAGAACGCAAGGGTTGAATTCCCGCGCGTATCACCGCCTCCACGTCCAGCTGGCTGACCTGTTGTATACCGAGACGGGGGATCTCTGGTGGAAGACCACTGCTGATCGCTGGCGGGCGTACACGCCTCCCCCGGGCATCCCGTGACCGCCCGGGCGCCATCCGACTGGTTCACGTTGGGCGACCGGGTGCTCCAGGACCTGGCTCGGCAGTGGCCCTTCGCGCTCGGAGCCATGCTGGTGGGCGCGACGGCCGGGGGTGTCACCGCCGTGCTGTTGCCGTCGTACTTCCGATCCAGCGCGGCGTTTCAAGCGGAGTCGGCCCCAGCGCCGCAAATCAGCGGCGCGCTGGCAGGATTGGCTTCCCAAATCGGGGGACTCAACGTCGCCACACAGAACAACGCGCAGCTGTTCGCCGATCTCCTCACCACGGACGCGGTATTGCGCCGCGTGGCTGCCGCGTCGTTTCCGTGGCACACGGGGATCGCCTCCCTCGCCACGATCTACGGCTACGCCGACGATCCAACCGGCTGGCGCGAGTACTACACGGTGCGCAAACTGCGCAAGGCGCTGAGCGTCGACCTCAACATCCGGACGGGCGTCGTGCGATTCAGCATCGAGGCACGAACGCCAATCCTGGCCGAGGCCCTGGCCGAGAGCACGCTCACTGCGCTCAACGAGGCCAACATCGCGCTCCGCCAGGCACGCGCCGGCGCGGAACGCACATTCACGTCGCAGCGAGCCGCCGACGCGCAACGCGAACTGGCGGACGCCGAGTTTGGCTTGCAGAAGTTCTATGAACGAAACCGGACCATCGCCAACGCTCCGTCCCTACAAATGGAAGAAGCACGACTGCGGCGCGCGGTGGACATGGCGCAGCAGGTGTACGTTCAGCTCCGACTCCAAGAAGAGCAGGCGTCCGTGCAGGCCGTGCGGAACACCCCCTCCATCAGCGTCATCGATCCCCCGCTTGTGCCCGTCAAACGCAGCTGGCCGCAGCGTCGACTCGCGGTTCTGCTGGGGGCGCTGACCGGCGTCGTCATCGCACTGGCCCGCCTCGCGCTGAAACGAGCATCGACGCCGCCCTAGCGCTTGTCCCTCCTCTCCAAGCTCCGGACGCTGGCAATAGCCATCGACCCGGCGGGGCGCCGGATACGCGTCGAGCTCCGCCGCGTAGCGCAGCAAGTCCCGCCCGCCGAGTGCGTGCTCGACCTCGGGAGCGGGAGCGCGCCCTACGCAGATCTCTTTCAACATCGTCGCTACGTCACCGCCGATCTGATCGCCGGCGCCGACGTGCGGTGTGACGCCGGCCAGTTGCCCTTCACGAGCGGCGCATTTGACCTGGTGCTGTGCACCGAACTGCTCGAGCACGTCCCGGACCCCGATGCCGTCCTGCAAGAGATCTGTCGCGTCCTCACAGTCAGTGGGAATTGTGTGCTGACCACACCGCTCACATGGGGCGTGCATCAAGATCTGGACTTCCATCGGTGGACAGAGATGGGGCTGCGGCAACTGCTGGGTCGCCATCACCTGCGCGTCCTCTCGCTCGCGCCGCGCGGGGGGATCCTCCTGACACTCGGGTCCATGTTACAAATGATCCCCTGGCAGCTCTTCGGCGGCGCAGCCGAACGCGCCGCCTGGAAAACGATGTTGTACGTCGTCACCTACGGTCTACTGCTGGTTCCCGCCCTCCTGCTCGCATCGCTGGACGGCCTGGACCGCCGCCATGACTTCACACATGGCTATGTCGTGCTGTGCAAGCCCGGCCAATCCGCGGGATCATGAATCGATGGCCTGCGCCACCGCCGGGGGTGAAGCTGCCGCAGGAGCACTCGCACCGACGACCAGCGCCAGCATGCCATACATCGTATAGAGGATGGCAGTGTTGAGGGACAACTCGGTATTCCCGAGGCTCAGGAGCAGGAACGCCAGCCATGTCGCGGCAATGGCAAGCGCGGTTGCGGAGAACTCCGGTGCGGCCGCACGCGCCCAGTGGACGGCCCACCGGCACAACAACAGCGCGTAGACCAGATAGCAGAGCAGACCGAGGAGCCCACTCTCGAAGAAGAACCGCACCAAATCGTTGTGCGCGTTGTACGGCACGCCGTTGTCCATGTTTACGATCGGGTTCAATACCGTCGTCATCCCAGCCCCGTGGCCCGTCACAGGGTGCTCGAGCCCCAAGTCGATCAGCACAGTCCAATTGATGAGTCGCCACGTATACGAATTCTCGGACGCACCGCTCTGGGCGGCATCCAACGCGCTGCGACCAAGTGAGAGATCCGCGAACCGCTCCCGCACCAGGTTTCCCGCGAGGAGCCACCCGACCGCGACGAGCACCAGCACGACGGCGAGCGATCGTCCGAGCGCCCGCAGTCCGATGTGGCGCGCGTGCAGGGCGGGGAGCGCGAGGAGCCCCATCGCTAACACGAGGAGCGCCGTGCGACTGTAGGTGAGGAGAATCAACCAGGTCAATGCCGCCGCGCCGAGGAACGCGAACAGCCGCTGCACCCCGGACGTCCGCACCGCCGTGCCGAGCGTGATCAGGACAAAGGGCACGAGGTACAACCCGAAAGAGTTCGGGTGGGAAAACGTTCCCTGCAGTCGGTTCAACCCGTCCGTCTCCAGGAACCCCGTGCCCGTCACGAGTTGCCACAGGGCTACCCCGATCGGAACGATCAGTCCGACCAGTAGGTACGCCCACCCGCGACGGTACCGCGCACGGTCGGCGCCGACCCACCACAGGACGACGAAGAACGCCGCGACGATACTGCCGACGCGCACCACCTCGCGAATCCCCTGCATGAAGCCGCCCACCCCGTACAGTCGCGTTCCGGAGACCAGCGCGATGCCATATGCGGCAAACAGGAAGAGGTGGGCGCGCCACACACCACGCTCCGGCCACCATGAGAGTCCAGCTCGCGCACGGCGCACGGCGTGCACCCCCGCAATCCCGAGCACGACGAGACCGAGCACGACCGAAGGGTTTGGCGCAAACGGGCCGAGCCCGAGACGCCGTTCACTGAACACGTCGACGCAAGGCCGCACCACGAGCGTGAGCATCACCCCGGCCTCGAGCGCGAGGTTCGGCCAGCGCCAGATTCCAACGAGCAGGACGGCCGTTGCGATCACGACAAATACGGCGGATTGTATCGCGGCGGCCGCAGCTAGTCCCATCACGACCAACGCCCAACCGACCGTGGCTCTCGGGCTCAGAAGCCTTTCCTCCCGCCGTCGCGGCTCCGGCGTCCGACCACGACCACATCGCTCGCCAGCCGTGGATGTTCGAGACGCCGCAGCACGGCCCGGAGCGGGAGGCGTCCCAGCAATCGCTGCAGATGCGGGACGTACAGGCCGCTGTACTCTTCGTGCACAACGGAGAATCCTGCTCCCTCGATCACCGTCGCCAGATCCACGAGCGTATAACTCCGGTGGGCCTCGAATGTCTCCCGGTGAAAGGTCCGAAAGTGCCACCGGGCGAAGGAGCCTGGCGCAAGGTTCGGAACGAGGCACACGCAGGTCCCGCCGGGCCGCAGTACGCGCCACGCCTCCCGGAGAATCCCGGACGGGTCCTCGAAGTGCTCGATCAAACCGGCGGAATAGACCGCATCAAAACACTGCTCGGCGAACGGCAGGCTGAACGCGTCAGCCCGCGCAATCGGGATCCGTGGATACAGTGTCCGCGTCAGCCGCACGCCCACGGGGTCGAGTTCCAAACCCACCGCCTGCACACCGAGCCGTAACGCCGCCCACCCGAGCCACCGCCCCGGAGCGCAACCAAGCTCCAACACGCGGGCGTTACCGCCTTTCGGCAGGTGCGCAGCGAGGGTTTCGAGGAAGCGCGCCGGCGAGTACGCGTGCTCCAGGTGGGAGACGGTGGCCGTGGTCGTCCCGTACCAGCGAGCCCAGTCTATGGTCCGCAAAGTCACGTCTGCTCCAGCCGAGGAGGACCGGGGGTCGCCGCCACGACCGCTGGCGTGCGGATGAGGACAACCAGGGCAATGAGATACGCCCAGTCCGCAACCACGTACCCGAACCCGAACGCCAGAATGCCGCGAGACGGCAGCAGCGCGACCACCGTCCCCAGCCGGAGGGCGGCCCTGCCAAGCGACAGCCCCGCCAGCACTCGGTTCCGGGTGGACGCCAGGTACAGACGCTCGAGCAGCAGGGCACCCATGGTGGCGACGAATCCAACCGCGAGGACGCGGAGCACCGAGCTGACGACGACGACGTCCTCCGGACCGAAGCGGCCGCGCCCCAGCACCAGGCGGACAAAGCTTGGGGCGAAAACCACCACGAGCGTCGCAATGCCGGCCGCCAATGCCATACCGCGCCCCACGGAGCGCAAGACGTCGCTCGACCGGGGGTGCGCTCCCTCCGTATGGATCTGACTGGTCCACCGCGCGAGCAACAGCGGGGCGAGCGCGCCATCGAACAGCACCGCTGGAACAATGAGCAGCCGGACCGCGTATTCGAGATGCGATACCGCGCCGGCCCCCAACGACACCGCCAGCAATCGCTCGACGAGTGGGGCGATGCCCGTCGCCGCGCTCGCCATGGCTTGCGCCATCGTGGCTCGAAATAGCTCCAGCAGCGAGCCCGCACGGCCAGAGCGCGCCGGTGCAATCTCCCGCCACAGGCGGCTCCTCAACCACCATCCGCGGCAGATCTCACCCATCCCGAGCCCGGCGGCGACCGTCAATAGGCCACCACCCCACTGCGCGGCCGCCAAACCCAGCAACGCTCCCACTCCTCGCCACAACATCGATCCGGTAGCGATCGCGATTCGCCACTGGGACACCAGTGCACCTGCATAGACCGCGGCGGCACACCAGGCAATGGCCAAGGGGGTGAAGACAATCGCGTAACGCACCACGGCGATGCGGAGATCGCCGGCCGCGGCGAGCATGAGAATTGGAATACCCACCACCCACGCCAATCCACCAGCCAAGGCCGCTCGCCGGGCGGCCAAATCCAAGTACCGGCGAGGCGCCGCGTCAGCCCGTGAGATCTCTCGGGCGGCGAATGGCACGACGGCCTGTTCTGTTCCCTGCGCGATCGTTCCGCCCAGGAGAAGGACTGCGCTGTACGCCAGGAAATACGCGTCGGTCTCTGGGGCCGCTCCGAAGACCGCCGCGATCAAGACGGGGATCAAGAACGCCGGCACGCGGGCCATCGCACTGACCAGGGTCAGGCCGATGGTCCGACGGATCGGGGTATTCATCCACCTACGCCGGGGACGCGATCCAGCGCGACAACGCGTACAGCGCCAGCAGCTCCCGTTGCCACCGCCCCGGTGCTCGCTCGGCTTCAGCCAGGAAGCCGCGGGCTCCCGATGGTTCGAGCAGTCCACGCGACACCAAGGGCTCCGACCACTGGTGCGTAGCACCCAACGGGCTTCCGTTGCCGCCGAACCAGTCCTGGAGCGGTGTGGTGAACCCCGCTTTTCGACCCACACGGGCACGGACACCGACCGTTGCCCTCGCCAACGCGGGCGGCAAGGATCGGGTGGCCGCCTGGCGATACAGCCACTTCCGTTCGCCCAGCATCGACACCTTGTAACGACTCGGCATCCGCTCGGCCAACTCCAGGAATTCGAGATCGAGGAATGGCACCCGCAGCTCGACCGAGGCCCGCATCGAACACTCGTCGGCTATGGCCAGCAGATCATTCGCCAGTGAAAGTCGAGCATCGACGCGCAGCAGATCGTTCAGATCGTCGCCCGAGTCACCGTCGTTCGCCCAGGGCGCAATCGCGGCGCGGCCGAGCTCCCGCGCCGACGCTCCCCGCGGGACAAGACGATCAATGAGTGCCGGTTCCAACACGGCGAAGATCTCGAGGTAGCGATCGATGCGGTTCGTCGCTCGAGCCACCCGGCCCAATCGACGACCAGCCCCGGCACCGAGCAATCGCTCCGCCACCCAGGCGCTGGCGCGTGGCGCCACCCAGCCGAACCGGCGCAATCGCTCCGCCATGTGACGCGGATAGCCGCCCAAGGGCTCGTCGGCGCCTTGGCCGGTGAGAACAACTTTGTGGGTGCGGCCAACCGTCCGGCAGAGCAAATGGAGCAGCAACCCTCCGGAGTTGCCGATCGGCTCGCTCGCACTGGCGAACGCACTCGGCCAGGCCGCCAGGTATTCGTTGTCGTCCACCGCGGTCGCTGTGTAGGGGACGTCGAGGGCACGCGCGGCGCGTTCCGCGGCCACGGCCTCGCTTCGTTCCCCCTGCGATCGAAAGCCGATCCCAAATGCGTGCGGGCGATACGGAAGGTGACGCGTCATCATTGCGGTCACCACCGTCGAGTCGACGCCCCCCGAGAGCAAAGATCCGACGGGCACATCGCTCATCAATTGCCGGGTGACCGCGGCCTCGAGCGTTGTCATCAGCGCCAGTCGCCAGTCACTCCGGTCGCGCGGCTCGGCGCTGGAACGGATCGCTGTCCGGTAGGCGCGGAACTCCGGGATCCGACCTCCGTCCTCCCCTCGCAGCAACGCGAAATGTCCTGGCGGCAGCTTGCGAGCGCCCTGGAGGATCGCGGCAGGAGCCGGCACGTAGCGAAACAAGAGGAACAGTTTGAGGGCCTCGGGTGACATCTCCTCCGACGCCAACCCCGCGTGTCGAGCCGCGCCCAGCTCGGAGGCCCACCAGGTGAGGTCGCCGTTGGCGCCGCAATACAACGGCTTGACCCCGGCGGGATCCCGAGCCAGCAACGTCACGCTCTTACCTCCACGCTGGTCACACAGGGCGAACGCGAAGATGCCGTTGAGGCGCGGCAGCAATTCCTCGCCCCACTGCTCCCAGCCGTGCACCAGGACTTCAGTATCCGATTGGGTGGCGAACCGGTGGCCCTCGCGCTCCAGCACCGCGCGGAGCTCGCGGTGGTTGTAGATCTCGCCGTTGAAGGTCGCCCAGACCGAGCCATCCTCGTTCGCCATGGGTTGATCGCCGGTCGTGAGATCCACGATGCTGAGACGCCGGTGACCGAGCGCTACCCGGGCGGCCGGTGGCAGGCCCTCGGCGGTCAGCCGCCCGCCGCACTCCGGCGCATCCGTCCAATACCCTTCCCCATCCGGTCCCCGGTGACGCAGCGCCCCGGTCAGGCGCTGCACCGCGGCCGGCACGGCTGAACGTGGGGACGCAGCAAGCGCGCCGGCGATGCCGCACATCGCTAGGCGCGGCCCTTCAGCGCCTGCTGATAGATCTCGATCAATCGGCGCGCGACGCGCTCGGCCGAAAGCTCCTGGCGAATGCGGGTTCCGTCCACCCGCCGACCGTTGCCGAGCACGCGTTCCAGGCCCGCGGTGATCATCTCCGGCTCTCGACCGACGAGTTCCGACCCGGATCCAGGCTCGATCCAGCGGCGTACGTCCCCGACATCGACCGTCACCACGGGAAGATCGCAACACAGTGCTTCCTTGACGACATTCGGCGACCCTTCCTGGTCAGAGGTGAGCAGCAAACAGTCGGCGGCCCGATAGTAGTCGGGCATGTCCGCATGCGGCACTCCCGTGACGGGCCACAGCCGGACGGTGTGCCCTCGCGCCACGAGTCGCTCCATGGCCGTCTCGGCCAGATCGAGTCGTTTGCGCGGCACGGTGGGCGTGTGCGGAAACAACACCAGACGCTCGGTCGCGCGAATCCCAAGGCGCTGCCGAGCGATCGCGCGATCACCGGGCCCGAATCGCGTGGTGTCGACCCCATTCGGCACGACGTGCGATCGGGCACGGTCAGCAGGATTGGGCAACGCGTCGCGCAGCTGCTCCGATTTACAGATGATTGCGTGGGCCCGCCGGGCGGCGTGCCGCGACAGCGTCCGTTGCAATCGGCTTCCCCACGTCACACCCCCGAGACCATTGGGCGTGCCGAGCAGGTCGTCACCACAAAAGGAGACGATCAAAGGGAGTGATTGGAATGACCCGATGAAGCCGGTCAAGCCGTAATGCGCATGCACAACGTCGAATTGGCCCGAACGGGCAGCGCGACGTACACGCGGAATCGCCAGCGCGTACTGCGTGCGACCAGCGCGACCGTTGATGACATCGACGACCACGCGGGCCCCGCACCGTTGAACCCAGTCCATTTGGTCGGCCACGAAAGCGCCGTAGCCGGGATCAGCGGCGGTCGGATACATGTTGGTGAGCGCGAGCACCCGGATTGTCGCCGTCATCACGCGGCCACACCGGCGATCATGGAGACCGGGAGCGGTTCATCCGCCCGCCACCGCCGCTCCACGACCACCGCGCTCCACACGCCCAGGGCCAGCAGCGCCCAGAGACGAGTTCCGTGATCGGCTCCGCGCGCGTGGGCCGTCAGAAAAACCCGCGCGACATCGGGATCGACGAGCGTCGCCATAAAGCCGTCGCGGCGGCAGACGAATTCCTCAAAGGCACCTCGCAACGAACCACGCAGCCACTGCGCCACGGGGACCCCGAATCCGGTCTTCGGACGCTTCAGGATCTCCACCGGGAGATGTCGCCGAACCAGCGGTCGGAGGAGGGCCTTCAATCGCCCCCCAGGGAAACCGATTGCCGGCGGCAGCCCCACCACGAATTCGATCAGATCGAGGTCCAGGAATGGGCAGCGGGCTTCCAACGAGGCCGCCATGGTGGCCGTGTCCACCTTGGTCAGGTAGTCATTCGGCAGGAACGTCTCGAGGAACGTCCGACGCAGGGCCTCCGCGTCGGGCAATGCGCGCCAACGGCGCAGTCGATCCCCGTACACATGCTCAGCCAGGTGCGCGGCAACACCCGGGCCGACGCTCATGAGTTGAGCGCGCTGCTGCAACGTGAATCCCATGCGATTGCGAAAGCTCTCGGCGATGGGCCCGGACCCGTATTCGAACAGGGCCGCGGCTCGTCGTCTCCACCCGTCCGTCGTGATGCCGCGAGAAGACTCGTGGAGTAGTCGGCGCAGAATGCCGGGGACCATACGCCGATAACGCTCGGCCAGATGAACCCCCCGGAACGTGCCGTACCCGAAGAACGCTTCATCCCCGCCATCTCCGGTCAGCGCGACGGTAATCTCGCTGCGCGCCTGTTGCGCTACGGCGTAGGCGGGGAGCAACGACGCGTCACCAAACGGCTCGCCCAGTTCGGCGATCAGTTTTGGCAGGACGGCCGCCGATATCGCCGGCACTTCAAGCGGCCGGTATTCCATCCCATAGCGGTCCGCGATGCGGCGGGCATCGTCACGCTCATCGTTGCCCGACCCCACCGTGCCAGCCGTCACCGCGACGAGCCGGCGGCCACTCTCTTGTGCGGCGAGCGCGGCGACCAGGCCCGAGTCATAGCCGGCGCTGAGGAAAACGCCGAGCGGCACGTCGCTCTCAAGTCGCCGACGAACCGCTAGGCGCAGCAGGCGCTCAACCTCGGCCGTCGCATCCCCATCAGGGACCTGGGCGCGAGACGGCAATTCCCAATACCGCTCCGTGTCAATGCCGGCCGTGGGTGTCCAGGTAACGATTCCACCAGGCGGGACTTTTGCCGTCCCCTGGAAGACGGCATGTTCGAACGGCACAGCGAGATGCGCGAGGTAGCAATCAATGGCGGCTCGATCGATTGGCGGCGCGACGGCCAGCAGTGGGAGCAACGCTGACACAGTGGAGGCGAAGCAGATGGCGTCGCCCTGCGCGTGGTACACGAGCGGCTTCTTTCCCAGCGGGTCCCGTGCCAACACCAGACGCTGGGAGGCGGGATGCCAGAACGCCACGGCCCACATGCCCCTCGCCCTTCGAAACACTCTGGTTCCCCAGGTGAGGTATCCCGCGAGCAGGACTTCAGCATCGGAAGTGGTGGCAAACTCCCATTCGCCTCGAGCCAACTCCTCGCGCAGTGTCCGGTAGTTGTAGATCTCGCCGTTGTAGACCATGACCACCCGCTCGCCGCGCTCCCGGCTCATCGGCTGATCCGATCGCGGATCCAGGTCGATCACCCTGAGGCGACGATGCAACAGCGTACAGGGTCCTTCGCGCCACACCCCCTGCGCATCCGGCCCGCGGTGGATCAGCGCCTCAAGCGCAGCCGCGACCGGCGCTTCCGCCGGTCCCGACCCTGACATTCTGACCACACCGGCTAGGCCGCACATCGAATCACAACCCTCCTCGAAACGATGACACACCCTCTCGCGTGCTCAAGTTAGTGACCCGTTCACACGGGTCCAGCACGGGCTGCCGTGTTGGGTGCTTCTCTTTTACTGTTGTGCCGATGCCGGAGTGCTTTGACATCGTCCATCTCGCGTTTACGGTCTTTCCAGCCGACACCCGCGTGAAGCGGGAGGCCATGGCGGCCTCCAGCGCCGGGCGGCGCGTCGCTGTAGTCGCACTGCAGGCGGCCGGACAGCCGGCCGAAGAAGATGTCGGATCAGTGCACGTGGTGCGGCTCCCCGGCCGCAAGACACGGGGTGGACCACTCGCGTACGCGGCGCAGTACGCGGCCTTCGTCTGGCGTTGTCGACGGTTGCTGGGACGGGACGCCCGGTTCCAGGGCGTCCGCATCGTTCACGTCCACACCCTCCCCGATTTCCTCGTCTGGGCCGCCGCCCCCGCGCGCCGTCGCGGCGCTCGGGTGATCCTCGACCTGCATGAGATCTTCCCAGAGTTCACCGCCTCGAAGTATCCTGGTCTCGTCGGGCGGGTCGCGACACGGATCGCGCGGGGCCTGGAACGGGATGCCCGACGCCGTGCGGACGTCACGATCACGGTGAATCGACCGATCGAGAAATTGATCGCGACGCGGGACATCGGCCGGGTCGAGCGCGTGGTGCTGGTCCATAACTCCGCCGATCCCGCCGATTTTGGACCGCCCCGCCGCCCGGAGCAGACGGTGCGCAGCCGGCGCCTGGAGCTGGTGTATCACGGAACGCTGACGACGCTCTACGGCGTCGATGTCGCGGTGCGTGGGGTAGCGCTGGCCGCGGCACGCGGCGCACCGGTGCATTTCACGATCCTGGGTGATGGACCGGAGCGCCATACCCTGGCTCGTCTCGCAAGTGACCTGAATGCCGATCTCGTCGTGACGTTCGAAGCGCCGATTCCCCAACGCGCGCTGCGCGAACGGCTCGCGCGCGCCGATGCCGGGATCGTCCCCACACGCCTGGACGGGATGACCCGATTCTCACTGTCCAACAAGCTGCTCGAATACGTGCACCTGGGCATGCCCGTCCTCGCCGCGCGATTGCCGAGCTATGCGCACTACCTGGGAGAGGACTCAGCCTGGTATTGGACCCCGGGAGATCCCGAAGATCTCGCCCGGGCGATCGAGGAATTGGCGGCCGCGTCGATGGAAGAACGCAGCAACCGAGCCTCGCGTGCGCAGCACAACCTCGAAGCCATCGCCTGGCCCTACGAACGGGCGCGCCTGGTGGCGCTATATCGAGACTTGCTGGATGGCCCCTACGCGCCCGAGGCGAGCACGGCCGCGATGCGCTGAGCCGCGCCGCCGTCACCGTAAGCGCTGCGGTCCCAACTCCCCCCGTCCTGCCCCGCCGCGGCGATGGCCGCCGCCAGCCGGTCGGCTTCCTCCGCTGGTACGAGACGATTCGCACCGAGCTCGACCGTCTCCACCCATTCCGTTTCCCCTCGTACCGTAATACAGGGCCGACCAAGCCAATAGGCTTCGCGCTGCAATCCCCCCGAGTCGGTGACCACCACCGCGGCCGCCTGGGTGAGCGTCAGACTCTGCAGATATCCCACCGGCGCGATCCGGCGCACGGTCGGTCC
Source organism: uncultured Gemmatimonadales bacterium (assembly GCA_963821385.1). GTDB lineage: Bacteria > Gemmatimonadota > Gemmatimonadetes > Gemmatimonadales > GWC2-71-9 > DASTHG01. The sequence goes on from CAWGDK010000005.1 coordinate 12,071, forward strand.
CAGCGGAACGCCGCTCCGCTCGAGCGCCGCCGCCGTTCTCGGATGCGCCGCCAGCAGCACCGGCAATGGTGAGCGATTCAGCGCTTCCACGACGAGTCGCAGTCGCCATGGCACGTCCACGAGCTCGGCCCGGTGCAAGGTGGTGTAGACGAACCGGCCGTGCCACGCGGGCTCATATCCGGCGACGGACTCCGGAGCCGGGGCCTGGGGCAGCGCTCGCAACAGCACATCGTGCGCGACGTCGCCCACATCCTGTACCACCGCCTCCGGATGCTCCTGACGCAACGCAGCGGCGACCCGGGTGCACGGCGCGAACAGCCAGTGAGCCACCGCGTCCGTCACCCGTCGATTGATCTCTTCCGCCATCAACCGATCCGCCGCCCGCAGCCCGGCCTCGACATGGGCGATGGGGATCCGACACTTTGCCGCCGCCAATGCGCAGGCCATGGTCGTGTTCGTATCCCCGATCACGACTGCGATGCGCGCGGGATGCGACTTGAGCCAGGTCTCGCACGCCGTCAGGATCGCGGCGGTCTGCTCGGCGTGCGAGCCCGAGCCGATGCCCAGGAACGCATCAGGGGCCTGCACCCCCAGTTGATCGTAGTGCACCTGATGCATGGAGTGGTCGTAGTGCTGTCCGGTATCGACCGCCACGACCGGGCCGGTCGCCGCCAACGCGTCGCGCAACACGCTGGCCTTGATGACCTGCGGTCGCGTGCCGAAGAACAGCACAATGGGAGCCGTCATCCGCGATAGAACGCGCGAATCGCGTCGGCGACCTGACCCACCTGCTCTTGCGTCAACTCGGGGAACATCGGAAGCGAGAGAATCTCATCCGCCGCTCGCTCGGTGACCGGAAACGCGCCGCGACCGAGCCCGAGGTGCCGGTAGGCGGGCTGCAGATGCAGCGGGAGCGGATAGTGAAGTCCAGTCCCGATCCCCTGGGCCGCGAGGTGGGCCTGCAGCGCATCGCGGCGCTTGGCACGGATCACATACAAATGCCAAACGTGAGATGCGTAGGAGGCCTGGACTGGTGGCCGGACCTCCGCGATGCCCTCCAGTGCCGCGTGATACCAACCGGCGACCCGCTGCCGAGCCGCGTTCCACGTGGGCAGATGCCGGAGCTTCACGCGGAGAAACGCCGCCTGGATCGCGTCCAGCCGGCCGTTGTAGCCCTCCGTCTCGTGATGGTATTTCCGGGACTGCCCGTGCTCCCGCTGACGACGCACGATCTCCAATTGGGCGGGATCGGCCCCGGTCACAGCACCGCCTTCGCCGCAGGCGCCGAGGTTCTTCCCTGGATAGAAGCTGAACGCGCCGAGCGCCCCCAGCGTGCCGGCGGGACGGCCTCGATAGGTCGCCCCGTGCGCTTGCGCCGCGTCTTCGACTACCCACAGTCCACGATCACGCGCCAGCGCCAGCAGTGGATCCATGTCCGCCGGTTGTCCATACAGGTGGACCGGTACCAGGCCGACCGTTCGGGGACCGATCGCGGCGGCCACTGCACCCGGGTCCATCGTCAGCGGGCCATCGGAGACTTCCGCAAACCGCACAGTCGCCCCAGCCTGGGTCAGCGCTTCCGTAGTGGCAATGAAGGTATTCGGAACCGTAATCACTTCGTCGCCCGGCTGGACGCCCAAGGCGAGATAGGCGAACCGCAACGCATCGGTGCCGCTGTTGACGGCCACCGACCCCGGGCTGCCCACGAAGGCGGCAAACTCGTGCTCGAAAGCCGCCACTTCGGCGCCACCGACGAAGCTGGCGGACTGCAGCGCACGGCGAAACGCGGCCACCAGCTCGTCCTCGAGAGGACGGTGCTGGGCGACAAGGTCGAGAAACGGGATGCTGGTCATCACTGATGCGCCCGCGCCCATACGACCACGCTCGAGGAGGGAATGCAGCGGTTGGGGACCGCCGAAAGCTATGGCATGTGGACGCGGACGGAAGCCAGATGGCGCGGTTGGCCCGCATCCTGCCGCACGAACACCAGCAACGTGTCGACGAGGGTCGAGTAGTAGAGGTCCGTCCCCACGGCCCCCATCAACTCGCCTTCCAGATGCCAGTGAGTCTTGTCGGTGCTCACCGCGCTCCACAGTCGGCTGCGTCCACCGGGGTCACGCAGATTATCGGCGGTGACAATCATGCGCCACAGTCCCGGGGCAAATTCACGCAGCGTCGGACTATAGACGGAGCGCTGGCCGGCGGCCGGAAATTCATCGGTGGTGAAGACGGGACCGACGTAGCTCCAGTTTACCTGATCGCTCGAACGCCACTCGACGATGTGGAACTTGTCCTCGGGCGCCTGGAGACGACGATATCCACCGACCAACATCCGCCACTGCCCGCCTGGCAGCTGCTCCACCACCATCCCTTCCCCGACGGGCCACGGCGGCGAAACCGGCGCATCCGGAGGAACCGACCCTCCGTTCGTCAATCGTACGCCAGCCTCCTTTGTCCAGGTGCGACGGTCCGTGGAGACGGCGGAGAAGACCTGCCACCCATAGCACCCGAAGCTGCCCGACGAATAGAACATCCGCCAACCGGGCCCTTCGACTCGCGGTACGATGGCGATGTTTTCGATCCCCGACCCATTGAGGGCGCACAAGGAATCATCGAGCTGGAGTGCGACTCCATCGTAGCGGAAGGTGATCCCGTCTGACGAGAGCAGCCGATGGAGGTGGCCTCGAATATGATTGAGGTCGACGCTGTCCAGGTCGTATGCCGCGAAGTACAGCTCCAATTCTCCCGCGTCATTGCGAAGCAGGGTCGGTGCCCACGGACCGGTACCGGATGGCAAACTGTCGACCGCAAGATCGCCACCCAACGGAGCGGACACGACCGGCCGGATCGCTAACACCACGGGCAGGGTGGTCGTGATGCTCCCGGTGTGTATGAGCAAAGTATCGATACCGGAACGCAGCACCCGGAGATCCTCGCAGGTGGTGCCACTCCAACGTCCGCCGGACGAGGTCCTCACAGTGGAGGCGACGGCGACGGGATACCCATTGCGATCGAGCACCTGGCACTGCACCGGCATCAGGGAGTCCTGACCCAGTGAAAGAATCCCATCGCTGTCGGGGAGCGACGCGACAATCGTGTCCGGCACCTGGGAGACGCTGGCCACCTGTTCCCCGGGCAAGCCCGCAGATAGGAATCGCAGCACGGTCTGGCCATTCCCTCTCGCGCGCACTGTCACGGAGTCGACGACTTCGAGTACACTGGTATCCTCGGCGGCGAGATTGGAAATCGAGCCGCCGATCACCGGGTGCCCCAGGGAGTCCAGCGCGACCGCCACCACCTCCCCGACATCACCGATAGCGTCGAAGTGGAGGCTGTCCGAGCCGGTCACCACGCGCACCGGTCGCTGCTGCACCTGCACCACGACTTGGAGCGATTCGCCCGCGCTCCTGACCCGAACCGCCGTCAGACCGTTCCCGCGTGCATGCACGCGGCCGTCCGAGGCGATGGTGGCGATCGCGGTATCGGCAACAACGTATTCCATTGCCAAACCGGGAATGGCCGCCCCGAGACGATCGATCACCTTGACCCCGAGCGGCTGCACCGCTCCGAGCGCTTCGAATCGAATCGTGTCGTGCGACGCGACGACCCCGGACGGCAGCTGCAGCACCGTAACGGGAATCGAGTCGCGCTCCCCGCTCGGCACCCGGGCGACGATCCACGTGACCCCGTTGCCGCGGGACGTGACGACGCCAGTCGAGTCGACCATGGCCACCGCCTGGGCGGCCGAGGTGTAGTCGACGGTCGGGGTCGGCAGCTGTTGGTCGCCTGGTCCCAGCTCGACTACGGTGAGACGCACCGTATCGCCCAGCGCCGTAAAGGACAGTGCTTGCGGCGTGACGCTCAAACGATGGCCAAACGGCGCACTGGGATCAGAGAGGCACGCGGAACCCACCGCCAACAAGAGCGCGCTGACCACGCTGCGCAGCGCGGTCGCGGGCAGTCCCCGACGCATCCGGGGTTGGGGCGGAACAGGAATGGCCCGACTGAACAAGTTGCAGTCGTCGTTTCGTTGTTGGTTCTGGGTTTGTCGACAAGCACTCAGGCGGGTGTGGAAAAGCAAGAAACGAGCCGGAAGCGTCTCGGATTCGCGCGAAAAACCTCCAGCTATCTTATTTGTAGCAAGTGGATTACGTCGTGAGGCTGGACGATTCGGCTGGTGTCATGTGGAAATGGTTGTCAACAATACAGGAAAAACGCAAAAAACAAGAAAAACGCAATTCCTATCGTCGCGGCTGGAGCACTCGGGCTGGATTGCCAACCACGGTGGCCCCATCAGGCACGTCCTCCGTCACCACGGCTCCTGCTCCGACAATCGCTTCCGCGCCGATTGTGATCCCCGGCAGGATCACGGCGCCAGTGCCCAAGGCCGCCCTGCGTCTTACGACCGTCCGCTCCAACGTCCAGTCCGCATCGGACTTCCGGGACCCGTCCGGGTTCGTGGCGCGCGGAAACCGATCGTTCAAGAAATTCACATTGTGCCCCACGAAGACCTCGTCCTCGATGGTCACCCCCTCACAGATGAATGAATGGCTCTGGATCTTGCAGCGAGCACCGATCTTCGCGCCTTTCTGGATTTCGACAAACGTTCCGATGGACGTCTCATCGCCGATCTCACACCCGTACAAATTGACGAACGCATGCACCCGCACACCGCGACCGAGCTTCACGTCGGGCGCGATGCGTCGCAGCAGTGCGTCTCGGTCTTCCGCCTCCACCTCAGTCCCGGCGCGCCGTGGTCGCCACCGGACCCAGCGACACCAGGACGCCGCCGCTGGCGATCGAGCGCTGAGCGGCCTCGAGAATCCGCACCACTCGCCACCCAGCTCGACCATCGACGACGGCCGGCTCCTTGCCCGCAATCGCTCGGATGACGTTCTCCACCTCGACGGCCAAGGCCTCTCGGGTATCGAGCTGCGGCGCGTGCATATCTCCCGACCGGTAGCTGATCATGAGCTGGTATTCACTTTCCGCAGACGACGACACCGAGAAGCCCTTGTCGTACACCTTCAGCTTCTCACTCGGCTCCATGTCGTCGTAGATCAGCATCCGTTTTGAGCCCCCCACGATGGTGCGCCGGACCTTGGCCGGGGCGAGCCAGTTGACGTGGACGTGGCCCAACAACGACCCGGCATAGCGCACCGTGACATAGGCGATATTCTCGGTCGGGCTGCCGCCGTGGGCCGCGCCGACGGCCGTCACCGACACGGGCTCCTGGTCGATCAGATAGTCCATGATCGACACGTCATGCGGGGCCAGATCCCAGATCACGTTGATGTCGGTCTGGATCAGGCCGAGGTTGATGCGCACGGAGTCGAAGTAGTACAACTCCCCGATTTCCCCGCTCTGAATCAGCTCGCGCATCTTCCGGACGGCGCCGGTGAAGACGAACGTGTGGTCGACGGCGAGCACCACGCCCTGTCGCTGCGCCAGATCAACCAGTTCCTCGGCTTGATCGGCGCGCGTCGCCAGCGGCTTCATGACAAGGACGTGCTTGCCCCGTTCGATGGCCTGCCGCGCCAGATCGAAGTGAGTGAAAGACGGGGTCGCGATGACAATGAGATCGAGATCCGGGGCCTTGATCAGCTCGTCGGCTCGATCGGTGATGGTGGGAATCCGGTACTCAGCGCCGACGCGAGAGGCGCGCTCGTACTGCGCGTCGCACACCGCCAGCATTTCGCTGTGCGGGTGCCGGGCAAAATTGCGGACCAGATTCGGCCCCCAATACCCGCACCCGATCACCCCAACCCGCACCGCCCGACCGGTCACGACGCGCGACCGGAATTGAGCATGACGACGGGGAGGGTTTTCAGCAGGATCTGCAGGTCCAGCCACAGCGACCAGCGGCGGACATACTCGATGTCGAGTTCGCACATCCGTCGATAGGTCAATAGGTTACGGCCCGACACCTGCCACAAGCCAGTCATGCCGGGACGCACCTGCAGCCGATCGAACTGCCAGTGGGCATAGGCCTCGATCTCGTACGGCAGCGGGGGACGGGGTCCCACCAGGCTCATCTGGCCGCGTAACACATTCACGAGCTGCGGCAGCTCGTCCAGCGAGGTCCGCCGCAACAACCGGCCGATCGGCGTAATGCGGTCGTCCCGCAGCAGTTTGTACACTCGGCGGCCTTCGGAACCGTTGTGGGCCGTGGTCTCTTCGTCCCCGGACAACATTCGATGCACCAGATCGCGGTGTGCCGCGTCCGACGCGCCGGTGACCATGGTGCGGAATTTCAGCACCCGGAACCGACGACCACCAGTGCCCACCCGGTCCTGCTGAAAGAACACCGGGCCACGGGAATCGAGCCGGATTGACAGGGCGATGAGGGCGAAGAGGGGCGCCAAGACCACAAGGCCGATGAGCGCACCGGCAAGATCGACAGCCCGCTTCAGCGCCAGCTCCCAACCCTGCAAGGTCGGGGTGTTGAGGGTGACGAGGGGTTGGCCGCGACGCCAGATGATGTCGGGGACGACGCCGGGGATGTCCACCCCACGGGGCAACGCCAGGAGTTGACACCCGGCCGCGAGCGCCGCGCGGGCCACATCCTCGAGCTGCATGTCCGTCAACTGTCCGCACACCACCACGGCTTCCGCGTGGGAATCATGCAGGATGCGCGCGATCTCCATCAGGTGCCCGCGCGACTCGAGCGCCGGCGGCATCCGCACATCGACGAATCCCACCGAAACGAAATCGCTGGGGTCACGGAAGGCCGGTGTGGCCGCCACTTCGCCGCAATGCTCCGCCGACCCGACGAACAAGGCACGCGTGGCACGACCTTCCGGCGGACGGATCCAATCGACCAGCCGGTCGACGGTGAGGCGCTCCCCGAGCAATCCGATCCACACCAGCGTGGTTGTGAGCGTGAACTGCAGCAGCACCATGTCCAGTCCGCGGGTCCAGAGTGTCATCCACAACGGCAACGCGGTCGCAAGCGCCGCCGCGGCGAACAGGCGCCGCACGTCGCGACGACGGTCTCCCGTGCCGTAGCAGCCCAGGGCCAGCAGTGCCACGAACAAGGCGGCGGCGTATTGCCACCCGTTCAGGATGCCGGGGGGCAGCACCGCCTCGACCCGCGCGGCGATCCAGCCGCCCAAGACGGCGTCGTCACGCACCGCGCGGATCAACGCCCGCATCAATCCGAACGAGGCCAGGTCGGCCGTGACCAGCACCAGAAAACGAGTCGCGGCGCGCCGCGCGTACCGACGCAGATTGTCCCGCGCCCGCTGCTGCAAATCGAGCTGGAGCCGGACCGGCGTCCCAGGCGCCGTCATTCCCCGCGGCGGTGTTACGGCGGGGCGAGACGGTGACGCATGGTGGGGTTCAGTGACAGTGGCTGCGGCTGCCGACGCTGTACGAATCGGTTCCACGTCGGGACGACTCCTCGTGTGGAAAAAATGTGCCGGACCGGGGAGGCACAATTTACAAGCCGGACAACGATTTGCCTAGTTTTCCACGGGCTTATTCGGAGGTGGGAAAACTCCATGAACAAACCGCCCCGTCAGCATACCCGGGGCGGCCTTGCTTGATCCTGAATCAGTTTTGTGATGTGGAAATGTGGAAAGTGTTAGACTCGGCCGCCTATTTCTTGAATACCTGCGTCAACGCATAGATCGTCAATGGGATGCTCAGCACGATCGAGATGGTGCGAACCGTGTTGAAGAAGCTGCCTCCACTATTCGCGGGCACGACGAACTTGTCCCCGGGTCGAACGTTGGCGTCGTCCAGGGTAAGCCCTTCCGCCAGGAGGTTCTGAAGCTGCTGCCCCTCAACCAGCCGCCGGCCACCCCGTTCCACCCACATCTTCTCGACTTGGGCGTTCTGGGTGGGGCCACCCGCAGCCGTCACCACGTCCGAGACGACGGACGCGGGCGGCAACAGGTAGAACCCCGGCTTGTTCACTTCGCCGATGATCGATACCCGAATCAGCGGTGTGGCTCGCACGATCGGGTCCCGCAGGAACCGACCCAGCTCACGCGACATCGCCACCTGGAGTTCGGCACGCAACACGCCATGGAGGGACACAATCCCAACCACCGGCAACACCAATTCCTGGCTGGGCCCCACCGGGAACGTGTCGGTGAGTTGCGGCTCGCTATCCACCTGCAGCCGAATGCGATCACCCGCCTGGAAGTCGCCGCGGTCGAGACGCGTGCGAATCAGCTGGGACGTGTTCTTGGCCCGCTGTTTCGCCGCGCTATTGGCGGACGTCGATTGCGCCAGGGAGTCGAGCGCCGTCAGCAAGGTCTGCAGCGTATCGCGCCCGATGGTCAGCTTGTACAAGGCGCTGTCAGCGGCCGCCTGTTGTCCCGCGGCCTGACCCGACACGGTCATCGCCAGTAAGGCCGCTCCCACTACAGCCGCACGAATTCGGATCATGGGCACCTAGAATAAGGGGTCGCTGTTGCCTACGCTACTCGACGGTGACGCTCTTGGCCAGGTTGCGAGGACGATCGACGTCGCACTCACGCAGGACGGCGATGTGATACGCCAGCAACTGGAGCGGAATCGCCGTGACGACGGGCGACAACAACGGCGCCGCCGCCGGAACGTACAGTTGGCGGTCGACCAGCTTGTCCAGGCCCCCGTTGCCTTCGCTCGTCACGGCGAGAATGCGTCCGCCGCGCGCTTTCACTTCCTGCATGTTGGCGAGCACTTTCTGGTATACCTGATCGTGCGGCGCCACGAACACGACCGGCATGTTCTCATCGATCAACGCGATCGGCCCGTGCTTCATCTCCGCCGCCGGATAGCCTTCGGCGTGGATGTAACTGATCTCCTTCAGCTTCAACGCCCCTTCGAGGGCGACCGGGAAATTGACCCCGCGGCCCAAGTACAAGGCGTTGCGCGTATCGCAGTAGGCTTTGGCCATCTCGCTGATCCCGGCCGACAATTCCAGGGTCCGGGTGACCAGCTCCGGCAGGTTCGACAGCTCGATGGCGAACTTCCGTCCGTCCTCCTCTGAGATCGCGCCGCGCTGCCGTCCGAGATACAGGCCCAGCAGCAGGAGTGCGGTGATCTGGGACGTGAAGGCCTTGGTCGAGGCCACGCCGATTTCCGGACCGGCGTGCAGGTAGATACCGCCGTCGGACTCCCGGGCGATCGTACTCCCGACGACGTTCACCACACCCACCACGCGGCAGCCGGCCGCTCGGGCCGCCCGCATCGCCTCCAGCGTATCCGCCGTTTCCCCGGACTGCGAAATCGCGATCGCCAAGGTGCCGGGTTGGTGCAACCGCGGACGATAGCGGTATTCCGACGCGTACTCGACGTCCACCGGAATGCGCGCCAGTTCCTCGAGGGCATAACGGCCGACGAGACCGGAGTGCCAGGAGGTGCCGCAGGCCACGATCAGAATGCGTTGAATGCCGATACAATCTTCAGGGCTCAGATTCAGACCGTTGAGCCGCGCGGTCCCTTCGTCGAACAGCAACCGGCCTCGCAGCGTCGCCGTGACCGTCTCGGGCTGCTCGTAGATCTCTTTGAGCATGAAGTGGGGGTAGCCGCCCAGCTCGATCGCGGCGAGGTCCCACTCGATATCGCTGACGGCTCGCACCTGGTCGTGCTGGTCGAGATCCAGGATGCGATAGCCTTCCGGAGTCACGACGGCGATGTCGCCGTCGTCCAGGTACACGACCGAACGGGTGTGCTCCAGAATCGCGGACGCATCCGAGGCCACGAAATACTCGCCGTCGCCGATTCCCAGCAGCACCGGCGATCCCTTCCGGGCCACCACGATCTTGCCGGGCTCCGTGGAGGAAATCGCGGCCAGGCCGTATGTGCCTTCGACGTGCGCGAGGGCCGCGATGACGCGATCCTCAAGCGTCGCGCCAGCGGCCTCCTCGATCAGGTGGACCAGCGTCTCGGTATCCGTTTCCGTACTGAACTCGTGGCCGGCCTGCTGCAGTTTGGTCCGCAGCGAATCCGCGTTTTCGATGATCCCGTTGTGCACCAGGGCCACCGTGCCGGTGCAATCGGTGTGGGGATGCGCGTTGGTCCGCGTCGGCGCCCCGTGGGTCGCCCAGCGGGTGTGCGCGATGCCACTCGAGCCACTGACCGGCTCGGCGTCGAGCAGCTGGTGCAGGCGAGTCACGCGTCCGGCCAACTTGCGGAGCACTACCCCATTGCCGTTCTGCACCGCCACGCCCGCGGAATCGTAGCCGCGGTACTCCAGGCGGTGCAGCCCCTCAATGAGAATCGGCGCCGCTTCCCTGGCGCCGGAGTACCCTACAATGCCGCACATCGCGTCAGGTTCTCCGAGAAGACTTTAGTCCGAGAAGGCGGCAGACCCCGCCATAAGGCCGTTCAACATTTCACTTCAAGTTTGGGGCCACCGGAAGGCTCAACCAGGTCGAACCAGTTTCTTCTCACCGCCGCCGGCGCCGTCTTCTTCCGCGACTTCATAACCGGCCAGGTAATACGCGTAGTAGCGGTAGGCGCCCCCGGCCTCAACGTCGTTCAGGACGGCGCCCAGTACCCGCACTGGCAGGCGGTCCAGGAGATCGATCTTCGCCTGGGCCAGCTCGCGATCGGTCACGCCGGTCCGCATCACGAGCAGCAGATGTCCGGTCAGCGTCCCGAGCACATAGGGATCCACGCCGGCCGCCATCGGAGCGCTGTCCACGAGAATCACGTCGAAGCGCGAACGAAGCGAGGTGATGAGCTGCCCCATGGCGGGCGAGCTCAGAAGCTCTGGACCGTTGGGCGTGCGCTGCCCGCACCCGATGAAGCTCAACTGCGGGAAATCGGTCTTCTGGATGATGTCTTCCCGGCCGGCGTTGCCGCTCAGGTGATCGATCAACCCCGGTTTGCGTTTTGCGTTCAGCACCCGGTGCAGCAACCCCCGCCGGATGTCGCCGTCGATCACGATCGTGCGCAACCCCGCATCGGCGAACGCCAGACCGAGGTTGGACGTGATGAAGGACTTGCCGTCGCTCGATCCCGGGCTCGTGATCGTGAGGACCATGGGCCCGGATCCGTACGCGTTCTGGACCCCAAGACGGATCGAGCGCAGCGCTTCGATGACTTGCGGGGCATTGCGGCCATTGCCGTTCTCGCGCGACACGCGCGGAACGACACCGAGAATGGACAACCCCATGTCGGCGGTGACCTGTTCGGGATAGCGGAACCGCGTATCGGTCCGGTCGAGCAACACCGCCCCGACCACGCCGGCTCCGAGGCTCCCCAGGAACGCCAGCGCGATCAGCACCGGGGCCAGGGTCCCGACCGGACGCTGTGGCACCACCGCGCGATCGAACAGTTTCACATCAGGCAGCGCGGTGATCTCCGCCAACCGCACTTCATCATACCGGGCCTGCGTGCCCTGCAGCGTCTGCTCCGCTGTGGTGAGGTCGCGCTGCAACCGCGCGTCGTCGATGGCGAGCGACGGAATGGTCTGCAAACTGGCCGAGCTGCTGGAGAGCTGCCGGCTGAGATCGTTTTCCTGTGCCGACAACGTCGCATCCAGCGCCTGAATCGCCTGGGGAATGGTGCGCTTGCGGAGGTCCTCGATGCGCGACAGCAGGTTCCGCACGGCCGGCTGCTCGTCGGTATAGCGGTAGCGCAAGGCGCGCAGCTCCGCCTCCTTGGCCGTGAGTTCGTGCAGCGCAGCCGTGAGCGTCGACGACCGCGTCACAGATGGGACGTTTTCCAAATCCCCCGCCTCGATCCCCGAGTCGGGCGATGCTGCCATGACCCGCTGCAACACCTGGCGGTCCATGCGCAGCTGCTCCAAGGTCACGCGGTCGTTGAAAAACCGGTTGGCGGACGGATCGCGCGTGTCGATTTGCCCGTTGTTACTCATGGCGAGCGAGGTGGCGGAGCGCACGCGGAACGTGCGCAGCGCGCCCTCGGCGTTGGCCACCGTCTGTTTGGCGCGATTCAATTGATCGTACAGGGCGCCGGAGAGCTCGTGCACCTTCTGTTTCTTCAATTCCGCCGCCAGCGCCACGAACCGTTCGGCGATCGCATTGATAGTCATAGCGGCGAACTCCGGATCCGGATCCTTGAGCTCCAGCCGCATGAAATTCCCGTCGGCATCGCTGCGCACGGCCAACGCGGTGGACAACGCCAATCCGGTTTCGTGCGGGGCGGCCACGGAAAACGCCATCACGTGCCCTTTGGGCAATGCGGTGGCGGACGGTGCCCAACGCCAGCCGAGCGTGCGACCGACGGAATCGCCGACGGCGCCACTCTCCACCACGGCCCCATCTTCGCCCGCGAGGCTGTATCGCTTGCCGGCGCTGTCGACCTTGAGTGTGTAGGTGCCGATGCGGAATCGTTCTTCGAGATCGAAGCGATCGAACGCCGCCGAGTCTTCGGCGTTCTCCCAGCCGAGATACAGTTTGTATTGACGCGCGACGTAATCCATCACGGCGTCAGAGGTGAGGAGGTTGTCCCACCCAGTGGAGATCTGCAGCTGACCGCCCATCTGGAACGCAGACGGTGTGCGCACGCTGGGGTCCATGACGTCGACCCAGATCGTGGCCCGCGCGAGGTACCCGGGCTTAATGAGGAACCGGCTCAGGGCATAGCCGGCCACGGTGCCGACCACGACGACGCCCAGCACCAGCCACTTGTACCGCACCACCGAGGCCAGGATGCGACGCCAGTCCGCGCCTCCGCCACCCGGCGGCTCACCATAGAGCGTCGGCGCTGGATACCCCTGATGTTGCAGCGCGACGGACGCAGGCAGCGGCTGCGGGACCGGCGGCGGGACCGGCAGGTCATTCGGCATCAGATCGAAACCTCAATACTGAGTGGTCGGGCCCATATGGCCCAGACCATGGAGAAGCCAGGGGCCGCTATTACGCTAAGGCAACCGTCGTTGGTTGCAAGGTCTAGACCGCTGTGACTTAGGCCACTTTCGGGGTAACCCTCGTGCAACAGCCCCCCTTGCGAAACACCACTTTTCGTTGCAAATGTGCAACAGGCTGATGCACTGGCACCACGGATTGTTGCGGCGCGGCAACCATAGGTGCCGATGCGGCAATCTCCTAGCAGGCAATGGGACAGCGGGCCCGATCCCTGCATTGGCACTCCCCGATCCCGCGGCGCAGCACGGCCGCGACGATGGACTCCTGCGACGAGGTATCGACCGCCGTGGCCGTACATACGACAGACCCGACGTTGACGCGCGACGTCAGCAAACTGCTTCCGATCGATCCCCGTACCCGAGCCAGCCTCAGCATCATGGTGGTGGACGATGAGCGGGTGATGCGGGAAAGCTGCGCTTCGTACCTCGAGGCCGAGGGCTACAACCTCACGGTCTGCTCCCGCGGCGACAAGGCGCTCGAGACGATCAAACGGCGCGCGTTCGACATCATCCTGGTCGACCTGTACATGAGCCAGGTGCCCGGGATGGAGCTGTTACGGGCCGCCCTCGCCACCCACCCGGAGACCATTGTCATCGTGATGACCGGCAATCCCAGCGTGGACTCGAGTCTCGAGGCGCTGCGGGCCGGAGCCTGGGACTATTTGCCCAAGCCGTTTTCGGCGACCCATCTCCAGATCCTGATCGGACGGGCGGCGCATGCGGTGGTGGTCGCGCGCGAATCCAAGACGATGCAGGCCCAGCTCGATCAGACGCCTGGAGAGAGCGAGAAGTTCAACGTGCTCGGCAGCGCCCCGGCCTTCCGCAAGATCATTGCGTTGGCTCGCAAGGTCGCGGCCACCGACGCCTCGGTCTTCATTACGGGGGAGAGCGGCTCGGGTAAGGAGCTAATCGCCCAGTTCATTCACCACTACAGCCGCCGCTCGAGCCGCCCACTGGTCGCGATCAATTGCGCGGCGCTCCCCGAGGCGCTGCTCGAATCCGAGATGTTCGGCCATGTGAAGGGAGCGTTCACCGGGGCCGTTCGAGACAAACCCGGCCTGCTCGAAACGGCCAATGGCGGCACCATGTTCCTGGACGAGCTGATCGAGATGCCCAAGCCGATTCAGGCCAAACTGCTGCGTGTCATCCAGGATGGCGTCGTCCGGCGCGTCGGGAGCGAGACGACCGATGCGGTCGTCAACGTGCGGTTTATCGCCGCCACCAATATCGATCCAGATGAGGCGGTCGCCTCCGGCGCCCTGCGCGAAGACCTGTACTATCGCCTCCGCGTCGTGCCGATTCACATGCCGCCGCTGCGGTCGCGGCCGGAAGACATCCCGCTCTTGGCGAACCACTTCCTGGCCTATTACTGGAAGCGGCATCGTGATGCGGGCCAGCCGCTCCCCACGTGGACGACACCGGCCATCCGGGCGCTGGCGAGCCACAACTGGCCGGGCAATGTGCGCGAGCTCCAGAACGTGGTCGAGCACGCGGTCGTCTTGCTCGAGCCGGGCGCGGACATTCAGCCCGAGGACATTCCCTTTATCGGGGAGCAAAAAGAAGCGGCGGCGGCCGAACCGGCGCCGATGGAAATCGAGGGGTCACCGGGAGAGAGCTACCACGCTGCGCGGGAACGATTGCTGTCGGCGTTCGAGCGCCGCTACCTCACTCGGCTGGTGCAACAGGCCGGTGGGAACATGTCCAAAGCGGCGCGGATCGCCGGAGTGGATCGCACGACGCTGTATCGATTGATGGAGCGACATGGGCTCGAGCGCGGTCTGCTGGCGACCAACAACGCCGAGTAACCCCGCTTACGAGAAGCAAAACTGGAGGGAAGCACTCGCTTCCCTCCAGTTTTTTTGTGGCACAGGTTCCACACATAGCGAGGCGCCGCAACAGGATAGCCGCCTCGGCGGCCCGTTGGGGCTTCGTAACGAACGTGTAACTTATTCGTTTCCATAGACTTCCAAACTAGACACGGTCTGGTGGCCTGCTGCACGGCAATTGCAAAGAGTGGCGCGGGGGGCCGATATGGCCCCGTTGGCTCGCACCTACTAGGAGACCCGGACCGCGCCATGACCGCTTCCAACCTCGCCGAAACGTTCGCCGTTCGCCCACCCCTCGCGCTGGTGCGCGGCCTGGGGTCGGAAGAGCAACGGACCGAGGGCACCCGCCGGACGCTAAACGTCCTGGTGGCGTTGGTAGGGATCGTGGTTGCGGCTCCGGTGATGGCGCTGGTCGCTCTCCTCATCAAGCTGACCTCGCCCGGTCCGGTGTTCTTCCAGCAGACCCGCGTCGGTCTCGATCGGCGCGACCCGGACGTGGATCACAGCAACGGCCGCCGGCTGCTGGATCTGGGAGGAAAGCCGTTCCGGATCTACAAGTTCCGGACGATGTTCGTGCAAAAGAAAGCCGAGCAGGTCTGGGCGAGCCAGAACGACCCGCGCATCACATCGGTCGGTCGCATCCTGCGCAAGTATCGCCTGGACGAGCTGCCCCAGCTGTTCAACGTGCTGTTGGGCGACATGAACATCGTCGGCCCGCGCCCTGAGCAGCCCGGCATCGCCGCCGATTTGCAACGTCAAATCACGGTCTACAACCTGCGCCACAAGGTGCGCCCCGGCATCACGGGGTGGGCGCAGATCAATCAACACTACGACCAGACCATCGAGGATGTGCGGCGCAAGGTGAGCCTCGATCTCGAGTACATCAAGCGCTGCTCGCTGACGGAGGATTTGAAGATCATGCTCCGGACAGTGCCGGTCGTGGTACTTCGTAAGGGCGGCTGGTGAGCGGACCGACGGGCTAGCCAGTCACCACCGAGGGGCGCTCCGGCGCCCCTCGGCATTTTGAGACCCGAACCCCATTTTGTAGCTTGACTCGCCGACCTCGGCCGCCCGCGCGGCTGGGGCAAGCCCGTACCCCTGCACTGGAGCCGCCCGGCGCATGAGCAAGACCGTCAATGTCGTCGCCGTGACCCAAGACGACCCCTTCTTCACCGGCCGGTTCTTCGACGCCTTCCTGACCGCCTCGGCGAATGGGCCGGTGCGCCTTATGGAAATCGTGCTGTTGCGGAACTTCAATGAGACCCGTCTGGCCCTGGCGCGTCGATTGTGGCGCGTCTACGGCTCGGTCGACATGGCCCGGCTCATGACCCGATACGCGGCAGCCCGCCTCTCCGATCGCCTGGGAACTCCACGCTCCGTCGTTGCCCTCGCTGCCCGCGCCGGGGTCCCAGTTCGGACCCTGGCCTCCATCAATGACGAGGCCTACCTCAAGACTCTGCGGGAGCGCGGGGTCGACGTGCTGTTGTCGGTGTCGGCACCCGAGATCTTCCGGGCCGCGGCCCTGAACTCGGCGCCGCACACCATCAACATCCACAACGGCAAGCTCCCCTTCTATCGCGGCATGATGCCGACGTTTTGGGCGCTGCTGAACGGCGAGCCGGAAGTCACGGTCACGGTCCATACGATGGTCGAGAAGCTCGATGCCGGAGAGGTGCTCGCGGAATACCGCGTGCCGATCACCCCGGATGATTCGCAGTTCGATATTTCCGCCCGCGCCAAGGAAGTCGCTGGTCGAGAGGTGGCCGGGCTCCTGGCACGACTCGGGACGCCCCAGTGGCCCACGCCGCGGATCGTGGACATGTCGCAGAAGCGGTATTTCAAGTTCCCCACCTCCGCCGACGTCGCTCAGCTGCGCGCCAAAGGGAAGCGCATGCTGTGAGCGCTCAGGCGATGTTTCTGGCTTCGTTCGACGTCGAGGAGTGGTTTCACGCGGAGAACTTGAAGGGCGTCCTCCCCACCAACGACTGGGATCGGCTCGAGTCCAGAGTGGAGCGGAACACCCACGAGCTGCTGGATGCCCTGGCGGATGCCGGCGCCAAGGCGACCTGCTTCGTGCTCGGATGGATCGCTCGCCGCTACCCGCAACTGGTGCGTCGCATGGTCAGCGACGGCCATGAAGTGGCCAGCCACAGCGATACCCACCCCCGGCTGTACAGCCTGGCCCGACCGGCCCTGGCCGAGGAGCTGACCAGAGCCCGCGACTCGCTGCAGCAGCTCACGGGACTCCCGGTCTGGGGGATCCGCGCCCCCATGTTTTCCATCAGCGACGCCGTGCTCGACTACCTCGCCGAGGCTGGCTACTGGTATGACTCAAGCTTTTACGATTTCAAGGCGCACGACCGGTACGGGCAGCTGGCCACCCCCATCGACCCGGAGCGCGCGGTGGTGGAAGTCCGCCCCGGCCTGCTCGAGCTCCCGATGTCACGGGTGGCACTCGGGCCGGTCACCCTCCCCTGGGCCGGGGGAGGGTACTTCCGGTTGATCCCGCCGCGCATCTATCGCTGGGGGGTTGCCCGACGCCTCGCCCGACGCTCCTGGTTCATGTTCTACTTCCATCCTTGGGAGCTGGACACGGACGAGTCTCCCCCACCCCGGTTGTCCCCCACGCTGAAGTTTCGCGCCTACGTGGGCCGCGGTCGGATGCGAAGGGACCTGCGCGTGCTGTTGCGCCGATTCGGGTCGGTCCGTATCGACCAGGCGCTGCGGACCATGGGGTTCACGCCACCCACAGGCGGCTGACGCTGATGCCGGGTCGCGGGCTTACTCAGCGCACGTTGGCCGGCATGCTCTGGACGAGCTACGGCAAGGCCTCGTTCGCCATCCTCCAGCTTATCGTGCTAGCAGTCCTGGCACGCCTGGTCTCACCGCTCGCCTTCGGAGTGATCAGCGCCGCGCTCATCGTCATCGGGTTCTCCTCGATCGTGTCTCAGCTCGGTCTCGGCCCGGCCATCGTTCAACGCCCGAACCTCGAGCAGCGTCACCTCGATACCGCGTTCACCGCTTCGGTCCTGATGGGACTCGCGCTCGGCGCGATCATCTGGCTCGGCGCCCCGCTGGCGGCGACCTTCATGCACCTGGACGGCGTGACTCCCGTGCTCCGGGCGCTTTCCTGGGTGTTCCCGCTCAACGGACTAGGCACCGTATCCGCCTCGCTCTTGTCCCGCGAGCTCCGGTTCGCGTGGTTGGCCAACGTCGAGGTCGTGTCCTATGGCATCGGGTACGGTGTTGTCGGCATCGTCACCGCCCTGCTCGGCTGGGGCGTTTGGGCCCTCGTGGCCGGGCAACTCGGCCAGGCGTTTGTTCGCAACGCGGTCTTGCTGGCCAAGCACCCGCCCCGCTTGCCGCCCACCCTGGAACGGCAGTCGGTGCGCGATCTCGTCTATTTCGGTGGGGGATTCACCATCGCGAAACTGGCAAACTACGCGGCCCTCTATGGCGACAATGTCGTGACCGGTCGCTTTCTGGGCGCCGAGGCGCTCGGATACTATGGGCGCGCCTATTCGCTGATGTCGGCCCCGGCCTACGCCTTCGGTGCGGTACTCGACACCGTGCTGTTCCCCGCCATGGCCCGGGTGCAGGATGACCCCGAGCGGCTCTCCACCGCCTACCGTCGCGGGGTGGCCCTGATCGCGATTCTCGTGCTAGCACCGAGCGCCACCATCATCCTGCTCGCCCCCGAAATCATTCAGGCCATGCTGGGCAGTCGGTGGACGGCGGTGGTCGTGCCATTTCAGATTCTCGGCATCGGCATGCTGTTCCGGACCAGCTACAAGATGAGCGATTCGATCGCACGATCGACCGGCGTTGTGTATCGGCGGGCGTGGCGGCAGGTGGTCTACGCCGGCCTCGTCGTTCTCGGCGCCTGGATCGGACAACGGTGGGGTATTGCCGGCGTCGCCTGGGGGGCGCTCGCGGCGCTCGCGATCAATTTCTTCCTGATGGCCGAGCTGAGCCTGGACGTGGCGCACATCACCTGGCGTGAGTTCTGGCAAGCGCATCGCCCCGCAGTCTTGCTGACGGTATGCTCCTTTCCGGTCGTCTGGGGGGCGACCCTGGTCGCCCGCGGGGCCGGCGCACCGTCCTGGGTTGTTTTGCTCGTCGCCGGCGTGCTCCAATTCCTCGTGTGTGGGGCATTGATCCAGCGCCTGCCTCGGCTGTTTCTGGGGCGTGAGGGTCAGTGGATGATGGAGACATTTCGCACGTTCCTGCGACGCCGAGCGTCGGGCGGGGTGCCCAAGGCAGGGACAGTCCCCTCGTGACGACGCAGCGCGAGGCGGTGCCAGATCGAGACACCGCAGCTGCCCCACTCGGCGTGCTACGTGATCTGTTTCGCCGGTTGCACGACGCCGACATCCGCTATTGCCACTGGAAGAGCAACGAGCATCTCGACGCATCACTCGACGGACGGACCGACGTCGACGCTCTGTTCGACCGTCGCGCCATTGTCCCGCTCACACGGATCCTGGGCGAGGCCAGTTTCAAACGCTTCGTGGTCAGACCAGGGCGCGGCTATCCCGGGATCGAGGACTACGTGGGCTTCGATTCCTCCACCGGCACGCTGACCCACCTCCACGTGCATTACCAACTCACGTTGGGTGAGAAGTTCCTCAAAGGTCACCGGCTGCCGTGGGAGGAGCGCTACCTCGCGACACGCGTGTGGGATGCCGAGCACGAGATGTATGTGGCCGATCCACACCTGGAGCTCGTCACGCTGATCGTGCGCGCGGTGATGAAGCTGCGCTGGCGAGACGCACTGCTCGAACTGGTAGGCACCCCCTACATCCGCGGTGGCATGCTGCGGGAACTCCGCTGGCTGGCCGAGCGCGTGGACCACAATCGCCTGCTCGAGGTGGCACGGGAGTTGGTGGGTGAGGAAGCGGCGAGGCTGCTTCCCGCCATGGTGGACGCAAAGCGACCATCGACCGGACAGCTGCGCGCCTTCGGTCGCCGTGCCCGTCCTCGCCTGCACGAGTATCGTCTGTTCGGAACGGCCGACGCCGTTCGCCAGATGGCGGCGCGGGAGTGGGGCGTGATCTGGTGGAAGGTCCGGAACTGGTATCTGCGTGCTTCCACAAGATCGACGCGCACGTTGCCGCACGGTGGCTTGAGCGTCGCGATCCTGGGCCCCGATGGGGCGGGTAAATCGACCCTGACCGAGGCCATTGCCGAATGGCTATCGCGGGAGGTGGCCGTCGTCACGACCTACGGTGGCAGTGGCAAGGGCTCCGCAGCCTGGCCCCGGCGCCTGCTCCAAGGAATCGCTGCGGGGAGACGCCGCATAGGCGGGAGCCACGGGGCGGGCCAGTCACAGCGATCCGCGCACGAAGAGACGTCGTCGCTCCGAACGTTGGGACGCCTCATCTGGGTGTGGTCCCTGGTGCGGGAACGACGACGGCGTGCGCGGGAGAGCCGTCGAGCCAGGGGCCTCGGCATGGTGGTTCTCTCCGATCGGTACCCACAGAGCCAGTTTCCCGGCATGAACGATGGGCCGCGACTGAGCCGCTGGCTCGATGATCGTTCGTGGCTGCGCCGGTGGGCCGCACGACACGAGCAAGCCGGATTTCAGATGGTCGCGCTTCTCCCACCGGACCTCGTGCTCAAGCTGCAGGTGTCAGCGGAGGTGGCCTTACGGCGGAAGCCAGAGACCCCCGAGGCCCAGGTTCGCTCGGGCATCGACATGGTGAACAGGCTCACCTTTCCGGCTACCACGACCGTGGTCGCACTGAGCGCTGAACAGCCCCTCGCATCGGTCCTGTTGCAAGCAAAACGCGCGGTTTGGGATCGACTCTAACCAAATGGCAGATAAGCGGTTCCCCCTCATGACGGCGGGCAGGATGCTGGGCGAGAATCGTGTGGCGGCCCGGCACGAACTCTGCTTTGAATTCTCCTGGATCAGTCCAAGGTCAGTGCCGGCTGGAACGAGGGGAGAGGCAGTGACTCGGTAATGTGCGGCATCACGGGATGCCTTCAGCCCGACGGGATGCGCGCCGATGAGGCGCGCTGCGCCGTCATGGCCATGGCGGAGACGCTGCGGCACCGCGGCCCCGACGACAGTGGGGTATGGGTGGACCCTGACGCCGGGCTGGCGCTGGGGTTCCGTCGTCTATCGATCATCGATCTCACACCGACCGGACGGCAGCCGATGGAGTCAGCCTCCGGCCGGTTCGTGATCGTCTTCAACGGGGAGATCTACAACTTTCACGAACTGCGCCGCGAGTTGGTGCGCCGGGGTATCCGTTTTCGCGGCCGTTCGGACACCGAGGTGCTGTTGGCCGTGCTCGAAACCTGGGGAGTGCCCGACGCGCTCCCACGGCTCAATGGTATGTTCGCCTTCGCGTTGTGGGATCGCGCGCAGCGCACGCTCCACCTCGCGCGCGATCGCGCCGGCGAAAAGCCACTGTATTACGGCTGGATGGGACGCACGCTCCTGTTCGGGTCCGAGCTGAAGGCACTCCGGGCGCACCCGTCGTTTCGGGCGGACATCGATCGCCACGCGTTGACGCAATACTTCCAGCGTGGCTACATCCCCGACCCCGCCAGCATCTATCTCGGCATCCAGAAACTGCCGGCCGGAACGGTCCTGAGCATCCGGGGAGACGGGACCGGGCCGAGCGCGGTGCCGACCGCCTATTGGTCGATGCGCGAGGCGGCGGAAGCCGGTGTAGCCGATCCATTTCGCGGCGATGCAAGCGAAGCGGTCGAATCGTTGAACGGGTTGCTGCAGGACGCGGTGCAAATGCGCATGGAGTCGGACGTCCCACTCGGCGCGTTTCTTTCAGGTGGGATTGATTCGTCGACCATCGTCGCCCTCATGCAGGCACAGAGCGTCACGCCGGTTCGCACATTCAGCATTGGTTTTGACGACAAGCTCCGCAACGAGGCAGAGTATGCGGCGGCGGTCGCCCGACACCTGAGGACTGACCACACCGAGCTCTATGTCACTCCGGCCGAAGCGCTCGCGGTCATCCCTCACCTGCCCACCCTGTACGACGAGCCGTTTGCGGATACCTCGCAGATACCGACGTATCTGGTCTCGAAGCTCGCCCGCCAACATGTCACGGTCAGTCTGTCGGGTGACGCCGGCGACGAGTTGTTCGGCGGCTACCGCCGGCATCGGCTGGGGCCCGCGATCTGGCGCGGCATCCGGTGGATTCCCCTGTGGCTCCGGCTGGCCGCTGCGGCCGCCATGACGCCCGGGGCGGTGATGCCTGGGACGGTCCGTTCGGTCGTCAACCGGGCGACGCGCCGGTGGACCGGGAAGCGCACGTTGGGCGAGCGACTCGAGCAAACCGCCGCGATGCTTCCCGCTCCCTCACCAGAAGCTTTGTACTCGTACATGATGTCCCACTGGAAGCATCCGGCGGCGCTGGTGCGTGACGGGCGCGAAGCATCTTCGGTCTCCAACGGATTGCCCCATCCCCGGCTGAACGGCAGTGCCGAACACATCATGATGCTGCTGGATGGGTTGGCCTACTTGCCGGGCGATATCCTGGTGAAGGTGGATCGTGCCGCCATGGGGGTGAGCCTCGAGACCCGGATCCCGCTCCTGGATCATCGCCTCATCGAGTTCGCCTGGCGTCTGCCGTTGGAGTACAAGTTCCGCGACGGCGCCAGCAAGTGGCTGTTGCGGCAGGTGTTGTATCGCTATGTGCCGCGTTCGCTCGTGGATCGGCCCAAGACGGGATTCCATCTCCCGATCGCGAACTGGCTCCGCGGTCCGTTACGGGAATGGGCGGAGGCACTGCTCGACGAGCACCGGTTACGGCGCGAGGGAATGCTCGATCCGGCTCTGGTCCGCCGCGTTTGGGGCGAACACCTGGCGGGATCCCGTCGGGACTCGCAGCTGTGGACCGTCCTCATGTTCCAGTCCTGGCACGAATCCGCGTCTCAGGTCGAACCAGCCGTCGCAGTCGCGTAGGCACGGCTGTTGCAGAGTTGCCTCACATGCCCCAGGATTGCGGCACTGCATTCCAGTAAGCCAATGGTCAGCAGCCCCTTATGAGACCGGTGGCGACTCCCTAACCGGACCGGCGCCGCGCCAAGTCACGTCTCATGATGTAGCGGAAGCGTATATTTCGTTGCCCTTTGCGATCATGTTGCGGCATCGCAACAATCGCCGCCACAACGCGTTCTCGGGACGGGAATGAAGCGTAGCCTGACGCATCAGACGGTCGCCGGGATGCTGTGGATGATCTACGGCAAAATGGCCTTCGCGATCCTGCAGTTGCTGATCCTGGGCGTACTCGCCCGGCTGTTGACCCCGGCCGACTTCGGCGTCGTTAGCGCCGCGGCTGTGGTGATCGGGTTTTCCGCCATCGTCTCGCAGCTCGGGCTTGGACCGGCATTGGTCCAGCGTTCGGACCTCGAGCCGCGGCACATCGAGACGGCGTTCAGCGCTTCGGTTGTGCTGGGCCTGTTCCTGGGAGCTGTGATCTATTTCGGCGCTCCGTTCGCCGCCGAATTCCTCCGCATGCCGAACGTCACCCCGGTGTTGCGTGTCCTGGCATGGGTGTTCCCCTTGCAAGGAATGCAGACCGTGGCGTCCTCGCTGATGAGTCGCGAACTCCGGTTCCGGTGGCTCGCCAACCTCGATGTGATTACCTACGGCATCGGGTACGGCATTGTGGGCATCGCCGGCGCGCTGCTCGGGTGGGGCGTTTGGGCCCTGGTCGCCGCACAGATGTCCCAGACCTTCCTCAAAACGGCCGTGCTCCTCACGCAACATCCGCCGCGATTTCGTCAGTCCACCGACCTGCGAGCGTTCCGCGAGCTGATGTATTTCGGCGGTGGGTTCACCGCCGCGCGCATCGCCAACTACGTCGCCCTGAATGGCGACAACATGACGGTCGGACGATTCCTGGGTCCCACTGCGCTGGGGTACTACGGCCGGGCCTATTCCCTGATGTCGGCACCCGCCTACGGCTTCGGCACCGTACTCGATGCCGTGCTCTTCCCCGCCATGGCGAAGGTCCAAGACGATCCGCAACGCCTCTCCGCGGCCTTCCGCCGAGGCGTGGCGCTGATCGCCCTCCTGGTGCTGATGCCGAGCCTGGTGATCATCCTGCTCGCGCCGGAAGTGATTCACGTCGCGCTCGGCGCCCGGTGGACCGCCGTGGTCGCCCCGTTCCAGATTCTCGCCATTGGCATGCTGTTCCGCACCAGTTACAAGATGAGCGATTCGATTACCCGATCGACTGGCGCGGTGTACCGCCGTGCCTGGCGCCAGGCGCTCTACGCCGTACTCGTGGTGGGTGGCGCGTGGATCGGTCAGCACTGGGGCATCGCTGGTGTGGCCTGGGGGACGTTGGCGGCGCTGACGATCAACTTCCTCATGATGGCGCAACTCGGGCTGGACGTAGGCCACCTGTCCTGGGGGGCCTTCTGGCGCGCTCACGAACCGGCCGTCTATCTCACGCTCGGCTGCGCCCCGGTGATCTGGGGCTCGACGACGCTGATGCGTCATTGGGGTCTGCCGCCGGTGGCGATTGTGATCGCCGTTTCGCTGCTCGCGGCGGGCACCGGCCTGCTGCTCGTGCTTCGCTCGCCCGGGGTCTTCCTCGGACCGGACGGGCAGTGGGTGCTCGAGACGATGCGGAGTTTCATCCGTAAGCTCCGTCCCGCTCGGGTGCCCGTCGCGGCCGCGCAAGGACCGGCGCCGGTCGTCGAATGACCGCACGACCCGCCGACGAGTCGACCGCCGCGCTGCCCCAGTCGCGCCCGGCGGGGGCGCCCGGCGGCCTGCCGCGGCTGCGGATCCTGGACGAGCTGTTTGCCCGCCTCGATACCGAAGCGATCCGATATTGCCATTGGAAGAGCAATGAGCATCTGGGGCCGGCCCTAACGGGTGTGACCGATGTCGACGCGCTGTTCGATCGGCGCGGCGCGCAACGTCTCGCCCATCTCCTGACCAGCGACACCCACTTCAAACGGTTCGTGGTGAAGGCCGGGCGCGGCTATCCAGGCATCGAAGATTATGTGGGGTTTGATCCTGGGACCGGAAGGCTCACCCATCTGCACGTCCACTACCAGCTGACGCTGGGCGAGAAGTTCCTGAAGGGCCATCGCCTGCCATGGGAAGAGGTGATGCTGGCCACGCGAGTTCGCGATCCCGACTACAACGTCTGGGTGACCGATCCGCACCTCGAGCTCCTGATCCTGATTGCCCGGGCGGCGATCAAGTTGCGCTGGCGCGATCACGCACTCGCCCTGATGGGACACGAGTACGTCCGGGGAGGGATGCTGCGGGAAATGCGGTGGCTGGCGGCTCGCGTGCGCTCTGACCGCCTGATCGAAGTCGCGACTCCGCTTGTCGGGTCGGCGGCGGCGCACGCCGCGGCCGCGATGATTTCCACGCGTGCCCCATCGATCCGGCAGCTGCGGTCATTTCACCGCCTCGCCGATCCGCCGCTGAGCGCCTACCGCATGTACAGCGCGACCGGCGCCGCTCGTCGCATGCTGTTCCGGGAATGGACGTGGATTTGGTGGCGCGTTTCCCACTGGATCACGCGGGCCCCCACGCGGTCGACACGGACTCCGCCGCACGGCGGCGTGGCGATCGCCTTCGTCGGCCCCGACGGAGCCGGAAAATCGACGCTCACCGAGGCGATCGCCAAGTGGCTCGCAAGCGACATGGCGGTCGTTTCCACTTATGGTGGCAGCGGCAAGGGGACGGCGTCGCAGCCGCGGCGCTGGTTGCAGCGATTCAGCGCCCTGACCCGGCCGGCCGCCACGATCCCGTCTCCAGCGGGGCCCCCGGCGCGACGTGAACCAACCGGCCTGCGGTTGCTGGGCCGGTTGCTGTGGGTGCTTTCCCTCGCCCGCGAGCGCCGGCGGTGGGCGCAGGGCGTCCGGCAGGCCCGGAGCCTCGGCATGATCGTGCTCTCCGACCGTCTGCCGCAAACCCAGTTCGCCGGTCTCAACGACGGACCCCGGCTCGGGCACTGGGTCGACGCGCCCTCCTGGTTGCGCCGAACCATTGCACGGCGGGAGCAACGGGCATTCCGGCTGGCTGAGCTTGTCCCGCCCGACCTCGTGATCCGGCTGCATGTCCCGGTGGACATCGCCGCGCGCCGCAAGCCCGACACCCCGCTCGACCAGCTCCAACGCAAAGTCGAGATCGTCGCCAACCTGAGGTTTCCCCCCACGACCCGTGTGGCCGAGATCAACGCCGCCCAACCGATCGAGCGCGTCCTAGCCGAGGTGAAGCAGGCGGTTTGGGAGTGCCTCTGATCGATGCACCACCGCGCCGAAGCCGGGAGTCGTTGCCGGGCCAGGGAGCTCCGATCCGTACGCTGATCGCGGAGCTTGTCGGCCCGGCTGGTGTTGGAAAGACGGCGATGCTGCGCGCGTTGGGCCAGCATCACTCCGGCATCCGCGCGGGCGTGTCTATCGATCGGGTTCGGTATCTGCCCACACTCACCCGCCATGTGATCGCCCTGGTTCCGACGGGGTTCGAAGTCCTGCGTGATGATGGGCGATCGTTGTGGCCCGTGATGCTCCACCTGCTTCGCCTGCGCACGCTGCCGAGGGTTCTGGCGCACGAGGCCGCGGTCGGTTCCGCCGCCGTCGTATTGGACGAAGGTCCCTTGTTCAGTCTCGGTCGTCTGAGCGTATTCCAACGCGCGCATGAAAGCCGCACTCGCCTGGGACGGGCCTGGCAGGAGCAGCTGGAGCGCTGGACCAGTCTGTTGGATGTGGTGGTCTGGCTCGACGCGCCCGACCCGATTCTGGCCCAGCGGATCCGGACGCGCTTCAAGCGGCATCGCGTCAAGGATGATCCAGACGCGGCGGTGTATGAGTTCCTCGGTCGCTACCGTCAGGCGTACGACGAAATCCGGGCCCGCGTCGAGTCTGCCGGACGGGCCCGCATGGTCGACGTGGATACCGCGGCGCTCTCCGTCGAGCAGGCGGTTCCCGTCGTCCTCGCGGCCCTGACCGCGAGCCCGGCCACGGGCTCCACTCCCGTCTCGTGAGGAAGGCGGATCCGTGCGACGCCGCATAAGACCTTCCGGATCAGCCGGGGCGATACCGATGGCCGCGGGGACCACGCCATACCCGCCGCAGCCGCAGACGGGCGGCCCCAGCCGTTTGCTACGTTGGGCCCTGTATGGATTCATCTTCTCGCTCCCGTTCGACGCGCCGGGACGACTCCCGCTCGAACTGACGACCCTCACCGGCGCGGGGTTCCTCGCCGTCACGTTGCTGCAGCCGCGCCTCTGCTACGGCCGGCGACCGGCGCCGCTGTGGTGGCTCCTGGGTTACTTGTATGCCTACTGGCTCGCTTACGTCCTGGGTGGCGCGCGGTTTACGACGGACGCCGTGCGCTCCTCGCTATTCTATGTCCAGGGTCTGATGATTTTCTGCGCCTGCTTCAACCTCATGCGGGACGAGCGGGTGGCGCGGCGAGTATTGATCACCCTGGCGTTGGGCGCGGGGATCCTGGCACTCATGACCGTATTCGGAATCGGCAAGATCGTGGATTCCGATACTCAGCGCGCGACAGTCTTCGGACAGAACGCAAACCGGGCGGCGCGGGTGCTGTGCGCGGGCTTGCTGGCCGCGATCGGCCTCGTGTTCGGACGCCCGAGGGTGGCATTCCGACCAAGCTGGATGGTCTGGCCCGCCGCTGCGCTGATGGGGCTGGCCATGATCATGGGCGGCTCGCGCGGTGGTCTGGTCGCCCTGGCCGCCGGGCTCTTCATGTTCGCGTTTACGGGAAAGACATTCGGGATCCGGCTGCGCAACATCATCGTGGCGATGCTCACCATCGCGCTTGCCGCCTGGGGCGCGTTGCAATCCCCCTTGATGCAGCGACGAATCCAGCTGGCCGCCCAGGGGAACCTAGCCGGACGTCAGGAAATCTTTCCCGCGGCGCTGCAGCTGTTCAAGAACCGCCCGCTCATGGGCTGGGGCCCGTCCAATCAATACATGCTCGCCGTGCGTCTTGGCCTGCCGCCGCAGCTGCATCTCACACGCGATACGCACAACTTGTTTCTCGAAGTCCTCACCTCCACGGGGCTCGCCGGCTCGATCCCGTTCCTGACCGGACTCGGTCTCTGCTGCCTGGCCGCCTGGAGAGCGCGACGTGGTATCGAGGGCATCCTCCCCACGGCCCAAATGATGGCGCTCTTGGCCGGGAATCTCAGCGGCAACTACATCATGTTGAAGCTGCAGTGGGTGCTCCTCGCCTATGTGGTCGCGAGCTGGACCTATCTCACACCGCACAAACCCAGAGTGACGACCTCACCGCGTATCTGGGCGCGCAGGCAACGGTGGGGATAGCGTCGGCATTGCTGTCGCTCCGTTGCCACACTGGATCGCCGCGACCGACCGCAATTCAATTCGTGATATACAACCGCTTGCCACATAATGACTTGTGCAACGTTGCCAAACGTGCGGCTAGCACAAGTGCTGCATAGGCCGTCGGTGACCATGCACGTTTCATTAGCCGCACCAACGCCAGGGCCGCGGCGCAAGGGAGATGCTACGCAGTGCTGATCACGTTTTCCGGGTTGGACGGCGCCGGCAAGTCGACGCTCATAGACTTCCTCCAGGGCGCGCTCGAACAGCAGCGACGCCGGGTCGTCGTGTTGCACCTGAACGACCAGGTGGGTGTCTACGCGTTGCTCCGGTCGTTGCGCGACCGCGTCCGCGGTCAGCACTCGGATCAGCTGGCCCCTGGTGCTCCCGATCCCAAGTCCCAAAAGCTGCAGCGCCCGCCGCCGCGGGGACTGCGCGGCGCTCTGGGACGGGCCCGCACCGCTCTGCTCTGGAACAAACCGCTGCGGCGCGGCCTGTACCTAATCGATCTGGCGATCTTCATCTGCTACCGCACCTATCTGGAGAGAGTCCGCGGTCGCGTCCTGATCATGGATCGCTATTTCTACGACACCCTGGTCGACGTCGCCAATGGTCGCGATCGGCTCTGGACGCGGGTGCTCGAACGCCTGACGCCACGGCCGACGGTCCCGGTGTTTCTCGACATCACCCCCGAAGAGTCGTTTCGCCGCAAGCGCGAGTTTTCGATCGAGTATCTGCGGCTGCGGTCCGATGCCTATCGCCACGTGTTCGCACGGGTTCCCGGCGCCGTCTGCATCGTCAACGAAGATCTCGGGCGCACGCAGGCGATGTTGCTCGGCGCCGTCCGCGCTCGCGGGGGACTCTCGTGAGCCCGGAGCGGGAGTCCGTCCTCGTATTGGACGGGCAGACCAACCAGGCGCTCGCGTGCGTGCGCTCGCTCGGCCGCGCCGGGTGTGATGCCCTCGTGGCCGCCACCCGCCACCGGCCCCTCGCCGCCTGGTCACGCTTCTGCGTGGCCCGCTTCAAGTTGGGTGGCGAAACGCCGGCCGCCTTTCAGGCGCTGCGCGCCTGGGCCGTCGCGCGCCACGTCACCATGGTCCTACCCCTGACTGAGCGCTCCTGCATTTTGTGCAATCTGGAGCGGGAGGCGTGGGAAGCCGCCGGCATCGTCGTCGGGTGCGCGCCGGAGCCCGTCCTGCGTCGCGCGTTCGACAAGGCGCACACAATCGACGCCGCCCGGGCGTGCGGTGTCGGTGTCCCGCCGACGCGCCTGCCGACGTCGTTGACGGAGGTCCACGCGGCAGCGCAGGAGCTCGGGTTCCCCTGCGTGATCAAGTCCCGTTTCAGCAACACCTGGAACGGTAGGCAATTCCTGGCCGATCCCGGCACCAGCTATGTGCGCGACGCCAGTGAGCTGGAGCGGGCCATTGCCATCCACCGGCAGGCGGACCATTGGCCCGTCATGCAGGCATTCGTTCCCGGTCAGGGCAAAGGTGTGTTTGCCCTGTTCGATCACGGGCGCCCCATTGCCTGGTTCGCCCATGAACGGCTGCGCGACGTGCGCCCATCCGGCTCGGGGAGCTCGCTGCGATCTTCGGCGGCCCTCGACCCGCGCCTCCTGGGCCCGGCGGAACGGTTGCTCACCGACATGGAGTGGCACGGTCCGGCGATGGTGGAGTTCCGGGATGACGGCGTGCACGCCCCGAACCTGATGGAAGTCAACGGACGCTTCTGGGGGTCCCTGCAACTCGCGGTCTCCGCCGGGGCGGATTTTCCGCAGTGGTGGCTCGCGATTGTGCGTGGGCGTCCAGTGGAGCGACGGGCCGGGTACGCGACCGGCGTGACCGTGCGATGGGTGTGGGGTGACGTGAAGCGGTTTCTGTACATTCTCCACGGCGCGCCCAGCGGGTATCCGGGTCGCTATCCCAGCATCGGCCAGGGGCTGCGTGAGTTGTTCGGCCGGCAACCGCCCGGGACGCGCTCCGAAGCCTGGGACCCCGACGATCGCTGGCCCGCGGTGGGAGAATGGGTCCAAGGCCTGGGGGAGCTCCTGGGCGGCAAGCGCCGGCGAGCGCCGACCCACGCGCAGCCGCAGGTAGACCCCGACCCCGTGGCGGCCGAGGCTATGTCGGACGCGAGCCGATGACGGACGCTCCCATTCGCGTGCTGATGATCACGGCCGGTTGGCCGCAGCCGGGGCAACCGCAGACGACGCATTTCGTCAAACGCCAGGCGGAATTCCTGCGCAAGGCCGGTGTGCTGGTGGACGTGTTTCATTTCCGCGGCGCCAAGCGGCCCTGGAACTACGCCCGCGCGTGGCTCGACGTGCGACCGAAGATTCGCTCCGGCCAGCACGATGTGGTGCACGCCCAATTCGGCCAAAGCGGAATCCTCGCGCTGCCCAAGCGCCTGCCGCTCGTCGTCACCCTGCGGGGCAGCGATATCCTCGGCATCGTCGGCTCGAATGGTCGCTACACGGCAGCGGGCAAGGTCTCACAATGGGTGACGCGACTGGCCGTTCGGCGCGCCGATGCCGTCGTGGTCGTCTCCGAGCACATGAAGGCCTACTTCGAGACCCGGGCTCCGGTCAGCGTGTTGCCGTCGGGCCTCGATTTCGATCTGTTCGGGACCATGCCGCGGGATGAAGCGCGCGCGCGGCTCGGGTGGCCTCTCGACAAGCGTCTGGTCCTCTTCGCCGGGAACCCCGACCAGCCGCGCAAACGATACGGGCTCGCGAAGGCCGCCGTCGACCTGGTCAACCGGACCCTCCCGGCCGAGCTCGTCGTCGCCTGGGGCGTGCCCCACACCGACGTGCCGCTCTACATGAATGCGTGCGACGCCTTCGTGTTCACCTCGATGCAGGAAGGCTCTCCCAACGTGGTGAAAGAAGCCCTGGCCTGTGACCTCCCCGTCGTGTCGGTCCCGATTGGCGACACGGCCGAACGGTTGCGTGGCATCGAAGGATGCGAGCTGGTGACCGACGAACGCCCGGAGGCGATCGCAGCCGCCCTCGAGCGCGTGCTGCGGCGCGGTCGGCGCGTGGCCGGGCGCGTCGCCGTGGCGCATCTGGCCGAGCAGGCCATCACGGCGCGACTGATCGATGTCTACCGCACCGTCATCGGTCGTCGAGGCTCCGTGGACGCGCTGGTGACGGCCTGATGCCCTCCCCTGCGACGCCCGCCCCTTTCGTTTCGATCGTCGTGCCGTGCCGCAACGAGGAGCATTACATCGCCGAATGTCTCGATTCGGTGCTCGCCTGCGATTACCCGCAGGACCGGCTCG
This sequence comes from uncultured Gemmatimonadales bacterium, assembly GCA_963821385.1. GTDB lineage: Bacteria > Gemmatimonadota > Gemmatimonadetes > Gemmatimonadales > GWC2-71-9 > DASTHG01. The sequence continues at coordinate 43,331 of CAWGDK010000005.1, forward strand.
AAGTCCTGGTGGTCGACGGTATGAGCGACGATGGCACGCGCCAGGTGCTCGCGGAGTACGCCACCAGGCACCCGCTGATCCGGATGGTCGACAATCCGCGCCGTATCACTCCCGTCGCCCTGAACCTGGCGATTCAGGCCGCGCGGGGTGATGTGATCGTGCGCATGGACGCCCATGTCGTCTATCCCAAGAACTACGTGTCGCGCCTCGTCGCCGCCCTGGACGAATTCCAGGCCGACAACGTCGGCGCCGTGCTGCGTACCCTGCCGGCGAACCAACGGCCCATGGGACGCGCCATCGCGATCGGCATGTCGCACCCCTTCGGGGTGGGCACGTCCTACTTCCGGATCGGCACCGATCAGCCGCGGTGGGTGGACACGATCGCGTTCTTCTGCGTACGGCGGAAGACGTTCGAGCGCGTCGGGCTGTTTGACGAAGAGCTGATCCGGCATCAGGACGGCGAGTTCAATGCGCGATTGATCGGCGCCGGCGGCCGCATCCTTTTGATCCCGGATGTCGTCTCGTACTACTACGCTCGTTCCACGCTGCGACAGGTGGGCCGGATGTTCTATCAATACGGATACTTCAAGCCGCTGGTGGCCAAGAAGCTGGGCCGGTTCATGACGTTCCGGCAGCTCATTCCACCCGGGTTTGTCCTGGCTCTGGCCACAACCGCGATCGGAGCCCTGCTGTGGAAGCCCGCCCTGATCCTGTTCGGTCTGGTCGCGGGGAGTTACGCGTTGGTGGTCGGCGGCTGCGCCATCCAGACGGCCTTCAAGGAAGGGCCCCGGACCGGCCTCGCGCTCGCCGCAGTCCTACCCGTGATTCACGTGAGTTACGGATCGGGATTCTGGCTGCGGGTGGTCGAGCTGCTGCTCCCCACGCGGCGCGGCGCGGCGGAGCGCGCCGCTGAGCTGCCGTTGTCACGCTAGACCGCCATGCCCGCACCGCAGATCGCCGGGTTGATGTATCACGAAGTCACCGACGCGCCAGCCACCACGGGTTTTCAGCGACCCGGCGCGGTCGCGTATAAGCACTCCGTCGCGGCATTCGCGGAGCACCTGGCCCGCATCGCCGACGCACCGCACCGTCCCAGCCTCATTACCGACGTGGATCTCCACGGCCCCGGGCGGCACGTCGTGTTGACCTTCGATGACGGGGGCAAGAGCGCGCTGGTGGCCGCGGAGCTGCTCGCCCGGCGGGGCTGGAAGGGCCATTTCTTCATCGTGACGAGCCTGATCGGCACCCCGACGTTCCTGGATGCGGCTGGCATTCGCGCCGTGCATGACGCAGGCCACCTGATCGGCAGCCATTCTCATACGCACCCGAACATCTTTCGCGACCAGTCGACGGCTCGCATGGTGGAGGAATGGCGCGTCAGTGCCGATATCCTGAGCCAGATCACCGGCGATCTGTGTGCGTCGGCATCCGTTCCCGGCGGAGACATATCGGCACGGGTGCTGGAGTCGGCGGACGCGGTGGGAATCCGCTATCTGTTCACATCAGAGCCGTGGCTGAGGCCACGCAGGATCGGCGACTGCGCGGTGCTGGGGCGTTACAGCGTCAAAGTGACTACGTCGGCGGCCCAAGTGAGCGCACTGGTGCGTTTCCGCGGCTGGGGGCGCGCCCTGGTGCGGCGACGCCTGAAGGTCTGGGCCACGCGGGCCCTGCCTCCTTTGTATCGACTCTATATCCGCGCCCGCACCACTCCGGGGACCGAGCCGTCCGGCTGAGCCTTGCTGCGCCGGGGACCGCTCGCGATCAGTGGCAGTTCCCCGACCCGGAATTCGTGTACGAGGACCCCGCGACCGGGACGAACTGCCAGGTATAGCTGGTGGCAGACAGGGTGAGCTTCAATACTCCATACGTGTGGCCCTCACGCACCTCGCTCAACGGGAAGATGTTGGTGAGGTCGCCACCGCTCTCCCCACCCATCCCCGCGATGATCGTGCGGATTCCGTTCGAAGGATCCGCGGTCCCGTCCGGCTTCATGGGGGCGATCACCTCATACACGTGCCGGTGACCGTTGAGCACCAAGTCGGCCCCGGCAGCGTACAGGTCATCCCAGAACCGCCGCGCGCTCGTGGTCACCGCCCCGCCACTGCCCGTGCCGCCAATGGAGGAGTACAACGGGTGATGCCAGTAGGCGAGCGTGCACACGTTTTGGTGTGCGGCCAGGTCGGCGAGCAGCCAATTATCCTGCGCAGAGCCAGCGTCACTATTGATGTTGCTGTTCAGTACGATGATATGCCAGGAACCCAGATCGAAGCTGTAGTAGCCTTGTCCCGGGGTGCCCGCCGCCGCCCCGAAGTAGCCGAAGTACCCAGCGGCGTTGGCGGTGTTGTAGTCATGGTTCCCCGCTGACGGATGGGTGCGGGATTTGAAGGCACCCCACGTCGGGTTGTAGCAGTTGGTGTATTCGCTCGCCTTCCCGTTGGGATAGACGTTGTCGCCAAGGACGAAGACCGGCGGGGAGCCCGGCATCGCATTGATGACGGCCGCGGTGGCCGCGTCGTTGTTGCTGCCGCAGTCGGCGATATCGCCGGCCCCGACGAAGGTCACCGAGCTGCCGGCTGACGTTACAGTGACGGCCGCGGTCTGCGTCAGAGCGAGACCGCCGGCCGTGGCGGAGACCGTCTTGGTTCCGGTCGCGGTCGACGCCAGGGCGCCCGTCGCCACGCCGTTGCTGCCGGTAGGTCCCGACGGCTGCGTCAGTGTATTGCCGCTGCCCGTCGCCGCCAGCACCACGTTTGATCCGCTCACCGGATTCCCGAACGCATCCGTTACCGTCACCGTGATAGTGGAGGTCCCGCTGCCGGCGACAATCGAGGCCGGAGACGCGCTCACGGTGGAGACGCTGGCCGACACTGGACCGGCGGTCACGGCCACCACGGGTTTCTGGGTAATCGTGATCCCGTTGGCGGTCGCCGTCACCGTTTTGTTCCCGGCGACAGTCGAGCTCAGACTCCCCGTGGCGACACCGCTGCCGTTCGCCGGAGCGGAGGGCTGCGTGACGGTATTGCCCGTCCCCGACACGGAGAGCGTGACCGTCGCTCCGACAACCGCGAAGCCACCCGCGTCCCGAGCGGTAACCGTGATGGTGGACGAGCCACTGCCGGCGGTGATCGACGCCGGTGCGGCCACGACCGTCGACTGCGCTGCGGACACGACTCCGGAGGTGACATTGAAGGCCGTCGATACCACGTCCGGCAGCCCACCCACCGAGGCCTTGAGCGTGTAGCCCGATCCCGTCTGGTTGATACTGAGGCTGGAGAATGTCGCCACGCCGTTCGAGGCCGATCCCGCACCCCCGGTCAACGTTCCCCCACCGGCGTTGGTCCCGAACGTCAGCACGACTCCATTGCTGGCGCTGGTGACCCGGTTCCCGAACTGATCCCGGATCTCCACCTGGACGGGCGGCGCCATGATCGTGCCGACCGTCATGCTGGTTGGCTGCACCAGGAAGCCCGTGCTGGTGGGATTTCCCGGGGTCACGGTCACCGTATCGGTCTGGGTGACTCCGGTCCCATCGATCGTGGCGGACAGGATCCGCACCCCGGTCAGAGTCGACGTGAGGGTTCCCGTCGCGGTGCCGTTGGACCCCGTGGGGCCGGCGGGCTGGGTGAGCGTGTTGGACGTTCCCGTCGCGTTCAGCACGACGTTGACGTTCGGAATCGGATTCCCTTGCTCGTCGCGCGCGGTCACCGTGATGGTCACCGGATTCGACCCCGCGCTCGCGACGACGCTGGTCGGGATGGCGACCACGGTCGACTGACTGACTGAGACCTCGCCGGGCTCCACCGTAACGCCCGCGGTCTGCGTCACCGGGGTCCCACCCACGGCAGCCGATACGACCTTGGCCCCAGCCGCAGTCGAAGACATGGTTCCGGACGCCACGCCATTGGCGTCGGTCATAGCGACCGGCTGATTCAGCGTGTTGCCGCTGCCCGTCGCGGCGAGGACCACCGCCAAACCCGGGATCGCATTGTCGAACGTGTCCTTCGCCGTAACCGTGATCGCCGTCGTGACCCCACCGAAACTCGCGGCGATCGAACCGGGTGACGCGCTGACCAGTGACTTTGAGGCAGCAACGCCGGCTGGGGCCACCGTCACCGTGGGTTGCTGAGCAACCAGCACACTGTTGATGGTGGCGCTCACCGTTTTGGCACCGCTGGCCGTCGAGCTAAGGCTCCCGGTCGCCACACCCCCCGCCCCGGTCAAGCCGGCCGGCTGGGTCAGAGTGTTTCCGGTGCCGCTCGCCGCGAGGGCCACGGTGGCCCCCGCCACCGGATTGTCGAACGCATCGCGGGCGGTCACCGTGATCGTGGCCGCGCTCGTCCCGCTGCTGGCCGTGATGCCCGCAGGGGCCACCACTGCGCTCGAGTGAGTCGCGGAGACCACCCCCGGAGTGATGGTGAACGGGTTCGACGTCCCACCGGTGATCCCGCCGGCCGTCGCGGTGAGCGTATAGCCGGCCGCGGCCTTGATCAGCACGAGGTCCGTGAATGTGGCCTCACCGGCGACTGCGGCCTTGGTCATGGTGCCGGTCAAGGCGTCACTGCCCGGATTGGCGCCCAGCGCCACCGTCACATTGCCCGTGAAGGTGGTGAAGGTGTTGCCGAACGCGTCGCGCACGGCCGCTTTCACGGCCGGCGTGATCGTGGCACCCGCGACCGCCGTGGCGGGTTGGGACGTGAAGACCAGGACACCGTTCACGGCCGGCGTGACCGTGACGGCGGCCCCTTGCGTGAGACTGACGCCGCCGACCGATGCCCCGACGGTCTTGGATTCCGCAGCGGTCGAGCTTAGCGATCCCGTGGCCACCCCGACCGCGTTCGTCGGACCGACCGGTTGCGTCAGCGTGTTGCTGGAGCCGGTCGCCGTAAGGACCACACTGGCCCCCACCACCGGATTGTCGAACGCGTCCCGCGCCGTCACGGTGATCGCCGTCGAGCTGGCACCAGTGCTGGCCATGATCGAAGTCGGCGCGGCTACGACGGTGGAGTGTCCTGGTGCCACCGGCCCCGCCAGGATCGTGATAGCGCTGGAGGTATCCGCCCCCAGGCCCGATCCGGAAGTGGTCAGGGTATAGGCCGTGCTCGCCTTGTCGAGACTCAAATCGGCAAAGTTGGCGGTGCCGCCGATCGCTGTGACCGTGGTGGTACCCGACAGGGTCCCGCCAGCCGGATTCGCGGCCAGCCCGATGGAAAGAGGACCGCTATACGTCGTCGCGAGGTTCCCCAAGACATCCCGCGTATTCACCACAATCGCCGGCGCGATCGCGACGCCGGCCCGCGCGGTGCCGGGGAGGGCCGTGAAGGCCACGCGGGCGGCAGGACCGGCGACAACATCGAACGACGCGCTCGCCGTTGAGGTGAGCGAGCCCGATGTCACGTACAACGTGTAGCCTGCCCCGCTCTTGTCGATGTGGAGATCAGCGAATGCCGCGACGCCATTCACGGCGGTCATGACGGTGGTCCCGCCGAGGGTCGTGCTCCCGGGATTCGTGGCGATCGCCGCGGTGATGACGCCCGAGAACGAGGTCGCGGTATAGCCGTGCGCGTCGCGCGCCGTCACCTCGACCCCGGGCGCGATGGACGATCCCGCGGTCACACTGCTCGGCTGCATGGTGAACACGAGGGCGGCCGCGGGACCCGCGATCACCGTGACGCCAACCGAACCAGTCTTGCCCTCGCTCGTCGCCGTGATGGTCGCGGACCCGAGCGTCACCCCGCCCACCAGTCCCGCGGCACTCACGGTCACGACCGCGGAGTCCGTGGAGCTCCACGTAACGGTACGACCAGTCAGCACGGCGCCATTGGCGTCGCGCAACGTCACCTGCAGCTGGATCGCGGTCCCCACGGCGAACGGTGCCGGCACGGGGACTTCGACTGTCTCGACTGGCGTCGGCGGTCCCGACGAGTCGGTCGCACAGGCAGCCAGTACGGCGGCGAGAACCAACGTGCGACGCACGGATGCGGCCAATCAGACCTCAGGTCGCGATGTGTGGCGTGAATGCAACACAGCACCCCAAAATGGGGTCGGCCCGAATTCTAGTGGCAAGATTCAGACCTGACAGGGGTTCGTCTGTGAAGGGCCCTTCAATGACAGGAGCTGGTGCCGGAATCCGCGTACGTCCCCTGCCCCTGCGCGTGCAGGAACTCCCAGCGATAGGAGTTTGCGTACAGGGTCAGCCGGATTACACCCCGCGAGAAATTGCCGTTGTCGCTGGCCTCGACGTTGGGCGGGGAGTTGACGTAGTTGGCGTGGGTCTCCCCCCCACCGGTCCCCACGATGAACTCCCGGATGCCGGAGGCGCTCGCATTGCCCAGGGAGTCTTGCTGGGCAAATCGCTCATACAAGTGATCGTGCCCGTTGATGACGACCTCGGCCCCACCGTTCTGCAACGCCTGCCACAGGCGTCTGATTCGCGACGATCCGCCATTCGACGGCCCGGATGTGAACAAGGCGCGGTGCCAGATGGCCAGGACACACTGGTTGGCCCGTCCCACGAGATCGCTCTGCAACCACGTCAGCTGGCCGGATGCGGGGTTGGTGACCCCGGAATCGCTGTTGAGGACGACGACGTGCCACGTGCCCAGGTCAAAACTGTAATACCCGAATCCGTTGCCCAGTGGATCGGCGACCGCCGGGCCGAAGTAGGCCATGTAGGGTGCGGCTGTGCTGCTGCTGTCGTATTCGTGATTCCCGCTCACCGGACGGGTCCGCGCCTTGTGCCGCCCCCAGGTGGGATCATAGCAATTCGTGAAATTCGTGGCCGTCCCATTCGGATACGCGTTGTCGCCGGCGGCGAACACGACGCCCGGAAGGCTGTCGACCTGATTGGCGGTAGCGTCGTCTCGAATCGAGTTGCAGTCGGCGATATCGCCGGCACCGACCAGGGTCGGTACGACTACCGCGGCTCCCGTCTGGATGATGGCGGTCCCTCCCGCCGTCGCCGAAATCGTCTTGGCCTCGACCACGGAGGAATTGAACGCCGCGGCAAACACCCCGCTCGCATTCGTGTTGCCCGACGCGGATGGGCTGAATCCATTCCCTGTCCCGCTCGCCGACAGCACGACGGGCGACCCGCTGACGAGATTGCCGAACTGGTCCTTGACGGTGACCGTCACGGTGGACGCGTGGATGGCGGGAACGCAGGAGAACGCGCACTGGCCGATGGTGTCGGTGGCGGCGACCAGGCTCGAGAGCGAGGCATCGACCCCATCGGCGGCGATGGCAAAAGCCGCGCTGGTGACGGGCGTCAATCCACTGGAGGTCGCGTGCAGGGTGTAGCCCGCAGCGGCTTTGTCGATACTGAGGTTCGAGAAGGTCGCCACCCCGCTCGCCGCGGAAACCGAGGTGGTCCCGGACAGATTGCCGCTTCCCGGGTTCGCCGCCAGGGCCACGGTGACGGTGTTCGAGGCGGTCGTGACGCGGTTGCCACCGAGGTCGCGAATCTCCACTCGCACCGGCGGTGCGATCGCGCCCCCCGCAGTCGCGTCGGAAGGCGGCGTCAGGAATCCCAGCTGGGCGGTCGCACCGACGCTGATATTGAACGTGCTCGAGGTGGCATCGTCGAGTCCCGAGGCCGTCGCCGTCAGCCGATACCCCGTGCCCGCGCTGTCGATCTGCAGGGAGCTGAACGTCGCCACGCCACCGGTGGCGGCGAGAGTAGTGGTGCCAGAGAGCGTTCCATTGTTCGGGTTCGTGCCGATCGCAACCGTCACACTATTGGTGGCTCCGCTCACGCGGTTTCCGCCGGCGTCCTGGATCTCGATCTTCACGGCCGGTGTCAGTATCGCGCCACCGGCAGCGTTCGGCGGTTGAACCAGGAAGCCAAGCTTCGCGGCCGCCCCGACGGTGATGCTGAACGTGGTCGACGCTGCGCCCGCCAGCCCGCTGGCGGTGACGTTCAACGTATAACCCACGCCCGCGCTGTCGATGCTCAGGGTACTGAACGCCGCCACGCCGCCGACGGCGGCCACCGTCTTGGTCCCGGAGAGCACCCCGCTGTTCGGATTGTTCCCGAGCGAGACCGTCACACTGTTGGTCGCGCCCGGCACCAGATTCCCCCCCGCGTCCTGAATCTCCACGTGAACGGACGGGCTGATCGGGGCGCCGCCGGGCGTCGTGGACGGCTGGACGACAAACGAGAGTTTGACCGCAGTCCCGATGATGATGTCGAAGCCGCTCGACGTCGACCCCGTAAGCCCTGTGGCGGTCGCGCTCAGGGTGTAGGCGGCCCCGGCGTTGTCGATGCTCAAATCCGAGAATGTCGCCAATCCGCCTGCGGACGAGACGGGAGTCGTCCCGGACAACGTCCCGCTCCCCGGGTTGTTCGCAATCGCCAACGCGATACTGTGCGAACCGGTGGTGACGCGGTTCCCACCGGCATCCCGGACCTCCACCTGTACCGCCGGCGCGATCGTCGCCCCGCCCCCGGTGTTGGACGGTTGCGTGCGGAATCCAAGTCGTGCCGCCGGCCCGACGGCCACGCTGAATACGGTTGATGTGTCTCCGGTCAGCCCTGTCGCTGCGGCGGTCAGCGTGTAGCCCGTCGCCGCGCTGTCGACCGACACGTCATTGAAGGTGGCCACACCGGAGGATGCGGCTCGGGAGGTCGTGCCGCTGAGGGTTCCGTTGTTCGGGTTGGCGCCGAACGCCAGCGTAATGTTGTTGGAGGCCGCCGTCACTCTGTTGCCGCCACCGTCTTGGACCTCGACTTGGACCGCCGGGGAGATCGTGGCGCCACCGTTGGCGCTCGAAGGCTGAACCAGGAATGCCAAGTGTGCCGCCGCGCCGACGGCGATGGTGAAGGCCCCCGATGTCGCACTGCTCAATCCTGTGGCGGAGGCCGTCAGGGTGTAGCCCGTGCCGCTCTTGTCGATGCTCAGACCGGCGAATGTCGCAATCCCGGACACCGCCGAATGGAGCGTCGTGCCCGACAGGGTGCCGCTCGCCGGGTTGGTTCCGATCGCCACCGTGACGGTCCCCGTGAAGCTCGTGTCCGTATTACCGAGACTGTCCCGCGCGGTGACTTGCACGGCCGGGGTGATCGGCGACGCGGCAGCGGTGTTGGACGGTGAGGTGGTGAACACCAGTTGCGTGGCCGCTCCCGGCGTCACGGCGAAGCTGATGCTCGTATCCGGGACGAGCCCGCTGCTTGTCGCGCGAAGTCGATAGCTGCCGCCGGACTGGTTGACGCTCAGGTCGTTGAACGTCGCGACCCCGGCCGAGGCGGCCCTGCTCTTGGTCCCCGACAACGTTGCGCCACCGGCGTTCAAGAGCGCGATGGTCACACTGTTGTTCGCGGTGGCGACGCGATTGCTGAAGGCGTCCAGCACCTCGACCTGGACGGCGGGGGCGATGGTGATTCCCGCGGTCGTGCCCGTGGGGTCCGTGAGGAATGACAACCGGCTCGCGACTCCCGGCGTGATGCTGAAGTCGTTCGAGACCGCCGTGGTGAGCCCGGTGGCCGCGGCCGCGAGCGAATAGCCCGTGCCGGCCTTGTCGATACTCAGGGACGAAAAGGCCGCCACGCCGGCCACCGCCGGCAGGGTCGTGGTACCGGAGAGCACCCCGCCGCTCGGGTTGTCGAGGATCGCAATGGTTACACTATTCGTCGCCGTCGTCTCCCGATTGCCGAAGGCGTCTTGGATCTCTATCTGCACGCCTGGCGTCACCATCGCGCCCGCGACGGTCGTCGACGGTTGGGCGGCAAACGCCAGCACCGCCGCCGCCCCGGGGGTGACGGTGATGGTGTCGGTTTGGGTGACCACGACGCCGGCGATGGTGGCGGATGCCACTTTCGTCTCCGCCACGGTCGAGCTGACCGCACCCGTCGCTACGCCCGCGACGTTGGTGGTGCCCACCGGCTGTGTGATGGCATTGCCCGATCCCGTTACCGAGAGAACAACGGACGCGCCGGCGACGGGATTCCCCTGGGAGTCCCGCGCGGTGACGGTAATCGTCGCCGCACTCGCCCCCGAGCTGGCGGTGATCGCCGTTGGCGCCGCCGTGAGGCTCGACTGCGTGGCGGAAATCCCCCCCGCGATGACGTTGAAGGCGCTCGACGTGGTGCCCGTGAGCCCGGTGGCGCCCGCCGTCAGCGTGTACCCTGTGCCGGCCTTGTCGAGACTGAGGTTGCCGAATGTGGCCACTCCAGCCACGGCGGCCTTGGTCGTCGTCCCTGAGAGCGTGCCGCCCGCCGGATTGGCGCCGATGGCGATCGTGATGGTGGCGGTAAACGAGGTCGCGGTGTTGCCGAACGCATCTTGGGCGTTCACCTGCACCGCTGGGGCGATCGGCAACCCCGCGCCCGTGGTCGTCGGCTGAACCACGACCACGAGTCGCGTGGCCGTGCCGGCGTTCACCGTGATGATCGCCGTCCCGGTCTTCCCTTCGCTGGTGGCGGTGATCGTGACGACACCGGGACGCTTCCCGCTCACCAGGCCCGTCGCATCCACCGTGGCACTGGTTGTGTCGCTGCTGGACCAGGCAATGGCGCGTCCGGTGAGACTGGTGCCGTTCGCATCCTTCAGAACGGCCGTCAGCTGCAGGGTGGCGCCAGCCGCTAGCGGCGCGGTGAGCGGGCTCAGGGTGACGGACGCCACCGGCGCCGCCGGCCCGATATCCGAGCCGCACGCGACGGCGAGTATCGCCACCCAGCACCGAAATCGGGTCGCCCGATTCATGCTCCTCCCGTCTCTACCGTAGATTGATCGGCGCCATGCCGACCCGTCCGCCGCTGCTGCCACGCTCGATCGCCCGGCTCGCCCTCGGGGCCGCGCTCGGATTCATTCTCCTGACCACGCTGGCACCCTTCCCCGGCGCACGCGCGCCGGACTTCGTCGGGTGTCTGATTTGCGGCACCCGAGGCTCGGCGGACGCGCTCGTCAATCTCCTCCTGTACATACCCCTTGGCGCCGCCCTGATGATAAACGGACGGGCGGGCGGACGGACGGTCGCCCTGGCCGGAATGTTGTCGGCGGGTATCGAATTCCTTCAGATCTTCATTCCGGGCCGTGATCCCAGCCTGGGAGACGTATTCTTCAATACCGGCGGCGCCGCGGTGGGCCAGGTCACCGTGCACTTCCTGGCGCGATGGGCGACTCCGGACGCGCGCACCGCCGCACGCCTTTCGGTCGCCGCCGCCTTGACGGCGCTCGGTGTGTTCGGTCTGACGGGATGGCTGCTGCGGCCAGCGCTCCCCGTATCCGCGTTTCGCGCCTGGTACACGGCCGATCGACCAGATCTCGAGTTTTACCACGGCCGTGTGCTGAGCACGACCCTGGGGGCGGTTCCGTTCAGCACCGCCGACGTTCCGAACCCCGGTGAAGTGCGCCACCTGCTCCTCACCGGGGCCCCCTTGCATATCCTGGCAGTCGCCGGCCCGCGCGTCCGCGCGCTCGGCCCGTTGTTTGTGATCGAAAACCGATGGGGAGAAGAGATCTTTCTCCTCGGCCCTGATCGCGACGACCTCGTGCTGCGGTATCGCACGCGAGCCGCCGCGCTGCGACTCGATCAGCCGGACCTGCGGCTGCGTGACGCCTTTGCCGGAGTCGCTGCCGGCGACACCCTGCGAATCGAGGTGAGGCGGGAGCACGGTGCGTATTGCCTCGCGGTCAACCGAGCAGGTGCGTGCGGACTCGGGTTCACGCTGGGCAGCGGCTGGGCCGTGCTGTTGTACCCGAGACACTTTCCGCCGTGGCTGCAGCAGCTGTTGAGCATCGGGTGGGTGGCCGGCATCGCCTTCCCGGTGGGATTCTGGGCGCGGCGGCGTTGGGAAAGCGGGCTCGCCTGGGTCGTGCTCGGGAGCGGGCTGGCTCTCGTCCCACTGTTCACAGCCCTGGTTCCGACGCCGGCCAACCAGTGGGTGGGCGCGGGCGCCGGGGCGCTGTCCGGAGTGGCGCTCGGGTTGCTGGTCGGTCGCCGGAATACGCAGACGCGCTAGCGCGCCCGACTCGTCAGGAGAAACGTGTCGAACGCGGGGCCCGTTCGCGGCGGCGTCCGGGTCACCCGTCCCTGCGGGACGGGCGGAGCGATGCCGGTCAGCGGAACACGGATCGGTGTACCCCGGTACACCCCACTCACCACCGGGGGATCAAACAACGCCTGCACGTTGCGTATCTCGTAGCGATCGCCGGCCCGCAAGACCGTGCCGACATCCACCGCCACAGCGGCGCGCCCCTCCCAGTTGTACACGACGATGTGCGCGCGGCCGGCTTCGTATTTATTGGCGCGCACAAACACCCGTGTGAGCGCCGGTCGCTCCGATTCTACACGATCCCGGCCACCGAGGCCGCTGGCGTGTTGCCACCCATTCCAGTCGTACGCCCGGTCCTCGAATCGCCACGCTCGCGCAGTGGCATCCCGCCCCCAGTGGTTTCCCGACCACTGGTAGTGCTGGTCGAGCCTCGCCCCGCCTACCTTTACGACGTCGCGACTTCCGATAAACGTGTTTCCCTCAACGATCGCGTGCATCCAGGGCTCGACCATCTCGAGCCCGATCTTGCCTCCGGCGGCATAGTTGTCGCGCAACACCAGGTCGCGGTTGTTTTGGGGAGCGTACTTGCCAACCCGCAGATTGATCCCGTCCCGACCGGAGAAGTAGAGCATGTTGCCGATGCCGGCCATCCCCTCGGTGGGGACCGGCGCGTTGAAGATCAGGTTCTCTCGCGCGGCGGCCACGGTGGAAATCGTTCCGTTGTTGAAGGCCACGTTTCCTTCGACCCGGATATTGCGAATGGTCGGATTGTTGCGACTGGCGTAGACCTGAATGCCGCGGGCGAGGTTGTTGAAGAACACATTGTCCGCGATCACCTTCGTGCCAGTTTCATTGTGCACGTACACGCCGTGATCGAGGTTTTCATGCGTCCCGTTGTTGTAAATGATGCACCCGTACAACTCGGCATCGACCGCCGGAGTCCAGAAACTGACTCCCTGCGTCCCTGCGTCGTGAATGATCAGATTGATGAACCGGCCGTGAGCGGTGTTGGCTTGCAGCCCGTACGTCTCCGGGGTCGATTGCATGATCTCGAATCCCCAGAACGTCAGGTAGGAACCCTCCGCACGCAGGGTCCCGTCGATCGTGGCCCGTTCGCCCGGCCACTGCCGAAACACGATGGCCCGGCCCGGTAATCCCGCGAGCGCCGTCCGGAACGCGCCGCGATAGGTCCCGCCCCGCAGCCACACCGTATCACCGGGCTGCAAACGCCCCGCCGCGCCGGACAGGGCGGTCTCCAGCGTCCACGGATGTTCCGCCGAGCCCGTGCCGCCGGCGGACGCCGTCGGCGCGACGTAGTGGCCGCCATGCGCCGGGATGGCCGGGACGGTGCCCGCCGGTGAAGGCCGCGCAATCACCGCCGTGGCTGCCAGGACGGCAACCACCATCGGCCACGCCGGCGTGCTACGGAGCCGCACTCGTGAGCAGAAAGACATCGAAATCCGGACCGGTCGTGGGCGGCAGCCGCTGCATTGAGCGCCCGATCGTCGGCGGCGGGGCCACACCGTTCATGGGGATCGCGATGGTGCCACCCGCATAGGTCCCCGACACGACGGGGGCATCGTACACTCGCTGGACGTTGCGGACTTCGTAGTGATGCCCCGGGGTCACGATGCTCGAGACATCGACGTTCACCGGGTTGTCATGGCCGAAATTGTAGACCACGATGAAGGCTCGTCCCGCCTCGTACTGGTTGGGCCGCAGGAACACCCGCGTCGCCGTCGGTGCCCCGCTGACCACAGAGTCGGTCGCCCCCAGACCGGTGGCCGCTTTCCAGGCGGCGAACGAATAGCCGAGGCCATCCTGCTCCCATGCGTTCGCGGATGAATCGCGGTGATAGGTGTTCCCCGACCAGGTATAGGTGTTGACCAGAGGCCCACCCGTATGCACCACGTCGGTCGAACCGATAAAGACGTTGTTCATCACCGTGGCCTGCGCCCACTGATACTGCATTTCGAGCCCGACCGTCCCGCCCACGGCGAAATTGTTCTCGATGTCGATACCCTTGTTGAGCAGCGCACTGTCGGACACGTCGTAGTTGCCAAGCCGGAAATGGATACCGTCTTCGCCGGGCGAGAAGTACAGCAGGTTGTCTCTTGCCACCATGCCGGTAATCACGGTCTGCGCGCTCATCAAGAGATTCACCTCGCTGGAGCCCGTGGAGATGGTGCCATTGTTGAACGAGATGTTGCCTGCGACCTCGAAGTTTTGGATGGGACTTGTACCGCCTTCATACACCTGGATGCCGCGAGCGAAATTGTTGAAGAAAACGTTGTCCGTGATGTATTTGGTGCCGGCAGTCGAATTGTGTGCGTAGACACCGTGATCGAGGTTGTCGTGGAAGCCGTTGTTGTAGACGATGCTGCCGTACAGCTCGACGCCATTGCCGGAACCGGTCGCCATGCTCACACCCGAGGTCCCGGCGTCGTGCAGCACCAGATTGATAAACTTGCCGTTCAACGTGTTCGCCTCGAGCGTCCGGTCCACCACCTGGATCGGATGGGACTGCATGATCTCGAACCCCACGAACCACAGGTTCGAGCCGGTCGCGGCCAGGGAGCCGTCGATGGTCGCTCGCTCTCCCGGATACTGACGGAACTGAATCGGCAGACCGGCTTGACCGTTGAGCGACGTGCGGAAACTCCCCGGGTACGTGCCGCCCCGAATCCAGACGGTATCGCCCGCCTGCAACTGGTGGACGTGTCCACCCGCCAGGGCCGTGGCCAGGTCCCAGGGCGCGTCGGTGGCCCCCGAGCCGGACGTCAGCCCGTACGGCGGGGGATACACGTAGTAGCCCGCATGCGTCCCAGGGGGAGGCGGAGGAGGCGGGGGCGGGGGCGGCGTCCCGCCGTCGGTCTTGCAGCCAGCCACCAACAGGGCGCCAACGCACAGCAAGAGCCCCATTGGGGCCCGATAGGGCATCACGATCACAACCCCCGATTCGAAGGACTACAGGACTGGAAGTCGGGTCACCGGCTCGCGGGGGCGAGCGCCCCGGCCCAGGAGGCCGGGACAACCCATCCGTCGCGTGAAGCAAGAACTTAGCCGGGCCGCCCCCACCGGCCCCAGGTCCTGAGGCCTTCCCCAATCGGACCAAACTGTAGACCCGATGCAACAGGGAGTGAGCGCCCTCAGCTATCGCTCGTAGGCGCCCAGGTCGGCTCCCTGCCCCCGCGCGCGGCAGAGGCCGTCGATATCGAACGGCGCCGCGTACGTCGCATCGGCCTGATCGATAGCGGGGCTTCCGGCCTTCAGATGCAGGTCGTTGGCGTAGGCCTGATGCGTGGTCGACGGGGTGGAGGCTGTCGGGTTGACCAGGAACGGATCGGCCACGACGTTGCCGACGATGGTGGCATTGGTGTTCCAGTGACTGGTCCCGTCGTTGCCGTTGTTCCAGAACATGTTGTGGATCTCGACATTGCTGCTGCCGCCACTGGATCCGCCGGTATTGATCCCCACCCCGTCGTTCACGTTGCCATTATTGACGACGATGTTGTTCGCGAACACCCAATCGTGCGTGCTTTCGGCGATGTCCATGCCGGACCGGCCGTTGCCGACGACCGTATTGTTGACGACGAGGATGTGATTCGCACTGAACCGCGCCGAGAGACCTTTGGCGCGATTGTGCTCCAGCACGTTGTTCGCCACGACCCCTCGGGTCCCGTCGTGATAGTAGATCCCGTGCGATGTGTTTTCCTGACTGGGGTCGTTGAACCCGCCGTTGTCGTGGATGTAGTTGCCCAGAATCCAGATGTCGTCCCCCCCGGCCGCGATCCCGGCATGCCAGCCGCCGTGAAACACTTCCGAGTTCGATACTTCGATATGGTGGCTGGCCCCCGGATCCATCTGGACCAGGTTTTCTCCCTGCCGGGAGGACGCCCCCCATGGACCACAGCTCGGGCCCTCGACCACGACACTCGATAGCCGGAAATACGATCCGGACAGTCGAATCTGCCCGTGCAACACGGCGCGTTCCCCGGCATACCCCTGTACCGTGATCGGCGCCGCGGGCGCTCCCGCCCGTTTGAATGTCGACGCCGTACAAAAGGCGCCGTACGTCCCAGCCCGCAGATACGCGATCTGCCCCGGTTGGAGCGCATCGAAGGCCTTCTGCAGTGTCTTCCATGGCGCCTGAAGCGTACCCGGATTGGCATCCGACCCCGCGGTGGCGGAGACGTAAAACGCCGTCCCCGTGGACAACGGCATCCGTGGGTAGATCGCACTCGGCCACGGATTGGGGCACCCGGTGGCGGGCGGCGGCGGCGGCGGCGGGGGGGGGCGGCGGGGGCGGCGGTGTCGACCCCGTCACCTGCACCGCCGCGGACGCGGATTGATTCTCACAGGTCGCGGTGATTGTGACCGTGCCTCCGGCCATGCCATAGACCAGACCACTGGCATCGACGGTGGCCACATTGGGATCGCTGCTGGCCCACGTCACGACGCGGTTCTCCAGCGGCGCGCCGCTCGAGTCCTGGGGGGTGGCGTGCAGCTGCACGCTTTCGCCCGCCGTCACGGTCGCATCGGCCGGTGTCACGGCGACCGTCGCGACCGGCGGACCCGCAGGCCCCGCCGTGCGATCGAGCACACAGGCAGGCATCAACAGACACAAGGCAAGCAGGGTCACAACAACGGTGTGTTGGCGATGCTGAAGCATAAACGACCTCCCGCGTCGGCGTGAGCGGCGGTGTGGTGGATGGCCGACTTACGGCGGAAGGAAGGCGGACCACGCGGAGCGACCGGCCGCCTCGTCCGACCGAAGTCGAATCGCTGGCGGCCCGGCTGGCCTGGCGGAGACATCCGCGGTAGCCCCGTGACTCTGCGTCACCGCCTTTCGACGGCTTTGCTCTGAGCAGCGTCCTGCTGTGGCAGCTGCTCCCACGGCGCGATGCCGCTGCGGCATCGCGCCCGTGGGGCAGATTCGTCGTGCCTAGTGGCACGTTCCGCTGCCGGTGTCCGTGAACGACTGGCCGGCAACGGGGACAAACTCCCAGGCATAGGTGCCCGGCCCGAGCGTGAACTTCAGGACCCCAAACGTGGTCCCGTTGAACACCTCACTGTTGGCCAAGGGCGTTCCCTGCCCGTAGTGGCTCTCCCCGCCCGTTCCGGCAATGAATTCGCGGATCCCGTTGACCGGGTCCGCGTCGCCGCTCGGCGTCTGGAGAGCGAACCGCTCGTAGTTATGCTCGTGACCAGCGAGAACGATTTCGGCGTGGAAGTCGTACAGCGCCTGCCACAACGGTTGGGCCGAGCTCAGGCTGCCGTGGTGGCTGCCGCTCGAGAAGCGGGGTTTGTGCCAGTACGCCAGCGTGCAGGTTTTGGACGACGCGGCGAGGTCTGCGCGCAGCCACGTCTCCTGCGCCGATCCAGCGCTCATCGACGTTTCGCTATTCAGCGAAACGATGTGCCAGTCCCCTAGGTCGTAGCTGTAGTAGCCGCGCCCTGATGGTCCAGCGAGATCGCCGAAGTATCCGTAGTAGCCGGCCGCGCCACTGGTGTTGTAGTCGTGATTTCCCGGGGCCGGCCGCGTGCGCGTCTTGTGTCGTCCCCAGGTGGGATCGTAGCACTGGGAGAACTGCGAAGCGGTACCGCTGGAGTACACGTTGTCGCCCAGCGTGTAGACTGTTCCCGGAATGCCGTCGAGCAGCGCCGCGGTGGCCTCATCGTTGTCGTTGCCACAGTCGGAAATGTCTCCGGCGCCCGCGAAGACGATGCCGCCCGCCGTGCTCATCACAGTCACGCTCGCCGTGTCGGCCAGGGTGCCGCCGGCCTCGAGCGCGATGACGCGGTACGTTCCGGCAGCGGATCCGGCGGTGTAGAGACCCGTGGCCGTGATCGACCCGCCCGTCGCGTCATAGCTCACCACCGCTGCCACGGAATCACCGTTACTCATCCGGCCGTACACGGCGAACTGTTGCGTGCCGGCGATTGAGACTGTCACGGCTGCCGGCACGAGCACCACCTGCGCGAGAACGGCGGGTCCACTCACCGTGACCGTGACGTCCGCGGTATCGGCCAGCGTCCCACCCACCTGCGTAGCGATCACTTGATAGGTGCCGGCGACTCCGCCCGCGATGTAGCGGCCATCGGCGTCGATGGTCCCACCAGTGGCGCTCCACGCGACGGTCACGGGCTGGGTATCGCCTTGCGCCGTGCGCGCGGCGGCCTCGAACTGCAACGATTGGCCGGCGGGGACATTCGTGGTTTCGGGTGTGATGACGATTTCCTCGACATCGGTAGGACCGCTGGGTGGTCTGGAGCGCTCGCAGGCGGTCGAGATGGCGATCAGGACGACGAGCGGGTGCGCGAGCCATGTGCGCCCTCGCGTCCCAGTGCGTAGATGGTGCATTGGGCACCTCCTTCACGGGACAACAACGCACGGGCCGCCAACGTCGACCCGTGTCGAAGCGCTGGCGGCCCGGCCGACCTGGCAGGATGGCTCCCGCGGTAGTCCCGTGGCTCTGCGTCACCGCCTTTCGGCGGCTTTGCTCTGAGCAGCGATCGAAGCGATGCGAGGCTGAGTTTCGACTGGACGAGGGCTTACAACGAAAGGGCCGCCCCCTTCGACCAAGGTCGAATCGCTGGCGGCCCGGCGGGCATGGCGGAGGAGGATTCCGCGGTAGCCCCGTGACTCTGCGTCACCGTCTTTCGACGGCTATGCTCTGAGCAGCGACATCAGCATCGTGTGGCCCGCGTACACTCGGCGGCGAACGGAGGTTCCGCGAAATACAGAAGTCGTCGTGGTGCCGCAGAATGGGTGACATGAGTCACGCCAAGCCCGGTAGCATGCCGGACGCGCTATGGCTGAGACACGATCCGATAGAGGTCGCCGCCCAGCGTCGTGATGTACAACGCGCCACGCGCGTCCTCGCCGAAGGAGCTAAGTCCTCCGCTCACCGCTAAGGCCGGCCAATCAAGTGGATCGGTGGCCTGTCCGCCGCTGAAACGGAATGAGCGCACCCAGCCGCTGCAATAGTCCCCATACAGGTAACGTCCCAGCAGATCCGGCACCGTGCTGTCGCGCGACACATATCCGCCCGTCACCGAGCACCCTTCTCCGTGGCTGTATTCCAGGACCGGGAGGGCGAGACCCGGCACGGGGCAGGACGAAGCCGCGTAGCAGTGCAATCCCTCCATCTCATTCCAACCGTAGTTCCCACCACTGGGCGCGCCGGCCGGCAGCACATCCACTTCCTCCCAGGCGTTCTGGCCCACATCACCCAGGTAGAAATCCCCCGTCTGTCGGTCGAACGAGAAGCGCCATGGGTTCCGCACGCCGTAGACCCAGATCTCCCCGCGCGCACTCGTATCGCCGACAAACGGATTGTTGGACGGAATGGCGTATGGTACCCCGGCATCCACATCCAATCGCAGGATCTTGCCGAGTAGAGCCTTCCGATTCTGCCCGTTCCCATCCGGGTCCCCGCCTCCGCCACCATCGCCCAAGCCGGCGTACAGCTTGTCATCCGGTCCGAACAACAACAGCCCGCCGTTGTGATTGGATTGGGATCGGTGGCCCACGGTGAGCACGGTGTCCCCGGAAGTGGAGTCGGCGATATCCGGGTTCGACGACACGAGATATCGTACGATCCGAAGGTCACCCGATGGAGTGGTGAAATAGACGTAGAACTGGCCGTTCCCGGCGTAGTCGGGATGAAACGCCAGGCTCAACAACCCGCGTTCGCCCCCCGCGGAAATGTGACCGGAAATGTTCAAGAACGGCGTGACCAGCAGCGTATCGTGGTGCAAGACACGGATCCGACCACCCTGCTCCACCACAAACAGGCGCGCTGTGTCCCCCGGCGGCGTCGTGACGAAAATGGGCGAGCTGAGGCTGCCGGTGACCAAGTGGAGCGCCGGCGTTCCCGGTCCCGGGCCAGGGCCAGGCCCAGGGCCCGGACCAGGACCCGGGCCCGCGGCCGTCCGCTCGCACGCCAACAAGGCCAGCGCCCACGCCACCCACCGTGCCGTCATCGTGCCTCCCTAGCCCGACCCCAATACCACATCGATTCCGTCCCGACGCAGCTTACCTATCATCCGAGCTTCGACCCGGGCGGTGACCTCCACCACACCGTCGCTGTGCGTCTCCCGCAGTACTTCCGCCTCACGGTGCAATTCGGCCAACAAGCGCCCGTCCGCGAGTGGGACGCGCACGCGGACAATCGGCCGCAGGGCCTGCGCCGAGGTCCGCAGGGCCGCCTGCAGGGCGACGACGCCCGGCGGGCGATCATCGTGCGCGGCACTGGTCAAGACGGCGTGGGGGAATCGCTCGCGCTCGCGAGCCAGGAACACCTCGGGCTCCGGCAAGAGGTCCGCCTTATTGAAAACATGAATCACGCGCTTCCGCCCGATCTCCTCCAACACCCGCTCCACCACGTCGACCTGCTCTTCCCAGGTCGGGTGCGCCGCATCGATCACGTGCAGCAGCAGATCGGCGTCCCGGACCTCTTCCAGCGTGGCACGAAACGAGGCCACGAGGTGATGGGGCAGTTTGCGGATGAACCCGACCGTATCACTGAGGCGGAACCGGTATCCTTCGCCGACATCGATTTCCCGTGTCACCGTGTCGAGGGTGGCGAACAGCCGATCTTCGATCAACACGTCGGCGCCGGAGAGTGCCTGCAACAGGCTCGATTTGCCGGCGTTGGTGTACCCGACGAGCACCGCCTGGGGAAGATCGCGACGGCCCTGACGCTGGTTGGCCCGGTGCTCCGCCACACCCTCGAGCCGGCGTCGCAACACCGAGATCTTGCGGCGGATGACGCGGCGATCGGTCTCGAGCTGGGTTTCCCCGGGGCCGCGCAATCCGATCCCGCCGCGGATGCGCGACAGGTGGGTCCACATCCGGGTGAGTCGCGGGAGCAGGTACTCGAGCTGGGCCAGTTCCACCTGCATTTTCGCCTCGGCGCTGCGGGCTCGCGTGGCGAAAATGTCGAGGATGATCTCAGCGCGGTCCATGACGCGGACGCCGGTGGTCTTCTCGAGGTTGACGCCCTGCACCGGAGAGAGCGGCTCGTCGAACAGGATCAACGTCGCCGCCGCTTCCTGCAGCCGCTCCTGCAATTCGCCGGCCTTCCCCTGCCCGAGATAGAGATTGGGGGTGGGCGCGTCGATGCGCTGCACCAACCGGCCCACCACATCCGCCCCGGCGGTATCGGCGAGCCGGCCGAGCTCGTTCAGGTGCTCATCGACGCGGGTAGCATCGTCGGACCCCTTGCGGGGAGCGCCGACCAGGAATGCCCGCTCCACCGGAAGCTGGATTTCGATCAGCCGGCGAATGGCTGAGCCTCCCGCCGGGTCGTCAGGGTCGCAAGGCTCGGAGCGGGACATCCCCGCTCGTGTGCACGTTCACCCGGCGATCACCGATCGGCGTGCCCAACGTGGCGACCCCCGTCAGGCCGTAGCCAATCGCCTGGCGGGTCAGGAGACTGCGCGCGCCGGCCCCGAGTCCGGCCCATTCGAATCGGACCGGCACAATCACCAGACTGTGCTGTTGCGCCGGGAGCTCCACAACGTTCTCCAGCAGCGCATCACCGAAGTGCACTTGCTCGAGATCGAGACCCAATTCCAATCGGATGGTCTGCAGCCGAAAGTCATTGGGGTTCAGGACATCGAGGGCGAGATCCAGCGTGCCGCCGGTCAGGTCGAGCCCGGTGATCCGGACCTCCTGCAATTGCAGCGTCGGCGCCTCAAAGCGCAGCACGTTCTGCAGGGTCGCACACCCGCAGATCAACAGGGCGTAGCCGACGGGACGCGGGAGCCGGCGGCTCACGCGGGCTCCACGCGGTCGGTCGCTTCACGCTTGAGACGCTGCCACCAGTCCATACGTTCTTTCACCGTCTTTTCGTACCCGAAGTCGGTGGGCATGTACCATTGCGCGCCGCGCAACGCCTCCGGCAAATACTCCTGCGGCGTGTAGGCCTCCGTGTGGTCGTGCGCATATTGATACTCCGCGCCGTATCCCAGCTCCTTCATCAGTTTGGTGGGCGCATTGCGGATATGCAGCGGCACCCCCTCCGCCGGGTGCGTCGCGGCAGCGGCCATCGCCTCCCCAAACGCTCGATACAGCCGGTTCGATTTCGGCGCCGTGGCGAGATAGACGGTCGCCTCGGCCAGCGCGAGCTCCCCTTCGGGAGAACCCAGAAAGTGATACGCGTCCTTGGCCGCGAGCGTGACATTCAGCGCGCGAGGGTCGGCCAACCCGACATCCTCGCTCGCGATCCGGACTAACCGCCGCGCCAGGTACAGCGGGTCCTCACCGCCGGCCAGCATCCGCGCCAACCAGTACAGCGCCCCTTCGACGTCGCTGCCGCGGACGGCCTTATGCAGCGCCGAAATGAGGTTGTAGTGCTCTTCACCGCCCTTATCGTACTTGGCAAATCGCTTCTGCAGGGCGTCCGCGATCACTGCGCTTGTGAGTCGGCCCTGCCCCTTCAGAAACTCGGCACCCGCCTCGAGGGCCTGCAGGGCACGGCGGGCATCCCCATCCGCTTCGCGCGCCAGCAATGCCAGTGCCTCGTCGTCGATGGTGAGCGACAACCGAGCCAGGCCCCGGTCGGCATCGGACAGGGCCCGGCGGACCAACGTCGCCACGTGCTCTACTGTGAGCGGTTCCAGCACGAAGACGCGGCAGCGCGACAGTAACGCGCCCGTGAGCTCGAAGCTCGGATTCTCCGTTGTCGCACCGATCAACGTGACGATGCCGTTCTCGACCCACGGCAGAAAGGCATCCTGCTGCGCGCGATTGAACCGGTGAATCTCGTCACAAAAGAGGATCGTCCCCTGCCCCTGATACTTGCGGCGCTCTTCGGCCTCGTGAATGATCTCGCGCACGCGCGCCACGCCCTCGGTGACCGCGGAAAACGGCTCGAAATGACGCTCCGTGTAGTTCGCGATGATGCGGGCGAGGGTCGTCTTCCCCGACCCGGGTGGGCCCCAGAAAATGCACGAGCCCACATCGCCGCGCCGGATGAGCTCGCCGAGCGCCTTCCCGGGCCCCAGCAGCTGCTCCTGCCCCAGAAACTGTTCCAGCGTGCGCGGACGCATGCGGGCCGCCAGCGGCTCGGCCGAGCCCTGGAACAACGTGGATTCGGTCACCAGATCCGCTCGAGCAGCAGTTTGGTCGCGTAGAACACCGCGGCGCCGGCAAAGAAGGCGGCCGGGAGCCCCCATCCCCGCTTCCCCTGGAATTCAGGTACCAGATTGGACGCGGCGACATACAGGGTGACGCCTCCCGACAGCGCGAGGCCATGGGTGACCAGCACCCCGACGTAGTCCGTGAGGAGCACTCCAGCCACGGTCGCCGCGCCCAGCAGAGCCGCGGCGCGCAGGGCGACGACGGGAGAGCGGCCCCCCGCCAGCATCAGACTGGCGATGGTCACGCCTTCCGGAAGCTTGTGGAGCAGGATCGCGACGAACACCATCACGCCCAGCTGGGGGCCAATGAGGAACGCGCTCGCGATCGCCACGCCATCGAAGAAAGTGTGCAGCAACAATCCAATAAGCGCCGACGTGCCCGCGACGGCGCTGACGCTGTGCGTCTCTTCGCCGAAGTGAAAGTGGGGGGTCACGGTGTGCTGGGTGAGATGGACCGCCAGGTAGCCGGCCAGGATCATCGCGGGGGCCATGGGGCCGCTCCGCACCAGGGCCGCGGGGACGATCTCCGTGAGGCACACCGCCAGCATGAACCCCGCCCCGAACGCGACGAAGTACCCGATCGCCCGGAGCCCGGCGGTGGCGTTCCGGGTGACGGCGACCGCGCCGATGACGTTCCCCGCCGCCGCCACGACGGCGTACACCAAGGCGCCGTTCATGCCGCCTTCACCCACTCCCGGACACGGGCGAGCAGGTGGTCGCGGGTGTTGCGACCCGGATCCTCCAGCACGTCGGCGAGGAGGCGCTGCAGCATCTCGCCCACATCCGGACCGGGTCGCACACCCGCCGCGATGAGGTCCTCGCCACGTACGGCGAGCTCCTTCAGCGACAACGGATCACCCGCGGCCCGAATCGCGGTCACCACCTTCGGCAGGCTCTGATGCGACTCGGTCGCCCCGAGCACCGCCAGGAGATCATCGGCGGCCGGCCCCGTCTCGGACAGCCAGCGCCGGACGTCGGCGATCCGCTTCGGATCCGGATAACGGTCGCGCCAATCGCGCAGCGCCCGGCCGCGTTCGATGTCCCGGTTGGCGCATTTGAGACGCGTGAGCAGCGACGCGGGATCGGAGGCGAGCACCGCGGTGACGAGCACGGGATCCCGCGGCAGCTTGTCGATCGTGCCCGAGTCCCCGTTGCCCGTGCGGAGCTCCGGCAGCCAGATGCGCGCCGCGCCCACGTCCCGCCACAGGGCCACCAGCTTCGATACGCGCCGCGCCGTCAGAATGCCCTTGAACCACTCATCCCGGACGCGTTCCGCCGAGAGCTGCGACAGGCCCTGCACGTTGGCCTGCGCCGCCTCGCGCGTCGGCGGGTGAATACGGAACTCGAACCGGGCCGAGAATCGCAACGCCCGGAGAATGCGGAGGTAATCCTCCTGAAAGCGCCAGTTGGGATCGCCCACGGCGCGGATCAGCTTCCGATCCAGATCTTCAATGCCGTGAAACGGGTCACGCCACTCGTGGCGGATGGGGTGATAGGCAATGGCGTTGATGGTAAAATCGCGGCGCGCCAGGTCATCGGTCAGCGAGACCCCGAATTCCACGCGCGCGTGACGCCCATCGGTTTGGACGTCCTTGCGAAACGTCGTCACCTCGTGCGGCTGGTTCTCCGCATCCAGCACCGCCACCGTGCCGTGCTCCACGCCGATCGGCACGGTGCGTCGAAACAGGCGCTGCACCGCTTCGGGTGGCGCCGCCGTCGTCAGATCAAAATCGTGGTGCGGCACTCCCAGCAACGTGTCCCGGATCGCGCCCCCGACGCACCACGTCTCGAACCCGGCCTCTTCCAGTTTGCGGGCGATGCTCAACACCTGCCGTGGAATCTGCAATCGGTCAGGCACGCTCATCCGCACAACACCGAACCGCCATTCACATTCAGGACTTCTCCCGTGATGTGCCGCGCCAGATCGGAGCACAGGAACACGATGGGACCCGCCACGTCCGCCGCGGTCGCCACCCGGCCGAGGGGAATGCCGCGCTCGATCATGCGCCGGCCGTCGCCGCCATCGCGCGCGTACGGCTGTTGCGCCATCTCCGTGTCCACCCACCCCGGGGCGACGCAGTTCACCGTGATGCGCGGCGCCAGCTCCACCGCCAACGATTTGGTCAGGGCCATGATCGCGCCCTTGGTGGCCGCATAGTCGGCGTGAAATGCTTCGCCGCGTTGCCCGGCTGTGGACCCCACCAGCACCACCCGCCCGCCGTCCGGCAAATGGGGAATCGCGGCGCGGCAGACGAAGAACACGCTGTCGAGGTTGGCGCGCCGGGTATCTTCCCACTGCCGGTCGCGCATCTCCGCGAGCGCGGTGTCGTCGGGTGGCCAGATGCCGTGGTTCACCACCAGGAGATCGAGTCCCCCCAGCGCCTCCACGACGTCCAGAATGGCGCGCTTGGCGATCGCCGGATCACCCAGGTCGCCGCCGATGGGGACCGCGCGGCCCGGACCAGCGGCGATCGCCCGGACGGTGTCCTCCGCGTCCTCGCGGCGATTCCGATAGCCGACCGCGACATCCGCTCCGGCGCTGGCGAGAAGCCGCACCGTCGCCCGGCCGATGCCGCGGCCCCCACCCGTCACGAATGCCCGCCGGCCGGTCAGGTCGATCACTCCGTGAGTCGCTCCTCGACCCAATCGCAGATCAGATGCTCCACGGCGAGGTGCAGTTCCTGGATGCGCGCGGTGTCCTCACTCGGCACCACGAGCGCGACGTCCGCCAGATCCTTCAATTGACCACCGGTGCGCCCCAAAAAGGCCACGACCTCCACCTGCCGGGCCCG
This sequence comes from uncultured Gemmatimonadales bacterium, assembly GCA_963821385.1. Taxonomy (GTDB): domain Bacteria; phylum Gemmatimonadota; class Gemmatimonadetes; order Gemmatimonadales; family GWC2-71-9; genus DASTHG01. Next base: position 69,263 of record CAWGDK010000005.1, read on the forward strand.
CGCCGACTGCGCCGCGCGGATCACATTGGGACTCTCACCGCTGGTCGAGTGCAGCACCAGCACATCCCCCGGTCGGGCCAGAGCCTCCACCTGCCGGGCGAACACTTCGTCGAACCCCATGTCGTTGGCGGCCGCGGTCAAGAGCGAGGTATCGGTCGTCAGGGCAATCGCCCGCAATGCGGGACGCTGCGTTTGATAGCGCACCACGTATTCGGTCGCGATGTGCTGGGCGTCGGCGGCGCTGCCGCCGTTGCCGGCGAAGAACAACGTCCCCCCGCGACGGAGGGCGGCCTCGTAGCGGAGCGCGATCGCCCCGATCGTTTCCGCTTGCTCCGCAGCCACGCGATTGGCCAGCGCGACCAGCCGCCCGAGACCTTCCCGGACTTGGTCCGGGGTCACGCGCGACCGCCCCGCACCGCGTGAACAAATGCCGCCAGCGTGTGTCCACCCTCCTGCTCGAGCGCCGTCCCGATCACCACGAAATCCGCCCCGGCGCTGCGTGCGGCGGCGGCCGTTTCCGGATTCCTGATGCCCCCGCCCACAAACAGGGGCACGCCGGGATCTTCCAGACAGCTGCGGCATGCGGCGATCACCGCCGCCGGAACGGGACGGTCCGCGCCGCTGCCGGCGTCCAGGTAGATCGCCTGCATCCCGATTAGACGGGCGGCCCGTACGTGCGCGGCGACCAGCTCCGGCTTGTCAGCCGGGAGCGGCCGTGTCTGACTCACGGCCTCGACGCTCGTGACCCTGCCCCCGTCGATCAGGAGGTAACCCGTCGACAAGGTCGGGACCGGGTGCCGTTGCAGAAACGGCACCGCCCGCACGTGCTCTTCGATCAGGTATTGCGGGTTGCGTCCCGAAACGAGGGAGAGGAAGAGAATGAGGTCGACCTGATCCGTGAGCTGCATCGCCGACCCGGGAAACAACACGACGGGGAGTCCCGGAGCGCTGGCGCGGACGGCGGCGGCCACCAGATGGGTCTCGCGGGTGCCGTCGAACGATCCGCCGATGAGCAGGCCGGCCGCTCCAGCGTCGCGGGCCTCGACGGCCAGTCGCGCGGCCGCCGCGGGCTCGCTGCGGCCCGGATCGACCAATACGAGCACTCCGGGCCGGGGCCCCAGCAGGTCCGTCATGGAGTCTCTCCCGCCACGCGGCGGGCCAGGGCCGTCACACCCCGGGTGTCCGCTTCCGCCTGCGCCTCGAAGGCATACGTGACCAGCGCGTCCGCGGCCAGCAGGTCCAGCGCCAGCTCGCGGCCGCCTTCGGGCCGGCTCAACACCCGGTCCAGGAGGGCCACCCCCGCATCGGCCAGGTGATCCGGCAGACTCCCCGGTGCGTCCTGGACCACGCCCAGCAAATGGCGGCGCAACGTCGGCGGCGGGGCCGGACGCCGCGCGTCCACCCAGGCCATGAGCTCGTCGCGCCTCACCGCTGCAACAGTCCCCGGACGATTTCGCCGGCGCGTTCCCGAGCCAAGGAGAGTTTTTCCGGGTCGCCGGCACCGGCCGACGCGAAGTGCGACTTCCCGCCGCCCTTCCCGCCGGTCACCGCCGCAATGGCCCCGGCGATTTCACCGGCCTTGACGCCCGTCCCGACCAGATCCTCCGTCACCGCGACGTGAATGCCGGGACGCGCGCCGGTGGTGAACAAGACGCGGATGGCATGGCGATGGCGCTCGCGAAACGCGTCCATGGTGAGCGCGATCTGGTGGCGGTCTTCCAGGTCAGACACGTCGAGGTGGAGCTCGACCTCGCCGATCCGCTCCATGGTGCCCTGCGCACTCGAGCCCGGGGCGTTTCCACCCGCCCGCAGCAGCTCGGAGACGCGTTTCTCCAGTTTGCGATTCTCGTCCAGCAGCGACTCCAACCGATGCACCAGATGCTCGGGCCTCGTCTTCAAGACGGCGGAGGCCTCGTCCAGCCGACGCTCCAGGTCACGCGCGAGCCGGTACGCGGTGGGCCCCGTGATCGCCTCGATGCGGCGGACGCCTGCCTGCGAGCCCGTCTCATGGGTGAAGCGGAACAGCGCGATCTCGCCCGTCGTCCCCACGTGCGTGCCGCCACACAGCTCCAGCGAGACCCCCGCGACGTCCACCATGCGCACGACGTCGCCGTACTTCTCGGTAAAAAATGCCATCGCCCCGGCGGCGAGCGCTTCCTTGTACGGCAGCTCGCGCGTCGTCACCGACAGGTTGGCCCACACGTGCTCGTTCACCTCTTCTTCGATGGCGCGCAGTGTGGGCTCGTCCACCGGGCCATGGTGGGTGAAATCGAAGCGCAGGCGGTCCGGCGCCACCACCGATCCGCTTTGACGCACGTGCGGTCCCAGGATCTTGCGGAGCGCGGCGTGCACCAGGTGGGTCGCCGTATGGTTGCGCGCGATGTTGTGGCGGCGCGACTCGTTGACGCGCGCTTCAATCGGCGTGGGGTCGAACGGCTCCGGGAAATGGCCCACCACCGCGTTCTGGCCATCCGCTTTTGCGACGTCTTCCACGGTGAGCTCCCAACCGTCTCCCGTCACCACGCCGGTATCACTGACCTGCCCCCCGGATTCGGCGTAGAACGGATTCTCCTCGAGTACCAACTCGAGCACGTCCCCCGATTGTCGAAACGCCAACACGTCAGTCTCGGCCCGAGTGCGCTCGTAGCCGATCCATCGCTGCCGGCTTCCGGGCTTCACCGCCACCCAATCCCCGGCCCCGGCCGCCCGCCGGATGACGGGGCCGGAGGGTCGGGCCTTGCGCGAGCGCTCGCGCTGGGCGCCCAGCGCTTTTTCGAACCCTGCGGCGTCCACGGTTTGCCCGCGCTCGATCGCGATCAACTGGGTCAAGTCGAGCGGGAAGCCGTACGTGTCGTACAGCTTGAACGCTTCGTCTCCCGCGATCGCACGCGCGCCCTTCAGCTCTTCGAGCCGGCGCAACCCGCCCTCGATCGTCTCGAGGAACCGCTCCTCTTCGGCGCGCGTGACCTTGAGAATGTGCGCGCGCTTGGCGTCGAGCTCAGGGTACGTGACGTGCATCAGGTCGATCACGCCTTCGGTGAGCGCCACGACGGTCGGCTCGCGGCGCCCCAGCAACCAGGCGTGCCGGACGGCACGGCGCAGAATGCGGCGCAGCACGTAGCCGCGCCCATCGCTCGAGGGGTAGACGCCGTCGGCGAGCAGGAACGCGACGGCCCGTGCATGATCGGCGAGCACGCGATAGGGCGCCCCCGAGGGCCCCCGATCGTACGGGATGCCGATGACCTCCACCGCGCGCTCGAACAGTGGAACGAAGAGATCGATATCAAAATTGGATGGCACCCGCTGCATCACCGAGGCGATGCGCTCCAGCCCCGCTCCGGTATCCACCGAGGGCGCGGGCAGCGGCGTCCGGGATCCATCGGGCTGCTGATCGAACTGCATGAACACGAGATTCCAGACTTCCAGCAGCGCACCGGCTTCGTTCAAGGCGACGAATTCCTCGAGCGTCGGCGGCCGGGTTCCCGCTCCACGCTCGCGGATGTCCACCGCGATTTCAGAGCACGGGCCGCAGGGCCCCGTCTCGCCCATTTGCCAGAAGTTGTCCGCGTCCCCCAGACCGTAGATACGGTCGTCCGGGATCCCGGTGACCTGGCGCCACAACACCCGCGCCTCGTCATCGGAGTGATGCACCGTGACGTAGACCCGATTGGGGTCGATCCCGAGCCACCGTTCGCCCGTGATCCACTCCCAGGCGTATTCGATCGCTTGCTGTTTGAAGTAGTCGCCGAAGCTGAAGTTGCCGAGCATCTCGAAAAACGTGTGGTGCCGCGCGGTATGGCCGACTTGTTCCAGATCGTTGTGCTTGCCGCCGGCCCGTACGCACTTCTGGCAGGTCACGGCGCGGGCGTAGTCGCGGCGTTCCAGACCCTGGAACACGCGCTTGAACTGCACCATGCCGGCATTCGTGAACAGCAGGGTGGGATCGTCCGCGGGCACCAGACTTGCGCTCGGCACCTCCCGATGTTGCCGGGCCGTGAAGTACTCGAGGAACTTGCTGCGGATTGCGGCGGCCTTCATCTGGGCAATATAGCCCGCGTCAGGGGCAAGCCCAAGGAATGGGCTAAGTTACCTCGCCTGTGCGAACCACATCCTCAACCACGGTGCGCACCGCCGCCCCGTAATAGCCGCGTCGCGACAGGTAGGCTGTGAGCCGGCGCCGCTGGGTCGGCACCGGCAGGTCCCGCAGCTGCGCCGCCCGGCGTTGGGCAACGAGCCGCAGACTCGCCTCCGGGTCGATGCCTTCGTCCGCCAGTGTGGTGCGCACGGCGGCTTCCGCGGACCGTCGATCCAGACCATACCGCAACAGGTCCTGCACGAGACGGGCGGGGCCACGGCCGCGCGCCGCCCGCGTGGCCACATAGTGCTCAGCGAACCGGCCATCATCGATCAACCCTCGCGTCGCCAGGCGTTCCAGCGCCACGTCCACCGCCGCGGGCGGGTGCTGCTTCAGAATCAGGCGACGACGGAGATCGCGACAGGCATGCGGGCGGCGCGTCTGCGCCCGCAGCGCGGCCCGGTGCGCCGCTTCGACATCCGCCAGGTGTTGCAAGCGATCGAGCGCCGCCACGTCGAGGGTCACGCCGGGCGCGAGATCCAGACCGTCCAGCGCCGCGGCCGGCAAGGACGCAAATCGCCCCCGGTCCACCTCCAGAACCCGGTATCCCGGGCGGCGGGGATCGAGGGCGATGTCCGTGAGAACGGGCACGTCACTCGTCGCCGATCGGCGGCTCCTCATCGGTCGCCGGCGATCCGGTCGTCTTCACCCCGAGGTGTTCCCGCACTCGGCCCTCGACCTCGAGCGCCATGTCCGGGTGATCCTTGAGGTACAGTTTGGCGTTCTCCCGCCCCTGGCCGATACGATCCTTCCCATAGGTGTACCAGGCACCAGATTTGTCGATGATCCCCGCCTCGGCCGCGATGTCCACCAGCAACGATTCCCGGCTGATGCCTTCGTCGAACATGATGTCGAACTCGGCCTGGCGGAACGGGGCCGCCACCTTGTTCTTCACAACCTTCACCCGCACGTGGTTGCCGATCACGACTTCGCGGTCCTTCACCGGCGCGATGCGGCGCATGTCGAGCCGGACGGAGGCGTAGAACTTGAGCGCGCGTCCGCCGGTGGTGGTCTCGGGGTTGCCGAACATGACCCCGATCTTCTCCCGCAGCTGGTTGATGAAGATCACCGAGGTGCGCGAGCGGTTGATCGACCCGGCGAGCTTGCGCAGCGCCTGGCTCATCAGGCGCGCCTGGAGTCCCATGTGCGAATCGCCCATCTCCCCTTCGATCTCCGCCTTGGGGACGAGCGCCGCAACCGAGTCGACCACCACGATGTCCACGGCACCCGAGCGAACGAGAATCTCCGTGATCTCGAGGCCCTGCTCACCCGTGTCGGGCTGGGAGACCAGGAGATTGTCGATGTCGACGCCGAGTTTCTTGGCGTATTCCACATCGAGCGCGTGCTCGGCATCGATATAGGCGGCCGCGCCACCAGCGCGCTGCGCGTTCGCGACGACCGACAGCGCGAGCGTGGTCTTGCCGCTCGATTCCGGCCCGAAGATTTCGGTGACGCGGCCGCGCGGGATTCCGCCGATGCCGATCGCCGCGTCGAGATTGATGGCCCCGGTCGAAATCGCGTCGAGCCGCACGCGGGGGGAATCCGCCCCCATCCGCATGATCGACCCCTTGCCGCAGGTCTTCTCGATCTGGGTGATGGCCAGATTCAGCGCCTTGCGGCGCTCGTCAGTCAGGCTGTCTTTGGGATCGGCCGCCATGAGAATCCTCGACATGAGTTGCGGGCCTCGTCGCTTGAAGGAGACCCGAATATATACCGAAGTTGTACTTAGCGCCAACCAGGCCGAAACGCGTCTTCAAGATGCTGTAACTTATTGTTAAGTAATGCGATACAATCGAACCGATAGATGTCCGGGGGCCGGCCATGCCGGTCGATCCAGACCCGTGCCGCCTTCACGATCTCACGCCGCTTGGCGCCCGTGATGGCTTCCAGCGGGCTGCCGAAGCCCTCGCCGCGACGCGCCTTCACCTCCACGAAGCTCACCAGGGCCCCGCGGCGGGCGACGATGTCGATCTCCGCCCGCCCCACTCGCCACCGATGGGCCAACACCGTCCAGCCGCGACTTATGAGGTAGCGCATCGCCTGTTGCTCGGCCGCGAGGCCCTGTCGCTGGCGCTCGTCCTTCCAATCGGCGGGATCGCTACGCAGGCCGCTGTGCACGAGGAGAACCTAACGGCTGCGCAGCACCGACCGTCACCAGAACCGCGCACTCCGTGTCGGAATAATGCGCGATCCGCGAACCGCTAGCCGCAGATCTCGTCCAGCTCCTCGAGCCCCACCAGCACATCGCGTGGCTTGCTGCCGTTGGCCGGCCCGAGAATCCCCGCCAGCTCGAGCTGGTCGATGATGCGCGCGGCGCGGCCGTACCCGATGCTCATGCGCCGCTGCAGCAGGGAGGTGGACCCGAGCTGATTCTGAATGCACACCTCCGCGGCCTGGCGGAACAGCGCATCACGCTCCCCGGGGTCTCCGCCGCCTTCTCCCCCACCTTCGCTGGTCTCCGCCGCCTGGATGGCCGCGACTTGACCCTCGATCGCGGTCTGCGTCTGTGCGGCCAGGGCCGCGGAGGCATGGGCCCGGTACCACTCCATCAACCGCTCCGTTTCTTCGGTCGAGATGTAGGCCCCTTGTACGCGCATCGGCTCGCTCTTCCCCGGTGGGAGGAACAGCATGTCGCCGTTTCCCAACAAGGTCTCGGCGCCGTTCTGGTCGAGAATCGTGCGGCTATCCACCTTGGCCGATACGCGAAACGCGATGCGGCACGGAAAATTCGCCTTGATGAGCCCGGTAATCACATTCACGGATGGGCGCTGCGTTGCCAGGATGAGGTGAATGCCGATGGCCCTGGCTTTCTGCGCCAGGGACGCGAGCGGCGTCTCGATCTCCCCCTGCACCGTCAGCATCAGGTCGGCCAGCTCGTCCACCACGACGACGATGTACGGCAGGATCCCGTCCTTGTACGCGCCCTCCTCGAACGGCTGCTCCTTGGTCACCCCGGCAAGGGTCGCCAGAGTCTCGCGCGGACCCTTGAGTGGTTTGCCGTCGGCCACCTTGCGATTGAAGTCGCTGATGTTCCGCGCCCCATTCGCATGCAGCAGCTTGTAGCGCCGATCCATTTCCCACACCGCCCACTTGAGGACCGTCGCCGCCTTGTGGTGGTTCGTGACCACCGGCAGGCCGAGGTGCGGCAAGTCCTTGTACATCGACAATTCGACCATCTTCGGGTCGACCATCAGCAATTTGAGCGTCTCCGGCGGATAGGCATAGATGAGACTGGTCACGATGGCGTTGATGCAGACCGACTTCCCCGATCCGGTTGCTCCCGCGATCAAGAGATGCGGCATCTTGGCCAGGTCGTCGTACACCTCCTGCCCTTCGAGATCGCGCCCCAGAACCACCGGCAGGATCCGCCCGTGGGCGCGGAAGCGCGCATTGTCGACCAATTCCCGGATGGTGACCATGCGCGCTCGAGGGTTCGGCACTTCGATACCGACGCGGGCCTTGCCGGGAATCGGCGCGACGATGCGCAGACTGCGGGCTTTCATGGCCAGCGCCAGGTCATCGGCGAGCGACGCGATCCGTCCCACTTTTACGCCGGGCCCGGGCTCCAGCTCGTAGCGGGTGACGACGGGTCCAACGGTCCGATCAGCGATCGTTCCGCCAACTCGGAATGTTTCCAGCGTCGCGACGAGGCGGTGCCCCATCGCGTCGATCTCTTCGGTGCCCGGATCGAGCTCCTCCGAGCTGGGCGCGGACAGGAGCTCCGGCGGGGGAATGAGCACGCCCTCCGGCACGGGCATCGCCGCCGGCGGGCGGGAGACGGGCTTGACCTTCCGGCCTCGGGCCGCCTTTTCTCGGGCTTCGTCGTCGCGCGGGGAAATGACGGTGATCGGGGTCGCGGGAAGCGAATCCTCGTCGAACGGGACCGCTCGCTTCACCTCACGCGCCGGCTTGCGAGAGTGCCGCCCGTCCTCAGAAACCGGACCTTCCTCCCCCGCCCGCAGCATCGCCAACGGATGCCACCCGATCGTGAGGATCCCGAGCGCCGAGACGGCAAACACGCCAATCAGGATCCCGCCGGCGGTGCCGATCGCTCCGGTCACGGCGCTGGCAATCCAACCCGGCACGATACCCACCAAGCGCTGCGCGGTGCTCCAGCGCACGTAGTCGGCCGGGAACGCCAGATCCACTCGTCCGGCGACTCCGACCGCGTAGGGAACGAGCAAGATGAGTCCGGCGACGAGGACGGCCACGCGGGGCGTCGACAGGGATCCGAGCCGACCGAACGCGGCCAGGGCCCAGCCGATTCCCATCACCGGGAGCAGCACGGCGCCCAGACCGAGGCCGTGCCAACACAGGGCGCCGAGCCGGTTGCCGACGCCCCCGGTCACATGCCACGGCAGCAAGGTGAGTCCGAGGAACAGCCCGACGACGAGGGCGCCGACGCCGATCAGCTCGGCCCGCACCCTCGGGTTCATGTGATGCGACGCTCGCTGTACGTCGGCACGTTGGCGAACCGGTCGACCTGGGCGCTGAATCGGACGTCATCTCCCAGCCCCAGCGCCTGCAGGGTGCGTCCCGCTTCGCAGGTCGTCAGCGCGTCCAGCCAATCCTTGTAGCGCTGTGTGAGCGACACGGCTACGCCGGCGCCGTCGTTCAGCGTGACGCGCCGCAAGCGCTTCTTCACGTCCTTCACGAGGCGACCGGCGACATACGCGTCCTCGAGCGCGAACTGCTTCTCGTGCCCGGCGCAGATGATGGCCAGATCGCTGCGCTCGACCAACACCCCGCGCGCGCGCTCGGCCAGGGCGCCAAAATTGATCGCGGCGCCGACCAGCACGACATCGGCGCCCTGGGCGGCCACCAGGGCCGGTGTGCCGTTGGTGGTCGACAGGTACACCGTCTTGCCCCCGACCTGGTCCGGCGTCATGTCGAGCGGTGAGTTCCCCAAGGTGAAGCCCGGAATGGGCAGGTATTTCCGCTCGCCGGCCAGGACGAATCCGTCTTTTTCCAGGTTGGCGGTCATCTTGACCGCTTCGTCAGATGAAGCGGCCGGCACCACCGAGCGTGCCCCGCTCGCCAGGGCCGCCACGATCGACGTCGTGGCCCGCAGCACGTCGATAACGACGACCCCCCGGCCGGCGAGATCTCCCGCGGTGAGGCCGAGTGGAGTGAAGTAGACGTCGAGCTTCATGGTGAATCTTTGAGGAGCTGCGGCTCTCGCTCGAGGAACTTGGTGTCGACTTTGCCGGCGACGAAGTCGGGGTGGCGCATGACCCGACTCAGGAAGGGGATCGTCGTCGTCACGCCTTCAATGATAAACGAGTCGAGGGCCTGGCGCATGCGGGCGATCGCTTCCTCACGGTCGTTGCCTTGTACGATCACTTTCGCGAGCAGCGAGTCGTAGTAGGGGGGAACGGTATAGCCGTCGTAGATGTGGGTGTCGACCCGCACCCCGGGACCACCGGGCGGGTGGTAGGCCGTGATCAAGCCCGGCGAGGGCTGAAAATTGCGCGCCGGGTCCTCGGCGTTCACCCGGCATTCTATGGCGTGCCCCCGCAGCCGATTCCCGTGCAACGTCATTGACAACGGCTCGCCGGCGGCGACCCGGATCTGCTCTTTCACCAAGTCGAAATTGGTGCACATCTCGGTGACCGGATGCTCCACCTGGATGCGGGTATTCATCTCCATGAAATAGAACGAGCCGTCCTCGTCGAGCAGGAACTCGATGGTGCCGGCGCCGACGTAGTCGATCGCCGTGGCCAGGCGCACCGCGGACGCGCCGATCCGCTCGCGCAGCTCCTGATCCAGCGCCGGACTGGGTGCTTCCTCGATCAGTTTCTGGTGGCGTCGCTGAATCGAGCAGTCGCGCTCGCACAGATGCATCACCTGCTTGTGCTGGTCGCCCATGACCTGGATTTCGATGTGCCGCGGGCGGGCGAGGTACTTCTCGATATAGACCTGGTCGGACCCGAAGGCGGCCAGCGCCTCCTGGCGGGCGAGGCTGTACGCCTGGGCGAACGCGTCGGCGTCCACCGCGACCCGCATCCCTTTTCCCCCGCCGCCGGCGGCGGCCTTGATGATCACCGGAAAACCGATGTCGCCGGCGGTGGCGATCCCCTCTTCAAGACTTTCGACCGGTCCGGGCGAGCCCGGCACAGTCGGCACCTTCAGCTCCTGGGCCAGCTTGCGGGCCGCGGCCTTGTCCCCCATCTGTCGGATTTGCTGCGCGGTTGGTCCGATGAACGCAATCCCGGAGGTGCTCACGATCTCCGCGAACTCCGCGTTCTCGGCGAGGAACCCGTAGCCGGGGTGGATGGCGTCGGCGCCGGTGATTTCCGCGGCCGCGATGATGCGGGGAATGTTGAGGTAACTGTCGCGACTCGGGGGCCGGCCGATGCAGACGTCGTCGTCGGCGAAGCGGACGTGCAGGCATTCGCGGTCCGCTTCCGAATAGACCGCGACGGTGGCGATGCCCAGCTCCTTACAGGCGCGAATCACCCGCAGGGCGATCTCCCCGCGGTTGGCGATCAGCACCTTCCGGAACATCAGCTCGTGAGGCTGATCGACTCGACGCCGGCCGACGCGCCGGGATTGCCGAGCTTGCTCCCCGACGCGTCCACGCCCGAGACCTTGAGGGCGAATTCGCTGGGGTTGGTCGCGTAGAAGATCGCACTCTCGTAGCTGATCATGCCCTGCTGGTACCAATGGAACAGGGACTGGTCGAAGCTCTGCATGCCGTACTGGATCGAGCCCTCGGCGATCAGATCCGGAATGTCGAGCTGCCGGGAGAGGTCGCGAATATTGTCCGCCACGGCCGCGGTGTTGATCAGGACCTCCGCGGCCGGCACGCGACCCTTGGCGTCCTTGCGTGGGACGAGCCGCAGCGACACCACCGCCTGGAGCGCGGTCGACAGCAGGTGACGCACCTCGTCGTGCTGGTGCGGCGGGAAGAACGAGATGACGCGGTTGATGGTCTGCGTCGCATCCGTCGTATGCAGCGTCGAAAACACGAGGTGTCCGGTGTCCGCGGCCTTGAGCGACGTATCGAGCGTCTCCATGTCGCGGATTTCGCCGATCAGAATCACGTCGGGATCCTGACGCAACACGTGCCGCAGGGCGGACCCGAAGGACAACGTGTCGTTGCCCACTTCCCGCTGCGAAATATTGGCCAGGTTGTCGCGATGCAGGAACTCGATCGGATCTTCGATCGTGATGATGTTGACCCGCCGGCTCGCGTTGACGTGGTTGATCATCGCCGCGAGACAGGTGGACTTGCCCGACCCCGTGACGCCGGTCACCAGGACGAGCCCGCGCGGGCGCAGGGCGATTTCCTCGAGCACGGGCGGCAGGTTCAACTCCCGAATCGTCTTCACTTCGTACGGAATGGCCCGGAACGCGAACGCGACCGTGCCGCGCTGCTGATACACGTTGGTCCGGAACCGGCCGACGCCGGGAACACCGATGGCGAAATCCGCCTCCTTGTGCTCCGCGAACTCCTTCACCTGACGCGGCGTCATGATTTGCTCGGCGAGCGATTTCAGCTCTTCCGGCTTCAGCGGCTGGGTTTCGAGCGCGACCAGATCGCCGTTGACGCGAATCGTGGCGGGGCGACCGACTTTGAGCAGCAAGTCGGACCCGTTGCGCTGAACCATCTGGGTAATGGCCGCCTTGAAGTTGAACGGCGGCGGGTTGCCCTGCGGTGCGTCAGGCATGAGGATCCACCCGGAAAAGGACCTGGCCGAACTCCACGGGCTGGGCGTTCTCCACACACACTTCGCGAATGACGCCCTGCACCTCGGACTCGATTTCGTTCATGATCTTCATTGCTTCGATGATGCAGACGACCTGCCCCGACGCGATCCGGTTGCCGACCTTGGCATACGCCTCGGCGCCCGGTTCGGGGGACTTATAGAACGTTCCCACCATGGGCGACTTGATGTCGACCAGGGGGGAGGGTGGCGCCGCCAATGGCGCCGAGGCTCCAGCCGCCGGGGCATGCGCGGCTGGCGCTGCTCCGGCCGCGATCACCACGGATTGCCCCGCCGGGGTGGCGTGACCCGTTTTGGACACCCGAACCGAGGACCACATCCCGAACGGCCCGCGGCGGACTTCGATGGCCCCGAGCTCCGGTGCTTCCTGCAGGATTTTGACCAGCTGCCCGATAATGTCCAGGTTCATGTCGTCTGGGTTCGTGACACGGAGTCCAAATAGACCACCGTCAGGTCAATTCCACCAGATCGGTGGCGCCGTCGGACAGCAACACCGGCCCGTCGGCGGCCAGGTGCACGTCGTCCTCGATGCGGACCCCACCCTGTCCAGCGAGATAAATGCCGGGCTCGACCGTGACAACCGAATCGACGGGCAGGGGCTCGGTGTTGACGCGGGCGAGGCGCGGCGCTTCGTGCACCTCCAACCCCAACCCATGCCCGAGCGAATGGCCAAACGCGTCGCCGAACCCCCGGGCGGCGATCACATCCCGAGCCAGCGCATCCGCCTCCCGCCCGCTCATCCCGGCACGGATCCGTTCGCGCGCCAAGCGCTGCGCCGCCTGCACGATCTCATACAGCACGCGTTGACGCTCCGTGGCCCGCGCGCCGACCACGACCGTACGGGTAATATCGGCACAGTACCCGTCCACCTGAGCGCCAAAGTCTAGCAGCAGCCATTCCCCGCGCGCCACCGGCCTCGGACTCGTCCGCGCGTGAGGCCAGGCGGTCCGTTCTCCCGACGCCACGATCGTCGGGAACGGATGCGCTTCGCTGCCGAGCCGCCGGAGCTGCCCTTCGAGCTGCCCCGCGATCTCGCGCTCGGTCTGTCCCACGCGGACGGCACACAGCGTGGCGCGCAGGGCCTCCGTCGCGAGCGTCGCGGCCGCGCGAATAGCGGCGACCTCGCCCGACGACTTGCGCAGCCGCAGACGCTCCACGAGCTCCGGGGCCGGCAGCCATTGCCAGGACGTGGCGGTCGCGGTGAGGCGCTGCGCATCCTTGGCCCACATGGCGTGGGCTTCGTACGCGATCGACTCCAGCGGGCCGAACGACCCCAACTCCTTGAACAGCCGCTCCCAGGCGCTGGTCTGTTCGACGACGACGCGCGCCGCCCCATCTACCTCGGCGTGCGCCTGCTCCTCGTAGCGGAAATCCGTGACCAGGAGCATGCCGCGTTGCGTCGCGATGCCCAGCGCCGCCGACCCGGAAAACCCGGTGAGGTACCGGATATTCGGCAGCGACGTGATGAGCAGCGCATCAAAACCTTCGGCCGCCAGCAGTTCGGCGAGCGCCGCCTGGCGCTCCGACCGGGGATCAGAAGCCACGGCGCGCGAGGAGCCGGCGAACCAGGCCGTCCAGACCCAGGCGATAACTGTCGGCGCCGAATCCGGCTACGATTCCGATCGCCAGATCCGCGAGGAGCGAACGGCGACGCTCCGGCTCCCGGGCGAAGATATTGGACAAGTGGACTTCGACGAACGGAACCCCGACCGCGAGGACCGCATCCCGCACCGCCAAGCTGGTGTGGGTAAACGCGGCCGCGTTGATGAGGGCGCCGTCGACGCTGCCCCGCAGCCCCTGGATCGCCTCGACCAGGTCTCCCTCGTGGTTGGTCTGCGTCCACAGACACTCGACCCCGAGCGCGACCGCTTGAGCACGGACCGCCGCCTCGATCTCTTCGAGCGTCTCGCGACCGTAGACTTCTGGCTCCCGCGCGCCCAGTAAGTTGAGATTGGGGCCGTTCAAAACGGCGATGCGCACTAGGCCTTGAGGCTTTTGAGCCAAGCCTGGAACTGATCCAGGTCCTCTTCCTGCTCAGGAGAGCGGGAGCGCCCCGAGGGCCGGGGAGGCCGTGAATTGGCGGCGGGCCCTTTGCCGGTTCCCGGTGCCGGGGTCGCGGACGTACCGAAAAAATCATCGAACGAAAACCCGCCGCTGGCAGGCGGCAACTTGCTCGGTTTTTCAGGAATCGGCTCGGACAAAGCCGGAATCGACCCGCGCCCCCCCTCGTCGCCGAATACCGAATCGAGTGAGATGGCATCGTTCGCCGGTCTCGTCGGCGTCCCGGGAGCGGGGGGATCCAGCTGCCCGTCACCGGATGGCGGCGTGACCAGCTCAGCCACCGGCGGCTGGGGCGCCGGGGACGGCGGCGGAGGCTCCGCCATCCTGAGGGGCGGGGGCGCTGGCGCGCCGGGGCGCGCGCGCAAGATGCCCTTGAGGAAGGCGGCCGCGGACTGCCCGCTGCCCGAATGCCTGGGCGTTCTGGTTCCCAGCTCCGCGACCTTCTCCTGCAGTCGCTCATCCCCGGGGCGTTGTGCCGCGAGGGCCTCATACACTCGCAGCGCATCTTCGCGATGGCCCTGATGCAGGTACAGCTCCGCCATCGTTTCGGTCAGCACCGGCTCCGCTTGCGAGAGGGCCGCGGCATCGGCCGCCCCGTCGTCATCCGGCAGGTGCAGGGGTGGCGTTGGCTGCGTGCTGGCGACCACCGGCGACTCGTACGCGGGAGGTGCCTCAACGTCTTCCGGCATGATGAGCGGCAGATCCTGCGCGGGTTCCAGCGGAGTCTGCTCGGAAGGCAATTCGGTGTCCACCTTGAACAGTCCGCTGCCCTCGTACTGCGTGCGCGCCAGCCCCTCGACCTGCACTTCAGCCTCCGGCTCTACCACGACCGGCTCGTCGAACACAATCCCCTCGGGCGTGGCCGCCTCAGCCGCGACGGCCTTGAAATCCACACTCCCATCGTAGCTCTGAAGCTCCTCCGTCGTATCGGCGGCGGTCGCCGGGGGTTCGGACGTTCGCTCCAGCTCGAAATCGGGTTTCTCGAGGGCGGCCGTCGGTGCATCGGCGATTCCGGCGTTGAACGGGCCTTCCATGTATTCGATCGAGAGCCGCGGTGGCCGGGCTCCCGGCGCGGCGGCGTCCGCAGCCCCGAGCTCCAACTCTTCGTGCTCGACCTGCAGCGGTGCTTCCGCCGCCGCAGGCTCCAACACGATGGTATCCGGTGGCTGCACCGCGGGGGTGGGTTTGGTCGGCGTGGCGGCCGCCTTGGCGCGCATGCGCGACAATCCTTCGGCCGCCTCACCGTTCATCGGATCGGCCAGCAGCAGGCGATTGAGCCACTCCACCCCGTGGTCGAAGCGTTCGTTGCGCTCGGCGATTTCCGCGAGGACCTTCAGCGCGAGAATATTCTCGGGATCGAGATCGAGCACGCGGCGAAATACTTCTTCGGCGGCGACGTCGTCCTTCTTGTCGACCAGGCAGCGCCCGTGTACGATGTGACCGCTGACGTAGTCAGGGTGGAGCTGCAAACCGGCCTGACACAGTTCGATCGCGTTATCTATAAGCCCTGCTTTGCGATACGCGTCCGCCAAGGGGGCGAAGTTCCGTCCCTTGGGGTTTTCGCGGTAGCGCGCTTCGAGCTTCTCGATTTCGCTGGTGTAGGCCACAGCCTAAGTCTTTGTGGGAATTGGTCTAACTTAGTAATCAGCCGGGCAAGCGTCAATCTGACCGCGCCCCGTGAACTTGAGTTTGTTCGTTGTCGGGCTTAGACTTATCCCCCCTCGCCCATCTTTAAGCACGGAGTTTCCTGAGCAATGATGCGCACGATGCGGGAGAACACCAAGTGGGTGTTCTACATCCTCGCTTTCAGCTTCATTGGTTGGCTCGTCTTCGACGTCGCCATGGGAGTGACCGGTAGCGGCTCGGGACAGAGCGACGTCGTATTACGAATCGACGGTGAGAAGATCCACCTGCAGCAGTATCAGGCGGCGTTGCAAGGGGCGGTGGAGCAGGCGCGGCAACGATCCGGTGGAACGTTGAGCCGCGAGGACGAAAAGCAGGTCGAAGACCAGTTGGTGGAGCAGCTCACCCGCGAAGTGCTGATGCAGCACGAGACGCGCCGCCTCGGCATCACGGTGACCGACCAGGAAATCCGCGAGGCGGCACAGTCTTCGCCTCCTTCCGAGGTCTATTCGGTCCCCGAATTCCAGACCAACGGTCAGTTCGATCCCAACAAATGGCGGCGCTTCCTCCAGAGCGGGTCCAGCAAGGACTTCCTCGTCCAGCTCGAATCCCGATATCGCCAGCAGATCCCGCAGGTGAAGCTGCTGCAATACATCACCGCTGACCTGTACGTGTCCGACGCCAAGTTGTGGCGGTCCTATCGAGATCAGCACGACTCCGCCTCGATTGCCCTGGTGGCGATTGGACCGGAGCAGATCCCGGATTCCGCCGCCCAGCCGACCGATGAGGAAGTCGCCCGCTACTACCGGGCCCACCAGCAGGATTTCAAGCGACCGGCAGCCGCGTGGCTCAGCTTCGTCGCCGTTCCGCGCCGACCCAATGCATCGGATTCGGCCGCCGCGCTGGCGCGGGCGACCGCGCTGCGCGTCGAAGCGGCCGCCACGCAGGCCAAGTTCGAGGACGTGGCGCGGCGGGAGTCCGGCGATACCGGGTCGGGGCGGCAGGGTGGAGACCTCGGGTGGATCAAACGCAATCAACCCGGCTTCGACACCTTGTTTCTGGCCGGGATGCGGCGCCTCGGCGTCGGCCAGGTTTCGCCGCCGGTGCGATCGAGCTTTGGGTATCACATCATCCGCGTCGACGCGGCGAGCGGCGATTCGGTGCACGCGCGGCACATCCTCGTGCCCATCGAGTTGGCCGGGGCGCACCGCGATTCCGTCGAAGCGCGAGCCGACAGTCTCGACCGCTTTGCCGCTGAACGGGATAGCGGGTGGCTGCTCGACAGTGCGGCGCAGCGGCTCGGCTTGCCGCTGGGTCACGCTCCGAAGCTGGTTGATGGCGACCGCATGGTGCTCGGTGAATACGTGATCCCCGACGTCAGCGTGTGGGCGTTCGAGCGGGCGCCGGGCCAGACGAGCCCGGTCATCGAAGGCGAGGTCGCCTACTACGTCTTCCGAGTCGATTCGGCCACCCCGGAAGGGGTTGCCCCACTCGCCGTGGTGCGCGACCAAGTCGTGTATCAAGCCCGGCTGGAGAAGAAGGGTGCCCAGTGGCACGCCCGGGCTGAACAACTCGCCGAGCAGATCAAGTCGGCGCCGACGCTCGAAGCGGGAGCCGCCGCACAGGGATTCCGGGTCGATCGGCTCGCCCCGTTCAGCCGGCTGCGCCCCCCTCCAATGTTGCAGCTGGAGCCGAAAGTGATCGGCGCGGCTTTCGGATTGCGATCAGGTCAGCGCAGTGGGGTCATCACCGGGGAGCACCGGGCCTACATCATCGAGTCGCTGGGACGGACCTCCGCCGATTCCGCCGCCTGGGTCGCCCAACGGGATGCCCAGCGGGAGAGCCTGTTGCAGGCGGCCCGTCAGGCACGGGTCGACCAGTACATCACGGCCCTTCGCAAACAGGCCAACGTCGTCGATCGGCGCAAAGAGATCTTCCGGAGCCAAAGCCCAGCCGCCGGCAGCTAGCCGGCGGGGGAGGCGGGGGGCTACTCGAGCAGGCGCTTCGGCGCGGGCGGGGATTCCGAGGAGCGCGGCGGGGCCGGGTCATCGGGACGCCCCATGGCGTCCTGCGCTTCGTTCAGGGAACGACGGAAATCCCGTAACCCTCGCCCAATGCTGCGCCCGGCCTCCGGCAACCCCTTCCCACCGAACACGAGCAGGGCGATCACCAGAAGAATCACGATTTCGCCTGCGCTCAGGTTACCCACACCCCCACCCTGCCTACTGGTTGAGGCGTTTGGGTTCTCCGCCACTCGGGGGC
This sequence comes from uncultured Gemmatimonadales bacterium, assembly GCA_963821385.1. GTDB lineage: Bacteria > Gemmatimonadota > Gemmatimonadetes > Gemmatimonadales > GWC2-71-9 > DASTHG01. The sequence goes on from CAWGDK010000005.1 coordinate 87,074, forward strand.
ACCGTCGAAGACGTGCCGGTAGGGGGCGGGGTGAGTGGCGGTTGCGGTTGCTCGCCGCTCACCTCTTTCAAGCTGTTCTTGAACTCCCGAATGCCCTTCCCCAGCGATGAGCCGATCTCGGGAATCCGTTTCGCACCGAATACCAGCAGCGCGATGACGAGCAGAATCAGGATGTGCGGCAGTGACAATTCCATATGATGCTCCTCTAGAAGAGCGACCGGGCCACGAAATAGGCGATCGCCACACCCAGTACCGAGAGCAGCGAGACCTCGAGGCCGATCGGCCCCAATGTGATCGACACGACGAGCAGGTCCAGATGCAGCGGGCCGATCGTCGGCGTGACCGCCGTGGTAAAGAACTCCTTGGCGGCGCCGGGGGGCAAGAACCGTCGCAGCAGCGCGTGCAGGAAACCACCCAGCACGAACCCTGCTGCGAGCACTCCCAGGTAAAATAACGGACGCCGCGGACCGCGCGCCACGCGTCAGCTCCGGCGCTCGATCGCGTAGGCGATACAGTCCCGCAGGGCTTCCCGCGCCGGCGTGGGCGGCAGCACCGCAAGCTCCGCCTCGGCCTGTTGGGCCAAATCCAAGGCCCGGCGCCGGGCATACTCCAGCCCCCCGGCGGTCTCCGTCAGGTGGATCACCTCCGCCACCTGGGCGTCGGTCGGGTCCGCCGTGTCCATCAACTGTTTCACGACCTGTCGTTCCCCGTTCGAAAGCCGGGGTATGGCCGCGATCAGCGGGAGGGTGACTTTGTGCTCCTTCAGATCGAGGCCTGACGGTTTCCCCGTCACGGCCTCGGATTGTGTGTAGTCGAGCAGATCGTCGGTGATCTGAAACGCCATCCCGAGCAGCATCCCGAAGCGGCTGAGCGCTTCGCGCTCCGGCGTCGGCGCCTGGAGCGCGGCGACTTCGCACGCTCCCGAGAGGAGGGAAGCGGTCTTGGCCCGGATAAGCAGGTCGTACTGCACTTCGCCGTACGCGAGCTTGTCGTGGGCTTCGAGCTGGCGCATCTCCCCGATCGACATCTCGTTCGTGACTCGCGCGAACACCCGGAGCGGCTCCAGGTCACCCCCGCGCACCAGCTCGATGATCGCGCGGGAATAGAGATAGTCCCCCATGATCACGGCGACCTGATGGGAGAACAGCGCGTTGAGCGTCGGCATGCCGCGGCGCAGCGCGGAGTGATCCACCGAATCGTCGTGCACCAGGGTCGCGAGGTGAATCAACTCCACGACCGCCGCCAGCGTCACGATCGGCGTGTCCCCCGCCCCCCCCTGCTGCGCGGTGGCTGAGCAACAGCAGCGTGGGCCGGAACAGCTTGCCCTTCATGCGGAGCAGGTGGTCGTTGGCGTCGGCGATGATGGGAAAGTCGGCGGCGATGATGCGGCGCAGCTCGAGTGCCACCCGCTCGAGGTCGTCCGCGACCAGGCGCTGCAGGTCGGGCAAGGTCACGCGGAGCACCTGTTCGCTCACGTCAGCGCGCCTTGGCCAGCGCCTTGACCCGCGCGCCCACGTCCATGAAGCGGATGTCCACGGCGAATACGCGACCGTACAGATCGCGGGCGTCGGCAGCCTTGCCTTGCTCCTCCAATGAACGCCCCAACCAGTACAGGATGCCCAACCGTTCCTGATCGCCCGTGGACGGCAGATCCAGCGCCCGCCGGAGAATCGACTCGGCGACGCCGAACGCTCCCTTGTCGTGGAAGCACACACCCAGGGCCTCCGAGGTCCGGAGCTTCCCGTCCGGCGCCCGCAGGGCCTTCTGGAATTCGGCGATCGCTTCGTCGAGCAATCCCATTTCCTTGAACGCCACGCCCAGATCATAGTGCGATTGGAAATCGGTTTCTTCGATGTTCTCGTCGATTCCCTGGCGGAAACGCGCGAGCATCTCGCGGAAATCCTGTTCCTCGTCCCCGGTGGGCTCCTCGTCCTCCACCTTCATCCGGGTGTCCCGCGGCTCGTCCTCCTCCATGATCATCGCGCCGAGATCGACAAAGTCCCCGACATCCACGGTCTCGTCGCGGACGCGCATCTTGGCGTCCTTGGCGGCTGTCTTGCCTTCCTTCTTCGGCGGCGCGGGCGGCGGCGCCAGCATAGCCAGGGCCGCGCGGGCGCGATCGTTCTTCGGGTCGTGCTCGACCACGCGCTCGTACACGGCGCGCGCCTTGTCCCCCAAGTCTCGCGCGCAGCAGCGTGTCGGCCAGCTCGAGGTACGCGTCGATCAGACTGCCTTTGTCCCCGGACTTGAAGGCGAACTCGACCTGTTTTTGCCGGTGCCGTACGCTATTCGGGTCGAGGCGCAGGATCTCATCCACCAGCCCCTGCGCGTGCTGGAGATTGTCCGCGCCTTCGAACCCGGCGGTGGCGATATCCAGCTCCTCGATGCCGCGCTCCCGCTCACCGGCCTCGATCAACGCTTCACCCAGCGCCTGGTGCGCTTCGGCATCGTCGGGGTCGTCCGCGACGCGTGATTCCAGCTCCTCGATCGTCGGGGCGGCCGGCGTTTCCTCCGCGAGTCCTTCGAAGACCAGCGCGGGTATTTCCTCTTCCTTCACGACGTCGAGACCCAGATCGATCCCCGCGGTCGCGCCTTCGTCGATCGTGAGGGGCTCGTCGTCCACGTCATGGTGACGCGCCGTGGTGGAGGTCTCGACGACGTCCGTATCGAAATCCGGTTCCAGCTCCAGTGGTGGGATTTCGACGACGGTTTTCCGCTTGGCGGGCGGGGTCACCGGAGGCGCGGGAGGCGGCGGCGGTGCCGCGGCGACTTCTTCCTCGACGACGTCCTCGACGACGTCCTCGACGACGTCCTCGACGACGTCGTCCATCAGGTTCACGTCCGCGATCGGCTCGACTTCGTCCGGTTCATCCAGCTCCGGGATCATCGTCGGCTCGAGCCCGGCGAGCGGCGAGGCATCCGGGGGAATCTCTTCGTCGCGGATGGAACGGATGTTGGATACGGTCTTGCGAACCTGCTGAAAGTCTTCGCCCGTCACCTCGAGACCGTCCAGCGCCTCGGCGCCCTGCGTGAGATGCAGGTCCTCGGCGAGGCTCGTGGGTTCGATTGCTCCGGCGGCGGGCGGCGGGGGTTCGACCTTCGCCGCCGGTGGCATCACGGGCGGGGCCTTGGCGACCGGCGGCGCCACCGGACGGCCGGGCACCGGCTTCGCTTTGGCCGGCTCGTCCAGATCGAGAAACACGAGACTCGACGTCTTCCGCTTCGTTTTCGGTGGCACGGCGGGGGTCGCCACCGTCGTGCGCGCCCCCGGCGTGGACAGGCGCGCCTGCAGCTCCGGTCCACCGTACGCGCGCAGATGCTCTTCGAGCATCTGGCGCAACTGCTCTCCTTCCGAGGAGATGTCGGCGAATTCCTTCAGGGCGTTGAACGCCTGTTGGATGGCTCCCGCCTTCTGCATCCGCTCGGCATATTCGATGAAGTTCTGCTTCGCTTCGCCGGCGAACCCCTTCGCGGCGTACAGCTTGGCGAGTTTCAGGTAGGTGGTGGGACGCCCGGGTGCGTTGCGCAGCACCTTGTTGCACATCGCGATCGCATTGTTGTGGAACCCCAACTCGGCGTAGCGGTCGACCGCGCGGTCGTAGTAGTCCGCGGCCTGCCCCGGGTCCTTCACCTTGAGAAAGAGATCTCCGATGCGGTTGAAGATTCCCAAATCGGGATTGGGATCGCTTTCATCTTCCTGCGCCCGCAGGACCTCGAGCCAGGCGTCAATGGCGACTCGGGAATCGCCCTTGGCTTCCAGGGTGCGCGCCCGCTCTTTGAGCTTCTCAAGCTTCGACATGGAGACCTAAAGATACCGGACCCGCCGGACGCGGACAAGCGAAACCCCCTGTCCAGACGTCGGTTACGAGATTCGCGCCCACCCAATACGCCGCTTCCCGCCAGTCGGCGACCGCACAGGCGACCAGATCGGCGGCAAACCCTGGTGCAATTTGTCCATGGTCATGGGCCATCCCGAGCGCGGCCGCGGCGTTCACCGTCACCGCAAGCACCGCTTCGCTATGGCGCAAACCCAGCTGACTGACCGCGAGACTCATGACCAGCGGCAGTCCCACGGTAGGCGAGCTGCCGGGGTTGAAGTCGCTCGCGAGCGCGACCGCGGCGCCCGCCTCGATGAGCTGGCGGGCCGGGGCCTGTCGTCGGGTACCCAAAAAGCTCATCGTCGCGGGAAGCAACACGGCCACCGTGGGACTCGCAGCGAGGGCACGGATACCGGCGTCGGATACCCCGGCCAGGTGGTCGGCGGAAAGCGCGCCCAGCTCAGCGGCGAGCTGGGCGCCGCCGGATCCTTCGAGCTCGTCGGCGTGCAACTTGAGCGCGAGCCCATGCGCGCGGGCCGCGGCCAGCACCGCGCGCGATTCCGCCACCGAGAACACCCCAGGTTCGCAAAACACATCGCAGGCCTTTGCCAGGCCTTCCCGGGCGATCACCGGGAGCATCTCCTCGATGACCAGGCGCAGGTACGCCTCGCGCCGCGAACGGTATTCGGGCGGCACTTCGTGCGCGCCCAGGAACGAGGGAACGAGGGACAGTCGTTCGGTGTGGGCCAGTCGTTGCATCACCCGGAGCTGCTTCACCTCGGTTTCGAGATCGAGCCCGTAACCGGATTTGACTTCGATCGTGGTGCTGCCATGCGCCCGCAGTGTGATCAGTCGGGTCCGAGCCAGCTGCTCCAGCTCGGACTCCGAGCGCGCGCGGACGTCTCGCACCGACTGGAGAATCCCGCCCCCCGCAGCCGCGATGGTCTGATAGGTCTCCCCCAACGCGCGGCGTTGGTGATCATCGATCCGCGGCGCACCGAAGATCGCATGCGTGTGACAGTCGATGAAACCGGGAAACAGCACGCCCGGCACCTCGACGGCTGGAAGGGCGGCATAACTCCGGGGCGCCTCGACGCGGGCACCCACCCAGGCGATGCGGTCGCCCTCGATGGCAACCGCGGCGTCGGTCAGCACCTCCAACTCCGCCAGCTCTCTGCCGCGACGCGCCCGCGCTGGTCCGCGGCACGTCACCAGTTGTCGCGCCAACAGGATCTGCGCGGTCAGTCGTTTGCCTCGAGCATCGGCAGGCGGAGCCCCTCGCGCCGCGCCGTCGCGATCGCCTCGGGATAGCCGGCGTCTGCATGACGGGCAACACCGATCCCCGGATCATTGGTCAGCACCCGGGCGAGACGACGGCCGGCCTCCGGTGTGCCGTCGGCGACGATGACTTGTCCGGCGTGCAGGGAGTTTCCGATCCCAACCCCGCCGCCGTGGTGGAAGGACACCCAGGACGCCCCCGACGCCGTGTTGAGCAGCGCGTTGAGAATCGCCCAATCGGCGATGGCGTCGGATCCATCGCGCATGCCCTCCGTTTCCCGGAAGGGCGATGCGACGCTGCCGGTATCGAGATGATCGCGGCCGATCACGATCGGCGCCGTGAGCTCCCCGCGCGCGACCAGGTCGTTCAAGGCGACCCCGAAGCGCGCCCGTTCGCCCTGCCCCAGCCAGCAGATGCGGGCTGGCAGACCCTGAAACACCACGCGCTCCCGTGCCAACCGAATCCAGCGGGACAGATGCTCATCTTCGGGAAATAGGTCCAGCACGAGACGATCAGTCCGCTCCAGATCCTTGGGGTCACCCGAGAGCGCGACCCAGCGGAACGGGCCTTTCCCCTCGCAGAAGAGCGGTCGGATGTATTCCGGCACGAACCCCGGGATTTCGAACGCCTCTTTCACGCCCGCATCGGCGGCGACGGTGCGGATGTTGTTCCCGTAGTCGAACGTGATCGCACCCGCCCGTTGCAGCGCCAGCATAGCGCGCACATGCGTGGCGATGCTCTCCTCAGCGCGCCGGGTATAGGCGCCTGGGTCGGTGCCGCGCAGGGCCGTCGCGTCCGCGAGGGACAATCCGGAGGGGACGTAGCCATTCAACGTATCGTGGGCCGAGGTCTGATCGGTGACGACATCCGGGACGACACCGCGGCGCACTAATTCCGGCAGGACCTCGGCACAATTCCCGATGACGCCCACCGAGAGCGCGGTGCCCGTCCGGCGGGCGGCATCGCACCAGCGCAGCGCTTCACCCAGGTCGGCGGTCGCCTGATCCAAATAGCGAGTCGCCACCCGGCGTTCCACCCGCTCGCGGTCGACGTCCACGACCAGGCAGACGCCATCCTGCATGGTTGCCGCCAGTGGCTGGGCACCGCCCATTCCACCCAACCCGCCCGTCACGACCAGCCGCCCACGCAGCGATCCACCAAAATGACGCCGCGCCACGGCGCCAAACGTTTCGTAGGTGCCCTGGAGGATGCCTTGCGTCCCGATATAGATCCACGAACCCGCCGTCATCTGCCCGTACATGATCAAGCCGCGCCGTTCCAGGTCCCGGAACACGTCCCACGTCGCCCAGCGTCCGACCAGATTCGCGTTGGCAATCAGCACACGGGGCGCATCGGCATGCGTCGTGAACACACCCACCGGCTTGCCGGACTGCACCAGCAGCGTCTCGTCGTTCCCCAAGTTGCGCAGCGCGCGCACGATGGCGTCGTACGCATCCCAGTTTCGCGCGGCGCGTCCCGTGCCACCGTAGACCACGAGATCCTGGGGACGTTCCGCCACCTCCGGATCGAGGTTGTTCATCAGCATCCGCAGGGCGGCTTCCTGGATCCAGCCACGACACGAGCGCTCCGTACCGCGAGGAGCCCGGACGACGCGGGGACCGCTCACGGCTTGACCTCAGGCGCGAACTCCCCGGCCTGGATCCCCAGGGCGACCCGCTCGATCTCCTCCCCCATCGGCCGGTCGGCGACGAGCGGTGCCGCGAATCGCCGCACCGCCTCATAGATGCGCGCCACGCCACGACCCGGCCGCAGTGGTTTGAGAAACTCCAGGCCCTGCGCCCCTGCCAGTAACTCGATCGCCACGACCCGCGCGGCGTCGTCGTGGATGCGCCGGGCCTTCCATGCCGCCGTCATCCCCATGGGAACAACATCTTCCTGATTCCCCTCGGTGGGGATGGACTGCACGCTGGCTGGATTGGCCAAGACGCGCGCGTCGGCGACCAGCGCCGCCGCCGCGATTTGGGCGGTCATGAATCCCGAGTCGAGGCCGGGATCGCGCGCCAGGAACGCCGGCAACCCTGACGACAGGTCCGGATTCACGACCCGCTCCAGGCGACGCTCTGCGAGCCCCGCCAACGTGACGAGCGCGATCCCCAGGACATCGAGGGCGAACGCGATCGGTTGACCGTGGAAGTTGCCCCCGGAGAGCACCTCGGCCCCAAACACGAGCGGGTTGTCCGTCGCCGCATTCAGCTCGGTAACCACGAGTCGCTCCGCAAACGCGATCCCCTCCCCCACCGCCCCCAGGATCTGGGGCGTACAGCGCAAGGAATAGGCGTCCTGCACGCGCGGGTCATCGTGCCGGTGCGATTCGCGGATTTCCGAATCGTCCAGCAAGTCCCGCAACAACGCTGCGGATCGCTGTTGAAACGGGTGCGGGCGGGCCGCGTGAATCCGCGCGTCGAAGGGGACCGGTGTGCCACGCACCGCTTCCAGGCTCATCGCCGCGGCCGCATGCGCGGTTCGCCAGAGCGTCCACGCATCATGGACCAGGAGCGCCGCCAGCCCGGTCTGTGCCTGCGTGCCATTGACGAACGCGATGCCTTCCTTCGCTTCCAATGTCACGGGCGTCAGCCCGGCGGCGCGCAATCGGGCGCCATCGGCGCCCTCCCCGATCAGCGCCAACGCCAGATGCGACAGGGGCGCCAGATCGCCCGAGGCCCCGACGCTCCCCTGGGACGGGACGACGGGATGGAGATTCGCATTCAGCATCGCGACCAGCGTCTCGGCGAGGACCGGCCGGACCCCACTGGTCTCCATGAGCAGCACGTTGGCGCGCAGCAGCATCATCGCCCGGACGGCCTCGACCGGCAGCGGCTCGCCGACGCCGGACGCATGGCTACGGATGAGGTTCAGCTGCAGGTCCCGCAGGCGATCCGGAGGGATGCGGACGTGCGCCAGTTTTCCAAACCCGGTGTTCACGCCATAAATGGTCTCCCCCCGCGCCAACGCCGCTTCGATGGCGGCGCGCGACTGCGCAACGCGCGCCCGTGCCGCCGGCGCGATGGCGATGGGGGCGTTCTGTCGGGAAGCCGTGACCACGTCCGCGACCGTGAGGGACCGGCCGTCCAGGGTGATGGTGGAGGGCATGCTGAGGCAGGAAGCTACGCGACGAGCCCGGCGCGTGCCAACGCGCCGGGCTCGCGGGACCTACAGGAGGCGTCGACTACCGGGCGCCGGCGACCTCGATGCCGGTCTCGACCGATGTTGGAAGATTGCCGCGCACCACCAGCTCTGGATTCCCCTGGTCGGTTTGCAGGCTCCAATCGAAGATCAAGTAGTTCCGACCCACGTGCGTGACACGCAATGCCGCATACCGCAACGTGCTTCCTTCGACGATCTGGAACACGTAGCCATACCCCGGGGCCGCTTGAATCATGTTGCGGGAATAGCCGCCCACAGGGGCGAAATCGATATCCGTCAGATCGGCGACCGGAGTGCCCGCGTACAGCCGCATGGACGTACCGGTGAACTCTGGAACGAACCACAGGGTTGAATCGGTCGGATCCCGGTACACCCAGAAATCGATGTCGGTGCGGTTCCCGTCCTGCACCAGCCCCAATTCCGCCGTTTGCGCGACCCCATCCTGATTGACGTCATCCCAGAACCGGAACCCCGACTGCGCCGCATTGGCATCGAACGCCGAGACCAGGAGGTTTCTGGCGTCGGGGCGCGGCGTGTCCTGACGCAGCGGTGACCACAGGCTCTCGTATCCCTCGATACTGATCGCCGACACGCCGAAGCAGCGCGGCACGCCGTTGCTGAGCGCCCCGGACACGAACTCGGGGGAGACGGTGGAGCCTTCGAGCGACCAATCTGTGCCGCACAGCCCTTGATCCAGATCGTAGGACGCGCTGTAGACCCGATACCACTTGAAGCGCGCCGGGTCGGCGGAAAACGCGTTGTCGCTCCAGTCGAGATGGATCGCGCCATTGAGGGAAATCGACGTCAATGTTGCCGGACGCTCCAGCTGCAGTCGCTCGTCGACGGTGATGAGGTTGCTGGGATCGCTCTCGCCGCCATCAACGTCGACGGCGGTGACGTAGTAGTCGAGGTGCGGGACCCCATTGTCGTGGAACGTGTTCGAAGTTGTTTCGCCGCGCAGGCCGAAGGAGCCATTGGCACTGCCCCGGGAGTAGACGCGGTAGCTGGCGAGCGCAGGATCGCCGACGTCATCCCACTGCAGCAGGATGCCCGCCGGGCGGACCGGATCGCCGCTGGGGTCAAGTGCATACACCAGATTCGACGGCGGGGCGATGAGTCCCGGCGTACCGATGATGGTCGTGGTTTGGCAGCCGGCCACGAGCAGGCCAACAGCGAGAGATCCGACGAGCGAACGGGGCAGCATGGCTTCCTCGCGAAACGGGTGACAGTCACCCCAATGCAAAGGCATACGCCATGCCGACTCGTAACTGCTTGTTTGTCTGGGTGTTATCGAAATGTGATCCGGCCTACGTTGTCCCACGATGAGGACACCGGAACGACCCGCACAGCCTCAAGGATTCCGCAGATAGCTCTGCTGGTCGTAGTCGAACTTGATATCCGGCTGGTCCAGCAGCGCCACGTAGAAGCTGAACGCGAAGTTGCCGCTGGCGGTCCGGCTGAACGAAAAGCTGGCGTGCCAGCGGTGCAGGTCCCGCTCGAGGCGCACATAGTGCTGGTCGAAACGACGGGTGTCGAAGTCGTACCGCGTATTCCAGGATGCCGTCCAGTTGGCCGTGGGACTGAACCCCAAATCCAACCCCATCTGTTGCCGCCCGCCGGACAACGAAGACACTGGGGGCGGCGTGGCCGACGTGTCCCGCGTGCGTTGGGCCGAGAACTGCACTCTGAGGTTGAAGCCGCGGCCGCCGCCGGCGCCGCCGTGCGTCCCACCCAGGCCGCCGAATCCCCCGAATCCCCTCGGTCCCTGCGGCAGGCGGGGTTGCGTTCCCGTCCCGGGCACCGGCGTCGGCGTCGGCTCTGGAGCCGGCGTCGACGGGCGTCCGATCCCCAGCAATCCGCCGATCGCCGCCAGCGTGCGTGAGCTGATCGAGAAATTCGCCGACAAGCTTTGCAGGAACGGCTGAAACGGCGTGCTCGCGAGACCTACGGGCCCCCGCCACAGATCGTGGGTCACTTGCAGATTGAACCCGGGCAGGAGATCGGACGCGAACGTGTTGGTGAGGGTTTGCGTCTGCCAGCCCACTCGTCCCACCTGCTTCGCCTGCTCGAAGTTGTAGGACACGCCCGACGTGGAGATGGACAGCAGCCGGATCTTGCGCGGCTCGGCCTCGGACGAGTCTCCCGCGGGAGACTTGAACTTGGCTTCGAAGCTCTGCTGCAGGCCGACCGTCACCGTCTGCTGCGGGTCGCTGCGCGCATTGAGCAAGCGCCCCGTGGGATCCAGGGCCCGGGCGAACTCCTCCGGCACTTTCGCCCCCGGCGCGTATTGATACGAAATGAGGGGGGAGACGGCGTGACGGATGCGGGCAAAGGGGCCAATGCCGGGGAAGAACCCAAAGAAGGTCGGGGCCAGGCCGAGGCTGAACTGGAGCCGCTTCCCCTGCTGGAGAAACTGCCCACCCGTGAACTGATTGCGGAGCATGTACGGGCCCGCGCTCGTCTTGTTGACGATCTGCACGCCGGGCTGCAGCCGCCAGGTCCCACTGAACACCTGCGGCAGATTGATGCCGGTGTTCCAATCGACGCGCGTCTCGAAGGTGCGGTCGTACACCAGGCGGTGCACCACCGTCGAGTCGATGGAATCGGGAATGACGAACTCGACGCGCTGATTGCTGGTGCGATCCGCAATCGAGACGCTGTTGACCCAGTTCCAGCGCCCGACCCGCAACGGGGTGCCGATCGAAAGCTCCGACGAGCGCGTGTCGAAGGTCAGAGGGAGCGTGTCGATCCCACCGCCGGCCCCCGGCGTGAGCAGTCCGGCAGATGACGGATTGTGGAACGTCTGGGTGTTGCTGAACGAGAAGCCGGGAGACCACGTGATGGACGGCCCGAGATCGATCGGCGCCGGCGTGATGGACACTCGCGGCACGTTCTGCTGCCGCAGATTATTGGACAGATTCTGCGTCATGCTGCCGCCGACGTTCAACGTCCCCCAGACGAACCGCTTGTCGAAATTCGCCTGCGAGCTGAGCTGCGCCGTGGTCAGGAACGGATCGATCGTGTTCCGCTGCAGCACGCGCGCGCTCGTGGCGTAGTTGACGCTGGCGGCGAACCGGGTGCGGCTGTTGAAGCTCTGCACGTGATTCCAGACGATCTGATCGGAATGCGCTGGCGTATCCAGCTGGGTGAGTCTCGAGTACGAGAACCCTCCCTGGACGAATTGATTCAACCAGCGATAGTGCAGATCGCCGCGCAATGAGAAACTCGTCCCGGAGAACCAGTCGGCCGTGCCCAAGACGTCCACGTAGTCGTTCAAGACCAGGTAGTAGCCGAGATTGGACACGTGGCGCCGGTATCCGCGCGTGGGGCGGACCAGATCGTTCAACCCGAACCGCGGCACGAGAATGCCGCTGCGCCGACCGGGGCGGATGTCATTGAAAATGAATGGCAGCCACAGGATCGGCACGTCCCGGACGTAGAGCACGACCGGTCGCGCGACCATGACCGTCTTGTTGAGCCATTTCACTTCACCGGCGGCAAAGTGATAGCCCGGCACGGGTCGCTCGTCGGAGGTGATGTCGCTCTTGGCGCCGTACATACGCGTCGACCCGGAGTCCACGGCTAGGTTACCGCGCATGAACCACGTGGCCCCACCCTGCTGGAAGTCCGTCAACGCTTCCCGGACCGTTCCACGGCGGATGCAGGTATCGTATCGCATCCCCTCCCCCACCAGCACGTTGCCATTGTCGAACAGGCGGGGCTCGCCAACCGCATCGAGTCGGCAGCTCGCTTCCCGGTAGTGCACCGAGTCGGCCTCGAGTTTGGTCCCGTCCCGGTCCACCAGCGCTTCTCCCGTGAGCACGATGGTCATGCTGTCGCCCAGCACGACCAGCGTGTCGGCCACGTACTGCGTGATGCGGAAGCCTTTGAGCTTGAGCAGCGCATCCAGCATGGAGTCGCTGGGTGGGAACTGGCGCGTTGGCCCCGTCGGTAGACCGAGTTTCCGGGCCGTGGCGGAATCGATGGGGCGGCCGCCGGCAATCAGCGAATCGCGCGCCCTGCGGATGGAATCGACCTCCTGCGGGTTCTGGGCCGCGAGCGGACGCGGCACGAACGAGGAGGCGACCAGGAACGCGATGACGAGGGTCGTCGCGGACCGCGCCGCCGTAGTTGCCCGCCGGCGGGTTACGATCCACGAGCACCAGATGCTCAGCTCATAGAGGAGCAGCAAGGGCACCATCATCATCAGCATCGAGAGCGCGTCCGGCGGGGTCAAGAAGGCCGCCAGCGCCGCCGCGGCGAGCAACGCGAAGCGCCGGTTCTTGCGGAGGCCGACCGGCGTAACCACGCCGAGAGCCGTGAGCAGAATGACCACGAGCGGCAATTCGGTGACCGCCCCAAAGGCCAGGATAATCTGCGCCGCAAAGCCGAAGTATCGGTCGGCGGTGATGATCGGCTGGAGCGCCTGATTCTGAAACCCCAGCAACACGGCCAGCGCTCGGGGCAAGACGAAGAAATATCCGCCCGCCGCGCCGGCCATGAACAGCAGCACCCCAGCCAGCAACGCGGGAATGACGAGGCGTTTCTCCCGTTCGTAGAGGGCGGGGGCGAGAAACGCCCACAACTGATACAGCACGAACGGCGAAGCGATCACCAGTCCGATGATGAACGCGAACTTGAGCGTGATGAAGAAGGGATCGGTCGGGCTCGTATAATTGAGGCGCCCGCCCGGCAGATGCGGCGCGATGGGTCGCATCAAGAGCCCGATCACGTCGATCCGCTCCACGATGACCCACCCGACCACCGTCGCCAGCACGACGGCGAGCAAGCTCCAAAGCAGACGCCAACGCAGCTCCTCGAGATGGTCGAGGAACGGCATTTCGCCGCGATTCGACACGTCGGTCACGGCGTGGGGCTAACGCCCCAGGGCTTGGAGCTTGTCGCGCGCGAGGTTGGCTTCGACAGAGCGCGGATACCCGGCGACGACGCGCGCATAAAAGGTGCGCGCGGCCGGTTTATTGCCCCGCTGCTCGGCGAGCAGCCCCAGTTTGTACAGGGACGATGGCGCCCGCGGCGAGTTGCCATAGCTCGTCACGACTTGTTGGTACACCGCGGACGCGGAGTCGGCATTTTCGGGCGCGAACGACTCCCCCACATAGTAGAGGGCGTCCGCGGCCCGGTCGTCATCGGGGTAGAGGCGCAAAAACTCGCGGAATCCGAGCCGGGCCGTCGCGAAGCTGCCGCGACGGTACTGCTGCAAGGAGAGGTCGTACATCTGATCCGCACCGGGCGCGCCCACACCAGGCGTGGGGTTTGACCCGGTGGACGCAGCTCCGGTCGTATCGAGCGGGGCTACCGGATTGGGGTTCACCGGGGCCGGCGTCCCCAACCGACCGCGCAGCTCGGACAACCGCTGCTGGCTCTGTCCGGTCAGTTCCTGCAGGGTGCCGAGCTGCTGCTGGACCGTCTGCAGGTCGGTGCGAATATCCCCACGGATCTGGGTAAGCGCGGTCTGCTGTGCAACCAGCCCCGCCTGGAGCGCCGCGAGCAATCGCACCAGTGAATCGCGCTCGGCCCGCCGCGCGCTGTCGGAACGGGTCAGTTCGCTGCGCAGCGCCTCGACCTGGAGCTCGACTTTCCGGACATCACCTCGCAAGGCGCATCCGGCCAGCAGCCCCAGGCCGAGGAGCCATACCCGCTGAAGCGACACGCTGCTTACGGCTTCCGCAACATGTCACCGCCGCTCAGGATCTCGAACTCATCCCGGCGGTTCTGCGACCAGGAATCCTCGTCGTGACCCATGGCGACCGGGCGCTCTTCACCGAACGAGGCGGTCTCGATGCGAGCAGCGTCGACGCCGTGATCCACCAGGTACTGCTTCGCGGCCGTCGCGCGCCGGTTGCCGAGCGCCAAGTTGTACTCGTCCGAGCCCCGCTCATCGCAGTGCCCGCTGACGCGGATGCGGAGATCCGGGTTGGCGTTCATGATGGCGACCTTCTGGTCCAGCGTCGCGGCATCGTCGCCCCGAACGTTGGCCTTGTCATAATCAAAGTGGATCATGGCCGAGAGCATGTTGCGGACTTCGGCCACCGCCGCGGAGGCCGCGGCCGCCGAGTCGGCGGCGCGCTGACGCGCGATGCGGTCCGCTTCTTCCTGTGCGCGACGGGCCGAATCCGCGGCGGCGGAATCCGCGCGCGCGCGTTCGGCTGCAGCAATCGAGTCAGCGTTGGCCACCGGCGCGGGGGTTTGCGTCTCAGGACTCTTGCCGCAAGCCACCAGCGCCACGCCGAGCCCCATCAGGATAAGCGAGGGGACGCGTTTCATCGTGGATGTTCTCCCAGTTCAGGGGTTGGCGGAGGCCGTCTCCGCTATTCGTGGAGACCAGGCGGGCAGCCGAGCACCACTTTGCTGCAGCAGTGGACGGATGCGTCCAGTCTCCAGGTCGATCACCCATAACTGCCGGTAGCCGCTGCGGTCCGATACGAAGGCCAGATGGCGGCTGTCCGGCGCCCAGGTGGGGTCCTCATTCCGTCCGAGCGACGTGAGTTGTCGCACCGTCCGGGTCCGTACGTCGAGCACAAACACCTGCAGGGTCCCGCCAACATCGCGGTGAAAGGCCACCGACTGTCCATCCGGCGACCAATCCGGCGCGTTGGACGACCCCGTCACCCCGTAGTCAAATGGAGCGAACAGCTGTTGGTCGGTCCCATCCGCGCTCATGACGTACACTTGCGGCAGCCCGGGGCGCGTCGAGATGAACGCGATGCGATGACCGTCCGGGCTGAAGGTCGGAGACAAGTTGTCCGAAAAGCCGCCTCTGGTCAAGCGCTGTAAACAGCAGTTCTCGCGCGCGTTGACGATGTAGATGTCGGTGCCTTCTTCGGTGGCACGGCTGAAGGCCAGGGTCTTTCCATCGGGGGAAAAGGCCGGCGTGAAGTCCAGCGTCGACCCGGTCGTGACGACGCTCACGCGCTTGCGGGTCGCGATGTCCTGCATGAACAACTGGCCGTGTCCCCCGGAGAATTCCATGTAGGCAAAGCGATGGCCGTCGGTCGTCCAGGCCGGGGACATGGCCTGTTTGTCCGTGGCGGACAACAGGGTCAGGTCGGCGCCGTCCTGGTCGATGCGATACACCTTGCCGTCTTTCACGAACAACAGCCGCGTCGCGGCGAACCCGGGCGAACCGAGCGTGGCCTGCAGCACCTGGTCGGCGAGCCGATGAATGGTCAGGCGAAATCCCGGGTCATTCGTGGCGGGCAACCGCTGCCGGAACGAACGCCGGATGCCGTGGCCCGCCACGTCGTGCACGACGATGATCGCCGTATCCCCCGCGAGCCGCGTCTCCACCGCGAAATCCGCGCCGAGCGCCTGGTACAGCGGATAGTTCAACGCGGGGGGGACGCGCGACGGATGCGTTCCGGTCGCCGACGGTCTCGTCGGCGCCGGGTCCGCCCCTCCGAGGCGGATAGAGTCGCCGCCGGGGAGCGTGATTACTTCGAAGCGATCGCTGTAGTCGAGATCCCGATTGAGGATGGTGCGCACCGAGTCGAGCCCCGGCTGGCGCACCGGCAGCATGACCAGGCCGGGGCGCACGCCGGGCCGGTAGATGATCCCGATTCTGACTCCGCGATCGATCGCGGTCGTGTCTTGGGCGCTGAGCCGGAGCGCTGGAGTGACGGAGAGCAGCAGGGCGAGGATCGATGCGCGCGTCATTGCCGTCTACCGGAAAAATAAAACCGCACGAACAGCACGTCCGGGATCCACCCATCCGGGAGTCCCCCGAACGACTTGTACTGCCCAGCTTCTTCGACGGCACCCTGGGCCTCGAGATCGAACGCAAAGCTGCCCGATCGCTTGACGAACTGCAGATCGGTGATGGTGCCGTCGCGATGCACCATGAACGACACCTCGGCTTCGAGCGGCGTACTTTCCAACGGCCGCTGCCAGCGACGTAACACCTGCGAGACGATGTTCTGGAGGTACTCGGGGTACGGGAATTCCACCCCTTCGGTGCTGACCGTGGCCGGATCGCTCCCGGTGCTGGGCGCCTCACCCGGAAGACGCGGTTGGGGCGTGGTCCGCGGCGCGGCCTCGCGCCGTTTCGCATCCGTGACGGGGGGCGGGGGCGCGGGCGATGCCGTGTTCTTGGGTGCCGGCTTGGGAGCCGGCGCGGGCGGCTCCGGCGGCGCAGCCTCGCGTTGCACAGCCGCGGGCGCGGGGCGCGATTCGGCGACGAGATCTGGAGCGGCGATGAGTCGCACCCGGTAGGTCGGAGGCTCCGAGTGCGCACCGCTGGCCGAGACGAGGAACATGGCCAAGGCGGCTCCGTGCACGACGATCGTCCCGACCAGGCCGAGTGGGACGTTCGTCGCGGGGCGGAGCGTCCGCATCATGGCGCGACAGTCTCCGGTTCGGCCACGAGCCCGACGTCGTTCACACCGGCGGCGCGAATCACGGCGAGGACCTGCACCACCGTGGCGTAGGAAGCCCGTCCGTCGGCCCGCAGGTACACCCCGCTGGGGTGCCGAGTCCGCACGAACGCCGGAAACGTCGCGCGGAAATCTTCGTACGACAGCGCGGCCTGGTCGAGAAAAATCCGCCCGCTCCGATCCACCGTCACCACCAGTCCGGACTTCGGCTCGATGGGACGCGCTTCGGCCCGCGGCAACCGGACGTCCACGCCACCCTGCATGATGGGCGCGGTGATCATGAAGATGATGAGGAGCACAAAGGCGACATCGACCAGCGACGTCACGTTGATGTCCGCGTTGAGCGGCAGCTCGCCGTGTCCTCGCAATCCGCCGCCACCGCCACCGCCACCCAAGAGGCCTGCCATCTAGAGCCGCCCCTCTCGTGCCAGGCTGCCGATGATTTCCTGCGCGAAGCCTTCCAGCTCGCCCGCGACCAGGCCGAGTCGATTGACATAGATGTTGTAGGCGATCACGGCGGGCACGGCGACCGCCAAGCCGGCCACCGTCGTCACCAGCGCTTCCGCGACCCCCGGGGCGACTGCCCCGATGTTGCCCGAGCCGCCGACCGCAATTCCGATGAAGGCGTCCATCACGCCGAGCACCGTGCCGAGCAGACCCAACAGGGGGCTGACCGAGCCGAAGGTGGCGAGCCACGGGATGAACCGCGCCGCCGCGTCGCGCTCGGCCGCTACCTCTTTCGCCAGGACCATCCGGAGCGCCTCGAGCTGCGTCATCGTCAGCGTCCGCTCCGACACCGCCATCACCGAAGAATCCTTCAGCAAGCCGGGTTTCAGGTGCGAAAAGAACTGCACGCCTTCGCGCAACAGCCGGTTGTACGGGGACGGCGGCAGCCGCATCGCCGCGTGATAGGCTTCGTCGAGGCGTTGCGTTTTCTCGATCTCCTTCATGAAGCGATCGGCCTGGCGCCGCATGTGCCGGAACTGCCACCACTTCAGGATGATGAGATACCAGGAGACGACCGAGAACAACACGAGAATCGCGAGTACGACTTTCGTCTCGCGACTGGAGGTCAGCACCAGCTCCCACGGCGACGTGGGGATGGCTCGTCCGACTTGTAGCAGCACTAGCCCTCCCCTAACCAGCGCACGGTCCGAGCGAGCCCCTCAGCCAAGGGGACCAGCGGACGCCACCCCAACTCGCGTGCGGCCTTGCCCACGTCCAGCGCGCTGCGCAGGATTTCCCCCGCCCGTGCCGGTGCTCGACCGATTTTGCTCGTGTTGCCCGCCGCCGCCGCGAGCAGCTCGGCGAGCCGGTTGACCGACGTCTCCACCCCTGTCCCGACGTTGTAGGCCCGGGCGTCGAGCGTGGTCAGCGCCGGCAGCGGCCGCTCGGCGGCCAGGACATTGGCCGCGGCGACATCCTCGACGAACACCAAATCGCGCGTTTGCTCCCCGTTGCCGTAAATGGTGACCGGCTCCCCCGCCAGCATGCGGCGTCCGAAAATCGCCACGACCCCGGCCTCGCCGTGGGGATTCTGTCGGGGCCCATACACGTTGCTGTACCGCAGGGCCACGGCTTCGAGGCCGAACAACTGCGCGAACGTCGCGAGATAGTACTCCGAGGTGAGCTTGGCGGTCCCATACGGGGAGGCCGGGAGTTTCGGGGCCGTCTCCGGGGTGGGCGTCGCCGCGCCGTCCCCGTACACGGTGCCGCCGGAAGACGCGAACACGACGCGCTTCACGCCACCGGCCCGGGCGCCTTCGAGCAGGTTCAGCAGCCCTAGCACGTTGACCTGGGCATCGAATACCGGGTCCTCGACGGAGCGCCGCACGTCCATCTGGGCGGCGTGGTGGTTCAGGATCGCAAACCCACCGGTGGCGGCGAGGGACCGCGCTTCCGGCGACCGCACGTCGGCCTGCACCAGCGTCACGCCCTCCGGCAGGTTCTCGCGCCGTCCCGAGGACAAATCGTCCACCACGGTGACGGCGTCCCCCGCCGCCAGGTAGGCCCGCACCAGGTGGGAGCCGATGAATCCCGCTCCGCCGGACACCAACACCCGCCGCTTCATGCGCGCTCGATCTCCCTCGGGGAAACGTGTGCGGCTGCCGGGCGCTGACGTGCGATCCGGAGCGCCCTGCGTGTGAGCTGTCCCAGGATAGTCGTGGTCCCGATCCCCCGCGGGCGCCGTCGGTGGGACGGCGCCCGGGAAGAACGGGTTGTCAGGAGGGCATCTTCTTGATCAACCGCACCGGCATGCCCGGATTGACCGCGGGATTCGACATCCCCACGACGATCGCCGACGCCGAGTGCTCCCGCGTGTGCACGACGAGCAGCTGGACACGCACTTCCTCGGAGCGTGATCCGACGTCGCCGGAGGACGGACGATAGGCTTCAAACACGTCGCCCATAGCGACGCCATCGGCGCGTCCCTTATCCAGGAAAATGACGTGCAGCGAGCTCGCCAGGACGTGGCGATCGCGCGTGGCGATCAGGTGGCCCTCCAGCCCTTGCTCCACCGCCGCGGGCCGGACTTCCCCGGGATCCTTGAACGGCTCGAGCGGCAACGCGACACACCCGGCCCGGATACGGCCGAATTGCATGATCACCTGGGCCAGCACCTGATTGGGCTGGACCGCCGTGACACGCACCACCCCCTGCGGAATCACGACTCCGCCCCAGGGATCCAGCTCCCGATCGATCCGCGCCACGAGCAGCGAGTCGCCGATGTGGTAGGAGGCTTGGGGCGGCGGTTTGATGGCGATTTCGTCGAACAGGCTCGCGACGGTCGGATCCGCCAGCACCTGAATGGACGGCTTGGCCGTGTTCCCGATGACTTCGGCCCACGGCAACCGCTCGCCCTCGGTCAGGAAACCCGACGAATAGAACTCTCCCCGCCGGACGGGGCGGTAGATCTGGTGGGCGTAGGCCTTCAGCACGTCCACCATCTGCTGCTGGCGCTCCGCCTGACGATCGAAGATGGTCTCCGGACCTTCCGGCTCGGGCGGCGGAGGCGGCAATTCCGTTACTTGCGTCGTATCCGCCGGCACGGCGGTGATGGTATCCGTCGGGGCGCCCTGCGACACGATCTGCGTCGTATCGGTCGGCGCAGTGGCGATGCCGCCCAGATCCAGCACCTCCCCCGGATAGATCCAGTGCGGGTCTTCGATCACGGCCGTATTGCGCCGGTAGACCTCGGGCCACAGGAGCGGATCGGCGAAGTATTGCTGGGAAATGGACCAGAGAGTTTCGCCGCTCACCACTACGTGGCTGCCGGCGGGAAGCACCGTGGTGGAGTCCTGCGCAGCGACAGTCGCCGCCAAGAGCGGCAGGGCGACCACCACGGTTTGCGCGATTCGGCTAGAACGGCAGATCGTCGTCCTCCTCATCCAGCGCCTCCGGGAACGCGTCGAGCGACTCGGTTTTGCCTTCGGGCGTCACTTTCGCCGCCGCTTTCGAGCGCGCGAACTCCCCCGATCCTTCGCTGCCCGCGCCACGCGGCGACAGCAGGATAACCTCGCGCGCGATGATCTCAGTCACGTAGCGGGTCTGCTTGTCGCGATCTTCCCAGGTGCGGTACTCGATTCGGCCTTCGACATAGATCTTGTCGCCCTTCTTCATGTACTTCTCGGCGAGATCGGCGAGTTGCGCACCTTTGTTGTTCCAACAGATCACCCGGTGCCATTCGGTCTTCTCCTGCTTCTCGCCCGCCGGGCTGGACCACTGCCGGCTGGTCGCGAGGGACAGGTTGGCCACACGGGATCCGTTGTTGGTGCTGCGCACCTCGGGATCGGCCCCCAGGTTGCCGATCAGGGTGACTTTGTTCAGGCTGCGGCTCACGGCTGCCTCCAGACTAAGGGCGGCGGGGGCCAAGGATGCCCCACATTATATGACGCGCAAGTCATTCTGTCAATCAAAGATACGCCACTTGTACCATTCCTACGCGGAGGCTCGATCTGCCGAAATGACGGCTCGCAGCACCACCGCGTCTTCGACCGGTCGCTGATAGTACCGCAGCCGTCGACCGACCTCATGAAACCCGAACGACTCGTACAATCCGCGCGCGGCGTGGTTCGACTCGCGCACCTCGAGGAAGACCGATGTTACCCCGCGCTTGGAAAACGTCGCGAGCAGCTCGCGCACCAGCGCCCGCGCGATCCCCCGTCGCTGCGCCGGCACGGCGACGCCGAGGTTCAAGATCTCCGCTTCGTCGAGCATCGCGCGTCCGACCCCGTAGCCAACCACTCCCGCGTCAGCCTCGGCGACGAGAATGGGCCAGTCGGCGGCACGACAATCAGAAAAATCCGCCGACGACCAGGGGTCCGTGAACGCGATCCGTTCCAGCGCGACGAGCGCGGGAATGTCAGCCGCTTGCGCGGGACGGATCCGGAAGGGGGCGTCCATGACGGGCTTCCCACCGTACCTGCGCTTCCGCCAGGCGGCCATACTCCGGCTCGGCCGCCTGGAGGTCCTCGAGCGCGCGACCCACGCCTTCACACCCCTTGAGCGCCAGGAGCGACGCGGCGGCCGGTCGCAGTCCCTGCGCGGTCAACAACGACGCCCCGGACCAGGATTCCGCAAATGCCGCGTGTTGCGCGGTATCGGCGACCACCGCGCGCGGCCGAACCGGCGCGCGCGCCACAAGATCCGCCGGCGTCCCGACCTGAGGGGCGACGAGGGTCTCGACGTGGGTTTTGTGCACGACATACATCGCGCCGAACACATCTCCACGCATGGCGTCGATACAGGTCGCAATCGGTACTGCACCCATCACCGCCGCCGCACCGGACGCGGCCGCCAGCAGAGAAGGAATCGCCACCAGGGGCAGGCTCCGTTCCTGGGCCAACCCCTTCGCGGCTGCCCACCCGATACGCAACCCGGTGAACCCACCCGGACCATCGGCGATAACGATGCCGGCCAGGTCGGCCGGCCGCAGACTGAGGGGATGGAGGCAACGATCCACGAGCTCCACAATGGCCGCCGCCTGGACCCGCTGGCCGGCGAGCTGCGTGACGCTCTCGCACGCCGGCGGCGTGCCCACGGCTACCGACGCGAGATCGGTGGCGGTATCGATGGCGAGCCACCGGCCGTTCACCGCTCCTCCAGCAGTCGGAACTGCGGGTCGGGGTCGTGACTCAGGTAGAAGTACCGGTCCAACGGGGGCATCATGTGACCGGCTTTCTCCGGCCATTCGACCAAAAGAATGGCCTTCTGCAACAGGATGTCATCCAATCCCAGATCGCGCGCCTCCTTGGAGGAGCGCACGCGGTAGCAATCGACGTGATACACGAGCCCGGTGGGCGCCTGGTACTGGTGCACCAGCGCGTAGGTCGGACTGGTCGCGGGCACGGCGGCCCCCAGGCCGCGGCAGATCGCCTGGACGAGCGTCGTTTTCCCGGCGCCGAGATCGCCCGAGAATCCGATGATCGCCGGCGACCGAAGTCCGCGACCCAGATCCTCACCGTACCGGTTGAGTTCGTCCTCGCGCAGCCGCACGCCGGCCTCCTCGGGGCTCCAGCTCGGCCTTGAGCTCGAGCAGTTGATCGCGCAGCAGGGCGGCCAGCTCGAAATCCAGTGCTTCGGCCGCGGCCTGCATCTGGGATTCGAGCAGCCGGATCATCGCCTCCCGCTCCTCGGCATTGGCGGGACGATGCACCGGGGTGTCGGGCACGCGGCTGCCGCGCGCGTCCGCAAACCGCGTGACGAAGCGAATGTCCCCGACCGATTTCACGATCGAGCGTGGGATCACGCCATGCTCGGTGTTGTACGCCCGTTGCCGCTCGCGGCGACGGGTCATTTCGCCCAACGCCCGCGTCATGGAACCGGTCATGCGATCAGCGTAGAGGATGGCTTTGCCGTGCAGGTTGCGCGCCGCGCGGCCCACGGTCTGAATGAGCGAGCGATCCGAGCGGAGGAATCCTTCCTGATCGGCGTCCAACACCGCGACGAGCGATACCTCGGGGAGGTCGAGCCCTTCCCGCAACAGGTTGATCCCCACCAGCACGTCGAAGTCTCCCAGGCGCAGTCCGCGGATGATCTCGACCCGCTCAATCGCGTCGATTTCCGAGTGCAGGTACCGCACGCGGACGCCATGCTGCTGCAGATAGTCCGTCAGATCCTCGGACATGCGCTTGGTGAGCGTCGTGACCAGCACCCGTTCGCCGGCGCGGGCCCGCTCCCGGATCTCGGCCAGGAGATCGTCCACCTGCCCTTTCACGGGTCGAATCTCCACTTCGGGATCGATCAGCCCGGTGGGCCGGATGATCTGCTCCACCACCACGCCCTCCGAAAGCTGGAGCTCCTGCTCCCCGGGCGTAGCGGACACGAACATCATGCGCGGGATCAGCTTCATGAACTCGTCGAAGCGCAGCGGCCGGTTGTCGAGAGCGGACGGGAGGCGAAATCCGTAGTCGACCAGCGTTTGTTTGCGGGAACGGTCCCCTTCGAACATGCCGCCAATCTGCGGCAGCGACTGGTGCGACTCGTCGATGATGCAGAGGAAGTCGTCGGGGAAGTAATCCAGCAGGCACGCCGGCCGTTCACCCGGCTGCCGGCCGGTGAGGTGCCGTGAGTAGTTCTCGATCCCCGTGCAGCGCCCGACTTCGAGCAGCATGTCGACGTCGAACAAGGTCCGCGACTCGAGCCGCTGCGCCTCCACCAGCTTGTTCTGCGCCCGCAGCTCGGCCAGGCGCCCGGCCAGCTCCGACCGGATCGCCGCCACGGCGCGCTCGACGGTCGGCCGCTCGGTGACGAAATGCGTCGCCGGGTACACGACCGCGCGTTTGAGAGTGGCGATCGTCTGCCCGGTGAGCGGATCGATCTTGCTGACTCGTTCGACCGTGTCGCCCCACAGCTCGATGCGGATTCCCTGCTCATCGTAGGCGGGGAAAATCTCGATCGTGTCCCCACGCACCCGGAACGTGCCCCGCTCGAAGGCCACGTCGTTGCGCTGATAGTTGATCCGGACCAGGTCCTCGAGAATCGCGTCGCGGCCCCGTTCCGCTCCTGCTTCGACCGTGAGCAGCAGCCGCCGGTACGCTTCCGGATCGCCCAAACCATAGATCGCCGACACGCTGGCGACGATCAGCACGTCGTCCCGCTCGAGTAAACTCGACGTGGCCCGTAACCGCAACGCGTCGATGTCTTCGTTGATCGACGAATCCTTGGCGATGTAGGTGTCGGTGTGCGGTACGTAGGCTTCCGGCTGGTAATAGTCGTAGTACGAGATGAAGAATTCGACCGCGTTGCGCGGGAAAAACGTTTTCAGCTCACCGTACAACTGCGCCGCCAGCGTCTTGTTGTGGGACATCACGAGGGTCGGCCGTTGATGGGCGGCGATGACGTTCGCCATCGTCATCGTCTTGCCCGAGCCGGTGACGCCGAGCAGGGTCTGGTAGCGATCGCCGCGATTCAGCCCTTCGGTGAGTGAACGAATGGCCTGTGGCTGGTCCCCGGCGGGCTCAAACGGTGAGACGAGGTCGAACGGCATTTGCCAAACATAACCGGGGCGACCACCCCTCAGGTGGTGGTGCCCGCGTCCCGACGCGAAATCGCCGTCACCCCTTTCACCCGTCGCACCGCGCGCAAGACTTTGTTCAGGTGCGTGTGGTTCTCCACCTCCACCAGCAGGTGGCCGTACACCGCGCCGTCCCGGGACGAGAGCTCGGCGTGCCGGATGTTGGTGCCGGTCTGATTCACGGCCTCGCAGATATCGGCGTACAGCCCGCGCCGGTCTTCTCCCTCCACGGCGAGCCGGACGACAAAGGTCTCGCCCTGCGACTCCTGCCAGTCGATCTCAACCCGCCGCTCCCCTTCCGCGGACAGCGGCAGCAGGTTGGGGCAGTCGCCGCGATGAATCGAGATGCCCCGCCCCTGGGTCACGTAGCCGACGACGGCGTCGCCCGGCACCGGCTGGCAACACTGGGCGTAGCGCACCATGAGCCCGTCCACCCCCTGGATCCGGATACCGCGACCCAGCCGCAGGCGCTGAATCACCCGGCCGAACGCCGTCGGCTTGGGCGCCTTGAGGTCGTCCGGCGGCAGCTCGGGGAACAGGGCCCGCATCACCTGCCCCAGGGCGACATCCCCTCGACCGAGCACCGCCTCGAGCTGCTCGGCCGTGCCCACCGACAGGGTGGCGGCGGCGCGGGTCAGGCGCTCCGCGTCCGGCGGCGCGAGCCGCCGGCGCCGCACCTCGCGATCCAGGATCTCCTTCCCCAGCGCCACGCTGCGATCGTGCTCTTCCTGACGCACCCACTGACGGATCTTGTGGCGCGCCCGACCGGTGTGGACGTGGGCGAGCCAGTCGCGCGACGGCCGCGCCTGGGGACTGGTGAGGATCTCCACGGTATCGCCGTTCTTGAGCGGGCGATGCAGTGGCGCGATGCGGCCGTTGACGCGGGCGCCGTGACAGCGATGCCCCACCTCGGTGTGGACCACGAACGCGAAATCGATCGGGGTCGCTTCCTTCGGCAGCCGCTTCACATCGCCGCGCGGCGTGAACACGAAGATCTCGTCCTGATACAGGTCGACCTTCAGGAACTCGAGAAACTCCTCCGGCGAGTGCGCATCCTGCTGCAGCTCGAGCAGCTGACGGAACCAGGCGAGATGGCGGTCCAGCTCGTCGGGGCCCTTCCCTTCCTTGAAGAGCCAGTGGGCGGCGATGCCGTACTCGGCCGTGCGGTGCATGTCGCGGGTGCGGATCTGAATCTCGTAGAGCTGACTCCCGGGGCCGAACACGGTGGTGTGCAACGACTGGTAGCCGTTTGACTTGGGACTCGCGATGTAGTCCTTGATCCGCTCCTGCAGCGGCGTCCACTGGTGGTGAATGACGCCCAGGGCGTGGTAGCAATCGGCCACGGAGGAGACGAGCACGCGCATCGCCAGCAAGTCGTAAATCTCTTCGAACGGCTTCTCGCGCCGCTGCATCTTCTTGCTGATGGACCACAGGTTCTTGGGCCGGCCGGTGATCTCGAAGTCGGTCAGCCCGGCGCGCCGCAGCTCGTCCTCCAGCGGCGCCCGCAGGCGCTCGATGGTCTGATCCCGCTCGGTGCGCTTGGCCTGCACCTTGCCGGACAGCGTCTGATAGGCCTCAGGCTCGAGGAACCGGAACGCCAGATCCTCCAGCTCCGACTTCACACCCGCCATCCCGAAGCGGTGAGCGAGCGGCGCATAAATTTCCTGCGTCTCCTGCGCAATGCGCCGCTGCTTGTCCGTCGACAGGTGCTCCAGGGTGCGCATGTTGTGGAGCCGGTCGGCCAGCTTGATGATGATGACCCGCGCATCCTTCGCGATCGAGAGCAGGAGCTTGCGATAGTTCTCCGCTGCCGCCTCTTCCGCCGAGCGGAATGTCAGTCCCGACAGCTTGGTGAGGCCGTCGACGAAGTCCGCGACCTCGCCGCCAAATTCCCGCCGGATCTGGTCCAGGGAGACATTGGAATCCTCGACGACGTCGTGCAGCAGGGCCGCCGCGATCGTCGTCGAGTCCATCTGCTGCTCGGCGAGAATGATGGCGACCGCCACGCTGTGCGACAGGAATTCCTCGCCTGACTGCCGCTTCTGCCCGGAATGCGCCTGGGCGCTCACGCCGTAGGCACGGGTGAGGAGATCCAGGTCGAGGCGCTCGCGCAGGGGCGCGACAGCCTTGGCCAGCTCGGGAGCGAGGCTGGGCGCGGTGGTCGTCACCCGTGGAGGATGGCGAGGCGCGCGCGCCCAGTCAACGCGACCTACAGCAAACCCGCTTCCGCAAAGCTCGTATAGCGTTCCCCACCCACGATCACGTGGTCGTAGACGGGCAAGTCGAGCAGCCGACCGGCATCGACCAGCTGACGGGTGACGGCTCGATCATCCGCCGAGGGGGTAGGGTCCCCGCTGGGATGGTTGTGCACCACGATGATCCCCGCCGCCGCCTCGGCGATCGCCGCCCGGAACACTTCGCGCGGGTGCACCAGGGAGCTATTGAGGATGCCGCGGGTGATGAGCAGATCGGCCAGCACCTGGCTCTGGCTGCCCAGGGCCAGCACGTGGAATTCTTCGACGGCCAGATCGCGGAGGCGGGGCGCGCACAACCGGTACACGTCGGCCGGACCCTTGATGCGTTCCGGTGGCGGCTCCCGTTCGATACTCAGCCGGCGTCCCAGCTCGAGGGCGGCAGCCAGGCGGGCCGCCTTGGCCCGGCCGACGCCAGAGGTCCGGGCCACCTCGACCACCGGGCGGCCCGCCAGACGGCAGAGCGAGCCGTCGACCCGCGTCAGGATCGCCCCGGCCACCTCGAGTGCATCGCGGCCCGCACATCCCGTCCCGAGCACAATGGCGAGCAGCTCTTGAACGGTGAGCGCGGGTGTCCCGAGTCGCCACAGGCGTTCCCGGGGACGATCGAGTGTGGGGTGTTCGGCGAGCCGCGCCACGCCCTGCAACTTAGGCGAGCACCTGACGGCGCCCGTACCAGATTTACGCCGACAGCGTCACGCGGCCGCGCCGTGGCACTTCTTGAACTTCTTGCCGCTGCCGCAGGGACAGGGATCATTGCGACCGACGCCCGTATAGGGGTTCGCCGCGGCCACGCCGACACCGGGTGGCGGTCCGGCTGGCGGGCGTGGCCCGGTACTGGTGCCGCCCCCACTCACTAACCCTTCCGCATCCGGCTTGCTCGCCACCATGGGCACGGCCTTTTTCGGGGCGGTCAACCCGCCCAACGGCGCCGTCACCGTGGGCGCGGCCCCGCGTGGCGGACCGAACTGAATCTGCAGCTTGAGCCAGCGTTCGGTGAACGTGCTGCGCAGGTCGTCGATCAACCCCTTGAACATCTCGAACGCTTCCTGCTTGTACTCGACCAGCGGATCCTTTTGACCCCAGGCGCGGAACTGGATCGCGGCTCGCAGCTGATCGAGGTCGTAGAGGTGATCCTTCCACTTCTCATCGATCACGCTCAGCATGATGTGCGCCAGCGCCTGCTCGCCGAGGCGCTGTGCCCCGACCTTGCCTTCGACCTCTTTGAAGTAGGCGAGTTTCGCTTCAAACGCGGTGCGACCCGCCTCGCGAGCGGCGCGCGCCAGCGACTCCCGATCCTTGGTCTTGCCCGGGTCCGTGACATCGGGAACAGAGAGCAGGTACTTCTGCAAGAACTCCGTCTCGATCAGCTCGCGATCCCAATCGGCGGGCTCGGCTTCTGTGGTGTACTCGTTGACCAGGCGCTCGACCGCCTTGTCGATCATCGCCACCGCTTCCGCCTTCAATTCCTCGCCGCCCTCCAGGGCATAGAGACGCTGCGAGTAGATGACTTCGCGCTGCTGATTCATCACGTCATCGAACTCGAGCAGCCGCTTGCGCGCCTGGAAGTTCTGCAGCTCGACCCGCTTCTGCGCCTGGCTGATCGCGCCCGTCACCCACGGATGGGTGATGACCTCCCCCTCTTCGGCGCCGCCCTTGTCCATCCACCGGGCAATGCGATCCGAGCCGAACAGGCGCATGAGGTCGTCTTCCAGCGACAGATAGAACACGCTCTGCCCGGGATCGCCCTGGCGGCCGGAGCGACCGCGCAGCTGGCGATCGATGCGGCGCGCCTCGTGCCGTTCCGTACCCACAATCACCAGCCCGCACGGCGGATCGTCGTTGCACACGAGCTCCTTGATCCGCTCGGGCGTGAGATCCGGTTTCTCGAGCTGCTGGCCGAACGCCGGCTCGCCGCGCGAACGGATGCCGCACACCTGACACTGCTTGACGCCGGGACCGAGTTTGATGTCGGTGCCCCGCCCGGCCATGTTGGTGGCGATCGTGATGGAGCCCGGCTGCCCGGCCTGCGCCACGATCTCGGCCTCGCGCTGGTGGTACTTGGCGTTGAGCACCTCGTGCTTCAACCCGCGGCGCTTCAGCATGCGCGACAACGTCTCCGACACGTCGACGCTGACGGTGCCGACGAGGACCGGCAGGCCGCGCTTGTGGTGGCGCTCGGCCTCGTCCACGATGGCGTTGTACTTCTCGCGGCGCGTCTTGTAGATGAGATCGTGCTTATCGACCCGGCGCACCGGCCGGTTGGTCGGAATGACCATCACTTCCAGGCGGTAGATCTGGAAGAACTCCGTTTCTTCGGTTTCCGCCGTGCCGGTCATGCCGGCGAGCTTCTCGTACATGCGGAAATAGTTCTGGATCGTAATGGTCGCGAGTGTCTGGGTTTCCTCGCGCACGACGACTCCCTCTTTCGCTTCGACCGCCTGGTGCAGTCCCTCGGCCCAGCGCCGCCCCGGCATCAGACGACCGGTGAATTCATCTACGATGAAGACCTGGCCTTCCTGCACGACATACTCGACATCCTTCTCATACAGCGCGTGCGCCTGCAGCAGCTTGTGGATGATGTGCAGGATTTCACTCTTCGCCGCATACTCGCCTTCCACGGTCCGCCGCCGCTCGATTTTTTCGGCCGGCGACAGCCTCTCATCGCGATCGATGGCGTGGACCGCCTGGGAGATGTCGGGGATGATGAACAGCGCCGGGTCGTTGGGCGACATCGTCTCGACGCCCTTGTCGGTGAGGTGCACCGAGTGGCCCCGCTCGTCCATCACGAAGTACAGCTCGTCTTCGATGTTGCGCATCGATTGTTTCGACGCCGGCTGCTTGCGGTCGGCCAGCCGATCCAGCTCCACGCGCTGCACCAGGGCCTTGACGCCCTGCTCGTTCAACAGCTTCTGCAGGCGCTTGTTTTTCGGTGCTCCCAGCTGACCCTGGTACAGCAGTTTGGCCCCGTCATACTGGGTCTTCTCATTCTCCAGCAGCGGTTCCGCTTTCGCGATCAGATCATTGATGATCGCGGTCTGGCGCCGTACCAGCTGCACCACCTGGGCGTTGTAGAGCGCGTACTTCTCATCCGACTCGGCTCCAACCGGCCCCGAGATGATGAGCGGCGTGCGCGCCTCGTCCACGAGGATCGAGTCGACCTCGTCGATGATGGCATAGTGATGGCCGCGCTGCACCCGCTGCTCCAGCCCGAACACCATGTTGTCGCGCAGGTAATCGAAGCCGAATTCGTTGTTGGTGCCGTAGGTGATGTCGCAGCGGTAGGCGGCGATGCGCTCGGGCGTGGACGGCTGCGTGTCATCGATGCACCCCACCGCCAGGCCGAGCCAGGTGAACAGGTGCCCCATCCACTGGCTATCGCGCCGGGCGAGGTAATTGTTGACGGTGACGAGGTGGGCGCCCTTCGCCCGCCAGCGCGTTCAGGTACAGCGGCAAGGTGGCCACGAGGGTCTTGCCCTCGCCCGTCGCCATCTCCGCGATCTTGCCCTGGTGCAGGACGATGCCGCCGATGAGCTGCACGTCGTAGGGCACCATGTCCCACGTGAGCTCGTGGCCGGTCACCATCACTTTGGTGCCCACCAGCCGGCGACAGGCCTCGCGCACGGTGGCGTACGCTTCGGGCAACAGATCGTCCAACGCCCGCTGCAACGCCTTCGCGTAGCGCCCTTCGGCGACGCCGAGCTGATCCGCCAGCCGGGCCCGCTCGTCCGCGTCGGGGCAGTCGTGCTTCTCCTGTTTGAGCCGCTCGACCTCGGCCGTCAGCTCCGCCGTCTGCTCGGCGATACGGGCGCGGAACATCGCCGTCTGCGCCTGCAGCGCCTCGACGCTCAGATCCTTGAGCCGGGCTTCGTGGGTGTGAATGGCATCCACCAGCGGGCGAATGCGCTTCAGCTCCCGCTGGAATCGGGTCCCAATCAGTTTCGTGAAGAGATTCTTGACCATCCGTCCTCGTCTATCGGTACAGCCCGTGCGCCGCGATGTACTCCCGCACGGGCTCGGGCACGAAATAGCGGATCGACTGGCCGGCCGCGACACGCTGCCGCAGCACCGTCGCGGAGATGTCCAGCCCGGGCACTTCCACCACCCGCTGGATCATCGGGTGCGCCGGGATCGTCCAACCCGGGCGGGCGAAGACAACGACATCGGCCAACGCCGGCAGGGCCTCGGCCTCGTACCAGGCCGGCAGCTCGCGGGCCACGTCCGCCCCCAGCAATAACGTGAACCGGTTCCCCGGCTCGCGCTCCGCCAGGGCCCGCAGCGTGCGCACGGTATACGATGGCACGGGCATTCCGAGCTCGATCGGCTCGACGGCGAGACGCGGATTGCCGGCGACGGCGAGCCGCAGCATGTCGGCGCGCTGGTCGGGTGACGCGACGTGGGCCGATTGCTTGAAGGGCTGCTCCCGCGCGGGCACCAACCGGACGCGCGCCCCCAGCGCTTCCGCGGCCACCTCCGCCACGACCAGATGCCCCACGTGAACCGGGTCGAACGACCCGCCGAACAGCGCGTCCACGCGCCTAGCGTGCGCTGTCTGGCGGACAGGACCGGTCGAGGCCGTCGGCCTGGGGGTAAAAGCGCCGCAGGTGCGCGCAGGTCTCCTTCAACTCCTCGGTGTAGCGGATCGCCCGGTAGCTGTCGGCCAGCCGTAACAACGCGTCCGCGGCCCGCGGCGCGTCCGGATAGTTGGCCACGACGTCTCGAAAATAGATGACGCCAGAGTCGTAGGCGCCGCGCTTGAAATAGAACATGCCGTTCTTGTACGTCTTGTCGGCGAACCATTCGCGCAGCTGGGCCACGTGCAGCTTCGCCCGCGCCGCCGCGTCCGAATCGGGATACCGTCCGGCCAGGTCCTGGTAGATCGCCAGCGCCGCCTGCCCATAGCTCGGGTCGAGCTCCGGTTTCCGCCACAGGCGCATGTTGGCGTCGCCGGCCCGCAACAGCGACAACGGCGCGTAGGCAGTGCCGGCGAACTGGTCGGCGGTCTGACGGAACTCGTGCGCCGATTCCAGGTACAGGCCGCTCTGGAATTGCGATTCCGCGAACAGGTAATGCACCTCCGGCAGCGTGGGGTCGTTCGGCGGTAGCTCGAACAGCAGGCGACGGAAATTCTGCGTTGCCTTGGTGAACTGGCCGTGGCGGAACTCTCCCCGCGCCCGGTCGAGCAGCGCTTCGGGGGCGAGCCCCGGCGCCGGCGCGCCACCGTGGCCACAGGCGGCGAGCAGGAGCAGGACCAGGAGTCGGGGAAGACGCATGACGCTCACGGCTGTGGAGGAGTTGGTGCGCTGTCGGACCGGCCGACGGCGTTGAGTTTGTCGTGCGCACGCTGGGCCAGCGAATCCCCCGGCACACCGCTCATCAAGGTCTGCTGATACAGGTCCACCGCTCCGGCGACGTCGCCGCGGGCCAGCGCCACGTCTCCCAACCCCAGATACGCCGCGCGCGCCACGTCACTGGCGGAACCGGGTGTGGCGGCGCGCCGGAACCATTGCTCCGCATCGCCGGGACGTCCGGTGGCGAGGGCCGCTTCCCCTCGGATCAACGCGCAGCGCGCCACGCCTTCCCGGGCCGCATCCTCGACGCTGAGCTGGCGCTGGCGCCGTAACACGCCCTCGAACGCCAGGGTGGCCGTCCCGCAATCCCGGGCGAGCGACGCGGCCTCTCCGTATACGAATAACAACGAATCCGCGCTCCGGGCATCGGGGGCGGTGGCGATCGCCGTGGGCAAGTACGCCAACGCGTCCGCCGTGTTCCCCGCGGCCGCCGCGTCGAGCGCGACGATCCGCGCATAGGCGCCGAGCGGCCGGGTCGGCGCCACGTCGCGCAAACCCTGCAGCGCCTCCGCCAGGGCGCTCCGATCGTTCGCAGCCGCCGCAGCCCGCGCCGACCGGTCGAGCCCGTCGGCGGCTTCATCGGCGCGCGACTGGTCGGCGCGCGCGAGCTCGCGATACTGCTCAGCGGCGACGCCGAGATCGCCGCTGTGCAGGGCCGAGAGCGCGGCCTTGGCGTGCAACCCGGCCCCGCCGGCGCCCGCCCGCAGGCCGAGCTGGTACTCCGCCAACGCATCGGCGTAGGCCGCGCTCGCATACCAGCGATCGCCCAGCACCTCGTGGTCGGCCGCGCTCTTGGCGCACGCGAGCGCCGCCACGAGCACCACCAGCGTCTTTCGGTAAATCACAGCTCCGGCAGGCGCCCCGAGGCGCGTGCCGCCAGCTCCGATGGCGCTCCGACCGCGTCCCCGCGATCGAGCATCGCCAGGTACGCCTCGACGCGCGGATCCTCGGGACGGCGCCGCCGGCAATCCTGCCACACGACCCGGGCGGACAACCCGTCCCCGCTCAGGTAGCACGCGAGGCCCAGCATCGCCGCCGCGTCCTGGAAATTGGGACGCGACCGCACGATGATCTCGAATTGCTCGCGCGCTTCGAGCACGCGCCCCGCCTGCAGCAGGAGACGCCCCAGTTTGTAGCGGAGGTCATGGAAATCGGGTCCCAGCGCCAGGGCCGCCTGATACTGCCCGATCGCCTCGCGCATGCCACCCGCCTCGATGTACGCCTCCGCCACGTGCGCGTGCAGATTCGCCAGCTTCGCCGCGAGATGGGTGGGAAACCCGAGGCGCGATTTGCCGCCGATCTGGCCGGCGCGCCGCAGCGAGTCCGTCGCTTCCTGCTCGCGCCCCAGATCGTTGAGCACCAGGGCCCGGTGCACCAGCGCTTCGACATATTGCGGGTTCAGCTCGAGCGAGCGATCGAGATGCGCCAGCGCCTTCTCCGGCTGGCCCACCAGCGAGTAGCACAGGCCCAGCATGTGCTCGGCGTCGGCATAGGCGTGCCCGACCGCGACCAGCTCTTCGAGCAGATGAATGGCGCCGTAGTAATCCTGAAGGGCGAAGCGCTCGCGGGCTTGATCGACCCGGCGTTCAGGACTCGCGTCCATTGACCTCCCGGTACCACGCGACGAACCGCTGAATGCCCGCTTCGATATCCACTTTCGGTCGATACCCCAGCTCACGCTCCGAGCGCCGCAGGTCGGCCGCCGTCAGGGACACGTCCCCCGGTTGATCCGCCCCGCGCTCGATCACCGGCGCCCGGCCGGCGGCAGCCCCGATCAGCGCGATAAGCCGATCGAGCCGGACCCGCCCGCCGCCGCCAAGATTGAATACCCGCCACGGCTCGACCCCGCCGCTCCCGGCCCGCGTAGTCCACTCCAGCGCAGCCATGACGCCATCCACGACATCGGAAACATACGTGTAATCGCGCTCGCTCGAACCGTCGCCCCGCATCTGGATCGGCTGCCCCGCCACGATGCGGGCCGTAAAGCGATGGATCGCCAGATCGGGCCGCTGCCGCGGGCCATAGACGGTGAAGAAGCGGAGGTTGGCGATCCGTGTCCCGTACAGGTGCGTGAAGACCCGGCTCACCAGCTCACCGGAGCGCTTGCTCGCCGCGTAGGGTGAAATCGGGTGGTCCGCCACCGCATCCTCGGCAAACGGGGCCGGCGTGGATTCCCCGTACACCGAAGAGGACGAGGCCAGTACGCAGCGGGTGATGCCATCCCGCCGTGCCTGGTCCAACAGCCGGGCCG
This sequence comes from uncultured Gemmatimonadales bacterium, assembly GCA_963821385.1. GTDB lineage: Bacteria > Gemmatimonadota > Gemmatimonadetes > Gemmatimonadales > GWC2-71-9 > DASTHG01. Next base: position 121,096 of record CAWGDK010000005.1, read on the forward strand.
TCGCGCTGACGTTCGTGTCCATGTAGCTGACCGGATTGTCGAGCGACGGTTGGACGCCGGGCCGGGCCGCGAGGTGGATGATGGCCTCGACACCCGCCAGCGGCAGCGGGTCCCGCTCGATATTGCCCTCGACGAACTTGAATCCCGGCTTCCCACGCAGCGTGGACAGGTTGCGCTCTTTCACCACGCGCGGGTAGAAGGGATCGAAATTGTCGATGCCGGTCACGGTATGACCGGCGCCGAGCAGGGCCTCGCACAAATGCGATCCGATGAAGCCGGCAGCGCCGGTGACCAACAGCCTGCTCATCCGCGTTGTGTCTCCCGAAAATAGGCGATGGTCCGGGTCAGGCCCTCGTCGAGCGGCACCTGGGGCTCCCACTGCAACTGCTCGCGCGCCTTCGTGATGTCGGGTTGCCGGACCCGGGGGTCATCCTCGGGCAGCGGCCGGTGCACCACGACGCTGGCACTGCCCGTGAGCGCCAGCACGCGATCGGCGAGCTGGCGCACGGTGAACTCGACCGGATTGCCGAGATTGGTGGGCTCGGCCGATCCGCGATCGAACAAGCGAACGATACCCTCCACCAGATCGTCCACATAGCAGAACGACCGGGTTTGCGATCCGTCCCCATACAGCGTGAGCGGCTCGCCGCGCAGCGCCTGGATGATGAAGTTGGACACCACCCGCCCGTCGTGCGGCCGCATCCGGGGCCCGAAGGTATTAAAGATGCGCACAATCCGGGTTTCGAGCCCGTGAAAGCGATGATACGCAACGGTCATCGCTTCGGCGAAGCGTTTCGCCTCGTCATACACCCCGCGCGGTCCCACCGGATTGACGTTCCCCCAGTAACTCTCGGGCTGAGGATGCACCAGCGGATCGCCATAGACCTCCGAGGTCGAGGCCAAGAGAAAGCGCGAGCGCTTGGCGCGCGCTAGGCCCAGCGCCTTGTGGGTGCCCAGTGACCCCACCTTCAACGTCTGAATCGGGAGCTCGAGATAGTCGACCGGACTCGCGGGACTCGCGAAGTGCATCACGCCGTCCAGCGGGCCTTCCACTTCGATGAACGTCGTCACATCGTGCCGGACGAATTGAAATGCCGGGTGATGCTCAAGGTGAGCGAGATTGGCCGGGGAGCCGGTGATGTAGTTGTCCATCCCGATCACCCGGTGGCCATCCGCCAGTAGGCGGTCGCAGAGATGTGACCCGAGAAAGCCCGCCGCGCCGGTTACGAGGAGGCGCATGCCAACTGGCGGCCGATACAGTCGTAGGTGAAGCCCTGCTCGGCCAGTCGCGACGGCTCGTACAGGTTGCGCCCATCCACGATGAGGGGCCGGGACAACGACTGCTTCACGCGGCCGAAGTCCGGATTGCGATACTCGCGCCACTCGGTGACGATCGCCAGCGCGTCGGCTCCGACCAGCGCGTCGTAGGCGCTGGTCGCGTAGGTCACCCGGTCGCCCAGTTGATGCCGGGCGGTTTCCATGGCTGCCGGGTCGTGCGCGCGCACGGTGGCGCCCGCTTCGAGCAGGGCCTCGACCAGCACCAGCGCGGGACTCTCCCGGACATCATCGGTCTCGGCTTTGAAGGCGAGGCCCCACACCGCGATGGTCCGGCCCTTGAGCTTCCCATCGAAATGGCGCGCCAGCTTGTCGAACAAGACGCGCTTCTGACGCTCGTTGCCCGCCTCGACGGCCTTCAGGACGTCGAGCGAGACCTGCTTGCCGTCCGCGGTCTTCACCAGGGCTTTGACGTCTTTGGGAAAACACGAGCCCCCATACCCGGGACCCGGGAACAGGAACGCCGACCCGATGCGATGATCCGACCCGATGCCTTTACGCACCAGCTGCACATCGGCGCCCACCGCCTCGCACAGCTGCGCAATCTGATTCATGAACGTGATCCGGGTCGCCAGCATCGCGTTGGCGGCGTATTTGGTCATTTCCGCCGACGGGATATCCATGAACACGAGCGGATTGCCGGTGCGCACGAAGGGGCCGTACAGCTCCTCGAACATGCGCCGCGACTCCGGGTGGTCCACGCCGACGATGACGCGGTCCGGCTTCATGAAGTCGTCGACCGCCGCGCCTTCTTTCAGGAACTCGGGGTTGGAGCAGACGTGGAATTCCGTCTTCGTGTGCTTGGCGATTTCCGCCCGCACCAGCTCCGCCGTCCCCACCGGGACGGTGCTCTTGGTGGCCACGACCTTGGGCCGGTTCATGTGCTGGCCGATGGTGCGCGCGACGGCCAGGACGTGCTGCAAGTCCGCGGAGCCGTCCTCGTCGGGCGGCGTCCCGACGGCGATCAACACCACGTCGGCCGCCTCGATCGACCCGGCGACGTCGGTGGTGAACTTGAGGCGGCCGTCACGCTGGTTCCGGATCACGAGCGGCTCGAGGCCGGGCTCGTAGATCGGGAGACGGTTTTCCTTGAGGCCCGCGATTTTCTTGGCATCGACGTCCGCGCACAACACGTCGTTTCCAGTTTCGGCGAAACAGGCGCCCACCACGAGGCCGACGTAGCCCGTCCCCACGACACAGATCTTCACGGCTTGCTCCCGGGTTCGCGGGGTAGCGCATGACGCGTATCCACCACCACCGGCGCTTCCCGCCCGACCAGGCCGTAGTCGACGCCGGTGTGGTCGGTCACGACCACCGCGCAATCGACCGCGCGCAGGGTTTGCGCCGTCAACGGAACGGAGACGAGCTCGACGCCGTCCTCGTGCACTTTGGCGACGTGGGGATCATGGTAGCTCACGACCGCCCCACGACGCTCCAGCAGCCGGATCACGTCCAGCGCCGGACTCTCGCGGATGTCGTCGATGTCTTTCTTGTATGCCACGCCCAGCACCAGCACCTTGCTGCCGCGCACCGCTTTTCCCTGCTCGTTCAACCGGTCCGCGATCCGCGCCACCCAATACTCGGGCATTTCGGCGTTGATCTCACCCGCCAGCTCGATGAAGCGGGTGCGGTAGTTCAGGGTGCGCATCTTCCAGGCGAGGTAGTGCGGGTCGAGCGGAATGCAGTGCCCACCGACGCCCGGACCCGGCGTGAATTTCATGAACCCGAACGGCTTCGTCGCGGCCGCGTCGATCACTTCCCAGACGTCGACGCCGAGCTTGTCGCACACGATCGCCATCTCGTTGACGAGTCCGATGTTGACGCTGCGGAAGGTGTTCTCGAGAATCTTCACCAGCTCGGCGGCTTCCGTGGAGGACACCGGCACGAGGCGCTCGATCGCCGGCTGATACAACGCCATGGTGACCGCCAGGCAGTTCGGCGTGATGCCTCCGACGACTTTCGGAGTGTTGTGCGTCCCGTATTTGGGATTGCCGGGATCCACCCGCTCGGGGGAGAAGGCGAGGAAGAAATCCTCCCCCACCTTGAGGCCCGTCGCCTCAAGCGAGGGCAACATCAGCTCGCGCGTCGTCCCGGGATACGTGGTCGACTCGAGTATGACGAGCTGCCCGCGCCGCAGCGTTTTCTTGATCGACTCGGTGGCGGAAATCACGTAGCTGACGTCGGGATCCTTGGTCTTGGACAGCGGCGTCGGCACGGCGATGGAAATCACGTCGGGTTCCGACAGGCGTCCGAGGTCGGTGGTGGCCGAGAACTTTCCGGCTTTCACCGCCTTGGCGACCGCGTCCGACGAGATGTCCTTGATATGGGAGCGGCCGGCGTTGAGCCCCTCCACGACCCGCGTGCTGATATCGAAACCGATCACGCGGAAGCCGGCGTGCACCAGCTCCATGACCAGCGGGAGCCCGACGTAGCCGAGGCCGACGATCCCGAATACGGCTGTGCGGTCCTGCGCCTTGGCCAGCAGGGCGTCACGAGGTGTCTGCGAAACCTTGGTCATAGCGAAACCGGTATTCCTCCGTTCGCGAGCGAGCGCGTGGCCGCCTCCAGCACCCGGACCACGCGCACGCCATCGGCGGCGCCGGCCCGCGGTTGTTCCGTCCCGCGGGCCACGCGGACGAAATGCGCCAGCTCGACGGCCAGCGGCTCCACATTCGCGATCTTGGGGATAAAAATGTCGCCCTCCCGGACGGCGAGGCTCTCGCCCCACGAGGCGTATTCCGGAGGCCGCGTCACGCCCTTGTCATAGATGCGCAGCTTTTCCCGCGTCACCATATCGTCGAACACGACCATCTTCTTGTCGCCCACTACGGTCAGCTTCCGTTCCTTATGAGGATCGAGCCACGACAGTTGTACATGGGCCATGGTCCCGCTGGCGAATTCCATGTGCAGAAACACCACATCCTCCACGCCCGGCCGGAGGTAGCTCGACCCCTGCGCCGTGACCCGAACCGGCGCCTCCCCTAGCAAATGCAGGGCCACCGAGACATCGTGCGGCCCGAAGCTCCACAAGGCATTCTCGTCCGCGCGGACCTGCCCCAGGTTCACCCGCAGGCCATACATGTAGAGCACCCGCCCCAACTCTCCCCCAGCCACCAGGGCCCGCAGGGCATCCACGGCCGGATGGAACACGAGCAGGTGCCCGGCGAGCACCGGGATACCGGCCTTGGCGGCCGCCTGCGCCACCGCTTCGGCATCCGCCACACTGAGTGCGAACGGCTTTTCCACCAGGCAGGGCTTGCCCGCCGCGATGGCCCGCCGCGCGAAATCCGCGTGGGTGGTGGCCGGTGAGGCGATCACGACGGCGTCCACCCGGTCCAGCAGCGCTGCTACGTCATCGGTGACAAAGGCCCCGGGGTATTGCCGGGTCATCGTCTCCCGTACTGTGTCCCGCGTATCGCACACCGCGGCGAGCTCCGCGTCCGCCAGTCCGGCGACCGTTCGAACGTGATTCCGCCCCCAGGCGCCGGCGCCGATGACGCCGAGCCGCAGTCGACTCAACGGTAGAACTCGCGGATCGCCGCGATCACAAAGTCGAGCTGCGCGTGGGTGAGCTCCGGGAAAATCGGCAGCGACAGCACTTCCTCTGCCGCGCGCTCGGACCGGGGCATACTGCCAGCCGCGTACCCCAGATCGGCGAAGCACGGTTGCCGGTGCAACGGGATCGGATAGTAGATCGCGCTCCCGATCCCTTTCGCCTTGAGGTGCGCCTGCAGCGCGTCGCGGCGCTCCACCCGCAGCGTGTACTGATGGAAGATGTGCTCGTTGCCCGGGGCCACCACCGGCGGCCGCACGGGGGCCAATCCTTCCAACCCCTTGGTGTAATAGGCCGCGTGCTCGCGTCGCTTGGCCGACCACGACGCGAGGTGCGGCAGCTTCGCCACCAGCACCGCCGCCTGCATCGTGTCGAGACGCGAATTGGTGCCCACTTCGTCGTGGTGGTACTGCTTCGCACCGCCGTGCAACCGCAGCTTGCGCAACCGCTCCGCGGCCGCGTCGTCGGAGGTGACCATCAGGCCCGCGTCGCCCCAGGCGCCGAGATTCTTGCTGGGGAAGAACGAATACGCCGTGACCCACCCCAGCTCACCTGCCATGCGCCACTCGCCGTCGATCGAGCGCCGCGCGCCGATCGCCTGGCACGCGTCTTCGATGATCGCGATGCCGCGTTTCGCCGCGACCGCCAGCAGCCGCTCCATCTCCGCCATCTGCCCGTAGAGGTGCACCGGGATGATGGCCCGGGTGCGCGGAGTAATGGCGGCCTCCACCGCCGCCGGATCGATGTTGAACGACTCCGGCTCGATGTCCACAAACACCGGCCGTCCGCCCGCGTTGTGAATCGCGCCCGCGGTGGCGAAAAACGTGTAGGGCGTCGTGATGACTTCGTCGCCGGGACGCAGATTGAGGGCTTTGAGGGGGAGTAACAGCGCGTCGGTTCCCGAGGCGCACCCGATACCGTGGCGTGCATGAGACAACTCGGCGACGCGCGTCTCGAGCTGCGCGATGGCCGGTCCCATGATGAACTGCTGCGACTCGATGACCGCCTGCAGGGCAGGAAGGACGTCGTCCTTGATGGCCCGGTACTGAGCGACCAGGTCCAGCAATGGCACGTTCACGTAAGCGCTATCCGCAAAAGAGGCAACAATTTACACAGATAGAGCTTGTCAGGCAATTGGCCGGAGCACGCCCCCGGTTTCTTCGTAGGCGGTGCCGCAAACCGAGCAGCGGGCGCGTCCTGCGGTGACGGTGAGGCGCTCCCCGCACTGGCACATCCAGCCCACCCGACGCGCCGGCACACCCACCATCAGGGCATAGGCCTGCACATCGGTGGTGACGACAGCGCCGGCCCCGATGAAACTGAATTCGCCGAGGGTGACCCCGCACACGATCGTCGCGTTCGCCCCGATCGAGCTGCCGCGCCGGACCAGCGTGCGTCGGTATTCGTGCTTGCGCGACACATGGCTGCGGGGATTCATCACGTTGGTGAAGACGCAGGAGGGACCGCAGAAGACGTCGTGCTCCAGCTCGACCCCTTCGTAGATCGACACATTGTTCTGGATCTTGACGTTGTCGCCGATCTTCGTGCCGCCCATCACGACGACGTTCTGCCCGAGGTTGCAGCGCGCGCCGATCACCGCCCCAGGCATTACGTGGCTGAAGTGCCAGATCTTGGTGCCGGAGCCGACCTGTGCGCCCTCGTCCACGAAGCTCGAGGGGTGAACGAAAAAATCCGCCACCTAAACTCCGACGACCTTGATCTCGAGCTCCATCTCGACGCCCGTCTTCTTGGCCACGGTTTTCTTGACGTGGTCGATAAGCTTGAGCACGTCGGCCGCCGTCGCATTGCCGGTGTTGACGAAGTAGTTGGCGTGCAGCGGGGATACCTGCGCGCCGCCGACGCGGTAGCCCTTCAATCCGACCTCGTCGATCAGCATGCCGGCGGTCTTGTTGCCGCCCGGATTCTTGAACGTCGATCCAGCGCACGGCTGGTCGAACGGCGTTCCCGCCTTGCGCCACCGGAACAACTTCGCCTGGAGCTCCTTGAGCTTGGCGGGCGCTTCTTCGCCCAGACTGAGCTTGGCCTCGAGCACGATGACCTCGCCCAGGTTCGAGCTGCGATACTTGTAGGAGATCTGCTTGCGGGGGATGGTCCGGACCTTTCCCTTCGCGTCCATGACCGTGGTTTCGACGAGGATCTCGGCAAACTCCGCCCCATGACATCCGGCATTCATATAGATGCCGCCGCCCACGGTTCCCGGAATCCCGATGAAGCGCTCCACGCCTGAGAATCCCGCCTCCGCCGTGCGTCGCGCCAGAATCGGCGTCGCCATTCCGGCGCCGACGATCGCGATCGCGCCTTTCATCTCGAAGCGGTCCAGGCCCTTGCCCATCCGGATGACGAGACCCGGGAAGCCGCCGTCGCGCACCAGGACGTTGGACCCGAGCCCGAGCACCAGCCACGGCAACCCACGCTCGCGGGCCATGTCGAGGCCCCGCGTGACGTCTTCGACGTCGGCCGGCAAGAGGAGGAATCGCGCCGGACCGCCGAGGCGCCACGTGGTGTAGCGCGCCAGCGGCTCGTTCTCGAGCATCCGCCCATGGAACTTGATCTTTGGCGTGGGCGGTGGGGCGGCGGCCTTGGCGGAGGCCGCTGCCTTGGGTGACGCTTTCAGCGCCGGTTTAGCCGGCTTCTTGGCTACCCGGCCGCTGGGTGCGGCACGCCCCTTTGCGGCGCCGCGCCGATGGGCGCCGGCTCCCGATTTCCGACGGTCGTCTTTTCGTGCCATTCCTGTAGGCTCCTCACGCTTCCCCGCCGGCTGCGTAGTGCGATGATGGCATCGCACGCGGCGCTCGCCGCGGACATCGTCGTCGTATAGGGCACCCGGTGCACCAGCGCGGCGCGCCGGATCGCATAATCATCCTGCTGGGTGAACTTCCCCAGCGGCGTGTTGATCAGCAGCTGGATCTCCCCCGACACGAGCAGGTCGATGGCGTTGGGCCGCCCTTCATGCACCTTCGCGACCCGCTCGGCCGGCACTCCACGCGCCCGGAGGTAACGCTGCGTGCCTTCGGTCGCCAGGATCCGAAACCCGAGTTCGTGAAACCGGCGCACAATCGGTGTGACCGTCGGCTTGTCCGAATCGTTCACCGTGACGAATACGGCACCCTCGAGCGGCAGGCTGCCGTCCGCCGCGATTTGCGCCTTGGCGAACGCCATCCCGAAACTGTCCGCAAAGCCCATGGCCTCCCCGGTGGAGCGCATCTCCGGGCCCAAAACGGTATCTACGTTGGGCAGTTTGGTGAAGGGGAAGACCGCCTCCTTCACCGCCACGCCGGGGACGGGAAGCTCATCGGCTAAGCCCAGTTCGTCCAGGGTCTTGCCCACCATCACCCCGGCCGCCAGCCGGGCCAAGGGGACCCCGGTCGCCTTGCTCACGAACGGCACGGTGCGGGAGGCGCGCGGGTTCACCTCGAGCACGTAGACCATCCCGTCCTTGATGGCGTACTGCACGTTGATCAGGCCCACCACCCCCAGGGCCGCGGCAAAGGCGTGCGTGTGGCGGCGCAGTTCTTCGACCTGGCGGTCGCCGATGAGATACGGCGGCAGCACGCACGCCGAATCCCCGGAATGAATGCCGGCGTCCTCGATGTGCTGCATCACGCCGCCCACCACGCAGCGGTGCCCGTCAGCGATCGCGTCCACGTCGGCCTCAAACGCGTCTTCCAGGAACCGGTCGATCAACACCGGGTGCTCGGGGGCGACGCGGGCGGCGCGCTCAAAGAACTCGCGCAGCGAGGCGACATCGTACACGATCTCCATGGCGCGCCCGCCCAGGACATACGAGGGGCGAATCAGGACCGGGAAGCCGATCCGCTCGGCGATTTGGACCGCCTCTTCGACCGATCGGGCCAGTCCGTTGGGCGGCTGGTTGACGCCCAGCCGCCGCGCCAACTGCTCGAAGCGCTGCCGATCCTCCGCGGTATCGATAGCATCGGGCGACGTCCCCAGAATCGGGATGCCCGCCTCGGCGAGCGCGGTGGTGAGTCGCAGCGGCGTCTGGCCGCCCAGCTGCACGACCACCCCGCGCGGCTTCTCGAGGTGGACGATCTCGATCACGTCCTCGAACGTGAGCGGCTCGAAGTACAGCTTGTCGGAGATATCGAAATCGGTGGAGACGGTTTCCGGATTCGAATTGATCATGATGGTCTTGAATCCGAACTCCCGGAACGCGAGTGCCGCACGCACACAGCAGTAGTCGAACTCGACCCCCTGCCCGATGCGGTTCGGGCCGCTGCCCAGGATCACCACGGCCTGGTCCCCCAACGACTCCGATTCGTTCTCGTCGTCGTACGACGAATAGAGGTACGGGGTGGAAGACGGGAATTCGCCCGCGCAAGTGTCTACGGTCTTGTAGGCCGGCCGCACACCCTGGGCCCGGCGCTGCTCGCGGATCGCGGTTTCGGTGGTGTGGCGCAGCGTGGCCAGCTGCCGGTCGGAGAATCCCATGCGCTTCATGTCGCGCAAATCTCCGGCGCGGACATCAGTCAGCGCGGCGAATCCGCGCTCGGCGTCGAGCAGCTCGTCGAGCTGATTCAGGAACCAGGGATCGATGCCGGTCGCCTGGCTGATGCCATCGACGGTCAGGCCGGCCGCCAGCGCATGCTTCACCTGAAAGATCCGCTCGGGCGTCGCCGTGCGCAGGGCGACGCGGAGGTCATCCGGCGCCACGCTCGTCAGCCGATCGTCCGCCAGGGTGGCGCCGACGACCCACCCGGCGCGTCCCACCTCGAGCGCCCGCAGCCCTTTTTGAAACGCTTCCTTGAACGTCCGGCCGATGGCCATGGCCTCGCCCACGGATTTCATCTGCGTGGTGAGGCGGAAATCCGCGGTGGGAAATTTTTCGAATGCGAACCGGGGCATCTTCACCACCACGTAGTCCAGCACGGGCTCGAAGGACGCCGGGGTGGTCCGCGTGATGTCGTTGGGCAGCTCGTCCAGGGTGTAGCCGACGGCGAGCTTCGCTCCGATGCGCGCAATCGGGAATCCGGTGGCTTTGGACGCGAGCGCCGACGACCGGCTCACCCGCGGGTTCATCTCGATGACGAGCATCTCCCCGTCGACGGGGTTCACCGCGAACTGAATGTTGCACCCGCCCGCCGTGACGCCGATTTCGCGGATGATCGCGATCGCGGCGTCGCGCATCTTCTGGTATTCGCGATCCGTGAGCGTCATGGCGGGCGCGACGGTGATCGAATCGCCGGTATGCACGCCCATGGGATCGAGATTCTCGATCGAGCACACGATGACGACATTGTCGCGCCCGTCGCGCATCACCTCGAGCTCGAACTCCTTCCAGCCCAGCACGCTGCGCTCGATCAGGGTCGAGCGCAGCGGGGACAGCTCCAGCGCGTGCTCCACCAGCTCCTCGAACTCGGCGCGGTTGTACGCGATGCCGCCCCCGGTGCCACCAAGGGTGAACGAGGGGCGAATGATGGCGGGATACCCGGTGATCGCGACCGCCTCGATCGCTTCCTCTACCGACGTGACGGTGCGCCCCTGCGGCATCTCGAGGCCGATGCGCCGCATCGCCGCCGCGAACTCGGCCCGATCCTCCGCCATCTGGATCGCCCGCGCCGACGCACCGATCAGCTCGACCCCGAATTCGGCCAGCGTCCCATTGCGTTCCAGGGCCATAGCGACGTTGAGTGCGGTCTGGCCACCCATCGTGGGGAGCAGCGCATCGGGCCGCTCGCGCTCGATCACCAGCCGGACCCACTCCGGCGTGACCGGCTCGATGTAGGTCCGGTCGGCGAGCTCCGGATCCGTCATAATGGTGGCGGGATTCGAGTTGACGAGAATGACGGTGTACCCTTCTTCTTTGAGCGCTTTGACCGCCTGGGTACCGGAGTAGTCGAATTCCGCTCCTTGCCCGATGACGATCGGGCCGGAGCCGAGCAGGAGGATGCGATGCAGATCAGCCCGTTTGGGCATCGAGCACCTCCTGGAGCATCTGGTCGAGGGACCGGCGCGGCGCCCACCCCGTCGCTTCGCGCAACTTGGTCGAGTCGCCCACCAACCACGGCACCGCATCCGCCCGGACGTCGGCGGCATCCACCTCGAGCACCGGCTGCCACCCGCTCAGCGCGCACAAGCGCATCACGACGTCCTTCAAGCCGATCGGCTCGCCGGAGGAGACGTTGAACACCTCGCCCGGCGTGCCATCCATGAGCAGCCGCAGATACGCCTCCACCACGTCGGTCACGTGCAGGAAGTCCCGCACGCCGTCCAGCAACCCGGTGGTGATCGCCGCGGCGCGCGTGCGCCGAGCCATCATGACACGCCGGGCGTACTTGGGGATCAGGGCCCGCTGGCTTTGGCCTCGCCCGGTATGCGGGGACGGACGCGCGATGACGACCCGCAATCCGGCCCGCCGCCATTCTACCAGCGCCGCCAACTCCGCCCCCATCTTGCTCGACGCATAAGCGGAGACCGGCGCCGGAAGGTCCGTTTCCTTGCGGGGGACGGCCGGACCCGGACCGTACACTTCGACGCTCGAAATCACGAGGACCAGCGGGTCCGCATCCCCCGCGCGCTTCGCCTCCGCCAGGGCACGCACCAGCCGGGCCGTCCCTCCAGCATTCTCGTTCCACGCCCGCCCCGGGCTCCGCTCCGCGACGGTCACCCAGCTGACGGCGGCGAGATGCGCCACCGCGTCCCACCCACCCTCGGCCACCCGGCGGACTGATTCGTCATCCGCCAGTTCGAGCGGCACCCACGTGACCCGATCGCGCTCCGCGGGCGTGAATCGGGCCGCCCGATGATCCTCTCCCGGCCGGAACGTCCCGACGACGACGTGGCTGTCCGCCACGAGCCGGCGCGTGAGCCAGGACCCGACGAAGCCGTCGGCGCCGGTGACCAGAACCTTCACGCCAGCCGCGCCATGTCTGCGTCCATCATCATCCGCACCAGGTCGGCGAATCCGACGGTCGGCTTCCACCCCAGGAGGCGGCGTGCTTTGGTCGGGTCGGCGAGCAGTACGTCCACTTCGGCCGGCCGGACCAGGGTGGGATCGACCGTAACGTGTTTGTGCCAGTCGAGACCAACGTGGGCGAAGGCGACCTCGCACAGCTCCCGGACTGTATGCGTTTCGCCGGTGCCGATGACGAAGTCCTCCGGCGTAGGATGCTGCAGCATCCGCCACATGGCGTCGACGTAGTCCCCGGCAAAGCCCCAGTCTCGTCCGGCATCCAAGTTGCCGAGCCGCAGCTCCTGGGCCTTGCCGTGGGCGATGCGCGCCACGCCGTGGGTCACCTTGCGGGTCACGAATTCGAGTCCGCGCCGCGGCGATTCGTGGTTGAAGAGAATGCCACTCACGGCGTGGAGCCCGTAAGACTCGCGGTAGTTCACCGTGATCCAGTGGCCGTACACCTTGGCGACGCCATACGGGGAGCGCGGATAGAAGGGGGTCGACTCCCGCTGCGGCGTTTCCATCGCCTTGCCGAACATCTCCGAGGAGCTGGCCTGGTAGAAGCGCGCCTCGGGATGCGCCAACCGTACGGCCTCCAGCAGCCGCGTGACGCCCAACGCGGTGAACTCGCCGGTCAGCACCGGCTGAGTCCACGACGTCGGGACGAAGCTCTGCGCGGCGAGGTTATAGACTTCGTGGGGCCGCGCGTCGCGCACCACGCTCGTCAGCGAGTGCTGGTCGAGGAGGTCTGCGGGGACGATGTGCAGCCGGTCGAGCAGATGTCCGATGCGCTCGTAGGAATCGTGCGACGTCCGCCGCACCACGCCGACGACCTCGTACCCCTTGTCGAGCAGCAGCTCGGCCAGATACGAGCCATCCTGACCCGTAATTCCCGTAATCAGGGCCGACCGGCGGGGTTGTGTGGCCCCAGCCCCCGCTTTAGGTTTCCCCGCCGTTTCCTCTTTCATTCTTGGATCGACTCATGGCTCGAGTGTGTGACATCTGTGGCAAGGGCCCGGTGACGGGCCACAATGTGAGCCACGCCAACAACAAGACCAATCGCCGCTGGTACCCCAACCTGCAGCGCGTCCGGGCGTCCGTGAACGGCGCCACGCGCCGGCTGCGGGTGTGCACGCGCTGCCTCAAGTCGAACCGGGTCACGAAGGTCGCGTAAAAAAAGGGGGACCCGCCGGGTCCCCCTCGTCGTCGCGCTCACCGCGCTCCCTGCCCCAGGCACTCCGTCACTCACTCAGCAGCTCGATCCGGGCCACATCGGCGCCGTCCCCGACTCGGTGTCCCAGTTTGATGATGCGCGTGTAGCCGCCCGGACGCGCCGCAAAGCGCTTGCCGAGCTCGGTGAACAGGCGGTGAGTGACTTCCCGATCTTTCAGCTTGCGCTCCACCAGACGCCGAGCGTGCAGGTCGCCGCGGCGGGCCAGGGTAATGAGCCGCTCGGCATAGGGACGCAGCTCTTTGGCCTTCGCCTGCGTGGTCTGAATCCGGTCGTGCCGGAACAGGCTGGTGGCCAGGTTGGCGAGCAGCGCCTTCTTGTGGCTCGACGTGCGCGAAAGCTGTTTGCCCTTGGCCCGGTGCCGCATCTACTCGTCTCCACTCTCCGTGGCGTGCGCCATCGGCGTCGCCCCGGGGTCGACCACGCGCATCGTCCCGTCCAGGTCTTCGAACCGCATCGCGAAGTTCAACCCTTCACGGCGCAGTAGCTCCGCAATCTCGCCCAGCGCCTTCTCCCCGACGTTCTTCACTTTGAGGAGATCGCTCTCACTGTACTGCACCAGGTCGGCGAGGGTGCGGATGTTGGAGTTCTTGAGCGAATTCACCGACCGCACCGACAGACCCAGATCGTCGATCGAGCGCGCCAGCGAGGACGCCAGCCCGTCGGTCGTGGCGCCACCCGCCATGGGCGACTCCGCCGCGACCATCGGGACCTTGCCGAAGTCGACGAAGAACCGGAAGTGTTCCTGCGCGAGCGCGGCGGCATACGCCACCGCGTCTTCCGGCGAGATGGTGCCATTGGTCTCGACCGAGATCGTCAACCGGTCGTAATCGGTCCGCTGCCCGACGCGCGTTTCCGCCACGGTGAAATTGGCGCGGCGCACCGGATTGTAGATCGAGTCGATGCGAACCACGTCCACCGGCAGCGTCCGATCCACCGGATGGGCCTCGGCTTCGACGTAGCCGCGTCCTTTGTTCACGTACAGGTCCCCGGCCAGTTCCCGGTCGTCCTGCAGCGTGAACAGCAGCTGATCGGGATTCACGATCGTCACGGCGGAATGCATTTCGATGTCCCGGGCGTACACGGGGCCGGCTTTGTCGCGCCGCACGTGCAACACCGCTTCGTCCACGTCGGGGTCGAGCACCAGCGTGAGCTGCTTCAGCCGTTGAATGATCTGATGCACGTCTTCGACCACCCCGGCGATGGTCTGGTGCTCGTGCACGACGCCGTCCAGGCGGAAGGCCCAGACCGCGGCCCCGCGCAGCGAGGACAGGAGCATGCGGCGCAGCGAATTGCCGAGCGTGTGGCCATAGCCGCGCTCCAGCGGCTGGAGGCGGAACTCGGCTGCGTTCGGGTTGTCTTCCCGCTTGGTCATCTCGACCAGGTGGGGTCGGACGAGGCCCGACAAATCGAGAGTCGTCATCACTTGGAATAGAGCTCGACGATTAACTGTTCCTGAGCGGCAATCGGAATGGTATCACGCGTGGGCCGCTCCGTCATACGGCCCACCGCTTTATCGACATCGACCTGGATCCACCGCACCGGTTGCCCGCGACCGAAGTGGTCCAGGGCCAGCTTGATGGGAATCATGTCCCGACTCGCATCGGCGACTTTCACTTCGTCCCCCGGGCGCACCCGGAACGACGGCACGTCCACACCACGGCCATTGACCTGGATGTGCCGATGCCGCACGAGCTGCCGGGCCTGACGCCGCGAGACGGCGAAGCCCATCCGGTACACCATGTTGTCCAGCCGGGTCTCGAGGGCGATCAACAACGCCTCACCCGTAACGCCCGGCTCCTTCAAGACGCGCTCGAACACATTGCGGAACTGTCGTTCCGAGAGTCCGTAAATTCGCTTCACCTTCTGCTTCTCGCGCAGCTGCTTGGCATACTCGGACGCCTTCCGCCGCCGGCCGGTGGACTGGCCATGCTGCCCAGGCGCGTACCCGCGGCGCTCGATCGCGCACTTCTCCGTCAGGCACCGCGTGCCCTTCAGGAACAGCTTGGTGCCTTCACGGCGGCACAGCCGACACGCGGGACCGGTATAGCGCGACATGGCCTAGACCCGCCGCTTCTTGGGCGGCCGGCACCCATTGTGAGGAATCGGCGTCACATCGCGAATCGAGCGCACTTGCAGCCCAGCCGTGGCGAGCGCCTGGATAGCCGACTCGCGACCCGACCCCGGGCCCTGCACCCGCACGTGGACGCGCTTGACCCCGAGGTTCACCGCCTCGCGGGCGGCCTGCTCGGCCGCCACCGTGGCGGCGAACGGCGTGGACTTTTTCGATCCCTTGAAGCCCGCCTTGCCGGACGAGCCCCAACTGATCGCGTTGCCCTGCATGTCGGTGATCGTGATGAGGGTGTTGTTGAACGTCGCGGTGATATGCACGACGCCCTCGGCTTCCACGACCTTCTTGGCGCGCTTCGCGCCCGCTGCTTTCGCTTGTGCCATGCCCGCCGTTTACTTTTTCAGGGTCGGTTTCTTCTTGCCGGCAATCGCCCGCCGCGGACCACGCTTGGTGCGCGCGTTGGTATGCGTCCGCTGGCCCCGGACCGGCAGCCCTTTGCGGTGACGCCCCCCACGGTACGTGCCGATGTCCATCAGTCGCTTGATATTCATCGCGATCTCGGTGCGCAGCGCGCCCTCGACCTTGTAATCCCGCTCGATCACCTGACGCAGCCGGGCCACTTCCGCGTCACGCAGATCGCGCACGCGCGTGTCCGGGCTCACGCCCGTCTCTTCCAAAATGCGCTTAGAGTTGTTGCGACCGATCCCGAAGATGTACGGCAGCGCGTATTCGATTTTCTTGTCGCGCGGCAGGTCGATACCCGCGATACGTGCCATAGGCTCAGCCCTGCCGTTGTTTGTGCTTGGGACTGCGCTTGCAGATCACCCGCAAGACGCCGCGACGCCGGACCACTTTGCAGTGTTCGCAGATCGGTTTGACGCTGGAACGCACCTTCACTTCACGCCTGCTCCGGGAAGAATGTCCGATTGAGCCTCGTATTGTAGACGGGCCCGTAAGTTCACGCAAGGGGACAACATACGGCAGTTTCAGGGGCCGGCCCGAAGCTCCACAACGGCCCACCGGTCGCCTTGGCGGCGCAGTCCCAGAAACACGGTTTCGCGTCGCTCTTCAGTGGTCCCGGCAATCGTGTACCGCCGCACCAACTCAACGTATCCCCGCCCCTCCTCGACTGCCCGCGCGACCGCGATATCCACCCCCCGCTCCACCGCGGTGCGTAGATAGCGCGCCAGCAGCTCGGCGGCCTGGCCACGGCTCATCCCCGCTGAAGGATCGGCGCCGGGAATCTGGAGGATGACCCCCGGGCTTCCTTCAAACAGCGCCTGGGCGTCGTGCGCCAACCAGGCCTGACGCGCGTGCTGGGCCGCCAAGTCGAGCCCTCCCTGGCCGGCCACGCGGACTGCTCCGGCCAGGAACCAGGCCAACGCCAGGGATCTCACAGGGCCTCTACCACCTGCCGATAGGCGATCGTGGGATCCGGCGCCCGGGAAATCGGTCGCCCGACGACCAGATGGGTTGCCCCCAACCGGACGGCCTCCGCCGGCGTCACCGTCCGCGCCTGGTCGTCCGTCCCGGATCCCGAGGGGCGGATTCCCGGGACGACGATCCACGGCTCATGGCCCAACGCCTCGCGCAGCATGCCGAGCTCATGGCCCGATGCGACCACGCCACGCAATCCCGCGCTCAGGGCTGACCGGGCCAGCCGCGTGGCCTCGAGACCCAGGTCTGGGACGCCTCGCCCAGGATCTGCTCCGCATCGGCCGGGGAATGCGACGTCAGCAGCGTCACCCCGACCAGCGCGAGATCAGGCCCGGCGGCGCGGGCGGCCGCCGCCATCATCTCGTATCCGCCCAGGCCGTGTACCGTCGCCATCGAGACGCCGAGGGCGCGCGCCGCGGCCACGGCGTCCGCCACCACGCTCGGGATGTCGTGCCATTTGAGGTCCAGAAACACGCGCACGCCCCGCCGGGTGAACTCGCGCACGAGATCCGGCCCTTCGCGCACGAACAGCACGTGTCCGATCTTCGCCCATGCAAGGTTCGGGAGTCGATCTGCGAGGGCGAGCGCGTCCGGACCGCTCGCGACGTCGAAGGCGACGATGAGCTCAGCCATCGCGCAGCGCCCGAGCGATACGATTGGGAACGCGCGGGTCGGCCAGGGCCGCGGTGCCGATCGCGATCAGTGCGGCCCCGGCGCGGAGGTATTCGCGCGCATCGTCGGCGGTGCGGATGCCACCCACGCCGATGACCGGGAGGTCGACCTGCTCGCGGACCCGACGCGTCGCCAGGACCCCGATCGGCAGCAGGGCCGGCCCACTCACTCCGCCAGATCCATTGCCGAGCCGACCGGCCAGCTGACCGGGCACCGTATTCACGAGACTGACCGCATCGGCGCCTTCCTGTTGCGCCACCCGCGCCATCGCCGGCAGATCGGGAAGGATCGGCGACAGCTTAATCACGAGGGGCTTGCGAGTCCGGCGCCGACTGCGGCGGACAAGATCCGCCAAGCCTGCGGCGGTCGAGCCGAATTCGAGTCCACCGGCGGCGGTATTGGGACAGGAGGCGTTGATTTCGAACGCCGTCACGCCTTCGGCCTCACTCAATCGCTCCAGCACCTGTTCATAGTCTTCCATGGTCGCCCCGGCGACGTTGACGATGACGCGGGCCCGCCGCAGTCGGGCGGCGAGCCACGGCAGTTCTTCGGTGGCGACCGCGTCGAGGCCAGGGTTGGCCAAACCGATGGCGTTCAGCATGCCCCCAGCGAATTCGGCGACTCGGGGGCCCGGATGACCGCGACGCGGCTCCGGCGTGACTGCCTTGGTGACGATGCCACCCAGCGCGTCGAGGTCGATCACGCCGGCCACTTCACGACCGAATCCGGCCGTGCCCGCCGCGAGCAACACTGGATTCTGAAACCGCGTCCCGAACAGGTCGACGGCGGTCAGGGCCGGTCCTCCGGGCGTTCCGCCGGCCGATCGGGCGGGCGGCGGGCGCGCGGCGATCGACGCTCGGCAGGTGGCGCGGGACGCGCGGCGAGGACGTGGGAAACTTGGGGCGGATCGAGCTCGGGTCCGCGTGGTCCGGGTCGCGGTGGCGCCACATGCAGCGTGAGCCCGCCCCTGACGAGCGTGCCCGGCCGGGCAACGCCCAGGGCGATCGCCAGTGAATCCTCGATCACCTGGAAGGCCGGACTCACGCCTCCCCCGAACACCAGCGTGTAGGGCGAGTCGGGGTACCGGGACCGGAGCACCGCGCTGATGGAATCGAGAGCTTCGGGGCGCAATTGCCCAGCAGCGATCAGCGCCTTGGGAGCGAACAACGATGCGGGGTGCCGGTCCGCAAAGCCCAGAAACAATCCTGCGGCCAGGACCGGTGCGGCCAGAGTATCGCGGGCGAGCTCCGCCGCCCGAAAGCCATCGATCTCCGTCGAGTCGACGTTTTTCGTTGCCACAATCAGGAGCTGCAGCTCTCGACTCTCCGCGAGCGCGGCGCCGCCCAGGCCCACGGTAGCGCGCGTGAGCTGGGCCAGCACGGCGTCGAGGTCCGCCACGGAAGTGGCCCGGGTCGCTTGCAGGGCCAGGGTGCGGATGCGGGCACGACCACCTTCGACCGAGTCGGGAACCAGCGCAGCGACCTGGGCATAGCGCGCCGCGGCCCGCTCGGTAAGTCGGGCGGCGCGTAGCCGGTCACCGTCCGCAATCAGCAGGCGCGCCAGCGCACCGTTCGGCAGGCGACCCCGGGCCACCAACCGATCGAGGCCATCGGACGCCGTCTCGACCCCGGAGATCCGCGCCAGATCGACGAACGTGTCGCCCCAGCGGGTCTCATCCCGGTCTCGCCGGGCCACGCTGTCGATCAGCGCGACGGCGCGGTCTCCCTGCCCCGCCGCCGCGAGCGCGCGGATGCGCGCCGGCGCAGCCTCGGCGCGCTCGGAGCGGGCAAAGCGATCGGCCGCAGTGCCTGCGTCACCACGGATCATGGCTGCCCGACCCGCCAGATAGGCCGCGGTAGACCGCCGGCGGCCATCCGTAGAGGCAAGCAGCGGAACCAGCAGCCGTTCCGCCGCGTCGGTCTCTCCCTGACGGAGGGCACACTCGGCCGCCGCGAGCGCCGCCCGCTCATGCAGGGCGTCATCGGCGACGTTCTGGAGGGCACGCGACAGTGGCCGGGCGGCGGCCGCGCAGCTCCCGCTCCGGGCCAATCCTTCACCCTGCAGCACGAGAGCATCGTCCGCCCATCGGCTCTGGGCGTGGTGCACGAGGACCGACTCGGCCTTGATGGCCGCGCGTCCCCACGTGAAGCGCGCTTCGGCCTCCTGGCCGCGGGATTCCATGCGCTGCGCGTCCCGTGCCAATCGCTGGGCGCTCCACATGCCGTTGTAGTAGGCGCAACCCGACAGCGAGACCGCCAGGAAGGCGTAGGCCACGAGCGGTCGGAGGATCACGGCGCGCCCCCGATCGCCAGCTTGTGCTCGAGCTCCAGGAAGTAGCCTACGATCCCGTCGGCGATGGCATTGGCGATCTTGCGCTGCCCCAGCGCCGACGCGAGGAAGGCTCCGTCTGTCTTGTTGGTAGAGAAACCCGTCTCGACCAGAATCGCGGGGCGGCGCGCACTGTTCAGGACGTAAAACCCGGCCTGCTGGACGCCGCGGTCCACCCCCGGATGCACACCCGCCACGCGCAGCTGCACCAGCTCGGCCAGCCGCGCCGACTCGCGCAGATATTCGTTCTGCTGCAGGTCCTTCACGATGGTGGCGAGATCACCTTCCACAGCCTGCGCATCGGCCGACTCGAACCGAATCGCGCTGTTTTCCATCCGGGCGACGCGCCGTTGATCCTCCGTCTTGGCGTCGGAGAGGAAGTAGGTCTCCACACCGTTCGCCACCGTCGTGCGGCGCCCCGAGGGCATGGCGTTGACGTGTACGCTGACAAACAACTCGCAGTCGTCGCGGCAGAACCCGGCGCGATCGTGCAGATCGATCAGCGTATCGGTGGTCCGGGTCAGACCGGCGACAATGCCCCGCCGGGTGAGCTCGGCCCGCAGTAGCCGGCCGATGCCGAGGTTGACGTCTTTCTCCGTCACGCCCTTGGGGAAGAAGCGGCCGGGATTGCCGGGATCCCGCCCGCCGTGACCCGGGTCGATCATCACGATGTGCCGCTGCCGCAACCCGGTCATCGGGTTCGGCACCGCCCGCGTGGCAGTCCGAGTCACCGCCGGTGGCGTCGGGACCGGATCGGCTGGAGGCGGCAGTGGCGGATCGACGGCCACTGGAGTCGACTCGATGGGGGCCACGACACCGGGCGGCGGATGCTCCGTCAGCACACTCAGTGTCGGATCCCAGCGGAACCGATCCCCGAACACCCATGGCACACAGTCGGTGAGCCAAACCAACGGAAGGAACAGCGTGTCGCGCGCGATGTAGGCCTCGTCCACCAGCTGACACAATCGGGTACCGATGCGCGCGTACGGGGAGCCCAGCGCGAACACGAAGCCGACGCCGTCCAACACAACCACGGCGCGCGACCCTTCGATAACGATCGCCAGATCGAGCGGACCGGCCACGACCGGCGCCGCGATCGCCGCGCCGCGCTCATGATTCACCGGAATGCTCGTCTGGCCGCGCGGAGTAGCGATGCGCACCGTCTCCGGTGGCGTGACAAGCACGAGAAGGAGGGCGCCGATCATCGGCGACCCCGGAATTCGCGCGCCAACTCTCGCTCAGACGCCCGTCGCTTCATGTCCTCTCGTTTGTCGTGCAGCTTCTTGGCCTTGGCGAGCGAGATCGCGACCTTGGCGAGCCCGTCTTTGAAGTAGATCTCGAGTGGAATCAGGGTGAGACCTTGCTGGGTGGTCGCCCCAATCAGTTTGCGGATCTCGCGCTTGTGCAGCAGCAGCTTTCGCGAGCGAGCAGGAGGAGGATTGTTGTAGCTGCCGTGGATATACGGGGAGATCGTCAGTCCTTCGAGCCACACTTCACCGCGCCGCACGTGCGCGTAGGCTTCGCCCAGACTCGCTTTTCCATCCCGCAGCGACTTCACCTCGGTGCCGGTGAGCACCAGCCCCGCCTCCCACGTTTCCAGGAGGTGGTAGTCATGGCGCGCCCGCGGATTGCGCGCGATGGAAGTCTTGTCCAAGTCGTCTGGCGAAGTATAGAAACCTGGCGATGATGGGTCAAGCCGAACATTGACTTGAGGTTATACCGCCGTCTATACTTCGCGTTCCAAAAAAATGCCGAAGTGGTGGAACTGGTAGACGCGCTGGCTTCAGGAGCCAGTGGGCGCAAGCCCGTGGGGGTTCGAGTCCCCCCTTCGGCACTGAAGGCTATCAGCCTTCAGCGATCAGCTAGTAGCGTGGGACTGCAGCATCCACCTCTGTCGACCAGGCATCAATCCCGCCCGTCAGATTGCGCACCTTCGAAAAGCCAGCCGCCCGAAGAATATCCGCCGCACTGCGCGATCGCGTGCCGCGATGGCAATACGTCACTATTTCGGCATGACCATCCAGCTCTCGTAGCCGAGCCGGCAATTCCCCCAACGGAATGAGGCGCGCACCGTTGATATGCGCGATGTCCCACTCGAATTGCTCGCGTACGTCGAGGAGCACGATGTTCGGTGAACGCTCACGCGCTTCGTGCAATGCCATCGCACCAATATCGGCCCCGTCCCCCGTCCCTCTTCCCGCGTCCCCAATGCCACAGAATGCTTCGTAGTCGATCAGCTTCTTGACCGTGGGATGCGGACCGCACACCACGCAATCCGGATCCTTGGAGAGCGCGATCTCGCGAACCTGCAGTTTTAGACCGTCGAACAACAGCAGCCGTCCCACGAGCGGCGTGCCGGTGCCGATCACCAGCTTGATCGCTTCAAGCGCCTGGAGGCTGCCGATGATGCCCGGCACCACCCCCATCACCCCGCCCTCGGCGCAGGACGGCACCAGCTCGGGCGGCGGCGGCTCCCGATACAGGCAGCGATAGCAGGGTCCCCGCCGGGCATCGAACACCGACACCTGGCCGTCGAAGCGCAACACGGCTCCGTACACGTTCGGAATCCCCAGCAGGACGCAGGCGTCATTGACGAGATAGCGAGTCGGGAAATTGTCGCTGCCGTCGAGCACGACGTCCCACCCCCGCAGCACATCGAGTCCGTTGGCCGCGCTGAGCCTGGTGTCGAACAGCTCGAGTTGAACGTTCGGATTCAGGTCGTGCAAGCGTGCCCGTGCGGATTCGAGCTTCGCCGTCCCCACGGCGGCCGTCCCGTGCAGCACCTGTCGCTGCAGATTGGAGCGATCCACGACGTCGAAGTCCACCAAACCGATCGTGCCGACGCCGGCGGCCGTCAGATACAGCGCCGCGGGCGAGCCGAGCCCCCCGGCTCCGACGACGATGACGCGAGCGCGCTTGAGACGCTCCTGTCCCTCCACGCCGACCTGTGGCAGGACGAGGTGCCGTGAATACCGGATCAGCTCTTCATGCGAGAAGGGCGAAGCGTGTGGAGGAACGGGAGCAGTCATCGGGCGACCGGCGAGCAATGAGGAGTGGATGCCGCCGGAATATGAAAGGAATTCAGTGTCGGTTCAATGCCCGGGGGCACTCTCCGTTGATGGATGCGAGAGTTTGGGGCTCAGACTTGCGCCGAGCTGCACCGCGAAGACGTTGGTTCCCGAATTGCGCTGCAGCCACAGCACACGGGCGTTGAGATTCCACATGGCCCACCCGCTGAACACATCGGCGCCGATGCCCGCATGCAATCCTTGCGCGGTCCCGCGGTCGGGGCCCTCCGAGGGAAACCCGGCGATGAGCGGGCCGATCGCACCGTAGAAACGTCCCCACGCCGGCCGCAGACTGGGTTCATAGCTCGGGGCGAACAGGATGGCGAATGGTCGACATCCGGGATCCGTACACGGGCCGGTCACCTCGAGCGGAGCATAGTCGATCTGCAGACCGACGGCGCCCGCTTTCTTGGTGTCACGCCGGAACCGGACCCCGGCGAGCGGCGCGCGGGCGCGCAACGTCCCGGAGAGAGGAATCCAGACCCCCACCACCGGACCGAGTGTCCCGGCCAGCAGCTCGGTCTGCCGCACCGATCCCAACGCCGCCGAGACGTTGGCGCGCGCTTCGAGACCCTGGATGAAGCTGTTGGGGACCTGGAGGAACCTGCCCTCGACCGTGCCGACGATGTTCTCGCCGATGCCCACGCGGACACCCAACCCGAAGGCGAGTCCGATCTGGTTGGTGGTTTCGACCGGCGTGGCCCCCGAACAGGTGAACAGCAACGGCACCTGGGATTCGGTCACGCGCGCCAGCCCCAGCTCGGTCGAGGCAAATGGGGCGACGCCCTTCGGGCCAATCGGGTAGTAGCTCGAATTTAGACCGATGAAGGTCAGGCGACGCTCACACGTGTTGTCGGAGAGGTCGTTGTAACGGGCCACGACCAGTCCCGTTTCATCGTAGTCGCCCGTGAGCAACGCGATCGTGCCGCCATAGCCACTATAGGACTGGGCGGCCCCGGTACCGTTTTCGACGGAAATCGAGGAGAGCAGCGGACCGAGGCGGAGCCGACGCTGCCCGAACGCGGGGGCGGGGGCGGCCACGACCACGGCCGTAAGCAAGAGGAGACCGGAGCGTTTCATCGTTTCAAATACCCGCGCACCGGCGTACGGGTCAGCGAGGCCGGGCAACCGTGACGGCGGTCACCCGGCCCCGGTGATGGCCAGGCAGGGCTAGTGCATCAACAGGCCGACCACGATTCCGGCGACGTTCATCCGAATCAACCACGCCCAGAACGTGGCGTTCATCAGGGCGCGCGCTTTGTCGTACCACACCCCGGTGCCGAGCGTCGACAGCGCGATGGTGGGCAGCCACAGTACGGTCGCGAACTCCATCCCGGCCAATGGGCCACCACCGGAAACCCAGAGGCTCACGGAGAAGCGCACATAGAGGTAGGTGAAGATCAGACCGAAGGCGATCGACAACAGAAACGACTTGATCATCATCGGTCCCATGTTCAACGCCTGCCCCGCGGGGGGCGGCGTGACCAGGTTCTCCATTCCCTTCATGAACACCTTGCTCCACAGTACCCAGTCGGCGAGCCACGCCACCACGCCGACGATCAGTCCCGCGAGCCACCAGTTCATGTCTCCGCCTCCGTGAGGGAAATGTGATTCACCCGCCGCCGATGCCGCGCACGCCGATCTCGGTCATGGCGTGCAGGTCGAGCACTTCGTCCAGCTCCTTGCCCTTGAGCATGCCCTTCTGCAGCAACAATTCGCGCACCGACAGGTTTTTCTCGACTGCTTCCTTGGCGAGCTTCGCCGCCTCGGCGTAGCCGATCTTCGGTGCCAGCGCCGTCACCAGGGCCGGAGACCGATCGAGCCAGTGGGCACACATGGCCGCATCCGCTTCGATGCCCTCTACACACCGCTCGGCCAGCACGCGGCTGGCGGAAGTCAGGAGACCGAGGGTGACGAACAAATTGTGCGCGATGACCGGCATCATCACGTTCAGCTCGAGCTGGCCCGCCTCCGCCGCGGTCGCGACCGTCAGCGTCGTTGCCCGATCACCTGGAAGCAGACCATGTTCACCATCTCGGCCATCGACGGGTTCACCTTGCCCGGCATGATGCGACGAGCCGGGCTGCACGGCCGGCAGGCGGATCTCGTCCAGGCCGGTGCGCGGGCCGGAGACGAGCAGCCGCAGGTCGTTGGCGATCTTCGCCAGGTCGACCGCGTAGGTCCGCGCAGCGCGCCGCGACAACGCGGCGGGGTCGCCCATGCGACTGCATCAGCTGAACGCGATCCTTGCCCTCGCGCAGCTCGAGCCCGGATCATGGCTCGCAGGTGCTTGACCATCAGCGCCGGGATACGCGGGCTCGGCGTTCAGGCCGGTCCCGACGGCCGTGCCGCCGATGTCCGAGCTCCCGCAGGTCGTCGGCGGCGCGGGCTCGATGCGATCGCGGTTGCGCTGGACGGTATGACCGTAGGCGGTGAACTCCTGGCCCAGTCGGATCGGCGTCGCGTCCTGCAGGTGGGTGCGGCCGGACTTGAGGACGTCGTCGAACTCGCTGCCCTTGTCGCCAGGAACGCCGCGGCCAGGCCGTCGAGCGCGCTCGAGCAGCGGGTCGAGCATGCTCGACAGCGCAGGCGAGCCGGATGGCGGTCGGGATCACGTCGTTGGTGGACTGCGCCATGTTGACGTGGTCGTTGGGGTGCACCGGCTCGTAGTCGCCCCGCTTGCCGCCCAGGAGCTCGTTGGCGCGGTTGGCGAGCACCTCGTTGGCGTTCATGTTGTGCGAGGTGCCGGCGCCGGCCTGGATACGGATCCACGACGAACTGGTCCCGGTGCTGGCCCGGCGAGGATTTCGTCGGCCGCCCGACGATGGCGTCGCGCCCGCTTGGCGTCCAGCCGGCCCGTTTCCTTGTGGGTCAGCGCGGCGGCCTTCTTGATCCAGACGACGGCATCGACGAATGCCGCCGTGGGGCGCAGGCCGGAAATGGGGAAATTGCGCCGCGCCCGTTCAGTCTGGACGCCATACAGGGCATCGACGGGAACGGGCAGCTCACCCAATGGATCGCGTTCGACGCGCGTTGCGCTCATCGCCTCGGTTCGCTCCGCCCGACTGCCGTCGGTTTCGAGCCACGAATCACCTAGAGTCACGGAATTCCGCTCTCATTCTATTCCGTGCCGCTCCGAAAGGCGAATTACGACGGTTTGGAGCGCTGGCGTCGACCCCAGCCGATCGTGACCAGTTGTCGCGCGGCACGCACGCCCAGCGAGTGCACCATCAGATACACGCCGGCCACCGTCAGCAGCACCACCGAGTAGAATCGCCACCACACCAGCATCCGTACGGCGTGGTCGCCGAACTCGCCGGCGAAGCCCGAGAGAAACGCCACCTCGATGCCGCCGCCACCAGACGGCAACGGAACGAGCAACGGCGAGGCCAGGAGCGCCATGGCCCCGAAGACCATCTCCCCGAAGGGTGGCGCGTTGGGCAGACCCCAGGCGAGCGCCGGGAGAATGAGGGCTCGGGAGACGAGGCTCACCGCCGTCAACCCCGCGTTCAGGAGCTGGACCCACAGCGGCGCCCGGCGTACGTGGGCGATCGCCACGCGCCACTGGCGGCGCACCCGGTGCCGGATGGCTCCCGGCTTGGCCAGACGTTGGATCAGAAGGACGACCAGCAGAGCTGCCAGCGCCGCGAGCTCGAGCATGACGAGATCGGTGGCGAGGTGACGCCGCAACCACAGCTGCGCCGCGAGTCTCCAGTTGGGGACGTAGTGCACCACCAGCACGCCCACCAGGATGAGGAACACGGGCCACTCGGCGGCGACTTCAACGCCCAACGACACCAGCGCCGTCACCGGTCGCAGGCCGGCCTGTGTGAGGCCGGCGAACCGCGCGGCCTCGCCGCCGAGACGATTCGGGGTGAGGGTCGAAGCCGCTTCGCCGTAGAGATTGAGGCGCACCGCGGGCCAGAAACGGAGCCCGCCTCCCGCGGTCCACGCGGCGAGCTGAATGCGCCACGCGCGCACGACCACGTCCAGCGCGAGGGCGCCGAGCGCGAGCAGATGGGGGGTCATGCGCTCAATCCGAGCAGTCGCCCAATGGGTAGATGAAGCCGCAGTTGGTACAGGGGTTCTTGCAGCCCCACGGTTTGGGCCGGACGACCGCGCCACATCGCAGGCAGGTCGCCGGCGGGCGCGGAGTGGCCTTAGACCGCGGCTGGGAAGGCGCCGGTGAGGAAGGGGTTGGCGCGTCGCTCGGCGCCGATAGTGGTTTGCGGTCCATGCCCGCTGTACACGATGGTGGAATCGGGCAGAACGAGCAACTCCCGCTCGATGCTCCGGATCAGGGTCTCAAAATCGCCGCCGGGCAGATCGGTGCGCCCGATCGAGCCCTGGAACAGCACGTCGCCACCGAACACCACCCCCTCGCCCACCAGCGACACGCTGCCGGGCGAATGCCCCGGCGTGTGGCGGACGTCGAAACTCAGCCCGCCGACCCGCGCTCGATCGCCGTGCGCAAACGGCTGATCGGGCGGCGGCAGCGTGGCCACCGGACCCAAGCCGAAGGCGGCCGCCTGCTGCGGCACCCGATCGTACAGCAGACGGTCGGATGGATGCAGGAAGATGGGGACCCCGGTCGTTTCCTTGATCCGCGGGACGCCCAGCACGTGATCGATGTGTGCGTGGGTAAGCCAGATCGCCACGGGACGAACCGCGGCCTGCTCCAGCTTATGCAGGATGAGCCCCGCCTCTTCACCCGGGTCGACAATGGCGCACTCGTGCGCCGCCTCGTCGATCACCAGGTAACAATTCTCGACGAACCCGCCGTTGGGGATCATCACGACCTTCATGTCGTCACCGCCGGCACGGCCTTTTCCTGCTCGCGCAGGGCGGCGAGGTACTTCTCGACGGCAATCGCCGCCGTGGTCGCATCCCCCACGGCCGTCGTGATCTGCCGGGTGAGCTGGCTGCGCACGTCGCCCGCGGCAAACAGCCCGGGAATCGAGGTCATCATCCGCTCATCGGTGATGAAGTAGCCGGCTTCGTCATGCCGCGGGTGCCCTTCGACCAGCCCCGAATTGGGCTTGAACCCGATGAAGATGAACACGCCGCCGACCTTGAGCGGCCGCTTGGCTCCGGTGACGGTGTCTTCGAGCTCCAGATGGTCGGTGCCCTTCTCGTTGCCGACGATGGCGGACACGGTCGCATTCCACACCATCTCGATCTTGGGATTGGCGAACGCCCGCTCCTGCAGGATCTTCGACGCGCGCAGCCGGTCGCGGCGATGCACGATGTAGACCTTGGAGGCATACCGCGTCAGGTAGTCGGCTTCCTCGACCGCCGCATCCCCGCCACCGACGACGGCGAGGACTTCTCCCTTGAAGAAGGCGCCGTCGCAAACGGCGCAGTACGACACGCCGCGCCCCGCGTATTCCTTTTCGCCGGGAACGCCGAGCTTGATGGGCGTGCCCCCCGCGGTAATGATCACGGCCGGGGCGCGGTACACCCGCTCCCGCGCGGTCCGGACTTCAAACAGCCCGTCGTCCCCTTTGCGCACCCGCTCGACCGTATCGGTGATCAGCTCCGCCCCGAACTTCTTGGCGTGCTCCGTGAACTTCTGCGCCAGGTCCCAGCCCTTGACGCTCTCGAACCCGATGTAATCCTCGATCAAATCGGTGTTCAGGAGCTCGCCTCCGGGGGCGCCGCGCTCGATCGTGAGCGCCTTGAGCATGCCGCGTCCGGCATACATCGCGGCGCACAACCCGGCTGGGCCGGCGCCCACGATGATCAGGTCATAGGCCTGCGTGCCGTTTTCAGGCATTGATGCGCCATTCCAATTGCGGAGGATCCCCCTCCCCCGCCAGGGCCCGCGCCAATTGGGCACGGAACTGAACCGTATCGAACTCGACCGCCGGGTGCTGCGCACCGGCCAGCTTGGCCATCGCCGCCGCGCCGATCACGACCACCCCGTGTCGGTTGCCCCGCTGCAGGTGCAGCAACGCGGCCGCGGCCTGAATCAACCCCTGCCACACGCGCCGCTCCTCCCCTTCAATAATAGAACGCCAGACGGTTTCCAAGGCTTCGTGCGCGAGCCAGAATTCCCGGGTGTTGAACAGGTTCCGCGCGTGCGCCAGGTAGGCGCGACGGTCTTCCGGCGTCACGACGGCGACGGCGCCCCGATTCTCAACAGGTTTACGGCCCCGTGGCACGAGCTCACCGTCCCCACCATCACCAGAGCCACCTCCGGGGTGTGGGCGGCCTCCGCCACGATCCGCTCACCCTCCAGCACCTCCTCCACCGCGAACGTTCCGACGCCGTACACATGATGCTGGCACACGAACAGCGCGGGCCCGCGTACCGGCTCGCCGGCGGCGCGCAGCCGTCCGGCGAGGTCCCGCAGCGTGTCAGACATCTCCCAGGTGCGCGGCTGGCCGATGGCGGGACAGAGGGCCGGCTCGATGCAATGGGTAGGGCAGATCCAGTCGGCGAACGAGATGTAGCGAGTGCGATCGGACGCCGTGCGGTCGTAGGGCAGCGTCAGGTCCCCCGGGACCGCCACCACCTCGAACTGCCGGTCGGTGAAGCGGGCACGCGCGTTCCGGACCAGCCATTCGAACATCAGGTGCGGCATGTGCGGTGAGGGAACGATGTAATCGCGCTCGTCCCCCGTCCGGGACGGGTGGCCCGGGACGAGGTAGTGGTCGAAGAACGCATCCCACTCACTGACGACGAAACGGCGATCCGGTGCGTCGCCCAGCTCGAGACGGGCCCGGCACCGTTCGTCCCGATCGACGATCACCACGGTGCGATAGGTCGCCTTGCCGCGTTGCTTCGCCTTGGCGAGTTGGGTCGCGTAGAAGGTGCCATAGCACCCGCCGCCCACGACCACGACGTCGCGCATGCGCGCCGGCTCGGGTGCACCGGAATCGCTCACCGCACCATCCGGCCGCCGTCGACCGGCAGCACGATCCCCGTGACGTAATCGCTCTCGAGCAGGAATAGGACCGCCCGCACGACGTCCTCGGGCGCGCCCAGCCGGCGCAGCGGTGTGGTCGCCATGAGCCGCTCCCGCGCTGCGATCGGCCAGTCGTCGGGCGGAAGGACGGCCCCTGGTGCGACCGCGTTCACGGTGACTTCCGGCGCCAGCACGCGTGCGAGGGCGTGCGTGAGCATGACGACGCCCGCTTTCGAAACATTGAGCGGCAGATACGACGGCCACACCTCGAATGCCGCGAGGTCGGCGAGGTTGACGATCTTGCCGCGGTTCGTCCGCAGATGCGGCGCGGCGCCCTGCGACGTGAAGAATGCCGCTGACAGGTTCAACGCCAGCGCGTCGTTCCAGTCGTCGGTGGTGATCGCCTTGAATTCGCGCTGGACCATGATCGCCGCCGAATTGACGAGCACGTCCAACCGGCCGAACGCGCGCGCGACCTGGTCCGGCAGAGCCCGGGCGGCGGCGGCGTCGCGCAAGTCGGCCGCGAACACGCGCGCGGTCCGCCCCGCTGCTCGCACCGACCGGGCGGTCGATTCGGCGCCCTCGGCCGACCCATGATAGTGCACCGCCACATCGCACCCGGCCCGCCCCAATGCCACCGCGATCGCCTGCCCCAGACGCCGGCCCGCACCCGTAACCAGGGCCACGCGGCCCGCGAGCTGCATGCGCTACCCCGCCTTGGCGGTGAGAGGAATGATCTGGCCGGTCAACGTGGCCGCGGCGTCAGAAACGAGCCAGCGGATGGTCTGGACCAGATCGGCGAGCTCCACGAACTTCGCGTCCGCGCCCATGGATTGGACGTTCGCCGGCGTGCGGACGGCTTCCGGCGCCAGCGCGTTAACGCGGATCTTGTCGTCGCGCAGCTCTCGCGCCAGGGCGCCGGTCAGCGCGGCGACGGCGCCCTTGGCAGCCGTATAGGCCGCCAGATTGAGTTGCGGGTGGAGCACGGCGATCGACGCGAAATTGACGATCACCCCACCGCCACGCCGGCGCAGCGAGGGCACCGCCGCCTGGGACACGCAATACACGGTGCGCAGGTTGATCATGAGCTCGCGATCGAGGGCCGCCGGGTCGGTTTCCGTGAACGCGCCGTAGCTGGTCAGCCCACCGGCGACATTGACCACGATGTCGAGTCCCCCAAACCGCGCTTCGGCGAACCCGACCGCCGCGCGCGCGACCCGCGGGTCGGTCAGGTCCCCCGGCGCCGCGACGGCTTCGACGCGGGCCACGGCAAACTCGTGCACCCGGGCATCCAGCAGCTCGGCGCTGCGGTCGGCCAGGACCAGCCGGGCCCCGGCGGCGCCGAGACCCAAGGCCACAGCGTGTCCAATCTGCCCGACCGCGCCAACGCCCGTGACCAGGGCGACCCGACGGGCCAGCTCAGCCGCCACGCCCCGCGTCCTCGACCGCCGCCACGATCAGGTCCACGGGCGGCGCGCCGCGCTGCGCGTACCGCACCGACCCGTCCGTGCCGATCACGTACACCGTGCGCGCGATCCCCTTGCCGTCCTCTTTCAGGGCATGGTAGGCACCGGCGATGGCCCGGTCGGGATCGGACAAGAGCGGAAAATTGAACCGCATTTTCTCCACGTATTTCAAGTGACTCTCGGTGCTCGCCGGGTTCACGCCAAACGGCTGCATCCGGGCACCCTCGAACTTGCTCATCTCATCGCGCACGGCGGAGAGTTGGCGGTTTCACCCAGGGGTGTTGTTGCCGGGATAGAAAATCAACGCGACCGGCCCGCGCTTCAGCACCTCGGCCAGTTTGTAGGTCTTCCCATCGGATGCCGGTGCCTCGAACAGCGGCGCTTTGCTCCCAATCTCCAGAACGTCGCTCATGTCACGCTTTCTCCTTACGGTTTTCCCCCATACGCCTTCTCCCTACGCCGTTCCAGGTCCTCCAACCACTCCATCGGCACGTCCATCCCTCCCAACGGGGCATGAGCGAGCGCCGCGTTTTCCTCGCCGTGCCAGTCGGAGCCCCCGGACATGGCGAGATCCAGCTCGCGGGCCAGCTTGGTGAGGCGAGCCTCCACGTGCTTGGGATGGCTCGGATGGCGGACTTCGACGCCGTCCAGTCCGTCGGCTTTGAACGCTCGCAACTGCGCTTCGTGACCGCGATCACCCAGGTGGGCGGCGACCCCAAGGCCACCGACCCCGTGAATCAGGTCGGCGACTGTCCGCAGCGCCGGAAGCGGCTTGTCGACGAACGCCGGCCGGCCGCGTCCCAGGTACCGGTCGAACGCCTCTTCGAAATCCACGACCGCGCCCGCATCCACCAGGGCGCGGGCGACATGAGGGCGCCCCACGGCCCCGCCGGCCGCCTGAAACGCCAGATCCTCGAGGTCGATCTCGACCCCGAGGCGCTGCAGCTTTTCCACCATTTGCGCCCCGCGCCGTTCGCGCGCGAGGCGCGCTTCGACCAGAAAGGCGTTGAGCGCCGGATCGGTCGTGGGAAGAAAGTAGGCCAGCAGGTGCAGCTCACCCCAGGGCGCCCGTACGCTGAACTCGCACCCGGCGACCACGCGGACCCCGAGGGTTTGCCCCGCCGCCGCCGCCACTTCGACCCCGGCGAGCGTATCGTGGTCGGTGAGCGCGAACGCGCTCAGGCCAACGGCATGGGCGCGGTGCGCGACCGTCTCGGGACCCACCTGGCCGTCCG
Source organism: uncultured Gemmatimonadales bacterium (assembly GCA_963821385.1). GTDB lineage: Bacteria > Gemmatimonadota > Gemmatimonadetes > Gemmatimonadales > GWC2-71-9 > DASTHG01. Next base: position 153,333 of record CAWGDK010000005.1, read on the forward strand.
AGGCGGTCGAGTGGCAGTGCAGATCAACGTTTGCCGTAGGCGCTCTCCGGAGCGGTCCAGGCCGGCTGGGACTGGTGGAACAGCCCCAGCAGCTGACTGTCGGAGAGCTCCCCCAACGAGGCGTCCGTGCGTCTCGCCCCCGTGGGCATATAGCGGGTGAAGCGGCGCTTGCGTTCCGGCCCGGTGCCGAGCTGAAACATCAAGCTGTACTGATCCTGTCCGTACACCGTGCTGCGGCCGGACGGCGTCACTTCCCACCGTTGACCGTCGACCACCAGCGTGCGTTGGGACATGCTAGGGCTCCATCGCGGCGGTGGGAATCGCGACTTCCGACCACAACTCCCACGCATCCGGCGCATAGGTGACGAGGCTCTGCAGCTTCTTCTCGAGCTTCGTCTCCTCCGGGAGGCGTGACGCCTGCGCCCGGTGGGACATTTCGGTGGGGCTTTCGGAGAACTCGATGAACAGCCGCGGGTCCTTGGCGTTGCGGAACAACCAGATGCGCTGGCCGCGGGCGTCCGCGAACTGAGCCAGATCCCGCAACGTCGCGAGGTAATCGGCCTCGTTCGCGGCCGCGACGCGCACGCGTGAGGCGGTGAGCACCTTCGGCATCATCACACCGCTCCTTCCGGGAATTCCTGCAGCGACTTCTTCACATCGGCCAGGAACTTGTCGGCGTCGGCGCCGTCGACCACGCGATGGTCATACGACATCGTGAGCATGCCCATGGTGCGGATCGCGACGGCGTCGGTGCCATCGGGTCCCGTAATCACTTTGGGCCGCTTTTCGATCGTGCCCACGCCCAGAATCGCCACCTGCGGCTGATTGATGATGGGGATGCCCGCGTACGGCCCGAACCCGCCGGGATTCGTAATAGTAAAGGTGCCACGCTGAATGTCATCGGGGGACAGCTTCTTGGTGCGGGCGCGCTCCCCCAGATCGTTGATGGTCCGCGCCAGTCCCAGCAGCGATAGCTCGTCCGCATGCTTGATCACCGGCACGATGAGCCCCCAATCGAGCGCCACCGCGATGCCGATGTTGATGTCCCGCCGGTAGATCGTGCTCTCCCCGGAAACGGCCGCGTTGACGACGGGATGGTTGCGCAGGTGCTCGGCGCACGCCTTGGCGATGAACGCCAGGAACGTGAGGTTCACGCCGCGGTCGGCGTAGGACTGCTTGTGCTTGGCCCGCAGCTGGGCGATGCGCGAATAGTCGATCTCGAAAAAGCTCGCGACGTGTGCCGAGACGCGCTTCGACATGATCATGTGATCGGCCGTGATCTTGCGGATCTTGGACCACGGCTCGACCCGGTCACCGGGCCAGGGCGCCGTGGCCGGATGCTCGATGGGACCGGCAGGTGCCAGGGGTCGGGTGCCAGGTGTCGAAGGCGCTGGTACCCCGCGTTCGATGAAACCGAGGATATCGGTCTTGGTAACACGACCCGCGAATCCGGTGCCGGGGATTTGCGAGATGTCCACCTGATGCTCCGAGGCAATCCTGCGAACGAGCGGGGTGGAACGCCGGCGCAGACGTTCCTCGGCCGTCTCGGCGCCGTCACCCTTGGGTGGGACGGGGGACGTGGGACGCGGGACGGGTGCCACCGCTGCAGGAGCTGGGGCCGGGGCGGGCTTCGGAGCCGGAGTCGGCGCGGGAGTCGGCGCGGGGGAGTCGGCGTCGGGACGGCCGCCCCCGCTTCCGTCTCGATGACCGCGACCAGCGTCATGACCGGAACGGTCTGGCCTTCCTGCACCTTGATCTCCGCCAGCGTACCGGCCGTGGGCGCCGGAATCTCAGCGTCGACCTTGTCGGTCGAGATCTCGAACAGGGGCTCGTCGCGCTTCACCGGATCGCCGAGCTTCTTGAGCCACTTGCTGAGCGTGCCCTCGGCGATGGATTCGCCCATCTGGGGCATCAGAACATCAATCCGTGCCATACACTCTCCGGTAGCGCCGTCAGCTGTCAGCCATCAGCTATCAGCTTGGCTGATGGCTGATAGCTAATAGCTGATCGCGCCTCTCAGTATTTCGCCAACCATCTCGCCGCCTTCACGATGTCGTCCGTCTGCGGCAGCACGAAATCTTCCAGCGTCGGCGCATAGGGCAACGGGACGTCGTGGGCGGTGACCCGGGCGATCGGACCGTCCAGCCACTCGAACGCCTGCTCGTTGATGCGCGCGGTGATCTCCCCGGCCAACCCCCCGGTGCGGGTGTCTTCATGCACGATCAGCACTTTGTTCGTCTTCTTCACGGTCGCCATGATCGCCGCGTCGTCGAGCGGCAGCAGCGTGCGCAGATCGAGGATCTCGACCCCGAGCCCGTCTTCCTTCTCGAGCTGCAACGCCGCGTCCAGCGCCTTCCATACGGTGGCGCCGTAGGTGATGATCGAAAGATCCCGACCCTCGCGCGCGATCCGGGCTTCCCCGATGGGCGTGAGGATCTCTTCCCCTTCGGGCAAGGTTTCCTTGATGCGTCGGTACAGCCACTTGTGCTCGAGATAGAGGACCGGATCCTCGTCGCGAATCGAGGCCTTGATCAACCCCTTGGCGTCCCGCGCCGTGGACGGGTAGACGATTTTCAACCCCGGCGTATGGAAGAATGCTGCCTCGGGGTTCTGAGAGTGGAACGGCCCGCCGCGGACGTACCCGCCGCACGGACCGCGCACCACCATCGGCGTCGAGAGCCCCGCGCGGTAGCGCGCCGTCGCAACGTAATTGGTCAGCATGTCGTAGGCGCACGAGATGAAATCGATAAACTGCATCTCCGCCACCGGGCGCAGCCCCATGTGCGCCGCCCCGGCCGCCGCTCCGACGATCGCCGCTTCGGAAATCGGCGTGTCGATCACACGGGCTTCACCGAATTTCTTCTGGAACCCGTCGGTGACCTTGAACGCTCCCCCGTAGGCGCCGATGTCCTCGCCCAGCATGAACACACGGTCGTCGCGCTCCATCTCTTCCCACAGGCCCTGGCGGAGCGCTTCGAGAAACGTGATCTCGGCCATCTAGAGCCCCCGGAACCAGAGGCGGTCGGCCGCCTCCGGATGCGCGTACACGCCGGGCAGCGCGGACTCGGGCGGCGGCAGCGGCTCGTTCACGCAGGCGTCGGTCGCCTGGTCGATTTCGTCCTTCGCCGCGCGATCGATCTCGATCAGCTCGGACTCCTCCACCCAACTGTTCTCGAGCAGCTGCTTGATGAACCGATCGACGGGATCGTTGTCGCGCGCCCACTGCTCGATTTCGTCCTTGGGTTGATACGACTGGTCGTCGTGCTCGGCATGCCCCTTGCGACGATAGGTCTTCACTTCGATGAAATGCACGCCCTTGCCGCGCCGCGCGCGCTCCACCGCGTGTTTGGTCGCGGCATGCACTGCGATCACATCATTGCCATCGACCGTCACGGCGTGAATCCCGTACCCTTTGGCCTTCTCGGCCAGGTCTTTCACCGCGTATTGCTTCTCGGGAGGCGTCGTATAGGCCCAGTGGTTGTATTCCCCGATGACGACCAGGGGGCAGCGCTGCACCGCGGCGAAGTTCAATCCCTCATGAAAGGCCCCGGTCGAGGTCGCCCCGTCGCCGACATACACGAGCCCGACGCGCGACTCGCCGCGCAGCTTGAACGTGAGCGTAATGCCGGCCATGACGGGCACCATGTCCCCCAGGTGCGAAATCTGGCCCAGGTAGCCCTTCTCGAGATCGTTGAAATGCAGGTTCAGCTCGCGGCCGTGGGTGGGACTCTCGGCCTTGGCCATGTATTGCCGCAGGATCTCGACCGGCCGGGCCCCCATGACCAGCAGCGACCCAAGGTTGCGGATCAGCGGCGAGAGGATGTCGCGGTGGCGTCCGCGTTCCAGGGCGTACGCCGAGGCGACCGATTCTCCCTCTTGCCCGAGCGAGCGGAACAGCCCACCAATTACCTTGCTCTGCCGGTACAGCGCTACCAACCGCTCTTCCAGGGTGCGCGTCAACCGCAAATAGCGGTATATCTCGAGTAATTGCGGCCGCTCGAGCTCCGCCGGTAACGCGGGAGTCTCGGACCTGGTGTCGGGTACGGAGTGGGGCGGCATCCGGCTAAATTATAGTGGGCGGGAAAGTTGGGTGTGGGCCCGAGGAGAATCAAGGAGCGCCGGGCATCATATGGCAAGCGCGAAACTCAAGGTGACCGGGATGTCCTGCGGCCATTGCCGCCAGAAGGTCGAACACGCCTTGAAACAGGTGGACGGCGTGTATGCGGCGATCGTGGACTTGCAGGACGGCAAAGCGGAAGTCGACTTCAACGACGATGTGGTGACGACGCAGCGGCTCGTCGCCTCGGTCGTCCAGGCGGGATATGGCGCGACCCTGATCGGCTAGTACGCTCCACGCACCTCGTGCGTCGGCTCGAACTGCCGGTGCACCTCCGCGAGAAATCGTTTCGCCAGCTTATCGACCTCCGCCTCGCCCACCTGATCCGTCTCGACCTCCACGAGCGTGTAGTGCCCGCCCTCCGCTTTGGCCGACACGGTCACCTTCCCCAGGTTGCCGCGGTACGCCAGACGGCGTGGCGATTCTTCGGACGGCGACAGGCGGGAGCCGAAAAACGACCGGGCCAGGGCGAGCACGTCGATCGGGGACGACGGGGTTCGGTGAAAGTATCGCATCGCGCTTCCTCGTTAGGACGCCCAGGACGGAGTGTAGCCCCGCAGGCGCAGGCTGTTCAATACCACACTGAGACTCGACCACGCCATCGCCGCGCTCGCGAGCACGGGCGAGAGCAGCAGCCCGGTGAACGGGTAGAGCACACCTGCGGCGACCGGGATGCCCAGCAGGTTGTAGATAAACGCCCAGAACAGGTTCTGGCGAATGGTCTTCAAGGTCCGGCGCGACAGCTCCACCGCCGTGACCACGCCCCGCAGGTCGCCACGGATCAGCGTCACGTCTGACGCTTCCATCGCGATATCCGTTCCCGTGCCGATCGCGATCCCGACATTCGCCTGCGCCAGGGCCGGCGCGTCGTTGATTCCATCGCCCACCATCGCGACCGGGGCGCCCTGGCGCTGCGCCTTCTTCACCAGGTCGACTTTTTGCGACGGCAATACCTCCGCGATCACATCGGTAATGCCGACTTCCTTGGCCACGGCGTGTGCGGCGCTCTTGGAGTCGCCGGAGACCATCTGGACCGTGAGCCCCAGATCTTTGAGCCGGGCAATGGCTTCTTTGGCCGTCGGCTTGATCGGATCGGCAATCGCGATCACCGCGTGCACCGTGTTGTTCACCACCACCACGATCGGCGAGCGACCCTGCGCGGAGAGCCGGTCGGCGTCCTGCGCGAGGCTGCCCAGCTCGAGGCTGCGCTCGCGCGCGTGTCGCGCCGAGATCACTTCGACGATGCGCCGATCCACCGTGCCGCGCACGCCCCGCCCTTCCATGGCGGCGAACTTCTCGACCGGCAACAGCAGCACCATGCGGTCGGTCGCCGCCTTCACGATCGCCTGGGCGATCGGATGCTCGGAGCGCTGCTCCACCGACGCCGCCCATCGTAGCACTTCGCCGGTCGCCACTGGAGTCCCGTCCGGCTTACGCGCGGCCACGATGTGGGTGACCGTCGGCTTGCCTTCGGTGATCGTCCCCGTCTTGTCGAGCAGCACGACCTTCACCTTGGACAGGCGCTCCAGGGCTTCGCCCCCGCGGATCAGAACCCCCTGCTCCGCGGCGCGCCCGGTGGCGACCAGGATCGCCGTCGGGGTCGCGAGTCCCAGAGCACAGGGACAGGCGATGATCAAGACCGTGACGAGGGCGATGGTGGCGTACACCAACTCGGGCGCGGGACCAAGATCGTACCAGACCACGAACGCCGCGATCGCGATGGCGATGACCACCGGCACGAAGATCCCCGCGACCCGATCGGCGAGCCCCTGGATCGGCGCCTTGGAGGACTGCGCGTCCTCGACCAGCCGGATGATCTGGCCCAGCGCCGTGTCCTTGCCGACCCGGGTCGTGCGGAACGTGAAGCTGCCGGTGGTGTTCAGCGAGCCGCCGATGACTTCATCCCCTTCCTTTTTCATCACGGGCATCGGCTCACCGGTAAGCATCGATTCGTCCACCGCCGAGCTGCCTTGCGTGACGAGACCGTCGGCGGGAATACGCTCACCCGGTTTCACGACGACGAGATCCCGTTCCTCGACCGCGGCGACCGGCACGTCGTGCGAAACGGACCCGCGCATCACGTGCGCCATCCCCGGGGTGAGGGCGGCGAGCTGACGGATCGCCGCCGAGGTCCGTCCCTTGGCACGCGTTTCGAGCAGACGCCCGAGCAGGATCAGCGCGATGATCGCGGAGATCACCTCGTAGTAGACGTCGGCCGGCACGCCGGCGCTCGCGAACACTCCCGGCGCGACCGTTGCCGCCACGGAATAGAGGAACGCCGCTCCGGTCCCGACCGCGATCAGCGTGTTCATGTCGGCCGTGCGGTGTCGAAACCCGCTCCAGGCGCCCAAATAGAAATGGCGACCACACCAGAGCATCACGGGAAGCGCGAGGACCCCGAGTGCCAGCTTCAATCGCAGGGGATCGTGCAGCAAACTCGAGCCGAGGGCCGTGGTCCGGAGCCGCATGGCGAGCGGCATCAGCACCCGCCCCAACACATCGAGGCCGCGCGCGCCGTCGGCATGGACCTGGTTGCCCGCCATCAACAGCATGCCACCGAGCATGGACAGGATCGCGACCACGGCCGCGACACTGAACTTCCAGGTCAGCTCCCGGACCTCGCGCTGCCGGGCCAATCGCTCCCGCTCGACCGGATCCTCGGCGGCGATCGGCTCCGCCGTCCGGAATCCGGCCGCGCGCACCGCCTGCTCCAGCTGCTCGGCCGTGGCGACGCCCGGGACGTAGGTCACGGTGACCGTCTCAGTCGCCTGGTTGGCGGCGGCGCGAATGACCCCGACGACGTGACTCAGCTCGCGCTCGAGCCCCGCCACACTCGGCGCGTAGTGCAGGTCCGTAATCGCGAATGTCATCGTCGCCTGCCCACACTGATAGCCGGCGTCGCGCACCGCTTGCGCCAACCGTCCGACGGCCGTCTGCGTGTCATCGTAGTCGACCGCCGCTTTGGCGGTGGCGTAGTTCACGCTCGCCGCACTCACCCCGGGGGCCCCGCCGAGCGCCTCCTGCACCGTCGCGGCGCAGCTGGCGCAGCTCATGCCCTCGATCGGGAGCGTGACGCGCTGTCTAGCCATGGGACGGATGCGGCGAGGCGGCGGTGCGGCGGCCCGCGCCGGCGGGCTCGACCACCAGGAGGCCCTTCAGCATCGACATGCCGCAGCGAAACGGATACTCGCCCGGCTCGGTGGGAGTGAATTCGATCGCCGTCGTTTCGAAGGCGGGCAACCGCGCGTTGATGCTGAAATGCTCGAACACGACCCGATCGGAGCAGTCCGCCGTCTCATCGCGGTAGAACAGCAGGCGGACCGGCTTTCCGGCCTGGACGAGGATCGTGTCGGGGGAGTACCCGCCCTTCACCGTGATCGCGACTTCCTGCACGCCGCGTGTCTGGCGGGCGGCGGTCGCCGCCCGGCGGGCGAACAGAAAATACCACAGCACCCACACGATGGCGGCGAGGCCGAGCACGCTGACAACGAGCTGCCCCGCGGTCATCGAACCCTCCTACTTGACCTCGATCCGCATCGCGTAGAAGGAGCGCCACACGAACACGACCGACACGGCGAGGAACGCCGCGGCGAACACCCGCGTCAACCCGACCCCGCCCTCCGACGTGAGCGAGACAGCGAGCTCCACGGCGAGCAGTCCGAACAGGGTGGTGAACTTGATGATCGGATTCATCGCCACCGAGGACGTGTCCTTGAACGGGTCGCCCACGGTGTCCCCGACCACCGTCGCGTCATGCAACGGCGTGCCTTTCTGCTTCAAGACGGTCTCGACCACCTTTTTCGCGTTGTCCCAGGCGCCGCCGGCGTTGGCCATGAAGATCGCCTGGAACAGCCCGAACAACGCGATCGAGATCAGGTACCCGATGAAGAAGTACGGCTCGATGAAGGCGAAGGCGAGCGTCGCGAAAAACACCGTCAAAAAAATGTTGAACATCCCCTTCTGCGCGTACTGGGTGCAGATCTCCACCACCTTTTTGGAGTCCGCGACCGATGCCTTCGTGCTGCCTTCCAGCTTGATGTTCGCTTTGATGAACTCCACTGCGCGGTAGGCGCCGGTGGTGACGGCCTGCGTGGACGCGCCGGTGAACCAGTAGATCACCGCGCCGCCCGCGATCAGCCCGAGCAGGAACGGCGGGTGCAGAATCGACAGATTGGACAGCTCGGACTGCAGACCGTTTGTCAGCGTCAGGATGATCGAGAAGATCATGGTCGTCGCCCCCACGACCGCGGTGCCGATCAGCACCGGCTTGGCGCTGGCCTTGAACGTATTCCCTGCCCCGTCGTTCTCCTCGAGGTTCTCCTTGGCCCGCTCGAAGTTCACGTCGAAGCCGAAGTCTTTCTTGATCTGGGCCTTCACACCAGGAATCTGCTCGATCACCGACAGCTCATAGACCGACTGCGCGTTGTCGGTCACCGGGCCGTAAGAGTCCACGGCGATCGTCACCGGGCCCATCCCCAGGAACCCGAACGCCACCAGCCCGAAGGCGAAGACCGCCGGGGCGATCATCAGGGGCGGCCCGAGCCCCATGGTGCTGACCACATAGGCGACCGCCATCAGCACCAGCATCGTCATGCCCAGCCAATAGGCGCTGAAGTTCCCGGCCACGAGACCGGAGAGGATGTTCAACGAGGCCCCGCCCTCCTTGGAGGACGTCACCACCTCCCGCACGTGCCCTGAGTTCATCGACGTGAACACCTTCACCAGCTCCGGGATGATCGCCCCGGCGAGCGTGCCGCACGTGATCACCGTGGACAGTTTCCACCACAGCGTCGGATCCCCGCCCAGGTCGGGAATGAGGAGGCGGGAAACGACGTAGGTCAGGGCGATCGACACGAACGAGGTGAGCCACACCAGGGTGGTGAGCGGCGCCTCGAAGTTCATCCGGTCGGCCTTCGCGTACTTGGCCCGCGTCACGGCGGCGTTGATGTAGTACGACAACCCGGAGGTGACGATCATGATGATGCGCATCACGAAGATCCACACCAGCAGCTGCACTTTGACGAGCGGATCGTGCACCGCCAGCAGGATGAACGTGATCAACGCCACGCCGGTCACCCCGTAGGTCTCGAACCCGTCCGCGGAAGGTCCGACCGAATCGCCGGCGTTGTCGCCGGTACAGTCCGCGATCACACCGGGGTTGCGCGCGTCGTCTTCCTTGATCTTGAACACGATCTTCATCAGGTCCGCGCCGATGTCCGCGATCTTGGTGAAGATGCCGCCCGCCACGCGGAGCGCGGCCGCGCCGAGCGACTCACCGATGGCGAAGCCGATGAAGCAAGGTCCCGCGTAATCACCCGGGATGAAGAGCAGGATGAAGAGCATCATGATGAGCTCGACCGACACGAGCAGCATCCCGATGCTCATCCCCGCCTTGGTGGGGATCTGGTGACACGGATACGGCTTGCCGGTCAGCGCCGCGAACGCGGTACGGGAGTTCGCGAAGGTATTGACGCGGATCCCGAACCAGGCGACGCCGTAGCTCCCCGCAATGCCGATCAGGCTGAAGAACAGGATGATCGCCACCTTGGCGGGCGGATAGCCGTGCACGGTCGCCCCGGTGGGGTCCACGGTGGGCGCGAGAACGCCGAAATAGATTCCGGCGATCGTCCCGATGAACGCCCAGAGCACCAGCAGGAATTTTCCCTGCGTCACGAGATAGGTCTTGCACGTCTCGTAGATCAGCTCGGAAATCTCGAGCATGGCTTTGTGGACGGGGAGATTCTTCAGCTGCGTGTAGATGATGAGCCCGAACACGAGGCCCAGGGCGCAGACGAGCAACCCCCACACCAACAGGGTGTGCCCATCGATGCCGCCGAGGAACGTCGCCTGGTGAAGATCCGGCAGGACCAGGCTGGCCTCTCCACCCGCCGCCTCGTGGGTCTGGGCGACGGCGGAGAGCGCCGCCGGGGCGCCCGTTTGTGCGAGCGCGGCGCGGGCGGGCATCAACCCCATGGCGACGACCAAGGCCAGACGAATCATCGTGCGAGATCTCCCGAAATCATGGATGGAATGAACGGCAGGCGGCGCCACTGAGACGCTACTTCTCCCCGTACTCGTAGTATTCGACGCCCAGGTGGGTGATCTGGGACTCGCCCATCATCCACCGCAGCGTGTTCTTCATTTTGGTCTGCTGGATGAACAGATCGTGCTCGGGGTACAGCCCCGGGGCGGTCTGCGGACTCTTGAAGTAGAACGAGAGCCACTCCTGCACCCCGGCCAGACCGGCGCGTTGCGCCAGGTCGAAGAACAGCGCCAGATCGAGCACAATCGGTGCGGCCAGGATCGAATCGCGGCAGAGAAAATCGACCTTGATCTGCATCGGGTAGCCCAGCCACCCGAAAATGTCGATGTTGTCCCAGCCCTCTTTGTTGTCCCCGCGGGGCGGATAGTAGTTGATCCGCACCTTGTGATACACGTTCCCGTACAGCTCGGGATAGAGCTCGGGCTGCAGGATGTACTCCAGCGACCCCAGCTTCGACTCTTCCTTGGTCTTGAACGACTCGGGGTCATCCAGCACTTCCCCGTCGCGATTCCCGAGAATGTTGGTCGAATACCAGCCGGCGAGTCCGAGCATGCGCGCCTTGAAGGCCGGGGCCAGCACCGTCTTCATCATGGTCTGGCCTGTCTTGAAGTCCTTCCCGCCGATCGGCACACGCCGCTCGTCGGCGAGCTTCATCAGCGCCGGGATGTCCACCGTGAGGTTGGGTGCGCCGTTCGCAAACGGAACGTTCTCCATCAGGGCCGCCCAGCCGTACAGCATGGAAGGCGCGATCGACGGATCGTTTTGCTCCATCGCGCGTTCGAACGATTCGAGTGTCTGATGCGCCGGACCCGGAGAGATGAACACCTCGGTCGAGGCACACCACACCAGCACCAGCCGGTCACACCCCGCCGACTGCTTGAACGCCCGCATGTCTTCCCGCAGCTGTTCGGCGAGCTCCCGCTTGGTCTTGCCGCGTTTGACGTTGGTGCCCTGCAGCCGTTTCACGTAGTTCTGATCGAACACCGCCGGCTGCGGCTTGATGCCCTTGAGGAACGCGGCAATGGGCTCGAGATGCTTGGATTCGAGCACGCCAGCCTTGGTGGCGGCGGTATAGGCATCGTCCGGGATTGGATCCCAGGCCATGAACACCAGATCGTCGAGCCCGGCGAGCGGCACGAAGTCTTTGATCTTGGGCGTCCGCTTGTCGGTGCGCTTGCCCAACCGGATCGTCCCCATCTGCGAGAGCGACCCGATCGGCAACGCGGTGCCCCGGCGCACGCTCTCCACGCCGGCGATGAATGTGGTCGACACGGCGCCGAGCCCCACCAGGAGCACGCCCAATTTGCCCTTCGCGGGCGCGACTTCTCTGTGCGCCCCCCCGCCTGCCTGTTGCGCCACGACTCAGGTTCCTTTCCGAAGCGGTGCGCGGCCCGGCAGCGTGTCCCGACGCCGCGCCGCCGGCTCGGCGCTCACGAGATGCGCCACGTGCACGATCCGCTGAATGACGGTGACCGTCGTCGCGAGTGCCAGGACCGCGACGATCCACAACAGCAGCTTGCCGTCTCGCCCGGCACCGAACAACACCGTCGGCGCCCCGAGCACCACGATCCGCTCGGCGCGAGCGGCGATTCCAACCTTGTTATCGAGGCCCAATGCTTCCGCCCGCGCCCGCGTGTACGAAACCATGAGCGAGGCCGCCAACGCGGCGATGGCCAGCATCACGCCCCACACGACGGCCGAGGGGGGCAATCCGCCGCGCATGAAATGCAGCGCGATGCCGGCGAACAGGGCCGCCTCGCCCACCCGATCGAGCGAGCTGTCATAAAAGGCGCCGAACGTGGTGCTCATCCCGCCTAAACGGGCGACCTGCCCGTCCAGGATGTCGAACAGACCGGAGGCGAGCAGCAGAGCCCCCCCCAGCCGGACGCTACCCGCGCCGAACGCCACCGCCGACGCCACCACCACCAGGGCGCCCACTGTCGAGATCGTATTGGGAGTAACGCCGCTTCGGATCAACGCCCGCACCACCGGCCCCATCAGACCTACGAAGCCGTCTTTCACTGCCTGCGGGATGACGTTCATGGCCGGGGGAAGGTAACAGGCCCCCAAACGGACGCAAAGGGGAAAAGTCTCAGTAGAGCAAGTACTTGGCTCGTGCGCGACGAAAGCGCGCGAGCGGCTCGGACCAGGTTCGCCAGATGTCCGTCGCCCCACGCCCGGCGAGGATCGACACGCGCAGGTCCGGGCCGTACGCCAGCCGGTCGAACCCGCCTGCGTGGATCTGAAAACTGTCGGGATGCACGGCGTGCAGCGCCGCGAGCAACGCGACCGCGAGCAACGTCGGGTCATACAAGGCGCGGTCGGTGACCCGAAACCGCAGACCGTGCAGCGTCACTCCGTCATACTTCCCATCGGTCGGCGCCCGAGGAGTGAATTGAGTATCCGTCACTTCCACTCCTACCAGAGCGGACCGCTCCCCACTCCCCACTCCCCGGAGGATGCGGAGGAGGCGGGGCGCGTCCAGCCACGGCGCGCCGATCACCTGGAACGCGACCGGAGTGCCCCGCCCCACTGACAGATTCGTTCCCTCGAACAGGCACAGCCCCGGATAATGAAAGGCGCTCTCGAGACTGGGCATGTTGGGCGAAGGCTTGATCCACGGCAGCCCGGTCGAATCGTATGTGAGGCGCCGCTCCCATCCGACCGCCGGAATGATGGTAAGACGCGCGTGCAGGCCGAGCAGATCGTCGGCCATTCGCGCCTCTTCTCCCAGCGTCATGCCGTGACGCATGGGCACAGGGAGGAATCCCACGACATCGGAATCGGGGTTGCCCAGCACCGGCCGGACGCTGCCCTGCACCAGAGTCCCGCCGATCGGATTGGGCCGGTCGAGGATCACGACCGCCACCCGCCGTGCCGCCGCGTCCCGCATCAGGGAAGTCACCGTCGAGATGTAGGTGTAGTACCGGGCACCGATGTCCTGAAGGTCGACGAGCAGCACGTCGATCGAGTCGAGCAGCGGCCAGGGCGGCCGCCCGCGATCCGCCGTAGAGACTATAGATTGGAAGATGCGTGATAGAATCGATCGCGTCCGGCAGACCGGGGCGATCTTCGAGGCCGCGCAGACCATGCTCGGGACTGAACAGCGCGATCAGCCGTAATCTGTCAGCGATCAGCACATCGGCGTCACGCCGGCCGTGGCGATCCACGCCGGTATGGTTGGTGAGCAGACCGAGGCGCTTGCCGCGAACCAGCTGCATCGAGTCGCTGAGCAGCACCTCGATTCCAGGACGCACCTGGGCCTTGGCGGGCCCGGCGCAGCCGATCACCCCTAACAGCCAGAGATAATGCGCTCGCATACGCTCCTACTGTTCGCCGTGATGGCCGGCTGCACCCCCGCGTCCTACCAGCCGGTTGCCGGGCCCCTGGCGGGACCCCAGCCGTCGACGGACTCCCTGCTGCAGGCCCTCTCGGTGCGACAGAAGGTCGGCCAGCTGATCGTCCCCTGGCTCTCGGGTGCGTACACCGCCCTGGACGATTCCGTCTTCGTCGAAGCCGCGCGCTGGGTCGATTCACTCCAGGTGGGCGGCATCATCATGTCCGTCGGCTCCCCGCTCGACATCGCCGCCAAGCTCAACGCACTCCAATCGCGTTCGCGGTTGCCGCTCCTGATCTCGGCCGACCTCGAATGGGGAGCCGGGATGCGCGTCATCGGTGCTACGTCGTTTCCCCAGATCATGGCCGCCGGGGCCACGGGTCGACCCGAAGACGCGTACACCATCGGCAGCGCCGCGGCGATCGAGGGGCGCGCCGTGGGCATCCATGTCAATTTCGCACCCGACGCCGACCTCAACAACAACCCACTCAACCCGATCATCAATACGCGCTCCTTCGGCGAGGACCCGAAGGCGGTAGGGCGGCTCGTGAGTGCCTATGTCCGGGGCCTGCACGACCACGGCATGCTCGCCACGCTGAAGCACTTCCCCGGTCACGGCGATACCGAAACTGACTCCCACATCGGGCTCCCGGTGATCACCGCCGACTACGCTCGTCTGGACACCATGGAGCTGGTGCCGTTCCGGGTCGGGATCGATGCCGGCGCCGATGTGGTGATGAGTGCCCACATCGCGTTGCCTGGGATCACCGGGTCGGACGAGCCGGGGACTCTGTCCGCCGCCGTGCTGACCGGCCTGTTGCGCGACTCGCTGCGCTTTCGCGGACTGGTCGTGACCGACGCGCTCACGATGGGCGCCATCGTCGCGAAGTACGGCGCCGGCGAGGCGACCGTGCGTGCCTTCCTCGCGGGCTCGGATCTGTTGTTGATGCCCGCCAACCCCGACTCGGCGCTCGACGCCATGACGGCCGCGGTGGCGAACGGACGCATCAGCGCGGAACGCCTCGACGCATCGGTGCGCCGCCTGCTCGAGATCAAACGCCATCTGGGTCTGTACGCCCAGCGATACGTGCCGCTGCCCGACATCATGACGACGGTCGGCGCGAAGCGATTTCAGACCGCTGCCCAGGATCTCGCCGTGCGGGCCCTCACCCTGGTGCGCGATAGCGCGGGCACCCTCGCCCGGCTTCGCACCACGCGCACGCGTCTGGCGCTCATCGCCTATGCCGATGAAGGCAACGGCTCGGTTGGGCAGCAGATGGCGGAAATCCTGCGCACCAACGGCGACACGATCGACTACTTCCGGCTGTGGCCCATGTCCGGCCCCATGTCCTACGATTCGGCGCGGACGGTGATCAGCCGGAACCCGATGGTCGTGTTCGCCGCCAACGTGAAGCCGATCAGCTGGCGCGGCAACATCGCGCTTCCCGATTCACTGGCTCTGATGATCGGGGCGACCGATTCGTTGAAGCCCACGATGCTCGTGTCCTTTGGCAGTCCGTACCTCTTGAACCAGACGCCGACCGTGAAGACGTATTTCGTCGCGTGGAGCGGCGTGCGCACGGCCGAGCGGGCGGCGGCGCGGGCGATCCTGGGACTCTCGCCGGTGGGCGGGCATCTCCCGATCCGGGTTCCGCCCTATCCCGTGGGCTGGGGAATCGTGCTGCCGGATTCCACCACGCCGCCCGTGTCGCCCCTGCCGTGAGCCGGCGGCTGCTCGCCGCGGCGATCCTCGTTGCGGCGTGTCACACCAGTCCACCCGCCCCCCAGCGCGCCGCGATTGCGCTCGCGCCGGCAGAATCCCTGAGGTTCGACAGCAGCAGGCTCGCCGCCGTGGCGGCCTACGTGGCCTCACAAGTCGACAGTGCCTACCCCGGGGCAGTCGTGGCGGTGGGGCGGCACGGCCATCTGGTCTTGCTGTCGGCTTCCGGTCACTACGGCAATGACGACCCTCGCCCCATCGACCCGTCGACCATTTTCGATCTCGCCTCGTTGACCAAGGTCATCGGTCTCACAACCGCGTGCATGCTCCTGGTCGATGAGGGCCGGCTCGATCTCGACGCCCCGGTGCAACACTATCTGCCGGAGTTCCAGGGACCGATGAAGCAGCGAGTCACTGTTCGACATTTGCTCACGCATGCATCCGGGCTCCCGGCGTGGCGACCGCTGTTTCGGGAGGCGACCGACCGTCGCTCGGCGCTGGCGCTCGTCGATACGACCCCGCTCGACTCCCAACCGGGCACCCATTTCACCTACTCGGACCTGGGCGCGATCACGCTGATGCAGGTTGTCGAGCGGATCACCCAGGAGCGCCTGGATCGTTTTCTTTCCCAGCGCGTGTTCGCGCCGCTCGGCATGACCGCGACCAGGTACCTGCCTCCAAAGGGTTGGCGCGATCGCATCGCCCCGACCGAGAACGACACAGTGTTTCGCCACCGCATGATCTGGGGCGAGGTGCACGACGAGAATGCCGGGCGACTGGGTGGGGTTTCCGGACACGCCGGGTTGTTCAGCAACGCCCCCGATCTGGCGCGGTTCGCGACCTGGCTGATGGATGCGCGGCTCGGTCGTTCGACCGGGCTCGAGGCAAGCATCGGGATGACGGGAGATGCGCATTCCGGTGACAACCCACGCTCCCGCCTCGCGCACAACGTTCCTCCGCGACCATCGAACCTCATGCCACTTCCCATGCTTCGGGCCGACGTGGTGCAGGAGTTCACTCGCCGGCAAGGAATTCCATCGGGGTCGACCCGCGCGCTGGGCTGGGACACGCCGTCGGATTCCGGCTACTCGAGCGCCGGCACGAAGCTGTCGCGGCAGTCGTTCGGGCATACGGGCTTTACCGGGACGTCGATCTGGATGGATCCGGAGCGGGATGTGTTCGTGATCCTGCTGACGAATCGGGTGAACCCGACGCGGGCCAATACGAAGATCCTGCAGGTTCGGGCGAATGTGGCAGATTTGGTGGCAGAGGCGCTGTCGGATTCCTCCCGTTAGACCGATCGCAACGCGTTGCGAGGACCTTGACCATGAAACCGATCTCCTGTCTCACACTCTTGCTCTGTGCGACGACGCAGCCGCTCCTGGGCCAAGCCGCGAACGGCCTCTCCTACGCTGCGCCTCAAGGGTGGAGCAGCTTACAGGATCCACAGACCGGCCTCGCGTCCCTGACGCCGCCCGGACTGCGCCCGCCGCTCCTCTGCGTCATCACCGTATTCACGCCCGAGGCATTCGCGGGATCGGGGCAAGCGTATCACGACGAAATCGTGAGGCGCGCGATCAGCAACGCGCGCGTGGTGGAGTCGCCGCAGCCATCGAGCGTTGGCGCCTTTCAGGTGACGACCATTCATCAGCAGATGCCGAACGGGTTCCAGCTCTGGAGCCGGATTTACACCGCGCGGTGGGCCGATCGCGGCCAGGTGTTCATCCTCGCCACCAACACGCCCGACTTGCTCAGCCGTTTCACGCCAACCGCGGACGCGATGATGAGCCGCATCGTCGTGTCAACCAGTCCGAGCCAGGTGGCGAACCCTCCCGCGGTGGCCACCACGCCCGCCACGACCGCCGCGGAGCCGCCGCGCGGTGGCAGCGCGTTCGGTGACTACATCTATACGGTCCCGGACGGATGGACGACCACGCCGGCCGGAAACGGACTGTGGATCGCTTCCCCGCCCTTGGGAGCAGGCGAACGCTGCACCATCGGTCTCTGGCCCATGGCGCCCGCGAGCAACGATCTGTTTGCGGACGCCCAGCAGGCCTGGGGCCGGGTGTTCCAGGGATTCACGATCCGCCCCGAGGATCCGCTCAACAAGACGGTCCTCGTCCGCGGGGTCGCCCCGCAGGGTTGGGAATACGCACTGATCAGACGAGGCATCCTCTGGCCCGCGAACCCGGACGCCCAGCTGGGTGGGTCGATCATGGTGGCCAGACTGGGCGATCACGTCGCCGTCGTGTCCTTTCTCTCGAAGGACACGCGTCTCAGCGGGTGCTACATGTACGGGTACGCGTTTCATCCCGAGGTGTGGCCGCGTTTCTTTGCGAACCTCCGCTTCAGGAACTGGACCTCAACGTCCCCAACCGGCCTCGCGCAGAGAATCCAGGGCAGCTGGGAGTCGTTCGGCACCAGCACGGGAGGCGGCGCCGCGCTGCAATACGCGTTCACGCCCGCCGGGCGATACGCGTTCTTCGGCGTCGGGCAGCGCTACATGGCGCTGTCGCGATTCGAGGCGGCCGTCTGGACCAGCACGACGTTCGGCGATGGGTCGTACTCGATCCGCGGCAACGAGCTGACGTTGCGGCCGGATCGCGGCGACCCCGACGTGTACTTCATCCGCGTCGAACAGGTCAGCGAAGACGGCGGGAGAACCTGGACCGAGAAGTTCTTCATGATGCAGCCGACGCGGAGCGTCAACATGGACGGAGCCACCATTCGGGATAACGAGGTCGCGTTCGAACGCCGTAATCCGTAGGTTTCCCCGGCCCTCTACCGCCCCCAGCCGCCCTTACTTAAATTGGTGCCATGGCAACGACTCAGAAGCCCGACACCATCACCCTGACGCTCACCGAGCGCGCCGCGGTCGAGGTCCAGAAGTTCATGGCCGAGGAGAAGGTCGATCCCGCCACGGCGGGGTTGCGCCTGGGCGTGCAGCCGGGCGGCTGCTCGGGGTTCAAGTACAGCCTCAACATCGAAGAGAAGCCTGAGGCCGACGACGTGGTCGATCGAGTCGAACGGCATCCGGCTGTTCGTGGATAGCTTCAGCGGCCAATACCTGAACGGCGTGACCGTCGACTACAAGAGCAATTTCCAGGAGTCGGGGTTCGCCTTCGAGAACCCCAACGCGACCGGCGGCTGCGGTTGCGGGACGTCCTTTACGGTCTGAGCCAGCGGCCGCATCTTCTGTAACGCTCGAGGCCCGCCAATCGCGCGGGCCTCGTTGCTTTTTCCGCCAGGGAGGATCGTTTGCGCGCGCTGGACATCGGCGTCGTTATCGCCTACTGCGTCGCCGTCGCGGCGATCGGCCTCACCCTCGCCGGCCGCCAGAAGGACAGCACCGACTACTTCCTCGGCCGCCACGGACTCCCGTGGTGGGCGATCCTGCTGTCGATCGTCGCCACCGAGACCTCGGCCCTGACTGTCATCTCAGTCCCGGGACTCGCGGCCACCGGGAACCTCACATTCATTCAACTCGCCTTCGGTTACCTGGTGGGCCGCATCGGCGTCGCCGTCTTGCTGCTGCCCGGCTACTTCGAAGGGACGCAGGATACGGCGTATCAACGCCTGGAGCGGCGCTTCGGCCCCAAAGCCCGTCGGGTGGCCTCGGGAATCTTTCTCCTCACCCGCTCGCTCGCGGACGCCGTGCGCGTATTCGCGACCGCGATCCCGCTCGCCATCATCACGGGTTGGAGTCTCCCCGCCGGGATCCTCGCCACGGGCGTCATCACGCTCGCCTACACCTGGTTCGGCGGGATTCGCGCCGTGGTATGGACGGACGTTCTGCAGCTGGGCGTCTACATCCTGGGCGGTGTGGCGACATTGGCGGTCGCCCTGGACCACGCCGGCGGGATCAGCGCATTGGGGACCGCCTACAATCACGGCAAGATCGTCTTCCTCGACTTCAGTTTCTCGTTCCGGCACACATATACGTTGTGGAGCGGACTCATCGGTGGCGCGCTGCTCTCCGCGGCGTCGCACGGCACCGACCACCTGATCGTGCAGCGTCTGCTCGCCGCCCGGAACCTCGGTGACGCGCGGAAAGCGCTCATCGGGTCCGGCGTATTCATCATCTTCCAGTTCGCCCTGTTCCTGCTCGTGGGCACGAGTCTCTGGCTCGCGGGTGCCGTGCACCCCGGGATCGCGAGCGACCGCATCTACCCGACCTTCGTTGTGAATGAGCTGCCGGTCGGACTCGCCGGGCTCGTGGTGGCGGGCCTGCTCGCCGCCGCGATGGGCACGCACGCCTCGGCCATCAACTCGTTGGCCTCCGCCTCGACGCACGACTTCTACGCCGGCCTCACCGGCCGGCGCGATCCCGAGCACCTGCTGCGCGTAGGACGGGGCATGACCCTCTTCTGGGCCGTGATCCTCGTCGCCGGGGCCATGCTCTTCCCCGATCGCCAGACGCCGGTGGTGGAATTGGCCCTGAAGGTCGCCTCGCTCACGTATGGCGCCCTGCTCGGCACCTACATCCTTGGGGGGTTCTGGCCCCGCGCCCGGGAACGGGACATCATCGTAGCCATGTTGGTCGCTGTGGCCGTGATGACGCCTGTCGTTCTGGGTTGGCCGTTCCATTTGCTCCCCGGTCTGGCCTGGCCGTGGGAGGTGCCGTTGGGCACGCTGGTGACGGTGGTGGTGGGGATGGCGTCCTCGATGGTCGGTGAGGCGACGGTGGGACCCACCTCATGACCGCCGCCTCATCCTCCCTCGGTGCATCGTCTGGCGTCGCCCCGACCGTCTTGCTGGGAGTGGATGCGGGGGGGAGCCACACTTCCGCGGCCCTCGCGCGCCCGGATCTCACCGTCCTTGCGCGCGCTGACGGACCGGGCGTCCCGCTGCGTCCCGGGGCGGCCGCCGCCACCGCCGCTGCGGTCGCGGAGGTCGCGACCCGGGCGGCGCGCCAGGCGGGCATCCCGTTGCCGGCCGACCGCGCCGTGGTCGGGGCCGCCGGCGCGGGCCGAGCGTTGGAGCGACGTGAGCTGCGCGACGCGATCGCCGCCCACGGGCTGGCGCGGATCCTCGAGGTCGTCGCGGACGGCGAGATCGCGCTCGCGGCGGCGTTCGGAACCGAGCCCGGTATTCTCATCAACGCGGGGACCGGCTCGATCGCCTACGCGCGCGACCGCTCCGGGCGGTTGCGCCGGGCCGGCGGGCACGGCTGGCAGCTGGGGGATGAAGGCGGCGGCTATTGGATCGGCCGGCGGGCGCTCTCGACCGCCGCCAAAGCCCGCGACCGTATGGGCGAGGCGGCCGGACTGCTCGCCAGGCTGCTGGCCACGCTTGGCCTGCGCGAGTTCGACGAGCTGGTGCGATGGGCGGCCACGGCGACCCCCGCCCAGGTCGCGACGCTCGCCACGCCGGTGCTCGCGGCGGCCAAGGATGGCGACGCCGCGGCGCGGCGCATCACCGCCGAGGCGGCGGTCGAGCTGGTCGAGCTGGTGCAGGTGGTCGAGCCGATGTTTTCGCCCGACGATCCGCTGGTGGTGGCGACCGCGGGTGGGCTGCTCAAAGAGGAGAGTCCGCTCTACGTTTCGTTTCGCGCTAGGCTGCAGGCGGCGCTGCCGCGCGTCCGGCTACGGGAGATGGTGGTCGATGCCCCGCTCGGTGCCGTGCGGCTCGCGGCGGAGATGAAATAGGCTAGGCCGCAGCTCCCTCCTTGTCCGGACGATCGATCAGTTTCGGATCCCACCCGTCCTCCGTCCTGGCCACATACACGACCGCCGACATGTCACCGACCACGTTCAGCGTGGTGCGACTCATATCGAGGAGACGGTCCACGCCCAGGATGACCCCGATAGCATCGGGTGGAATGCCGACCGCGGCCGATACCACCATGAGCAGCGGCAACGAGCCCCCCGGAACACCGGCGGCCCCTACGGCCGTGATGACGCTCAGGACAATGACGATGATCTGCGTGCCCAAACTGAGCGAGATGCCAAACACCTGTGCCAGGAACAGCACCGTCACCCCTTCGTAGAGGGCGGTGCCGTTCATGCACATGGTGGACCCGAGCGGCAACACGAACCCCGCGATCTTGGGGGAGATCTTCAACTCCTCCTCCGCGACCGCGATGTTCGTCGGTAAAGTCGCGTTGCTCGAGCTGGTCGAGAATGCGGTGATCATGCTGGCGCGGATGCGGGAGAAAAACGTCACGGGGTTCATGCCACCGAGGAACCGCACCAGGAGCGATATCGTCCCGGCGCCATGCAACAGCAGACCGGCGAGCACGACCAGGACGTAGAGCGCCAGCTTCTGCAGCAGCGGGAGCCCGAAATGCGAAGTGGCGAAGAAGATCAAGCCGAACACACCGTAGGGCGCGAGCTTCATCGCCAGATCAATGATCTTGACGATCGCTTCTCCTACCGCATCCAGCACCCGCACCACGGGCTTGACCTTCTCGGTGGGAATCAGGGTCAGCGCGGCGCCGAACATCAAAGCGAAGAAGATGATCCCCAACATGTCCAGATCCGCGGCGGCCTTGACGGGATTGCGGGGCACGATGTTCACCAGCATATCAACCCCCGGCCTGGTCGTCATCCCGGATTGAATGCCCTGTGCCTGCGTCTGGTAGGTCGCCATCAGCTGGTCGCGCACGGCGGGGTCGAGTCCTACCCCCGGGCGCACCAGGTTCACAAGCACGATGCCGATCGCCGCCGAAATGGCGGTGGACACGAGGAAGTAGGCGATGGTCCGGGCGCCCACTTTGCCCACATGGCGGATGTCTCCCAGTCCGACGACGCCCAGCACCAGGGAGCAAAACACCAGCGGCACGACCGTCATGATCAGCATGCGCAGAAAAATCTGCCCCACCGGCAAGGCAAGATTGTCGCCCACCCACTTACACCCACGGTGCCCCACCCGCCCACACGTTGGCCGCGATCCCGGCTGCCGCGCCCAGGACCAGGCCGATGACGATCTTGGTGTGCAGCTTCACGCGGCTGGCTTGGCCAGTCGACGCATCCGGCTGTGCCGGACGCCGTAGTTGAAGTAGATCACCGCGCCGATAGCCATCCACAGCACGAACCGCAGCCACGTGAGGGGCGGCAGATTCGCGATCAAGTAGAAGCAGAAGGCGACCGACAGGATCGGGAGGAACGGCACCCACGGCGTGCGGAACGGCCGGGGACGATCCGGATCGCGCCGCCGCAGCACGATGATGCCCACGGCGACCAGCGCGAACGCGAACAGGGTTCCGATGTTGGTCAGCTCGAGCACCCAGCCGATGGGGGCGAACGCCGCCGACAGCGCGACGAAGATGCCCGTGATGATGGTGGTGATATGGGGCGTCTTGAAGCGCGGGTGCACCTTCGCGGCCCAGGGCGGCAACAGCCCATCGCGCGCCATCGACATGAAAATGCGCGCCTGTCCCAGCTGGAACACGAGCAGCACCGAAGTCATGGCCGCCACGGCGCCGAGCGCCAGGATCCCAGCCGCCCAATCGGCATGGATGTACTGCAACGCCACGGCGAGCGGATCCGGCACGTTCAGCTTGTCCCACGGAATCAACCCGGTCAGCACCAGCGCGATCGCGATGTAGAGCAGGGTACAGATGATCAGCGAGGCGATGATCCCGGTCGGAATGTCCTTTTGGGGATTCTTCGCCTCCTCAGACGCGGTGCTGACCGCGTCGAATCCGATATAGGAGAAGAAAATGATGGCGGCCCCCGCCCCGATCCCCTTGATCCCATTGGGGGCGAAACTCGGCGTCGACCACTGCTCGGTGCGGACGAACTTGAGCCCGACGAACAGGAACAGGAAGATGATGCCGATCTTGATCGCCACCATCAATGTGTTCACCCACGCCGATTCCCGCGTGCCGATCACCAGCACGACCGTGATGACGGCGACGATGGCCAGGGCCGGCAGGTTGAACACGATCGGGATTGGCCCCACGTGCGGCGCGGCGGCCAGAAGAGCCGGATCATGCAGGGCCGTGCGCAGATCGGTCACCAGCCAGCGCGGCATCTCGACGCCTAGGCCCCGCAGCAGCGAGTCGAAGTATCCGGCCCAGCCGATCGCGACGGCGATGTTGCCCACCGCGTACTCGAGAATCAAATCCCACCCGATGATCCAGGCGATGAGCTCGCCGAGGGTCGCATACGCGTAGGTATACGCGCTCCCCGAGATGGGGATCATCGCGGCGAACTCGGAATAGGTGAGCGCCGCCAGCGCGCTCGTGACGCCGGCCAGCAGAATGGAGATGACGATCGCCGCGCCCGCGCCGACGTGGCCCGAATCGCCCGCGATCGCCGTCCCGATGGCCGCGAAGATGCCGGCCCCGATGATGGCGCCGATGCCGAGCGCGGTGAGCTGCAGCGGCCCGAGCGAGCGGCGCAGTCCGCCGCCGGTTTCGCTGTCGGCGACGCATTGATCCACGGACTTGCGGGCGAACAGTTGGCTCATCACTCGTCTCCACGGCGCGCCTCGGCTCACGCCGACGGGCGTTGGGGGTGATCGACGTCGAGCGGACTCGCTTAGCGCGTAAACTGCACCTGGTAGACGTAGGCGACAGCCCGGCCGTCCCGGGTGCGCGCGGGGTGGAACTGATAACCCATCATCTTTTCCTGCACTTCACGGCGGCAGCCGCCGCTCTTGGGGGGCGGATCCGCCATCACCCGGGAGACGGAGCCATCGGACTCGACCCAGAACCGCACCGTATAGCGTCCCTTGTAGCAGTCCGCCGGCAGAATGACCGTCCGCGGATCGGGGGGAGTAATGTACGCGGCATCGCCCCCGCGGCCAGGACCCGAGTCGTTCCCGACACCGGCACCGGTGCCGGCCCCTACCCCGCCACCCGTTCCGGGACCGACGCCGGCGCCAGCACCTCCGGTCCCGCTCGCGTGCGACGAGTCGGCCACCATAATCGGCGCAGTCTCCGGTGGAGTCACGTCTGGCAGAACCGGATCGGAGGGCACGGGCTCGGGGACGGGATCGGGAACGGCGACCGGAACCGGCGTGGGATGCGGCGTGGGTGGTGGAGACGCATTGGACGGCAGCTCCACGTACCGGGCCACGGCATCCGATCCGCCTCCGCCGCCACCGAGTGGACCGTTCTCGCCGCCGCCCGCCTGGACCCAGTTCACCGCCCGATGGATCAGTAGCAACAGAATCACGCCGTGGACAATCACGGACGCGACGATCCCCCCCGGTCGGCGCGGGGCGGTCGGAACTCGAAACGGAGGCGGAGGTGGTCGCCGCGGCGCGGCGGGTGGTGCCGTCACGGTGAATAGATACACCGGAAAACGACGAGGGGCACAGCGGTCAGCCGTGCCCCTCGTTTCTCATCCACGCGGCGCGCTACTGGCCGGCCGCCTGACCGGGCTCCGGTGGCGGCGTGAAGCCGATCACCTGCACGCCCGCTCCCTTGGCGATATCGATGGCTTCGATGACGTCGCCGTACTTGCGGTTCGGCGCGGTCTTGATGAACAGGAGCTTCGCCACGCGCTGGTCGAAGATCTGGTGGAACGCCTGGTCGAGCTGGTTCTTGGCGTAGGGCTGCCGGTTGATGGCGTAGCCGCCGTCGGCCGTCAGCTCGAGCACGATCTGGTTGCTGTTCTGCTGTTGTTGTTGCTGCGGGGTCTTCGCGGGCGGCACCTGAGTCACGAACGCCCGCCGTGACAACGGCAGGATGATCATGAAGATGATCAACAACACCAGCAGCACGTCGATCATCGGCGTGACGTTGATATCGGACGACAGCCCGCCTTCGCTTCCGGTTTGCATCGCCATAGGGCTAGTTCCTCACCGGCTCTGGGGCGAGTTTCGACTTGTCCGTAATAGCGCCGATCACGCGCACCCCGGCCTTGCGGGCGATTGCGATCGCCTGCTGCACCCGCTCGTACGTGATGTTCGCATCGGCCTTCAGGTACAGGATCTTGTCGGCGGTGCGCGCCGCGTAGATGGAAATCAATTGCGACTCCAAATCCGCGTCCGAGATCTTGTGCATCCCGGAATACTGGCCGCCGGGTCCCGGAAGATCGAGGAAGAACTGGCCGTTCTGATCGATTCCCAGACGGATCTCTCCATCCTTTTCCTCGAAGCTTTCGGGATTCAGGGCGCGTGGAATCGTGGCCTGGAACCCGGCCGTGATCAGCGGCGTGACGATCATGAAAATGATGAGCAGCACCAGCATCACGTCGATCATCGGCGTGACGTTGATGTTGGCGTTGACCGACGACTTGGAGCTAGCGGCTGATCGGGCCACTGGACTGCGTCGCTTTCTGCGCCTGGAATTCCTTAGTGAAGATCGAACGGCCGAATTCCGACCCGACGCTGCGGATCAGATAGTCGATCAACTCCTTGGAGGTGTAGGTCATCTCCACCGAGATGAAGTCGATCTTGGTGGTGAAATAATTGTAGAACCACACCGCCGGAATCGCCGCCATCAGACCGACCGCGGTTGTGATCAGCGCCTCCGAGATTCCGCCGGCCACCGCCGACAGCGAGCCACCGCCACCGGACGCCATCATGCCGGTGAAGGCGTTCACGATTCCCATCGTGGTGCCGAGCAGGCCCACGAACGGCGCCGTGGCGCCGATGGTCGCCAGGATGCTGAGCCCGCGCTTCAGCTCGGAGATGATGATCAGCATCTGACGCTCCACCGCCCGTTCGGCCGAGTTGATGTCGGCCGCCGTGATGGTGGCGCGGTCGCGCAGCAGCGGCTTCACCTCGGAGAGTGCCTCACCCAGCACGCGCGCCACGTGGCTGCGCTTGGTTTTCTCCGCCAGGGCGATCGCCGCCTCGAGATGCTCTTCCTGGAGGAAACGCGAGAACTCCGGCACGAACTTGACCGTCTCTTTTTGCGACTTGCGCAGCTGCCACCACTTCATGAAGAAGGTGGACAGCGACCAGATCGACATGAAGACGAGGATGATCACAACTCCCTTGGCAAACCAATTGGAGTTGGTCCACAGATCGAGAATATTCGGCATCCGCTGTTACTCCTCTCGAGTGTGCTGTCTGGGCTAGTGCCTGATCGTGTACGTCACCGGCAGCTGAATCAGGACGCGCACCGCTTTGCCGTACACGCGCGCCGGCCGGAACAGAGATTTCAGGACCGTCTGCTTCGCGGATTCGTTGAATCCCGGATTGGCGGTCTGGGTGATCTTGAGCGAGTTCGGCTCCACCCGTCCCATGGTATCGATGATGGCTTGCACCATCACCGTGCCTTCGATGCCCGCCTGCATCAGCAGCGGCGGATACATGGGCTGCGGGCCGGCCAATCGTTCGGGCTTTTCCTGCACCACGTCCACCGACAGGACCGCGTCGCCGGACGGCACGATGCCGTTGCCCACGCCACCCTCGACGCCCACGCCAGTGAAATCCTTCGGATCGAAATGCTCCTGCAGGTTGACCGGCGGGATGTTGGTCGGAATGTCGGTCGGCGCCACGACGGTCTGGAACCCCTTGAACTGCACGTCGAGCTGGGGCGGCGGCGGCTGATCCGGTTGTTTCGTTTCCTGCTGGATGTACACCAGCGCCGTATCGACCTTCATCGAGTTGTCGGCCTCACCGGCGGTGAGCGTCGCCCAGACCAGGCCGCCGATCACCAGGGTATGAAAGATCAACGACACCAGGCTGGTCCCGGCGATCTTTCCGCCTTGACCCTGTCTCTTCGATTCGATCAGGACGTCGAACACGGCAGCGCCTCCCGCGCAATGGCTACCGAGATAGTACTACCTCCAGCTTGCCCGCTAGTGGGGCCAACATTACAAAACGATGACAGCGCCATGATGCGCTGGTTCCGCCCTCAGGGACCCCTGACCCGGTAGGTCACCCCGTTCATGCCCTCGGCCCGGAAGTCGAAGGACAGCTCCACCAAGGCGCGGACCGGGACCCCATTGGCCTTGGCCGGCTGAAAGTGAGCCGCGCGGACGGCGTCCAGGACCTCAGCGTCCACGCTGCGCATGGTGCTGGAGGCGATGCGAATCGTTTCAGGCTCGGGGAACCCGCCCTCACTGACCACCATGCGGACCACCACCACCGCGTGCGTGTTGATGAAATCGGGTCCGGAATCGAGCACGACGAAGTGCGGGATATCGCGCAGCCGGGGCCCCACGACGCCCTCCAGGCAGTGTGGCACGCAATAATGCACGCTCTGGGCCGCAGACCTCGTCGCCGTTTCCGCTACGACCATGGCGCGTTCGGCCTCGAACACACGAGCCAGGGATGGATCGATCTCGGATAGTCCTCCCACGCGCAACGTCGTGTCGAGCACGATCGCGGCCCGGAACGCCGCGGCGGTCAGCGAATCCTGCCCCTCGTAGTAGCGCACGATCCCGAGCAAGACGAGGGCCTGCGCCCGTTGCACGATCGTTCCGCCGGACCCGGAATCGATCGCGCGACGCAACAGCACTACGGCGCTGTCGAGCTGCTGGGCGGTTACCAGGCTGCGCGCGGCCGCAATGAGATCGGGGACAGTCGGCGACTGGCCCGCCGCCGGCATCGGCGCGGTACACGCGAGGCAGACCGCCAGCCAGTGTTTCATCATCTCGGGCTAACCTACCGTGTCCCCCGCGCTCCGCCAGATTCAGCGCAACCGGAACGTGACCGGGACGCGAACCAATACCCGGACGCCGTGGCCGAACACCCGCGCCGGCCGGAACAACGCCGCCCGGATCGAGGCGGTCGCCGCCGCCTCAAAATCAGGGTAGTCGCTGGACACCACCCGGATCGAACCTGGCTCGACCCGGCCGAGGGTGTCCACCACCGCTTCGATGATCACCTGCCCCTGAATGCCGGCTTCCCGGAGCCGCGGCGGATACGCGGGGATCGGGGCGGTCAGCAGCAACGGCGATTCCTGCACCAACGCCGGCGGCCACGGATCCCCCGCCGGCACGGTTGAGGAGTCGCGCCACGTCACCGGAGTTGCCGGGACACCGGGCATGGATGGTGTGTCCGGCGGCACGCCCACGATGGGTTCAGGGCTGGGCAGCGTCAGGACGATCGTCTGCCCCGGTCCGGGATCCGTGAGCGGGCGAGGTCGCACGGGGCGAACGGGCGTCACTTCTATCGGAAACAACGCCGCCGGGATCACAACCATCGGTGGCGCGGCCCTGACCGACGGGCGCAACAACAGCACAAGCACACCGGCGTGCAGCACCACCGCGATCCCGACCCCCCACCGTGGCCGGCGGGCGAGTGGGTCACTGGCCAGCAGCGTCTCGAACACAACGACCTCCGTGAAAGGGACCACTTCACGGTAGGGTCGGCAGGTGGCGCGAGGGTTGGGCTAGGATGACGGCTGGGTAACAGCCGGATGAGCGGTCCCGGGCAGCGTGACGGTGAAGGTCGTCCCCCGCCCCGGCCGGCTTTGCACGTCGATCGTCCCGCCGTGCGCTTCCGCAATCCACTTACTGATGGCCAGGCCGAGCCCGACGCCGGGCCGCTCGCTGGTGCGCGTGCGGGCCGTATCGGCGCGCCAGAAACGATCGAACACGTGCGGCAGATCTCCGGGGGCGATGCCGATGCCGGTATCGGAGACGCCGAGTTTCACCCGACCGTCGTCTCGTTCGAGCCACAACGTCACCCGACCGCCGGAGGGCGTGTACTTCACGGCGTTGGTGAGCAGGTTCAACACCAACTGGCGGATGCGGCTCGCGTCCACCTCGACCACCACCGGCCCATGGGGTGCCGTCACGCTCATCGTCACCCCGGCGTGCTCGGCCAGCAGCTCGCCCGTCTCCCCGGTCTCTTCCACGAGCTGCTTCAGGTCGATCGCCTCACGGTGCAGCGGCGCCGTGCCTTCGTCGGCCCGTGCCAGCGTCAGCAGCGTATCGACGAGCTCGGTCATGCGGTTGATCTCCTGCAGCGTTTCTTCCAGGGCCGCGAGCGTCTCCTGTGGCATGCGCGGCGTCGTGATGGCGCGCTCCACGCCCGCGCGCAGCACGGTCAGCGGGGTCTTCAGCTCGTGGCTCGCATCGGCGGTGAAGCGCCGCAACGCGGAAAAGCTCTGCTCCAGCCGGTGCAGCATCTGGTTGAGGGTGTCGGCCAGGCGCCCGACCTCATCCTTGAGCAACGGCACCGGGAGCCGGCGGTGCAGCGTCTGGCCGTCGGTGATTTCCCGTACTTCGGTCGTGATCTTGTCCACCGGCTCCAGCGCCCGGAACGCGAGCCACCATCCCAGGACGTAGGCCGCGAGGATGCCGAGCGGGAGCGTCAGCAGGAACGTCGACAGCAGCGGCTTGAGCCCGAGCTCGACGCTCTCGGGTCGGACGCCGGCCAGCACCACCCCGCCGACCGGTATCGCGCTGCCCAGCGGGTGCACGACGTAGCGGAGCGTGGGACCGCCGGCGATGACCTGGACGGTGCCTTCCACCCGGCGGCCGCCGGAGCCCAGGATCAGCTTCCGCAGCTGCTCGAACTGCTCGTAGATGAGCGTGGTGTTGGAGGACGAGAACAGCACCTGGCCCAGCGAATCGGTGATCATCAGGAAGTCGGGCACCGCCTCGAGCGTGGCCACGAGCTCCGGCGCCAGACGCAACCGGCCCGAGGCATCCCGCTGGACCACGACGCCGCCGGCGCGCGAGACGCCGGCCAGGATGCCGACCGTGAGATCCGCCTCGGACGCGATGCGGCGATCCAGCTCCTGGTAGGACGCATGGCGGCGGGAGAGATAGAGGGCCACCACAAAGGCGGTCAGCGCCAGCGCGAGCGACGTGGCGTACCAGGCGGTCAGCCGGCCGCGGATCGTCTGCACGCTACACCTTCACGACGTACCCGACACCGCGCACCGTGTGGATCAGCTTCGGCTCCCGTCCCTGATCGATCTTCTTGCGCAGCCGGGTGATGACCACATCCACGATGTTGGTGCCGGGATCGAAGTGGTAATCCCACGCGTACTCGGTGATCAGCGTCCGGGGCATGACGCGCCCCGGATGCCGCATCAGGTACTCGAGCACCGCGTATTCTTTCGGCGTCAGCTCGATCGCTTTGTCGCCGCGGCGGACATCGCGCGCGCCGGTATCGATCACGAGGTCGGCGACTTTGAGTACCGGGGGCGCAATGGCTTTGGGCCGGCGACTCAAGGCTTCGACCCGCGCCAGCAGCTCCTCCAGCGCGAACGGCTTGGTTACGTAGTCGTCGGCGCCCATCCGCAACGCCTGCACTTTGAAGTCGACGGCGTCCTGCGCCGTCAGCACCAGCACGGGGACCGTGTTGCCGCGATCGCGCAGCGTGCGCAACACTTCGCGCCCTTCCATGCCGGGGAGCCGCAGGTCGAGCACTACGACATCGTAGTGCCCTTCCGAGGCGACGCGCAGCCCTTCGACGCCATCCCCCACCAGGTCGACGTGATAGCCGGCTTCGACAAACCCGCGCTTGACGTACTGGCCGACCGTGCGGTCGTCCTCGATGACGAGCAGTTTCACGGGGCGGTCGGGAGGTACACTTTGAAGTTGGAGCCCACACCCACCTGCGATTCCACCTCGATCCGCCCCCGATGGTCGGCAATGATGCCGTAACAGATCGAGAGGCCAAGGCCGGTGCCGCGGCCTTGCGGTTTGGTCGTATAGAACGGTTCGAAGATCTTGGGCAGCTCGTCCTGGCGGATACCCGACCCCGTATCGATGAACTCCACCAGCAGCTCGTCCCTGCGGTCCGGGTTACGCCCCGACCGTACCGTGAGCACGCCACGCGAGTTCATGGCATCCATGGCGTTGAGCATCAGGGCCATGAACCCCTGGACGATGCGTTCCGGGTCGGCTTCCACCAGGGGCAATCGTGGAGTGAGCTCACGGGTCACGGTGAGCCGCTTGAACCGGTCGTGATGCTTCAGCAGAAACAGTGTCTGCTCCAGCAGCTGATTCACGTCCACCGAACGCTTCTCGGCCGTCTTGGGTCGTGACAGATCAAGCAGCCCGTCCACGATGCGCCGGCAGCGCTGCACTTCGGTGTCGATGATTTTCAGGTATTCGTCGAATCCCGCCCGTTCGCGCTCCGACAGCTCCTCGGCCCGGCGACTGAGGGCTTCGGCGCAGGCGAGGATCGTCGCCAGCGGATTATTGATCTCGTGCATGACGCCGGCGGCCAGCTGCCCGACGGCCGCCAGCTTCTCGCTCTGGCCGAGGCGCTGCTGGGCCAGGCGCCAATCGGTGACATCCTCCGCGATGGTGATGACGTGCGTGATGTGGACATCGTCGAGCCGCATCGGAATCTTCGACACGCGGTAATACCGCGGCGTGCCGCTGGCGGTCGATTCCATCTCCATCTGCTGGATCTCGCCGGTGTCGAACACGCGGTCGAATTCCCGCTGCAGCAGGGCCCGCGGTTGCCGGTCCAGGATGCCGAAGATCTCCCGCCCCACGGCGTCGTCCCGCGCGACGCCTTGCGTGCCGCTCTCGCGTTGGCGGTTCCAGGCACGGATCAAGTAGTCGCGGTCGATGACGTACAGGCCGACGGGCAGAGAATCGATGATGCGGCCCATGAAGCTGCGCTGCGACTCCGCCTCGCGCGCGGCCAGGGCGACCTCGGACGCCAGGTCCTGAGACAGCTCGGTAGCGGCCAATACCGGTGCCAGAATGCGTGCGACGACCTGTCCCACGTCCTCGACACCCGCTTCCGGGCGGCCGGCCAGCGTGCGCAGCTCGACGGCGCCCATGCCAGCGTCCTCGAACACGAGCGGAAAGCGCAGCCGCAAGCCGCCACCGGCGACCCGCTCGCGCTCTGGCCCGGCTCGAAACCAGGCCTCGCTGGGCGTAAAGGGAGGCGTCGGTTCGGGATCTGTCTTGGTGACGGGAATAGCGTAGTAGCCGGTGCCCGACGGGCGACGCAGCCAGAGCCGCGCATCGGCGAGGGCCAAGCCGCGGCGTAACACGGAAACGACACGGCCGAGGGCGTCTTCGGAGACGAGACCGGCGGCGAGGATATCAGCGACGTCCGCGATGACGCGGAGCCCGGCGGGAGCTGACTCGAGCGTCGATCCTGGCATCGCCTCGCTAACCTAGGGGCCGCTCCTCCGCCGCGCCAGCGGGATTTCGCCCCGGGCGGCCAGGAACGCGTGGGTATGCTGGGTCTTCCCCGCAAAAAACGCCGGTCCGACCACCAGGGTGAATTGCGCGCCTTCGGCCTGTCCGATCCGCAACGCCGGCAGCACGGCGACGGACGCCCACCTGGTCCCTTCCTCGATCGGCGAATGGGATCCGAGATAGCCGGCCCCCTCCAGCGACAGATCCAGCGCGATCACCGTCGGGTTGATCTCATCGCCGATTTCGGTCACGGACAGCCGGCCGCTGCGCAGCGCCAACGCGAACGCCCCCACGAACCCGCGGGTGCCACGGATCAGGACCGCTTGATCCGCGAACCACCCGGCGCGCACGGTCGCCGCGACGGAACGGATCGGCCCCAGCCCGACCGTGGGCGCGATGCCGAATTCGATCGCTTCGATCTGCCAATCCCCTCCACCCACCGTCCCCGCATAGCCGAACAGGATCGAGGTCTGGCCGGCGAGCGGCGTGGACAATACGGCGAGCGACACGGACATTGGCACGATGAATCGACGCACGTTCGTTCTCCTCTCAGGGGCGGCTTCGGGCGGCCTGCTCGACGTGCCACGGAGGTTCCGGGCACTGGTGTGGCCCGCCGCCCGGGGAACGGGAGACCTGCGGTTCACACTCGACGAGCGGCAACGCTGGACACTTTCTTACCATGGGGATCGAGCGACCGTTCCCCTCGTCTCCGGCGCGGAGCTGGCGGTGCACGTCGCCGGCCGGTTGGTCCCATTGCAGACGCTCGAAGGCGTGAGCGTCGATCGGCACATCGGACCGGATCGCCGCGCCGTGGTGGTCTCCGGGACCACCGCCGGCATTTCGGTCGAGACGACGTTTGTCGACGGGGCCCTCGGGGAAACGGCCGCCATCATGGTCACGCTGTCCCCAGACCGCGTTCAAGCCGTCGTCCAGGCCGTGCAGTACTTCGCGATTCCGAGTGAGAACGTGCTCCCGGGACCGGGGCCATTGCAAGCCCTGATCAACGGCTACCACTCTTGGAACGACACGCGCGTCACCACACTCTCCACCGCGGCGCCCGACCCCCACCCCCTCGTCAGTCATGCTGCCCTCGGCCTGACACGCCGCGGACACGGTTTGGGTCTGGCCTTCGACCCGGGAGAGCCCGGCGAGGGTGCCGTGCACTACTCGGCCGGAACGCTGGAAGCCCGGTCCGACTGGCTGCCCGTACGGCCGCTGCGATCCACGGGTGATAGCGGCACGCTGCGCATCGCGTTCGATCCCGTGGGCCACGCCGCCTCCGCGCTCGCGCTGGTCTTCGCGCCGGCAGCCGTGGATCGCGATCGCTTCGCCGGCGGTGCCCCGGCGGGCTGGTGTTCGTGGTACGAGCTGTACGATCGCGTGACGGAAGCCGACATCGTCGCGAACCTGGAGGCCTGCGCGACACACTTCGATGCACGATTCCTCCGGTATGTCCAGATCGACGACGGATACCAGCGCGCGGCGGGCGACTGGGAGACGAACGACAAGTTTCCGCACGGCCACCGCTGGCTCACCGACCTGATCCATGCGCAGGGACGACAGGCTGGCCTGTGGATCGCCCCGTTCGCGGTCAGCGAACGCTCCGGCATTCCGGCAGCGCACCCCGATTGGCTGCTCCGTTCGGGTGGGGCACCCGTGACGCATGGCAGCAATCCCGGTTGGGGTGGCACCGTGTACGCGCTGGACGGCGCGCATCCCGAGGTGCAGACATGGCTGCGCGACCTGGCGCGGCGCGCGGTCCAGGACTGGGGTTA
Source organism: uncultured Gemmatimonadales bacterium (assembly GCA_963821385.1). Lineage (GTDB taxonomy): Bacteria > Gemmatimonadota > Gemmatimonadetes > Gemmatimonadales > GWC2-71-9 > DASTHG01. Next base: position 187,301 of record CAWGDK010000005.1, read on the forward strand.
CGACTACCTCAAGATCGATTTCCTGCTCTACGCTACCGCCGGCGACGCGCACGCCGGAGGGGCCACGCATGCGGAGGCCTACCGGGCCGGGCTCGCGGCGATCCGCGCCGGGCTAGGTCCCGACCCGTTCCTGCTCGGTTGTGGCGCCCCGCTGCAACATGCGGTCGGCGCCGTGAACGGCATGCGCATCGGGACCGACGTCGAGGCGTCCTGGAACGGGATTCAGGCGCCGGCGCGCGCCACCGCCCTGCGCAGCTTTTATCACCGCGGGGCCTGGTTCAACGATCCCGATTGTCTCGTGGTCCGACCGCCGTTGTCGCTCGAAGAGGCGCGCGTCTGGACGGCGATCGTGGCCTTGTCCGGTGGCATGACGCTGCTCTCGGACGACCTCCGACGCCTGCCCGCGGATCGCCTGGCGTTGCTGCAGCGCGCGCTGCCGGTCGCGGCAGTCCGCGGTCGAGCCGGTGATGTCGGCTCCGCGCCGGCGCAGATCGCACCGGCGATCGTCGCGGCGGAAGTCGATCCGGTCCCGCTGCGCGGCCCGTGGCGGTTCCGCATCGGCGATGATGCGGCGTGGGCCGCTCCCGAGTACGACGATACCGACTGGGAGACGATCACGGTTCCCAGCACGTGGGAGCAGTCCGGGCATCCGGGCTACGACGGATTCGCCTGGTATCGCACCCGGTTCTCACTGCCCGTTCCGGATCCAGATCGGACCGCCGGGCGAACGTTTCCGGCCCGACTCGATCTCGGGTGCATCGACGACAGCGACGAAGCGTTCGTCAATGGCGTGCGGGTGGGACAACGCGGGACGTTCCCGCCGGACTACCGCGGCGAGTGGCAGGCGTTTCGCCGCTACGAGATCCCGGACGGCGTGCTCCGCTGGGGTGGCGAGAATACGGTCGCGGTACGCGTTTATGACGGCGGGGGCGATGGCGGGTTCTGGAGCGTGCGGCGCGATGCTCCTCCGGGCTGGTGGATCGCCGAAGGCGCGGAACGCTGGTGGACCGTCGCGCTCGTCAATTGGACCGACGACCCGATGAGCATCGCGATGCCGATTGGTGAGCTCGGCCTCGACGGACGCTACGCGGTCTACGACGTATGGGCCGACGCGCCGCACCCGGACATCGCCGAGACGATCGCGGCCCAAGTCGGGCCCCATGCCGCTCTGGTGCTCGCCATGCGTTCCGCGGCCTCACGGCCGCAGGTGATCGGCACTACCCGTCACATTGTCCAAGGGGCGATCGACATTGCCGCCGAGGCGTGGGACCAGGCCACCCGCACGCTGCGCGTGACTTCCAGAGGCCTCGACGCGCGACGCTACGCGGTGACGATCGCCGTGCCGCCGGGGCTCGAGCCCGGGGAGTGCTCCGCTGACATCCCATGCACTGTGAGAAGGCTCGCGAGCGCGCATGCGGTGATCGAATGGCCCGACGGAACGCAGGGCAAAGATGTGAAATGGGAATTGAGTTTCAGACAGACGCCTCGACGTTGAGGAAGACGCTGTCTACTTGAGTCCTGTGAGTTGAATCCCGCGGATGAAGTACCTCTGCGCGACAAAGAACAGCACCATGAGGGGGATGACCGCCGCCACGGCCGCCGCCATCTGGTACGGCCAATTCGTGTAGTAGATGCCGTGGAACGACGCGATGCCGATCTCCACCGTCTGCATCCGCACCGATCGGGTGACCACGAGCGGCCACAAGAAACTCTTCCACTGATCCACGAAGCCGAACACGGCCAGCGTCGCCAGTGCCGGCTTGGATAAGGGCAGCACGACGCGCCAGAAGATGCGCCAATCCCCGGCGCCATCGAGCCGGGCGGCATCCTCGAGCTCGCGCGGCAGCGTGAGAAAAAACTGGCGCAGCAGAAAAATGCCCCACACGCTCACCAGCTCGGTGGTAATGAGACCAGCGTAGCTGTCTACCCAGCCCAGCGCATTGACGATCAGGAACCGGGGGATCACGAGCACGACCGCCGGGATCATCAAGACGCTGAGGAATACGAGGAAAATCCGGTCTCGTCCGGGGAAGCGGAGCCGCGCGAACGCGTAGGCCGCCGCGGCGCTCGTCAAGACCTGACCGGCGACCACCGCCAGCGATACCAATCCGGAATTGACAAAGAACCGCCAGAACGGCAACGCGGTAAGCGCCGCCGGAAAGTTGCCGAACCGGGGATGAGTCGGCAGGAGGACCGGAGGGTACCGGAGCACCTCGAACTCGTCCATCAACGCGGTGCTGAGCATATAAAGGAACGGCAGCACCATCGTCGCACCAATGAGCAGCACGACGACTGGTCCCCAACCCCACCCGTCCCTCGTCCCCCGTCCCTCGTCCCGGTTACGCATAGTCCACCCGCCGTCCCAGCATCCGGAACTGCAGCCACGTCGCGCCCAGCAGCAGGACGAAGAGCACCAGCGACAACGCGCTCGCCCCACCGAACTGCAGGAATTCCCACGCCATCTGATAGATGCGGTACACGATGACGTCGGTCGCGTGCAACGGACCGCCGTCGGTCAGAATGTAGATGAGCGTGAACACCTGGAACGACGTGATCACGCCGGTCACCAGGACGAAGAGCGTCACCGGCCGCAGCAACGGGAAGGTGACGTAGCGGAACCGTTGCCAGGCAGTGGCGCCATCCACTCGCGCGGCATCCAGGTACACCTGGGGAATGCCCTGCAGCCCGGCCAGAAACACCACCATCTGATAGCCGACCTGCACCCAGATCGAGACGATCATCACCGCGACGAGCGCCGTCTTGGGGTTGCCGAGCCAATCGACCGGCGCCACGCCCACGAACGACAGCAGGTAGTTGAGCAGTCCGAAGTCGGCGTGGTACATCCATTGCCACACCAACGCGACGGCGACGACCGACGACACGTAGGGCAGGAAGAACACCGCGCGCGCGATGCGCGTCGTGCCGGAGCGATGCTGCAGCGCGAGCGCGATGGCCAGCGCGATAGCCATCGCCACAGGGACATGGAGCGAATACAGCACCGTGTTGCGCAACGAAATCCACACCAGGGGATCGCGCGCCAGCGCGGTGAAATTGTCGATCCCGACAAATGGCTTGATCGGGTCGATCGGACTCCAGCGGTGCAGCGCGAGATACGCGGCGAACCCGATCGGCGCGAAGGCGAACAGCGCGAGATGCAACGTCGCCGGCGCCAGAAACCCCCAGGCGGTGAGCGTCTCGCGTCGGGACCGCGGCGTCGCCCGGGCCCGAGCCAGCCAACCAACGAGGGCCGCGAGCGCCGGCCCCAGCAGCGCCACGCCAAGACCCAGCAGGCGCCACCCGGAAACCCCGACCTCCCCGGGCAGCACGCGCAGCGCCAACCACCGCCGTTGCCCGGCACGAGCCCGGACCTCGGCCCGCGGGGCTCCGGCCACGATGACCCGGCGGATCGCTGAACTGCCGCTGTCGCTCGCCACGAGTTCCCCACCGCGGGCGAGCGTGCTCAGGCGCGGCATCAATACGGGTGCCGCGCGAGTCGAAATCCGTGACCCCGCATCTTCGACCAGGACGCGCGTGCGATCGAGCCATTGGTCCGTCGCCTTCCGCGAAGCGACGACGACCTGCCGATAGCCGCTCAGGCCCGCGAGTACGGCGGCGAGGACGCACGCCACCGACCCCCCGCGCGGCAGACGGACCGCCAGTGCGCCCGTGACGGCGAGCAACGCCAGGATCACGATTTCCCATACGCCGAGCATGTTGGGCGCGACGCCGCCGGGTCGAACCGCCACGGCCCCGACCACATCCCAATCGTCCCGGTCCTTCAGCGGCGCCAGAATCGCATCGCGGTAGGTGGTCGTCACCTCCCGATCACGCACCTCGGCGAAGGTCGCGGCCGGTAACGCTGGAGCGGTCGCCCGGATCAACGGCGCCGTGCCATGAAACACTTCCAGCTGGCCCGTCCAGACCGGCATCGTATTGAGGCCACGCGCCAGCGAGAGCAGCCGCGGGACATCGTATCCGGCCGTCCCTGGGATACCGGGCGCCACAAACGCGAGGTAGGCGGCCGCCGATTGGGCGGCCTGCTCCGCGGCGTGTCGCTCCGCTCGACGGGCGCGCCCCGTGCCCGACACCCAGGGCCGCGAGTCCCGCCAGCGCGGCGAGCATCGCCGCTCCGAGGCGCCAGGCCAGCGTCCCTTTCATGGTCCGCGGTCCGGGGCAAGCAGCCGGTCGATTCGCTGCGCCATCTCGCGGGCCGCGAGGCGAGGGTCAACGCCGTCCAGCGTGATGCGATCCATCATGTCCGGCAGCGCGGCCTCCACTTCCCGCCAGCGCTCGATGCGGGCGCCCCAGGGCACTCGCGCGTGCCGGCCGGCCCGCAGAAACACTGTTTCCCATCCGCTGGAGTCGCTGGCGGCGATCGCCTGGGCGGCGCCGGTGAGACTGGGCAGCTCGAGCCCGCCCCCGGCGCGCGTCGCCTGGGCGGTCGAGTCGGCCAGAAAGCCGGCCAGCTCGATCGAGAGTTTGCGATGCGGTGCCGAGGCCGGCACGGCGAGCCCGGAGGCGTACATCACCGTTTGCGGCGCCGATCCCGCACGATGGGGAATCTCCACGAAGCCGACCCGCAGCCGGCCGTCCGCGACGTACGGCCGCAGATTGGGAACCCAGAAATGCCCGGTCGTGAGCATCGCGACCTTGCCGGAATAGAACAGCCGCAGGTTGTCGCCGAGCGAGCGCCGCAGATTGAACACGCGCGGCACGATGCTGTCGCGCGTCACCCACCCGGTGTACCAGCGGATTGCTTCCACGCTCGCCGGGGCATCGAGGCAACCCGACGCGCGTCCCCCATCCGCACACAGCACATCGCCACCGCCCGACCAGAGCCAGGGCAGCCAGAGAAACACGCGGCGGTCGAACGCGGTGCCCCATTGGTCGGGTTGTCCGTCCCCGTTCGTGTCGCGCGTCAACGCTTTCGCGATGCGCAGAAAATCGTCCCACGTCCAGTCGTCACTGGGATAGGCCACACCGGCGCGATCGAACAGGTCTTTGTTGTAGACCATGACCATCGGCGTGTAGCCCTTCGGCAGGGCATACACGGCGCCGCCGCGGCGAAAAATCCCGATCACGGTCGAGTCGTATCGCGTCAGGTCGACGCCGAGGCGATTCAAGTACGGGGCGAGATCGAGTACCACTCCGCGGCTGGTGAACGCCGGGACGTCGATGTTGTCGAGCAGGAACACATCCGGTGGCCGTCCCGCCGCGATCGAGGTGAGAATGCGCTCGCGGTATTCCGCCTGACCCGTACCGGCGCTTTGTTGCTGTACCTCGATGCCCGGATGGGCGCGCTCGAACGGCGCGAGGACCTGCTGCTCGAGGTCGGCCTCGCGATAGTCGGCCCAGTTCGCCAGCTCGAGCACCGTCCGGTCACCGCCCTGATGACAGGACCACGCGACCAGGCAAATCGCCGCCAGGAGGGTCCGGCCGGTCACGCCAGTCTGGTTCCGTCAGCGCCGAAGTAGTGAACGTGCTTCGATTCCACACGCAGTCCGACGCGCGCGTCCTCGGGGATCTCGGGAATCCCCGGCACCCGGGCGACGAGCGTGTGTCCATAGGCGTCGAGGTGCACCAGCGTTTCGGCGCCCAGCGGCTCGACCATGCGGACCGCCGCGTCGCCCGAGCCCTTGCTCCGGGCGATGAGGGTCAGGTGTTCGGGCCGCACGCCCATCAGTGCGGCCAGGCCGGCCACTCGGCGTGGCGGACGGACCCGCAACGGGCGCGGTAAATCGCCCAGGGGCAGGATGTTCATCCCCGGACTCCCGATGAAGCGCGCCGTGAACGTGTCCGCGGGTTCGCCGTAGACGACGGCCGGTGTCCCCGCCTGGCGCAAGCGGCCCTCGTGAATCACGGCGATGCGCTGGCCCATCGTCATCGCCTCGACTTGATCGTGCGTCACGTACACCATCGTCGCCTCGAGCAGCCGATGCAGTTTCAGGATTTCGGCGCGCATCTCCACGCGCAGTTGCGCATCGAGATTGGACAACGGCTCGTCGAACAGGAATGCACTCGGTTCGCGCACGATCGCCCGGCCGAGCGCGACGCGCTGCCGTTGACCCCCGGACAGCTCGCCCGGCCGCCGATCGAGCAGATCCCCGAGTCCCAACCGTTCGGCCGCCGCGCGCACGCGCCGGGTCAGCTCCGCCTTGGGCGTGCCGCGCATGGTGAGGGGAAAGGCGATGTTGTCGCGGACCGAGAGGTGCGGGTAGAGCGCGTAGTTTTGAAACACCATCGCCACGTCGCGCTCGGCCGGCGGCAGGTGGGTGACGTCGCGGCCGCCGATCCAGATCTCGCCCTGCGTGGGTTCTTCGAGCCCCGCGATGCAGCGCAACGCGGTGGTCTTGCCGCAGCCCGAGGGACCGAGCAGCACGAGGAATTCGCCGTCCGCGACGTCGAGGGAGAGATCCTGCAAGGCAGGCTTCCCGAAGTCGAATTGCTTCGTGAGGCCGCGCAGCGAGACGGAGGCCATGGGCCGCTAACCTACGGCCCGCGAGTCGACGCGCGCTAGCGGGTCCGTCGGATTAGGTTCCTGTAATCCAGCTATGAAAACGTCGACCGCCCTCGCCCTGCTCGGCCTCGCCGCCTGCGAAGGTCCGTTCGTGGCCCCGCCGCCCTACGCGCCGCCGCCGGCGCCACCGGCCAGTGTCACGGTGACACCCGATTCGGCAACCGTCATCACCGACGACACGCTGCGGCTCACCGCCGTGGTGCGCGACTCCGCCGGGAACGTCGTGTCCGACGCCGTCATCAGCTGGGTGTCGGCCGACACGACCATCGCCGTCGTCACGAACGCGCTGGGGACGGTCCGTGGCCGGCGGCCCGGGTGGGCCCGAATTCGTGCCTTCGCCGGCGTCCTCGAGGGCGAGGTGACCGTGTTCGTGACACCGATCGTCTTCAACGCCTTCGCGGCCGGCACCAACCATGTCTGCGCGGTGGCCAACAACCACCACGCGTACTGCTGGGGCAAGAACGACGAAGGGGAAATCGGGATCGGTACGACATCCTTTGCGGAGCCGGTCCCACGCCGCAACGAGCTTTCGCCCAATGTGGTCAGCGTCGCGTCTGGCGGGGGCCACAGCTGCGCGCTCACCGCTGGCGGTGTCGCCTATTGCTGGGGACGATTCGCGAACGGTCAATTGGGTCGCGGACCAACGATCGGCGACCCGTCGCTTCCTTTGTCCCTCCTCACCGCACAACCGTTCGCCGCGCTGACGGCCGGAACGGACCACACCTGTGCACTCGGCACCGACGCTCACGCGTCGTGCTGGGGCGCGAACCGATCCGGCCGACTGGGCGACGGCACGACAACCGATCGGTTCGAGCCACGGGCGGTGATCGACGTGCCACAATGGCTCGTCCTCAGTGCCGGAGCGAATCACACCTGCGGCCTCGCGACCGACCACCTCGCGTGGTGCTGGGGCGTCAACGACGCCGGGCAGCTGGGTGATTCGTCGACGGCACAGCGGCACTCCCCGACTGCTGTACTCGGGAGCCGGCAGTACGCGACCATCGCGGCCGGCGGCGCCCATACCTGCGCGGTGACGGTGGCGGGGGTGCTCTATTGCTGGGGGCGGAACACGAACGGTGAGACCGGATCCGGGCTGCCCGATTCGCTGATGCTCGCGCCGACGGTTGTGGCCAGTGGGCTCACCTTTCGGGCGGTCACCACCGGTGCGCAACACAGCTGCGCCATTGCCAGCGACAGTACGGCCTATTGCTGGGGCGCAAACTTCGCCGGCCAGCTGGGCGACAGCTCGCAGAGCGGCCGCCTCACCCCGGTGCCGGTACACGGCGCCCTGCATTTCCAATCACTCTCAGCCGGTGCGGCGTACACCTGCGGTCTCACCGGGGGGCTGGTGCTCTATTGTTGGGGGGACGGCACGCTGGGCCAATTGGGAAGAGCAGTCCTCGGATCGAGCACAATCCCCGTCAGAGTAGCAGGACAGTAGACGCTAGGCGCCTACTGACTCTCCACAAGCCGAATCTCGACCTCGTGCTCGTCGCTCGCCTCCAGGTCAACGGCCGCATGGCGGCATCCCGACGACTCGCTCATCCGGGCCTGCACCGGCTGCTCGTCGACCATCACGCTCGTGGCGATGCGACCGACTGGCAGCGCCGGCGATACGGTTACGCTCAAACGGCCACCGGCGGTGCGGCGCACCTGAACGCTCACCCGATCGGGTGAAGCGCTCACGCGCACATCGAGCGTGGTGTGACCCACATGCAGTCCGCGCCACTCGCACGCATTCCACCGGGCGGGGAGGTGCGGCATGAGTGAGAGTCGTCCCGCCAGCGCATCCGGGCGCGCGCCCAGCATGCCTTCGATCACCGGGGCCACCAGCATGGCCGCCGACCAGGCTTGATCGGGACACACGCCGGCGACCGTCCCGAGATCACCGTCCAGCACCTCGTCGAATGATCCCTGCCCCCGGGCGAACGGCAGGCGCGCGTTTGCCGAGAGATGCGCGAACCCTTGCTCACTGCGATGACACGCGTACTCCGCCAGGCTGACCCATCCCGTATACAGCGGCCAGACGGCCCCACTGTGGTAGCCGGCCGAATTGTACAAAGGGTCATCGCGCGAGATCAGCCGAACCCCCCACGGAGCCGAGTAACTCCCTGAGGCGATGGCCTCGAGCCACCCGGCGGCCGGCAGCGGGTCCACGACACCCAGCAGGAGTGGCACCGCCGTGAGCGCGGTGTGATGGCGTTGCGGCGATCCATCGGCCATCAGACCCAGCGCGTAGCCATCCTCCATCCGGAATCGCTGCGCGATCTGTTCGCGGGCACGACGGGCTCGCGCCGCCACGTCGTCCGCCAGCGTCACGTGCCCCAACCCTCGCGCCACTGGCTCGAGCCCTTCGAGCGCCGCGGCCCAGAGGCTCGCCAGATACAGCGTGACATGCGACCCGGAGAGCGGCCCCATCTCGATCCAGCCATGTCCCACGCGGGTGTTCTCGATCAGCCCGTCGCCGTCCGTGTCGGTCTCGAGACAATACCGATAGGCACGCTCGATCTCGCTCCAACGCTCCCCCAGGAAGGTCAGGTCACCGGTCCACGCCGCGTAGCGCCCGGCCAGCAGCAGGTACAGCGGGGTCGAATCCGCCGCGTCGTAATGCGCGAGACCGCTCGCCGTGTGCTCGTGGATGACCTTGCCGCTCACATCCTGCGTCTGCCCCAGGAACCGGAGCACGAGACGCGTGCTGGCATAGTCACCTGCGGCGAGCAAGGCCAACGCACTCCAACAGGCATCGCGTCCGAAGTACCACGCGTAGCCCGGCCGGCCGTCGCCCCACCCAGACCGTGAGGTCGCGTACCCGGCGACGATCGAACGGCCCACGCCGGGCGTTTCGACGAAACAGCCGTCGAGCCGCGTCTTGGCCCACTGGAAGGCGCGGTTCAATGGCTCGTCGGGGGAGCGCAGCCGGACCGTGTGTTCCTGCAGCTGTGCTTCGTGGCGCGTGCGCTGCGAGGACACCCCCTGAACCCCGTGCCGGCCGAGCGTCGCGACGGCCCCGTCCAGCTCGGCGCGCGAGGCCCCGCCCAGAATCGCGAGGCGAAATGGCGCTTCGAGCGCCAGCCGCAGCTCGCACATCAGGGCCGGACCATCCTCGGCGGGACGGACGCGCCACTCGACTGGGGCGCTGGGTTGGAACGCGGCGCGTGCCAAACCGGTCGCGTCCGTCACCAGGAGCTGCGTCCGGTCCGGCGCCAGCCGATAGCGCAGATCGCCGCCACAGCCGGCGGGATACGGCCAGGCGCGCCGCAGGTCCACGCGCCACCGCAACGCGAGCTCCGGCGCCACGCGCAGCCCGCGGGCGCGGCCCACCTTCTCCGGGCGGTAGTCGAGCAGCACGATGGGATGCTCGAGCGCCGTCGTGACCGTCTCTTCGACGATGCGGGCGCGACTCACCAGATGCCGCTGGATCAGGACCGGGGTGATTTGCGCGTCCCGCACCAGCGGCGCCTCCCCGCCGACGATTACCGTGAGGTCCTGGAGCAGGCGATAGGGATGGGCCCAGATCTCGCGCACGCCGCGCTGCTCCCCGCCGGTAACCAGCGTGCGGCGGCCGGCGAGCGTCACCGCTTCGTCGGACAGAGCCCGGCTCGCCACGTGCAGCGGGGATTCGAGACCCGGCAGTGGACCATCGAGTCGCACGCGATCGAGCAGCACGAGATTCTCATCCTCGCGCGCCTCGGTCCCGGGCGTGGGCCACGTCGCCGCCTCGGCGCGGCGGGTGCGATGGGGGATCGCGTCTCCCGTGATGGCGTTGTCGAGCACCGTCCGCAGCTGCCGCGCGAGCAAGGGGTCCCCTGCCCCTGGCGCAACGTACGCTCCGATGCACAGCACTCCCCCGTCGCCAACCACGTATTCCCAGGCAACGATCCGGTCCGCATTCAAGTGGATATAGGAGCGCTCGCACGCCACGACCTTGCCCCATCGCGGCCGCCGTCCGCGTGCATAGGTCGATTGCCCGTACGGCTCTCCCTCGCTCGGGGCCCAGGTATACGTGCCCTGCCCGAGGCGATCGAACAGGGGGTGAGGACCGAACCCGGCGAGCCCGCGGACGTGCGGGAACGCACCGAACTTGCGGAATTCCGAGAACTCGAGCTCGTCGTCCTCATGCCGCCATGTCCGGACGATGGTGTCGTTCGGGCCGTCGGCCTCGAGACCCAGGCCGACCACGCGGGCTGCGGCTCGCTGCGTGAGCAACAGGCGTCCGCCGCGCTCCACCCAGGGCATCAGCAAGTCGGCCGGCAGCGGTGGCGGTTCGGCTTCGGTATGGACCCAGAGGACATCCACGCTCGGCAACGCGTAGTCGTCATGCGCCGCCCGCACCGGCGACACATCAGACAACGCCGCCAGGAGCTGCCAAGCCGCCTCGCCGACCGGCCCGGTCGACAACAGCGCCACCCGGCGCATCAGAAGCTCACACTCACAGGCTCCCCGACCCGGCCGCGCGCCGCGCGCTTGCGGTCTACCGACACATGAAAGCGACCACCGGCAATCCCGATGTCCACCTGATGGCCGGCCACCGGGAGCTGCTTCACGCGGGCCGTCGTAATGCCCAGACGCAACGGATGCACCGTCAGACCGGTCGCGCCATGCGGCAACACGCCGAGTACATGAGACACGATCAGGTCGTTGATCCAAGAGTGCTGGTAGTCGTCGACGCCGCGATACTGGCTGCCCCGGCCGGTGACCGGGTGGTAGTGCTCGAAGCAGTTGGGGCGCTCGGCCCGACCATCGAACGTCATCATGCGGGCGAACTGCATCAGGAAGTGCCCGAGCTTCGGCGCCCACTCCGGCCGCTCTTCGCGCACCACCCGAGCCAGCGCGTCCGCGACGTGCGAGTTGGTCATCGGCCACACACGACCATTCCACGGACAGTTATGGCGCATCCCGTTCCATTCCGCGTCAGGATTGAATCGCACGTCGTCGCGGCTGGACGACGGCGCCGGAAACGGGGTCCAGAACTCGGCGGGATTGAACAGGTGACGCGCCAAGCCGGCGGTGTGTCGCGCATCCACGAGATCCGTGGCGTAGGGGTAGAACCCGACTGCGGCCTTCACCCCGGTGCGCCGGCCACTCGCCGCATCCACATCCGAGAACCACTCGGTCTCGGCATCCCACATGCGCTCCCGAACCGCGGTGGCCGTCCGGTTCGCCAGCGTGTGCCACCGAGCGATGGCGTCCGGCGCGACTTCCACGGCCAGTACCTCGAGCGCGCGCAGCAGACGATACGCGTAGGTCGTGACGTCGATCCCCTGCAGGCGGAATCGCCCGGCCCAACCGGCGGTGTCGGCGTTCGCGTCCACCGCCTGGTAGCGCGACATGTACTCCTGCCCCGTCTCGTACTGGTTCCGAACCTCGATCATCCCCACACCGTCCGGATCGCGCGAACGGAGCAACCAGTCCGCATAGCGGGCGAGCGCGGCATAGGCTTCATGCCGGAATCCCGCATCCGGATGCACCGCCTCGAGCGCCAACACGGCTCCGCCCCAGTCGGCGTGATAGAAGTCGGTACTCTCGAGATGGTCGGCGTAGACGCGACCGTGCAGACTCCCGTCGGCGCGCTGGTGATCGAAGCAGGTCCGGAACACTCCACGGGCCCACTCCGGATCCGGGTACCACCGCAGCTCGCGCATGTGACCCGGCGCGCTGTAGGTGATCGGAACATGGAAGTACCCGATGCCCTCGCACACGCCGGGGTGTCGATAGTTGGGGGCACCGCCGGCGGAGAGCCCGTTGAGGCGCAGCCCGTACCAGCGATACCACCAGTGACGCTCGAGGTATGGGTCGCTGCAACGAAAATCGGGCACGACGGCGAAAACCCGCTCGGTGGAGAGTGACGGGCGGGCGCGCGTCGCCTCGCGCTCGGCGGTATCGAGCGTCAGCCGCATGCCCGCCGTGAACCGGACCGACTTCCTGGGGGCGATCCGCAGACGCCGTTGCAGGCCGAGGAAGACCGTCCCCCCCTCGTCCGGCACGGCCACGGTGTGTACGACGTCGCCCAATCGTCCCGAACGTGACCAGCGATCCCAGAACGGCGTCAACTCAAGTCGAGGAATGGATGGGGTGGGCTGCGCCCAGTAGGCGGCGTGGGATTGGGCGCCGGTCAACGACATCGACACCGCAACCGTGGCGCGATGCCCATGACGATCGGTGACCTGACGGACGCATTCCAGGGCACGAGGCACTGGCCGCACGGCGGACGTGAGTGCTGCCGCGTCCAGCGCCGACCAGACCACGACGTCGAGGGCGACCGCTCGCCCGGTTGGATTGCGGATCTCCCATTCGGATCGGAGTGACCCGTCCCCGGCGGTCCGGGTTTCGCGCGTCCGCAACTTCCCCACGTCGTGATCGAGGGTGAGACCGGCCGGCGTCCATTGACGCGCCCGGCAACGGACCGGCAGAATCACCTCGTCCGCCACGAAGCCGAGGGAGAAGAGCGGCGCGATGGAATACTGAAACAGGTGTGCCTCGTCCCAGAACCCTGGCGTTTCGACCCACCGGGGGAACGGCGGGGCCCAGATCAGCCCGTCGCCGGCGCCCAGGTACCATTTGTCGGGGCGCGCCAGCAGACGGAGCGGATTGCTCAGAGAGACCGGATCACCCGGAGCAGCTCGGCGTCCTCGCGCCGGTCTCCGAGCTTGGCTTCCGTATGGGTCCAGCGGAGCAGACCCTGCTTGTCGATCACGAAGTACGCGCGGGCCGAAAAAAACCGGTCCTCCAACAATGCGTCGTAGAGGCGGCTCACGTCGCGTTTGAAATCACTCAGCAAGTCCTGCCGCAGCTGATACTTCGCCTTGTACTCCTTGAGCGTCGCCGTGGAATCGACACTGATCGGCAAGACGACCGTGTCGGCCGAGGCGAATTGATCAAAGTCGTCGGTGAAGGCACAGACTTCTGCGGTGCAGGTGCTTGTGAACGCGAGCGGGAAGAAGGCCAGCAACACATTCTGCCGGCCGCGGAAATCGGAGAGTGTCACCTCCGATCCGGCGGTCGACGGCAGCGTGAAATCGGGCGCGGGCTCCCCGACGCGCAGGGCCATGCTGGGCAACCCGTGGAAGTGAGTGGCCCAAAATCTCATCGCGGGAACTATCCGGCGCAACGGGCGGTTTGAATTCCGGCGCGCGGCACGCCATAATGCGTGGCGCCGCCGTTCGACCACACCTCACGGAGTGACCGGTCTATGCCTCATACGCTGCCGCCGTTGCCGTACGATTTCGCGGCCCTGGAGCCGCACATCGACGCGCAAACGATGCAGATCCATCACGACAAGCACCATCAAGCCTACGTCAACAACCTCAATGCCGCCCTCGACAAACACCCCGAGCTGCATGCCAAGAACCTCGAGGACCTGCTGCGCGGCATCAATTCGGTCCCCGAAGACATCCGGACCGTAGTGCGGAACAATGGTGGGGGCCATCACAACCACTCTCTGTTCTGGACGAGCATGGCGCAACATGGGCCGAAGCATCCGCTTCCGACGCCGACCGGCAGGGTGTCGGACGCGATCACCAAGGCGTTCGGAGGGTTCTCGGCCTTCCAGGAGTTGCTGACCAACGCCGGGACCACCCGGTTCGGGAGCGGCTGGGCGTGGCTCGTTGCAGCAGGGCGGAAGCTCGAGGTGCTTTCCACGGCTAACCAGGATAGCCCCCTGATGGACGGGAAGGTTCCCCTCCTCGGTGTCGATGTCTGGGAGCACGCCTACTACTTGAAATACCAGAACCGCCGCCCCGACTATATCGCGGCCTGGTGGAACGTCGTGAATTGGGACGAAGTGGCGAAGCGATTCGACGCCGCCCGCTGAACGCATCGCGGTGGTGAGCTAGAGCGGTTCGGCCCTCACCACCGCTTCACCGTCGCCGCCGTAGCGCACGGTCACGCGCCACGGCCGGCAGCACACCTGACAATCTTCCTCATACTCCTGAACAGTCCCGCTCCCCGGGTCCAGCCCGATCTCGTTGATCTCCCCGCAGTGCGGACACTGGACGGCGGCGACCGCGTCGGCGGTGCCGTCGCCCAGGGGAAACTCCTCATCCAGGGGATCCGGGGTTTCGATCATGCCTGGGACGCAACCCTTCCGTGCGGGAGAGCATCTGATTGGCAGAACCGTGAACCAAGCATACTGCATCGCGGAAGGGATGGCGCTATGATTGCTTTACATACCGGCTCCTGCCTCGCCCCGCCCCGCGCGACCCCGCGCGGAGCTTCGGGATCGGGCCCGACGCCCGGGACGGAATACTGTCTGCACGATGCGACCGGACGACCGGTGGGAACGATTCCGGCACCGGCGCGGCGACCAATCACCGGTCCCTCCGCGCCGACGTTCTACCTGCGCCGCAGCACGTGAGTTCGTAGCGCCCTGGGGAATTGCCACGAGGTCGGCGATTCCCCGCGGCTGCCGGGCCTGTCGCAGAAGCGCACCCCCGATGTCGCAATAAGACCCTTGTGGGCCCCTCCAGACGGAGGGACTCTCAACGCGGCCTATGGCGCGAATCCTGGTCATTGACGACGACGCGGCCATCCGCGGATCGGTGCGGCGGGTGCTGGAACGCGCCGGTTATACGGTGCGCGAAGCGTCGGACGGCGAGGCGGGAATTCGCCAGCTGCGCACCGACCCGGTGGACCTGGTCCTCACCGACATCTACATGCCGGGGGAAGACGGATTTGCGACGATGCGCCGAGTGCGCCGCGAGTGGCCGAAGATCAAGATCATCACCATGTCGGGCGGCATCCGTGCCGGGCCGGCCGACTTGAATGCCGGTGCCGCGGCGATGGGGGCGGCGCGCACGTTGAGCAAGCCGTTCAGCAATGAGGACCTGATCGCAGCGGTCCGCAGCGTGTTGGGTGAGGCTGGGACGACGGGCGCCCCGTAGGGACGCGGCACGCGAGCGCTGATTGACGCGGCCCAAGGCGAAATCGCGCGCGCGTAACCATGGAGCGGATGGGATTCGAACCCACGACCCCCTGGTTGCAAACCAGGTGCTCTCCCAACTGAGCTACCGCCCCCGGACGATCCTCAAAATAACCTGCCGAGTTGACTTGGTGGGTTTAGCTCTGCCGGTCCAGCACCTGCCGCACCTTGTGCGCCAGGACTTCGGGGGAAAATGGTTTTTGGAGGAAGGAGACCCCGGGCTCGAGGACGCCGTGGCGAACGATGGCGTCGTCCGTGTAGCCCGAGAGGTACAGCACGTTGAGCCCGGGCCAGGTCGTGGTGAGCTGACGCGCCAGTTCGCGGCCACTCATGGCCGGCATGATGACGTCAGTCAGGAGCAGATCCGGCCGGTGGCCAGTCGCGGCCGCGGCGAGCGCGGACGGAGGCCCATCCATGACGTGGACCAGGTAGCCGAGTCGTTCCAGCACCTCGCGGACCGCCTCCCGGACGGCCGCGTCGTCCTCCACCAACAGGATCGTCTCGGTGCCGCCGCGGACTTCCGCCGGAGTCCCGATGGCCGTCAAGGGTTCGGCTTCCTCGCTGACGCGCGGCAGATAGATCTTGAAGGTGGCGCCCTGTCCGGGCTCCGAGTACACCCAGATGAACCCGGTGCTTTGCTTCACGATGCCGTAGACCGTGGCAAGTCCGAGGCCCGTGCCTTTCCCGGTGCCCTTCGTCGTGAAGAACGGCTCGAAGATGTGAGCCTTGGTAATCGCGTCCATCCCCATGCCGGTGTCGCTCACGGCGAGGAGCACGTACGCTCCCGGCACGACCGGTTCGCGACCGCCGGCGTAGACCTGGCCCAACTCGACATTGGCCGTTTCGATCGTGAGCTGGCCGCCGTTGGGCATGGCATCGCGCGCATTCACGGCCAGGTTCATGATGACCTGCTCGATTTGACCTGGATCGGCGCGCACCGCGCCCAGATCCGGGGCAAGGGCCGCGGCGAGCGTGACGTCCTCGCCGATGACGCGCTTCAACATCTTCTCGATGCCCGACACGATGTCATTGAGGCTGAGCACCTTCGTTTCCAACACTTGGCGGCGGCTGAACGCAAGGAGTTGGCGCGTGAGCTTGGCTGCCTCGCGGGCGGCGCGGACGATTTCGTTCAGGTCGGCACGACGGGCATCACCGGCAGGGAGGTCATCGAGCTGAAGCTCCCCGTACGAGGTGATCACCGTGAGCAGGTTGTTGAAGTCGTGGGCGATGCCGCCCGCCAGCTGACCGACGGCCTCCATTTTCTGCGCCTGCACCAGCTGCTCCTCGGTGCGTTTCAGATCAGTAATGTCTTCCGCGATTCCGACCAGGCGGACTACCTGCCCCGCGGCATCCCGCACCGGCGTCCCGCGCGCGCGAACCCATCGGAGTGACTTGTCCGGGCGCACGATGCGATAGGTGGTCGCGGCGAGCTCGCCCGTGCGCACCGCATCTTGGGCCGCGGCCAACACGTTCTCACGATCCTCGGGGTGGATGCCCGCGCCCCAGGAAAAGGGGCCCGCGTAGGCCTCGTCCCGGCTTCGACCCGACAGCACCTCGTATGCCGGACTCACGTACAGGGCGCGCCAGGTGGCGGGATCCAACACGAAAAACACCTCGCGAACATTCTCGGCCAATTCGCGGAACCGGAGCTCGCTCTCGCGCAGTTGCGCTTCCGCCCGCTCGCGCTCGGTGATGTCCCGCAGGGTCGCCAGCAGGTGGCCGTCGGGAAGCCTCACCGCCCCGACTTCGACCTGGATGATGGACCCATCCTTGCGCAGCAGTCGTCGCTGCAGCCCCATCACGCTCCCCCTGGCAGTCTCGTTCAGTCGCGCCGCCAGAGCGGCTCGCTCTTCCGGAACGTAGGTGTCGGTCACGCTCCGCTGCAGCAGCTCCTCGCGCGTGTACCCCGTCAGCGCACAGGCCTGGGGGTTGACGTCGACATACCGTCCGTCGACGTCCGTAACGAACACCGCATCGACGACATGCTCGAGGATGGTGCGGTAGTGCGCTTCACTCGCGCGCAGGCGCACCTCCGCCTGCCGCCGTTCGGAGATGTCAATGATCGATGCGAGAACCAGCATCCCTTCCGGGCGCGCAATAGGGGTCAGAGCAATTTCGATCGGGAACTCCCGCCCCTCCTTGTGGCGGCCGTAGAGATCGCGTCCCCCGCCCAGGTTGCGTGGCATCGGCGCGGTGAGAAACCGGGCGTGATGAGCGGTGTGCTTCGAGCGGAATCGCTCGGGGACCAGCAGTTCCATCGGCTGGCCGATCAGCTCATCGAGTCGATAGCCGAAAATCCGCTCGATCTCGGGATTGGCCATGACCATGGCCCCGGTCGCATCGATGGCCAGAAAACCGCAGGGCGCGGCCTGGACGGCGATGACCGACAGCTCCTCGACTGACGGGCGTTGTGCCATGGATATGGCATAGTGGGAAACACAGCGCCCGGGGTCAAGGGACTGCGGGAAACCGGCTAGTCGAGCTGCGCGTTCCCCAGGGCCGCGAGCACGCGCGTCCGATCGTACTCCGAACTGATCCCCCGGGCGGCTTCCAGGAATGCGCGACGCAGCTCGTCGGTGAGCCGTGCATGCTCAGCCACCATCACGAGCACCTCGGCGCGGTCGTAGTCGGAGCTGATCTGCCGCGCTGAGGCGATGACCCCCGCGACGGCAGATCCCGACGCCGGGGTGCTCCAGGACCGCCTTCAACACCCGCCCGTGATCGTAGTCCGAGTTGATACCCTCCGCCGCGGCGAAGAACGGGCCCCGCGTGGCCTCATCCAATGGATACGCCTCCGCCACCTGGACCAGGACCTCTGCGCGATCGTAGTCGGAGCTGATTCCCGTGGCGGACTTCAGGGCGGCCGCGACCATCGCCGGTCCCGGCTCGCGCCGCTGCGCCAGCAGGGTGGACAGCACACGGTGCCGGTCGTAGTCCGATTCGATGCTGTTCACGGCCGTGAAGAACGCTGCGCTCATCCCTTCCCCGATCGGATGCTTCTGGATCAGGACGATCAGAACCTCGGCCAGGTCATAGTCGGACTGAATGCCGCCGGCGGATCCCAGGATTGCCGTGGCCAAATCGTCCGGCAAATCCCGGCCGGCCAGCACCACCGCCAAAACCCGGTGGCGGTCGTAGTCGGATGCGATGTGGTTGGCCGCGGTCAGCAAGCCGTGCGTGCCGGCTCGGTGAGCGAGTATTTCGCCGCCACCGACACCAACAGCTCGGCCAGGTCGTAATCACTCGCGATCTCGTCGCCCGCCTGGCGCACCACGCGCGCCACCGTGGCGGCGTCGAGCCGTCCATCCGCCACCATCGCCTGATAGTAGATCCGTTTGGCGTAGTCGCTATTGAGAAAGGCGATTTCCTGAAATGCGCCCTCGACCCCTCGCGTGGACAGGATCCAGTGACTGCGCTCCTCCGCCGCGTAGCCGGTGCGCCGCAGCAGGTCGGTGAGCGTCGCGGCCAGCCAGCTGCGCGCCTCGGCGTCGTACGGACGCTCCGTATTCTCGACGAACCAGCGCCGTTGCGACCCGTCGCTGCCGCGGATCTCGACGCGCCGGTCCACCGCCCCGCCCCGCTGCTCCACCACCAACAAGTCGCCACCGTCGATGCTGGCGATGTCCGTGAAATCTGTGGTGAACTTGAAGGCGCTCGAGGCCCGCAGCTCGGTGATGCACCGGCCGATGGTGGAACGCACGACCAGGTCGTGGTCGTGCTCCTGCACGCTCTGCCAGTTGACGACCTTGGGCGGCCGGAACTGACAGGTCGCGGAATCCACACCGCCGCGAACCTCGCGGGGCGGCGTCACCCGAGTCGTCCCCACCCGCGATGCGGCGGAGGTCGCCGGCGGGGCGTGGACGACCGGAGTCGTCGGGACCGCGGCACTGATCGAAGCCGCTTCGGTGGATCGCACGGCCGCCAGCGGCAACACCACGAGCGCGGTAACCACCCCTGCCGACCACACGAGGCGGCGCGTCAACGCATCCCGACGCCGCGTGGGCTCCAGCACGTCCAGGAGCCGGGTGGCCAGATGTGACGGCCGCGCCATCGCCAGGCTCGCCATCGCCGTCGTCGCGCCCGCGCGCAGCGTGCGGGCGATCTCGAGCAAGTGCTCGGCGTATTCCGAAGGCCGCGCCCCCGCCGCAAGCGCACGCGATCGTCGCAGGCGCGCTCGCGCTCGACGCGCATCCGCGCGGCCGCGAGCCACACGAGAGGATGAAACCAGTACAGCGCACAGGCGCCCACCGCCAGCAGCTGCGTGAGACAGTCACGCCGCTCGACGTGCGCCAGCTCGTGCAGTAACACATCGCGGCGCCGTGGCTCCGGCCAGGATTCGGCATCGGCCGGCAGCAGCACGACCGGGTGCGTCACGCCCCAGGTCATCGGCATCGCGGGCCAGGAGGCGGAGAGCAAACGCACGCGTCGTCGCACGCCGAGCTCGGCGCGCAGCCGGTCGAACAAGTCGCGCCAACCTGTCGCGGTGACTTCCTGCGACCGGGCGGCCAGCCGGGCGACCCGCCAGCGGCCCACCGCAAAGGCCCCGAGCACCAGGGCGACGCCGCCGAGCCACAGCACCAGGAACCACGCCTCCGGTCGCGGACCGGATGCGGGCACCCGGAGCGGTGCAGCCGGCATGACGCAGTGGCGTCCGCGCTTCGCGCCGCGCCGGCGAGTGGATCTCGTCGACCGGAGCGGCCAGGGGGTGCACCGGTGTCACCGTTGGGGTCGGTGCGGCCAGCTCCACCGGCGTGCGCACCACATGTGGAAGCACAGGCCAGCTGGGCCCCAACCACTGCACCAGCGGCAGCGCCAAAACCGCGCCGAGCGCCAGCGCCCACACGAGATGACGACGGGCCGCCGCGGAGTTGCGCCACAGGAGGGTGAGGGCGCCGGTCGCGACGAGCACCAGCGTCGCTTTGATCAGGACCGCCAGGACGAAGTCGCGCATGGCTACCGTCCCTCTTTCTTCGCCACCGCGATGAGCCCGGCGAGGCGATTCAACTCGGCATCAGAGAGCTTGGCCGCGGACAGGTCGAGCAGCGCCGCGACGGCCGCCTCGGTCGAGCCGTCAAAGAACGTACCCACCAGTTGGCGCAACGCAGAATCCCGGGCGCGCTCGCGCGGCACCGTCGGGGAATACACGTAGCGCGGGCCATCCGCGACATGGCGCAGATGGCCTTTGGATTCCAGCACGCGCAGCAGCGCCCGCACGGCGGAATAACCTGGGGGATCCGGGATTTCCGCGTGGACGTCGGCAGCCGTGGCCCGGCCGCGCCGATAGATGACGTCCATGATTTCGCGTTCGCGCCGGGACAGCTGGGGGCGCGTGGGGGTCGGCATAGGCCTCGGGCTCCGGATGGTGATGCTAAAATCTTAGCATAGTGCTAAGAAACTAGCAACCCCTCCTCCATCCGGAGCCCGCTGACCGCCGCCCGATGACGGCTCGGGCTAGAGGCCGGCCAGGAACTGCAGCAGCGTGGCCTGTGCCTGCGGCGAGAGCGCGATAAACCGGTCGCGCGCTCCGGTCGCCTCCCCGCCATGCAGGCGAATCGCCTCGTCGATCGAGGCCGCCCGGCCGTCGTGCAGAAACTCGGTCTTGAACCGCAGGCCCATCAGGGGCTCGGTCCGGAATTCCTCCGGCGTCGCCTGATTGAGACAGATGTCGGCCAGATCGGGACCCATGTCGTGTAGCAGGAAATCGCTGTACGCGCTGATGGCGCGGAAGCGCAACGCGAAGGTCGCATTGGGGCCGGTGAACAGCGTCGGCGTGTGACAGCTGGCGCAGCCGACCGAGCGGAACAAGAAGCGGGCGCGGCGCTGCCCGAACGAGAAACGGAACGTGCGCGGTGTCGGCGGAGCGAGAAACACCATGAAGGCAGTCGCGGCGTCGAGGTCCTGCTGGGACAGCTCCGGATCGGGCGTCGGGTCCGTGCCGGCCGGCAGCGGGTTGCCACCGACGTTCGGCTCGTTCGGCTCCGGCGGACTCGTAATCCCCATCTCGTTGACGAACGCCCCCGCGACGAACTCGCGCATGGTGGCGATTTGCGCCTTGCGTCCAAACCGGCCCACGCGTCCGGTGGCAGTGACGTGCGCCCGTCCGGAAATGCCGTCGTGATTGCGGTCGTCGGGATCGGCCAACGCGAGCAGCTCGGCATCGGGCACTGCATCCACCAACCCGAGCCCCATCACCTGAACCGACGAGCGGTGACCGACCCCGGTCGCCCCGGCCAGCATCGGTTCCGAGTCAATCCCCAGCGCGGCATGCAACAACGGCGTGACACTGTCCTGCACGACTGGCCCGCCGATGCTGGCCAGGTCGCTGCATACCCCACCCACGAACGCACTCGCGTGTGTTTCCACTTCATCTCCGATCCCGCCGGGCACCGGGTCCTCATGGCACTCGGCGCAGGACCGCCCGTTGAACAACGGGCCGAGCCCGGAGTCTGGAGAGAAGAACGCGTTGAACACCACGCGACCACGCGTGAACAGCCGGCGTTGATCAAAATTGAGCATCCCGAGCGGTCCGCCGAGACCAAAACTGGGAGGTGGGGTGAGCGAGGCTTCGGGTGGAGGGGGCGACGCTGTGGGGGCTTCGCGATCACACGCGGCAACGCCTACGAGGAGCGCCGCCAGAAATGGCAACGAGGTCAGTCTGATCATGACTCCTCCTGAACACCGACGGCCGGACGCCGGGAAGCCACAACCCCGGCGGGAGGAACGGACCCTGGAGCCGTGGTGGCGAGGCAGTCTGCTGTGGGGAAAGACCTGGGTGCTACTGGACAGGCACTATAGGACGTGAACCAGGAAGCAGGCGGTGACTGTCACTACCCTGCGCAGGGCCACATGCAGCGACTGGGCGACATGTGACCCAACCCGCGGGTCACACGACTATCGAGGAGGAATCACGCGCACGACGCGCCCGGCCGCGTCGATTTCCATCAAGGGGAGGCGCAGAATGTCGTTGCCGAACGCGCGGACCGGCGCGGGCTGCGCCGCCAGCGGCGCCGTCACGACGTAGGAGTCCGACCCGGCGTAATTGACGAGGTACCCCAGGTCTCCCATCGAGGCCGTGGTCACAATGCTGAGCGGGTTGGCACCGGGATTCAGGAACCCGGTCATCAGCTCCTTCTTCAATATGGTCTCCCGCCAGTGAGAATCCCTCGTCCCTGGCCCGCAGCAGCTCTCGACCGGCACTTTGGTCCCGGGATAGGCCGTCTCGTCCACCTGGTCGAACGCCGCCACCGCCTGGGCCCCCACGAAATGGGGGTCGGACCCACCGCCCCCGGACAGGAACCCCGACCAGATGGTCCCGAACCCCAGCACGTGTCCCATTTCATGCTCGATCACGAGGTCGAGCTGATTCTGGGTCTCGAGGTCGGCGACATCGGCCACATCGAACTCCATCACGCCGAACAGGGGCAACTTGCTGCCTTGGCGAAGCGCGCAAGGTCCCGCCTGACCCAGGATCGTGCCCGACCCGTCGATCGAGTCGATGCTCGCGAAGATGATGATGTCATCGATGGTTTCGTTGAGCGCCGGGGAGTTGGATCCGCAGACGCCCGAGGGAATCGACACGGCAACGTTCGGCACATCGCCGAAGATCAGGGTTTCCCAACGCGAGGCGGCGCTCGTGAATGCCGCTCGTTGCGAGGTGGTCATTGACGTGAGAAAGCGGACGTCGATGTGGTAGCTCTTCTGGGCGCCTGTGGCCGTGAACGCCACCGGGTTGCCGGTGATGGGGACCGTATCCTGCACCACGGCCGAGAGGGTGTTGCCGCCGAGGGTTGGGCTCCACGAGCCGACCCGGGCGACGCCGTTGGCGTCGGTCAGCGCCGTCGCCCCGGTGAGCGCGCCTCCACCGCCCGTGATCGTGAAGACGACGGTGGCGCCGACGATCGGCGCGCCCCCGCCGGCGCGGACCTGCACCGCGGGCGGCACGTTGACCGGGAATCCCACCAGAGCGGTCTGCGCATTCCCGGCGAATCGCGTCACGGTCGGCACTGTGCCGGCCGCGACGGCCGTGGCGGCAAACGCGGCGGGGTTGCCGGCGACCGACCCGCCCCCCGCGATGCTCACCGAAAGCGTGTTCAGCCCGGGAGCACCGCCCACGGTCCACGTCACGGACGCGAGTCCCCCGGCGTCCGAGGTGACCGTCGCGGCGCTGACCGCGCCACCCCCTTGGGTCACGGCAAACGCGACCGCGATCCCCGGGATCGGGTGCGTGAGCGAATCTTCGACGCGCACCACGACGGGCGTCTGGAGCTGGCCCGCCACGGTATCGATCTGCTGATCCCCCGACACCTTGACCAGGTGCCGCGGGAGTTGCGTGACGGTGACGCCGGCGCTGTCGCTGAGGGTGCTCGAGCCGAGCGTGAGGCTGGCCTGCACCTGAGTGGAGCCCACGCCCTGCGCTGTGAGCAGTCCGTTGTTGTCGACCGTCGCCACGCCGGCGCTGAGGGTTGACCATTGCAGCGACGCGTTGCGAATCGTGTCGCCACGCTGGTCGAGCACAATGGCCGCGAGCTGCCGCGTGGCGCCAAGAGCGGTAAAGCTCGCGGTCGCCGGCGTGATGGTGATCGCAGTCGGAACGGCGACGAACGGCTCGGTGCCCCGGCAGGAAGCGAGCGCCACCAGGCAGGCGAAGCGGGTGAAGGCGCGACGGGCCATGATCAGGAACCTAGGGGGGACACCAACCAGCGCACTGTGCCCGGCGTCACCCTCCCTCAATGATGATGCGTATGGGACATCATCATCATGTCCATCGGCAGTTGCCAGAAGGAATCGTGCAGATCCTGGCGGTAGGACACGTCGGTGGTGTCGACGGCCGGCCAGGCGGCCCCGCCGTCCGGCACGAACAGGCCTGCGACAGCCCCCATCCCCCCATTCGAGATCGTCTGGCCGGTCGGGTTCTCGTAGCTGACGGTGACGCGGTAGCGATGGGTCGAGGTGATGTGGAGGCCGAGCCGATACCAGCGGTAGAACCGCGCCGGGTCGAGCAGCCGCACCAGGCCGGCGGAATCTCGCTCGGGAACCAGTCGTCCTACGACCTGACCCGTCGTGACGTCGGTCAGCTCGAGCCCCAGGGCGTAGTCGTGCACGTGGCCACCCATCCCCAGGATGGTCCCGGAGATCGCGGGACTGCTTTCCCACGACCGCACCGTCCGGCCGGGAGGCAGATCGAACGCCTTGCTCCCGCCGGGAGGACGGCCCACGGGAAACTGCACGTCCATCACCCACGGGTAGGCCCGGTAGAACGGCCACGGACGCCATTTCGGAGTCAATCGCAGCACCAAACGGACCCGCACGCCGTGATGCCCTTCGGTAGCGCCATTCGCGAGCATCGAGTAGGCGAGGAACCGCTGGCCGCGCGCGATCGGGACGCCAAACAAAAACCAGGGAATCGTCACCGCTGGTGTTTCTCGGCTGGCCGCCAGGATGTGCAGCGAAATCGGGAGGAACAACTCCCGATGGTCCGGATCGTTGAGATTGAAGTGATGCAGCAGCGTTTGCGGCAGCGGCCGTCCGGCCGAATCGACCACGTCAATGCGGTACCCGGTGATGTAGCCGCTCACGGGGATCTCGATACGCGCGACGGGCGGCATGGCCATCGATTCGTTGCCGTCCGGCAGTCGACCTGGCAGATCCACCGGTGGCAGCTCGATCACCATCTGCTTGCCCGAACGCTCGACGCTGACGCGGGCCGCCGGCAGCCGCGCGAGCGCGGCGCGATCCCCATCCACCCCCTGGGCCACCGCGACCAGGGCCATCACCACCGAAAGATTTCCGATCATGACATGAAAATTAGCAGGTAAGTTCTCCTCATGCGCCTGCTGCCCTACGCGTCCGCGGTCCTGGTGCTGACCGGTCTGGCGTGCCATCGCGCGCCAGCAACTCGGCCGATCCGATTCGGCACCACGACCACGGTGCAGCAATCCGGGATGTTGGCCCTCGCGGAATCGCTGTGGACCGGTGCCCGGCTGTCGACGATCATCGGTCCTTCGGGACAGATTCTGCATGCGGCGGCCCAGGGCGATCTGGACGTCGTCCTGACCCACGCGCCTGCGCTTGAAGCAAAGCTGTTGGCCGGCACGAGCGGTCTGGTGCGCTGCCCGTTCGTGACGAGCCGCTTCGCGATCGTCGGTCCCCTGGACGACCCGGCCCAGGTCGCGACCGCCCGCACGGCCGCCGAGGCGATGCAGCGCATCGCGGGTCGTTCGGCGCGGTTCGTTTCACGGGGAGATGCTTCGGGAACGCACGAGCGGGAGCTGGCGCAATGGCGCGCCGCCGGGATCGACCCCCACGGGCATGCGTGGTACATCGAATCGGGCGCCGACCAGACAACCACGCTGCGGATCGCCGACGAGCGCGGGGCCTACGCCCTCGCCGACTTGCCGACTTTCGGAAGGATCCCGGGAGTCGCGTTGCGCCGGTTGTTCGACGCCGATACCGCGCTGGTCAACCGGTACACGCTCTACTTGGTGCCCGGCCAGCCGGCCCACCCGGCGGCGCGCCCGTTCCTCGATTGGGCGCTCGACAACTGGCGCGCGCGAGTGCTGGCCTTGCGGCTGTCCGATGGTACGCCGGCCTTCGAGCCGGCCGTGGGAGCCTGCGTTACTTCGTGACGGTCGCCGAGTAGCCCGCCAGCGCACGCAGCCCGAACCCACTCGACGCCGCCACCTGCTGTAACGACACCGTGTACTGCGCCACCTTGTTGATGTCGTCCACGTTCAGCGTCATGACCGTCCCGGTCGTGAGCGTGCCCGTCAGCACCAGTTTGGCCGAGGTGCTCGTCACGGGTGCGCCCCATAGCGCGAGCCCGGCGCCCGCCGCGACCGACGTCGGCGCAACGGGCGACGACAGCACCAGCATCACCGCGCCATCGGCCCCGCTATTGGGCGTCGTGAGATTGACCTTGAGCGTGCCGGCGACGGGACCAGTGCTGTCCCCTTTGCAGGCGACCACGAGCGCCACCGCGGTGGCCGCGAGGATGCGACGCAGGCGGATCATGGGCGGCCTCCTTTCGCCACACCGGTACTGGGCGGCGGTGCCGGTACGGCGCCCGTCGCCTGCACCCAGGCGAGGAAGTCGCCGACGTCGAAGCACGCCGCGGTGACCGCGGTGCCGCAATTCTGGTTGCCGATCAAGTCGATGTAGCGAATCTCATCGATAGTCAGCAGCGCCGAGCCGGTGAGCAGCTGGGCCACGACGTTCGCCTCCACGAGAGTCGGCGCGGTCACATTGAGATTGTACGCCTGCTGCGTCTGCTGGGCTCCCGACGTCACGCGGGCGGTGAAATTGAACGCCCCGGTCGCCGTCGGAATGCCGGTGATGCGGCCGTTCACCGCCAGCGCCAGCCCGGCCGGCAATGCCCCGGCTACGACCTGCCAGCTGAAGGACCCGGATCCGCCCGACGCGCGCAGCGTGTCGGCATACGGTTTCCCCATGATCCCACTCGGGCGCGGGTCACCGCTCGTGATGGCGATTTGGGGATCGAAGTGCGCGCTGACCGAATATGGTCGTCCCATCGGCAGCGTCAGCACCAGGCTCGAGGTAACCGTGTCGCCCGTCCAGCCGCCGAAGATGGCGGGGGCGGTGGGCGTGGCGGTCAGGGTCACCGGCGTTCCTTCGGTCACATACACACCGTTCGTGTCGGTCGCGGGGTTGAAGTCCACCGTGCCATTGGCGCCCACCACGACGTTGAGCCGGTGCGCGCGCGCCATGGTGGCCGTGTAGTTCGCGCCGGCCAGCGCGCCGGTCACGGTATGGGAGATCGCGCCGGCGTCTGACCACGACACGAAGGTGAACCGCGTGCGACCGCTACCGGGAGTCTGACTGTCGGTGACGGCAATCGTATGGCTCGAGCCGTCGTCGAACAGGTTGTGGAACACCTGGAAGGGGGCGCCGTCGACGAGCACGGTCACGGTCGTATCGTTGGCCTGCACCGTAGTCACCGCACCAAACCGCAGCCGGAACGACATCGCCCCGTTGGGCACCAGCTGTTGGATGGAATCGATGGCGATTCCTGCGAACGTGGTGTCCGAGTTCTTGGTGGCGGCCGGATTGGTGGAGAACGAAAACACCGTGTTGCTGTCGGTTCCCGGGTAGGGATCACCGCCGTCGCCGCGGTTGCAGCCGTTGACCTCACACCACAGCTGCCGTTGGCCGTCCGCTTCCTCGAGCTTCAGGCCATGGATCGGCCCGGCATTCACCGAGTTGCCGCATACAGTGATCAGGCAGGCCTTTTCGTCGTCAACATGCCAGATCATGAGCCCGCCCCCGCCATGTAAGCGGATCACCGCGCTGTCCGACTGCACCGCCTGCCGATTTTCAATCAGGAAATGCTCCGGCCGTGGGTTGGCTCCCTGGACATCGACGAAAAATACCGTGTCGGCGGTGGGCTCCGGTCCCACACCGTAGGTGCCGGTCGTGGTCAACGGCACAATCGTCGTCCAGCCCATCTGCTGCAACGACCAGGCATCGTAGCGCGTCGGGCTCTGCGGCTTTGTGTAGTTACCGCTGCCCATGATGCCCCACTCCCCGATGCCCTCCGTCGGTCCCTGCGTGTCGTAGAGGTCCGGGAGCGCCAGCAAGTGGCCCCATTCGTGCGCCGCCGTGCCGATCGGCGCGATGGCCGTCGAGTCGCACACGCCGCCCGACGGACTGCCGAGGCCGCTTTGGAGGATGTAGTCCTGGACGGAGATCTTGCCGCCCCCGGCCCGGTTGTCATTGGTCTGATACAAGAGGGCCGAGCGGTGCGACCACAAGTGGTTGTTGGTGGCCGTGAGGCAAGCGCCATCCATTGACGCATGCAGGAACAACACGGCGTCCACCACGCCGTCGTCGTCTCCGGAGTTGGGGACATTGTCGGGGCCGTCGTTGTCGAACGCACTGAAGTCGAGGGTCGGATCTGCCTTGGTGAGCGCCTCAATCAGGCCTGACTGCATCAGGGAGAACGAAGACCCGAACAGGCCGTTGCAGTTCCCGGTCCCGAACGGATTGGTCGGGCAGGACCCGGCCACGCCCGTGTAGGCCGACTCGGTGCCGTTAAGCGCCACGAACCCGAAGCTCTGCCCGTGCACACTGAAGAGACCGTTGGACAGCTGCTCATAGAAACTGCGCAGCGAATAGGGGCGGCCCAGGGTGGGCACAGCGGAGAAGTACGTGGCATTGTACTGGGCCGTGTCGCGGGCGTACTGGCTGGCCGGGGAATCCTGATAGCGAAACAGGATCGCCGGAACGTTGTAGATGCCCGTGATCGCCGTCGTGCCGGCGGGGCCGGTGAACGCCACCGGCGCATTGAGCGCGCTGAAGTTGCGCTGCGTGAGGAGCCGCGCGCGCGTCGCTGCCACGGCGCGTCCCTTCACGCGCCAGGCGCCGTCAGGCCGGATGTCCAGCCACGGCAACTCCCAGCCGCGCACCGGACGCATCTCCCGGTCCTGGGCCAGCAACGATGGCGCGACCGAGGGAACCAGGGCCAGCACCAGGAACAGACACGAACGCGACATGAGGCTACCTCCCGCGGGCGGCGCGAACGGCAAGGAATGCACCAATGTACGTTATTGCGGTGTGAGGCCGGAAGCTGTGCCGCTGCTCACGTTACGCTGCGCCAACCAGAAGCCGATCCCCATGAAGGCGACAACTCCTCCCACCACTTTCACTTCGTACCAGAAGGGATTCACCTCATCCGCCGGTGGCACAAAACCGAGCACGATGGAGAACGCCACCGCGACCATGCCGACGATCCCCGTCAGCGCGGTGCCGATCGAGCGCACGCGCCGCAACCGCAGATAGGCGGCAAAGACATACAGATACGGCAGGAAAAAGAGGATCAGCGTGGCCTGGGTGAGCAGCAGGTACGCCGATTTCACCGTCGACCCGGCGAGCCCGGCAATGATGAAGATGGTCGCGAGGCCCCCCATCAGGAGCAGCGAGACGTAGGGAGTCTGCCACCGCGGATGCAGCCGGCCGAACGCCGCCGGCAACGCCCGGTCCACGCCCGCGGCAAACGGCAGCCGCGCCGAACCCGAGAGCCAGGCGCTGACCCCGCCCACATTGCCGAGCGTGAGCAGCAGCGCGATGAGGATCGGCAGGAAGCCCAGTCCCGCAACGCCCAGTCGGTCGACCAGCGCCTGCACCGCCTGCGGCATCCCGTTGGTGACGCTGATGGTGTCGTGTGGCAGCGCGACGAGAATCGCGGCCGTGCCCAGGAGGTAGATCGCCACGATCGCCCCCCCCGAAACGAGAACGCCGCGCCGCAGCGTCCGCGCGGGATCGTGGATCTCCCCGCCCAGCGTCGGGGCCAGCTCGAGTCCGGCGAACGCAAACGTCATGGTGGCGAACAAATTGATGGACGGCAGGTCGAGATGCTCGGGGACCAGCGTGCGAGCGGTAAACTCCGTCGCGCTGCCGTGCCCCACCAACGACCACGCCGCGAGCAGCACGAACAGCAGCGCCGGCACCCAGGTGCCGAAGCCGCCCAGATTGGGAAGCCACTTCCCGATCCGCAGACCCACGACGTTGAGCCAGACCGCGAGCCACAGGCCGATGAGCGACACGATCAGAATGAACGTGGAGTTGCCGCCCAACAACGCAGTGCGCGGCCCGCCGATATAGGCGCCGATCGCCGCCGTGGCGACGAGCAGCGAGGGAAAATAGAGCAGGTTGTTGACCCAGTAGCCCCAGCCGGCCACGAACGCGTGCCGGGTCCCGAAGGCGCGATTCACCCAACGATAGATGCCGCCCGATCCGGGATCGATATCCGCCAGCTCGCGCACGGCGATGGCCGATGGAATGAAGAACAGGATCATCGCGACCACCCACAGGAGCAGGGCCGACGCTCCGAACTGGCTCGAGGATGTGGTGAGCCAGCGCAGGCCGACGATCGCGCTGATGTTGAACAGCACGACGTCGCGCAACCCCATCACGCGCGGCGGCTGCGCGCTGGACCGCGCCGGATCGCTCATCGCCCCTCCAGCCACACCTGCCCCAACCGGCGCACATCTTCTGCCGCGTCCGGATCGGCCTCGATGCGGGAATCCTTCGACCCGGCGTCCGTCACGAGCCGCAGCCCGACCCTTTCCAAGGTCCATCCATACGGCAGCTCCTCCACGCCCTCGACGTAGCGGTGGAAAAACTCATGGAAGTCGCTCCCGGTCACCTCATTGAACGCCTGCAGCACGTCCGCGTCGCCGTACCCCTGACCCTGGAGGTAGTAGGTCGTCGTCGCCCCATTCCAGAACCGCTGCCACAACAGCCGCATCACATCGTCCAGCGTCTTCTCGCCCGCCGTACGGGCGCGGACCTCGAGGTCGAGCAGCCAGGCCAGCGCTTCCCCCTTCGTGTAGTAGCTCACGGCGCTGTTGCGCAGGTTGGCCTGCTGCCGCAACGGCACCCGGTCCATGAACCAGGCCGAGAGCGACGCCGCCTCGGCACTCATCACGAGCCGGCCCGGCGTCGATTGCAGCTGGGCGATTCCCGCCGCGGCGCGCGCCAGGTACTGCGCCCGATCCCACAGCCCGGCGCGGTACACCATGCGCGCGCCGTAGTAGTTGGTGAACCCTTCTCCCACCCACAGCGTCGCCGTGTAATTCTCGCGCGTGTAGTCCCACGGCCCCAGCTCGCGGGCCCGCAACCGTTTCATGCTCCAGGTGTGGAAGAACTCGTGCGCAAACAGCTCGAACTGATCGTAGTAGCCCGCCGCGCTCGTAAATCCCGTCGAGTCGGCGAGCGCCGTCGGTACGATGACCTGGCACGAGGTGAGGTGCTCCATCCCGTCCCCGCCGCCGCGATTGCCGGGCATGTAGTGCACGAGAAAAGTGTACCGCGGCGTGGGCGGGTCGCCCCACATCGCGGCTTCCGCCCGGACGACGCGCCGGATTCCGGCGACGAGTGCGTTCCGGCCGCCGGTCGCCCCTTCCGTGTGGAGCAGGACGCGGTACTGGACGGCGCCCACCGTAAACGTGTCGAGGGTGAACCGATTCGAGATTTCGGTGGGGTGATCGATGAACACGTCATAGTTCGGAAACCGCTGCGTGATGGCGCCCGGAAACGGAGCGACGACGGCCCCATTGATCACCGTCCAACCCTCGGGACCGGCGTAGGTCACCGCGACGGAGTCCGGCTTGTGTCCCACGACATAAGGGAACACGTTGCCCGGATTCAGATTCACGTGCAGCGAATCGATCTGGCTATCGGAGCCATTCAGATCGTTCCACCAAACGGTCAGCACGAAATCGATCATCGCCGAGCCGCGGGGCGGCGCCGGACACCGGACCAGCCAGGTCTGCTTGTCCCGCTTGGGGACCTCGACCGAACGGCCGTTGCACGCCGCTTCCACGTTCTGGACGTTGGCCGCGAAGTTGTAGATCGCGTAGCGACCGGGGTACCACGCGGGTAGCTGGATCAACGTGGAATCGGCCAGTGCGCCGCGGACCCGCAGCCGCACCGTCGCCGTGTGGGTGGTGGGTTCCCTGGCCTCGAACGCATACGCAATGTCGTAGCGCGGCGCGCGCGCGACGGCAGGGGGTCGCTGCGCGGCGAGTGGCGTGGCGCCGAGCATTCCCAACATGGCGAACAAGCCGTGGCGCACGAGCGGGAGCCTCCAGTTACGAGCGGGTCGCACGACGAGTCTGAGACACGGGACCGATAACTTACGTTCACGCTGCAACGACCGCTAACTCCTGATCGCACGTGTCCTTGCGATTTGGTCGACCCCCGGTTAGGCTGTAGCTCGATTTCCACAGGTGAGAGGCCCGAGTGCGTACTGAAACGCTGCAACACATCGCGCTGTTCGATAAGTGCCGCAATTTCACGCGCGCCCGTGAGGTGCAAGCCGCGGGCCTCTATCCATATTTCAAGCCGATTTCCCGTTCCGAAGACACCGTCGTGGTGATCGAGGGCAAGGAACGGATCATGATGGGCTCCAATAACTACCTGGGGCTCACGCATCACCCGGAAGTGCTGTCCGCTGCCCGCTCGGCACTCGAGCGCTACGGCTCGGGTTGCACCGGCAGCCGGTTCCTGAACGGCACGCTCGACCTCCACGAACAGCTGGAAAGCGAGCTGGCCGAGTTCTTTGCGAAGGAAGCCTGCCTCGTGTTCTCGACCGGCTACCAGGCCAACCTGGGTGTGATCTCCGGTCTGGTCGGTCGCGGTGACGTGGTGTTCCTGGACAAGCTCGACCACGCCTCGATCGTCGACGGCGCGAAGATGTCGCATGGCGAAACGGTGCGCTTCAATCACGGCGACCTGGCTGGCCTCGAGCGCAGGCTGCAGCGCGTCCCCGAAGGCACCGGCACCATGGTCGTCGTGGACGGCGTATTCTCCATGGAAGGCGATATCGCGGACCTGCCCAGTCTCTTGAAGGTGACGCAGCGCTACGGGGCGGCACTCGCGGTGGACGACGCGCACTCGGTCGGCGTACTCGGCTCTAAGGGAGACGGCACGGCCGCCCACTTCGGCCTGGTGGACGAGGTGGACCTGATTGTCGGCACCTTCTCGAAGTCGCTCGCCTCGATCGGCGGCTTCGCGGCCGGTACCGAGAACGTGATCCACTATCTCAAGCATCACAGCCGCCCGCTGATTTTCACGGCCGCGCTGCCCCCCTCCAACACCGCCGGCGTCCTGGCCGCCCTGCACGTGATGCAGCGCGAGCCGGAACGGCGTGATGCGCTGTGGGCCAACACCCGCCGCCTGCAGGAGGGCCTCCGCGGGCTGGGCTTCGACATCGGCCCGACCGAGACGCCGATCGTCCCGGTGCTCATCGGCCCGCTGGAAACGACATTCCTGTTCTGGCGCAAGCTGTTCGACGCGGGGGTGTTCACCAACCCCGTCGTTCCGCCGGCAGTGCCGCCGTCTCAGTGTCGGCTGCGTACCAGCCTCATGGCGACGCACACCCCGGAGCAGATCGACCTCGCCCTCGAGTCGTTCGCCACCCTCGGCAAGGAGCTGGGGGTCATTTGAGGCTTGAGGTGGCTCCCGTCCGATCCGGACGGGACCTCGAACGATTCATCGCATTGCCTTACAGTCTGCACCGGCGGGACCCCATGTGGGTCCCGCCGTTGCGGATGGACGTCCGCACCATCCTCTCTCCCAAGAAGAATCCGTTCTTCGCGCACGCGGAAGCCGAATATTTCCTCGCCCGGACCGACGACGGGATCGTCGGTCGCATCGCGGCCATCAAGAACGACGCCCACAACGCGCTGCACCGGGACCAGGTGGGGTTCTACGGCTTCTTCGAGAGCACGGACGATGCAACCGTGGCGACCGCCCTGTTCGATACTGCCGCCGGCTGGCTCCGGGCCAAGGGCTTGGACACGATGCGCGGGCCGATGAATCCGTCCATCAACGACGAATGCGGCCTGCTGGTCGAAGGATTCGACACCCCGCCCGTCGTCTTGATGCCGCACAATCCTCTGTACTACGTCCCGCTGCACGACCGGTACGGGTTCCGCAAGGCGAAGGACCTGATCGCCTTCTGGGGCGGCGGCGACGCCCCCCCGGAGCGGTTCACGCGCGCCACCAAGACGATCGCCGAGCGCTACGGCGTGACGCTGCGCACGCTCGACATGAAGCGCTTCAAAGAGGAAGTGGAGCTCGTCAAGGCGCTCTTCAATGCGGCGTGGGAGCAGAACTGGGGCTACGTGCCGATGACCGACGCGGAGCTCGACCACCTGGCCAAACAACTGAAGCCCATCATCGTCCCGGAGATGGTGGTCTTCGCCGAGCACGGCGGCCGCGTGATCGGCTTTGCCGTCGCCTTGCCGGACTTCAACGTGGCTTTGAAGCACAACCCCTCGGGACGGCTGTTCCCGGGCCTGCTCAAAGTCCTCTGGTATTCACGCCACATCCATCGCTGCCGCATCCCCCTCCTCGGTTCCATCAAGGAGTATCAGGGAAAAGGGATCGACGCCCTGCTGTATCACCGCATCTGGACCGAGTGCGTGGCTCGCGGCATGCCGTACGGCGAGGGGGGCTGGATCCTCGAGGATAACGCGGCCATGGTGAACGGGATGATCCGCCTGGGGTTTCATCCCTACAAGACCTACCGCGTTTTCGACAAGACGCTGTGAACGCCTTCGTCACCGGCGCCACGGGGTTCGTGGGCGCCCACCTGGTGCGGGCGCTCGTGGCCCGAGGCGACACCGTCACGTGCCTGGTGCGCTCGCCCGCCAAAGCGCAGGCCCTTGGGTGGCCCGCCACCGTCCGGACTGTGCGAGGCGACTTGGGAGACGCTGCAGCGTTGACGGCCGGCTGTGCCGGTGCCGACGTCGTCTTCCACGTGGCGGGGCGCCTGAGCGCCCGCAATCTGGCGGAGTTCCTGGCCGACAACCGGGACGGGACGGGACGCGTGCTTCAGGCCGCGGCCGCAACCCCGCCGCGCCGGTTCCTTTACGTCTCGTCGCTCGCGGTTGGAGGCCCCACGGTGCCCGGGAGCCCGATCGACGAAACACGGCCCCCGGCCCCGGTCACGGACTACGGCCGCAGCAAGCTGGCCGGCGAAGCGCTGGTGCGGGCGGCGCCGTTCCCCTGGACCATTGTCCGGCCGCCTGTGGTGTATGGGGAATGGGATCGGGAAGTGCTGCGCGTGTTTCGCTTCGCCCGCCGTGGCCTGGCGCCCGTGATCGGTGACGGAACGCAGGAATTGTCGGTCATTTACGCGGGCGACCTTGCCACCGCGTTGATCGCCGCCGCCACGGCGACGGCCACCGTGGGCCGCGTCTACTATGCGGCGCATGCCCATACCACCACCAGTCTGGGATTTGTCGAGGCCATCGGGCGGTCGGTAGGCCGGCACCCGCGGATCATCAAGCTTCCCGGGCCGCTGGCGCGAGGCGCCCTCTGGATCGTAGGTTCGCTGGCGACCCTCGCTGGTCGGGCAACCCTGTTGTCGCTGGACAAGGCAAACGAATTCCTCGCGCCGGCATGGACCTGCCGCGCCGACGCGTTGGCCCGGGATGCGGGCTGGCGCGCCGAGGTCGACCTTGACGCGGGATTGACCCGCACCGCCGCGTGGTACCGCACGGAGGGATGGTTGTGACGTCGACGAGATTTACGCCGATCGACCGGTGGACCCTGGGCTACGTCGCGTTCGCGACGGTGGCGGTCGCCCTATCGTTCCGGGGTGGAGACCCGGTTCCGGGCTGGCCGTACCTGGCCGGTGCCCACGTGCTGATGATCGGCCTGGTGCTGATGGCCCCTCGGGCTCGCGCCGGCGGCCCAAGCAGCCGGTTCCTCGGCGATTGGTATCCGATGCTGGTGCTCGCCGCGCTGTACGCAGAAATCGGCGTACTCACCCTGGATGCCGGGTTCCAGAACGACCTGGCCATTCAGCGCCTCGAAACCGCGGTGTTCGGTTCCCAGATCTCCTATCGCTGGATCCGCGAAATGCCGCTGCCGTGGCTGTCATCGGTGCTGCACACGTGCTACCTCACCTACTACGTCATCCTGTACGGCGCACCGCTCGGCTTGTGGTTTTCCGGGCGGCGCGACGCCGCCCGGCACACGATCCTCGGCGTGATGGTCACGTTCTACTTGTGCTACGTCGTCTTCCTCTTCTTCCCGGTGGCCGGTCCGCGCTACGCCTTCGCGCTGGCCCACAACGCCGCCACGGAAGTCTGGCCCGCACGGTTCACCCAGTGGCTGCTGGATCGTGGCGACTCCTGGGGGGCGGCGTTCCCGTCGTCCCATGTCGCCGCCTCCGTCGTGGCGGCCGGTTTCGCCCTGCGCTATTGGCGACCACTCGGGATCGTACTGCTGTTGCCCACCGTCGGATTGGTCATCGGGGTCGTGTACGGACAATTCCACTACGGGGTGGACGCGCTGTCGGGACTCTTGCTGGGCGGGATCATGCTGGCGGTGATGCAGCGGAGTGGCCCGGTGGCGGTGCCGTCGCCGGCCCGGGAATCGGTGGTCGGCGTCCTCGACGCCAGCGCCTAGGCCGTCAGGGCGTCGGCTGGGCCGCCGGGCGCGATTGCACCGTGAGCGTCGGCGTCGGTCCCATCCGGAGATAGTGGCGCAGGTCTCGGACGTACAATGAATCCGTGGTCACGGCGACGGGCCACGTCACATCCCTCGCCGGTTTGAACAGACCGGCCACGACGCCCATGCCGCCGTCTTCCAACCGCTGCCCGGTCGGGTTGCTGTAGTAGACCGTCACCCGGTAGCGGTGCTCGGGAATGAGACGGGCGCCGATGCCCGTGAGCCCGATGAATTTCTTCTGCGGCATCCCCACCACGTGGCCAGTCGAATCGGCGATCGGCCGGGCACTCCAAATATCCTCGCCCACGGTCACATCGCGCATGACCAGGGAGTCAGCATGGTCATGCACGTGCCCGCCGATGCCCACGACTTTGCCCGGAATGGCCGGGCTGCCCTCGTAGAACTTCTCCGAGCGGCCGGGCGGCAGATCGAACGACTTGTCCCCGACGGGAAACGCGGTGTCGAACTGCCAGGGATAGGCCCGCAATACCGGGTACCAGTGCCCGACATCCGTGTAGGTGAGGACCAGCCGCGTACGCACGCCGGTGTAGGACCGCATCGTGGGGTTGTGCAGCATCGCGTTGGCGACCAGCCGTTCGCCGCGTGTGAACGGCGCGCCGAACAGCCACCGCGCCATCTTCACCGGCCCGGTTTCGCTGCCGGCCGCCAGGACGCGGCGCGAGATCGGCAAGAACAGCTCGCGATGGTTCGGATCGATCAGGTTGTAGTGATGCAGCAGATCGCTGGGGAGCTGATGACCTTCGGCGTCCACCATTTCGACGCGAAATCCCGACATCCACCCCGACAGCGGCAGGTCGACGGCCATCACCGGCGGAAAGACCGGGTTGTGGGCGCTGTGCTCGCTCATGTTCATGCCCGGCATTGCCATGCCGGGCATGGCCTCGTGGTGCATCCCCGCGGGGACGTCGACCGGCCCCAGATCGATCGTGATCTCGTGGCGCTCGGGGTAGACGTGAATTTCGGCGGCGGGGAGAGCACGGATCCAGTCGGTCGGGGTCGTATCCCGGGCCGACAGGATCAAGAGTGGCAGCAGTGCAGTAATCATGGTCGGCGGCGAATATACCCGGGCGGTTGCCGGGTTGGTAGCCGATTCAGCTCATGGGGCACCGAGGCTCTTCTTCCCTTTCCGGCCACGGAGCGCCGGGTAGCCATCCGCTCCGCACGCTGGGCACTGCACCGCCATGAGGGCGATCGCGGCCCCGCACACGTTGCAGTGGGGTTTGTCCGGATCAGAGCGCAGGTCGCGCGCCTCCGGCAGCTCATGGCCGCAACTGCAGCGCACCGCAAGGGAGGCCAGCTCGCGTCCGCACTTGGGACAGTGCCGGGTCATAGCGTGCCCCCTCGGTACCCCATAGCTTCGAGGGTCGGTTGAGGCTGGTCGAGAACTCTTGTCGGAGGGTGCATGAACGTCTCCGGAGGTATGGCGCTTCGGATGCTGGCGAAAGGGACGTGGAATCTCTTCCGACGGTATCCGTTGACTGTCTCGTTCGAGGTGACGCACAGTTGCACGGCCAACTGCTGGCACTGCAACTGGGGCGGCGCCATCAAAGAGACCCGCCGCACACCGGAAGAATATGCCGCGATCTGCCGCAACCTCAAGCCGGTCGTGGTGAACATCTCGGGCGGCGAGCCCATGGCCCGCGGCGATCTCGACGACATCGTGCGCGCGCTGGCCAATCCGGGGGGCCTCCCGTGGGTCGTCGTCGTGTCCAACGGTTCGCAGCTCTCCCCTGAGCGATTCCTGCGCCTGAAGCGCGCCGGGATGCATCAGCTGTCGATGTCCATCGATTTTCCCGACGACCGCCACAGCGACTTCCGCCGCATTCCCGGCCTGTTCGCCCACATGGAAGAAATGGTGCCGCGCTGCGTCTCGATCGGCGACACGGAGGACATCTCGCTGAACTGTTGTATCACGGCCTGGAACTACCGCGACCTTCCGGACATCGTCCGCCTCGCCAAGCGCTGGGGCGTGGCCGTGAACTTCTCGGCGTACAGCACGCTACGGATGGACGACCCGAACGGGTTGGTAAAAAACAACGGATCCGCCGATGAGCTGGGCGAGAAGATCAAGGAAGTGATCGCGCTTAAACAAGCCGGCTTCCCCGTCTACACCTCCGAACGCGTCCTGTGGAAGTTCCACAAGTTTCTGGTGGAAGGCGGGATCGGCGGCTGCAGCGCTGGCTACAAGTTCCTGGTGATCAATCCGGACGGACGCCTCACGCCGTGCGCCATGGTCATGGCCTACTTCGACGACCACAAGACGATGCAGCGTGAGTTCTCGAGCTGCAATACGTGCGAAGCCTGCTACATCTCGACTCGCGCCAATGCCGAAAAGACCCTGGGCGAAACACTGGGGGACAACGTCGCCACGTTGCGCCGCATGCTGCCGCAGTTCGGCCGTCAGCCCAAGAGCGTCACTACCCGGGCCTAAGGCTCAACCCCTTCGACGGGGGATGCGGCCGCCGGCGCCGTTTCCGCCAGCAGCGATTCCTTACGCATCAATCGCCCCACGATCACGATGGCGGCCGGGATGACCATCACGCCGACCAGAATCCACGTCGGCACCGAGAACGCCCCGCCGAATAACGCGTACAGGTACCACCGTGGCACGCGCCCGACGATGGTGGCGACCATGAATTTCCACAGCGGATACTTGTGCAGGATCGCCAGCACCCGGGCCGCCCAGAACGGCAACGGGGTGAACGCGAAGATCACCGTCATCCAAAATGGCGCGCGCGCGAAGTTGTCCACGCCCCACCGCATCCACTTATTGCGCCGCACCCCCTCGAGTTTGTCCCAGTTCAGGACCCAGGCGTACACGTGCCAGTTGACGTACTCCATGTACATGTAGCCGACCGTCGCCACGATCGTCACCGGCACCGCCGGTGCCCACACAGCCGCTTTGATGATGATCGGCTCGAAGAATGACGGCAGGATCGGGGACAGCGGGCTGTTAGCCGGGAGCGAGGCGATCGCGAGCAAGACGTACACGACCGTGCCGGGGAACAGCAACACGACGGGGATGCCCAGCAGCGCCGCCGCCGCTGTGGAACGGAGGAAAACGTCCCAGCGGCGATCACCGCGCGAGACGGTCAGAAACCGCCACACCCGCGTGAGCCCCATAGGGTTGACCACCATGGTCGTTGTCGTCATCAACCCACGTCCGTCCTCGGTTGCATGGAAGGGTGCCCTGGGGCTCTCAAGCGACCGTCAAGGCTCGGCGGCCTGGCGATACCGCGCCGCTCGCCCCGGCTTCACCATTTCCTGCAGCAGTACCGCACGGGCGATCGGAGCCGCGAAGGCGTACCCGCGGGACTCGGCCGTCAGCCACCGATCCCATTCGAGTCGATCGAGCGCCTGATCCACGCTGGATTGGTCCTGACCCGTGGCGCGCGCCAGGGTCGCGGCGCGGACCCGGTCGCCAAGAGCGGCGGCCGCCGCGAGCACCTCCTGGGCCATCGGGGGAAGGCGGTTGAACTCTAGACAGATCGCTCCAACCACGGCCGGAGGCAAGTCCCCGGGCAAGGTATCGACCAGGGTCCGGCGCACGCTTGGCCATGCAGGCGCGTCCGTCGAGAGGCGAAAACCGTCCACGATCGCCTCGAGCATCGCCGTGGCCAAGAGCGGGATCCCGGCCGAGTCCCGCTCCAGTCGGCGCACCAATCGCGCGATCTCCTCGTCGCCGTAACGCGGCAACGCCCAGCGTGCCAGTTCGCTGAGCGCGGCGGCATCGAGCCGATCGAGCCGGATCGCCGCCCCACGCACCTCGCGCCCCAGGTGCGCGCGCAGCGAGTCCATCCAATCCAGGCGCCGGCTCCCCCCAGCGGGAGCGGACGAGACGACGAACAGCACCGGCCGATCCGCCAGGTCGCGCACCAGTTGCGGCAGCGCCCCGGTGGTGGCGGCATCGAGGTCGTGGGCGTCGTCCAGCGACAGCAACACCGGTTGTTCGGCGGCGGCGGCGCGCACCAAGGCGGCGAAGGCCCGGGGTGGCTCGAGCTCCGTGGGCGCGCTGCTCGCCCGCCCGCCCAGCTCCGGATCCAGGATCGCGAGCGCGGCGAGCGCCGCGGGCGGAGTTCCCGCCACACCCGGTGCGGCATCGAGACCGCCCGTCAGGAGTCCCGATAACCCGCTCCACGGGACGCCCGCATCGGCCGGGACGGCGCGACACGACGCCACCGTGGCATCATCGAGTCGCGCACGATCGAGCAGCTCTTCCAGCAGCCGAGTCTTCCCTTCCCCCGGCTCAGCTTCGATCAGCACGCAGGCGCCGTTCCCGCCGCGCGCACCGTCCCAGGCCTCGATCAGACGAGCCATGGGCTCACGCCGTCCAATCAGCGGCGGCCGTGCCCTGGCTCCCCCGGGCGTGGCAACGACGCGTTGCCCCACCCGCGCTTCCCGAATGCGCTCGACGAGCCGACGCGTCTCGGGGGCTGGATCTGTTCCCAGACGTTCGCGCAGCTCCGCGGTCAGACGGTCCGCCAGCTCCAACGCCGCCGCGCGATCCCCCACGAGCGCCAGGGCGCGCATCGCCGCCCGCGCCGCGGGTTCAGCGGTCGGCTCGAGCGTCAGCGCCCGCAACGCGGCGGACTGCGCTGCGGCCATGTCCCCGGCAGCCACCAGCGCCTCGGTATGCCTGATCAGGACTTCGACGCACCGTGCACGCCAGGCGAGGCGTTCGCCGCCCAACCAGGTCTCGAACTCGTTCGCGTCCGCGACCGCGAGTCCCTCGAGAAAGTCGCCCTGGGCCAGCGCCGCGGCACCGGCCCAATCCTGGGCGGCGATCCTGGCCGCGAGCTCATCGCAGTCGAGTAACACGGCGCCCGCTTCGATCGCCACCTGGTCCACGTCGGCCCGCACCTGCGCATCGCCTAACACTCGGCGAAACACGCGCAGCGCTTCGCTGAGCGAGTGCCGGGCTGCCTTGTCGTCGCGCTCGCTCCAGAGGAGCCCGATCAAGTGTTCACGGGTGCGCGCCCGTCGTGGACTGCGCGCCAGGTACACCAGCAACGCCAGATGCTTGCGCCACAGCAGCTCGGCCGGCGCCGGCGCTCCCGCCACCGTGATGCGCGCGGGGCCGAGGACGCTGACGTGAACCGCAGGGTGTTCGCGCATGGCTCGACCGAGTATCCACAGCCTGAGCGCGTCCGGCAAGCCGAAGCCCGCTTTCCCCCACCGAGGTATAGATTGGACAGTTCGATGGACACACCCGACATGGCGGCGGTGCAGCACGCCGTCGGTGACCGGTACGAGGTGCTGGAGGTCGCCGGCGCGGGTGGAATGGGAGTGGTCTATCGCGCCCGCCACGGCGGGCTGGGCCACATGGTGGCCATCAAGGTGCTGCCGCCCGAGGTGGCGGAGAGCGGAATGCGGTTGGAGCGCTTCAAGCGTGAGGCCTCGCTCGCCGCGCATCTGTCCCACCCCAACATCGTCCCCGTGTTCGAGTTCGAGCAGCGCGCCGGCGTGTCGTACCTCATCATGCCGTTCGTGCGCGGGCACTCACTCGACAGCGCGCTCCGCTCGGGGACGCACCTCGCCCCGGTCGAATTGATGCGGGTGTTGGTCGACATCGGGGCCGCGCTGGATTTCGTGCACCCGCGCGGCGTCGTCCATCGCGATGTCAAACCCGCCAACATCATGATCGAGGACGATACCGGGCGCGCCCTGCTTACGGACTTCGGCGTCGCGTCCGTCTCGCCGACGACCAGCGGCGCGCTTACGGCGGTCGGGTCGGCCATCGGCACGCCGGACTACATGGCGCCCGAGCAGGCCATCGGCCGTCGCATTGATGGACGCGCCGATCTGTACGCGCTGGCGATTGTGGCGTACGAGGCGTTGACCGGGACCCTCCCCATGTTGTCCACCTCTCCTGAGGCGCCGGCCCGCGCGCTCCATCAGGCCCGACCCGAGATCGCACCGCGGCTTGCGATGGCTCTGATGGCCCCGTTGGCGGAACAACCGGAGGATCGCCCCGCCAGTGCCGCGCAGTGGCTGGCGCTCATCAAACGCGCATCCTCGGGTGCGCGTCGCCAGGCCGCCCTGCTGGGCGCGGTAGTCGTCGTCGCGCTGGTGACCGTGGGTGCGTTCGCCTTGCGGAGCCACAAGGCCGCCTTGACACCGCCGACCATCGCCGTCATGCCGTTCACCTTCAAAGGAACGGCTCCAATCCCGGTCGAACAACTTACCAACTGGTTCTTGTTGCGTTTCAGGCCAGTCCCCACCCTCACGGCCTACATCACCCAACGGCGTATCACAGATTTGACCGGTGCGAACCCTGTGAGCTCCGTCGATGCCGATTCCTTCGCCCAGGTGCTTGGGGCGAAGTACTTCC
This sequence comes from uncultured Gemmatimonadales bacterium, assembly GCA_963821385.1. Lineage (GTDB taxonomy): Bacteria > Gemmatimonadota > Gemmatimonadetes > Gemmatimonadales > GWC2-71-9 > DASTHG01. Next base: position 230,069 of record CAWGDK010000005.1, read on the forward strand.
TCAACGGGGTTTCGCTCGACTTCCAGGGTCCCCGCGTCACCTTCGCTGCGTCGTTGTTCCAAACCCGAGGAGCGCGAGCAATCGTGACGCCGGTCGCGCATGGGTCGAGCGATTCCTTGGATGCCGTGATGGACGAGCTCTGGGCGCAGATCCTCAAAGCCATCGGCGCTGAATTCAGCAGCAGCACCTACGCCACGAGTCCGCACGGCATTGAGGCCATCGCCGCGTACTACACGGCGGATGAGGCGTTCCGGCACGCCGACTACGAGACAGCCCAGGCACTGTACGACAGTGTCACACACCTGGACCCGAACTTCGCTCCGGCATATCTGCAGCGCGTACTCGTCCTCGCCCAGATCGCGCCGAACGAGGATTCACTCCGCGCCGCAATGGCCGACGCCCGTTCGCACACACGGGACCTGACGCCGTCCGACAGCCTCTTGCTCGATGGATACATCCAGCTCCTCGAGAACGGGGACGGCGCCGCGGCGCTGGAGAGTTTCCGCGCGGCCGCGTCGACCTCCGAGGGCAGTATTTGGGCCCGGTTTGCGCTGGGGGTGTTCTATTACTACTTCGGCCAGCTTTTCGACATCGCCGATCCGCTCGATTCAGCCCGCGCCGCGTTTGACTCCGTGCATATCATGGACCCGCGCTTTGCTGCCGCTATTGCCAACGGCATTTCCCTGGCACACCAGCAGGGGCGCGACGAAGTTGCGCGCCAACTGATCAGCGAGTACCGCCTCATCGATTCCACTTCCGTGGTGGCCACCGTCATTGGACTGGCCGATACGCTCCTGTTTCATGTCGAGAACATCCCGAAGGTGTTGAACACCCTCAACGGGCGTGACTTTACTGTCCTCGAATACCTCGCCTTCCAAGCCGGCCAAGCGGGGACTGCCGAACAGCGACATGGGCCCGGCCGGCGCATCCTGGCAGCGCTGCAACGCCAGGCGAAGACTTCCTACCAGAGGATCCTGGCGCTGAGAATTGGCCTCGCCTCCGACTTGCGGGAGGGCTGGGGGGATAGCGCACGCGCGCGCCTGGCGAGCCCGGGTGCCGGGACATCCGAGAGCGATGCCTGGCTGGTCCTCGCCCATGCCGAACATCTCGAGTCCCTGGGCGATGCCGCCGCGGCGCGGCAGCGACTCGCCTCGAACCCCGGGAGGGATACGAGCGCGACCCAGCTCTGGCTGCTGGGGATTTCGGCTGACAACGCAAACCCGCAAATCACCGCCCTGGAGCGCCTGGCCCGTAGTGGCTCGCCCCTACCGCGGAGTCTGGTCCTAGACCTGCAAGCGCGCGGGCTGCTGGCGAGCGGCGATACGGCCGCCGCCCTCGCCAAGTGGGACGAGGCGACCCAGCGCTATGCGGTGCTCGCCGCCCCATTCGGACTCGTCGCGTCATTGTGGCCGTTGCGGCGCCATCTGGCTCGCTTGGCCATGCAGCGCAGCGACACGGCGCGCGTGATCCGCGCGTGCGGGAGCTTCGATGCGATGGTCGGCTTTGTCGATCAGATCGTGCAGCCCGAGATGAAAACCGTGTGTGCGCCCTGGAACGTCTTGCGCGGCCCTTAGCGGAGAAAGCGCAATCCGACGACGGCGAAGACAGCCCCCTCGAGAATCCACGCCCAGGGTTGCCGATAGTAACCCGCGTACATCGCGCGACCCCAGTAGCCGGAATTCGTCCACAGGTTGAGCGAGAAGCGGCGCCGGCTGAACGGCAGCAGCAACGGAATGCCGGTATCCGTCGGCATGTCGGCGACGAGGTGCGCCGCAAGACTCAACCCGGCCAGGCAGCCGAGCCAGGGACCGAACGCGATGACCGCGAGCAGGGCCACGCCGAGGCAAAAGACGAGGCTGTGGCTCCAGGTGCCGTGGAATTCCGGCTTCGCCCATCCCGCCCGGATCACGAGCGAGTCAGCGTTGGGGAGAAACTGCGCGGCCCCGACGATCGCGAAGACCTCCGGGCGGGGATCGAGCGAAGCAATCGCCAGTGCAATGCCCACATGACCTAACTGCATCGTGCCTTCCCGGTAATGGACGGGAAGACACTCGCACCGCGATCTCAAGCCACTTTCAAGACGTCTCCCCCGCGGCGGCCATAATCCGCTGCCGCTGCCCCGCGGTCAGCTGATCGCTCGCAATGACCTCGCCCACGATCCGGGCGGCAAACGCGTACCCACGACCGTCGGCCACCAGCCAGCGTCCCCATTCCAGCTCGTCCAGCGCCGCTGTCGCCATGTCCGCGGACAGCCCGCTCGCTCGGGTCAATTGATCGAGCACGAGTGGCGAGGGAAGCACCGCGGCCACCTGCAACGTTCGCTGGGCATCCGGGCTGAGCCGCCGGAACCCTACACGGATCGCGCCGACGATGGCCTCCGGCAGCCCGCCGGGGAGCGTTTGGTCGAGGGTCCGGAGCGGCGCGGGCCAGGTCCCACGCAACGTGGCCAGGTCGAGTCCCAATGCCACCGCATTGAGGATCTCGATCGCCAGGATCGGCAGACCCGCGGAATCGGCAATCACGCGACGGGTGAGGCGGTCGAGGGCCGGCTCGTCGTACGCCGGCACAGCCCAGTGCGCCAGCTCCCGCAGGTCGGCAGCGGAGAGCGCCGCGAGGCGTACGACCCGGCCCGCGATGTCGCGCCCGATGCGCGTTTGCAGCTCGTCCAGTTCGACGCGAGCCGGAGCGGCGGGAACCGTGAAGACGAGCAGCAACGGCCGCCTGGCCAGATCGCGCAGCGCACCCACCAGGGTGTGGAGCGATTCCGAATCGAGACGTTCGGCATCATCCACGATCAGCGCCACCGGCTGCTCGCCGAGCGCTCCATTCAGGAGATCGCCAAACGCGGCAGCCGGCGATGCGGGCGGCGCCACCCGACGGGCCGCCGGGAATCGGTCGGCCCAGTCCGGAAGGCGCTCGGCGAACCAGGCGAGGGCCGCCGGCGGCGCGGCGGCGAGTCCCGACGCTTCGAGCAACCCGCCGCGCGCCAGCCCCACGAGACCACTCCACGGGGTCAGGCGATCACCGTCCACAGCGCGGACGAGGGCGGAGACCGCACCGTCGAGCCGGATCCTGGCCACCAGCTCGTCGACGAGTCGCGACTTCCCCACCCCGGCGTCGCCTGCAACGACGATCGCCACCGCGGTTCCGGCGGCGGGCCCGGATCGCCACACGTCCAGCAGCTTAGCCAGCTCCTGCTCGCGGCCAACCAGTGGGGCCCGACGGCGTTCGAGCGTCACGCCGACGCCTTCCCGCGGCCGCGACGGGCGTTCGCGCTCGCGTCGAACCCGTTCCATCAGGGCCGTCGTCTCGGCACTCGGCTTTGTCTTCAATTCCGCATCCAGGCGCGTCCGGAACTCCTCGTAGGTCCTCAGAGCGCCGGACCGGTCACCATCCAACGCCAGCGCTCGCACCAGCGTACGTACCGCCGATTCCGACAGTGGATCGATCGCACGGGCGCGATCGGCGAACGTAACCGCCTCGCGCACCCGGCCCACCCCCAGCTCGCCTTCCGCCGTGCGCAGCAGCGCTTCGATCGAGCGCTGGTTCCACCCGCGCTGTTCGGCCGTCAACCATTCCTCGAACCCTGAGGCGCCAGGAACCGCCAGTCCTTCCAGAAACAGTCCCGCCACCAGAGTGGCGGCCCCACGCCAGTCTCCCGCCTGCGACAGCGCGTCGAACTCCTCCGTGTCGAGCCGCACGGCGTCCGGCGCCAGCTGAATGCGGTCCGCCTCGGCCGTGATGCGGCGCTCCCCCAGGCAACGACGGATCGGGCGCAGCGCTTCATTCAGGGAATGGCGCGCCGCTGCCTCCGGCTTGTCCGGCCAGAGGAGTCCGATCAGGTGTTCCCGGCTGCGGCTGCGCTTGGGTGAGCGGGCGAGATAGACGAGGAGAGCCAGGTTCTTGCGCCACAACAGCTCGGGCGGAGCCGGGCCGTCGTCCACGCGCACCTCGATTGGCCCCAGAACCCGACAGTGGATCACGGCGCCGAAGCCGGACAATGGATGTCCGAGGCCTGCCGGACGGCGCTGTCGGCGCGCGCCGCGAACGCCGCCTCACCGTCCCGCCAATACCGATCCACCGATCGGTACAGCCGGCACTGCTCCTCGCGTCGGCTGTTCGGCGCGACCAGCAGAACGCGCTGCCACCGCGCCAGCGGTCGCAAGGCCCAGTCGATTTCCATCGGCTGAGGATCTCCGGTGGGGAGCGTGGCCTCATCGAAATTCTCGACCCACACGAGCTCGCGCGCAGCCGCATCGTCACGGCCCAACTGATGCGACCAGCGCGAACGCAGCGCATGCACCGCGGCGCGGTACGCTGGGTACTCCCACGTCAGCGGTGCGGACAACTCCGTAAACCGCTCGGTGGCCGCGAGCGCGTCCGCCAGCCGACCCGCCTGGGCGGCGCCACACGCCTGGATCATGCCCTCCAGCATGACCGGAAAAACCGGGACCACTCGGTGACCTGGCGTCTGCGGTGTGCGGAAACGACAGTGGAGCATCTGAGACAACCAGGCTGACCGCCGCTTCAGTCCTTCGGGAATATTCTGCTCGACCATGTGATCGAGTGCCATGGCCAGCGCGCCACTCTCCAATGTGGTCGCCTCAGGGTCTCCGACGAGCAGGAGGCGCAACGCATCGAGTTCCAGCCCCAACAGCGTATTGCCCGGATCGGGGAATGCTTCCTGGAGGCGGCCGAGTGCCACTCGAGCGGAATCCGGTCGACCGCGCGCGAATTCACCGAACACTCCCGCGATCAGTGCCGACCGCCGATAGCGTGGGTCATCCTCCAGGGCCTTCCCGATCCAGACTTCACCTCGTGGCAGGCTGAAGCCATTCATGTAGCGCGCCCCCACATCGAGGTTGCCGATACCGAGCTGCTTCGCGCCGGCAATCGCCTGCAGCGTTCCGGCTTCCGCCTGGGAGCCGGGCAAGAACCGCCACGCGTAGGCCACCTGGAGTAGCTGGGGAATCCCGGAGGTGAGCTGTTGCTGCGCGGCGGTGCGGGTGACGGCGGCCAGGGCCGACGCCGCCCGGGCTGAGTCGTCGACCAGCAACGCGAGCCACAACATGTGCTCTACGGCCGGCGCGAAATCGGAACGGACGTTCAGCGCATCCTGGAAATAGCGCGCCGCTTCCCCTGGATCCCGTCCGATCAGCGCACCGCGATGCATCAATTCATCGCCGTAGCGAAACAGGCCGAACAGGAATGTGGGAAAACGGCTCCGCAGCTGGTGCAGGGTGTCGAAACGAGCCAACAGCAACAACGTGTCGACGCGGATGAGGCTCTGATACTGCGCCGGGAATAACGCGATGTGGTCCAGCGTGCGCCGGATCGCCGCCGTGTCGGCGTCGAGCCCCAGCCAGCGCCGCGTCTCACCGCGCCGCCACCAGCACAGCCAGCACGTCGAATCGACCTTCGTCGCCCGGTCGTACGCCGCGTTGGCTTCCTGCCAGTGCGCGCTCGCGAACAGCTTCTCGGCCGTGAGAAACGCCCGCAGCCCATCGGGCGAGCGCGGCAGCACGCGCACCGGCAGCTGGGAATCGAGCGCGGTCCCGCTGAACACGCGCATCAGCAGGCTGTCCGCCAACTCGTCGCCGGCGGCCTGCCAGTCCTGCGGCGACGCGGCAATTCCGAATGGCCGTTCGCCCAGCATCATCGTCACTCGTAGCGTGGAGCCGGCCAGGTCGGTCACGCCCGTCACCACACCGTGTGCGCGCCCACGCTCACCCGGGCCGAGCACCGTGAGATCCGGAAACCCCTTCAGCCGCCGTGCCACGAGTGTGGCGAGCGAGTCGCCCAGGAATGCCCACGGGCCGGCGTGGTCCACGCGCAGCGACTCGATCCGCAGCGTGGCGACCGGACCCCTCGGCATCCGCCAGGCCACCACGGCGGCGCCGGCGATGGCGGCCAGGACTCCCAACCGGACGGCCCACCTCACCGCCGCGCTTCTCGTCGTCGCTCCCGCGAGCGCCTCTCGAAACGTCCCGGCATCGGGCCAGCGCTGCGCCGGCACTTCCGCGAGCGCCCGACTCAGCACGAGCTGCAGGCGCCTCGACACACCATCCCAACGGATCGCGTCGGGGTGCTCGAGCAACCACTGGCGTCCGGTGAGCGCTTCGTACACCACCGCGCCGGTGGCGTAGAGATCGGTGCGGGGGGTGACTTCTCTTCCGGCCGATTGCTCCGGCGGCATGTACAACGGGGTCCCCACCGCTTGCCCCGGAGCGGTGAGCGCTCCCTCGCTGGGATTGAGGCGCTTCGCGATACCGAAATCGGTGAGCACCACCTCGCCCGCTTCGAGGAAGACATTGCTCGGCTTGACGTCCCGATGGACGATGCCGTGACGATGGGCGACGGTGAGGGCGTCAAGCAGCTGGCGGCACAGCCGGGTGGCGTCGGCCTCCGACAACGGACCGTGCTCCAGACGCTGCTCGAGTGTCTCCCCGTCGAGGTAGTCCATCACATAGAACGGGGTTCCCAGACCGCGGACCACCCCGGTGGAGTGCACCGGGACGATATGGGCATGTCGCAGCCTGGCGAGGGTCTGGGCTTCGGACTGAAACCGCTCTACGGCCGGTGCGCTCGCCTCCTCCGGCCGCATGGTCTTGATCGCCACCAGACGATCGAGCGCCACTTCGCGGGCGAGGAATACAGTTCCCATCCCCCCACTGCCCAGCTCGCGTTCGAGCAGGAACTCGGGGGCGAGAGCCTCACGCAACAACTCGAAGAAAGTGGCCATGGCCGAGGGCGCGGCTAATGTAGCGGCTGGGGCGGACACCCGCGTCACGGGCCGAAACGCCAACGGCCCCGGGACATTTCCCGGGGCCGTGAGGACATCTGTGCGAGGCGGCGCGCCTTACTGCACGGTCGCCGTGAAATGCATGCCCAGCGCCTGATGGGGCGTGCAGAAGCCCTTGTAGACGCCGGTGGGGAGACCCGCGAACGACACATCATAGTGATCGTTCGCGTTCACGATGAACGGCCCGGCGAGATTGTCCATCCGGTTCGCCATCGCGGCATTCAACTTTTCCGCCGCGCCGCCCGGAATCGAATCAGCATAGAAGGACACGTTGTGCGGCCCGCCTTCGACATTGACGAACCGAACGGTACCGCCCGCCGGGACGGTGAACGTCGCCGGCTCGAATCGATAGCTGTTGCCGCTGCCGACCATCCTGATCTCGACCACCGGCCCGGCCGGTTGCGCCGCGGCCGCGTCCGGCTGCGCCGCCGGCTGCCCTGCCTGCTCCGCCTTCTTCTCGCCGCACCCCAGCGCGCCGAGCACCACCATCGCGCCGATCCACTTCCGCATTGCCTGTTCTCCCTGAAAAAGGAGTCGAAATCCTGTTTGTGAACGCCTTCACAATATCGCAACCGCCCCAGAAACGGGAGGCCCTCCGGAGTCGGGGGTCTCGACAAGTCCGTGATATACCTCACAGGCGTCGATACGATCCGGAGGCCAGTTTTCCGGCACTTCAGCTGGCGCCGAGATGGTGCCGGCTCACGTGCCCTCACTTTGTCGTGGAGGTGTGCTGTGCGAAAACTGATACTCTTCGGGGCGCTCCTGTCGGCGGCGACTCCAGCGGTGGCCCAGCAGATGTGGCACCCGGAGATCGGCGTGCAGGGCGGCTACGTTCGCGTCAAGGCCGCTGGATCACCCAGTGACCCGATCGACTTATTCGAGTTCCCTACGATGGGGTACCTGGTTCCGCTGCTGAGCTATGCGCCAGTGTATGCTACCATCCCGTGGAGCGATCGTTTCGCGTTGGAACCGACGCTCGCCTTCGCCCAACTCACCAGCGCAGGCAACGATATCAACACGGTCCGTCTCGGTTTGCGCGGCAACTATGCGTTCAACACGCACCTGTACGCCGGACTCGGCGGCGTGTTGAACTATGCCTCGAGCAGTACGCCGAAATTCCAGGTCGGCGCTCAGATCGGCGCCGGATATCGCTTCGGTCTCGGGCCACGGCTCGGTGGCCGAGTCGAAGCATCCTGGATCAGCACCAAGGGCAACTCCGCCTTCGCCGCGCAAAACGCGTACGCGCTGCTGTTCGGCATGTCGGCCCGGTTGAATGGTCCGTCGGCCCGAACGTCCACCGCGACGGCCGATCGAGCCTGGCAGCCCGCGATCGGCATGACCGGCGGGTACACCAACGCCCATATCGTCGGCGGCGGATCGATCACGGGCGTGCTGTTCCCAGGGTTCGGAGGCAGCCTGTCGACCATCAGTGGCGGGAACTCGGCGCCATTTCCCCCCACGATTTTTGCCATCTTTCCTATCGGTAGGAAAATCGCGTTGGAGCCGGGGCTGGACCTGCACCGCATCCAGAGCAGTGGAGCAACGGCGTTCGGGGCGAACATCGGCGCCAGGCTCGATCTCGCCATTCACGGCGGATGGTACGCCGCGGCCGGCGGTCAACTGCTGTATCTGAAGGCCACGCCGGGAACCTTCGCCGATCCGGGCCGGGGCAGCGCCACCGTTTCCGGGGCGACCCTCGCCTGGGGCTATCGCTTCAACATCGCCGGACAAGTCGGTGGAAGAACCGAGTTGAATTACTCCCTGTACGGGAAAAACGCGGACATTCCCAGCCCGCCGACGAACGTCACCAGCATCCTGTTCGGCGTCACGATGCCGCTTAAGTAGTTCCCCGCGGTAGACCTGGCTCAACCAACGGCCTCCCATTCGGGAGGCCGTTTTTTCTCAGCCAAACGTGATGTGTGCATGAGCCCCGCCCTGGGGCGTCTCTCATGGCGACTCCAACAGGAACGAAATGATGCGCCCCCGACTGCTGTTGACGATGCTCGCGCTTGGCTCCATCCCCGTTTTCCTGCACGCTCAGGGATGGATCGAGCCTGCCCACCCGGGCACCGCCTGGGGTGTCGAAAAGCTTCGGAGCGCTGTGTCCGTCACGGTTCGGGACCGCGTCGCCCAGGTCACCGTCGAGGAATGGTTCCAGAACCGGGGCGCCGGGCTGGGCGAAGGCGACTACCACTACCCACTGCCCGGAGAGGCCGCCTTCGGCAGTTTTTCCTTGTGGCAGGGCGACGTCGAGTTGCGCGGCGAAACCATGGACGCCAATCAGGCCCGTGTCATCTACGAGGAGATCGTCCGGCGCAAGCGCGACCCGGCGCTCATCGAGCTCGAAGGCCATGGGTTGATCCGCGCCCGGGTGTTCCCGATCAACCCCGGGGAGACGCGAAAGATCACGCTCCGCTACACTCAAATCCTCGATCGCGCGGGAGACGCGTGGCGGTTCCGATACGCGACGGGCACCGGTCCGGGCGCCGCCGGGGCGGCCCGGAGTTTTCGACTGGCCGCTGACGGTGCGGAGCGCTTCGGCGACCCATACTCACCTACGCATCAGGTGCAGACTCGGCGGGCGGACGGCCGGCTGGAAGTGACGCTCGCCGATTCCGCGACTCGCGGCGATCTCGACCTGTTTCTCCCGCTCGCGCGGGGGCTGGTCGGGCTTTCGGTGATCACGCACCGGCCTCCGGGCGAAGACGGCTACTTCATGCTCCTATTGGCACCCGGGGCGACCCCGACGGTGTCGCTGCGCCGCGACGTCGTTGCCGTGCTCGACGTCTCCGGCTCCATGTCGGGGGAAAAGCTCGCGCAGGCCAAGTCCGCGCTCGAGCAGCTCCTGGGGTCGCTACGTCCCGGTGACCGATTCCGCCTGATCGCATTCGAGAGCAGCGTGCGACGGTTCGCGACGGACTGGACCGCGCTGACGCCGGAGAATCGCCGCCGGGCCGTCGACTGGGTCCGCGCCTTGGAAACGGGCGGGGGAACTAACATTGCCGGTGCCCTGGGAGAGGCGTTCAGCGTATCGCCCGCCGATGGGGCGTTGGGCGTCGTCGTCTTTCTGACTGACGGCCTCCCCACGGTCGGCGAGCAGGACCCCGAACGGATCGCGGCCGGTGCCGAAGCGCACCGCGGCACGTACCGGGTCTTCTCGTTCGGCATCGGGTATGACGTCAACACCTATTTGCTGGACCGATTGACCGAGCAGGCACGAGGGGTCACGCAGTACCTCACGCCGGGCACGGATATCGAGCAGGCGGTGGGCGCCTTGTCCACCAAGATCGCCAGCCCCGTGCTCACCGATGTCACTCTCAGCGCGGATGGCGGCGTCGAACTGTTCGACTTGCAACCCGGAACGCTGCCAGACCTGTTTGCCGGAGACGAAATGGTAGTGTTTGGCCGGTACCGCGGCACCGGGCGGGAGGAGCAGGCAATCAGCGTGCGCGGTCGCCGCAACGATACCGAGGAACGCTTCTCGACCGTTGCCGCGTTTCGCTCGGAGCAGAATGGCAACGAGTACATCCCGCGGCTGTGGGCATCACGCAAAGCGGGAGCCTTGTCGCGCGAGATCCGGCTGCATGGACAGACGCCGGAGCTGATGACCGCATTGAAGGACCTGGCGCTGCGTTACGGCGTACTGACGGAATACACGTCGTATCTCGTGCAGGAGCCAGGGCCGGTGGCCAGTGCCCAGAACGGAAGCATTCCCATGCCGGACACCCGCCGCGTTGCGCCGGCCGCACCCCGCGATCAAGCTGGCGCCGGTGCAGTCGCCCAGTCACAGGCGGAAGGCCAGATGGCCTCCAAGTCGATTGTCGCGGGCGAGCGGGAAGAGATGGATGCCATGCTGCGAGGTCGCTCGGGCATCAATCCAACTCGCCGCATCGACGGCCGGTTGTATATCCTGCGCCAGGATGTCTGGACCGACCTGCGACACGTCGATTCGCTGCCCGTCACCGCCGTGGCTCCGTTCAGCGACGCATATTTCGCGCTGCTGCGCGCCCTGCCCGAGTTGGGGCGAGCCGTGGCGCTGACGCCCGCGGTGCTGGTGGCCGGACGGCGGGTGAGCATCGAGATTGCCGCTCGAGGCAAGACGGCCTGGCGCCCCGGTGAACTCGAAGCTCTGGTGCGGAATTTCCGGTCCTGAGGATCGATGCCCGAAGATCTGGCTGAGGTTTACAAGAGCACGTACGCCGCGCTCGTGCGATTCCTGTACCGCAAGGTCTGGGACGCCGAGCGCGCCGCGGACCTCGCCCAGGAAGCGTTTGCCCGGGCGCTGGTCCACAAACCGGACAACGCGCGAGGATGGCTCTTTGTGGTCGCGGCGAACATGGCGCGTGACGAAGCCAGACGAGCTGCTCGGGAGCGGCGCCACCTGACCCTGCTGACGCACGAGTCTGAGACCTCCGTGCCGGCGCCGGATGAAGCGATCAGTGCCGAGCAGGATCGGGGGCGCGTCCGTCGGGCGCTGGAGGATCTGACGCCACGAGATCGCGAAGTGTTGCTGTTATGGGATGCCGGACAATCCTACGACGAGATTGCCTCCCAAACGGGGCTGGCGAAGGGCGCCATCGGCACCACGCTGGCGAGGGCGCGCCGCCGGTTGGTCGAGGCTTATGAAAAAGGAAGTGAGGCTGAGTATGTCGCACGTGGATGACGGAACCCTGCACGCCTATCTCGACGGCGAGTTGACGCCGGTCGACGTAGAGCGGCTGGAAACGCATTTCGCTGGGTGCTCGACTTGTCGCGCCCGCCTCGACGAAGAGCGAGCCCTGATCGAGCGCGCCGCCCGGCTACTGGGCCTGGCCGTGCCCGCGGGTCCGGAACGGGCCGCGCCACCGCTGCACCAATTGCGGTACCCGCGGCCGGTGCTGTCGAGAATTCGGGTCCCGCTCGCCTGGGCGGCCACAATCGTCCTCGCACTCGGACTCGGCTACTACGCCGCTTTGTCGAGCTTCGCCATGAGGCGGGACAGAGGACCGGCCGCTTCAGCCGAGGTGGCTCTGGCGCCCCAACCTGTTGCCCCGGCTCCACCCCGCGCCGACCTCCCCGCCGCCAGCGCGCGCTCCAACACCGGGGACATCGAACACCAGCAGCCCACCACGCCGGCCGGCGGCGCCGGCGCGCCCGCTGATCGCGTCCGAGAGGAATCGGATGAACGTCAGGCGCCCGCCCGGCCCACGGCCGCGGCAGGAGCCGCGGGGCAGCTGGCACGCGATCAGGGGCAGCCGGGGTTGCGGGCGGCCGCGCCGCCAAGCCCGGTCGTGAGTAATGTGAGCCCGGGTGCCAGTAACGACATCGTCGTTGCTCAATCCGCGCGAGGCCAGATCACGCGCCGCAGCCTGTCCACTGCGTGGCCGGTAATCGAGGCAAAGCCCGCCCGCGACCTGCTGGGCACGGACCCGGTGGTCATTCCTGGCTATGGGGTCCGGACGCTGCGGCGCAATCCCGGCGCTCCAGAAGTGCTCGTGGAGCAGGAGATCTCCCATGGAGTGGTCGTGTCCCTGTTCGAGCAGCCATTCAAACAGGATGCGCCGATGCTGATCGTCGATGGGAGGATGATCGACAGTGTCGCGGCGAAGACCAGTGCCAACGAGCGACTGGCGCGGTTCATCGGCGGACTTCGCATCGAGATCTCCGGGCCGTTGCCGATGGACTCGCTGAGCAAACTGCTAGAGCTGATCAAGCCGTAGCCGTACCTCGCCTCCAAGCGATCAGCTCGGCCACCACGCTCACCGCGATCTCCTCCGGCGTCACGGCCCCAATCGCTAATCCGACGGGCACCCGCACCCGCTCCAGCGCCTCAGGGGGAAGGCCGGCGCCGGTCAGGGCCTTCGTCACGACAGCCTTCTTGCGGCGGCTCCCCAGCAACCCCACATAGCCCGCCGCCGACGCGGCCAGCCGCTCCAGGATCAGCGCATCCTGCCGGTGACCGCGCGTGGCGATCACGACGGCGTCCGCGGCATTGATGGAGAAGCGCGTCAGCGCATCGTGCGCCGGCACCGCGCACACGGTCATCGCGGCCGGAAATCGGGTGGGATCCGCAAACTCCGGCCGATCGTCCACGACGACCACCCGGAATCCTGCCGTTGCCGCCGCCAGCGCGATCGCGCTCCCCACGTGCCCCGCGCCGAATACGAGCACCCGCGGCGGCGGCGCCAGGCGCTCCACCATGGTGCGACGATCCTCCGACAACGAGGCGGCCGCCTCCGTGGACCCGACGGTCTGGGGCACGAATTGCTTCCTGGGCCCGACCGACCAATCGAGCCCGGTGGTGACGACGCCTGCCGGATTCACCGCCACCTGCTCCAACGCGGCCACGTAATCGGGAACGGCGACCAGCGGCTCGACCACGATCTCCACGGTGCCCCCGCACGAGAGCCCCAGGTCCCCGGCGAGATCGGCGTTCAGGTGATGAGAGAGAATCCGGGGAGCCCGCGCATCGATGGCCGCGGCGATGACGTCGGCTTCGACACAGCCGCCCCCGATCGTGCCCTCGAGCCGGCCGGTGGGACCAATCAACATCTTGGTGCCGACCGGCACCGGCGTGGAACCGATCGTGCGCGCCACCGTGGCCAGCGCGCCCCCCGCCCCGGCGCGCGCCAGCTCGGCGGCGGCGCGCCATACGTTCATTGTTCGGGCAGCTCCTCGAGCCGCGCCACGGCGCGGCGCAGATGGGGAATCACAATCGATCCGCCGACCACGAGTCCCACCGCGAACGCATCGAACAGCTCGGCGTGGGTCACGCCCTCTTCCCGGCAGCGCACCAGATGGTAGGTGACACAGTCGTCGCAGCGCAGGACCAGGGAGGCGACGAGGCCGAGCAACTCCTTGGTCTTGACCGGCAGTGCGCCCGTCTCGTACGTGCGGGTGTCGAGCGCGAAGAATCGATTGATGGTGAGGTTGTCCGCCTGGAGAATCGCGGCGTTCATCTTTTCACGGAAATGCCGGAAGGCTTCGAGCGTATCGGGCGTCTCACTCATGATGCGAAAACTATGCTCCCGGAGCGGAATCCGCCCCGGGAGCCGAGATCATGGATGCGGGCCCTACTGCACGACGATCGTGCCGTGCATCCCTGTTCCGACGCCGCCATGGATCGCACAGTGATACTGATAGGTCCCGGCCACCAGAGTGACGACCACGGTTCCGGTGGTGATGGTGCCCGTGCTGGCCGGCAACGTTCCCGGCCCGCTGTCCCACGTCACCGTATGACCGTTCGAGGGCGTAGCCCAACTGAAGGTCACCTGTCCGGCGCCCACGGTATCGGGGGTCGGTTTGAAACTGTTGTTGGTGACAGAAATCGTCGTGGTGTGCCCACCACCGCCGCCACCCCCACCCCCTCCGCCACCGCCCCCATACAGCGTGTTATTGCACCCAAGGGCTGTCCCAGCCGCGAGCATCGTCAGCATTGCGCGAATCTGCATGGCTCCCACCCCCTCATCGAGGTCTCAATCCGGACATCTGTCCCGGATACCCGAGGTACGCCATGAGGGTCCGCGTCGGATGCGCCGCGGTCAGCGCACGTGAATCACCCCGATCATCCCATTGGCCTGGTGGAAGGCGCAGTGGTAGCTGTAGTCCCCGATCGTGGTGAATGTCTTGAGGACCACAAGATTGGGATTGAGCTGCCCATCGATATTCCACGTCGTGTCGGTGGCGTTGAACTCGGCGGTGACAGTGTGCTGCACGCTCCCGAGGTTTTGCCAGCACACCCGCTCACCGGCGGAAATCGTGACGCTGGAAGGATTGTAGCTGAGATTGTCCTGACCATTGATGGTCACGTCCGCCCCGGTGGACTGACAGCCATTCCCCTGCCCGCCTGGATCACCACTACAGGCTAGGAGGAGCACGACGGCGAGCGCCGGGATCCCGGTTGCCATCAACCAAGGCCGCACACGGTGTGACATCCGATTTGAGCTCCGAAGAGGAAGGTCCTGCAATTCTACACTGCGCTTCGGAGTTTGGCGCCGGGACGAGCGGTGCTAGTGCCCGTGCTCGCGGTCGAGGGTGTCGGCCGCGAGCCGGGGGGACACCATCGGATACCGGCTGGCGAACCAGCTGTAGGAGAGCGCGTACAGCCCCGCGAAGAACAGCAGACCACCGAGCTCCGGCACGGCGAGCGCCGGACCGGCTCCACCGTTGATCGATGGGACAATCTCGAGATACCGCTCGACCCACACGCCGCTGAGGCTCACCAGGGCGATGGCCAGCAGCCAGCCCGGTGTGCGCTTCGGCTTTTCGCCCAGCAGCGCGATGAACGGGATGATGAACACCATCAAGAGGACGGCGATGCCGAACGGACGCCACGGTCCCCACAGCCGGTAGAACACGAAGTACGTCTCTTCCGGCAGGTTGCCGTACCAGATGACGAGGTACTGGGCGAACATGAGATAGGCCCAGAACACTGTGAAGCCAAAGCACAGCTTTGCCAGATCGTGTTGCTGCTTGCGGGAATACAGATCCTCGAGACCCATGCGGACACGCATGCGGACGCTGAGCACCGCGAGCCACATCAGGGCGCAGAGGAAACTGCCCATGAAGTAGAACGCTCCGTACAGATTGCTGACCCATTTGTGGGCGAGCGACATCACGGTGTCGAACGCAATGAGGCTGAGCCCGAACGCGAACGCAACCGCCACCAGGGCAGCATCTCGGGCGAGCAAGCTCCGGTCGGCCTCGGTCGACTCGACCGGCTTGCCGCTGGCCAGCTCCTCGATGTCCGGCGCCATGTCCCGGTGCACGAACCGCCAGGACAGCCAGGCGAGCAGCGCCAGCACGGCCCCATCGCGCAGATAGAACCACGTCGGTGTGAGCCACCAGCCCAGATCGGTGCGCGGCTCGGCGATCCATGGATAGATGTAGCCGCGACCGAAATACGACACGAGGAAGAGCACCACGGCGACCGGCAAGAAGGCCACCGACGCTTCCGCCAGACGAATCACGAGCCCAGACCAGCGTCCCTTGGCCAGTTTCTGGGTGGCGGCGACGACGACGCTCGCCTGCGCGAGCCCGAGCCAGAAAATGAAATTGAAGTGATAGGCCTGCCACACGCGCGCCGCGTTCCCCTTGAGACTGATGAGCAGCAACACGAGGCCGACCGCGGTGGCCCCGAGGCCGACCATGCGGAACGTGGCGACGGGGAACGCGCGGGCCTTTTGCGCCAAGTCGGCGCGACTGGCCGTGTGGGAAGCGGTGCTCACCGGTTTCCTCCGGCGCGGGCCTGCTGCTGCAGGGACCGCACGTAGTTGACCAGGTCCCAGCGATCGGTGCCGTGGATCTTGTCACCGTAGATGGGCATCAGGCCGCGTCCCATGCTTGGCGCATGTACGACCACCCCGTAGAGGTAGCCGTCGCTGCGCCGGGCGATCGTGTCATTGACCAGGGAACGCACCCCCACGAACGGCCCGCCGACGCTCGACGAGATTGGCCCATCGCCGTGCCCGGCGTCGCCGTGGCACACCAGGCAGTAGGTCTCATACTCCCATTTGCCGCGGTTGAGCGACTCGGAGGTCTGCGTCCGCGGATTGGTCACCCGCTCCGCCGCCGCCAGCCCAAGCGAATCGACCTCGGCACCGGTCACCGGCACCGTGCCGGGCACCGTCGGCCGCGGCATGGCGTAGGGCTTGATGCTGCGCTGATGGCGCATGGTCGCGAACCACCCGACGTGGTGCACGACGTAGTCGGGGTCACAACCCGCCAGCAGGACGAGGGCCAGCACGGCCGTGGCCTTACGCACGGCGCACCTCCTCGGCGCCGGCGCCTTTCAACAGCGTTTCCATGGCGCCGGCCTGATCACTGCCGCAGCGCACGAAGATGCCGAACTTGTCGTTGGTGAAGCGCGGATCGTACGCGATGGTGCCCTGGTGGCGCGAGGCGAGCATCGCGTTGAACAACAGGCCGAGAATCGTCGTCAGGGCGCCGAACAGCACCGTCATCTCGAACATGATGATGATGTAAGGCGGGATCGATCCTACTGGCTTACCCCCCACCACGATCGGCCAATCGTAGGACATGTAGAGCGTGATCCACGCGCCGATCCCGCAGCCCGTCATGCCGCCGATGAGGGTCCACATGCGGACCGGGCTCGTCGGCTGGTCGAGCGCATCCTCGAGCTCGTGGCGCGGCACCGGCGAGTACACGGTGAGCGCGTCGCCATGGCCGCCATCCTTGAGCGACCGGATCGCCGTCACGGTCGAATCCAGATGCCCGAACACGCCCAGCACGCCGGGGGTGGCCGGCGGATGGAAGATCTCGCGCAGTGGACCCGGGAGCATCATGTATCCCTCCCGGGGTGGCGCCTGGGCGGAGGCAGGACTTCCTTGATCTCCGAAATCGCCACGGCCGGGAAGTTCTTCACGAACAGCAGGAACCACATGAAGAACCAGCCGAAGCTGCCGGCCATGATGCCCCAATCGACCCAGCTCGGATTGTACGGGCCATTGGTCCACTTTTCGAACGGCTCGCCCGCCAGCGACACCACGATGATGACGAACCGCTCGAACCACATGCCGATGTTCACGAAAATCGAGATCACGAACAACGACGTGATACTGGTCCGGATCTTCTTGAACCACAGCAGCAGCGGCAGGAAGCCGTTGCAGATGATCATGGTCCAGCTGGCCCACCAGGATCGGCCCGAACGCCCGATACCAGAACGCCGCGCGCTCGGTCGGATTGCCGCTGTACCAGGCGACGAAGTACTCCGTCGCGTACGCGAATCCGACGATCATGCCGGTGAGCAGGCAGAGTTTGGCCAGATTCTCGAAGTGATCGACGGTGATCAGATCTTCCAGGTGGAACAGCTGCCGGATGGGCACGATAAGCGTGATCACCATCGCGCACCCCGAGTAGATCGCGCCGGCCACGAAATACGGCGCGAACATCGTCGCGTGCCACCCGGGCACCATGCGCCATCGCAAAGTCCCAGGACACGACGCTGTGCACCGAGAGCACGAGGGGGGTGGCCAGCGCCGCGAGGTACAAGTAGCCGCGCGTGTAGTGCCGCCACTGCTCGTTGGTGCCGCGCCACCCGATCGAGGTGAGGGCGTACAGTTTCTTCCGCCACCCGGTGGCCAGATCCCGCGCCGCGGCGATGTCGGGAATGAGTCCCATGATCAGAAACACCGTCGAGACGGTGAAATACGTCCCGATCGCGAACTCATCCCAGATCAGCGGCGACTTGAAGTTGGGCCACAAGCCGCGCTCGTTTGGATAGGGAATCAGCCAGTAGAAATACCACTGGCGCCCGATGTGAATCAGCGGGAATAAGCCGGCCGTCATCACCGCGAAGACGGTCATCGCCTCGGCGGTGCGATACACCGCCGTGCGCCAGCCCGACCGGAACAGATACAGAATCGCCGAAATCAGCGTGCCCGAGTGGGCGATGCCGACCCAGAACACGAAGCACGTAATGAAGACGGCCCAGTACACCGGGTGGGCGTACCCGGCGAGCCCGAGACCATAGCGCAGGATGAAGACAAGGCACGTGATCCCGATCGCCAGCAGGGTCAGCGCCCCGCCGAGCAGCAGGAAATAGCCCTTGCTGGGGTTGCCGAGCGTGCGAGCGATCGCGCGCGTGACGAAGTCGTAGGTCACGCGGCCGCCCGAAGTGACTGGAGGGGTCTGGGCCACGGTCAGGCCTCCGCCCCAGCCGTCACTTTGGCCAAGTAAGTGATGCCCGGCTTGGTGTTCAGACCCGCGAGCACGTGATAGCCGCGCGGATCCTCGGCCAGGGCGTGCACGCGCGACTGGGGATCATTGAGATCGCCAAAGACGATCGCCTCCGATGGGCAGGTCTGGGCGCAGGCGGGCACGATTTCGCCATCGGCGACGGAGCGGTCTTCGAGCCGTGCGTGGTGTTGCGCGCCGCGAATCCGCTGGACGCAGAAGGTGCACTTTTCCATCACACCCTTCTCGCGCACGGTGACGTCCGGATTGAGCTGCCACGTCAGCGGGTCCGGGAACGCATCCCAGATCCCATCCTTCTCGGCGTAGTTGTGCCAGTTGAACACGCGCACTTTGTACGGGCAGTTGTTGGAGCAATAGCGCGTCCCGACACAGCGGTTGTAGACCTGGGCGTTCAATCCGTCCGGCGTGTGGTAGGCCGCATACACGGGGCAGACCGGCTCGCACGGGGCGCTGCCGCAATGCTGGCACAGCATCGGCGAGGTCACGGCGGTCACGGAGCCGGCCGCCGTCGGGCGGAAGTACCGCTCGATGCGGAGCCACGCCATTTCGCGGCCGCGCACCACAAGATCCTCGCCGACCGTGGCGACGTTGTTTTCGGCGTAGCAGGCCGTCACGCACGCCGAGCAGCCGGTGCATTTCGACAGATCGATCGCCATCGCCCAGCGGGGATGAGCGCCCGCGTAGTCCCCGAGCGAGGCCTTCTGGTGTTGCGCTTCGGCCCAGCCTTCGAGCGCCGACCGGGCGTACTCGGGCACGCTCTCTTCTTCGATCGCGTGCTCACCGGCTTTCAGCTCGAGGGCGGCGGCGAGCGCCACCGTCGGAACGATCGTCTCGCCCAAATGACGACCGGTGCCCTCGGTGGAGGCCAGCCGGCGGTGATCGGCGGTCTTGGAAATGGTCACCGCAACCGTGTGCGTCCGTCCACCGTAGCTGTTCGGCTCGACCGGCAGCAAATCAAACGCGTTGAACGAGCGGTCCTTCGCGTACCGCCCGTAGGCTTTGTGCCCCTGCCCGGTGGGCAATGCCACCACGCCCGGCCGGACCGAGGGTGTGATCCACACGGGGGCGCTCACGGCGCCGTAGCTCGACTTGACCAGAATGAAGTCGCCGGAGGACAGCGCCCATTTCTGAGCGGTGTCGGGGTGGACTTCCGCCCAGCCGTGCCAGGTGATCTTGGAAACCGGGTCGGGGAGCTCCTGGAGCCACGGTTTGTTGGCACCGCGCCCGTCGTGCAACATGGCGTGTGGGAACACGACGGCGACGGTGCCCTGATCGACCACGGTGGTGGCCGCGCCGCCGCCGGTGACCCCGGACGACAGGCGCACCGCACGCGCCGGCGCGTCGGCGTACACCCCGCCGTGCTGCAGCGCGTCATCCCACCACTGCTCGAACGCCTTCCCGCCTCCGGTGCGCGCGTGCAGCGCCGTCCATTTCTTCTGTACGTAGCTCTTGAACGTCCCGGATTGCCCGGAGAGTTGCAACAGCACGTCACCGGTCTGCTTCGGGCCATCGAACACCGGCATCATCGCGGGTTGCAGCAGCGCGTTGATGCCGGCGCGCGGCCGGCTGTCGTTCCATTGTTCCAGGGGATGCAGGTCGGGCAACACCAGATCGGCGCCCGTGGCCGTTTCATCGAGATAGGACGAGAAGGACACCTTGTAACCGACCTTGGCCCAGGCCTGCGCGAACCCGCCGCCCAAGGCGTGGAGCGGGTTGGCGCCGTGCACCATCACCACGGCGACCTGCCCGGCGGTCATCTCGTTGGTCAGCGCCGCCATGTCGCGGAAGCTGCCGGAGGACCCTTGCGCCAGGTCGGCACCGAAGCGCACCGTGCGCCCGACGGCCCCCGCCACGTAGTTCAGGATGTTGACCGCGGCGACGATTTCGGCGCCATTGTCGTAGTGGGCGGCGATCCCGCCGGCCACCGCGAGCGGCGCACCGGAGCGGACGAATTCCGTCGCGAGCCGCTTGATGTCTTCGGGCTTCACGCCGATCGCGGTCGCGACGTCGCCGGGCGAGGGGAGATTCAGCCGTCCGGCGTCGGCGCGTACCGACCCCAACCGCTGGCTGACGATCACCTGGGCCATGGCGAGCGCGAGCAGCCCTTCCGCCCCCGGCGCGACACTCACCCATTCGTCCGCCACCAGGGCGGTCTGGGTCATGCGCGGGGCGACATAGACGAACTTGGCCATGCCCGCGCTGGTGCCCGACTCGAAACTGTGGGCCCGCGTGAAGGCGCTCTGGTGGGCGACCGGGGACAGCCAAGTCTCCATGAAATCCGCGCCGAACGAGAGGATGAATTTCGCGGCCGCGAAATCGTAGGTGGGCAGGCTCGCGTCACCGAAGGCGAGGCGATTGCCTTCACGCAGCGCTTCGAACGCGAACGGCTCGAAGGTCACGTGCCGGCCGCCAACTTGCTTCGTCCATTCGTCCACCAGCTCCCCGAAACTGCCGGATTCGAGCCCGGTGACGAACACGATCCCCTTCCCGCGACTCTCCTGGAGTTTCGTCCGGAGCGTTCCGAGTGCCTGCTCCCAGGTCACCGCCTCGAGACTCCCAGCAGCGTTGCGCTGCATCGGGCCCGTCACCCGGTCCGGGTTATACAGCCCCTGCAACGCCGCCTGCCCTCTGGCGCACAACCGTCCCTGGTTGACGGGCGAGTCGGGATTGCCTTCGATCTTGATGGCGCGCCCTTCACGCACCTTCACCCGAATCCCGCACCCGGCGCCGCACTCGCGGCAGGTGCTCGCGTACCAGGTCGGGATGCCCGGGATCTGGTCTTCCGGGGGAATGAGATAGGGGATCAGTTTTTCCGTCGGTTCGGGGCCGATACCGCAACCGGAGAGCACGGCCGCGCCGCCTCCCGTCACCCCGAGCACCTTCAGGAACCGTCTCCGGTCCATCCCGTCGGTCATGGTGTCTCCACCGTCCAGCCTAGAAGTGACACAACGAGCAGTCGCGGCTCACTTTCTTCTCCACGTGGCAGCGGATGCACCAACCCATCCGCAGCGTCATCACCTGTGACACCTGCGCCATGCCGTTCACCTCGCCGTGACAGTTGGCGCAGGACTCAGGCCCGGTGCCGAGCACCTTGATATGGTTCATATGGGGAAAGTGCACGAAGCCAGGCACCGAATGAACGCGGATCCACTCAGGCGGTTTTCGGTCGCTCCACGCCTTACGCACCTTTTGGATCTCGGCTTGGTGCGCTGGGGTGGATCCACCGATGATCTGATGGCAACCGATGCAGGTCCGGAGCGCCGGGATCCCCGGCTCGCTCGAGACCGCGACGGTATTGTGGCAATAGAGGCAGGGAATGCGATCCTGCCCGGCATGAATGTCATGGCGGAAGAAGATCGGCTGGCGGGGACCCTTGAGAGCGCCGGTGTCACTGATGACCGGCGCCTTGAACCCTGGTGTCCCAGGAGCGGCCGGGGTGCCCTGAGCCGCCAGCGGGGCCGACCCCAAGGCCAAACCGGCGAACACGAGGAACCCGGTCACGGTCCTGCACCCTCTGGTCGTCGCCAAGGCGGTGGCCTCGATCGCTAATCCAAAATTGTGGTTAGGACGGCAACGGCTTGCTACGACAACGGCTTGCTACGACAACGGATTGCGGGCGCGAGGAATGTAGCGCGCCCGGCGAACGCCGCACAAGGCCCGATCAGTCGGGACGCGACAGGAGATGATGTTTGAGACGAATGACGTCGATGAAGCCGTTGACCGAGTCGAGGTCCGGGAAGCCCATCCAGCACCACCGGACACCGTCCATCACCTGACCACCCTTCACCGCCTGCTTTACGGCGCGGGGCACGCCGTTGGCGAGCACCAACTCCTGCTCTTCGGCGTCGGTGAGAACGAAGGTGCCGCTCACCCCGGACTCCATCGGATGGAGAAACCCGAGCTTGCGGCCGCCCACCTCGTACATCCACACCCATTTCCAGGCCGTGCCCATGAACACCACCTGCTCGGTGACGTGTCGCAGGGCGCGGACGCCTTCGCGCGCATGTTTGAACCGCCCGGCGGCGAGCTTGGGGAGGTCTCGCGCCGGCGAATCAGTCTTGGGACGGGCGCGAGGACTCTTGTAGAGGTTGGTAGCCCAATACTGTTGCGGCTGCTTGGTCATGACGAAATCGATCCTCGTTCGGGAAGTAACGAGACCAACGATCTTGGCGTCGAAACGCACGATAACTTACAGGCGAGGTCAACTCGCTATTGCATCTGCATACAGCACAATGGTTTACCGGATGCTTCGGGAGAACGAACCCACCAATCTTACTTCAATCCGATGCGCCGGACTAGGTCATGGAAACGCGCATCGTCGCGCAGCGGTGCATAGCCAGGATCGAGGTGGAGGTAGATCATTCCGGCCGATCGGGCCTGGAATGCGCGCTCGAGGCAGGCAAAGGCGTGGTCAAGATCCCCAAGGGCGGCGTAACCCATCGCCAGGATTTCGGCGCGGACGTAGTGCTGCCGCGACTCCTCATCCAGCCGACTCATGATCGCTTCCGCCTCGTCGCGGCGACCGAGGGCCGCGAGCGCGCGCACGATCATCGCGTCATAGGAGCGAACCGATTTCTCCAATCCCTGCGCGCGCTGATACCACTGGAGCGCCGCCTCGGCGTTGCCCTGGGCCAGGTTCGCCGAACCGATATACAACGGAGCACGCAGCGAGGTCTCGTCCAAGTCGAGGGTCTTCTGGGCTTCGGCGATGGCGCTGTGATAGTCCGTGCTGTAGAGGAGCAAACGGGCGAGCCATTCGCTGTACCCCGAGGACAGCGGATCGAGGGCGAGCGCTTTCCGCAGCGCTTCGATCGCCTCGCTCAACCGCCCGACGAGCGGCAAGGCCGTCCCGAGCACGTAATGGGCTTCGGCGTAGTTGGGACTCAACGTGACGGCGCGGTGGAGCTGCTGCTCCGCGCCGGCGAAGTTCCACTCGTGCCAGCACAGCACCTTCCCGATCGAGGTGACCGCCTCCCCGAGCTCGGGGTCGTGTTGCAAAGCCCGCTCGGCGGCGGCCTTCGCCCGTGGATACGCCTCGTCCGGCGCCACCCAGTCGTCGGCGAGGTTACACCAGACATCGGCGATCCCCGCATACGCCCGAGCGTACGCCGGGTCCTGGAGCAACGCGAGCTGGAAGAAATCCAGTGCTTTCTTCAACCCCGGCTCCGACAGCTTGTTGAAGAAGAAGCGACCCTTGAGGTAGAGGCTGAACGCCTCGATGTTCTTCGTGGGCGCTACCACGTGCTCGGCGTCGCTCACCAGACGGAGCTTCAGGGCCTCGACAATCGCGCGGGAGATTTCGTCCTGGATCGCGAACACGTCCTCGAGCTGACGATCATACGTCTCGGACCAGAGATGGTACCCGTTCTCCACGTTGATGAGCTGTGCGGTGATGCGGATGCGATTCCCGATCTTGCGCACACTCCCCTCGAGCACCGAGGCGACGCCGAGTTTCTCCCCGACCTGCCGGATGTCCACTTGCTTGCCCTTGAACGCGAAACACGAGCTGCGCGAGGCGACCTGCAATCCCGGCACCTTGGCCAGGGCGTTGAGAATCTCCTCGGTCATCCCATCGGCGAAGTATTCATTCTCCGGATCTGCGCTCATGTTCGCCAACGGCAGGACCGCGATGGCCTTCGGCTTGGGGGCTGACGCGCTCTTCGTCCCACGCAATGCCTCGGCAAATTCCGCGGCCGTGGGGAACCGATCCACCGGCGTGCGGGACAGAGCGCGGGTGACCGCTTCGTCGACCGACTCGGGGATGTCCCGCGTGGTCCGGACCTTGGGAATGGGGGAGACGAACCGTTTGGCGATGATCGCCTGCGGCGTGGGGCCCGTGAATGGGGGCTCGCCGCTCAACATCTCGTACAGCACACAGCCGAGACTGTACAGGTCGCTGCGGCCGTCGACATCGGCATCACCGCTGCCCTGCTCCGGGCTCATGTAGGCGGGAGTGCCGAGCGCCATGCCGGTCTGGGTAATGGAGCCGTTCCCGCTGAGCGCCTTGCCGATGCCGAAGTCGGCGACCATGGCGGCCCCTTCGTGCAGCAGGATGTTCTCCGGCTTGATGTCGCGATGCACGACGTGGTGGCGGTGGGCGTAGTCCAATGCGGCAGCGACTTCCCGAGTGATACGCAGGGCGTCTTCCAGCGGCAGCTGCCGCTCGTGTTCGAGTCGCTCTCGCAGCGAGCGCCCCTCCATGTTGGGCATCACGTAGAAGAGGAGACCGTCCGCCTCGCCTGAGTCGTACACAGGAAGGATGTGGGGGTGCGTGAGGCCAGCCGCCATCTTGATCTCGCGCAGGAACCGTTCGGCGCCGATCTCCGCGGAGATGTCGGGGCGCAGCACCTTGAGGGCGACCTTGCGGTCGTGGCGTAGGTCGTTGGCCAGATAGACGACGGCCATACCGCCCTGGCCCAACTCGCGCTCGAGGGTGTAGCGGCCGGCCAGGCCGGCTCCGAGGCGTTGCTCTAGGCTATTCACGGACGAGGGTAAGATGCCCTGTTCATGGGTACGAAGCGAGGCGTCGCGTCGTCCCCTCGAACCGTCCCCGATCGAGCAGTCGAGCCACCGACAGATCCGGAACCGCCATTCGCCCATCCTTCCCCATCATCAGCTTGATGACGTCGTTGTTGCGGCCATACCACCGTGCGCTTGGCTCGAGATCAGAGGGATAGACGCACAACGGCAGCGCGGCCACCGCGAGCGGCGCTTGTGACCCGATCCCCGACTCCGGCATCGTCCCCGCCCACAGCTCGGCCGCATGCGCCGCGGCGATCCGATAGATCCGGAGTACTTCGGACAGCCCGCCCACCCGGTGCACCTTGATGTTCCACACCTTCGGTCCACCGAGCTCGATGACCTGGCGGGCCAGGCTTGCGCTCTTGAGCGTCTCATCCAAACAGACCGGAGTCTTGAGCTCACGCGCCAGCGTCACGTGCCCCACCAGCTCGTCGGGAGCCAGGGGTTGCTCGATGTAGAGCAATCCGGCGTCGTCCAACCGTCGCAGCGCGGCTTCGTGCGCCGGCCACTCGTAGGCGCCGTTGGCATCGACGGTCAGCGGGAGGTCGACCCCGGACATCGCCGCACGCGCCGCGGCCACCGCGTGATCGTCCCAGCCGGGCATGACCTTGATCTTGACGCGCCGGTACCCCTGGTCGAGCGCCGCGGCGACTCGTTGGGTCAGGGTTTCCGGACGCCGATCCTCGGGGATCCCGAGCGCCACACCACACGGAATGGTGCGCGCCGCCGGCAGACCCAGCCGCTCGGCCAACAGGGTCGCGAGGCCCGTATTGCGGGCGTTGGCCTCGAGATCCCACGCCGCCGTTTCCACGCCCGCCCGGGCAAACGGGTTGCCCCGCACCCCTTCCCGCAGCGCCGCATCGAGGGCCTCCGGATGGTCGAACGATTGCCCGACGATGCGCGGCAACAGCAGATGCTCGATCAGCTCGCGCGCCGTCGCGAGGGTCTCTTCGGAATAGAATGGCGTTTCGAACGGGGGAGACTCTCCATAGCCCACGCCACCGTCCGCGTCGCCGAGCTTCACGATCAGCGAACGGCGCTCCCGAATGGCGCCTCCGGAAATGATGAACGGCTCGACCAGCGGCAGCGTGAGCGAAAACAGCTCAGCGCTGGTGACGTGCATTGGCCAGATCGAGGAAATGGAGCTCCCCACCGCGGGGGTGGATCAACCCGCGTCGTTCCAGCTTCCGCAGCTCGGCGATCATCCCGTCCTCCGGGTGAAACACGATGCGGTGCAGCGTGCGTTGGGTGCGCGACCCCTGGCGCGCCGAGTATTCGTCCAGCGGCAGCTGAAACGCCGTGTGCAATTGCACGGCCTCGCAGCCGCCCAACGCATAGGCCACCACGCCACGACCGGTACTGATGGCCCCGGTGCCGCACAGACTCTGCACCGGCGGCTGATCCACCTCGCGCGACAGGAAGGAAAACGAGCCGAGCACGCGGAGATTGCGATCGCTCAAGTCCCAGCCGCCATAGGCGACGCCCTGCTCGCTGTCGTACATCCGATTGAACACGACCAGCGCATCCGCCGATGCACCCGCCAGCATCATCTCGTGCTGAAATCCCTCCTCGAACTTGGCGTTCATCAGTTTGAGCGCCACGCGGACCGAGATCGGGCAGGTTTTTCGGATCAGCTGGGGCACGACGCGCAACCATCGCAGGATCTGCTTGCGATCGTCGGCGAGGGCGTCCCCCGCGAGCGTTGGGGAGAAGTCCTTTTCCAGGAGCAACGGCTCTTCCCCCCAGGCCTCCGCCAGGGCGGCGGTCGAGTAGCGGTACTCGGACTCGACGAACGGCACGCCAAGCCGTGGCAGATGGTATTTGATCGACGGAATGACGAGCAGCTCACCGGCCCGGGTGAGATCCCGGCCGGTGCGGACCAGGGCGAGGTAGTCCTCGAACGCGCGATCCCACCCCCGGCCCTTCCACGTCACGGTCCACCCTTCCCGGCCGTCGGACGTGCGCCGCTTCTCGACGCGCATCTTCGTTTCGTGGACCGCCCACGCCGACATGGACTGCACCCCGGACGCATCCTGCGCCACGACCGTCTTCAGGACCGTGAAGGCGAGACCCGCGGCCGCATCCTCCGCGAGCTGCTTTTCGTTGAGCGACAATTGCCCGGAGCCCTTGCCGATGGGATGGGGCAGCGTCTCGCCCAGGTAGCGAGCCGTCAGATCGATGTGGTAGGTGTCGCGGACGTAGGCCGGGAAATCCCGCGGCAGATCGTCCTTGAACCGCTCGAAATCAGCGGCCAGCAGCGCGCGCTTCATGCACGGCCTGTATCACGACGTCCCGCTCGGCAGCCGGGAGCGGAGGTCCCCAGGGATCGTCACACGCGTCGGGCGGGATCGCCCCCTCGGCGGCGGCGGCCCACAACATGCGCTTCACGTACCCCTCCATCGGCGCCACAAACGTGGCTTGCGAGAATTGATCTACCCGCGCGGAGAGCCGCATGAACCGCGCCAGATCACCTGCCGCATGCGCCCGCAGCAATTCAATCTGAAGATCGCACAGCGCGGCGCCCATGCCGACCAGGGCGCAGCGCGCCCCCAACATCAGGGAATACCCGAAGAAGCGGTCCTCACCGGTTATCAGGAGTTTGTCGGGGTGAGCCCGCATCAACCTGGCGATGCGTTGGAACGTCATGACTGAGTCGAGCGTGGCCACTTTGACGCCAAGCACACCCGGCACACTGAGGATCGCGTGCAACGTGGCGTCGTCGTACGCCACACCACCCGCGGCTTCATATAGATAGAAAGCAATGACGGGGAGCTCGGCCGCAAGCTCCGCATGCCACCCTACGGGATCGTCGGCGCGTGGGAAGGCCAGGAGGGCGTCCGCCCCACCGAATCGGGCCTCCCGCGCCACGTCGACGGAGGTCGTGCCGGCAACCACGATGCGATCGGGCAGCGCCGTCCGCCACGTGGCGAGCACCTGCCGCCGCTGGTCAGCGGTCAAATGACCCCCCCGCCCCGTATGCGCCCATACCGCGACACCGGCCACCGGTTGTGCCGCCATCCAGCGGGCGTACGCACTCTGGGCGTCGGCGGCGAGCGTGGACCCACGAAACGGAACCGGGACCGCGGGGATTAGTCCCGCGGTGAAGCTCTGGACCAACGCCGTGACGTCAGGCAGCGAGAGATTCCAGCACGTTGCGCGACTCGATCTGTTCACGCTCAGCCGCCGGCAGCTCGAGCAGATCCAGTTTCGCGACGGCCGCCTCCGGCAGGCGCAGGGGTTGCCCGGAACCGAACACGAATCGCTCGCTCCCGATCGTCCCGAGCAGCGTGGCCAGGTGTTCTTCCGGGGGACCCCAGATCCAGCTGATGTCCCACCACATGCGGCCAGCCTCTGCCGGCGTCGAGCCGAAGTGCACCTCTTCTACGAACGACCGCTCGGCGTGGGTGATGACCAGCCGGAGGTTCGCGTCGCAGCGGATCAGTGCCCGCACCGCGGCGGCCGATAATTCCGGCGTGACATCGTTGGGGTGGCGTTGACGTGCATCCTCGAGGCGGACGGCCAGGACGAGTGGCATCCGGGCCGCGCCGCAGGCCGCAGCCAGTTGGTGCAGCTCGGGCCCGCCGGGGTGCAGTCCGTACCAACAGGGATCACACCGGACCGCGGGCGCTTTCCGTTGCCGGGCCTCGATGAGGACGTCCGGCCAATGCGCGAGCCCCGGATGAACCGCGGGGATCGGCTTGAACCGGGGCACCGCGGCGCACGTTTCGTACAACCACGCGTTCCCTTCGGTCGGATCGCGCCAGAACAATCCGGGCAAGTGCGTCACCCACGCCGCGTCGATCGCCGCCCGGTCGAGGGACGCCAACAGCGCCTGGGGCGAGGTTCCCGGCACGCGCCCCCACGGATAGGCGCCCAAGAAGGCATTCACGTCGATGCGCATCAGTCGGTGGGGAAACTATCGCGCGGGAATACCCGGGCGGCGTTCTTCCACGCCACCAGGTCGAGCTCGGCGGGTTTCAACAGATAGGCGAGATAGCGCAGCTTGCCCCACCCGGTTTCCATCGTCATGTCGGTGCCCCACAGCAGCCGTTCCATGCCGACGGCCGCGATGCACGACTCCAGCATCCCCCCGTCTACTCCGCTGCCGGACAAGTCCAGCCACACGTTGTCATGGCGCCGCACGACGGCGAGCGTATGACGCCAGTCTCCACCCCCGCTGATGTGTGCCAGGATGAAGCGCACGTCCTGGTGACGCTGGGCCAACTGGCACAGCTCCGCCCCGTCGGAGGCTTCCTGGCCAGGCCAATCGCGCCGGCGACCCTGCCAGATGTGATGCAAGATCGGAAGGCCGAGCTTCCGCGCGGCCTCGCACACCGAATCGAGCAGCGGATCGTTCGCGCGGCGGCTCGCCGCCAGCTTGATCCCGATGGCCCCCGCTTCACGGCACCGTGCGATTTCCCGCAGGGCGTGCTCGGTGTGATTGGGGTTGACGCAGGCATAGGTGCGGATTGTCCCGGGGTGTTCGCGCTCGAGCGCCAGTGCGGCGTCATTGCCGAGCACCACGTCGGACGGCGAAGGGAAGTACGTGGGCGAGCGTCGCCCAAAGGTGCCGAGGATGGAATTGACGTGCACCGTGACGCCGATTCGCTCGCCGGCAGCGAGACGCGACGCGTTGTACTCGCGCCAATCGGCGCGTGCGGTGCCCGAGAAGAAAAAGTGGGCATGCACGTCGATGAGCATACTGGAAAATGCGGGGTTCCCCGCAACCACGCTACGGAGCCCGCGCCACGTCCTTCATGACCTCGTCCAGCACTCCGAGCGTGTGGTCGATATCGGCTTCGGTATGCGCCAGCGACACGAAGTTGTAGGCCGTACGCTTGAAGAGGACCCCCCGTCGGGCGCAGCCCGCGGCGACGGCCCGGGAAACTTCCTCGTTCGCGTAGTGCAAAAAGCTCATCTCTGCCACCCCGCCCACGCCGCTGATATGGTCGCGATGCTCGTGCTGGAGGCGGTGCAGGCCGTGCAACAGCCGCGTGCCGGTCCGGTGCAGGTGTGTGCACACGGATTCCCGCTCGAACACCTCGAGAGTCGCCAGGGCTCCGGCCAGGCTCACGGATTCGGTCGCCAGGGTCGAGGAAATCCAGGTGCGGGCGGCCACCGCCATGATGTCGGCGCGGCCTCCGACCGCCGCCAGTGGGAGGCCATTCGCCAGCGCCTTACCGATCACCACCACATCCGGCACCACGCGGTAGCGTTCCGTCGCGCCGCCGATCGCGAGCCGAAAGGCGGTCTTGATTTCATCGAACACCAGCACGGCTCCGGCATCCGTCGTTTCTTCCCGCAGCGTTTCGAGCCACTCCCGTGAAGGCTCGGCCGCCACCACTGGCTCCACCACGACCGCGGCCAGACGGTCGCCCCGATAGCGGATCATCTCGCGCGCGCGCTCGGCGTCATTGAACGGCAGCTCGGCGAAAACTTCCCGCGTGCCCTTGGGGACGCCCTCGGTACGACCCTGACACCAATCGAGCCATCCGTGATAGCCGCAGCCCAGCACCTCCTCCCGGCCCGTGAAGACGCGCGCCAAACGGATGGCCGCCGCCACCGCTTCGGCGCCCGTCTTCAAGAAGCGGATGCGCTCCATCCACGGCAGGCGCTGCGCCAGCGCCTCGGCCAGGCGCTCCTCTTCAATGGGCGGCAATGGTCCTACGCCGCCCGCCGCGAGCGCATCGGTTGCGGCTCGCTGGACCGACGGGTGGCCGTAGCCCAGGGCCACCGCTCCCAGCGCCATTACGTAGTCGAGGTATTCACGGCCCGCTTCGTCCCACACGCGTGCGCCCGACGAGCGCGTCATGCGACTCGGCAGTCCGGCATCGTCTCCGGTGCCGAACAGGGCGTCGGGGCGTTTACTCCCGGTCGACGTGAATCCCGGAACGCGCCAGTCGCTCACGGTATTTCACCACCTCGATCGCCATGGCGCGGAGCAGCTTCGCTTCGCGCTCGTCCACGGGCACGCGGTGCACAATTTCTCGCACCGTCCGCATGATGTGCTCCCGATCCCGGATCTTGAAGAACTCGATCGCCTCCAGCGCCCGCTCGGCGTCGACGAACAAGCGCTCGATCTCCTCGACGGTCGCGGCGCCGGCGCGACGGCGCGGCGCCTTGAACGCCCGCGTCTCGTCGCCGCGGGCCAGCGCCAGCTCGTACAGCATCACGACGACGGCATGCCCCAGATTGAGCGACGCGTACTCCGGGTCGGTGGGGATGGTCACGATGCGGTGACACCGATCCAGCGCCTCATTGGACAGCCCTTTGTCTTCGCGCCCGAACAACAACGCGACCCGGCCCGCCTCGGCGGCGGCCAGAATCTCTTCGGCCGCCTCCCGCGGACGCTGGAGATTGCGTTTGGCCGACCGGCCCCGGGCGGTGAACCCCACCACGTGCACGCAGTCGGCGAGTGCCGGCTCGAGCGATTCGTACACCACTACGCGCCGCAGGACGTCATGGGTCTGGTGGGCGATCCCTTCGATGCGATGCGCGTCGTACTCGCGGGGTTCGGCCAGCCGCAGGTCCCGGAACCCGAAGTTCTTCATCGCCCGGACGACGTGCGCGATGTTGACGAGGTCCTGCGGCTGGTGAAGAACCAGCGTGGCCGTCATCCCACGAGCTCCAGCACGCCGAACCGGCTGGGATCCTGTCGATCCCCCTGCAGCCACACCCAGCCACCGCCCCCGCTCCACACGAGCTGCCCGGCGCGTCGGTCCCGATCCGGCTGCATCTCGTTTACGATCACATCGAACCCGATGCGCCCCCCGGCATGCTTCACGAATCCTTCGGGCCAGGCGACGGCCAGCGTGAGCCGGTACCCGCCTTCGGTCGCGCGCCAGGCGCCGCGAACGGCTCGGACATCGCCGCCGCCATTCGAGACGGTGCGCACCCGGAGCCCCGACCCGGCCGGGTCCGGCACGACCAGGAAGCCGATCCACTCTTCCTCTCCGGCCCCGTGCGTCGAGAGGTACACCTGGACCCCATCGGAATGGATTTCGTCCGGCTCGTTGTCCAGAAGCTTGGGCGCCGCGTCGACCGGGAGAAACACAGGGTCCGCCTTCACGACGTCGATCGCCAGGTACAGCGCGTCATCATCCCAGTTCGCGTAGCACAGCGCGGAGAAGTCTTCGGGTCCCGCGTAGGCTTCTTCGCTGCGGCGGTACTGGTCCTCGAGCTCCAATCGGAGCGGTTCCGACAGGTCGAACCCGTCGAGCGTCCCGTTCAAGGGTGGGATATCATCGACCCGCCAGGCCGATCCGGTCGCGTGCGTGGGCCGGTCGAGGCTGAGCAACGGGTCGAAGTGGGGTGGTGTCATGGCCCGTCCGCCCAGGCTCACCCGCCCGGCCGATGTCACGACTTCCCAGTCCCGTCCCGCGAACCGGTGCCGGTCGGTGCCGGCAGCCGTGTCGATCTCGATCACATCGCCGAGGGCACGGACCTCGCGGACGATACTACGAGGCGATGCGAATTCGATGACTGTGACGAAGCGAAGATTTCGGCCGCCCGATCGCTGCACGTAGAACGATTCCCGTGGGCCGTTCGGACGGCCGGGCGCTTCGGCGCGCAGCAGCTCGCCCGGGAACACCATATGCGCGGTCAGCGATCGACTATCAGCTGATAGATCAAGGACGACCGCCCCGGATGGTTCGGGTTTCAGGCGCAACGTGCGTGAAACGAATTCGTCCGCGAGCTCACCATCCTCCCAGGTGCCGCCCGTCACGTCGCCGCGCCCAGTGAAGTGCCACGGCAGCTCGAGCGTGTGGTCCTCCCGCCCGGCGAGCTCCACCACGTCGATCAGGTAGTGCTCGCCCGAGACGACCGTGCGGCTCATCGTGCCAAACCGGCCACGCATCCACCCCCACCCCGGCTGCGTGTCGAACGCTTCGGCCTGCGCCTCACCGGGCGGTTGCGAGGCCCCATCGAGGCGCGGCGCGTTATGGGCGAGCGTCGAGCGGTACCAGAAGAGATCGCGGGTCACATACGATCCAGTTCCGAAATCCGGCAGCCAGTACACCCCATCCGCGTGGAGCGTCAGATTCAAGCGATCGGGATGGCCGTGGCCACCGCCACCGGATCCACACTCGAGGCTCGCGTAGCGGGTGCCGGTGCGCAGGATTCCCAGCCCTTGACCCTGAAGAAACACACTGGGCGGCGTCCACGGCTGCTCGGGCGCCGGGAGCTCGGGGGCCATTTCCAGCAGCGACCACCACGACAGCTGCCGGCGGGAACGCGGAGCGGGGAGCGGTCCGATCGGCGCATCATGCAGGTAGGAATCGAATTGCTCGGTGGGACCGGGGCCGCTCGCGTACAGCGCGGTCAGCCATGCAGCCATTTCCCGCATGTCCACACTTGCCTCTGCCCCACCGCTTCCCAGTCGACCCAACCCAACCTCCCACAGTTCCAAATACATCGGCTGAGCCAGCGAGATGCCGAAGCGCGCATCCTTGCGGGCAGGGAACGTGAAATCCGGCAACGCGGTCAGGGCCGGCGCGCGGAGAGCCCGGGCCAGCGCGGCGGCCAGCTCGGGCTCGGCGCTGAAGTCCATTCCGGCGTGCGCGGCCCACCCCGCACCGAGCAGCATGCCGCGCAACGCGAACAGATGGTAGTTCTCGCCCTCGTACCACATGCCGTCGTCGCGGTAGCCGCGCAGGTGGGCGACCAGTCCCGTCTCGCTCTGAATGGCGCGGCGCGCCAGATCCTCGTCTTCGAACCAGACCGCGATGGCGCACAACGCGGCATTGTTCCACGTCTGGCGATTGGAGAACCCTTCGTCATAGTCGCCGATCAGATTGGCCGCTTCGTCGGCCACATCGTGCACTGCGCGCGCGGTGATGTCGTCCAGTGCGCCCGCCTCCCGCAGCAGCGCGGCGGCCTCGAGATAGTTCAGGATCCAGATGGATTCGAGGTACGTGGAGAAAAACAGCCGGCTCGGCCCGAGCACGTTATCGCGGTTCGGGTAGCGGAAATACCGGTCCCCATAGGTCCGGAGAATCTCGGCGCTGCGCGCGACAGCCCCGGACGGCGCATCGCTGACGGCCGCGAGTGTGGCGAGCTCGACCGCCCGCTCCGCGAGCCAGAGGTGCTGATGTTTGGCCCAGGCACGGTGGTGTCGATCGCCGCGGTACCGGCGCTTGCAAGCCGGGCACGCGTGCTCGTCCGGACTCCAGGGGTCGAAAACGAGGGTGCGGCCGTCTTCTGGACAGCGCCCACCGTCGATCGAGAGCAGCGCCTTCACTTCGGGCCAGGGCGGCAGTCGCTCGATGACGCGGCCATTCCGGGCCGTGATATGGCTCGCCAGGCCTGCGAGATCGGGCGAGCCGCCGATCGCTTCTCGCCGAGCCGTGAGTCCGTCGAGCGTCACCATGCCCTGCCCCCGTCCCATGCCCACTGCAGCGGTAACACAGTGGCGCCGGCTTCGCGGGCCGCGCGCGGTACCGCGGGATCGGGCTCGCGTGCCAGAAAGAACATCGACCCTCCGGCTCCGGCGCCCGCTGCCTTGCCGCCCAAAACTTTGCACTGCTGCATCGCCCGCTCCAGAAGGCTCATGTCGTCGGTCCGCATCCCGGGATCGAGCGCCTGCTGGCAGGTCCAATTTTCGCTGAGCAGCGCTCCCACGCGGACGATGTCGGCGGCCCGCAGGGCGTCCACCATGGCGGCCGCCACGTCCTTCATCTTCTCGAGCGCCCCAGTCACACCTCGGTCACCATTCTCGTAAGCACTCATGACGCGGGTGATGGTCGCTCCGGAAACGCGTGAATGCCCGGTGTAGCACAGGACAAACCGGCGTTCGAGCGCTTCGGCGAACGCCGGATCGAGGGTGATCGGCTCGATGCCCACGTCCGGGTCACGGAAGCTCAGGCGTTGAAATCCGCCCAACGCGGCGGCCAGCTGATCCTGCCGGCCGCCGGGAATGCGCGCTTCGTGCGTTTCCAGCAGCCAAGCCTGCTGCGCGATCTCTCGCGCATCCAGTCGTTCCTGTCGCGCCGCCGACAGACACGCCACCAGGGCCACGTCGAGCGCGCCCGAACCGCCGAGTCCCGATCCGGGCGGAGCATCGGAGCGGGTCGTCAGGGTGAGCGGACCCAGGACCGGGTACATACGCAGCCCGGCCTTGAGCAGATCCAGTCGGCCATCGAGCACCAGGCCAGCCGAGTTCACACATTCGACGCTCTGCCCCAAGTCGAGGGATTCGAGGCGGACCAGCGAGCCGCCGAGGCGCAGCTCAACATGGACCATGAGGCCAATCGCGGCATTCACCACCAGTCCGCCCGCCCGAGCAGAGAAGGGCGGCACATCAGTCCAGCCGCCAGCCAAATCGATCCGGGCGGGGGCGGCGGCGCGAAACTCCGTCGGAAGATCGGACCGTGTCACGGTGCCGTCCACCATTGGTCGACGGTGACGAGCTCGCCGCGAACGTCCATCGTCACGCCTCTCATGCGCCGGTTCATCCCCGACACGCCTCGCGCGAGATAGAGCCAGGCGACGGGGGTCTGTGCGGCAAACAGCCGCTGCTCGACCGCTGGATCGCGCGGCGCCTCGAGTCCCGTGAGGGCCACGATCGGGGCGAGATATCCCAGGCCGGGGTCACCCTGGATGCCCATGACGGCCACATCGAAATCGTGTCGCGGGCCATACACCCGATCGAGAAACGCCGACAGCTCGAGCTGGCGGATCGTCACGGTGAAACCGACGGCCGCCAGGCGCGCCTGCAGCAACTGCTCGAGCGCCGCCTCGCCGCTGCCGACCGTGAGCAGCTCGATGGACGGCCGGCGTGATCCCAACAGGCGACGAGCCGAATCGGGAGCGAATGGTGTCGGCGGAGACGGCACGTACCCCGGCAGGAACGTCGGCACCGGTCCCGCCGCCGCCGTGCCGAAACCGAACAACATTCCGTCGACGATCTCCTGGCGGTCGATGGCGAGGGAGGCCGCGCGACGTACGGACACGTCGTCGAACGGCGGGCGGCGTGTATTGAACACCATGCCATAGACGAAAATGAGCGGATAGCTCCGCACCATGAGGTCGGGCTTGGTACGCACGAAATCGGCGTGCGCCGCGGTGATGCCGGCGAAATCGAGCTCGCCCGCGGTGAGCGCCGCCAACTTGGCCATCGGCTCGTCCACGACCACCACCACCAACCGCTGCAGCCGCGGCGGCCCACCCAGCTCGGCGGGAAAATCCGGATTGCGATCGAACACCCAGCGGCGGTGGGGCTCGTGCTGTACGAACCGAAACGGGCCGTTCCCCACCGGGTGCTCGTTCCACGCGGCGCGACGCAGGTCGGCATGGGCAACCGTGTCGAGCAGATGGGCAGGCAGGATCGAGAGATCGGTGAAGACGTCCGGCAGCCGGGGTTCGGGCGCATGAAACCGGACCACCACCGTGGTGTCGTCGGCGGCCCGCACGTCCGCAACATTGACCAGATCGGTCAGCCGGGGATACAGCGTTGCGGGATCGCGCGCGGCGTCGAGGGTCCACACCACATCACGGGCCACGGTCGGGCGGCCGTCGGACCAGCGCAGGCCGGGAAACAACGTAAACGTGAGCGTCGTGTGGTCGGCCGACCAGCGCCAGCGACGGGCGAGGTATGGCTGGGGAACGAGCGCCGAGTCATAGCGGGCCAGCGTGGTGAGCAGCGCGTAGCGCTGCACCTGCTTGGCGAGCGGGTGAATCGTCAGCAGCGGATTGATGCTCGCGAGATCGGCGCCGGACGCGAACAACACGGTCGCCCCGCGACGGTTCGCGCCGGCCACGTCGCCGCACGCGGACGTTGCGATGCCACCCCAAACGCAGCACGCCAGCATCACGACCCGTTTCACGCGCTGGATTCTAGCGGCGGCCGTCAGGCAACGCGAGATTGCGGGCATGCTGCGCCTGATCACGCACCGCGCGCTCACCGGCCTCGCGGTAGTCACCGGTGTCGTCACCCTCACCTTCCTGCTGCTGCACGCAGCCCCGGGTGACCCGGTGGCGTTGTTGCTGGGGCCCACAGCCACTGACGCGCAGCTCACCGCGGGGCGTCACGCCCTGGGGCTCGATCGGCCGCTGCCGATCCAGTACCTGAGCTGGCTGGCCCGATTCATCCAGGGTGACTGGGGCACCAGCCTCGCCACGGGCCGGCCGGCCAGTGCGATGCTCGGCGGGGCCTGGCCCGCCACGGCCCGCCTCGTCGTGTTGTCCCTCCTGTTGAGCTATGGCCTCGGCCTCGCGGTCGGGGCAATCCAAGCCGCGCGGCACCGCACACGGGTCGATACCTCCCTGTCGATCGCCACCGTGACCCTCGTCGCGATGCCCGGATACTGGCTCGGGTTGATGCTGGTCGCGCTATTCACCTATCTGTTGCGCGTGCTCCCGGCGTTCGGGGCGGCAGGCTTCGATGTCGACGAGCTGGGCGGTTGGGCGCGACTGGTGGACTCGCTCCGGCACCTGGCGCTGCCGCTCGCGACCTTGACGCTGATCGGCATCGGAGCGGCCGCCCGTTTTTCCCGTGGCGCGATGCTGGATGCCCTGGAACAGCCCTTCGTCGTGGCCGCGCGCGCCAAAGGACTGACGGGCGCGCGCATCATGACCCATCACGTGCTGCGCCATGCCCTGATTCCCATCGTCACGCTGCTCGGCCTGTCCCTCCCGGCGTTGTTTTCGGGGGCGGTGTTCGTCGAAGCGGTGTTCGCCTGGCCCGGGGTCGGGCGCGTCCTGGTCGAAGCGGTCCAGGCGCACGACTATCCGGTGGTGATGGCCGCGACCGCCGTCAGCGCGACGCTGGTCGTGATAGGGAATCTGGCCGCCGATGTTGTGACCGGTTTCGTTGACCCGAGAGTGCGCGCGCACGAGGAGCGCGCGGCGTGACCGCCGCGCTGCGCGATGGGCGGGGGCGCGTCGGCCTCGTGCTGCTGGTCGGGGTCGTCGTCGCGGCGCTGGCCGCCCCGCTGCTCACGGGCGGTGACCCCAACACACCCGGCGACATTCTCGCCACGCGGTTTCTCGCGCCGTTGACGCGGGATGTCCACGGCGCATTTCATTTTCTGGGAACGGATCGGTTCGGCCGCGACGTCTGGACCCGCCTCGCTTACGGTGGTCGCATCTCGCTGGCGGTCGGGTTCCTCTCGGTGCTGCTGTCGATCGCGCTCGGGACGGCGATCGGGGCCGCGGCCGGGTGGTGGCGCGGTTGGACGGGCACCGTTCTCACCGGCTTTACCGATTTCGCCCTCGCCTTGCCACGCGTAGTACTGCTGCTGTTACTGGCCGCGCTGTGGCGACCCAATGCGGGACTCGTCGTGCTGCTGCTCGGCGCCACCGGGTGGATGCCGGTCGCCCGCCTGGTCCAGGGCGAAGTGCGCGCCCTCGCCGCGCGGCCGTTCGTGGAGGGCGCGCGCAGCCTCGGCGCGGGTTCGCGCCGCGTGTTGTGGCGCCACGTCCTTCCCAATGCGCTCACCCCCGTGATCGTGGCCGCGGCGCTGGGCGTGGGCAACGCGATCCTGCTCGAAGCCGGGCTCTCCTACCTGGGTCTGGGTGTCCAGCCGCCGACACCCTCCTGGGGCAACATGATCGCCTCCGGGCGGGACACCCTGGTCAACGCACCATGGGTGGCCACCGCCCCGGGCCTCATGCTGGTGCTGGTCGTCATCGGGTGCACGCTACTGGGAGATGCGCTACGGGATGCAACGAGCCGGCAGGCGGCGAATCCACTCTA
Organism: uncultured Gemmatimonadales bacterium; assembly: GCA_963821385.1. Lineage (GTDB taxonomy): Bacteria > Gemmatimonadota > Gemmatimonadetes > Gemmatimonadales > GWC2-71-9 > DASTHG01. Next base: position 268,783 of record CAWGDK010000005.1, read on the forward strand.
GATCTTCAAGAACCACCGTTTGTGATACAACAGTCCCGCGAGTCCCGTGAACAGCGCGACGTACACGAGCGCGTACGCCAGCGACCCTTGCATCGGTCCCGCCCAGAATGCGAACAGGTGTTCGTACAGCCACGTCCCGAGCGCGACGGATGACCCATCGGCTTCCGGCACGTGAATCAGCATCAGGCAGCGCCCGACTAACCCGGAGAGCACGAACATCAGGATGGCGTTGGTCCCGAGCCAGATCCACGGCGCCGCCCACTTGATGAATCCGCGGATCTCGATCGCCCAATAACACATCGCGAACACGATTAGCGCGAAGCCGGCGGTGAACAGCACGTACGAGCTCGACCACAGGTTCTTGTTGATGGGAAACCAGATCCCCCACACGAGACCGGCGAGCATCAGGACGTTCCCCCAGACGAACATTTCCACCGCCCGCTCCAGTGGAGGACGGGCGTCCTGCAGCCGGCGACCCCATTGCACACCGAGCAGGCAGGTGGCGATTGCCGGAAACGTGCTCATGATCCCCTCGGGGTCCCAGTCGGGTTTCCAGCGATGCGCGCCGAGCACCATCCGATCGACGTATTGGGCGAGGTTTCCCTGCGGCTCGAGGATGCCCGCGCCGTAGCCGGGCACCGGCACGAGCGTCATCACTGCCCAGTAGCCCAGCAGCAAACCCGCGATCACCCAGCGTTGCGTTCGCTCACTGGTCGTGAGGAACAGCAGGCCCGTGGCCACATACACGAGGGCGATCCGCGGCAACACGCCCATGATCCGGATCGTCGCGAGGTGATAGTAGGGGAACCCGGCCAACAGCAACCCGAGCGCGAAGATGATCGCGCCGCGGGCGAGGACCTTGCGCGCCAACATCGCTCGAGTGGCTCCGGCTTCGAGCCGCCCCGCAAACGACAACGTGAGCGACATCCCGACAATAAATAGGAAAAACGGAAAAATCAGGTCGGTCGGTGTCCAGCCGTTCCACGGCGCGTGGTCGAGCGGCGGGTAGACATACGACCAGCTGCCCGGGTCGTTGACGAGCAGCATGCCCGCGATGGTGAGCCCCCGGAACGCATCCAGCGATTGCAGTCGTTTGGTCACGCCAAGGCGACCTGGGCCAGGACCGAAGGGACGATCTCGTGGCCGCCGTCAAACCGATCGACTCGATAGCGGATGTCGTGCTCCCGCAGCCTGGCTTCGTCCCGCGCCAGCACTTTGGCGGTAATGAACCGGTCAGTGCTGCCGACCACGAGCGTGACCTCGGTGCCCTCCCAGCGGGTGCGCGCCGCGGCGAGGTCGAGATCGGGTGGTACTTCCCCGCCCCACAGGATCAACCGCTGCGCCCGTGCGGTGCCCACAGACAACCAGCGCGCGGCGGTGGCGGTCCCCTGGGAGAAGCCGAACACGACCACGCGGGTGGCGATTCCGGCTCCGACCGCGGCGTAGACCGCGTCCAGGTAGCGCACGTAGTCGGTGATTTCGGTCAGCCGATCCTCACGGGTCATCCAGCTGGCGCCGATCTTGTCGTTGCGGCCCGACTCGAGATAGAAGCGCGATAGCCCCTCCGGCGCGACGACGAGTCGTGCGCCATCATCCAGGGCGGCAAAGTGTCGCACGAAACGCCCCGCCAGCTGGCCGTAGCCGTGCAACACGAACCAGATCTCGGCGGGCGATACCGTCGCATCCCCCAGGGTGACATAGCGGGCCGTTCGCGGCACGCTGAGATGATGTTCGGTCACCGACGGACCATCACGGTGACCGTCTCATGCGGCTCGGCGATGAAGCGCACCACTCGCCCGCCGTCTTCAAGCACCAGGGGCATGGCGTCGCGCTCGTCCAATCGCGTGCGCGACGCGGAACGCGCCGCTTCCGTCAGCCGCCACGCGCCGGCGCGGCGCTCCGCGGCGGGGTTGAAGCAGCGCAGGATGATCTCATCACCGCGGCCCGCGTGGGCCGGCTTCAGCGCGGAAAAGACCAGGCCCGCCCCTTCGAGGGTCACGCCACCGGACGGCACGACGAGATCCACGGCGTCGCGGATCCAGAGTCCTCGCAGCGGCACAAAGACATTCTCCCACAGCGCCGGCAGTGCATCGCCCTCCACGAGCGGCATCAGCACCAGCTCGCAGCGGGAGACGCCCTCGCATTGCGCCGCCGGGATGGGCATCGGCCAGGCCGCGTGACCCGGTCGCGCCGGCAGGTCATCGCGCGACAGCACCCCGATACTGCGCAGGACGGTGACGAGCAGGTCGCCCGAGAGCGTCTGCTCGTATTCAAAGAACCCTGGCGCCAGGATCGCGAGTCCACGTTGCTCATTGGACAGCGCGACGAACCGGTGCGCGGGGCCGGTCGCGACCGGTGCCTCGAGCTCCGACGGACCGATCGGCGACGGCATCGGCTCGCGCGCCTCCTGACCGAATTGCACTCCGACCGGCGCCGGACCCGTGAATCCCGTCGGCACACGCGCGCGCAGCCGGTGGTTCGTCGCCTGGTTGTCGATATCGAGGATGCAGCGTACCGCCGGGCTGTCCGCTTGCAGCAGGACCGTCAGCGACACTTCCACCCGGCCGCGCTTCCCGGCTCGCATGCTCCAGCGCGCCTCGATCGAGGCGACCAGCGGCCCGGCGGCGCGACGCCGCACACGGATCGGACCCTCACTGCGCGTCACGCGATCCCGCACCGGCGGGCAGTACGTATAGGCGTCGCCCGCGTCCCCGCCGTCTTCGAGATGGAGAAGATCGAGCCAGCGTCTCCCACTGCGGCGGTCGTACAACATCAACGCGCCGGTCCGATCGATCGTCACCACCACAAATCGATTGACCAGTGATCGCCCCTGGACTTCCGCCGTTTCCGTCGCCGCCGTCGACGGCGGGGCTCCGGGCTTGAGCGCGGTCACGCCGAAACCGGGCATCGAGGGCACCCGCAGTGCCACGCGGACCCGATCGACTTCATCCAGGTCCGGATAGTGCCGCCGCGCATCGATGCGCTCGAGCCCGGAGCGGCGATCGAGGATCTGCAGTGGCACGGCATGCCCATCGCGCAGCCGCAACGACAATGGTTGGAATCCCGGGCCGCTCCGAGCCCGGTGTGCGCCTGGCGGTCCCACCAGCACGTCGCGACGGAACACCGTCAGGTCCGCGATCACGACGCCATCGCGCGCGCGTGGGGTCGGATTCCAGACGACCAGCGTGGGAGTTTGCGCCTCGGGACGGTCGCGCGCCCGATCGGGATGATGCCGGACCAAGTTGAACGCCGCATCGCGGATGACCGCGTCGGCGTAGGCGTGGGCCGTATCCAGTCGCTGCTCCGCCTCCCGGGTCACTGCATCACTCGTCGTGCCGCTGATCGTGTCGTGGAACTGGGACTGCACGAGACGGCGCCAGGCCAGCTCCAGCTGGGGCCGGTAGTCCGGTCCCCCACCCCAACGCACCAGCGCTGCCAACGGCTCCGCCGTGCGCTCCAGCCACAGCTCGACCGCTGCGGCGCGACGTTTGAGCGGCAGCCGTGTGCCGTGAACCCCCTGCAGCGACCACGTGTAGCCGGGCGACGCGCGCAACGCCCCCTCAAGCATCGGAGCCGTGCGGAACTCATCGGCGGCGGCTTCGAAGAATTCGTCGAGACGCGATACGCGCACGATGTTGGGCCGCTCGAGCTCGGCCAGCTGATCCCGGAGGCGGCTGATCTCGACCGGCGCGAAGTGGTGGTCCGCCCCGATGAACACCGGCACGGAACGACCCGCTGCCCGACCCACCAGCTGTCCACGTACCCACGCCCACGCCTCCGGCAGCTGCTCGGCATCGACCTGGAGCGCCGCGCCGATTTCGTATCCTGCGGGCGGAAGGTGCCATAGCCTGACCTCGGCGCCGCTCGGTCCACGCCAGCGGTAGCGATCGCCTTCCTGGCCCGGCAGGCCGCCGAGTCCGCGCCACACGACACCGGAACCGAGTCCGGCGCCGCGCGCCAGCTCCGGCCAGCACGCCGGGTGACCGAAAGCATCGGGTGAATAGAGCACGCCGAGGCGGCCGCCCCATCGCTCCGCGTCGGCCGCCCCCAGCAGGAGATTGCGGGCGAGCGATTCCCCGGAGGGGATCAGCTCATCGGCCAGCACGTACCACGGCCCCACCTGCAGGCGCCCGGCGCGGGCCAGGCTGCGAATTGCCTCGGCACGATCCGGTCGCGCGCGCACATAGTCCTCTAACAGAATCGTCTGACCGTCGAGCAGGAAACTGCGGAACCCGGAATCCGCCGCCAGCTGATCCACCAGCTCGTCCATCATGGTCACGAGACGCGCGTGAAACGCCGGCATCGGCAGGTACCACTCGCGATCCCAATGGGTGTGCGGGATCAGGTGAAACGTGAGCGTCGCCATGCGGATCAGGACACGGTGGCGAGTCGATCCACGTCCTGAGCGGCGGCCAGGTGCACGTGGCACACGCGCCGTCCGCGCGCCAGCAGCGCCCGAATGTCCCCGGCCGCCTGGGCCCGCTCCAACCGCCCGAAACTCGTTCCCATCGTGGGGATCTCCAGGTCGTCGGGCGTGTCGGCCGTGATGACGAGGAACAGGCCCGTGTTGGGGCCCCCCTTATGCAGCTGACCGGTCGAGTGGAGATAGCGAGGACCAAAGCCGACCGTCGAGACGACCTTGAGGTCGCGCCCCCAGGCGTTCCGCACCCGATCGAGTGCCGCGGCCACGTCGGGTCGCGGCGGGAGATAGGCGAGCAGCGCGAGATAGTCACCCGGTCGGGCCGCGCGCCGCAGCTCGGCCGGCGAGAGCGTGGGCGGCATGGCTTTCAGGGCGTCACCGGGCTTCGCCAGCTCCGCCCGTGCGAGCACCTTGGCCTCTTCGACGTTGGGCTGGTCGAACGCGTTGACGCCGATTCGCTCGCACACCTCCCATGTCGCGTACTCCCAGCGCAGGAACTCACGTCCCAGGTCGAGCGGATCGCGGGAGAACTCCCGAATGGTGTGAACGTCGTCGCTGGTGGCACCGGCATCGTCGACGAGCGGCACTACTCCCTTGCCGTCCTTCCCGGAGCTCTCGGCGACCAGCTGCTCGATCCATCCCGCCAGGGCGGCCACCGATGCCGGGGTCGCGAGCGCCAGCTTGTCACGACCGGCGGCGACCTTCGCGGCAATTTCGGCACCCAGCGCCCGAGCGTGGGCAACCTCGGTTTGGGTCGCGCGCTCCAGCACGGTGTGTCCGTCGATCCCGGCCAGGGCGGCCGGGAGCATCCCAACCACGGTCAGTGCCGCGTACCGGCCCCCCACGTCCGCGGGGTGAGGAAAGACGGTCCGGAACCGACGTTCCCCGGCCATGCGCTCGAGTGCGCTCCCCGGATCAGTCACAGCGACGAACTGGTCGGGCCGGGCGCGAGCGGCGAAGTAGTGATAGGCAGCGAGCGTCTCGACCGTCGAGCCGGACTTGCTGACGATCAGAAACAGGGTGCGATCGAGTGGATGGACCAGCTCAACATCCCTGACGGCGGCCGGGTCCGTGCTATCCAGCACATGGAGATTGGATGCCCCGAAGCTCTGCGCGAGCACGCGCGGGGCGAGGCTCGAGCCCCCCATGCCGCAGATCAACACCCGATCGAGCCCGTCGGCCCGGACCTCGGTCGCGAACCGGGTCCACGCTGGCCAGCGTTGGAGGGAGTCTTGGGGAGCGCCGGTCCAGCCGAGTCGGTCGTCCATCGCGCAGCAAAGCTAACGCGCTCTCGCCCGACTGGCGGCTTCTCACTACTTTAGCGCCACCCACGTGATCACCACCGGCGCTCGATTCGCTCGCATTTACGTCGCGGCTGCGGGGAGCCTGCTCGGGGTCCTCGTCCTCCTCTACATCCTGCATCCACTGAATCCGGCGCTGCTTTCCGGCGGAAGCTGGACGGTGACGTCGCTGGTGCGGGTGCTGGGGGTGCTGGCCGCCTGGCGGGCGAGTCGGGACCCGCGGCGGCGGCGCGCGTGGGGTTGGCTGGCGATCGGCAGCGTCATCGATCTCGCCGCCCAGCTGTACTGGGACGCGGCCAAGCTCAACGGCGCGCCGGCCCTGGCGCTCTCGCCGGCGGACGTGGGATTCCTCGCGGTGTACCCAACGTTCTTCCTCGCCGCCTGGAGCCTGTTGGCCGAGCAGCCACGGTTTCATTTCTCTTCGGAGATTCTGCTCGACGCGACCCTGCTCACGCTTACCGCCGTCGCCTGGGCGTACGAGCTGGGCATCGAGCCCGCGACGCTCGATGCCACCGGCACCGCGCTCCTCGGCAGCATTGCGTACACCACCGGCGGCCTGGCCCTGATCTGGCTCGTAGGCCTGCTGTTGCTGCGGCCCAATCGCTTTCCGTCCGGGGGTGAGGGACTCGCGGTGATCGGGCTCGTGGTCTACGCGCTCTCGGATCTGCTGTTCGGCACCGTCGTGTTGCCGCGGGCGGCTGCGTCCCCGCGCGCCCTGGACTTCGGGTGGGACGTGGCGAACGTGCTGCTCGGCATGGCGGGAGCCCTCGCCGCGGCCCGTCCCGAAGCGCAGGCGGCGGCCCGGCAGTCGAAGGGCAGCGTCGCACCACGGCTCGTCGCCATTCTCGTGGGCCTCGCGGGACTGATCGCCCTGATCGTCCGTCGTCTGACCGCGAACTTGGCGGCGGCCGAAGACCTGGTGCTTCCCGTGGTGGGAGGCACGGTCATCGCCGCGCGCATCGCGTACTCCCTGTTCGCTGATCGCCGCTATGAGAACGCGCTCGAGAGCGAGGTGGAGCGCCAGACCGAAACGCTGTTGACGTCGCTGACCGCCGCCGCGTCGGCGGAACGGAACCTGCGCCAGATCGTCGAGGCGTCGCCCGATCCCATCGTGCTGTTGAATCGGGAAGGCCGCGTGCTCGAGTTTTCCCCGGAAACCCCACCACTCCCTGGCGCGACGCCGGTGGCGGGACGCTCCATCTACGATGCGTTCGAAGCCGAGTCCACCGCGATTGTTCGGGGCCACCTCGAGGCCGCGTTCACCGGGGAAGTGCGGCGCTTCGAGATCCCGCTGCGGCGGGCGGACGGCAGCCGCGGCATGAGCTCGCTCGTCTACGCGCCGATTCGAGAGCGCGGCGCGATCACCAAAGTCCTGGCGATCGCCCGGGACGTGACCGAGCTGCGGCGCGCACAGAGCCAGCTGCAGCAGGCCGACAAGCTGGCCGCGATGGGTCAGCTCGTGAGCGGCGTGGCGCACGAAATCAACAATCCGGCCGCCATCATCTCCGGGTTCGCCCAGACCCTGATGCTCGACGATCTGCGTCCTGAGCAGCGCGAAATCGTCGAAATGGTGCGGGACGAAGCGATGCGCATCGGCCAGATCACGACCAACCTGCTCGCCTTCGCGCGGATGAGCGGGCCGGAACGGTCCCTGGTGGACGTCAATGAGTTGGTGCGGCGCACGCACACGCTGCGCGCCTATCACCTCAACACGCTGAACGTGGCCGTCAAGCTCGACCTGGATGAAACGGACCCGCGCGTATGGGCCAACGTCTCGGAGCTGCAGCAAATGCTGCTCAACCTGCTCATCAACGCGGAGCAGGCGCTCGAGACACACCCCGACAGCCGCAGCATCACCTTGCGGACCCACGCTGATCAAACGGAGGTGCGCATCGAGTGCCGGGATTCCGGGCCGGGGATTCCGCCCGAGATCCGCTCGCGCATTTTCGATCCCTTCTTCACCACCAAGCCGGAAGGGGTCGGCACCGGCCTCGGGTTGTCGATCTGTTACGGAATTGTCAAAGGCCACGGCGGGCGGATCTGGGTCGAATCGGACACGGGGCACGGGGCCTGCTTCGTCATCGCCCTGCCGCTCGACCTGCGAACGATGCCGCGTCCGACCCCCGGAGCGATGCCCGAGGTGACGGCGGCCGCCGAGACCCTCAGCGTGCTCGTGGTGGACGATGAGCCGGGGATCCGTCAAGCCACCGCGCGGTTCCTGAACCGCAGCGGGATTCAAGTCCGCGCCGTGAGCGACGGCGCGGAGGCCTTGCGGGCGCTGCGCGCCCAGAGCTTCGACGTGATCCTGTGCGACGTGCGCATGCCGGGCATGAACGGCCGCGACTTCCTGATCCGGCTGCGCGAGCAGGCGCCGCGGCTCGTGGCCACGCTGATCTTCGCGACCGGCGACACGTTCGACAACGACACCGCGGCGCTGCTCGCCGACGCGGGGGCACCGTCACTCGTCAAACCGTTCGACTTCGATGCGTTGGAGCGTCTGGTGCGGGACGTCGCGGCGCAGGCCGCGCGGCGCGCCGCCGAGGAAGTCTAGGGAATCCCGAGCCGCTGTTTCACCGCCAGTGGCAGCAGAGGCACGGCGTGCCGGATCGGCACGGACAGCGCAAACCCGGGCGCCTGCGGCAGGCCGGCGCGATGGATCGAAATCACTTCCCCGTTCGCATTGAACACGGGACTGCCCGACGAGCCGCCCACCGTCATGCCGTCGAACTGAATCGTGTTTTCCGTCACGCGCGAGATGATCCCGGCCGTCATCGACGTCCGCACGACCGAAGACCCCAGGCGCGAGAACCCACTCCCCGCCGGAAAGCCGATCAACGCCGCCGGCTCCCCTTGTCGCGACTTGGTGCCGCCCCAATCGATCGCGGACAACGATGGCCCCTGATAGCCACGGATGTGGATCACCGCGATATCCCGCTCCTGAGAGGAGGCCACGACGTCGGCGTAGCGGGAAGTTGACTGATCTGCCATCGTGACCCAGATCGTGTCCGGGACCGGATAGCCGCTATCCGTCACCACATGCCAGTTGGTGAGCATGTACCCGTCGGCAGAAATCACGAAGCCGGTGCCGTTGTAGAAGTTGCGACCGAAGCTCACGGTGATCAGACCGACCGCGCCCTGGTTTTGCTGAGCGATGCTCGCGAAGTCGGTCCCCCGGATCGCCCGCATGCGGGCATCCAGGCTCGCCGCCTGCGCCTCGGTGGCCTGCATCTGGTGACGCAGGCTGTCGATGGTCCCCGAGGACGGGGCGGTGCGTTGCGCCTGGTCGAGCTGTTCCCGCAGCCGTTGCAGATCCCGCTGCGATTCCAGCCGCCGCGACTCCCCCTGCGACAGTTGTTGGCTCAGCGCGCCCTGCGCCCGTTCCAGGGCCTGACGCAGTTCCTCCGTCCCCGCCTGGGCAGACTCCAGCTGGGCGCGCAGGCTGTCCACGGTCGCGGCCGGTGCCGCCGCGGCGCGCGCCGCATCCAGCTCGTGACGTAGTCGTTCCGCTTCGGCGCGCGAGGAGTCCTCCGCGGACCGCCGCTCGACTTCGGTCGCCGTCACTCGCTGCGTCAACAGCCAGTACACCCCGTACACGCCCCCACCAAGGACCAACACGAGGACAGTGACGATGACGCTGAGCCAGCGGAATTTGCGGCGGGAATCCTTCCCGACTTCGTCGGCGACCGCCTTCAGGAACGCCGTGGAACCACGGCCCCCCCGCTTGCGCTCCTCACGGGCCTGCGCCAACGCGTTGTTGATCAGCCCCATCACCGTTTCTTTGCCCATGCTACCGGCCATGGGCGTGGCCGCCGGTCGCGTGGCGGCCTTCACGGGTCCAGTTCCAATCCCCTCGACCACGAGCACCGGCCCTCCCGGCCCAAGCGTGATCCGGTCGCCGAGCCGCACCGGGGTGGCCCCGGCAATGCGGTCCCCGTTCAAGAAGGTGCCGTTCTTGCTGCCCACGTCGCGCAGCGAGAGTCCCCCGCTGGTGCCGACGGAGAGCTCCGCATGGACCCGCGAGACGATCCCCTCCGCCCCTTCCACGGGACGGACCTCACACTCTTTGCCACGGCCGATCCGGATGCGGGTCCCCTGTGCCTCGAAGCGCTTGCCGGTCGCCGTGGCGATCAGGGTCACGCCATACGACCGGACTTCGGGGCCACGACCGGCCGGAGGCGGCGAGCCGGCGGACGCCGGAGGCACCGCGGCGACCACGTCGAACAGGGGGTGCTCGGCCAGCGTCGACTCGACCAGCTCGGTGATCGCCACTACCGTGATCCGAGGCCCGGACTCTCCCAGCCGGATCTCGTCGCCCTTGGCGAGCGGCGCGTTGCCCTGCACCCGCTGGCCGTTCAGATATGTCCCGTTGCGGCTGCCGAGGTCGATCAGCCGCCAGGCATCATCGCCGTAGCGCAGCTCGGCGTGGCGCGTCGAAACCACGCGCGCCTCGTCGCCGGAAAACGAGACCGCCGCGGACGGATCGCGCCCCAGCTGCACGAGGGGATCGTGCAACTCGAGCGTGCGCCCGGTGGAAGTCAGCTGAAGTTTGAGGTACGGCATCGCCGCGGTCGTGCCAGCGTCAGGAGGGCAGCCCTTCGGTCGGGTCTTCGCGCCGGTCGCCGGGGAAGCGGCGGGCTTCGTCTCGGCGGTTGACGCCGGCGCGGCGATCCACGCCGGAGCGCAACTCCACCGGCACCACGCTGTTCATCGTTCGACGCTCGACCTGGCTGCGACGGTCCACCCCCGAACGCCGGTCCATGAGATCGCGACGCTCGTGCGTGCGCCGTCGATCGCGATACCGGGGCATGGAGGTAGCCACGCCGGGTAACCTACACCCGCCCTCCCCCGTGGCTAGAGCCGCTGGGCTTTATCTTCCCGCCCGTGGACAACCTCGCGCATGCCCTGGTCGGCGCGGCACTCGGCCGCGCTGTCGCCGGGCGGCGTGTGCCGGCGGCTGGCTGGATCGGCGCCGTCGCCGCCAACGCCCCCGATTGGGCCGAGTTTCTGATCGGGTTCCGGCCGGATCGAGGGAGCTTTCAGTACTACGAGCTGCACCGCGGTGTGACGCATTCCTTTCTTGGTGCGATGCTCGAGACCGTGGGGATCATCGCGATCCTCATCGGTGTGTTCGCCCTGCGCAAGCGGCGACGCAGGCTCACCGTGCCGCTCGTGCCGTTGGTGATGCTGGTCACCGTTTGCGTCGTGAGTCACCTCTACCTCGACTGGCAGGGCTCTTATGGGCTGCGACCTTTCCTGCCCTGGAGCGGCCGTTGGTACTACGCCGATTGGGTGGCGATCGTCGACCCTTTGTTTTGGCTGCTGCCGCTGGTCGGTCTGGCATGGGGAGCCGAGCGACACTGGCGCGACCTGATCCCCATCGCGCTCGTCGCCGCCCTGGTCGTGGTGTTGCTGAATCTGGCCGCCGGCGTGGCTGGCTGGCTTCGACTCAGCTGCTACGCGATCCTCGCCGTGGGCGCGGTGGGTTGGGTGCGTCACTGGTTCGGCTTCGCCCTGCGACAATCGGCGGCGGCCTACACCTTGATACTGCTCGCGCTCTACGCGGGGGCGCAGGGCGTCGTGAGCATCCCGGTGCAGGCGGCAGCCCGGCGCGCCGCGACGGCACGATTCGGCCCGGGGGCATTGGGCGCCGCGTTGACCCGGCCCGGCACACCGTTCCGGTGGAGCCCGTTCCTCACGTCACCGGACTCTATCGCGGGTCATGGCTGGGTGATTCCCCGCCACCTCGACGACCCGCGAGTTCAGTTGGCGCTGCGCGAAGCGCCGGCGGCGCGAACCTTTGCCGCCTTCGCCCGCTTCTTGGCCGCCGACGTCGATTCCGGCGCGGCGGGGATCAGGGTGACGCTGCGCGATGCACGGTTCGCCTTGCCACCGGCCACGGGCTGGGGTGTCGTCACGGTCCGGCTGACCGCGAACGGCGCTAAGTTATCCTCGCCGTGATACCCGATACCCCACCCGTCGACCTGCTCAGCGGCATCACCCAGGCGCTGGAGCCTGATTTCCGGCTCGACAACCTGGTGGCCCTCTCGCAGGAGCGCGCGTTGTACCGCGCGTGGGATCGGCGCCTGAAGCGCAACGTGGCCCTGCGCGTCCATCTCATTTCCGACTCCCCCGGACGGGCCTGGTTCATGCGCGAGAGCGAAACGCTCGCGGCGTTGAATCATCCCGCGGTGCGCGGCGTGTACGCCGCCGGCGAGGTGGGTCCGTTTGCGTATCGCACCACCAACTGGATCGACGGCGAGAGCCTCGCCGAGGCGATGCGGCGCGGCCCCCGCCCCATCCCGAGCACGATGTCCATGGTGCGGGATCTCCTGGGGGCGCTCGAGCACGCGCATACCCGTACCGTGATCCTGCGCCGCATCGTGCCGACGACGGTGATCGTGGAGTTGTCCGGGCGCGGCGTCATTACCGACCTGCGCTACGCCAACTGGTGCCTCTCCCACGTCCCGCCCGATGACCCCGCCCAGGTGACGCCGTTCGCCGCGCCGGAAGTGCGCGCCGGCGAGCCCGGCGATCCGAGCAGTGACGTCTATACGGTGGCGGCGATCGTGTACTACGCCCTGACCGGTCGCGAGCCGGATCTGATTGAGCCGGCCGCCCCGCGCGCGTTGCGTCCCGCCATCCCGGCGGCCGTCGAGCGCGTCCTGATGCGCGCGCTCCGCCCCACCCCCAAGGGGCGGTACTTCACCGCCACGGAGATGCTCGAGGATTTCGTCTCGGACGCCGGGGTGTTCCACGAGCCGGAGGTGACGCCGACCACGACCGAAAAAGGCTTTGAGCGTCGTCTGCGCCGCGCGCTGGGCGACGACTACGAGCTGCTGGAGGAAATTGGATCGGGCGGCTTCGGGCGGGTGTACCGCGTCCGCGACCTGGGGCTCGAGCGCGAGGTGGCCTTGAAGGTGTTGCACCCCACGCTCACGGCCGATCCCGGGGTGATGGAGCGGTTCCGTCGCGAAGCGCAGCACGCCGCGCGCCTGCGTCACTCCAACATCGTCAACATCTACGACATTCAGAGCCGGGCCGGTCTGCAGTGGTACGTCATGGAGCTCGTCCCCGGCGCAAACCTGTCACAGCTCGTGCACAAGGACGGGGCGTTCCCGGTGCCGCGCACGATGCGTCTGCTGTTCGAAGCGTTGAGCGCGCTCGACCACGCACACGCCCGCGGCCTCGTCCACCGCGATATCAAGCCGGAGAACATGCTGCTCGAGCCGAACGGGTTGCTGCGGATCACGGACTTCGGCCTGGCCCTGGCGTTGCGCGGCGACCGTTACGGCGGCGCGACCTCCCGCAGCGGGACGCCGCAGTTCGCGGCACCGGAGCAGCTGCTGGGGGAGCGCGTCGACCAGCGCGCCGACCTCTACTCGCTCGGCGCCGTGGCGTATTTCGCGCTCCTGGCCGCGCCACCGTTCGACGGGCCCACCCCTGAGGCGGTGCTCGCCAAACAGACCACCGACACGCTGCCGTCCATTCGGAGCCATCGGACCGATGTCTCTCAGGATCTCGAAGCGGCCCTGCGACGCGCGGTATCGAGTGACCCGGCCGAGCGGTATCAGACGGCGGCGGAGTTTCGGGAGGCCTTGGACTACGCGACCGGTGGCGTCCTCAAGAAAATGCTGGCGATGCTGCGGGTGAGCTGACTCCGAGTTGTCCTAGCGCCAGCGGAAGATCTTCACCGCCACGAGGAAGCTCCCCGCCCCCCACGCCACCACGACGCTGAGCGGTGTCGCGATTCCCGCCAGTGAGGCGCCGTCCACCATGACGCCGCGCAAGGCGTCGTTCAGCGCCGTGAGCGGCAGCGCCCGGACGAACGGCTGCATCGCTTCGGGAAATCTCGCGTAGGAAAAGAATGTCCCGGACAGAATCCACATCGGCAGCATCACCAGGTTCATCAGCCCCGACACCGCCTCGACGGTCTTCGCCCGGCTCGCGACCAGGAGCCCAAGTCCGGCGAATGAAAACGCGCCCACGATGGTACAGACGCCGAGCGCCATGAACGTGCCGTGCACGCCCACCTCGAACATCCACCACCCGAATCCGACCAGCGCGCCCACCTCGAGCACCAGAAACAGCAGCCGCGACAGCATGTAGCTCAAGAGGTATTCGCTCTTGCGCATCGGCGTCGCGAGAAATCGCTTCAGCAATCCCTTCGACCGCGCCTGCACCACGGAGAATCCCACGCCCCACAACCCACTCCCCATCAGGTTCATGCCAAGCAGCCCGGGAATCAGGAAATCGATATAGCGCGAGCCCGGCTCGGTGACGCGATCATCCCGCACCACCGCCACATCGGTCCGTCCACTCGCCCGCTGCACGGCATCGTCCACCTCGAGTCGCGCGAGACGGCTCTCGGTTCGCGTCGAATCGTATCGATACACGACCGGATTTCCCGGCACGACGAGGAGCGCGATGCGCCCGGTGCGCAGCTGGTTCCGGGCGGAGGCGCTGTCCAGCACGCTCGCCGCGAGCGCGGGCGAGGCATCGAGGACGCGAGCCATGGTGCTGTCCGCGGCCTCGCGCAACACGCCGATCCGCAGCTCACCGGGACCGCGATTCTTGAACGCGATGCCCAGCGCGAACGCCAGCACGATCGGGAACCCGAACACCCAGAAAATCGCCTCGGGTTCGCGGTAGAATCCGCGAATCCAGGCCAGAGTCATCTGCACCAGCGGCCGGTCACTCATCGCGAATCCGCCGGCCGGTCAGGGCGACGAACACGTCTTCCAGCGACGCGTGGTGCGTCGTGAGCGACGCCAACGCGTGGCCGCGGCGCTCGAGCAGCCCGGTCAGGGCCGGCAGCGTGACGTGCAATGCGGTGGCCGTGAGGGCAAACGTGCCGTCGGTCGCCCGCACGGCGCGCACGCCCGGCAGGTCCCGCAGCACCGACTCCAGATCCGCGGCTGGCACCGCCGGCGCCAGAGTGAATTCCACCACGTGCTCTGCCCCGAGCGACGCGATCAGCTCACGCGGGGAGCCGAGCGAAATCACCTTGCCGTGGTCCATGATGGCCACGCGATCGCACAGACGCTCCGCCTCTTCCATGTAGTGCGTCGTGAGCAGGACGGTGTTGCCCGCGGACCGGAACCCGGCGATCACATCCCACAGCTGCCGCCGCGACTGCGGATCGAGACCGGTGGTCGGCTCGTCCAGGAACAGCAGCTCGGGCCGATTCACGAGCGCGCACGCGACCGCCAGTCGCTGCTTCTGGCCGCCCGACAGTTTGCTGTACCAGGCCTTTCGTTTTTCTCCGAGCTCGACGAGATCAAGCACGGTGTCCACCGTCTGCGGCTGCGGATAGAAGCTCGCGAACAACCGGATCGTTTCGGCGACCGTCAGCTTCTCCGGTAGTTTGGTTTCCTGGAGCTGGATCCCGAGACGCTGGCGCAGCAGGCGATCGCCGGCGCCGCCGTCCCAGCGGTGCCCGAGCACCTGGACCTCCCCGGTATCGGCGGGCGTCAGGCCCTCGAGAATCTCAATCGTCGTCGTCTTCCCGGCCCCGTTCGGTCCCAGCAAGCCGAAACATTCTCCGGCTTGGATGGTGAGATCGAGTCCGGCAACAGCGGTGACCTCCCCGTACCGCTTGACGAGGCCGGCGCAGTGGATCGCCGGCGGCCGCTCGGCAACGCTCATTCCGCCGGAGGGTCCTGCATTCCCGACGGCCGCTTCTCCTCGGGGGTTTTGGCGATCGCCAGTGCGCGATCGAGCTGGATGTTGAGGCTCGCGACCCCGTCGTTCAGACTGCGGATCTTCATTTGGAATCCCTGCGACCGCTTGGCGACGCCCGCGAGGTTGCCCGCGATGTCCGCCACCGTGCCGACGTTCGCGGCCACCGCGCGATGTCGCATCTTCATGAGCTCACGGGAAATCCGGGTGGAAATATCTTCGAGGATCTTGGGACGAGCCGCTCGGTTCCCTTCGAGCTCGGCGGTGAGTTTCTTGACGAGGGCGACTGATCGCAGGAATCCCTCGATCTGATCGACGCGGCGTTGCTGGTTGGGGGTGAGCTTGGCTTCGGCCATGGGTCGAAGATAGCTACGCCGTGATGTCCGCCAGTGTCCGCTCGAGCACCGCCATCCCCTCGTCGACCACGGCGTCTTCCACGGTGAGCGGGACCAGAATCCGGATGACATTGCCATAGGTCCCGGCGGTCAGGAGCAGCAGGCCGCGCTGCAGCGCCGCCGCCTGGAGCTTCCCGGCCAGCTCCTTCGCCGGCGTCTTGGACGTCCGATCCGTGACGAGTTCCATCGCCACCATGGCCCCGAGCCCGCGCACGTCCCCAACCACGGGATTCCGATCGGCCAGGGCGAGCAGGCGCCCGCGCAGCCGCTCGCCCAATCGGGCTGCGCGTCCGGTGATGTCTTCCTTCTTCATCAGGTCGAGCACCGCGACGGCGGCGGCCAGGGCCACGGGATTGCCGGCAAACGTTCCGCCCAGCCCGCCCACGTGAGCGGTGTCCATGATGTCCGCCCGGCCGGTGACGGCGCCGAGCGGTAGCCCGCCCGCGAGCGACTTGGCCGAGACCAGCAGATCCGGGGCCAGGCCGTAATGCTCCGCCGCGAACATCCGGCCGGTGCGCCCAAAGCCGGTTTGGATCTCGTCGTCGATCAGAACGATGCCATGCTCGCGGCAGAACTCGGCCAGCATGGCCACAAACGCGCGCGGTGCGGGCACGAAGCCCCCCTCGCCCAGCTGCAGCTCGACGATCACGGCCGCGACCGCCTGCACGTCGACGTGGGAGGCCACCAACGCCTCGAACCGCGGACGCGAGGCCCGGCAGCAATCCCCCGCCCCGCGCGGCTCGTCGCAGCGATAGCAGTAGGGGTAGGGCACCCGGTACACCTCGGGGGCAAACGGGCCAAACCCGCGCTTGTACGGCAGGACCTTGGAGGTCAGCGTCATCGTGAGCAGCGTGCGACCATGAAACGCATGTTCGAAGCACAGCACCGCCGGCCGGCCTGTATGGATGCGGGCGATCTTCACCGCGTTCTCGACCGCTTCCGCGCCCGAGTTCACGAACATCGTCTTCTTGGGGAAGTCGCCCGGCACGAGGGCGTTCAGGCGCTCGGCCGCGTCCAGGTACGGCTCGTACGCCGCGACCTGGAAGCTGGTATGGATCAGTCGGTCGAGTTGGCCCTTGGCAGCGGCCACCACGGCCGGGTGGCGATGGCCGGTGTTCAGCGTGCCGAT
This sequence comes from uncultured Gemmatimonadales bacterium, assembly GCA_963821385.1. Lineage (GTDB taxonomy): Bacteria > Gemmatimonadota > Gemmatimonadetes > Gemmatimonadales > GWC2-71-9 > DASTHG01. Next base: position 285,706 of record CAWGDK010000005.1, read on the forward strand.
GCCGCCGGCAAAATCAATCAGCCGGTTGCCGTCGGCGTCGGTAATGACCGCGTTTTCGCCCGAGACGATGGCGAGCGGCGCCGCGAGCGGGACACCCCGTGGGACGGCTCGCTGCCGCCGTTCGAGCAGCGCGCGACTCTTAGCGCCCGGAATCTCCGTCGTCAGCGTGATGACCCCCATGGCGGGAGGAAAGTAGCCTGCGTCCGGCATTGCGAAAGCCCGCGTCGCGTGTAGCATATCCGGCTTCGCAGCGCGGGCACGGAAAAACATCAGGGAGGCACGCCATGACCGGCGGATGTTGGCGCGGGAGCATCGCGCTCGTGGTGGCAGGGGCGGTGGTTGCCGTCGCGGGCTGCAAGGGGAAAGAGGGCGGCACGAGCGGCGGGGCTGTCGCAAAGATCACCATTACACCGACCAGCGACGCCCGGGCGGACGCGAAGACGTTCCTCGCCCAACTGTGTCCGCAACCCATCGGCGGCGAGCTCAATTTCATGGTGTGGGAGGGATATACCGATACCCTCTTCGCCAAGCCGTTCGAAGAGCAGTGCGGCGTGAGGCTCAATTCAACCTACATGGGCACTAGCGACGAGCTGGTGTCGAAACTGCGCGCCGGGGGATCGGAGACCATCGACCTGATCTCTCCGTCGTCGGACGCCGTCACGCAGATCATCGCCGTCGGCCTGGCGGCACCGCTCGACCTGACCAAGATCCCGAGCTACGGGGACTTGATGGCGTCGTTCCGCGGGCTCTCCCTGGTCCACCGGGGCGACAGCGTGTTCGGCGTGCCGTGGGCGTTTGGACCGAATCCCCTGGTGTATGACACGACCGTCGTGAAGCCGGCCCCGACGTCCTGGGCGATCCTGTTCGATCCCAAGTACCGCGGCAAGATCTCCATGCAGGACGACATCTCCACCCTGTGGACCGTCGCCCAATTGATGGGGATGGATGATCTCACTGATCGCAGTCATCTCTACAGTTTGTCCGACGACGATCTCGCCAAGGTGCATGCGCGCACGCTCCAGCTGCGGCCCCAGATCCGGAAGTACTGGGCCACGGCGGGCGACATGACACAGCTGTTCAAGAGCCACGAAATCGTCATGGGGGAAGGCTGGCCGCTCATGGTGGCCCAGCTGCAGGCGGAAGGGTTCCCGGCAGGACAGGTAATCCCGAAAGAGGGCACCACCGCCTGGGCCGACCACTGGGTCATGACTCGGGGTGCGAAGAATCTCCGCGCGGCGTACGCCTGGCTCGAGTACACCGCGCAGCCCTTCACGCAAAAACTGATGGCGGACGTGACGGCGTACTACGTCGCGAATCCGGGCGCCCGGCACTACATGACCCCCGAGGCCGCCGCCATGCAGCGGGACATCGCCGACTACGGCACCAGCGTGAACTTCTGGCAGTGGGGCACGAAGCGCGACAAGTATCAGGAAATCTGGAACCAGGTGAAGGCAGGCCAGTAAGCCGACTCACCTCGTGGCGTGGGGAGTGGGGCGTGATACGTGATGGTACGAAGCCGTCCCTTCGTGGCGCACCATCGGGTACCACACACTGCTCCCCACACCGTTTGACCCCGCCGCCGTGACCGACACGCTCGTCGAGCTCCGCTCCCTCACCAAGCGCTTTGGCGATTTCGTCGCGATCGACGACGTGTCGCTGAACATCGCGGCGGGCGAGTTCCTCACGCTGCTCGGCGCCTCAGGCTCCGGCAAGACCACCACGCTGCGCATGATTGCCGGCTTCGAGCATCCCACGGCCGGCGAGATCTGGATGGACGGCCAGGCCATTCAGTGGCTCCCGCCCTACAAGCGCGACATCAACACGGTATTTCAGAACTACGCCCTGTTTCCGCATATGAGCGTGTGGGACAACGTGTCCTACGGCCTGCGGATGCGCCGCGTGCCGAAGCCGGAAATCCAAGAGCGCGTGGGCCAGGTGCTGGACATGGTGCATCTGGACCAGCTCGCGAAACGCGCCCCGCGCCAGCTCTCTGGGGGACAACAGCAGCGGGTCGCCCTGGCCCGCGCGCTGGTCAACCGCCCCAAGGTGCTGTTGCTGGACGAGCCGCTCGGCGCCCTCGACCTCAAGCTCCGCAAGGAGATGCAGCTGGAGCTGAAGCATCTGCAGACCCAGGTCGGGATAACGTTCGTGTACGTGACGCACGATCAGGAAGAAGCGTTGACGATGTCGAACCGGATCGCACTCATGCGCGGGGGGCGGATCGAGCAGGTCGGCACACCGCGGGAGATCTACGATCAGCCGGCCACCCGCTACGTCGCCGATTTCATCGGGGAAACGAACCTGCTGCCGGCGCGCGTCGATGGACCGGCATCCGGTGGGCGGATCCGGGTGCTCGTATCGGGCCAACCGCTGCTGACCCCTGCCCCCTCCACCGCCACCAGTGCGGGACAGGAGGTGTGGCTGTCGGTGCGCCCGGAGGGGATGCGGCTGGTCGAGGGCACGCCCCCGGCCGATCACAACGTGCTCGATGGGACAGTGGAGGAAGGCGTCTACGCCGGCTCGCTGACCAAGCTCCGCCTGCGGTTGAAGGACGGCCCGACCGTTGTCCTCCACCTGGGACCGAGTGACCGCGCCGTGGCCGTGGGAGGACCAGCCCGGGTGGCCTGGCCCATTGATCACGGCGTCTGTTTGGTCGGATGACAGCCGTGCGGACCACGCCCACCCTGCTCGATCGTCTCCGCCGCCGGCCGCGTGTCCGCACCGCGCTCGCCGCCGCTCTGCCCGTCGGCTGGGTGACCGTGTTCCTGTTCCTGCCCTATGTGCTGCTGCTCGTGCACTCGCTGTGGAAACTGGACGACAATCAAATGCTCGTGCGCGAGTGGACGCTGGCCTCCTACCGCCGGCTGTTCACCACGGCCGTGTACCCCGCGACGATCTGGTTCTCGGCCAAAATTGCGTTTTCGGTGACCGTACTCTCGCTGTTCCTCGCCTTCCCGCTCGCGTACTTACTCGCTTTCAAGGTCAAGCGCCACAAGAACCTGATGTACATGGCGGTGATCATTCCGTTATGGGTGAGCTATCTGGTGCGGGCGTATGCCTGGAAGATCATCCTGGGCCAGGAAGGCATACTGAACGGCCTGCTGTCGCAGCTGGGCCTGATCCACCAGCCACTGGAGTTCCTGCTGTACAGCAAGTGGGCGGTGATCATCGCGTTGACCCACATCTACACCCCCTTCACGTTGATGCCGATCTACGCCGTGCTCGAGGCCATTCCCGGAAATCTCAAGGAAGCGTCGCAGGACCTGTTCGCGGGGCGATTTCGCACCTTTCTCTATGTCGTGCTGCCCCTTTCCCTCCCGGGCGTGCTGGCGGGGTGCACGTTCGCGTTCGTCCTCAGCATGGGCGACTTCATCGCGCCGCAGCTGTTGGGAGGCAACGACAGCGCGCTCATGGTCTCGAACGTCGTCGTGAGTCTGTTTGGCGTCGCCTATAACTGGCCGCTCGGGGCGGCCGTGTCGGTCGTGATGCTGGTGCTGGTCGTGAGCTTGCTCACGCTCGCCAACCGTCTGGAACAACGCTTCAACTACCGCGGCGAAACCGGCCGGGCGGCCAAGACCGACGCGCTCGCGACCATCGTCACCGAGGCCCGGGCATGAACCGGCTGCTCTGGAGCGTCGGGATCGCCGTCTTTGTCTTTATCTACGCCCCGTTGCTCGTCGTGGTGTTGTACTCGTTCCACGACTCCCGAATCATCGCGTGGCCGCTGCAGCTCGGCACGTTCCACTGGTACGGCGTGTTGTTGCAGGATCGGGGCATGCTGGAGGCGGTGGTCGCGAGCCTGAAACTCGCCGCCCTCGCCGTCATCATCTCGCTTGGCGTCGGCGTACCGGGCGCCTTCCTGCTCGACCGTCATGAATTCCCCGGCAAGACCCTGTTTCAACGGCTGGTCCTGTTGCCGCTCATCCTGCCGGGGATCATTACCGGCGTCTCGCTACTGACGTTCTTCACATTCATCGGCCTGCCGTTGTCTTCCGGATTCCCCACCGTACCCGGGTGGCCGGTGGTGCTGGGGCATGGGACGGCCCTCGTCTCGGTCGTCGTGACCCAGGTGTTTGCCCGGCTGCAGCGCCTCGATCGGTTCCAGGAAGAAGCCTCGATGGATCTGTATGCCAACGGCCTGCGCACGTTCTGGCACGTGACGCTGCCCAATATCCGGACCGCGCTGCTGGGCGCCGCGCTGCTGGTGTTCACACTCAGTCTCGACGAAATTGCGGTGACGTTTTTTCTGATCGGCCGGCAAAACACCATCCCGCTGCAGATCTGGGGCCTGTTGCGCCGCGGGATTACCCCTGAGGTCAATGCGATCTCGACCGTCATTTTCCTCGTGTCCGTCATCGTCATCGTCGTGTGGGCACGGCTGATGCACGACCCTGAAGGAGCGAACGCATGAGCGGTACAGCCTACCAGATGTATGTCGGCGGCGAGTGGGTGGCCGCCGCGTCCGGCAAGACTATGGATGTGGTCGACCCATCGACGGAAGCCGTGATCGCCACCGTCCCAGCCGCCGGTGCGGCGGATGTCGACAAGGCGGTGCGCGCGGCGCGGTCGGCGTTCGTCGGCGGGTGGAAGCAAGCCACAGCGCAGGAGCGTGGCCGCGTGTTGCTGCGGCTGGCGGAGCGGATCCGCGCCCGGCGGGCGGAGCTGGCGGAGCTCGAGACGCGAAACAACGGCAAGCCGATCGTGGAGTCCGAGTACGACATCGACGACACCGCGACCTGTTTCGAGTACTACGGGGGTCTCGCGACCAAGATCCACGGCGAAGTGCTGCCCGTCCCCGCCCAGGCGCTCGCCCTGGCCATGAAAGAGCCGGTGGGGGTCGCCGGGCAGATCATCCCGTGGAATTATCCGTTGCTCATGGCGGCCTGGAAGCTCGCGCCGGCGCTCGCCGCCGGTTGTGCATGCGTGCTCAAGCCCGCCGAGCAGACGCCGCTCTCGATCCTGGCGCTCGCCAGGGATTTCGAGGACGTGGGGATTCCCAAAGGGGTCGTCAACATCATCACGGGCGACGGCCCGGAGGCCGGTGGGCCGCTCGTCGCGCATGCCGACGTCAACAAGATTGCGTTCACGGGCAGTCAGGCGGTCGGCAAGCTCATCATGAAGAGTGCCGCCGACACCTTGAAGCGCGTCACCCTCGAGTTGGGAGGCAAATCTCCCAACATTTTCTTCGCCGACTCGGATTTCGAAAACGCCGTCGACGGCGCGCTGTTCGGCTGTTTCATCAATCAGGGAGAGGTGTGCTCCGCCGGGAGCCGGGTGCTCGTCGAACGCTCGATCTACAAGAAATTCGTGGACGCCACGGCCGAAAAGGCCAAGAAGATCCGCGTGGGGCCCGGGCTCGACCGGCAGTACAACATGGGCCCGCTCGTCTCCAAGGAGCAGTACGACCGGGTGGCGAGTTATCAGGTCGCGGGGAAAAAGGAAGCCAAAGTGGCCGCGGGTGGCGGCCTCGTCTCCACCCACGGCAAGGGCTATTTCGTGCAACCCACGGTCTTCTACGACGTGGACAACAGCGCGAAAATCGCCCGGGAGGAGATCTTCGGACCGGTGATGAGCGTCATCCCGTTTGACGACGAGGCCGATGCGCTCCGGATCGCCAACGACACAAGCTTCGGTCTCGCCGCCGCGGTCTGGACGCGGGACATCTTCAAGGCGATGCGGGTGGTGAAAGCGCTGGAGGCCGGCATCATCTGGGTCAACCACATGCAGCCGACCTATGTCGAAGCGCCCTGGGGCGGCTACAAGATGTCGGGCTTTGGCCGCGAGCTCGGTAAATGGGGCGTGGAGGAGTACCTGGAAACCAAGCAGGTCTACATCAACCTCGATGAGAACCCGATCGGCTGGTACAGCTGAGGGAGGGTAGTATTTTCGGAGTTCATTCGGGGTTTTGACGCGCCACAATTGTCGTGGCTTGGCTCCATCAACCGTCCAAAATTTAGACGGTCGCTGGTATTTCTGCGCCCAGCCAAGAGTACACTAAACGAACTAGCACCAATGGTTTATGGCTGGGGGGTTGCCTTCATCGTGACCCCCCAAGCTACCTTGGGGCAGCCCCCCAAATCTTGCAACTGGTGGGTGTCCTGGCGACTGACGATCCCCTTGAGTCGCCACCCCCATACTGTGGCCGGGGGCGAGGGAGCCCGGGCTGAGACGCCCTGGTGACCGGACTAGTGAGCCGCTGCCAGCCCTTAAGGAACACAATGAAAGTCCTCGTACTCGGTGTCGGCGCGGTGGGGACCGTGTCCGCACTCAGGTTTGCCCGCCGTCCCATCTTCCGGCAGGTGACCATCGCTGACTCCGTCCCCGGACGGGCGCAGGCGCTGGCCGCCCGCATTGACCAGCCGCACGTTCACGCCATTACGCTGGACGCCTCCCGCGAAGACCTCGTCGTCCAGGCCATTCGGGAGACCGGAACCACCCTGGTGCTGAACGCGGCCCTGCCCGCCACCAACCTCGTCGTGATGCGCGCCTGCCTCGAGGCGGGCGTCGACTACATCGACCTGGCGAGCGGCGGAACCGAAGCGGACGGGATCCCCAAGCTGGAAGACCAGTTCGCCCTCGATACCGCATTTCGATCCCGCGGCCGCCTGGCCCTCCTGGGCATGGGTGCCGACCCGGGGACCTCGAACGTGTACGCCGCCCACATCGCCAAGCACCTGTTGGAAGAAGTGACGGCGTTCCACGTGCGGGATGGCGACGACTCGGTGTGTGAAGGTCCCGGTGGGATGGTGGCGGCGTTCAGCCCGTGGGTGTTCATCGATGAGTGCCTCTGTCCGTCGACGGTGTACCGGAACGGAAAGTTCGGCCTCGCCGAGCCGCTGTCGGGGGCGGAGCTGTTCGATTTCCCGGAGATCGGGAAGCTGAACTGCTTCCACGTAGACCACGAAGAGACTACGACGCTGCCCCGTTTCTTCGCGACGGTGCGCAACGCCGATTTCAAGTTCACCCTGGGGGAAGAAGCGGTCGCGACCCTGCGGGTGCTGCACCAGCTCGGGCTGTCGAAGAAGTCGGCGATTACCGTCGACGGGTTGGAGATCGTGCCCCGGAATCTCGTCGTCGCCCTGATGCCGAAACCCGTCGACCTGGCCGGCAAGCTCCGCGGACGCAGCTGCGTCGGCACGCTGGGCAAGGGCTATCAGAACGGTGAGCTGAAGTCGTTCTACGTCTACTCGATCGCCGACCACGAGCAGGCATATGCCGAGATGGGAGTCCAGGCCACGGCCTACCAGACCGGGATCCCGCCGGTCGTTGCTGCGGAGCTGATCGCCGAAGGCGAGTGGCGCGGCGCCGGGGTCATGTCTCCGGAGCAGTTCGATCCGGATCCGTTCCTCGATCGACTGCCGGCGGCCGGCATGCCCTGGCAGGTGCGGCAGATGACGATGGAACGGCCGGGCAAGGACCGATTGCGTGTCCTAGCGGCCTAGCGGCGCACCTTCCGGGGTCACGTACGCGGCGGTAATCCCGCCGTCGACCCGGAAATCGGCGCCGGTAATGAAAGACGACTCGTCGGAAGCAAGAAACAGCGCCGCCTGCGCGATCTCCCGGGCCTCACCGAAACGGCCCATGGGGATATGCACCAGGCGGCGCTGCCGTTTTTCCTCGGTCGAGAGAAACTTCTCCAGCAATGCCGTGCGCACCGGGCCGGGAGAGAGCGCGTTGGCCCGAATGTGCTCGCGTGCGTGGATCACGGCGATCTCCCGCGTCATCGAGAGCACGGCGCCCTTGGAGGCGGTATAGGCGATCTGCGGCGTCGCCGCACCGACGGTGGCCACGAAGCTGGCGACATTGATAATCGAGCCGCCACCCGCCTCCCGCAGATACGGAATGCCCGCCCGGCAACAGCGGGCGACCCCCTTCACATTGATATCCAGGACAAGATCCCACGTCGCATCGGTGGTATTGACGACGCCGTCATCCTCTCCGGGCGACACCCCCGCATTGTTATACAGAACATTGACCTTGCCGAAGGCGCGTTTGGCCTCCGCGTAGAGCCGCTCTACCTGCTCCGTGCTGCGTACGTCACCGGGAATGAACTGCGCCTTCCCCCCGGCGGCACGAATCTCGGTCGCCACCTTCTCGCCCGCCTCGGCGCTGACGTCGTTGACGACGACGGCTGCGCCTTCCTTCGCGAACAACCGAGCGGCCTCGGCCCCTAGCCCCGCACCGGAGCCGGTAATCACTGTGACCTTTCCGTCTAGGCGTCCCATGCCGTCTCCTCTGCAAAACTGCTTTTAGCATTCAGCTTTCAGCTTAGCTGATAGCTGATAGCGTCTTTTCCTTAGGCTCTTTCGAAGTTTCTCACCAGATCGACATCTGCAACCCGCCGATCGTAGACCGCTTGCTCCTGTCGGGCCGTGTTCACGTAGTGGTCCACCACCGCGTCGCCGAAGGCGGCGCGGGCAATCGCGGACTGCTCGAATAACGTCGCCGCCTCGTACAGCGTCTTCGGCACCTCGCGCACCTTGGGATCTTTGTACGCGTCCCCAGAGTAGATGCCCTCGAATTTCAGACTATGCGTGATGCCGTAGATCCCGGCCGCGATTGTGGCGGCAAACGCCAGGTACGGGTTGGCGTCCGCCCCGGGGCAGCGGTTTTCGACGCGAATCGCCTTGGGCGAGTGGCCGATGAGCCGGAGCCCGCAGGTGCGGTTGTCGACCCCGGCGACGAGTCGCGTGGGGGCGAACGTGCCCGCCATGTAGCGGCGGTAGCTGTTCACGTATGGGGCATAGAACACGCTGAATTCGCGGCCGCAGGCGAGCTGACCCGCCACCCACTGCTGCAGCCGCTGCGACATGTGCATCGGACCGGCTTTGTCGTATCCGGCCGGGTCGCCGGTCTTCTTGTCCCAGAGCGAGCTGTGCAGATGGAACGAGCTGCCCGCGAGCCCGGTGTTCCACTTCGCCATGAACGTGACCGACTTGCCCATCAGGGCGGCGACTTCCTTGATGCCGTGCTTGAAAACAATGTGATGGTCCGCCATCAGCACCGGCTCCTGATGCGCCAGGTTCAGCTCCTCTTGCCCCGGGCCCCATTCGCCCTTGGAATTCTCGACGTCCAGGCCGAGCGCATCCATGTGGCGCCGCAGCGCCTGCATCAGCGGCTCTTCCTTCGTCGTCTGGAGAATGTGGTAGTCCTGGATGTAGCGCCCGATGGTGTCGAGCCCGCGGAACCCCTTGTCGAAGGCCTGCTCGTAGGTGTCGTTGAACACGTAGAACTCGAGTTCGGACGCCACCCGCAGCGTGAGCCCCAGATCCGCGGCCCGTTGCACTTGCGCCTGCAACACCTGCCGCGGTGCCACGGCGAGCGGCTTACTGGTCCTTCCCTTCCACGTCGCCCAGCACCATGGCGGTCTTATCGAGCCAGGGGATGACGGCGAGCGTGCCGTGATCGGGGCGCACCATGAAGTCGCCGTACCCCAGGTCCCAGGAGAAGAGCTGGTATCCCGGCAGCGGCTCGTTCTCGATGTCGCAGCCCAGCAGGTAGTCGCACCCTTCCCAGCCCTCGTGCGCCGCCGCGACGTAGGTGCGCCCGGTATACCGCTTGCCCGCGAGACGCCCCTGCTGATCCGGAAATACCGCCAGCACGGTGTCGATCGCGCCCTGCTCGACCAGTCGCTTCAGCTCAGCCAGCGGAATCGTCTTCATGGCGCCGTCTCGAAATAGATGTTTTTGATCTCGGAGTAATGATCGAGCGCGTGCATGCCCAGCTCGCGTCCCAGCCCCGATTGCTTGAAGCCGCCGAACGGCGCCTGCAGGTGCACGCTCGACGAGGAGTTCACCGACAGCACGCCGGTGTGCAGGGCGCGGGCGACCCGGAGTCCGCGCTTCAGGTCGTTGGTCCAGAGCGATCCCGAGAGGCCGTAGATCGAGTCATTGGCAATCGCAATCGCCTCGTCCTCGGTGTCGAACGGAATGACGCTCGCCACCGGTCCGAAGATCTCCTCATCCACGATCCGCATCCCTCGTTTCGCGTCGGCGAACACAGCCGGGCGCAGGAAGTAGCCCGGGCCCGCGATGCGTTCCCCGCCGCACACGAGGCGCGCGCCCTCCTGCTTTCCCAGGGCGAGGTAGGTCTCGGTGACTTCGCGTTGATGGGTGGAGATCACGGGGCCCATCTGGGTCGTTTCTTCCAACGGATTGCCGACGACCGTGCGCTCCGCGGCCGCCTGCATGGCCTCCACAAACGGACCGTAGATGGAGCGCTCGACGATGGTCCGCGAGCGGGCGCAGCAATCCTGTCCGGCGTTGGCGAACACCGACGCGGCCGCTTCGGCGGCGGCCTGAGGAATGTCGACGTCGCCGAACACCACGCAGGGAGACTTGCCGCCCAGCTCCAGGGAGACCCGCTTGATCGTCTGGGCGGCGGCGGCCATGATGGCGCGCCCCGTGGCCGTTTCACCCGTGAACCCGATCTTCGCCACATCGGGATGGGCCGACAACGCCGCGCCAATCGCGGCGCCCGGACCGGGCACGACGTTGAATACGCCGGGCGGCACACCGGCCTCGAGCGCCAGCTCCCCCAGGCGCAATGCGGTGAGCGGCGTGAGGCTGGCCGGCTTGAGGACAATTGTGTTCCCGCAGGCCAGCGCCGGCGCCACCTTCCAGGTGGCGATGACCATCGGGAAGTTCCAGGGCACGATCAGGCCGACGACGCCGAGCGGCACGCGCACGGTGATGTCGAGGCCGGTTTTTCTCGTCGGGATCGTCTCGCCCATGTGCTTGTCCGCGGCGCCGGCATAGTACCGCAGCGTGTCCGCGACATGGTTCGCTTCCCAGCGGGCGTCGCCGATAGGCTTGCCCACGTTGCGCGCCTCGAGCACCGCCAGCTCCTCGGCGTGAGCGCGCACCACATCGGAAAACTTGAAGAGGATCTCGGCGCGGGCCACGGCGGTCCGCGCGCCCCAGGCGGGGTGCGCCGTCTTGGCGGCGGCCACCGCGGCCTCCAGGTCGGCCGGGCCGGCGGCGGCGACCTCCTCGAACGGCTCACCCTTCGCCGGCTCGATGACGCGGATGACGCCCGATCCACTCGGGCGTCGATCCGCGATCACCAGATTCCGCACCGCCCGCTATCCGGCGGTGGGGGCTTGCCCGACCTGCTGCTCAAGGGCGCGCAGGGCGGCTTCGTCCGACTTGCTGGGCCCGTGGAAGCGGCGCTTGGCATCGACTTGCCACCAGAGGAACATGCCAATGCAAATCAGCACCGTCGTCCACAACACCAGCTCGCTCGGCGGCAGCACCAGGAACACGGTAATCAGCACGATCCAGACCACCGAGATCACGTTCAGGGGCACGGTCCACCGGCCCAGGTTCCACGGAGCGGACTCGCGCGTGGTGAACTCCCCTTTGCCGCGCCACCGATTGCGCAGATTCAGCAGAATGGGAATCCCGTACGCCCAGTACAGGAAAATGACGCTGATGGCGGTCACGATGTAAAACGCCCCGGACCACAGCAGCATGATCACGGCCAGCGCGCACGTGATCACGATGGAATTGACGGGCGTGCGCCACTTGGGGTGGATCTTGCGGATGAGCGAGTAGCCCGGCATCCCGCCATCGCGTGCGAACGCGAACCACATCCGGCTCATCGAGGTGATCGACGCCAAGCCACACAGCCACATCGCGCCGGCAATGATGACCGCCACGCAATTGGCGAGGAACGGCGTGAGATTGTCGCTGGCGATCTTCAACACCGGATAGGCATCCGTGGCAGTCGAGGGAATGTCGGTGATCGCCAGGGTGAGCACCATCAGCACGATGTATCCAACCACCGCCGACACCGCGACCGACAGGAACACGCCCCACGCGGAATTCTTCCGCGCCATGATCGTTTCCTCGGCCACGTGCGCCGAAGCATCATATCCGGTGTAGGTCCACTGAGCCTGCAACAGGCCGATCGCGAACACCAACCAGAACGGCGCGGCCTTGTAGATGTCGGTCAGGAACGGGAAGATGGCGAACAGCGGAGAGTGGATCACGACCAGCGGTTGCGCGGTGATCGGGTTGCCAAGGTAGAGCGCCGGCGCCGTGGTACTGTCGGGGAACATGGCCGACGAGAAATCATATGGGTTCGTGGTATTGACGAAGCTCATCGCGAAACTCATGTCGTGATGCGTCTTTCCGAATACCGTCAGCAGGAAAGCGATCACCGCCACGCCGAGGATGTGCCACCATACCGAAAAGTCGTTCAACCGGGCGGTCAACCGGATGCCGAAAATATTGATCAACATCTGCGGAATCATGATGAGCACCATCACGAACACATAGAAATACCAGTTGGTGGAGAAGGTGTGACCGGTGATCTTGGACAGGGCGCCGATGATGTAGATCGCCGCGGCGATATTGATCCCCGAGGTGATGGTGATTTGCCCGATCATGTTGAACCAGGCCGTCACCCACGCCCACCGCGGGCCACCGAGGCGGTGCGCCCAGAAATAGAGGCCCCCGGCCGTCGGATAGGCGGACGCCAGCTCGGCCATCGAGGCCGCGATGATCATCACGAAGACGGACACCAGGGGCCACCCGACGGTGTTGATGATCGGGCCGGCGAACCGCAGGCCAAACCCGAACAGCAGGATCGCACCTGTGAGGATGGAGATGATCGAGAACGAGATGGCGAAGTTGGAGAACCCGCCCATTTCCCGGAACAGCTGCTGCGCGTAGCCCAGCTTGTGCAGATCGCGGATGTCCTGCCGGATCAGCTCCTCACGCGACGGCGCGTGGTCGGCCATGCGGCGCCCCCCTCCCGTTAGAGTCTCGACCACCATCTCGGCTGGCGCAGACAATACACCGGGCCCCACACTCGGCAAGCGCGAAAACACACGAGCCCGCCCCCTACAGGGAGCGGGCTCGCCATTCAACAAACGAACTGCGGTTACTCGGCGGCGGTGCTCGCCCCGAGGCCGTGCGACCAGCTCAGCGTGACGCCGAACCAGATCTTCGAACCCTTGTCCTGGTTCTGTGGCTCGGCTCCGTTGAACTTCGTGAACGGATCGTGGCTGACCTGGAAATGGAACGAAGGTGCGATCGATACCGGACCGGCCGTCAGCGACGTGCTCGCCGAGAAGTCCACGTGCGTCAGGCCGCTCTCGGCAAAGTTGGCCGATTCAGTCGAGCCGGGGCTGGTGTTGACTTCCTGCCCCGCGGACAGTCCCGCCAACACGCCAAGATTGATCGTCACGGCCGGACTGGCCGCGATGCCGTACACCAACTGCCCTTGCACGTACAAGCCCTTGACGTTGTCGATGTCATACCAAGCCGCGAGCGTCGGGGTGACGGGCAGCCCACTCAAGCTCACTTGACCGTAGATCTCGCTGGTGTTGGCAGTGTTGTCGATGAAGCCGTTGCCCTTGTTGTAGGTATAGGCGACCCAGCCGACCTTGGCGCTCGCAGTGCCGAATGAGCGGCCGTACTCGAGCCAATAGTCGATTTCCGCGATCCCGGTGCGCAGGCCACCTGTTTCACAGATGTCGTTCGTGCCGTCGCATTTGACCGGCTCGACGTTCGCCCAGACCCCGGCCGTGAGGCCGTAGACGGAGAGCCACACGTCCGGCTGCAGCACGGGCTTGTTCGCCAACGACAACCCACGCCAGTTGTAGTTGCTGTTGAGCCCGACGTCGATCCCGATGGAGGCATCCTGCGCCGCCGCCGGTACCGCCGCTCCGAGAGCCAACAGTGCCAGCCCCCCTACCACGCTCAATGTCCGCATGATGCGTTCCCCCCGTTGGTTCGTTCCAAGTTCCCGCCTCGAATTCACGGCGCAAACATACGTCATTTGTGCTCGGGCACTAGAGTCCACCGCCGCCACAGATAGTAGATCGCGGGAATCACCACCAGCGTGAGCACGGTGGACGTGATCATCCCACCGATCATCGGCGCCGCGATGCGTTTCATCACGTCAGCCCCCGTGCCATGCCCCCACAGAATCGGCGCCAGGCCAGCCATGATCGCCACGACGGTCATCACCTTCGGCCGCAGCCGCTCCACCGCACCCTCGTGCACCGCGGCGGCCACATCATCGGAGCTGCGCAGGTGCCCGCTCTCGCGTCGTTGGCGGTACGCGTCGTCCAGGTAGATGAGCATCACCACACCGGTTTCCGCGGCCACACCCGCCAAGGCGATAAAGCCTACCCAGACGGCGACGCTCGTATTGTAGCCCAGGGCCCAGATAGACCATACCCCGCCGACCAGGGCGAATGGCAGCGCGAGCATCACGATCAGCGAGTGCGGCACGCTGCGGAAGTTCAGGTACAAGAGCAGGAAGATGATCCCCAAGGTCAGTGGGACGACGAGCTTCAGCTTCTCGCGAACCCGCTGCATGAATTCGAACTGGCCGCTCCACGCGAGCGTATAGCCGGACGGGAGCACGAGCCCGCTCGCGACGACGCGCTGGGCATCGCGCACGTAACCACCCAGGTCGCGGCCGGCGATGTCGACGAAGACCGTCGTGACCGGAAATGCATCGTCCGTCTTCACAGCCATCGGGCCCTGCACCACCTGGACGGTGGCGACCTGGCCCAGCGGGATCTGCGAGCCACCCATCGTGGGAATCATGATCTCCCGCAGTCGCTCCAGGTTGTCGCGCAGCTCGCGCGGGTAGCGCACGTTGACCTCGTAACGCTCACGGCCCTCGACGGTGATCGCCGCGGTCGTTCCCCCCGCCGTCGCCATGATGGCATCATGCAGGTCACCGGCGTTCAGGCCGTAGCGCGCTGCCTGAGCGCGGTCGATCGCTACGTCCACGTAGTATCCCGAGACGTTGCGCTCGGCGAACACATTGCGGGTCCCTGGGACGTCCTGGAGGATCCGCTCGACGCGCTCGCCCAGCTGCTGCAGCGTATCGAGGTTGGGGCCGTACACCTTTACGCCGACGGGCGTGCGCACGCCGGTGGCCAACATGTCGATGCGGTTCTTGATCGGCATCGTCCAGGCGTTGGCGACGCCCGGCATCCGTACCGCCTGATCCATGGCGCTCACGAGCCGCTCCGTGGTCATCCCCGGGCGCCACAGCTCCTGCGGCTTGAGCATCACGGTGGTCTCGTACATGTCGAGCGGCGCCGGGTCCGTGGCGGTGTTGGCGCGTCCGACCTTGCCAAGCACCGCGGCCACTTCGGGGAAGGAGGCGAGGACGCTGTCCTGGTGGCGCATGATCTCCTGCGCCTGAGCGATGGACACGCCGGGGACGGTCGTCGGCATGAACAGCAGCGACCCCTCGTCGAGCGACGGCATGAATTCGCTGCCCAGCCGGCTCCAGGGGAGTACGGTCACCGCCAGGACCGCCGCCGCACCGGCGATGATCCGCCACGGATGCCGCAGCACCCAGCCGATCACCGGCCGGTACAACCGCATCAACCCGCGGTTCAGCGGGTTGGCCTCTTGGGGGCGAATCTTGCCGCGCACCAGATACCCCATCAGCACCGGCACGAGGGTAATCGACAGCACTGCCGCGCCGGCCATGGCGAACGTCTTGGTGAACGCGAGCGGCTTGAACAGTCGCCCTTCCTGCTGTTCGAGGGAAAACACCGGCAGGAACGACACGGTGATGATGAGCAGCGAGTAGAAGAGCGGCGGCCCGACTTGCTTCGTCGCTTCCAGCACCACGTCCCAGCGCGATCGACCCTCAGCGCGCTCCAGGTGCTTGTGCATGTTCTCGACCATCACGATGGCGGCGTCCACCATCGCCCCCATCGCGATGGCGATGCCGCCCAGGCTCATGATGTTCGCGTTCGACCCCAATCCCGCGCATGACGAGGAACGAGATCAGGATGCCGAGCGGCAGCGTGACGATGGCCACGAGGGCGGAGCGCAGGTGCAGCAGGAACAGCAGGGAGACGGCGGCGACGATCAGTGATTCCTCGAGCAGCGTGCGGCGGAGGTTGCCGATCGCGCGGTGAATCAGGTCGGAGCGGTCGTACACCGGGACGAGCCGCACGCCCCCGGGCAGCGCTCCGCTGGATCTCGGCGATCCGCGGCCTTGACCGCCTCGATGGTCTTGAGCGCGTCGCTCCCGAATCGCATGATCACGATGCCGGCGACGACTTCGCCCCGGCCGTTCAGGTCTGCGGCCCCGCGCCGCGGCGCCGGGCCCGATCTGCACCGTCGCGACATCGGAGACGCGAATCGGCGTTCCACCCATGGTCGCAGCCGACCACGACGCTCGCCGATGTCCGCCACCGTGCGGAGATAGCCGAGGCCCCGGATCATGTACTCCCGGCCGCCCATCTCGATCACCCGAGCGCCCGATGTCGGCGTTGTGGACCCCGATCGCCTCGACGACGCGCATCACCGGAATGTCGGAACGCGCGCAGGCGCTCCGGGATCCACCTCGACCTGGTACTGCTTCACGAAGCCACCGAGGCTCGCCACTTCCGAGACGCCGGGGACCGCCGTCAGCTGATACCGGACGTACCAATCCTGCAGCGTGCGCAGCTGGGCGAGATCGAGCGAGTCGCTCTCGAGCACGTACTCGAACACCCAGCCCGACGCCGGTGGCGTCGGGGCCCAGGGTGGGCTCGACGCCCCTCGGGAGTCGTTGCCGGATGCCGTTCATGTACTCGAGCACGCGGGAGCGCGCCCAGTAGAGGTCGGTGCCGTCCTCGAACAGCACGTAGACGAGCGACAGTCCGAAGAACGAAAACCCACGCACCGACGCGCGCGCCGGGCACCTTGAGCATCTCGGACGCGATCGGATAGGTGACCTGATCCTCGACGATCTGCGGCGCCTGCTCGCTGAACTCGGTCTGGATGACCACCTGCACGTCGGACAGGTCGGGCAGCGCGTCGACGGGCGTCGTGCGCGATCGCCCACACGCCGGCGGCCACGAGCGCCGCGGTCGCGAGCAGCACGAGGAAACGATTGCGCAGCGACCACGCGATGAGTTGGCGATCATGGTGCCGGCGTTCTTCTCCGGTGTCGGCATGTTCATGCCGGGCATGTCCGCCATGCCCCGCGCCGCTCCAGAGACGCGATTCGGCGTCGACGAGGAAGTTGGCCGACGCCACGATCGCGCTCACCGCGGCTCGAGGCCACGCCGAACCTGGATCCGGCCGCCGGCGCGCGCGCCGATCGTGACTTCGCGCGGCTCGAGCGCGCCGTCCGGCCCGACGACGAACACCAGATTCCGCTCGCCCGTCATCACGACCGCCTCGGCGGGAACGCTCAGCAATTCGCTACCAAGCGCGCATCGAAGCAGCAGCGTCGCGTACATCCCGGGCCTGAGCAGACCGCCGGGATTGGAGAACGCCACGCGTACGCGCCCCGCTGCGGCTTTGTGCGTCGACGACGGGCCACACGAAGCTCACCCGTCCCGGCAAACGAGCGGCCCGGATACGCGGCGAGCTCGACGCGCCGGCCGCGCCCGACCCGGACCAGCGCCAGGTCCTGCTCGAACACCGTCGCCCTCGATCCACACCGTGCGCAGGTCCGCGATGCGGTAGAGCTTCATCCCCGGCCATCACCGCCTGCCCGGCTACCACCATCTTCTCGAGCACGACGCCGTCGAACGGCGCGGTGAGCGTCAGGGTCTTGGTGACTTCCCCCGTGCGCTCGAGCCGCTCGATCTGCTCGGGCCGAGATGTCCCAATAGGCGAGTCGGCGCCGCGCGGCCGCCAACAGGTCCTGGGCATTGCGCCAGGCCTCGCGGGTCGCTCGAATCGATCGTCTGCGGCCAGGCGCTGCGCGGTGAGCAACTCCTCCTGCGCCGCACGAGCATCGGGCTGTAGAGCGCGAGCAGCGGTTGCCCGCGCCGGACCGGACGTCCGGTCGCATCCACGAACAGCCGCTCGACGAACCCGTCGATCTTCGGCCGTGATGTCGGCGAGGCCGGATTCCGCCGGAACGACCTGCCCCACCGTCCGCACCGTGCGCGCGAGCGGGCCGCGCTGCACGACGGTGTAGGTGACTCCGATCGCCTGGGCCTGCGCGGCGCTCAGGTGGACCGGTTGCCGTTCGCCCGGCGGCGTCGGTGGTGTCGGCGGCTCCCGCGGACATCCCGGGCATCCCCGCCATGTCGGCCGGCGCCGGCTTGGCCCGGCACGCCACGGACGATCAGGGCGCCGGCGACACCGGCCAGCGACGATGCGTTTCATGGCTGCCCTCCCGGCAACGCGCATCAGCTCGCCGAACGCCTGCTGGTAGTCCGCCAGCAGACGATAGGTCTCGATCTCGTATCGGTTTACGGTCATCTGGTTGTCCACGAGCTGCATGAACGACACCCGCCCGACGCGATAGCTCGCGAGCGCGGCCTGCACGGCGGCGCGCGCCTGTGGCAGGATGCCGCTGCGGTAGAGCCGGGTCGAGATTCACGGTCTCTGCACGGCGCGCGCTCGCATTTCGATGACCCGCGCCACGGTCTCGTTGCGCAGATTCAGCAGCTCGGCCGCGCGACATGTCCCGCATCGCGGCCATCTCGGCGTCGCATCGGCAGCTGCTTCCCGCCGGCGAAGATCGGCAGGTTGATGCCGACCATCAGGCTGATCATGTCCGGATAGGCCGGGCGGCTCTGATACGCGATCGCCGACCTGCACGTCGGGGAACAGCTCGCGCCGCGCCGCGGCGAGCGATGGCGTCGGCCGCCGCCACGCGCTCGGCGCCGGCCTGGAGCGCCGGGCGCTGGGCGAGCGCGCGGGCGATGAGCGAATCCGCGTTGGCGGGGGCTGCTCGGCTGGCTCCGGCAGTTCGACCGCCGGGACGGGGACCATTGCCTCGCGCCCGAGCAGCGCATTGAGCCGGGCTGCCATGGCCACGCGTTCCTGACCCATGCGGGTGATCTCCTCCGCCATGCGCGCCACCTCGACTTGCGCCCGCAGCACGTCCTGCTGCACCGCGCGAGCCGACGGCGTACATCGTCGTGCTGACGTCGAGGAAATCGCGCAGCAGACCCTCGCGTCCGTCGCATCACCTCGAGGGCGCGGTCGGCGTACGCAACTTCGTAGTACGCCATGCGGACCTGCGCCTCGAGCATGCGGGCCTGTCGTCCAGGGCGTCGGCTGCGGCGGCCGCCGCGATGTGACTCGCCGCGCGGCGCGCGCCGCCGAGCTTGCCGGGCCAGGGCAGCATCTGCATCAGCTGGACCTGGTTCATGGTCATCGGGTCCGCCGTCGAGCCGAACTCCGACACCATCCGGTTCATCAGCCCGAACTGCAGCTGGGGATCGGGCAGCGCGCCGGCGGGGCCGACGCGCTCCGCCGCGGCCGCCGCCAAGTGGTTCGCGCCTTTGAGCATCGGATTCGTTGCCTGCGCCGCTTCCAGCGCTTTGGCCAGCCGCAACGTATCAACCGTCGCCGCCTGGGCAGCCACGCCGCTCGTGAGCAATCCGAGGTGCAACACCACTGCGCCTAGAGCTCTTCGCATGTGCATCCTCCTTCCCGACGTCACTGTCGGGAACAACCACAGTCAGGTCACGGAAGGTCCGTGGCCTGGAGCTATCGCCCGGGGGCGAGGAGGATCAGCTGTTGGGTGGGGGAGTCGGCGGACGTGCCTGGAACAGATCCGCGATCGGCGTCACGCCGCGGTCGCGAGCTCGCCGCGGTATCCCCAGACTGGAGAGTGTTGACTTGGTTGGCGAAAGGGCCGTCGCCACGGTAAGGCACCCGGCGGACCCGAGACAGGCCACATGGGAGTCGTGACAACCGGCCTGACCGGGTGCCGGGACAACCTGATGGATGGCAGCCGCACCGTCGCCGTGGCATCCGGCGGATCGGCCGTGGACCACAGACAGGGGCTGGAGCGCGGTCAACCACATCCCCGCCAACAACGCGGCGAGTAGCCTGGCAGGCACACGCCTACCGCCCGCAGTGTTCATCGGCCTCTCGGAGAGCACGGGCGCAAGTTACCCGCCGAAGCCCGGCGCCAATCGGGAAGGAATCATGAAGGTTTCTTGCACCACAGGGGCACTAGCGGCCTCCGAGCGCTTCGATCAGCACGCGGCCGTCCGGAATCGACAACGGCGTCAGCACCATGAGTCGCGCCAACGTGGGCGCGATGTCCACCGTGGCCGCCCGATTACCGTACGTACCGGCGCGTACTCCTTTGCCCCACAAAATCAACGGTACATGCGCGTCCAAATCCGACGGCTGGCCGTGCGCCGCATACGCGATGCCGCCGGCGTAGGACCATGCATCCCACTCGGCCAGGGTCACGACGAGCACGACGCCGATTCCCGGCGCGAGGGCATGCAGCCAGCGCCGTGCGATGGGGTCCGCCGCCGTGTCCGCAGTGGACAACGCACTGGGCGTGTCGACACGCGCCACGCCCGGCACGGCGCGAATGCGACGCGCGACATCGGCCAGGACGCTGTCGGTTCGCACCCCGACGGATGAGAGCCGGCCGTTGTCCTGCAGAAACAACAACCCCGTATCGAATTCGAGCCAGTCGCGCGGCGCGGTCGCCCCTGTGACGCGGTCGAGCTGGCGATTCACAGCGGTTACGAGCGTGTCGATGTTGACCCAGTGTGCTTCGGGATGGCCGTGGGCCCGGGAATCATCGGGGAACGGCGTCACGGCGTGATCGGCGGTGAGCACGATCAGCAGCTGATCGCGGCCGTAGCGATCGAACAGCCGGTCCAGGAACCAGCCCAGGTACCGATCGAGCCGCAGCACCTGGTCATGAATCTCCCGTGAGTTGGGGCCAAAGGCGTGACCGATCGCGTCGGTCGTGGAAAGACTCACGGCCAGCAAATCGGTCGCGCCACTGCGCCCCAGTTTCATCGCCTCCGCGCCCGCCAGGGCGAACGCGAGTGTCAACGAGTCCATCGATGGGACGCCCGCGAACGCGCTCGCCGCCCGGGTGCTGTCGGTGGGAAGATGGTGCGGGAACGTCATATCCCGGCCGCCATTCTCCCACGGCACGCTGTCCGGCTCCGGGTAGGCGGAATCGGGCAGCAGCAACGGGAATTCCCGCCCCGCCGACTTGAAAGGGATTCGCAGAGCGTTGAATCCCCGCACCCAGCCGGGGAGCGAGTCCCGATAGTAGCGACTGGTGGTGAACACTCCGGCCTGGTACCAATACACATCCTGTTTCGCGGTGCCGATGGGCAGGATGGCGCCGCGGTCCTTGCGCGACACGGACAGGGCCCGACTGCGCGGATCGGCGGCGCGGAGCCAGTCGAAGAAGGCGGTGCCGCGGAAGCGCCGCGGGGAGGCCCCGGGACCATTGGCGTCCACGAGCGGCGCGGTCGAATCGCCTACGCCCAGCAGATTGGTGATGATCCCCGTGTGCCCCGGCCACCGCCCCGATAGCACCGTCGAGTGTCCGGGAGCGGTTTCGGTGATCGCGTGGTCTTGAAACGCGTTCGTGAATACGGCGCCGCTGTTCTGGAGCGTGGCCAGCCCGCCGATGAACCGCGGTCCCCACCGCGTGAAATAGTCGGGTCGCAGCTGGTCTACGGTGATCATCACGACCAGCTTCGGCTTCAGGGGCGCGGGCCCGGTCGAGGGTGGCGTCAGCACGGCGGTCGCGGCGGCGAGGAGTCGGATCATGATCGTCATAAGCTAACCGTCGTCGCCGCCGCCGGCACGCGCGCGTGGCGCACCTGCGACGACAGGATCAATGCGACCGCCACGACTACCGCCGCGATCCAGAACGGGACGCCGTGGCCCAGCGTCTGGTAGACGAGGGTCGCGCCGATCGGGCCGATGATAGCCATGATGCCGCGGAACGTCTGCTGCACCCCCATTGTGAGTCCGAGCTCGTGTCTTTCGGTCCGCTGGCTCACGAGCGATGAGGTGGCCGGAAACAGGAACGCCGTGCCCGCCGGCACGAGGAGCAGCGCGACAACGAAGGCAGAGAAGTGCTGGGGGAACGGCAGCAGCGTGAGGCCGAGCACCATGAGGAACGCACCGAGGCGCAGCGTGCGCACTTCCCCGATGCGCTCGTTGACCCACCCGACGGGCCCGATGCGGAGAATCACGCCCACGACGCTGAAGACCGTAAATACGTAGCCCAGGTTTTTTTCGGTGAAGGCGAATGTGTCGATCAAGTACAACGACATCACACCGATCACCGCGTTGAGGGCCAGCATGCCGACCGCGTAGATCCAGATCATCTGCGAAACCGGCCGGCCCGGATGGCGCACGACTTCCCACAGCGCATGGCCGATGGGTCGCGACTGGTGCGCCACGAAACCACCGCTGGGCGTGGCAACAAGGGGTCGCGGCACCAGCGACTCCGGCAGCCACTTCCACGCGAACACCATGTTGACCGCCACCAGGAACGCCGCGACCATCCCCGGCGCCGCGGGCCCCAGGTGGCTGGCGAGCGCGCCAATCACAGCGCCGATGCTGACCCCCGCGCTGGTCGCGGCGGAGAGCCACCCCAACGCCTTGGCGCGATCGGCGGGCTGCATCGTGTCGGCGACGTAGGCCTGCGCCACGCCGGTCGTCCCACCGCCCAGTCCCTGGACGATGCGGCACACGAACAGCAACCACAGGGTATTGGCGAAGCCGAAAATCAGATAGGCGAACAGCGAGCCGCCCAGTCCCACGAGCAACGCCGGCCGCCGGCCATAGCGATCGGACACGCGGCCCCAGACTGGCGAAGACAAGAGCTGGGCGATCGCGAACGACGAGAACAGCAAGCCCACGACCCAGTCGGACGCCCCGAACCGGCGCGCGAACGGCGTGAGCAGCGGGGCCACGATCATCAGGCCGATCATGTCGACGAAGCACACGGCGATCAGCACCCACAACCGCTTCATCGCCTCGCTCCGATCCCGAGCACGAGTCCGCTCGCGAGCATGAGCACCACCCCGAACGCTGCCGCAATCCCCATCTCGTTGATGCGCAACGCCGAGTTGATTTCGATCGAGATGGGCCGGTTGCGGTAGGTATAGAGCACAATCGAGACGACGAAATCGCCCAACGCCCCGATGAACGCGAGGCTCGCGCCCGCGGCCAGCGCCGGTCGGAGCTGCGGCAGCGTCACGCGGCGCAGCGTGCGCCAGGCTCCCGCCCCGAGGCTGGCGGCCGCCTCTTCCAGTGCGGGATCCAGCTGGCGATACCCGGCCAGGATGGCCCGGCCGGTGACCGGGAGGTTGCGCACGAGGTAGGCCAACGGCAGCAGCAGCACACTCCCGACCAGCACCCAGCGCAGCGCCAACGGCGCGTGCACGCTGAACGCGGTCGCGAGCGCGATGGCGAACACCGTTCCCGGAAGCGCCCACGGCACGCTGAGGAGCCAGTCGATCGGCGCGCGCCATATCACGCGCCGGCGCACCACCAGCCACCCCGCGACCAGTGACAGACCGACCGCCACCGTCGTACTGGCCGCCGCCATCCAGAGGGAATTCAGGAGCGGCTCCAGGCGCTCGGGCTCCGCCAACAGGCGCCGGTAGTTCACGAGGCCGAGCACGGGTGGCAACGTCTCAGTGGTCCAGGTGGCGTAGGGCACGAGGGAGACGAGGATCAAGGTGAGGTGGGGCAGCAGCAGCAATACCGCGAATCCCCACCCCAACACCGTGGCCCCGAGCCGCACCAACGGGCGCCGCAGCGTCCGGCGACGTGGGGCCGTGCCTTTGCCAAGCCCAACCAGCAGACTGTCCCCTTCGGTGCGCCGCAACAACACGAGACCGATGATGGCCACCAGGGCCAACGCCAGGGTTTCGATCATGGCCACGTCCAACTCACCATTCTGTTTCGAGGCGAAGATCTGGGTCGTCATGACGCGGAACCCGCCGCCGAACACATAGGGCGCGCTGAACGAGCCGAGCGACGTCATGAACGTGAGCAGTGCGGCGCCGGCGAGTGCCGGACGCACGAGCGGTAGGGTGACCCGGAACAGCGTGCGCACGCGACCCGCGCCCAGAGCCTGGGCCGCCTCGAGCATGGCGCCATCCAGTTTGGCGAGGCCGGCGCGCGCGAACAGATAGAAATAGACGTACATCGAGTAGGTATGCACGAGCAGAATGGCGCCCGGCCCCTGCAGGTGCCACGGCGCATCCTGGAACCCGAACAGGTGCTGGAGAAACCGCGCCACAAATCCCGATTCGCCGTAGAGAAACAGAAACGCAATCACGCCGACGAACGGCGGCAAGACGGCGGGCAGGGCGATGACGGCTCCCAGGAGCTTGCGGCCGGGGAACTCGAGCCATTCGAAGAGAAAGGCGAGCGGCACACCGACGACGGCCGCCAACCCGACGCTCGCGAGCGAAATCCACACACTGGCCCAGAGTGCCCGCCATTCACCGGGCCGGGCCGCGAAGGTCCGCCACGCATCGCCGCGCGCGCCTTCCACCACGACGAGCAGGATCGGGTAGAGCACGAGCCAGACCAACAACAGCGTGAGCGCCAGGCCCGCCACCCCCGCCCCTGAGCGACGCCCACTCCCGCTCATCGCGCAGGCTCCGGGAAGCGCAGTACGCGATCCGCGGCCACGCTCACACGCTCACCGACGCGCGCGGCGTCGGGCGCGGCCAACACCTCGAGACGGTCCCCGGCGTCAGTCGTCACCAGAAAGAAGGACGCCGCTCCCGTGTAGCGCCGCTCGGCCACGACACCTGGCAATCCCGCGCCGCCGAATCGCAGCGACTCCGGCCGCACCAGGACCACCTGACCGTCGCCCGCGCCGAGGGCGCGCGCCGCTGCTCCACGCAGCACGTTGGCCCGACCGACGAACGTGCCGACGAACAGGCTCGCGGGACGCTCGTAGAGATCCTCCGGAGTCCCCACCTGCTCCAGCTGGCCCGCGTTGAGGACGGCGACGCGGTCGCCCAGATCGAAGGCCTCGTCCTGTTCGTGCGTGACGAAGACGGCCGTGATGCCCACGCGCTGGATGAGCTGTCGCAGCTCCCGTCTGGTGCGCTCGCGTAGGCTGGGGTCGAGATTGGACAGCGGCTCGTCGAGTAGCAGCACCCGCGGCTCCGGCGCGAGCGCCCGGGCGAGCGCGACGCGCTGTTGCTGGCCGCCGGACAGTTCCTGCACCTTGCGCCGCTCGAACCCCGCGAGGTCTACGAGGGCAAGCGCCTGCGCCACCGCTTCACG
The DNA here is from genome assembly GCA_963821385.1 of uncultured Gemmatimonadales bacterium. GTDB lineage: Bacteria > Gemmatimonadota > Gemmatimonadetes > Gemmatimonadales > GWC2-71-9 > DASTHG01. Next base: position 310,695 of record CAWGDK010000005.1, read on the forward strand.
CGACCCTCGTCCCCCGTCCCCCGTCCCCGGCACTCCAAAGGCCACGTTCTCGCCCACGTCGAGATGCGGAAACAACGCGTAGTGCTGGAACACCATCCCGACGCGGCGCCGGGCCGGTGCGAGCCCGGTCACATTCTCATCTTCGATCAGCACGCGACCCGCGTCGGCCCGCTCGAAGCCCGCCAGCAGTCGCAATAGGGTGGTTTTGCCGCTCCCCGAGGGGCCCAACAGGGCGAGGATCTCACCGCGGGCGATCGAGAGGGAAACCGGGCCGATCGTGACGGTGTCACTGAAGCGAATGCGTAGCTGGTCCAGGGCGACAAACGCCTCCCCGGAGTTACCGCCCACCCTTCCCCCTGACGTGCTCGTCCCAGTAGCGCATCCACTCCGCCCCGTGTTGCGCCAGCAGCCCCCAATCCATGTCGGCGATGACGAGATGAGCCCGCACGTCTCGCACCCACGGCGGCAGCGAGTCGGCCGGAAGGTCGGTGCGCGCCGGCAGCCGATAGACCTCACGTGCCGTGAGCAGCTGGATCGCGGGACTGCCGACCCACTCGATGAACTCGCGGGCCGCAGCGGCATGAGGGGCGTGCCGGATCACGCCGATCGCATCCTCGATGTTGGGCGTCCCGCTCTTCGGAAACAGGTAGCCCAACGGGAGGCCGTCGCGCTTGTTGAGCTGAATGTCGGGCAGGTCCCAGATCGTGACCAACCCTTCCTGGCGCACGATTTTCTGGTCCAGCAAGGGACCATTCAGCACGTACTCCTTGGTCTGTCCGTCGAGGCGGCGCAGCCACGCCCACCCGGCTGCCGTGTCGCCCGTCTGTCTGATACTGCGCTCGATGAGCATGCCCCAGACGGCGCGCATCGTCCCCGAGGCGATCGGATCGCGGATCAGGAGTTTGCCCTTCCATTTGGGATCGAGCAGGTCGTCCCAATCTTGCGGCGCCTCGGCGGCCGACACCGCCCGCTCGGCGTAGACCAGAACCGCCGGCGTACCGTAGGCGGAGAAATAGAGATCGCCCGGCCCACGACCCGCTGGGGTCACCGCGTCCGCCCAGGACGGCCGGAACGGCTCCAGCAGCGAATCCGCGGCGCCGAGCGCGAAAATCGTGGACGGTCCCCCGAACCACACGTCGCCCTGGGGATTGGCCCGCTCGGAGCGGACGCGGTCGTACACCTCCTGCGAGCCCATATCGAGCCAGCGCAGGTCGATGTCGGGGTGCAAGGCTTCGTAGCGCGTTTCGAGCAGGGTGAGCAGATCGCGACCGTGGGGCGTGTAGATGACGAGGGGTGTCTTGCCGCTTGAGGAGCAGGCGGTGAAACACAACGTCAGCAAAACCGACCAACCCGGTCTACGGGACATGCTTTGCCTTGAGGCCCAGCAGGTTGGCAAACAGTCGGTACGCACCCACCACCCCAGCCGGCAACTCCCGGAAGAAGCTCAACCCGGTGTAGACGTAGGTGCCACGTCCCAGCGGCGCGATGAGCAACCCGCCCTGCAGCGGCGCGGCACCGGGGTCATGGGTCTCGAGCACGGGCGTGTAGGTCGAATCCCAGTCGTGCGCAAAGTACAAGCCGCGCTCCTGCACCCATCCCTGCCAGTCGTCCGCGGTGATCTCGTTCGGCGCATGAAACGCCGGGCTCCCGGGCACGAGGGGCGTCATCGGTGCCGTCTCATCGGTCACGCGATCGTGCGGGGACGCGATGCTCATCCGATACGGCGCGAAGCCACCCTGAATGAAGGGATACTGCTGGTACTGCACCACGAGCAGCCCACCCGCGCGGGCGTAGTCCAGGATACGACCGTTGTTCGCGACCAGGGCCGGATCCATTTCGTAGGCGCGGCTGCCGATGACGATCGCGTCATAGCGCGACAGGTCGCCGCGCATCAACGAGTCGGCATCGAGCAAGACGATCGGGACGCCGGCTTCCGTCAGCGCTTCCGGGACCCGGTCCGACGCGCCACGCACGTAGCCCACTCGGGCGAGTCCGGGGAGCAGGATGTTGGCGACCCGGATCTCGACGGTGGAGGGATGAGCCGACGGCCGTGGCCGGATGTGCGGGTAATCGATGAGCGTGAGGGCGCCTTCGCTCGTGTGCCGGTCGCTTCCCACTACACTCGCCCGCACGGTGACCGAGCCGATCGCCGGGCGCGGCGGCAACCGCACCGTGAACGTGATGCTGCGCGACTCGTCCTCGCGGCTGAAGGTCAGACTCTCGGGCGGGGCTGGCGCCCAGCCCGGCGGGACCGCCAGGCGGACCACGCCCGTCGCGGCGCCGCGGGTCCGATTCGTCACCATAACCGTGACCGCACGCTCGGCTCCGCTGCCGCCGTCCACCGGCCAGACAATGAGGCTCGGCGTGACGGCGACGTCGAAGGGCTCAGTCACGAAGACGGGACGGCGCGTTTCCCCGTTCGCCTGATCGTTGTAGCGATAGACGACCTCTCGAGCCAGCGTGACCGGCGCCCCGCCGATAGTCGCGCGCACCAATGCTTTGAGCGGAGGAAGGTCGAATGGGGTGCCCCGCACATTCGCGGGTGTCGACGTCCAATCGTACATCGCGCCCATCAGGGGCCGACGCAGAAAGTAGGGTTGTGACCGCGGGGCGTCCGCGGCCACGGTGACGACAAAGTGCCGCACCAGGACGCTGTTCGGCGCGGCGCTCCCCCCGGGAGGGTCCGGCCGTTCGATTTGCCAGCCCTCCGGAGCGAGCAGATCCACGCCGTCCACCACCACCGGGACGCCGCTGGCGTTCCACACGGCGACTTCGACCTGGATGCGCTCGCCGGAAGTGATGATCCCGTCGTCGGCGGTTGCGTCGACCACGACGTCCGCCGCGTTCGCCAGGGCGCCGTCGAGCGTGGACCGCTCCTCGGTATCGGCGGGAGTGAGCTCCCGGGCCGCCGCGGCCAACAGGGGGACGACCGCGCCGGGAGCGAACGGGCTGAGCCGCGCCCGCGCCGAATCGATCAGCGTGCGGAATCGCTCGTGGCCACGCCAGATGGTGTCGACGCCCGCAAACAAATCGTTTCCCGCTCCGGGTTTCGACGCCACCAGCGAAAGACGGGTCAGCGCCGGCCCCATCCGCTGCACCCGCCCCATGTCCTGGGACCGATGCCGGCTGCGGCCGGCCATGGCGATCTGGAAGTACGATTGGCCCAGCACCGGATCGATGTCGCCGGTGGGGATCCGGAGCGTCGTCGCGAGGGTGTCGAATCCGGTCGAGCGGTACAGCTTCACCGGTCCCCAGGCCGAGTCGCGCAACAGGTCGAACGCCTGGCGCGCCACGAGGCCCGCCACCTGATGTTGGCCATGCCCATCCGCCGGCGTACCGGAGAACACCGATACAATGACCTGGGGCCGGAAGCGACGAATGATGGCGACGACATCGGTGAGCACCGAGTCCCGTGGCCAAAACCGGAAGGTCTCGTCGGCGGACTTGGAGAACCCGAAATCGTAGACGCGGGTGAAGTACTGGCGGGCGCCATCCATCGCACGGGCTGCGAGCAGCTCCTCAGTGCGGATAATCCCCAGCTCCGGACCCAGCTCGGGGCCGATCAGGTTCTGGCCCCCTTCGCCGCGATTGAGCGACAGATACGCCGCCTGCGCCCCGAGGCCCCGGGACAGCCACGTCAGTAGCTGGGTGTCCTCGTCGTCGGGGTGCGCCCCGATGACGAGCACGCGCTTATTGGCCCCGAGATGCTCGAGGGCGTTGGCCAACGCCGCAACGCCGCCGGTCCCGGCCGGCCCGAGCTGCTGGGCCCGGCCGAGGCCGGCGGCGCCAAGCCACAGAACCGCGAAACCCGCGAACGCGCGTCGCACTATTGAGAAAGGTACACGGTGCCACCTTTCATAACGAACTTCACCCGCTGCAGTTCCGTGATGTCCCGCAGCGGATCGCCGGCCACCGCCACGATGTCCGCGAATTGTCCGGCAGCGATCGCACCAAAGTTGTCCTGCTGCCCCAGCAGCTCGGCGGCAAGCGACGTCCCGGACTTGATCGCCTGCATCGGGGTCATGCCGTACTGCACGTAGTACTCGAATTCCTTGGCCTGATTGATCTCGGTCCACGGGAAGCCGCCGACGTCCGTCCCCATGACGATCTTCACCCCCCGCCGGACGGCGCGCCCAAAGGCCGCGCGTTGATGATCGACCATGGGCTTCCAGATGCCGCCGCGCGGATCGGCGACATAATGGGCGACCGTGACGGTGGGAACCCAGTACGCGTTCTGGCGGAGCATGACGTCTATCAACGAGTCGGTCATGCCGTCGCCGTGCTCGATCGAATTCACACCGGCCCGCAGCGCGGCGGCGATGCCGTCCGCCCCGATCGCGTGCGCCGCCACCCGCCGGCCCAGCCGGTGCGCCTCGTCCACGAGCGCCTTCGCCTCGTCGTCGGTGAAGTTGACCCAGCTGCGCAGCACGGAGTCGGGGGTGAAGTAGTACCGGCGGTCGGAGTAGTACTTGATCCAGTCGGCGCCGTGCCCCACCTGCTCGCGCACCGCGAGCCGCGCGCCCTCGAGCCCGTCTACCGGCTGCACGCCGTGTGGCAGCTCGAGCTCCCAGTTCTGGGAGATGATGGGGTACATGCCCGTCGGCGCCATGGCGCGGGTCGAGGCGAAGATGCGCGGTCCCGGAACCTCGCCACGATTCACGGCGAGTTTCACATCCACATCGGCGAACATGGCGCCCTCGGTTTCAACATCGCGAATCGCCGTGAACCCGTGTTCGAGCGCGAGCCGCGCGTTGCGGGCGGCGAGAATGGCGCGGTACGCCGTCGACTGGTACAGCAGCTGCACGTCGTAGGCTTCGCTGGTGGAATCGCCCTGCAGCAGCAGGTGCGTGTGGGTGTCGATCAATCCGGGAAGGACGGTCATGGCCGAGAGATCGATGACCCGTGCATCGCCCGCCTGCCCCTGGAGCTGAGTCAGGGGCCCCACGGCCTTGATCCGATTGCCTTCGATCAGGATCCCCATGTTCGCTTGTGCCTGATCGGTACGACCGTCGATCAGGTGGCCCGCCTTGATGAGGGTGCGGGATGGGGCAGCAGGCGGGTTCTGGGCGGCGAGGCCCACTGGCGCGAGCAGGCCAACTAGCAAAGCGAGACGGCGCATGGCGTTCTCCAAGGGGTGAGCAGGCGAGGCGAATTTAAGGCGACTCACTAGATTAGCCATCATGACCACCACCGCGGCCGAACCCAAGCCCACAGTCAGCGCCGACGAGGCGCGCGCCGTCGCCGAGGCGGCGCGCGAGGAGCATTGGACGGCGCCCAGCTTCGTCCGAGATCTCTTCCTCGGCAAGCTGCGGATGGACCTGATCCATCCCTACCCCCTCCAGGACCCCGCCGAGGCAGAGCGCGCCCGGCCGTTCCTGGACCAGCTGCAGCGGTTGCTGACGACGGTGGACTCCGATCGCATCGATCGCGAAGGGGAGATCCCCCCGAACATCGTGCAGGGCTTGAAGGACATCGGGGCCTTCGGGATCAAGATCCCGCGCGAATACGGCGGGCTGGGGCTGTCGCAGCTCTCCTATATGAAGGCGATCGCCCTCGTCTCGTCAGTGGATGGCTCGGTCACCGCCCTGCTCTCGGCGCATCAATCGATCGGTGTGCCGCAACCGCTCAAGATGTTCGGCACCGATGCGCAGAAAAAGAAGTTCTTCCCGCGCCTGGCAAAGGGAGCGGTGTCGGCATTCGCCCTCACGGAGCCGAACGTCGGATCCGACCCGGCCGCGATGGAAACCACCGCCGTCCCCTCCCCCGACGGGCAGTCCTGGATCTTGAACGGGGAGAAGCTGTGGTGCACCAACGGCACCATCGCCGAGCTGATGGTGGTCATGGCGCGCACGCCGTCGAAGCTGGTGAACGGGAAAGAAAAGCGGCAGATCAGCACGTTCATCGTCGAGGCGAACTGGCCTGGTGTGAAGGTCGACCACCGCTGTCATTTCATGGGGCTGAAGGCCCTGTACAACGGCGTGATCACTTTCACCAACGTGCGGGTGCCGAAGGAAAACCTGCTGTGGGGTGAAGGAAAGGGTCTCAAGCTGGCCCTGATCACGCTGAACACCGGCCGGCTCACCCTGCCGATCTCGGCGGTTGCCTGCGGCAAGCGATGCCTCGAGATCTCCCGCCAGTGGGCCAACGAGCGGGTACAGTGGGGCCGTAAGATCGGCCAGCATGACGCGGTGGCGCAGATGATCGGGGCGATGGCGGCGAATACGTTCGCGATGGAGGCGGTGGCCGAGCTGTGTGGCGCGCTCGCCGACCGTGGCGAGTCGGACATCCGGCTCGAAGCGGCGATCGCCAAGTTGTACAACTCGGAGGCGGGCTGGCGCATCATCGACGACACGGTGCAGATCCGCGGGGGCCGCGGCTACGAGACGGCCGACAGCCTGCGGGCGCGCGGCGAAAAGCCCATTCCGGTCGAACGGATCATGCGCGACTTCCGCATCAATTTGATCTTCGAGGGCAGCTCCGAGATCATGCATCTGTTCATCGCCCGGGAGGCGGTGGACAAGCACCTCCAGGTCGCGGGCGACGTCGTGATGCCGGGCAAGCGGCTCGGCGAGCGGCTGGCCGGCGCCGTGCGTTCGGCCCTCTTCTACGGGTGGTGGTATCCCTCGCGCTGGATCGGCTGGGGCTTCTGGCCCAAATACAGCGAGTTTGGATCGCTCGCGACGCACGTCCGGTTCGTCGAGCGCGCCGCCCGCCGGCTCGCGCGCGGCGTGTTCCACGCGATGGTGCGCTTCGGCCCAAAGCTCGAGCTGCGCCAGGGCGTGTTGTTCCGCCTGGTGGACGTCGGCGCCGAGTTGTTCGCGATGGCGGCGACCTGCTCGCGCGCCGCACGCCTGATGCGCGACGATCCCGTTGCCGGTGCCCAGGTGATGCGGGTAGCGGATGTGTTCTGCCGCCAGGCGCGTGGCCGCGTGCAAGGGAAATTCCAGGGTCTGTGGCGCAACGAGGACGTGCCGACGTACAAAGTCGCGCAAGAAGTGCTCAATGGTGAGCACCTCTGGCTCGAGCGGGGGTTGGTGGACGTGAAGTACTGAGGGCGGGAGAAGGCGGACAAAGGCGGGAGAGGGCGGTCGGAGGCGGTGATTCCGCCTTCTACCGCCCTCTACCGTCTTCTCCCGCTACGCCGCCTGGTGCGCGATCATGATGCTCTTCAGCCGTTCCGGGCTGTCGCCGGAGGCATCGCCATAGGGTGTCGGGTGGTGGTTGTCGTCGGGCAATACGTTGAGGCAGATGAACTCGTAGCGGCGAGCGCGGATCCGCTCAACAGCCGAGGCGCTGGCCACGGGCGTGGCGATCGCGATGCGCTTCCCGCCCAGCTCGGCTACGGCGCGGGCGGCGGCCAGCACCTTCCAGGGAAACAACACCTGGCCGTCCACGATGATCAGCTGCCGATCCTCGAATTTCTTGATCGGACGTAGTGTGCGGTACAGCACGAGGTCGCGGCGCACGCGGGCCCGCGACTCCTCCATCGCCGATTCGAGCTTCTCGATCAGATTCATCCCCGGTTGGAAATCCGGATCCATCTCCGCCTGCCCCGCCTGCTCGGCCATCGCGCCGATTGGCGCGAGGTTGGTGCCGAGCTGGATGAACGAGGCGACCAGCACGTCGAAACTGGCCCCCATGGCCTTCGAGGCGTTGGCCGCGATCTCGACCCCCTCGGGCGTGACGCCAAGCAACAGGCTATGGACGAATCCCTGGGTGGCCAGGAGCTGACCGAGCGCCGCGCCAGCGGCGGAGCGGGTGGGGTACAGGCTGGGTCGAGGAGGCGCGGCCATGCTCACATAATAAGGTCCGGCATTACCTTCCTCCAAACCCTTGGGACCCCGAGAAGAGCCATGCCGACCGATTCCCTGACCGTCGTCGACAACCGCACCGGCAAGACCTACGATCTGCCGATTCAAGAAGGGGCGGTGCGGGCGGCCGATTTGCGGCAAATCAAGACCGGCCCGGACGATTTTGGGCTGATGAGCTACGACCCGGCGTACCTGAATACGGCGGCGTGTCGCAGCGCCATCAGCTTCATCGACGGGGACAAAGGCATACTGAGGTATCGCGGCTACCCGATTGAGGAGCTCGCCGAGCGCAGCTCATTCCTGGAAACGGCCTACCTGCTGCTGAACGGGGAGCTGCCCAAGCCGGCCGACCTCGATCAATGGGTGTTCGACATCACCCACCACACCATCATTCACGAGAACATCAAGAAGTTCATCGACGGGTTCCATCACGATGCGCACCCGATGGGCGTCTTCGTCAGCACGGTCGCCGCGCTGTCGACGTTCTATCCCGAAGCGAAACACATCGCCGATGCGGACGCCCGCCGGTTCCAGATTCACCGCCTGATCGCCAAAACCCCGACGCTCGCCGCGTTCGCCCACCGCCACACGGTCGGCATGCCGTACGCCTACCCGGACAACGACCTGAGCTACGCCGGCAACTTCCTGAACATGATGTTCAGGGGCACCGAGGTGAAGTACAAGCCGCATCCCGTGCTGGAGCACGCCCTCGACGTGTTGTTCATCCTGCACGCCGAGCACGAGCAGAACTGCTCCACCAGCGCGATGCGCGGCGTCGGCTCGGCCCACGCCGACCCCTACTCGACCATGGCGGCGGCCGCGGCCGCGCTGTACGGCCCGCTGCACGGCGGAGCCAACGAGGAAGTGCTGCGGATGCTGCGGGAAATCGGTGCCAAGGACAAAGTGCCGGCGTACATCGAGCGGGTGAAACGGGGCGAGGTCAAGCTGATGGGGTTCGGCCACCGCATCTACAAGAACTACGATCCGCGGGCGCGCATCATTAAGCGCGTTGCCGACGAAGTGTTCGCCGTCACCGGGAAGAACCCCCTCATCGACCTCGCGCTGGAGCTCGAGCGCATCGCCCTGCAGGACGAGTACTTCGTGTCCCGCAAGCTGTATCCGAACGTCGACTTCTATTCCGGCATCATCTACGAGGCGATGCACTTCCCGGTCGACATGTTCCCCGTGCTGTTCGCCATCGGGCGCACCCCCGGGTGGCTGGCGCAGTGGCAGGAAATGCTGCTGGACAAGGAGCAGCGCATCGCGCGCCCGCGCCAGATCTACACCGGACCGCCGCAGCGGGCGTATGTGCCGATAGAAAAGCGGTAGGGCCTTACCGCCGCTTCCGCCCGCCGCTCCGTCCCCGGATCGTCAAGGACTTACGCGGCACTAGCGGCGTCGAGTGCTTGGGCTGCATCGGCGCCACCGAGGGCTCGAAGCCCGGGATGATTTCCCGCGGAAAGATCTGCCCCACCAGCTTCTCGATATCACCCATCAGCAGCCACTCGTCCGGCGACAGCAGCGTCAGGGCGAGACCGCGGGCGCCGGCGCGGGCCGTCCGGCCCACCCGGTGCACATAGACCTCGGCGTCGTTGGGCACATCGAAGTTGACGACCATCCGGATTCCATCCACATCGATGCCGCGGGCGGCAATGTCCGTCGCCACCAGAATCTCGGCCGTGCCGGCCCGGAACGCGTCCAGCGTGCGGGTGCGGTGGCTCTGCGCTTTGTCCCCGTGGATGGCGTTGGCCAGGATCCCGGAGCGGCGCAGGAAGGTCACCAGCTTGTCCGCCCCGTATTTGGTGCGCGTGAACACCAGTGTCTGCCCCGCGGGCTTCGCCTGCAGGATGGCCGCGAGGACATCGCGCTTCTTCAGTTTGTCGGCCGCCACGATCACGTGCTCAATCCCATCGGCGGCCTGGGCGCGGCGCCCGATCTCGACGGAGGCATGGCCGGACAGCGCCCGGCGGGCCAGCGCGTCGACCTCGGCCGAGATGGTCGCCGAGAAGAGCAGCGTCTGCCGCTCCTCGGGCAGCGCCGCCAGGATCCGCCGGACGTCGGGGGCGAAGCCCATGTCCAGCATCCGATCGGCTTCGTCCAGGACGAGCACTTCGATATTGGCGTAGTTGACGTGGCCGCGTTCCATGTGATCGAGCAGACGGCCCGGGGTGGCCACCACGATATCGACGCCGCGCGACAGGAACTTGGTTTGCGGTTCCATGCCGACGCCGCCGTAGATCGCACAGGCGCTCACGGACAGGTGGCGGCCATAGGTGCGCGCGCTCTGGAGCACCTGCTCGGCGAGCTCGCGCGTGGGGACGAGGATCAAGGCCCGCAACGTGTGCGGACGCTTCCCCTCAGACAGCCGCTGGAGAATCGGCAGCATGAATGCCGCCGTCTTTCCCGTGCCCGTTTGTGCCGACCCGATAAGGTCGCGGCCCGCCAGGGCGAGCGGGATGGTCTCCAGCTGGATGGGGGTGGGGCGCTCGTATCCTTCTTCGAATACGGCGCGGACGAGTTCGGGCGCCAGCCCGAGGGATGCAAAAGGCATACTACTCCTTCTTGAACATCGTCGAGGACCAGTGTCCAGGAGAATCGCCAAGGAAAACCGTACACAACGGTGTTCCTCGACGCGGTTCCTCGACGTCGTTATCTCGACGACTTCTGTTTTTTGAACCTAGGGATGAGCCTACAGATGTGAGGCCCGCTCCTGAGCGGGACCGTCCTACGGAAGGATGCCAGCTCGCGGTTCTGAACTACGCACGGAAAGTTAAATGGTAGACGTTGAAAATGGAAGCGGCGGGCGAGGGCGGCAGAAGGCGGAACGATTCCGCGCCTCCTCCGCCCTCTGCCGCCTTCGTCCGCCTTCTACCGTCCCGTCGCCGGTTCCAGTCCCCACCACCACATCGTCGGGAGCGTGCGCGTCCGCGGCCATACCTCATTCAGCGTCTCGCCTTCGTACAGCCGGCCGTTCTTCATCACGTAGCGAATCGCGTTGGTGTTGTGAATATCCTCGAGCGGATTGCCGTCGAGCACAATCAGGTCGGCGTACTTACCGGGCTCCAGTGAACCGATTTCGGTGTCCATGCCGAGGGCGCGCGCGCCGTCGATGGTCCCGATGCGGATCACCTCGAGCGGCGTGAGGCCGCCGGCAGCGAAGGCCCACAATTCCCACTGGCACCCGACCCCATCCATTTCCCCGTGGCACCCCATGCCGACGTTCCCGCCGGCGCGTAGAATGGATCCGGCCGAGGCGGCGATGCGGTTGAACACGTATTGATTGTCGCGGAACCAGCTGCGGCGCTCCGAGCGCTCGTCCAGCACTTCGTGCGGTACGAATCGCCGCATCTTGGCATTGTCGTGAATATCGAAGTGCTCGAAGAAATAGTCCTCACCAAACGGTCCGCCATAGTTCACGAGCAGCGTCGGCGTGTAGGTGATCCCCGACTGCGACACGAAACTCACCACGTCCTGATACAACGGCATGAGAGGGTAGCTGTGCTCGTGTCCGGGATAGCCGTCCAGCGCCTCGGTCAGGTTCATCTTGAAATCGAGCCCGCCCTCGGTGGTCGGCATCAAGCCCAGCTCTTTCGCGGCCATGATGACCCACTGCCGTTGCTTGCGGTTGCCCACCATGTACTGCTTGATCCATTTGGTGTGGTAAAAGTCGGTGTAGCGCTTCAAAGCATTCCGCGCTTCGTCCAGGCTCTGGAAGTTTTCGTCCCAGAAGACACCCGGCCCGGTGTGATAGAGCCGCGGACCGATCAACTCACCGGTCTCGATCTGATCCGCGTAGGTGAGGACGTCCGTCGTGGCGGTTTGCGGATCGCGGACGGTCGTGACCCCCCACGCGAGGTTGGCGAGGTATTTCCACACCTGCGTCTGGTGAATGCCGAACTGCGCCCACGGGTGGGCATGGACGTCGACCAGGCCCGGGATGATGGTTTTTCCCGCGACGTCGATGATGCGCGCATTCGCCGGTGGACTGCCCCCACCCTGGGGACCGACCCAGACGATCTTGTTGTCGGTGACGATCACATCGCCGTGATCGAGCACCTCATCCCCCTTCATCGTCACCACCCGCGCCCCGCGCAGCACCACGGTACCCCGCGGCACGTCGCGGGCCGCCCGGATCACCACGTCGGTGCGAATGGCTTCGTAGGCCGGCAGCTTGGTGAGGGAATCGACGCGCGCCTTGGCCGCCGAGTCGGGTTTTGGTTTGGTACTGTCGGACTCCGCCTTCTTGAGGGAGTCGGCGCGCACCGAATCGGTGACCGCTTTGGCTTTGTCCGCCGAATCCGCGACCACCGGATCGTAGCGGAAGAAGCTCGCCCCGATGGACCAGGTGGCCAGATTCCCGTCGGCGCTCCAGCCGATGAAGTCGCCGCCGATGCGCGTAAGCCGCTTCACCGGGAAGGGCGCCGAGGAGGGATCTGACAAATTGACATTGGGCGCCTCGGCCCCGACCATCGGCAGCGTCACGATGTAGACGTTGTTGCCCTGGAGGGCGAGCACACGACTCGTGTCGGGACCAACGATGACCTCGGCCGCCGGATCGGGCTCCGCGCCCGGACCGGGGTAGGTGTAGCCATTCACCTTGATGTGGGTGCGGCGATCCGTGCCGTCCCACCGCACCGACACGAGCCCTTCCGGCCCCGCGTAGTAGTAGATGCGGTCCGGGTTGCGCGCGAACTGCGGCCGCCCCCACCCGTCATACGGCGTAATGCGCGTCGGGGTACCACCGGCCGCGGGCACCCACACCAGGTCGTAGCCGGGACCGAACCGCTCGGTGATGCGCGACTGTCGCGGACCCTTCACCGCCACGACGCGCTGGCCATCCGGCGACCAGACGGGCGTATCGTAGAACGCCGGGTCGGTCACGAGGCGCGTCCGCATTTTGCCGTCGGCCCGAACCTTCATCAGGCTCCCGCCGGTCCCCGACGTCCACGTGACGTAGGCAACCCACTGACCGTCGGGCGACCAGGCGGGCGCCTGCTCGTGCACCGAATCGTCCGTGAGACGACGGGGAGCGCCACCTGACAGATCCATCACGTAGAGCTTGTCGAGCGCGCTGAAGACGATGCGTTTGCCATCCGGGGAAAGCCGGGTGTCGCGGATTTGCCGCACCTGGACGTCCCCGGTATCGACGCGGTTCACGAAGTGCACCAGCGGCCCGAGACGCTCCTCCACGTGCGCCGTAAACGGAATCGGCGTGGCCTGTCCCGAAGCGATATCGATGCGCATGATCTTGCCGCCGTAGGACGTGATCAGCGTCCGGGAATCCGGCGTGAACGCGCTGCCCGGCATCAGATCGCGGGTGTAGCGGGATTCCTGATCGTCACGGGTGACGGGATACGCGAGCCACTTTTCGTCCCCCGTGGCGAGGTTGCGCAACCGCAGTCCCGTCTCGGCGTCGTATCGCGTCGCATACACGAGCCACTTGCCGTCCGGAGACGGAATGGGTCGCATCGCGCTGCCGTACAGATCGGTTTGCTCGAACGTCTTCCCCGTCTGGCGGTCGTAGATCGCCACCTGCCACAACGGGAAATTCAGGTCGTACCCGAACCCGCCGCGGTGGCGGGACACCCACACATACCGCGGGTCGGCGCCGAACGCGGCCCCGAGCGTGTTCCATCCGGGACCACGGAACGGGCTCGATCCCGGGCCACCAGCCGCGGCCTTGATCATCGCCGTCCCCGAGCCGCCGTCCTTGTGGTAGAGCCACAGCTCGTACACGCTGCCCAGCACGCCCGTGGTGCGGGAGGCGACGATGTAATTGCCGTCCGGCGTCCACTCGGGACTGGCGTAGAGGTTGTTGCCCCCCTTGGTCAGGGCCTTCGGGTGTTTGCCGTCCGGGTCACAAATCCAGATCTGCTCCGAGCCGCTGCGGTCCGACAGGAACACGAGATGCTTGCCGTCCGGTGCGTAGCGCGGCTGCGAGTCAAACGACGGTCCCGAGGTGATGCGCGTCGCTGTGCCACCGGCGATGGGCAGTGTGTAGAGATCGCCCAGCAGCTCGAACAGGATCGTCTGCCCGTCCGGAGACACGTCGAGGGATAGCCACGTGGCCTCGGACACATCGAAGGCCACGGTCCGCGTCGGCACGAGGGGCAGCTCATCGTTCTTCTTCGTGGTGTCTTTGGTGCTGTCCCGGCCGGTATCCGCCGCCCACCGGAGCACGCTCGGCGCCGAGGTCGGCACGGGGGACAGCGCACGCATCAGTGGAAGGACGGCCGCCAAGACCGTTGCGAACAGCACTCGACGCATGGACGCTCCAGACTGGAGAAGTGACAGGTGGACGGACGGAAAAGCTGAAGACGGTTGGAAGGGGCGTCAAGTTAGAGATGTATGGAGGTCGTCCCCTCCCTGAACCTTTTTTCTGAGCAACAACACCGTCCCTACGACGGCGATCGTGGCAAAACTGAACCACTGAATGGCGTAGGAGAGGTGCGGCCCGTCATCCAGCGGCGGGGTCCGCCACCGTGCCGATCCCGCCGGGTGGGCGGCCGCGGTGTCGTCGATCTGGATCACGATCGGCAGGACGGCGTAGGGCAACGAATCGCGGAGCCGGGCCGGATCGACGTCCCCACGGTCGCGTGGCGCGGGCAGCACGAGACCGTCGACCGTGACGCTGTCGCCCTCCCGATACGGGGTCGCGTCGATGTGGCGGGCATCGGGTGACGGCACCCAGCCGCGGTCCACGAACACGGCCGAGCCGTCGGCCAAACGGAGTGGCGTGAGCAGGGCGACACCCGGCGTGCCCTGATAGGTGCGGCCCGCCCACACCCGCTCGTGCGCGTAATCGTACACACCCCGGGCTGTGGCCCGGCGGTCACGCAGCGCGTCTGGGGCCGTGTGTCGCAGCGGCAGCTCCACGGGGGGAAGCGCCCGGGCGGTCGCGATCTCGACGTTGCGTAGGCGACGCATGTCGAGGCGGTGCAGCTGCCAGAATCCGAGCCGGACGAAGAGCGCCGCGAGCGACAGGGCGAGCACGCCGCCGGCAATATCCCGCCGCCGCAGTCTCACCGGCGCTTCCGAACCAGGGCCAGCTTGGCGCCGCGTGACAGGCGTTTGATTTCGGCCTCCCGTCTGAGGGCCGCGCCGCGGCTCGCCCGGCGCTCGACATAGACGAGCCGCACCGGGAGTCGGGAGCGCGTGTAGGCGCCTCCCTTCCCCGAGCGGTGCACGGTGAGCCGTCGCTCGAGATCGTTGGTCATCCCCGTATACAACGACCCGTCACGGCAGCGCAGCATGTACACGATCCAGCGCACCGCGCGATCCGATCAGACTTTCTCGAGGGCCTGCCGCAGATCGGCAATGGCGTCGTCCGGGTGCTCGATCCCTACCGACAAGCGAATCATTCGGTCGGTGATCCCCGCCGCCTGCTTCGCCTCCGGCGTCACATCCGCATGGGTCATCGAATACGGATGCTCGGCGAGCGACTCGGTGCCTCCCAGGCTCACGGCGAGTTTGATCAACTTGAGTGCGTTCAAGAACCGGAACGCTTCGGCTTCCCCGCCGTGCACTTCGAACGACACCATGGCCCCGGGCGCCGAACATTGTCGGCGATACACGGCGTACTGGGGATCGCCTTCGCGCAGGTGGCCCAGATAGTAGACCTTGTCGATTTTCTCGTGCTGGGCGAGAAAATCGGCCACGTAGCGCGCGTTCTTCATGGCCGAGGTCATGCGCAGCTTGAGCGTTTCGAGGCTGCGCATCAGCAGCCACCCGGTCCAGGGGTCGGCGAGGGTCCCGAAGAACGTCCGCAGCGCGCGCACCGGATCCATCACCGCTTTGCTGCCGAGCGCCGCGCCCGCCAACACGTCACTGTGGCCACCGATGTATTTGGTCGCCGAATAGAGCACGATATCCGCGCCGTGCTTGAGCGGTTGCTGCCACAACGGACCCAGGAAAGTGTTGTCGACCAGCACCAGCGGAGGCGTCGTTCCGTACCTGTGCGCAAACGCGGCGCAGGCATCCAGATCCACGAGCGCATTGGTCGGGTTGGCCGGCGTTTCGACGATAATGACGGACAGCCGTCCGGACGCCTGCGAGTCCTGCACCGCCCGCTCAATGTCATCGGCGCTGGCACAGGCCGACGCGCGAAACGGGACCGGCGTGACCCCAAACCCCGGCAGCACGTGCTTCAGAAGGTGGTCGGTGCCCCCATACAGCGGCGTGCTGTACAACACGATGTCCCCGGGCCGGACATAGGCCATGAGGGTGGTGGCGATGGCGGCCATGCCCGTATTGAACACGGCGCAGGATTCGGCGCCGTCCCACAGCGCGAGCCGTTCCTCCAGGATTTCGAGATCAGGATTGTTGATGCGACTGTAGATCAACCCGGCGTGCTCAGCCTCTCCCTTCTGGCGGAGCCCATACGCGATCTCGAAGAACGCTTTGCCTTCTTCGGCTGTCTTGAAGGCGAACGTCGACGTCTGAAAGATCGGAACCTTGAGCGCGCCCTCCGACCATTCCGGCTTGTAGCCGTAGGTCATCATCAGGCTTTCGGGATGGAACGCCTCTTTCTGGCGTACGAATGTCTCGGAGGTCCGCTTTGATCTCGGCATGGCGTGAAACTAGCGAGCGCGTGTGGCAGGCGCCATTTTGCGCGCCGTGACCGTCTCATCACCTTCTCCCGCGATGCGTTCCGCCCGGACGGCGCTCGTGCTCCTCACGGCGGTCAACCTGCTCAACTACATCGACCGCTACATCGTCCCGGCGGTATTCGAGAGTCTCAAGCGCTCACCGATCGCACCCAGCGACGTGCAGCTCGGCCTCCTGATGAGCGGATTCCTGGTCGTCTACACGCTGACGGCCCCGCTCTTCGGGTTGCTCGGCGACACGCGGAATCGACCCAGAGTGCTCGCCGCCGGCGTCGCGCTGTGGAGCGCGGCCACGGTGTTAGGCGGGGTGGCGCGCAATTATGTCGGCCTGCTGGTGGCGCGGATGACGGTCGGCGTCGGCGAAGCCGCCTACGGGACGATCGGCCAGAGTCTGCTCGCCGATCTCTATCCGGTGCGCCATCGTGGGCGCGCGTTGGCGATCTTTTTCACCGCCATTCCGGTCGGCGCCGCGCTCGGCTACATGCTGGGCGGTTACGTCGATCATCACTGGGGATGGCGACGCGTGTTCTTCGTCGCCGGTGCGCCAGGGCTGCTGTTGGCCCTGCTGTTACTGAAACTGAGGGACCCCGCGCGAGGAGCGCAGGATGAAGCGGCTGAGACCCAGACCCGGTCGCCCTGGTCGGCCCGAGGCACGTACACGGCCCTGATCCGCAATCGATCGTTCGTGCTCACCGTGCTCGGCTACGCGGCGTACACCTTCGCCCTGGGCGGCATCGCGGCCTGGATGCCGCCATTCCTCGAGCGGGTGCGGGGGTTGTCCGGCCCGGCGGCGACCGTGCGCTTCGGCGGCATCGTGGTCCTGACCGGCCTGCTCGGGACCTACGCGGGCGGATGGCTCGGCGACCGGCTGCTGATGCGCACCCGCGCCGCCTACCTGTGGCTCTCGGGCGTCGCCACCCTCGGAGCGGCGCCGCTCTTCTATCTGGCGCTCGCCTCGTCCACTCCCGCGGTCTACTGGAGCGCGGTGATCGGCGCGCAGCTCCTGATGTTCGCGTCCACGGGGCCGATCAATTCCGCGATCGTGAACGTGGTCCCCGCGCACATTCGGGCCAGCGCGGTCGCGTTCAGCATTTTCACGATTCACGCGTTGGGCGACGTTCCTTCGCCCTTTCTGGTGGGGCTCATCGCCGACGCCCGCTCGCTCGCCCTCGGCGTCCTCATCCTGCCGGTCGCGGCACTCGCCGGCGGGGCGATCTGGTGCTACGCCGCCACTATTCCAGCTTCGCGTCCACGGTAATACGCACGTTCCCCTTCAGCGCCCGCGAAACCGGGCACGTCTCACTCGTCGCGACCGCGGCCTTGGCAAATCCCGCCTGGTCGAGCCCCGCCACCTTGCCCCGCACGGTGAGCGCGATCGTGGTGACGGTCGGTGCTCCGTCAACCGTCTCGAGGGTGCACGTCGCGTCTGTCTCGACTCGCGTGGCCGGCGTACGAGCCTTCTCGAGATTCGCCGACAGGGCCATCGCGAAACAGGACGCCTCAGCGGCGGCGATCAGCTCCTCCGGCGTGGCACCGACGGCGCCTTCGAACCGCGTTTGAAATGAATAGGGAGCGGCAAAGGCACCGCTCGCCGCCCGAAAGTTGCCCTTGCCGTCCTTCAGCTTGCCTTCCCAGACCGCACTGGCGCGACTGGTCGTCATTCCAGGCCCCGATTCGTGATGGGAAGCCGCAATCTGGCGAGCCGTAGCGCGCCGCGCTACGCTTTCCCCCTGAACTCTCCCTGGAGATCGTATGGCCGCCACCCGCAGCAAAAAGCGCCCAGCTCGGAAACCAAAACCGCGGCCCAAGCGCCGGACGCCGGAAACCCTGCGCACGCGGACCCTGACTCCCTCGCTGACGGTCAATGACCTGCAGCGCAGCATCGGCTGGTACGAGGGCGTGCTCGGCTTCACCATCGCGGACCGGTGGGAGATGGACGGCGCCCTCATGGGCGTCGAGCTGAAAGCCGGCGCCACCCGGATCATGATCAACCAGGATGACTGGTCCAAGGGCCGTGATCGCCAGAAGGGAGTCGGCATGCGGCTCTATCTGGACACCGCCCAGGATCTGGAACGCCTCGCGACGGAGATCGAAGCCCGTGGCGGCACCCTCGCCGCGCCCCCGAAGGTCCAGCCGTGGGGGAACAAGACATTCGATATCAACGATCCCGACGGCTTCAAGCTGACATTCGTGCAGCACCGCCGCTGATCGATGAGCCAGGCGACCGTGCTGCGCGCGCTGGCGGACACGCTCGTGCCCGGCAGCGAGGCCGTCCGTCTCGCCGACCACATGAGCGAGACGATCGCGTCCCTGCCGCATCGGGCGGACCGGGAAGAGCTGAAGCGCCTGCTGGAGTTGCTCGAAAGCCGGACGGCCAACGCCATGCTCGCGGGTATCCCGCGCCCCTTCACCGCAATGTCGACACCAGAGCGCGAGCGATACCTGCGTGGGTGGGCCACGAGCCGACTCCCGTTGCGTCGCAAGGGGTTTCAAGCGCTGAAGCGCATGGCCACGGTCATCTACTACACGGCGCGCGATGCGGACGGGCGCTCCAACCCGTCCTGGTCGCGGCTGGGCTACCCCGGCCCCCTCGGACCACCACCCGCGACGCCGAAGCCGCTCCGTCCGCTCGAGGTCACGCACGACGAAACGCTCACGTGCGACGTGGTGATCGTCGGCTCGGGGGCGGGTGGCGGGGTCGTCGCGGGGGAGCTCACGGCGCGCGGCCTGGACGTGGTGGTGCTCGAGCGGGGCGGGTACTACAACGAGTCGGATTTCACCCAATACGAAGGGGAAATGCTGGCCCGGTTGTACGACGCGGGTGGGCTGCTGACGTCCGACGACCTGGGACTGGTGATTCTCCAGGGCAGCTGCCTGGGTGGTGGCACGGTCATCAACTACACGACCAGCTTCCACACGCCGGAGAGTGTGCGCGAGGAATGGGCACGGGACCACGACCTGCCGCACTTCCGGAGCCAGGAGTTCACGCACTCGCTCGACGCCGTCGCCCTTCGCCTCGGCGTGAACACCGAGCAGAACCGGCCCAGTGCCCGCGATGCGGCATTGATTCGCGGTCTCGAGGCCCTGGGATGGCATCACGGCCTCCTGCCCCGCGACGTCCGTGGCTGCTCGCAAGATGATGACTGCGGCTACTGTGGCTATGGGTGCCGCCGCGGCGCCAAACAATCCACCCTGCTCACGTACCTCCAGGATGCCGCAGGCCGTGGCGCGCGGGTCATTGTGAATGCCTATGTCGACCGGGTGACCATCGACGCGGGCCGGGCGAGCGGCGTCGCCGCGATCGTGCATTCCCCGCGCGGCGCGCGTGCCTATTCCGTCGCCGTGCGCGCCAAGGCGGTGGTGGTCGCGGGAGGGGCGATCCATTCCCCGGCGCTGTTGTTCCGCTCCGGTGTGCGTTTGGCAGCCTTGGGCCGCCATCTCGCGCTGCACCCGGCCACCGCCGTGTTCGGACTGATGGAGGAGGACATCCGTCCGTGGACGGGGACCGTTCAGGCGCACTACTCAGACCAGTTCGCGGATTTGGACTCGGGGTACGGATTCAAGTTCGAGACCGCTCCGCTGCACCCGTCCTTGTTCGCCCTCGCGAACCCGTGGGAGTCCGGCGCACAGCATGCCGAGGCCATGGCGCGGCTCCCGCACACAAGCCTGATCGGGATCCTGTTGCGGGACCGGTACGGCGGCCGGGTGCGCCTGGACGCAGAGGGCCAGCCCGTGGTGTCCTACGCACTGTCCCGCTATGACGCCAAGCACTTGCGTCGCGGGGTCATCGAGGGAGCGCGGCTGCTTGAAGCCGCCGGTGCCAAGGAGATCTGGTCCACGCAGCCCAGTTGGCTGGCCTACCGGCCCGACGGCAACGGCGCCGCCCGCGGGGCCTGGGCGGAGGCGGTGGACCGCGTAGGGTTCGGACCGAACCAGCTGCTGCTCGCGACGTTTCACCAGATGGCCTCGTGCCGCATGGGCGGGAACGCGAAGGATTCGGTGGTGAACGCCGACAACCAGGTCTGGGATATTCCCGGCCTGTATGTCGCGGATGCGAGCACCTTCCCCTCGGCATCGGGCGTGAATCCGATGTTGACCGTGATGGGGATCGCTCATCGTGCCGCGGGAGTGATTGCGTCGAAAATCTAGAGGCGCTCTCCGCTATCAGCCTTCAGCAGTCAGCTTGCTGATAGCTGATTGCTGATGGCGTATTTCTTCTATCAACAGGAGCACCGCATGCTCGCTCTATTGACCGTTGCTTCGCTGGCGCTCCAGTCTCCCGTCGCCGACACCTCACCGTTCCGCGCACTGGGACTCCCCACCGCGACCCGCGTGCGCTCCAGCGCCGGCGCGCCGGGCCCGGACTACTGGCAGCAGGAGGCGAGCTACACCATCCGGGCGACCCTCGACACTGGATCGAGCCTCCTGACGGGCAGCGAGACTGTGCACTACGTGAATCACTCGCCCGACGCGCTGGAGTTCGTCTGGGTGCAGATCGAGCAAAACATCTCGGCCCGAAACAGCATCACGTATCAGCTGAATCAGCCGCCCCTGCATTTCGCGGGCGGCGCGGTGTTCGATTTCACCGCCAAGGGATTCGTCGGCGGCATCACGATCGACCATTTCACGGCGGGCGGCAAAGAACTGACGCGCACCGAATACGGCACCATGATGCGCGTCGAGCTGCCCACACCGCTCGCCGCCGGCGCCGCGATCGATTTCGAGGTCGCGTGGCGGTTCCCCGTCCCGCCCTATGGCAGCGGCCGCATGGGCCGCATCGGAAACCGGTTGTATGAAATCGCGCAGTGGTATCCGCGCCTGGTGGTCTACGACGACGTGAACGGATGGAACCCACTGCCCTACATCGGCGCGGGGGAGTTCTACCTCGAGTATGGCAACTACGACGTCAGCATCACCCTGCCGGCGGGCTACCTCGTCGCGGCGACCGGGACGGTGCAGAACCCGACCGAGGTCTGGTCACCGGCCCTGCGCCAGCGGCTCGAGCAGGCGAAGACCGCCACCGACCGGGTGCAGATCGTCACCAAAGCCGAGGCGACGGCCAACGGCGCCCGGGCCACGCCCGGCACCAAGACCTGGCATCTCACCGCGACCAACGTGCGGGACTTCGCCTGGGCCACGTCTCCCGATTTCCGCTGGGATGCGAGCGGCTGGAATGGCATCCAGATCAACACGTTCTATCGCCCCAGCGCCGCGCCCTGGGAGGAAGCCAACCGGATGGCGCGGTTCACGATCCAGCACTTCAGCGAGACGTGGCGGCCATACCCGTGGCCGCACGCGACGACGGTCGAAGGGCTGATCGAAGGCATGGAATACCCGATGATCACGTTCGTGCCGTCGATCGAGAAGCGGGAGGATCAATTCTGGGTGCTGATGCACGAGTTCGGCCACGAGTGGTTCCCGATGATCGTGGGCTCCGATGAGCGCCGCTACCCATGGATGGACGAGGGGTTCAACACGTTCATCGACTACGGCGCCGCGGAGGGCTACTTCAAAGGCACCGCCTACGGCGACACGGTGCGGCGCGAACTGCTCACGGCATTTCAAGTCTCGGCCATCCCGGGCACCGAGCAACCCCTGATCACCAAGCCGGTCGAGCAGCGCGACCTCGCGTGGGGCGCGTATCAGAAGCCCGCGCTCATGCTTACCGTGCTGCGGGATCACGTCCTGGGACGCGAAACCTTCGAACGGGCCATGCGCGAATACATCCGGCGCTGGGAGTTCAAGCATCCCCAGCCGGCCGATTTCTTCCGTACCATAGCGAATGTGAGCGGGCGCGATCTCGACTGGTTCTGGCGCGGCTGGATCTACACCACGGCCCGGCTCGATCAGGCCGTGGACTCTGTGCGCACGGTCGGCCGAGACTCGGCGTATGTCTATGTGTCGAATCGGGGGCAAATGGTGCTGCCCATGACGCTCGAGCTGCGCTACGCGGATGGGACGCACGAGACGCGGCACCTGCCGGTCGAGATGTGGAACCTGGGAGACCGGTTCACCGCGCGCTTTGCGACGGCCAAACCGGTGAGCGGGGTGGTGGTGGATCCCACCGCGAGTCTGCCGGATGTGAATCGGGCGAACAACAGCTGGGGGAAATAGCTATCAGCTATCAGCTATCAGCTTGGCTGATAGCTGATGGCTGACAGCGCCTTTTTAGTGTATCCCGCCTCCGGCGAACTGTTTGACCAGATCGCCGATCACGCCCTTGGCGTCGCCGAACAGCATCCAGGTGTTGTCGAGCACGTACAACTCGTTGTCGATCCCGGCGAATCCCGGGTTCTTGCTGCGCTTGATCGCCAGCACGGTCCGCGCCTTGTCCGCAGCGATGATCGGCATGCCGTAGATCGGTGAATCCTTGGCATAGCGGGCGGCGGGGTTCACGACGTCGTTCGCGCCGATCACGAGCGCCACGTCGCACTGCGGCATCTCCGGATTGATCTCGTCCATCTCGACCAGCGCCGTGTAGGGGATGTCGGCCTCGGCGAGCAACACGTTCATGTGCCCCGGCATGCGGCCGGCGACCGGATGGATGGCGAACTTCACCGTGACGCCCCGTTTGGTGAGGTGATCGTAGAGTTCTCGCACCTTGTGCTGGGCCTGGGCGACCGCCATGCCGTATCCGGGAATGACCACGACGAGCCGCGCCTGCTCCAAGAGCTGCGCCGCACCCTCAGGCGACTCCTGCTTCCACACCTTCTGCTCGCCCAGAGCCTTCGTCTTCTGCACCGTGCCGAACGCGCCGAACAGCACGTTCGTGAACGAGCGGTTCATGGCCCGGCACATGATGACTGAGAGGATGAGCCCGCTAGACCCATCCAGCGCTCCGGCGGTCACCAGCAGCATGTTGTCCAGCACGAAGCCCATGGCGACGGCCGCAAGCCCTGCATAGGCGTTCAGAATCGAGATGACCGTCGGCATGTCGGCGCCGCCGATCGGGATGATGAGCAGCACGCCGAACAGCAGAGCGAGCCCGATGATGACCGGGAACACTTGGGGCGCCCAGGGAGCGGTCGGCTGCAGCACGAGCATCACGCCCAGCACCGCGGCGGCCGCGAGCACTCCCAGATTGACGAAGTTTTGTCCGGGATACGTGACCGGCCGCTGTGGAATCCACTTGACCTCCTGCAGCTTCCCGGCGGCCATGAGGCTCCCCGTGAAGGTGAGGAAGCCGAGGATGACTTCGACAATCAGCGCGCTCATGCGGAACACCGTGAAGTGCTCCGGGCCTTCTCGGAGCCACAGGTAGTACTCCGCGGTTCCCACGAGGCCCGCCGCAAGACCGCCGAACGCGTGCGACAGCGCGGTCCGCTGGGGCACGGCCGTCAGCGGCACGCGCGACAACGGGACGCCCACCAGGAAGCCGGCGGCGATCGCGAGCACGATCCACCCATGATGGATGATGTCCGGCTGGATCCAGGTCGCGGCGATGGCGATCGCCATCCCCGCGATCCCCGCCACCACCGCGTGGCGCGAGGTCTTGGGGTCGTTCATCCAGTACAGCGCGAAAATGAACAGCGCCGTCGCGGCGATCGCCGCGAACTGCCCGATCGCCTGGGTCATTGCTTCTTGAACATCTTGAGCATGCGGTCGGTGATCAGGAACCCGCTGACGATGTTCGTCATCGAGGCGAACAGCGCCACACCGCCCAGGATGCGGATGGTCGTTGGGTAGTCGGCGCCAACTACGACGATAGAGCCAACCACCGCGATGGCCGAGATGGCGTTGGTCAGCGACATGAGCGGCGTATACAGCAGCCGCGACACGCGCCGGATGACACCCAGACCGATGAACGTGGCGAGTACAAACACGAACAACATCGACCAGTAGTCGGTCATGACTTGAGCACCTTTCCGTCGTGAGTCACGCATGTCCCCTTGGTGATCTCGTCGGTGAAGTCGAGCTGGAGCTTGCCCTCCTTCACGATGTGAGTCAGGAAACTCCACACGTTCCGGGCGTACATCTGGCTCGCGTGCAGCGGCAGCGTCGCGGGGAGATTGATCGGCCCGAGGATCGTGACGCCCTGATGATCCACCGTCTTACCGGCCTCGGTCAGCTCGCAGTTACCGCCCGTCTCGGCCGCCAGGTCCACGATCACCGACCCCGGGCGCATCCCGTCGACGGCTGCCCGTGTGACCAGGATCGGCGCGCGCTTTCCGGGAATCGCCGCCGTGGTGATCACGACGTCTTGGTCCTTGACGCTCTTGGCCAGGAACTCGAGCTCGCGGCGATGCTGGTCCTCGGAGAGCTCCTTGGCGTAGCCCCCCGTGCCCTCCGCCTCCACTTTCTCCTCCATCGCCAGGAACTTGGCACCCAGACTCTCGACTTGCTCCTTCACCGCGGCCCGCACATCGAAGGCGGATACGATGGCGCCGAGACGCCGCGCAGTGGCGATGGCCTGGAGTCCGGCGACCCCGGCGCCGAGCACCAGAACGCGAGCCGGCGACAGTGTTCCGGCGGCCGTCACGAGCATCGGGAAGAATTTTGGCACCGTCTCGGCGGCCAGGAGAACGGCCTTGTACCCGGCGGCGGTGGCCTGCGAAGAGAGCACATCCATCGCCTGGGCGCGGGTGATGCGGGGTAACAGCTCGAGACTGAAGGCCGTGATCCGTCGCTGGGCGAGCTGCTTGAGCAGATCGGCACTGGTAGCCGCCTGAAGCTGGCCGACGAGTGCGGCGCCCTCCCGCAGCTTCGCGACTTCGGCGGGACTCGGTTTCTGCACCTTGCAGACCAGATCGGCGGCCCAAGGGTCGCCCAGGCTCGCACCGGCCGAGCGGTAGGCCGTATCCGTGAAGCCCGCCGCGAGGCCCGCCTCCGGCTCCACCACTGCTTCCTGTCCGTCTTTCACCAGCTTTGCGACGGTGTCGGGTATCAGCGCGACACGGCGCTCGCCGGCGACAGTCTCTTTCGGGACTCCGAACTTCATCCAGACCTCGTGATGTTCGCGGTGTGAGGAAAGTACAAGGTACGGCTAAAGATGAAAGGTTGATTGAAGCGGCCCTAAAGGCATCTTTATGGAATGCGCGGATGGAAAGTTGGAACGTGCCGTGATTGGAAGGTGGGAGTCGTATTCTCCGCACTTGCTATTCTGCCCACCCTTCAGCTTTCCGCCCAATGCCCCGACGGCTCCCCGCCACCCTGCCGGACATCCACTGGGGGGCCACCGCGCGTCGCCATCGACCCCAACGCGGTCGCGATCCTTCCATTCCGTGTCAGCGGGCCTCGCGAGGCCCAGTACCTCCGCGAGGGCATGGTCGATCTCCTGAACGTGGCCCTCGACGGCTTCGCCGGTTGGCGGGTCATCCAGCCGCGGGCGTTTCTCCGGCAGGTCAATGCCGCGGGGGGCGAGGTCGATGTCCCTCAGGCTGCCCGTCTCGCCCGGGCCGCGGGCGCCGGCACCTTCATTCTCGGCAATGTCATCGCCCTTGGCCCGGAGATTCGGGTCCAAGCAGAAATCTACGAGTCGACGAGTGGAAGGCCGCTCGCCTCGGTGCGGGCGCGCGGCCTGGGGGCGTTCCCGGCGCCCGTCGTCGACAGCATCGCCGGGGGCCTCGCCCGACAACGGCTCGTGTTGCATCAAGGTGCGATGCGGCGCGGGCTGGAGGAATACACCACCACCTCGCCGCTCGCGTTGCAGGCCTATCTGGTCGCCGAACAGTTGGCGCGACACGCGCGCTGGCCGGAGGCCGCCGAAAGCCTGACGGTCGCCATCGCCCGCGATTCGACCTTTGCCCTGGCCTACTACGAGTTGTACCGGGTGATCACCTGGGGCAATTCCGGCTCGATCACCCAATCATCCCCAGGCCAGGGGATCACGCCGTATACGATCGATGACGTCATCCAGACCGCGATCCGACACCTCGATCGCGCGCCGCCGCGTCAACGCCGCCTGCTCGAGTTCACCGCTGCGACCAATCGGGCAGAAGCCCTGCGACTGGCGGATGCCCTGACCCGGGACTACCCCGACGACGGAGACGCCGCCCTGGAACGGGGGGATTCGTACTTCCATCTCGGCCTGCAAAGCGGGGAGCCGCCGACGCAGTCGTTGGAGAGCCTGCAACGCGCCATCGCGCTCGATCCCGAGGTCCCCGAGGCGTATCTGCATGTCGTCCAGCTGCACAGCATGTTGGGCGATAGCGCGGGCGCCTGGCAATCGCTCGAGCGACTCCGGGCGCTCGCACCGAGCTGGGAGGCGACGCAGGGGTTGGACCTCGCCATGCGCGCCGCCTGGCAGGGAGCGAACCCGGCCACGCTGCCGGTGCCGAGCCCGGAGATCGCGACCATCATCGGACGCTATCTGCTGCTGGTTTTGGATCAGGCGCCGGCTCGAGCGGTCGCCCTGGCCGATTCATTTGCCGCCCGCGCCGCGGCGCCGAGCCACCCCCCAGCGGAACGCGCCACGGCCCTGCTCCGCCGACACGTCTACCAGCTGGCGCAGGGTCGCTACCTAGCGGCCTGGGACCTGCTCCGACAAGCGGCCGTGGAAGACGCGGCTGGACCGGAAGTGCTGGGCGCCACCGTGTTACATCAGATCGTCACGGGGACACACCAACCGGAAGCGGCCGATGCGGCGCATCAGCTGTCGGCGTTGAATTCCGCGAGACCATTGTGGGCGTCGGCTGTGCTCGCCTGGTGGGTCGCCGCCACCAGCCCGGTGGATTCGGCCCGCCGCGCGATCCGAGGCATCGTCGCGGGCGGCGAATACCCGGAGTTCCGCACCGCGCTCACGGACGGTCTGAACGGGCTGGTCACCCTCCGCACCGGAGATTCTGTCGCCGCGCGCCGTGAGCTGGCGCTGGCAAATGTGGCCTGGATCGAGATCCGCAACATCGAGGAGTTTTTTCCTAATCCCGATCTCGCGATCACCTTGGCCCGCCTCGACCGACGCGCCGGAGACCTCGATCTGGCGACGCGGCGCCTGTTCGAAACCGTAGGGCCGATCGGCATCATGTTTCGCGCTGAAGCCGAGGAGCTCCGCGGCCAGATCGCCGAACAGCGCGGGGATATGGCCGCGGCGATTCGTGGCTACCGGAACTTCATCGACTTGTGGAAGAACGCGGATCCCGAGCTGCAGCCGCGCGTCGCGGCGGCGCGGGCGGCCGTGGCGAGGCTCGAGCGGTAGGTTAGGAGGAGCCCCCGGTCAGTCGTTGCCGTTCGCGCTGCTGGGTGAGCAGCCGTTCCGCGAAATCCACCCGCTCGGCCAATTCCCCCATCTGGCGTTGCAGATCCTCGATGTGCTGGGTCAAGGTTTCGACGTCGCGGGACTGTACGGCCTTCCGCGGCGTGGACTCTGCGAGCTCCCAGTTGCGCAGCGGCAGGTCCTCGGCATCGCGAAACTCGCCGGCGATGATCGTGACCATGTCGTACAACCACCACATGCCGAGCCCGCCAAACGTCACCGCCATCGCGATCCCGGTTTGCACGCGTCCCGCGTAGAAACGATGGAACCCGAACACGCCGCCCACCGTGGCGAGAATCAGGGCGACGGTGCGTGAACGCTCCGAAATGGCGGGGGCGGGCTGCTCTTCGTACCCGTCTTCGTCGCCTTCGTAGGGAGAGAGGGAGTTGGTCGTCACGAGACGGAAGATGCGGCGTGGGAAACGAGGACGTCCAGCCGCTGGCGCGGCATGGCGCCGCTTTCGCGGGCGGTTTCCCGGCCGCGCTGGAACACGATCAGGGTCGGAATGCTGCGCACGTTGAAGCGGCCGGCGGTCACCGGATTGTGGTCGGTGTCGAGCTTCAGGACCAGGAGATCCCCTTCGCGGTCGTGCGCCAGCTGGTCCAGCACCGGCGCCATCATCTTGCACGGTCCGCACCACTCGGCGTGGAAGTCCACGATCACCGGGACCTCGCTCGCTGCGATCACCTGGTCGAACGACGCATCGGTCACCACGAGGGGCCGATCGAGCAGGATCGGCCGCTGGCAATGGCCACACCGCGGCCGGTCGGCGACCCGAGCCACATCGATCCGGTTCAGCGTCT
This sequence comes from uncultured Gemmatimonadales bacterium, assembly GCA_963821385.1. GTDB lineage: Bacteria > Gemmatimonadota > Gemmatimonadetes > Gemmatimonadales > GWC2-71-9 > DASTHG01. Next base: position 339,106 of record CAWGDK010000005.1, read on the forward strand.
GACAGAAGGGACAGGGGACGGTGACGGTCATGATGCGCTGACGATCGCCTCGGCCTCGATCTCCACCAGCATCGCCGGGTCGACGAAGCCGCTCACCTGCACCATCGTGGCCGCAGGGAGAATTGCCCCGAACATTTCGCGATGCGCGCGACCAATCTGCTCCCAGTCCTTGATGTTCGTGACATAGGTTCGTGTCCGCACGACGTCGCTCGGCGTCGCTCCGGCTTTACCCAGCGCCCGCTCGATATTGCGGAGCGTCTGTTTCGCCTGCAGGTACGCGTCACCGATGCCGACCAGTTTTCCGTGCTCGTCGGTCGCCGTCGTCCCCGCCACGTGGACGACGTTCCCCACGCGCACCGCGCGGGAATACCCCACGATCGGCTCCCATGGCGTGCCGCTGGAAATATTACGTCGTTCCACCACTCCCGACCTCCCTCTCGCGTTGCCCCACCATGTGCCGCAACGCTGCTTCCAGCACGGGATACGCAAACTGGAACCCCGCCGCCTGGAGCCGAGCCGGCGCGACGCGGGCGCTGGACAGCATGGCCTCTCGCACGGCTTCTTCTCCAAACAGCATGCGCAGCGCAAACCGAGGAACGGGCAAACCGGCGGGCCGTCCCAAGGTCTTTCCCAGTGCCCGAGCAAAATCGCCGTTCGTCACGGCAGTCGGTGCAACCGCGTTCACGGCCCCACGCACCTCATCGCGCTCGAGCGCGAAGCGGTAGATCTGCACCACATCATCGATCGCGATCCAGCTCCACCAGGCGCGCCCGTCGCCCAACGGGCCGCCCAGTCCCAACTGGAACGGTAACAACATTGGACCGAGCAGGCCCCCATTGGGAGCGACCACGGGACCGGTGCGGACATGTACGATGCGAATCCCCGCTGCGGCGGCCGGCTCCGCCGCCGCCTCCCATGCCCGGCACAGCTCGGCCAGGAATCCGGTCCCTGGGGTGCTGTCCTCGGTCAGCAGCTCGTCAGCGCGATCGCCATAGTAGCCGGTGCCGGAGGCGCAAACGAGCACGCGCGGTCGCGCGTTCAGGGCCGCGAGCGATTCGGCCAGCAGCCGGGTGCTCGACACCCGGCTTTCCTTCACGCGCTTCTTTTTGTCCGCCGTCCAGCGACCGAGGATGGTCTCGCCCGAGAGATGCACTGCTCCATCGATCGCTTCGAGCTTGCTGACTTCGATCCACCCCGCGGCCGGATCCCATGACACCGCGCCCGGCCCTCCCGGGGTCGGCGGCCGCACGAGCCGGATCACCTCATGACCGGCTCGTTGCAACGCAGGGACGAGCGAGGAGCCGATCAAACCACTGGCTCCCGACACGAGCACTCGCATGGGAACAAGCTATCCCGTTTCCCCACATTGATATAGACGCTGCCATTGACAACCATCGATGATTGTTACACTGTACCGTAACAACGATACAGTAGGCACTGGACGCTTGTTCGACCAAATCGATCCCCGCAGCCCAACGCCGCTCTATGCCCAAATCGCCGCCCGTGTACGGGTGGCGGTTGCCGCGGCCGAGCTGCGACCCGGCGACGCGCTCCCGTCGGTGCGCCAACTCGCCGCGCGGCTGCGCGTGAACCCCGCCACGGTGGTGCAGGCGTATCGGGATCTCGAAACGGAAGGATTTGTCGAAATGCGCCAGGGGGCCGGGACCTATGTCTGCGACGTCCATCCCGACCGGCGCGCCACGGAGCGCGCTCGACACGCGACCGAGTTGGTGCGCCACCTGGTGAGTGAAGCCGGCCGGTTGGGCGTCTCATTGGACGAGTTGCACACCGCGATCGCCGAAGAAATCGGAGCGAGAACCCCATGACCAACGCGATTGAGATCGAGAAACTCCAGTACCAGGCCGGCCGCAACTTCGAGATCGCCAACCTCGATCTCCACGTGCCGACCGGCTCGATCTATGGATTCCTCGGGCCGAACGGATCGGGGAAAACGACCACGATCCGGCTCGTCCTCGGCCTGCTCCGTCCCCGCGCCGGCCGTGTCACGGTGCTCGGCCGATCGATGCCAGCGTTGGCACCGGAGATCCTGGCCCGCGTCGGATACGTCCCCGAGCAGCCACATCTCGACCCCACGCTGACCGTCAGGGAGACGCTGCGCTTCCAGGCGGCGTTCTATCCCACGTGGGACGCGGACTGGGCCAGCCAATTGCTCGACACCTTCGAACTGGACCCGGCGCGTCCCTTCGGGAAGTTGTCCAAAGGACAAAAAGGCAAAGTCATGATGCTGCAGGCGCTGGCCCAGCGGCCCGAGCTGCTGGTGTTGGACGAGCCGACCGACGGACTGGACCCGGTGGTGCGGCGCGACATGCTCGCCGCCCTGCTCGACTACGTCTCGCATGACGGCGCGACGGTGTTCATCTCCAGTCACCTGGTGCACGAGCTGGAACGGATGTGCGACTGGATTGGCGTGATGGACAACGGCCGGCTCGTCGCCGAGCTGCCGATGGAGCAGTTCCGCAACGGGATCAAGCGTCTGGTCATCACTGACGCGCCGCGCGATCCGCCCCGCGCCCCATTCTCCCTCTTGGCGCGTGAAGCCAACGGCAGCGCCAGCGAAGCGTGGCTGGTGCGCGGCTGGGAGCCGGCCATGGAGGGCTATTTCGCGACGGTCGGTGCTTCGCTGCAACGGGTCGTGGACCTCGACCTCGAGGACGGTTTCGTCGAGCTGCTGCGGACGTTCCGCACGCCGCGGCACAAGGAGGGGTCGTGAGATTCCGCGTGGTTCTCTTCAGCCTGTGGAAGTGGTCCCGCTTGGTCATCACTCTGGGCGTGATCGCGGGTTTCGTGTTGCCGATCCTGTCGGTTCAGGGCGCCTCCCAGGATGCCGCCAATCCGCTTCGTTCCGGCGAGCTGCTGCGCGTGATTCAGTCGTGGGGTGTGCTCTACCCCGTGCTCGCGGCCGCGCTCGGCCTGCTGGTCGCCATCGCCTGCTGGGCTCCCGATCATCGCGGCCGGCACGTGCACGCCCTCTCGTTGCCGGTGCCCCGTTGGCGCTATGCGCTGCTGCGGTTTGGCGCGGGTCTCCTCCTCCTGGCTGCACCCATGCTGGCCGTGCTGATCGGGGCGACCATCGCCACCAGGGCGGCGAGTATTCCTGCCGGTCTGCAGGCGTATCCGGTGGCGCTGGCGATCCGTTTCGCGCTCGCCGTGATGGTCGGGTATGCGGTGTTCTTCGCCGTGTCCGCCGGCACGTCCCGGACGGCCGGCATCATTCTGGCCGTCATTGGCGGCGTCATCGTGGTGCAGGTGCTGGTCGCCGCCGCGGGGGTGGAGCTCAATCTCCTCGGTCCGCTGCAGCGCGCCGTCCTCAACTGGCCCGGACCGCTCGCGATCTTCACCGGGCGGTGGATGCTGATCGATGTCTAGAACGTGGGCGTGGCTGACGTTCGCCGTTCTCCTAGTGCGACCAGCCTTCGGCCAGGATCCCATCCTGCGCGCCCGAGCCGACAGCCTGCTGCGAGAATGGCGGCAGGCCAACGCCTTGGCCGGCCTCCAGGATTCGCTCCGCCTGGCGACACGACTCGCCGGTCGTGACACCATTCGAGCCGGGGCGGTGACGATCATCGCCAATCCGTCGCCACTGCCGCTCGCGCAAGCGGCGGCACAGGTGTGGCCCGTGATCGACCAATACTACGGACCGGCCGCTCGAGCCTTCTCCCAACGCCCCTTCCTCATACAGGCGATCGACCCCGATACGGCCGCACGCGCAGGCATTCCATTCGGGGCAGAAGTCCTGTGGAATCTCGACGCCACTCAGCTGTCGCAACTGTTGCTGAACATGGCGGACCTGACCACGCTGGATCCCCGTTTGCACGACTGGCTCGGGGGTCCGCTGACCCCGCGCCTCGACTCCGGACCCCGCCGGGTTCGGGTCTACTTGCAGCTCGTGACCGCACCGTCTGGCGGAGTCCGGCGCTGCTTTCTCGGCGACCTCGACGCCTGTCGCGACGCGTTGTCGCTGACGAACGCGCCGGACATGGTGTCGCGCTGGTACGGGCCCGAGGAGCGGCGCCGACTCGTCACGACCGAGTACAGCGGATTTCTCGACCACGGGACGCGCCACAACGCTTTCGTGTCGTGCGCGGCTGGCAGCGATTCCGCCTGCTTCGGGCTGTTGACTGCCCTGCCCCCCGGCAGCCTTTCCCCTCCACTCGATGCCGAGGCTCGTGGCGTGCTGCTCGATCTGGCCGTTTTCCAGGGCGGCCGGTCCACATATCAGCGTCTGCTCGATGGCCGGGACAGCGCCATGGGTGCTCGACTCGCAGCGGCGACGGGAATTCCGGAGGATTCCCTCGTGGCCCGGTGGCGCGCGGCGGTGCTCCGGGCTCGACCAGCGCCCGTTTCCCTGCCGCCGTGGGGCGCCTGGTTCGCGCTCGGCTGGACGGCCCTGTTCGCAACGTGCGGACTACGGAGCTCGCGGTGGCGCGTTCAGTGAGATGGTGGGTCGTCGCCGCGATGGTCGCCTGCGTGGCGGTGGGCTTCGTGTATCTGCCACCCCGCCCTGAACCACTCATTGGCACCCGCTTCCAGTCGCTCGACGCACCGAGCCCGTATCGCCTTCGCGTGCAGGAGCTGGCGGCGCGCTGGCGCTCGACTGCGCTCGAGCTCCAACTGCTCGCCGCTCGAGACCGGTTGCACCCTGAGATGGTTCGACGCCGCGCGCTCGAGCTGCCTGGGCCGGCGCTGCTGTTCGAAGGCCCCGATACGCTCGCGTCCGCCGCACGCGAGCTCGTGCGTGCGCGGCTCGATTCGGTGTGGGCCGGACTGGGGCTTGGCATCACCAAGATCTCGGTCGGGGTAGTCCTGCGGGTCGGCCGCCCCATCGGACGGCCTGACGAACCGTCGTGGAACGGCGGATTCACTCAGGAAGCCTATCTGTTGCCGGATTCCATTGACCGAACCAGCTGCATCGTGCTGCTGGCTCTCTCGACGACGTGGAACCCGGGAATCCTGCTCGCCCAGACTCCTCCATCCGCAACCGAGGCCCTAACGGGATTCCTGAAAAACGGGCTCGGTCCGTGTGCGTTTCACGCGGCGTTCGGCACTCCGGGGCGCGCGGTGAAGCGGTGGCTTGGAGCGCGACAATACGACCTGGCACTCGATCCGTCGTGGGAGCGCGGCCTCGACAGCGGACGCGCGGGCCGATTTACCGCCCAGCTCGATCCTGACATGAATCCCTGGTTCTGGCTCGACGCGTATCACTATCCTCCCCTGGCCGTTGCGTGTCTCGCCGGCCGCTCCCCGGCGTGCCGGGCGTCCGTGCTCGCGGCCGCACACACCACCGATGATTCGTCGCGCGTCGTAACGACCACGCGATGGTGGCAGCGGCAGCAGCTCGTGGGTGGCGATCACTATCTCGCCGATGTGGTGCGCGATGTCGGTCGCCCGCGGTTTCAGGAATTCTGGAGCTCCGAGGTGCCGGTCGATACGGCGCTCACCGTCGCCCTGCACAAACCCATCGGTGACTGGACGCGCGCGTGGCAAGTGCGGTTCGTCCCGCGCATCCGTCTCGGGCCCTCCACCTCGCTCGGGGCCTCCCTGCTCGGAGTGATGCTGGCCGTGCTCTCGGTCGCCCTGGTGACCTGGTCCGTCGGACGCCGCGAGGCGCGATGAACGGGCACGCTCCGGGTCGCGTCGTGGGACTGATCCTTTTGGTGCTTCCCGGAGCGGCCCGGGCGCAAGACCATTGGGAGCGCGCCGTAGGTCAGTATCTGGCGCAAGCCGAGCGCCGATTGCATGAGGCTGGATACACCGCGGCCGCATCCCAGTTGGGGGCGTTGAACACCGATGAGACCGCTGCGTTCAATGTGACCCTGGAACGACCAGGCGATTATGTGCTCACCGGCGTGTGTGACCCGGATTGCCTCGACTTGCAGCTCGCCCTGTTTGCCCCCAACGGGTACGAGGTCGACGCCGCGCGGTCATTGGGCAGCACACCGATTGTCCGCCTGGACCCACGTGAAACGGGCTCGTATCGAGTGCAGGTCACCATGGCCCGATGCACGACCAACCCGTGTCACTTCGGCGTCGCCGTGTTCCGTAAGCAGGCTCGCTAGGGATTTGCCCCAGCATGGACGAGCCCTGGGACTAGTTTGCCGCTCAAAACCGGATAGATGGCGGCGTGAGCCATCGCTATGTTCAGCCCGTGAGCCACGCCGCCCTCGTTTCCGACCAAACGCCCGCCCAGCAATGGCGCATCGTGCTGGCGCGCGATCGCCGCTATGATGGCGCGTTCGTGTACGCGGTCCGGTCCACCGGCATTTTCTGCCGCCCCTCTTGTCCGAGCCGGCGGCCGCGGCGATCCGTGGTGCGGTTCTTCCCGATCCCCGAAGCGGCCCAGGCCGCCGGCTTCCGCGCCTGCCGCCGCTGCCGGCCGACGCAGGTCGCGTCTCCCGATCCGGCGGTCACCCTGGTCCGGGACATCTGCCGCACCATCGAGGCCCATCCCGACACCGCCGCCGACCTGACGCGCCTGGGCCGCCAGGTAGGCCGTTCTCCGCACCAGTTGCTGCGGGCGTTCCGCCGCGTACTGGGGGTGAGCCCGCGCGAGTACCGCGATGCGCGGCGCCTCGCCCGTCTCAAATCATCGCTCAAGGAGCGTCGTGTGAGTCCCGCCATCTATGAAGCCGGCTTTGGGTCATCGAGCCGAGTGTACGAGCGCGCCGCCTCCGCGCTGGGCATGACCCCCGCGACCTACGGGCGCGGCGGGCGCGGCGCCACTATCCGCTTCACCATCGTCCCGTCCCCGTTGGGGCAGCTCCTGGTCGCCGCGACGGATCGTGGCATCTGCCGCATCAGCCTGGGCGACGGGGCAAATCCGTTGGAGCGCGACCTGCGCACCGAGTTCCCCGCCGCCACCATCACCCCGGATGCGGGGAAGCTGGTGGGCTGGGTCGGGGCGATCGTGCGCCATCTCGAAGGACGCGAGCCACATCTCGACCTGCCGCTCGATATCCGAGCGACGGCATTCCAGCAGCGCGTGTGGGCGGAGCTCAAGAAGATCCCGTACGGGGCAAAGCGCTCCTACCGCGATGTGGCCCGGGCGATTCATCAGCCGAGTGCCACGCGGGCGGTGGCCCGCGCCTGTGCCACGAACCCGGTGGCGCTCGCGATCCCGTGTCATCGGGTCGTGCGCGAAGACGGCGATCTGGGAGGATACCGCTGGGGGATCGAGCGGAAGCGACGGCTGTTGGAACGGGAAGCGAGCTACTGAACCGAGAACCAATAGCTCGCTTTGATGGCCAGGAAGTTGTCCCCGGTGGCGCGGAAAGAGTCCCACAGATCGCCCGGCCCCACATGCACGCCGCGGGTGTCGAACGCGGAGCGGTTCTGCTGCCACACGAGGTACAGCGTGCTGCCGGGCCGCCACTCCCACCGAATCACGGCATTGGAGCGGAACGAGAGAATGTTGAAGTCCGGGTTGGCGACCAGGATCGTGTCGGCGCCATCGGTGATCGTGTAGTCGCCGACACTGTCCCGCGCCAGCGTGGTGCCCCCCGTGCCGTACTGCCGCAGTCCGAACCCGCGCGCCGCCGCCAGCTCCCCCAGGCCGGAATAGCGTCCACTCGCCGCGAACGGCTCGGCGTACACTTCGAGCGTGAGATCCGGTCGCACCGTGTAATTGAGGCGCAGCTGGAGCGAGAACGTACTCTGGTCGATGAAGCTGAACAGATAGCGGGTGCCGTAGGTCGCCGCACTGCCCCCGGCCGCGGAATCGATAAACTGCCGCGGTTGGATGTCCCGCAAATAGTTCGGCGTCGCGGACACTTGCCACCGCGGCCCCGGCCGGAGCGACAGGGCCCCGCTCAATCGATACGTTTCCCCTCCCAACTCGTCCTGACCGTAGTAAACCCGCGCCGTCCACTTGGTCTTCGCGCCGAAACTGTTGCCGACCTGGGCCACCCAATTCCACCCCTGCGGCGTCGCGATCGTCGGGCCGCCACGGGTGGCAGAATGGTCGAAGGAGCGCGGGAAGAAGTCGACGTAGCTGTTGAAGGTCCAGAAGTTCCGGAACGTGACATCACCCGAGACTTCAGTAAAGAGATACTGTCGGTCGCCCCCGAAGTCCCACTCGCCGTTGGCAAATACTCCGACACTGTAGTTCTGGAACGTCCGCGTCGGTCGCGTCTCGCGGTAGCGCAGGTTGGCGAATCCGAACCGCCCGTCGGCGTTGCCCAGCCGGCCGGCATCGTTGGGATCGTAGGCGGGTGATTCCCACCCCGCACCGAATCCGTACAGCCAGTGCAGACCGCCGTTCTTGTCGAACTCGAGATTGGCGACCGTCCCGGTCAGCGAGGTGCGGGTGGAATCGTACGTGACGTAGCCGGCGTCCGGTCGCTGGAAAAAGTGCACGGCGGAGCGTTGCACGCGATCGATGGCTGCGGCATCTCCCCGGATGTGGCTGAACCCGAGCCAGCCGCGCACTTCGTACGTGCCGCGATTCCAGCGCAGCACCCAGTCGGCCCCGCCCGCGACGGCCTCGCGGTTGTACAGCGCCGCGAGCGCTTCGCCGCTGGGCAGATCGCGCAGCACCCCGGTCAGCGTCGCGCCGATCACCGACCCGCTCGACCCGAATTCCTGCTGTGCCCGAGCCACGCCGTACCCCGAGAGGGGAACCACCGCCGTCCGGCCGAAGGTGGGGGCGCCGAGCGTGTCGAAGACGACTGTCCGGGCCGTTTCGCGGCCCGTGACGGCGGTCAGGGCGCCTAGCGAGAATCCCGAGGCGAGCCGACCGGTCACTTTCGCCGCGCCCAGGATCGTGGCGTTACTGGGGTAGTCGACAAAATCCCCATCGGCCGATCCGCGCGGCGGCCCACCGATCCGCCGCGAGTAGAAATAGCTCGGGCCGTTGCCGCGCAGCAGCTGGCTGCCCTCGGTGAAGAACGGGCGCCGCTCGTCGAAGAACACTTCGAACGCCGAGAGATTGACGACCGCCGGGTCGGCCTCGACCTGCCCGAAGTCCGGATTCACCGTGGCATCGAGCGTGATATTGGGCCCGAGACCCATCTTGAGGTCGCCCCCGGCCCGCGCCGTCAGATTCTTCCCGTCGTCATACGGGTTGAGGGGATCCCGCGCACCGGTGAGCGTGGAATTGCCGGCGACGTACGGCAGCAGCTCGAGGCGGCGGGACGGTTTCACCCCGCTGATGCCCGCCAGCTCACCCATCCAGGACGACCACCCCGTCCGGTTGGTGGGCACGGGTATCCAGAACACGTCCTCGTTATGGGCCGGGATCCAGTGGTCGGCGTTGAACCCCCACCGCTGGTCGGGCAGATCGTTGAACCGCAGCTGCGAGAATGGAATCCGCATCTCGGTGGTCCACCCGAGCGAGTCGATCACCGCCCGCGCTTCCCACACGGGATCGAAACTACCATCGAGATCGTATTCGTTGTCGGTGGGATGGTACCAGTCCATCCGGACCCCGGACGCGGTGATCCCGAAGGAATACGCCGTGCGGCGATCGTGATAGGTGTCGAACGAGACCCACAGGTGCTCGGCCTGGGACGTGTTGTCGCGGCGGCTCAGCGGCGCCTGGATGTGCGCCGGATCCCGGCTCCGCATCCGGGCACCGATGTACAGTGCGTGCTCGTCGTACAGAATCGCGATCCGCATGCTGTCCGACGGCGTCGCGCCTTCCACCGGCATTTTCTGGGTGAAATCGTCGATCCAGCGCGCCGTGGCCCAGATGCTGTCGTCGAGACGGCCGTCCAGGCGAATCGCGCCCGCCCTCACCCGGGTCGCCGTGACCCGCTTATGGGGAGGTTCGCTATTGGGGGGCGGCGCGACCGCCGACTGCGCCCACACCCGCGGCCCGGCGACGACAGCGAACGCGACGAGCGACCAGCCCAAACGAGCGATCACGGCTGCTTGCGGACGACGCGCCAACGACCTTTCTGGATCTCTCGTGTTTGTTCGTGCAGGGAGGTATACGCGCCTTGCAGCGTGTCACTTTGCAGGCGCCCCACGAACGTCGTATGCAGGGTGCAGCCGCACGTCGGATCGGTGTACGGCGCTAACGCGCCGCTCACCTGTCCGCCGGTCACGCGGACGAAGCGGATCGTGAGCGCCGGCGTCGTGGAGGGTTGCGGCGTGGACGGCGCCGCTGCGTTGTCCTGACGCATGGCCCACTGCGGGGTCATGAAGACGTCGCCCGACGCGCTGTCGGTCCCCGCCACGAGCTTGAACACGATGCTGCCGCTCCGCCCCGACTCCACGCTCGAGTATTCGCCGAACCACTCACCGGCCAATTGGGAGATGTCGGCCGAAGCCCCGACCATGGGTACGGGGGTCTGAGCGCCTCCGCAGGCCAGCAGCAGGGCGACGACAATCAGGGCAGCCGGTCGGACGGACATGCTCGGGCCTCGCATTGGGTGGGGACGAAGAACTAGACGCCCTGGAATCTGATAAGGTTGCACCCAGGTCGTATGTCGGGATTCTGTCAACCGCTCCCGAACCCCGGCGCCGTTTTGACCCGCTGGGCCTGATGCAGGTGGCGCCGATCGTGGGCGGCCAGGAACGCGAAATAGCCTCCCAGCGGCATCCGGAACAGGCGCGAGACCGGCGACACGACGATGGCCCGCTTCACGTCCACGCTGTCCGCCTGGCGCACCCGGTCCAACAGGCGGTCGCGCGACTCCCTCAGGGCGCGTTGCACATCATCGCGCCGCAGCGCTCCCACGGGTGGCTGGAAGATCGGGAACGTTTTCATCAAGCGCTTGGGCGGCGGCTCCATGGAGCCCGTCATCCAGCGCGTAAACCATCCGTAGCGGATCGGCCCGGCCTGGCGGCCCCAGCCGCGCGCGCGCGCCTGTCTGATGGCGCGGTCGATCGCCGGGAGCGCCGCATCGGTGCTAGTGGCGAGATGCATCAGGCACTGGCCCACGGACCATCTCCCGGGCGCAGCGCTCCAATTGAGCTGGGTGTCGCTGAGGCTGCCCACCATTCCGTCGGCTTCACGCTTGGTGGCTTCGAACTGTTGGGCCGCCGCCGCCAACCCGCCGAACGCGTCTTGTGGATGGGTCACGCTGTCTCCTCGCAGGCGTCGGTCGCAAAGATACGCCGCGCGGGGACTTTGTGACTTTGACGCTAGGCGGAGAGCACCGGTCTGAGGTACCGCTCCTCACGGAAGAACAGCTCGCGCTCCAGATCGCGCGCTTCCGACGCCGACACGGCCCGGGTGGCCTGCGAGGGGCGTGCCCGCCCACCCAGGAACTCGACGGCCTGCGCCACGACCGCGGGCGCCCGCACCACTTCGGAGTGACCGAGATGCTGAGTCGTCACCAACCGGCTGTCCGGCCAGGCCTCGGCGATCGCCGCGCCATCAGACCAGGGGACCACCGCATCGCCGGCGTCATGGACGATGAGCAGCGGCGTGGTGCGACGTCGGGCCATGGCCCGGACGTCGAGATCATCCCAGGAGAAGCGCAACCGGCGTTCGCTCGATGCCTTCATTTGGTCTAGCACCTCCGGGCGCAGGCCGATCATGGATGCCCACCGCAGCGTAAACCCGACCGGGTCAGCCGCGGGAGCCACGAACACCGCACGGGACACCTCCAGCCCCCAGTCCATGGCCAACGATGCGGCGGACGCCCCCAGGGAATGCGCGATGACGCCTCGAGCCGGGCCCATCGCCGCGACCACGGCGCGCAGGGTGCGCGCCAGTTGCGGCATGGAGCTCATGCGACCACCCGAGACACCGTGGCCGAGCCCATCGTAGGTCACGACCTGGAAACCGGCGGCGACGAGCGGCCCGACGTACGCGGTCAGTCGACCGCCGCGAGAACCCCAGCCATGGACCAGATACACGACCGGGCCGTGACCCCAGCTCCACCCGGCAATGCGCTGCCCCTCGACGGATACCGTGAATGGTCGGGCGCGCTCGAGGTGCGCCCGCATGGCGCCAGTCAACCGTGCCTTCGGTACGGTGAAAAAGAACCGCTCAGCCAGGACCGCCGCTTGCCGGGGCGAGACGGTTTGGATCATCCGAAACATCATTCGCAGCCACCGCATGTTCGAGCGTCTCCGATTAGGGGTTGCCGGATCGCGCCGCCCTGAGCAACGCGTCGAATGCGCGACGCGCCCGCGTCTCGGCTTCGGGATCGTTCAGCAAACGTGAGGCGTGGTGATAGGCGAGCATCACGCCGTAGAGGTCATGCGCGAATTGCATCGGATCGGCGTCGCGACGCAGCGCGCCGATCTCGATTCCCTTCTTCACCGTCGTGGCGATGACCTCGAGCCACTGTTGCTGGTACGCGACCAGCCGGTCGCGCGCCTGTCCGGGCCGGTCGTCCAGCTCGACCGCCGCCTGCACGAACAGGCAGCCGCCGGGGAGCGGCGACGAACGGGCCCAATCGAGCCAGCGATCAAACAGCGCGCGCAGACGGGCCTCGCCGCGTGGGGCAGCCAGCGCCGGTCGCACGACGTTCTCGACAAAGACCGCGGCTCCGTGGTCCAGGACCTGGAGCTGGAGCATCTCTTTGGACTGGAAGTGCGCGAACAGGCCGCTCTTGGACAGATTGAGCTGGGTGGCGAGGGCGCCGATCGTCAGGCCATCGAGCCCGATTTGACTGGCCAAACCGGTGGCCTGATCGAGAATCGCGATGTGGGTCGCGTCGCTCTTGCGCATGCGATTAATTAGCACGAACGTTCGTTCTTGTCAATACAACACCACAATCCATTTCGCGGCAATATCTTACGATAATGGAAGTGAATACGATAACCGCGATTTCAACTCTGGAGCTGGACGAAATACGCCGCGCCCTCGAGCCACTCCACTCCCTGGGTGACCTGCTCGATTGGTCGCGTCAGCTCGAGCCGCCGGTGCCCGCCCCCGACGTCGTGACCCAGGACGAATACACACACGATGTCCTCATTCCATACGCCGGTAGACGCTGGCTCGATTTCGATACGACCTGACTTGGGGCGCTGACGGCGGTCGCCGTCTGGGATCACCGGCCGACTGAACGGGAATTGCTGGACGCACGTCTGGCCCGCGGGTGGCGGCCTACGCCAAGCGTACTGCGGGAGGGACCAACCGTGATGGGCTACGCGGCCTGCGTGTTCGACCCGAGATCCCCCTAGAGCCATATCTTGGCCATCATGTCCGACCTCGACCCCATTCTTCGCCCGCAGTCGGTTGCGGTGATCGGCGCCTCCCGCGACCCCCACACCATCGGCCACGAGATCCTCGGCAACATCGTCCGTTACGGGTTCCGGGGCGCCGTATTCCCCATCAACCCGCATGCCCCGGCCGTGCATTCGATCAAGGCCTACCCAAGCGTGACCGCCGTGCCGGATGCGGTGGATCTTGCGGTCATCGTCGTGCCGAAGGAGCTGGTCCTCCTGGTCGCCGATGAATGTGGCCAGAAGGGCGTGCGTGGATTGGTCGTCATCTCCGCCGGATTCAGGGAAGTGGGCGCCGCGGGCGCCGAGGCCGAACGCCGTCTCATGGCCATCGTGCGGCGCTACGGCATGCGGATGGTCGGTCCGAATTGCATGGGCGTCTTGAATACCGATCCGGCCGTTTCGCTCAACGCCACGTTCGCGCCCACCATGCCGCCGTTCGGCCACGCGGCGTTCGTGTCGCAGTCCGGCGCCCTCGGGGTCAGCGTGCTCGACCATGCCGCGGAATACGGGATTGGGATCTCACAGTTCGTTTCGGTGGGAAACAAACCCGATATCTCCGGCAACGATCTGTTGCTGCACTGGGAGCACGACGACGGCGTCGGCGTGATCCTGATGTACGTGGAAAGCTTCGGGAACCCGCTCCGATTCCTCGAGATCGCGTCGCGCATCACGAAGCACAAACCGATCATCGCGGTGAAATCGGGTCGTTCACGGGTGGGCGCGCGGGCGGCCGCCTCGCACACGGGCGCGCTGGCTGCCAGCGACGCCGCGGTGGATGCGCTGCTGGCGCAGGCCGGAGTGCTCCGGGCCGGCTCGATCGAGGAGCTGTTCGACATGGCGATGGCATTTCGCGGGCAAGCGTTGCCCCGCTCCGCCGCACGGCCGTCCTCACCAATTCCGGCGGTCCCGGCATCCTGGCGGCGGATGCACTGGAACCCCAGCGGATGGAGCTGGTGGATCTCGCGCCGGCCACGATCGCCCGGCTCCAGCCCTTGTTTCCGTCCGAAGCGAGCCTGCGCAATCCGCTCGACATGATCGCGTCCGCGACCGCGGCGGACTACCACGCCGCACTCGACGCGATCCTCACCGACAACAACGTGGATTCCGCCGTCGCCATCTTCGTGCCTCCCCTCGGCATCCGGGCCGAGGACGTGGCGGAGTCCATCGTGTCGGCCGCCCAAGCCCATCCGGCCAAGCCGGTCCTGGCCGTGCTGATGGGCCGGGAAGGGCTCCCCGCGGGCAGGGCGGAGCTGAACCGCGCTGGGATTCCCGCCTATGTGTTCCCGGAATCCGCTGCGCGCGCTTTGGGCGCGATGCGCCGGCTGCGGGAATGGCGCGCCCGTCCCAACCTGACGCCGAAACCGCTCAAAGTGAATCGAGACCGCGCGGGCCGGATGTTCGCGCAAGCGCGCAGCGCCGGGCGGCTCAAGTTGTCAGAGTTGGAGGTGCTGGGGGTCCTCAATGCCTACGGCATTCCAACCGCCCCGGCACGCCTGGCGCACGACCCGGAAGAGGCCGCGCGAGCAGCGGCGGAGATCGGCTTCCCGGTCGTGCTCAAGATCGTGTCCCCGGACATCATCCATAAAACCGAGGTCGGTGGTGTGCGCATCGATCTCGCGACGGCCGTCGAGGTGAAGAGCGCGTGCGCCGAAATGCTGAACGGGGTGGCCCGGGCCGCCCCCCATGCCACGATCGAAGGGATCCTGGTGCAGCGGATGGTGCCCGGCGGCCGCGAGACGATCGTCGGTGTCAGCCGCGACCGGGCCTTTGGCGCGCTGGTGATGTTCGGGCTCGGCGGAATCTACGTCGAGGCGCTGCGGGACGTGATATTCCGCATCGCCCCCATCGGCCCGCTCGAGACGCACGACATGCTCAAGGGCATCCGCAGTGTGGCGATCTTGGAGGGCGTGCGCGGCGCCGCGCCGGTCGACTTCGCCGCATTGGGCGACGTGCTGCAGCGCGTCGCTCAGCTCGCGATGGACTTCGAGGACATCGCCGAGATGGACATCAATCCACTGCTGGCCTTCCCCGACGGGGCCACGGCGGTGGATGCCCGGATTCTGCTCCAGGCCTCCACCGCCGCCACTTCAGTTTGACGAGGTCGTCGCCGTCGCCGTTGCCGCCCCGCCATGCTTCTGGAACCAGCTCATCATGTACAACTGGGTGCGCATGAAATTGGTCGGCTTCGAGCCGGTGCCGTGGTACTCGCCGTTGAAGCGCAGCATGACGGTTTCCACGCCCCGGTACTGCAGCGCCGAGAAGTATTCTTCGGTCTGCGGCATCGGAGTGCGCAGATCGAGCTCCCCGGTCATGAGCAGCGTGGGCGTGGTCACGTTCCCGACGTACATCAGGGACGATTGCTTGAGCCACTGTTCCGGCTTTTCCCAGAACGGGGCGTCAAAGAAGTTGTAGGTGAAATAGGGAATGTCGGTCATGCCCGCGAAGCTGATCCAATCGATCACCGGGCAGCGGACCGCGGCGCCCGCAAACCGGTGCGTGTGACCGATGACCCACGATGACAACACGCCCCCCCCGGAGCAGCCCGCCACGTACATCTGGGTCGTATCGACCAGGCCCCGCCCCACGACCGTATCGACGCCCGCCATGAGATCGTCGTAGTCCACGCTCGGATAGGCGTGGAAGATCGCGTTACCGAAGGCCGAGCCGTACCCGGTCGATCCGCGCGGATTCACGTACAGCACCACGTAGCCGTTGGCCGCAAAATTCTGGAACATGTAGCTGAACCCCACGTTGTACATCCCGTGCGGCCCACCGTGGATCTCCAGAATCAGCGGATATTTCTTCGCCGGGTTGAACGCGGGCGGTTTGACGATCCACGCTTGCACCCGAGCGCCCCCCGTGGACGGGTACCACACCTCTTCGACGCTGGCGAGCTTGACGCGGGCCAGCACATCGTCGTTCACGTGGGTGAGCCGCGCGATCTGCCCCGGACGTCGCAGGGTGTACCGCACCACGTCCGGCGGATTGGTCGGGTCGGTCCGCGTGCCGACGGCATTGAGATTCTGGTCGATCGAGCTGAGCGACAGCATGTGGACGCCCGTCGTCACCTGCCGCGCCCCCGCCCCGGACGCCGTCGCGGCGAACCAGACGTTGCTGGTGCCGCGATCGCCGGCCGCAAAGTAGACCCCGCTGCCGTCGGGGGCCCAGCGCATGCCACCCGGATCCCGGTCCATATCGCCGGAGATCTTCCGCATGCCGCTGCCATCGATCCCGATCAGCATGACGTCGGAGGCGCGATAGCTGGCGTTGGTCGAATCGTAGCCCGTAAAGGCGATGCTGCGACCATCCGGCGACACGACCGGACTGGTCCATACCCCGGGTCGCGACGTCACCGGGCGAATGGCGCCGCTCGCGACGTCGACGGCATACAGGTGAGAATTGCGATAATTGTGATCGGCCTGCGGGTCCTTGAGCCCATCCACGACGATGGTCTTCCCATCCGGCGTCCAGTCGTACCCGACGCCCGAGGCCAGACCATCGAAGCGCGCCCCGACATTCCACTCGCCGCTCGTGAGCTGGCGCGGCGTGCCGCCATCGGCGGACACCAGGAACAGATGGAGATAGCCGTCCTCCATGAAGCCCCGCCGATCCTGGCGGTAGTGCATGCGGTCCACCACCCGTGGGGCAGCGGTCCAATTCGCGCCCGTCGGGGCACTCGGCATGCTAATGGCCCACGGCGTGGCGTGGCGCACCAGCATCGCGAACGAGAGCCACTTCCCGTCCGGCGACCACCGGAGATCACTGGGCGACTCGACGACGCGCGTCACCTGCGAGCTGGCGCCCTCGGCGTCCATCCAGCGAACGAACACCTGAGACCCCTTGGGGTCCCCGTCCGCCAGGTAGGCGATGCGCGCGCCGTCCGGCGACCAGCGGGCATTGGACCCCTTGGTGAGGAACCGGTTGCGCGAGCCGTCCGCGTTCATGATCCACAGCGCGGATTCCCATTTGTCCTCGAGCCGGTTCACCCAGGTGCGCGTATACAGGATCTGCGCGCCATCCGGTGAGAGCTGTGGGTCGCCCACCTGCTCCCAATCGAGGTAGTGATTGACCGTGAGCAGCGTGTCCGCAGCAGTTTCCTGGGCGCGCGCCGCGATCGGCGTGAGACCGCAGATCAGGGCGACGGCGAGCAAGGTATAGCGACGCATGGTGTTCTCCCGTTCTGAAGCTGACAGCTGATCGCTGATAGCGTGTTACGGCTTCAGCACCACCCATTCGATTGCGTTGAGCAGATTCCCCACCGCTTCGGCGGAATCCGTGTCGTAATTGAAGCACCGGTCGGTGGAGTCGTTGGCCGCGCGCTGGACACCCTGGAGATTCGCGGTGGCCAGGGCGACCCACGGTTGGAAGGTGCTTCGCGTACAGAACGCGACGTGATAGGGCCGTTCCATGACCAGCGGCTTGATCTGTCCCAGGCGCACCCGACGCACCGCACGGGACGCAGCGGCGCGAATCTGTCGCTGCACCACGACCGGCGGAAACACTGCGGCCGCGCTGCGGCTCTCGGCGATCTTCGTCGTCACCGTCTCGATGTCCCCCAGCATCTCTCGCGTCTCGGCGGTGAGCACGTTGTCGCCGGCCGCGAGCGCCATGGGAACGCCCATCTCGCCGCCGATGAACGCCGCGATGCCGGCCTCATTCAGGACGTGCCCATTCACCGTGAAGGAATCGAACGCGTAGCTGTGCGAGATGATCCCGGGTGTGCGCGCGTTGGCGTGGGCCCCGATGATGAACATGACGTCGACTTTGGGATTCAGCCCGGTCTCCATCACGTTCGGTTTGGGGTACCCCCGGATCAGGATCGCCTCCGGATCCAGGTCTTCCGGATGGATGTTGCGGAACAGCGTCCCCCCGTGCCCTTCGTTGACGACGAACTGCGTGGCTCCCGCCAGGCGCGCGCCCGCGATGGCCGCATTGACCTCCATCGCCAGCTCGCGGCGGAATGCCTCGTGCGTCGGGTCGTGTCCGCCGCGGTCGCCGGGGCGCATTTCGGTCGCGTTGCGCACCGCCGCGGCGAGCCCTTCCATGTCCGCCACGATGTATACGGTGAAGCCGCGTGGCTGCATCAACGCTTCCAGCTTGGCCCGTGCCTGCTGGTATTCCGTGACCCCATAGTACGCGGCCGGAGGCGTCGTATCGCGCGGTGGAGCCGGTGCCGCCTGCGCCGGCTGCTGCGCCCCGAGCAGGGCGAGGAGAACGGCCGCGCTCACCGCAGCACCACGCGCTCGATGGCGTCCAGCAGGTAGCCGATCTGACGGGCGTCGTCGGTGTCGAGGCGATAGGAGCGGCCGCCCGCCTTTTGCAATCCGGACCAATTGAGGGAATCCACGCCGGTGACGACCGAATCCGAATAGCTGCTCCGCAGCGCGAAAGCCACGTGGTAGGGTTTCGCGAGCCGGAACGGCTTGAAGTCCCCGCGCATGGCGCGTCGGACGGCGACCATGGCGGAGTCGTGCAATTGACGGCGAATCCGGCTGGGGCTGAAGGTGATCGCGGCCATGCGGCCGACGGCATACTTGGTGATGATGGCGACGAAGTCGTTCCCCAGGATCTCCCGCGTTTCCGCGATTTCGGCGTCATCGCCCGACACGAGCGAAACCGCCACCCCATATTCGCTCGCGATCAGCGCGTTGATCCCCACCTCGTTCAGGCTCCGACCGTTCACCGTGAACGAGTCGAACGCGAAATTGTGCGCCAGGATGCCCGGATGGCCCGGGCCCGCATGCGCCCCGGTGAACATCAAGGTGCCGACGCTGGAATCGATACCCGTCACCATGACGAGCGGCTTGGGGAAGCCGCGAATCAGGATCGCCCCGGTATCGAGATCCCACGGAACGATGTTGGCGAACAGATTGCCGCCGTGCCCTTCGTTGACCACAAAGGACCGCGCCCCCGCCAGGCGGGCACCCGCGATCGTGGCATTGACCTCGCGCGTCAGCAGGTCGCGAAAGTGGTCCCAGTAGTCGGGACTGGTCAGCGTCTTATACCGCTCGCCTTCATTCCCCGCGATCACCTCATGGATGTCGACGGCGCTGCCCATCCCCTCCATGTCGGGCACGATGAACACACGGAATCCATGGGGCGGCGGAAGGTGCGGCGGCGTGTAGGCGGTGGTTTGGGCGGCCAGCGTGGAGCTGCCAAGCAGCAGCCAGGCGGCGACAACATGACGGCGCATCAGAGCCTCGCGAGGGAGTAGAAACTCGGGATGGCACAAAGCTGGAGGCTATGGACCACTCCCGCCAGCCTGGGAGGCCGGGGGTGAGGCTAGTCTAGGTGGACGTTGAAGAGGGGTAGCACCCGCCGCCATCCACGATTGTTGCGGGCGTTGTTGATGAGACCGAGTTGCACTCCATGAAGTCGCCGGGCGTAGTTGTAGACGCCGATCGCGAGACCAAATTGGTCTCCCTTCATGCGGTTGTACCCGGCGATAGAGACCCCTCGCATCTCCCAGGTGCGCGTCCGGATCGGGGAAATGGCCAGGCCGTGAATCCAGCTGGGCCTCCACGTGGGCGCCACCAATCCCGACCCCGACCAATCCGTCGCTCCCCACGACGGCCAATCCCCCGACGGCCAGGCCCGAGATGCGTCCGTTCGAGACGACGGCGAGCCCGCCGATCGCAGCCCCCCGCACCCGGCCATTGCCTACTACGGCGAGCCCCCCAACATGGACACCGTCGACCGAGCCATTGGACACGACGGCCAGGCCCCCGAGCGAAATTCCGCGCACGGAACCATTCCCGACCACCGCGAGTCCGCCGAGGTTGAGTCCCCACAGCGCTCCGTTCGCCACCGTGCCGAGCCCGGAGACGTTGATCCCCTGCATGTCACCATTCGCCACCAGGCCGAGGCCGGCCACGTTCAGTCCGAGCATCGACCGGTTGGCCACGGTGCCCAACCCCGAAATGTTGACCCACGCCATGTCGCCGTTCGAAACGACGCCCAGGCCGGCGATGGTCACGCCGTGCGTGTTGCCGTTGGAGACGGCCCCCACCCCGGCGAGCGTGATCCCGTTGAAGCCCTGCTCCGCTACGGCGCCGACGATCCCGATGGTGAGCCCGTTGAAGCGCCCGCCCACGGGTCCTGCCACTCCCAGCGCGAAACCATTCACCACCATGTCTTCGTTGTGCTTGGCAGTCCACAGCGTGAGGGTAATCCCGTTGACCTGCTCCACCGCATTGTCCTGCCAGTTGATGCGCAGCCCATTCCAGCTCCGGGAATTGCCGAAGGAAACGCCGGTTCCGGAGATTCCAAGGTTCAGCGCGCGATGACCTGGGCGGCGGCGCGATTCTTGAGGAGACTGGTCGCTGTCCTGCGCCAACACGTGGGCGGCCGGAGCGGTCACGAGAGCGACCAGGATGATCGATAGTCGGCGGCGGAACATCCGGGCCTGTACGAAGCCCCGAGCGGCCGAGTTCCATCCGTACGGTGGGGAGCGCCGTATATGGAGGAAGGGCCGAGGGCGAGGACCCCTAAAACCGTTAGATTGAGTAGGATGAACACACCCAAACAACTGCTGGCGAAGTTCGTACTCTGGTTCGACACCGGCGCATCCACGGCCATCGACCCTTCCCGTTGGCATCGGGTCGACTGGGTGCGGGTGCTCCCCTTTGTGGCCATGCATGTGGCCTGCCTCGGCGTCATCTGGGTGGGGGCCAGCTGGACGGCGGTGGGGGTGGCGGCCGGTCTGTACGTCGCCCGGATGTTCGCCATCACCGGCTTCTATCACCGCTACTTCTCGCATCGCACGTATGAGACGTCACGGCCGATGCAACTGGTGTTCGCGATCCTCGGCAACACCTGCGTGCAGCGCGGCCCGCTCTGGTGGGCGGCGCACCATCGCAAGCACCACCGGCATGCCGACACCGAAGCCGATGTCCACAGTCCGCGCCAGCATGGGTTCTGGTGGAGTCACATAGGCTGGATCACGTCGCCCGAAAACTTCCCCACGGACTTGAAGCAGGTCCCCGACCTGGCCCGGTTTCCCGAGCTCCGCTTCCTCGACCGGTTCGACATCGTGGTGCCGCTGTTACTCGCCGCCACGCTGTTCCTCATCGGCGGGGCCCAGCTCCTGGTGTGGGGGTTCTTCATCAGCACCGTGGTGCTGTTCCATTGCAGCTGTTTCATCAATTCGCTGGCGCACCAGCTGGGGCGGCGGCGCTTCCCGACCGACGACGACAGCAAGAACAGTCTGCTGCTCTCGCTGATCACCTTCGGAGAGGGTTGGCACAACAACCACCACTGGTATCCGGGGGCGGCGCGTCAGGGGTTCTTCTGGTGGGAGGTGGATTTCACCTTCTACGGACTGTGGTTGCTCTCCCGGCTCGGCATCATCAAGAACCTCCACGCGGTGCCGGCCAGGGTCCTGGAGCAGGCCTGACCGTGCGGATTGCGATCGTCGGTGGGGGCGTCTCGGGACTGGTCGCCGCCTCCCGGCTGCACGCGAATCACGACGTCACCCTGTTCGAGGCCAATGCCCTCCCGGGCGGCCACACGCATACCGTCGGCGTGCCGACGCCATCCGGGGCCATCGCCGTCGATACGGGATTCATCGTCTACAACGAGCGGAACTACCCCAACTTCACCAGACTGCTGGGCACGCTGGGCGTCGCGACGCAGCCGACCGTGATGAGCTTCAGCGTGCGCGCCGAGCGCCGCGACTTCGAGTACAACGGCTCGACCCTGCGGCAGTTATTCGGCCAGCGCCGGAACCTGCTGCGACCGTCCTTCTACCGGATGGTCGCGGACATCGTGCGGTTCGGCCACCGGGCCCCCGCGGCCATTCTCGACGGCGCCGCGCACGCCACGGTGGGCGAGTACGTCGCCGCGCCGGGCTGTCGCGGCCGTTCGTCGGACCACTACCTGGCGCCGATGGCCGCGGCGCTGTGGTCGCAGCCACGCCGGCGCGTCCTCGACATGCCGCTCGCCTTCCTGGTCCGGTTTCTCGACCATCACGGCATGTTGTCCCTGACCGATCGCCCACAGTGGCGCGTGGTGCAAGGCGGCTCCCAGCGCTACGTCGCGGCGCTCACCGCCCCGTTCCGCGACCGACTCCGTCTGGCGCACCCCGTGCACCGGGTGACCCGGCAGCCGGACCACGTCGAGGTCGACGGCGAGCGGTTCGACGAGGTGGTGTTCGCCTGTCATTCCGATCAAGCGCTGGCGACCATGACGGACGCGACCGCGTTGGAGCGCGAACTCCTGGGGGCGCTTCCCTATCAGGCCAATGACGTGGTGCTGCACACTGATACCTCGTTCCTGCCGCGCCGCCGGGCGCTCTGGGCCGCGTGGAACTACCATCTCGGTCAGGATCCCGAGGCGCCCGTCGCCGTCACCTACGACATGAATATCCTGCAGACGTTGACGGCCGCGGAGACCTACTGCGTGACCCTGAACCGCACCGACGACATCGCCCCCGAGCGGATTCTGCAACGGTTCACCTACCACCACCCGATCATCACGATGGCCGGGGCCCGTGCGCAGGCGCGTCACACGGAGATCAGCGGCCGCAATCGGACCCACTATTGCGGCGCCTATTGGGGCGACGGGTTTCATGAAGCCGGCGTCACCAGCGCCCTCACGGTATGCCGCCACTTCGGAGTCGCGTGGTGAACAGCGCGATCTACGCCGGCCTGGTGCGGCATCGCCGGCGACGGCCGGTTCCGCACGCGTTCCGCTTCCGTTTGTTCATGATGTATCTGGACCTGGACGAGCTGCCCGGGGCGCTCGACGGGCGTTGGCTGTGGTCGGCGCGTCATGCCGCCCCAGCCTGGTTCCGGCGCGCCGACTACCACGGCCCGCGCACCATTCCCCTCGCGGAGGCGGTGCGCCACACCGTCGCGCGGACGACCGGCACGCCGCCACGCGGTCCCATCCGTCTGCTGACGCACCTGCGGTACTACGGGTACTGTTTCAACCCGGTGAGCTTCTATTACTGCTTCAACGAGCAGGATACTCAAGTCGAAACGGTCCTGGCCGAGATCACGAATACGCCGTGGAAGGAACGTCACGCCTACGTGCTGCCACGGACTCCGGCCATGAATGGGCAACTGCGATTCCAGTTCCAGAAGACCTTCCACGTGTCGCCGTTCATGCCCATGGATCATCGCTATGTCTGGCGCTTTTCCATCCCCGGCCGCAAACTCGGCGTGCACATGGAGAATTTCGACGCCCGGGGCAAGCTGTTCGACGCCACCATGTCGCTCACGCGGCGTGAGATCACCGCCCGAACGCTCGCCGGTGCGCTGCTCCGCTACCCGTGGATGACCGCCGCCGTGGCCACCTCGATTCATTGGAACGCGCTGCGGATCTGGCGCAAGGGAAACCAATTCTACCCGCACCCGGCCAAGCGCTCCGCATGACGCTGCTCGACGCACTGGCCCGGCGGCTGCTGCTGCACCGGTTGACCCGACTCACCCACGGTCGCCTGTCCATCGTGGAGGCCGGTTTGACTCCGCGCGCGTTCGGACTGGCCGGCGAGACGCCGCAGGCGACGATCACGGTCCTGGATCCGAGGTTCTACCGGTCCGTCGTGCTGGGCGGCCACCTCGGCGCCGTCGAGGCATACCTCGACCGGTGGTGGGACACCGACGACCTCACGGCGCTGGTCCAGCTCATGGTGCGTAACCGCGACGTGCTCGACAGCCTGGAAACCGGCTGGGCCCGTTTGGCGCAGCCCGTGCGGTTGGCCTGGCACGGCTTGCGTCGCAATACCCGGCGCGGCAGCCGCCGCAACATCGCGGCCCACTACGACCTGGGGAACGAATTCTTCGCCGAGTTTCTGGACGACACGCTCACGTATTCGTGCGGCATTTTCGAACATCCCGAGACCACGCTGCGCGACGCGTCGATCGCCAAGTACGAGCGGATCTGCCAGAAGTTGGAGCTGAACGCCGCCGATCACGTGATGGAGATCGGCACCGGCTGGGGTGGGTTCGCGTTGTATGCGGCCGGGCGGTACGGCTGCCGCGTGACCACGACCACGATCTCGCGTGCGCAGCACACTCTGGCGACGGCGCGCGTGGCCGCGGCCGGACTCGCCGACCGGATCACGATTCTGCAGCGGGACTACCGCGACCTCACCGGGACCTACGACAAGCTGGTTTCGATCGAAATGATCGAGGCCGTCGGGCACAAGTTCTACGGCGCGTTCTTCCGCAAGTGCGCCGAATTGCTGCGGCCCGGGGGGCGCATGGCGCTGCAGGCGATCACGATCGACCCGCGGTTCTATCACAGCGCCCGGCGCGAAGTCGACTTCATCAAGCGGTACATCTTTCCGGGGGCCAACATCCCGTCGTTGCCGGTGCTGCGCCGCGCGGCGGAGGCGCGGGGGGGTGCCCGGTTTTCGCTGCTCCATCTGGAGGACATCACGCCGCACTACGCCGAAACGCTGAAGCGCTGGCGCCAGAATTTCGCCGCCCGCTGGGACCGGCTGCGGGCCCTCGGGTTCTCCGAAGAATTCCGCCGCCTGTGGCAGTTCTACTTCTGCTACTGCGAAGGCGGGTTTCGAGAGCGGTTCCTGGGGGACGTCCAGATGGTGTTCGAGCGCGACGCGGCGGCGGTGTGACCCGGCTCCTGCTGCTGGGTTGGGCGACGCTCGCCTGCCTCATGGTGCTGTTGTGGCTGCGCCAACTCCAAACGAAGAACGCCACCTCGGTGGACGCCGCCTGGTCGGGCGGCATGGGCGTGCTGGCGATCGGATACGCGCTTCTGTCCGATGGGGCCCCGGCTCGACGGCTGCTGGTGGGAACGCTCGCCTTCGTGTGGGCGTGCCGGCTCGCGTGGCACCTGATCGCCGATCGCGTCATCGGGCGCCCGGAGGACGGCCGCTATCGCGCGATGCGAGAACACTGGGGCGCGCGGGCGCCGCTGTTCTTTTTCTTCTTCTATCAGGGCCAGGCCGTGGTCGCCACCCTGTTCTCTATTCCCATTCTGGCCGCCATGCGCGGGGCGGGCCTGGATGGCTGGTCGTTGGCGGGAGTGGCGGTGTGGCTCGTCGCGGTCCTGGGCGAGGCCACAGCCGACCGTCAGCTGGCCCGGTTCCGCGCCGATCCCGCGCATAAGGGCAAGACCTGCCGCCAGGGGCTGTGGCGCTATTCCCGCCACCCGAACTACTTCTTTGAATGGACGCACTGGTTCAGCTACGTGCTGATCGCCCACGGGGCCTGGTTGACCTGGCTGGGACCGGTGCTGATGCTGCTGTTCCTGTTCCGCCTCACCGGGATCCCCTTCACCGAGCAGCAGGCCCTGCGGAGCCGCGGCGACGACTATCGCGCCTACCAACGCGACACGAGCGTTTTCTTCCCCTGGTTTCCCACGCAGGCCTGATGTGATCCTGGCCCGCCTGCCCGAGCCCGTGCTCCGGTGGGGGATGCGCCGGCTCCTGGCCCAGCGGCTGCGGCAGGAATCCCGCCGCGCCCGCTCGATCGACGCCGAGCTGTCGCAAGGGCCCATCGCGCTCGTGCCCGACGCCGCCAATCGCCAGCACTACGAGGTGCCGGCCGCGTTCTTCGAACAGGTGCTGGGCGCCAACATGAAATACAGCGGCGCCTATTGGCCCGAAGGCGTGACGACCCTCGATGAGGCGGAAGCGGCGATGCTGGAGCTGGCGTGCAGCCGGGCCCAGCTCGCCGACGGCCAGCGGATCCTCGAGCTGGGCTGTGGGTGGGGATCGTTGTCGCTGTGGATGGCGCGACGCTATCCCAACAGCCGCATCCTGGCCGTATCGAACTCCGCCTCACAACGGGAGTTCATCGAGTCAAAGAAGCCCGCGAATCTCGACGTCATCACCGCGGACGTGAATACGCTTACGCTCGACGCGCGATTCGACCGGGTGGTGAGCGTGGAAATGTTCGAGCACATGCATAATTGGCGCGAGCTGGTGCACCGCATCACCGGGTGGCTCGACCCGGGCGGCAAGCTGTTCGTGCACGTGTTCTGCCACCGTCGCTACGCCTACCCGTTCGAAACCGACGGCGCCAGTAATTGGCTTGGTCGGTACTTCTTCACCGGCGGCTTGATGCCTTCACTGGACCTGCTGCCCCGCTTTCAGGGATCCTTGGTCGTGGAAAAGACATGGGAAGTAGGCGGCGAACACTACGCGCGCACCGCGGAGGCGTGGGCGCGGAACCTCGCCGCCCACGAGCTGCTGGTGCGGCCGGTGCTCGCCACGACGTACGGACCCGACGGGGAGCTGTGGTTTCACCGCTGGCGCGTGTTTTTTCTCGCCTGTGCAGAGCTGTTCGGCTACCGCGGCGGCACCGAGTGGTTAGTGGGACACTACCGATTGCGGAAACCTTAACCGCCACGCAGTTTCACGCTCACCCTTCACTCGCGTCGACCCATGACACCCAAGCTGCTCTGCGCCCTGTTGCTCGGCGGCGCTCCAGTCCTCGCCCAAACTCCCGCGCGACCCATCAACTGGGATTCCCTGGCCGCCGAGGCGGTGCGCAACCTCTCCGCCTACCTGGCGATCAATACGACCAATCCGCCAGGCAACGAGCTGGCCGCCGCCCGTTTCTTCCAGCAACTGCTGCAACGCGAGGGGATCGAGGCCCAGATTCTCGACACGGTCGAGATGGGGCCCGGCCGCGCCAATCTCTATGCCCGGTTGCACTCGCGCGGCACCAA
Source organism: uncultured Gemmatimonadales bacterium (assembly GCA_963821385.1). Classification (GTDB taxonomy): domain Bacteria; phylum Gemmatimonadota; class Gemmatimonadetes; order Gemmatimonadales; family GWC2-71-9; genus DASTHG01. Next base: position 365,896 of record CAWGDK010000005.1, read on the forward strand.
GAAGGCGATCGCGCTCGTCAACCACCTGGATGTCGTCCCGGTCATGCGTCAGTTCTGGACGGTGGATCCGTTCGCGGGGCTGGTCCAGGACGGGTATGTGTGGGGCCGCGGGGCCCTCGACATGAAGGGCGAGGGCATGGTCCAGCTGATGGCGCTCATCGCGTTGAAGCGCAGCGGCATCGCCTTGAACCGCGACATCGTGTTTATCGGAAACGCCGACGAGGAAGTCGGAGGCGGGGGCGCCGACGTATTCACCCAACGCCACGCGGACCTGCTGCGCGACGTCGAATTCCTCATGACCGAAGGTGGCGACAACCTCGTCGAGGACGGCCGCCTGACCTACTACGGCGTCGGGGTCGCTGAAAAGCGGGCCTTCTGGCAACGGATCACCGTGCACGGCACGCCGTCGCACGGATCGCGGCCCACGAAACAGAATCCCGTGCCGCGACTCGTGGATGCGCTGGCCCGTCTCGGACACTACGCCACCGAGCTGCACGTCACGCCGGGCGTCGCGAAGTATTTCCGGGATATCGCCCCCCAATACGCCGCCCCGCAGCGGGCCTGGCTTGCGGACGTCGCGGCCGCACTCGCCGATTCCACCGCCCGTGCCTGGATCACCGACAACGTGTACTGGAACGCGATTCTTCGGAACACGATTTCCTTGACGGTCATCACCGGCTCGAACAAGACCAATGTGATTCCCGCCGAGGCCTCCGCCGAGGTCGACATCCGCATTCTCCCCGACCAGGATACGGCGGTGGTCCGCGCCGAGCTGCTGCGCGTGGTGGGCGATACGGCCGTGCACTGGCAGACCATGAACCCGCCCAAGCCGCCGCTCGACAGCCCGATCGAATCCGACCTGTTTCGAGCCATCGTGCGCGCGGCGGGCGAGCGCGACCCGGGCGCGCGCGTCACCACCCCGATGCTGACCGGGGCGACCGATCGGCCGTTCTACCGGGCGCTCGGCATCGTGACCTACGGCTTCGATCCGTTCAAGGTCGAGAAGGCCGACGCGCAGCGCGGCGTCCATGGCAATGACGAGCGGGTGAGCGTCGCCAACGTGGGGTTCGGCGTGCGGTACCTCTACGACGTGTTACGCTACGTGCAATAGGAGTCCGCGATGCCCGGAACCACGTTGCCATCACTCGATGCCCATTGGATGCCGTTCACCGCCAACCGGGCATTCAAGCGTGCCCCTCGACTCCTGGTATCGGCGCAGGGGATGCACTACACAACCGCCGACGGCCGGCAAATCCTCGACGGCACCGCCGGGCTGTGGTGCGTGAACGCCGGGCACTCACCCAAGCCGATTGTCCAGGCGATAGCCGACGCCGCCGCGCGGTTGGACTACGCCCCAGGATTTCAAATGGGCCATCCGGGGAGCTTTGCGCTGGCCGAGCGGCTGGCCACGATCCTCCCCAACGATCTGGATCGCGTCTTCTTCAGCAACTCCGGCTCCGAGGCGGTGGACACCGCGCTCAAGATCGCACTGGCGTATTCCCAGGCCCGGGGAGAACCGCAACGGGCGCGGTTCGTGGGTCGCCAACGCGCCTATCATGGCGTCGGTTTCGGGGGCATCTCGGTCGGCGGGCTCGAGAGCAACAAGAAGGCGTTCGCCGCACAGCTCCTGCCGCTCGTCGATCACCTGCCCCACACCCACGATCTTGGCCAGAACGCGTTCTCCAAGGGTCAACCCACGTGGGGAGCCGAGTTGGCCGACGCGCTCGAGGCGATCGTGGCACAGCGCGGCGCCGAGACGATCGCGGCGGTGATCGTGGAGCCGGTGGCCGGGTCAACCGGGGTTTTGGTGCCGCCGCGCGGATACCTCGAGCGGCTGCGGGCGCTGTGCGACCGTCATCGGCATCCTGCTGATTTTCGATGAGGTGATCACCGGATTCGGGCGCCTCGGTGCCCCGTTCGCGGCGCAGGCCCTGGGGGTCGTCCCCGACATGATCACCTGCGCCAAAGGGATCACCAACGGCGCCGTGCCGATGGGCGCGGTGGCCGTGCGGCAGGGCATCTACGATGCGGTGGTCGATACGGCGCCCGGCGGCATCGAGCTGTTTCACGGCTACACCTACTCGGGCCATCCGCTCGCGACCGCGGCGGGATTGGCGACCCTGGACGTCTACCACACCGAAGGGTTGTTCGACCGCGCCAAGGCGCTGGCGCCGGTGTGGGAGGAGGCGATCCATTCGCTGCGCGGTCTGCCGCACGTCATTGACCTTCGTAACCTCGGCCTGATGGCCGCGCTGGAGCTCGAGCCGCGAGCGGGCGCCGCGGGGGCGCGCGGGACCGAGCTGTTCCTGGACTGCTTCCAACGGGGAGCGCTGGTGCGCGCCACCGGGGACGTGGTCGCGCTGTCTCCTCCGCTCATCATCTCCGAGCCGCAGATCGCGGAGCTGGTCGGGATCCTGGCCCAGGCGCTTCGCGCCCTGCCGTAGATCTCAGTCCGGAACCACCGGCAGCACCAGGTGCGACGGCGCACGCGCCGTGCGCCACACCCGATGCGTTTGGGCCCGAAAGTCCGAGGCCTTCGCCGCGAAAATGTTCGGCACGAATGTTTGCGGATTGCGGTCGATGATCGGAAACCAGGTGCTCTGCACCTGGACCATGATGCGGTGACCCGTCAGGAATCGGTAATCCTGACTGTGCAGGTCGACGGTGAATTCCGCGACGCGACCGGGGACGAGCGCCTGCGGACTTCTCGAAACTGTTGCGGAACCGCCCGCGGAACACGTCGTTGGCGACCATCAGCTCGATACCCGCCCTGCTTCGTGTCTTCGGGATACTCCTGAGGGTAGACGTCGATCAGTTTCACGATCCAGTCGGCGTCGGTGCCGGTGGTGGATGCGAAGAGATGCGCCACGATGTTCGCCGGCGACCACCACATCCGAATCGAGCGGGTCGGTCTCCCAGGTCAGCACGTCGGGACGACCCTGCACGAAATCGCTGATCCTGCAATAGCCACGTGTACCAGCCCGAGCCGCGCGGGTAGTAGGTCGGCTCGATGGGCCGATTCCGATACGGCACGGGATGCGCGGGATCGGAGACGTACTGATCGAACGCCGATCCGGAGTCGCGCGGCGCTTCGAAGGACAGTTTTCCGTCGGCGTGGAAATAGAGATTGCGCGCCGTCGCCTCGCGCGGCGGCCACGGTCGAAGCTGCGCCAGTGATTGGCGCCGCTCTCGCACAGCACGGCCTCCGGTTGGGTCGAGCGCGCCCTGGTCCTTCAAGTAGTACGCGAAGAACGGGGCCTGGATGCGCTCGCGGAACTGGCCGCCGTAGCGCTGTCGAAATCGATGCCGCCCAGTGTCTGCCCTCGCCCCCGCCCCAGCCACCGTGGTTCCACGGACCGACGACGAGGTAGTTGCGCTGCTGCGGATCGTGCCGCTCCATCTCCCGATAGATGCCCAGCGGACCGTAGAAATCTTCCTGGTCCCACCACCCGGCCACGCTCAACGTCGGCACGGTGACGTCGGCCCCGAGATAAGGCGTGATCCGCTGACGCTTCCAGAACTCATCGTAGTTGGGGTGCGCTACAAAGTCGTTCCACGTGGGGAGCGTGCCGTGGAAGTATCGCGTGTTGGCGTTGGCGAGCGGTCCCAGTCGCAGATACCACTCGTAGGTGTCGTACTGATCGAATGTGAACTGCGTGTTCGCCGTATCGCTCGATTCGAGCAGCGCCGCGTATTCGAACCCGTAGCTCAAGCGGAACGCGCCCTGATGATGGAAATCGTCTCCCAGGAACATGTCGGCGGGCGAGGCCTGCGGAGACGCCGCCCGGAACGCCGGGTGCGGGTCCGTAAGCGCCATGACGGTCAGCCACCCGTCGTACGACACGCCCAGCATCCCCACGCGGCCGTTGTTGGCGGGAATGTTCTTCACCAGCCAGTCCATCGTGTCGTAGGCGTCGGAGCCTTCGTCGATGGCGTTCGCGTCGCGGCGATCGCGCGGCGTCCGTTGCATCACGAACTGCCCTTCGGACTTGAACCGCCCCCGGATGTCCTGAAAGGCGAAAACGTAGCCGTCCCGCGCCAGGGCCTTGAAGTAGTCCATGGCCGTGGGCGAGGGTGTATGGTCGACCCCATATGGTGTCCGGCGGAACAGGATCGGGAGCGGCCCGGCGAGCCCGCGGGGTGTGTAGAGCACGGTGTACAGCCGAACGCCGTCGCGCATCGGGATCATGGCGTCGGTGCGATCGTAGATCGGACCGGAATCGGCCTGGGCCTGGGCCTCGAATGGACTGGCCACGGCGAGGACGAGAAGCAGCGGAATGAATGGGCGCATGCCCTTATGCTGCACCTCCGCGTTCGGGCGTCAAGGCATATCTTGGGGCGCCATGACCAGGACGGCTTCCCATCGCCCGGCCGTGATCGCCGGATTCCTCGGCTGGACGCTCGACGCGTTCGATTTCTTCCTCGTCGTGATGACGCTCACGGCGATCGCGAAGGAGTTCGGCAAGACCGACGCCGAGATCGCGTTCTCGATCACGCTGACGCTGGCGTTCCGGCCGGTGGGCGCCTTCATTTTCGGTCTGCTCGCCGATCGCTACGGACGACGGCTGCCGTTGATGATCGACCTCGTGTTCTACTCGGTGGCCGAGGTGCTGACGGGATTCGCGCGGCAGCTACACCACGTTTCTCGTGCTGCGCGCCGTGTTCGGCATCGGCATGGGGGGCGAGTGGGGCGTGGGCGCGTCGCTGGTGATGGAGAAAGTGCCGGCCGAGCGGCGGGGCATGTTCTCCGGTCTGCTGCAGCAGGGATATGCGGCGGGGTACCTGCTCGCCGCGCTCTGCTACTTCTTCGTGTTCCCGCGCTGGGGATGGCGGCCGCTGTTCTTCATCGGCGGGCTCCCCGCCCTGTTGGCACTGTACATCCGCCTGCAGGTCACCGAGTCCGAAGTGTGGCAACGGAGCAAAGCCGAGAGCTGGCGCCACCTGGGGAGCGCCATCCTCGCCAACTGGAAGACCTTCCTCTACATCACGCTGCTGATGGCGATGATGAACGGCGTATCCCACGGCACGCAGGATCTCTACCCGACGTTCCTGCAGCGTGATTGGGGATTCTCGCCGCAGCAGAAGGCGTTGCTGACCGCGCTGTCGATGGTGGGCGCGCTCACCGGCGGCATCCTGTGCGGGCTCTACTCGGATCGATTGGGGCGCCGGCGCACGATCATTCTCGCGCTGATCGGCGCCCTCGCCCTCGTTCCCTTGTGGGCCTTCGCGCCGAACGTGGCATTGCTCGTGGCCGGCGCGTTCCTGATGCAGTTCATGGTCCAGGGCGCGTGGGGCGTGATCCCGGCGCACATCACGGAGCTCGCGCCCGACAAGGTCCGCGGTTTCCTGCCCGGCTTCGCGTATCAATGCGGAGTGTTCGTCGCCAGTGGCATGCCATGGCTCGCCGCGCGCATCGCCCAGGGCCGTACCTATGCGGTGGCGATGTCGGTGACCGCCGGAACCGTGTTCGTGCTGTGTGCGATCGTCGCCTGGCTCGGCCCCGAGCGGCGTGGCATCGTCTATGGCGGCGAAGCGACTACCGGTCGGTAGCCGAGCTGTCCAACGCACCGCTGGCGATGAGGTGGCGTTCGAGCAAGCGCACGTTCTTCAGATTCGCCTTCCACAGGGCATCAAACACATCGCCGGCCACGGGGACGGCGCCGCCCAGGGTATCGATGGCGATGTTCAACACCATGCGCAGCAGCCCAAACCCCGAAACACCGAGGTGGGCCGCCTCCGCCACGATCCAGATCGCGACGCCCGCCCCGATCAAGTCGCCCAGGCCCGGGATAAGACCGATGAGTGGGTCGAGGCCGATTGTGAACGAGGTCCCGGGGATGCGAATCCCGGCATCGTACACCTGGGCGACGCGGCGCAGCCGCTCGAGGCGCTCTGAAGCACGAAGGGGCACGGCGAACCGTGCCCCTTCGGAAGGCGGACCGCTCAACGCATCACGGCGTCAGGGGCGTACACGTCACGACCCCGTTGCTGACCGGTTGCGTGGGAATATTGCGAGCCTGGCATTCCGTCAACGGGATTGGCATGACGGGCGGCACGTTACCACCCGGTATGGCGATCGGGATATCGGCCAGGCGACCGAACCGCCGCGCGTCGATCCAACGCGCTCCCTGCTCCCACAACAGAGAATAGCGCCGGTTGTACATCAGCTCGGTAACAAACGCCGAGTCCGGACTCCCCGCGGTCAATGCTGTCGCCGGAAGGCCACCGGAGTTCTGCCGCACCAAATCGATGTCGGCTACCGCGCCGGCCTTGTTGCCCCCAAACCAGCTGGCCTCGGCGCGGAGCAGAATCAACTCCTCGTCCTTGATGATCGGAATGCCGTGGTTCTGGTCCGGCTGCCCGCTGGTGAAGAACACGGAGAACTTGAACTCGCCGGGAATCGGGATACTGCCCAACAGGGCGATCTGCGTATCGGCGGCGGGGACGACCTTGTCCAGCACGCGCTGATCCTGCAGCACGCCACCCGTCTGCAGCTGGGCGTCGGTGAAATTGTCCTGCAGCGCAAAGAACGTGAGCGCGTTCAGCGGTTCGGACAGCCCGTTCACTGCGTCCCCGGGCCCGGTGGAAAAGTCGAAGTAGGCTCCTGATTGGAAATTCGCCGGGGTCGGATCGAGGAATGAAACCCCGAGCGCCGTGAGCGCCGCCGCATAGCACGTGGCGGGCGCGCCGCCACAGCCGCCGGGCACCGTGGCGCGCAACACGTAGGCCTTCGCCGCCAGCGCCCGGTTGAATTGCACGAACGTGGCCGGCGTATTGAACGACGACAGTCCCGGAGGAACGGGGAATGGGAAGTCGACGCTGCCGGCCGCCGCCAGATCGGCCGCAGCATCGTTCAAGAGCGTGATGATGTGGCCCCACACGCTGTCTTCCGACACGAACGGCGCCGGAGGCGAGCTCACCGGATGATCGACGTCGATCGGCGAGCCGAGCTCGGCGCGGGTTTCGATGACGTAGGCAAAGGCGAGCGCCGTCAGTGTCTTGCCCATCCCTTTCGACGCCGCCTTCTCCTCGGCGGTCAAGTCCGGCGCACCATCGATGGCATCGAGGTAGATGTTGGCGCTGCGAATGAACGCATACCGGTCGATATACAGGGTGCCGCCAAAGCTGCCCCCCGCTTGGACCGGCCCGAAGTACGGTTCCTGGAAATCCGGCTGGTTGTTCCCGGACAGGTTGATCCCCTCACGGCCCATGGAGCCCAGGCGCCAGATGACGGCCTGGATGCCGCCGCGGGCGGTCCCAAACAGACCGGTCGCCGCCGCCGCCAGTTTGACCTTGGTGGGGTTGTTCACCAGATCGTCCTGCGTCGGCTGGTTGGTGTTCAGAATATCGAAATTGCAGGCCCCCAGGAGGAGGAGCCCGGCCGCGATCGCGAAGTGTCTCGTGCGCATGGTCAGAACCCCGCCCGGATGGTGAAGAAGAATTGGCGTGACGGTGGATACGGCCCGAGATCGATGTTGCGCGTAATGGACTGCGCGCCGTAGTTGGAGACCTCGGGGTCGTAGCCGAAGTAGTCGGTGATCGTGAGCAGATTGACGCCTTCCACGCTCACGCGAGCCGATTTCGCTCCAAACCACGCGGCCACGTGCTCGGGAGATCCAACCCGACGCTCGCGTTCCGGAGTTTGATGAACGTGGTCGACTGCACGAACGGCCGCGCGTCCCCGGTGACGAGGCACGCGTCGGTGCGGGCCTGACCCGCCGGCGTCGCGGCGTCGGGGGCGAGGCTGTTGCAGTCGTACAACGACAGGGTCTGGTTCTGGGCTACGCCGCCGTTCTGCCAATCCCACAGGAACGACAGCGACATGCGGTGATACGTAAATTCGTTGTAGAACGACCAGCGGAACTTGGGGTTCACTTGGCCGAGGGAGATCACGTTGCCCTGATCGTCGGTCCCGATGATCTGCGTGATCGGCTTGCCAACCTCGACGAAGAATTCCCCGTACGCGAGACCATACCCGGCGTTGGCGGGCCGGAAGCCCGTGGCGCCGCCCGGGAGATTCAGCTCGAGCACGCGGTTTCTCAGGCTCGTGAAGTTGGTGCGGAACAGCCAGTCGAAATCGGGCCGCCGGATCGGCGTGATGCCGAGACCGATCTCCAGACCCTCGTTCTTGATCTTCCCGCCATTGACAAAGGCGAGCGTGAACCCGGTCGACGGTGCCGGCGTCACCGGAACGAGCAGGTCACTCGTCTTGCGCTGGTAGACCGTCAGCTCGAGGTTGGCGCGGCCATCGAGCAGCGTGGCATCGATCCCCGCCTCAATTTCCTTCGTCCGCTCCGGTCGAATCGCCGGATCGCCGGCCGTCGCCCCGGCGATCGTCCCGATGCTGCCGCCGATCACGACGCCACCTTGCAGCGTCGTGAACTTCTGCCCGAACAGCGGCTGGTTGCCGGTTTCGCCGTACGAGGCCCGGAACTTTACGTCACTGCCCTCCCCCACCAGGCCCGGGAAGCGGTACGACGTCCGGATTGACGGGAAGAGGTAGTACTTGCCGACGTCACCGTTGGCACTGGTCCGCTCGGCGCGGACGCTGCCCGACAGCAGCAGTCGCTCGTTCATGCCGAGCCATTGCTCCTGCCCGTACAGCGCGACCGTGCGCTCGTGCACGTTCTCTTCGAACGGCGTGATGACGGCACCCTGGTTCACGTTCTGCTGACCCGGCAGCAGCCCGCGCGCGATGATGCGCGACCGCGAAATGGCCCGGTCTTCCCATTGCAAGCCTACTGCCGTCGTCGCGGTCCACGACCCGCTCGGCGTGTAGGCGTGAATCGCGTTCAGATTCCAGTTCGTAAACCGGCCGTCCGCGTTCGACAGGGCCGACCCGCCTGGCTGGGCCTGGCGCTGCTCGAAATACAGCTCGCGCGGCGCGAACACCTGGTCCTTCTGATTGAAGAAGTCGATGCCGCCGGCACCGACGATCCGCAGGTTCTGGCGTTCGCTTTGGACCGCCTGGAACGAAAGGTTGAGCCCGCCGGTGAAGCGCAGCGCGGTCTCATCGTTGCTCCCCAGCGCAGTCGTCTGCAGCGGATTGGATCCGAAATAGCTCCGTCCGCCGGGATTCGGAAACACGCCGTTCACGGGCTCGAGCGGCACGAAGCCCGGGATATAGGCGAGCGCATACGTCACGCTAGCGCCGGCGTTGTCGTTGTTGGTGAACCCCCGCTGCGTCGCGGTCCGATCGAATCCGGTACTCAGGGCCATCGTGAATCGGTCGGAGAAACTCTGATCGAGGTTGGCCCGGATGTTCTGCCGTTGCGCGCCGGTATTGGTGATGATCCCGCCATCACCCTTCTGTCCGCCCGAGATGTAGTAGCGGGTCCCGGCGGCACCACCGGAGAGCTCGAGCTGCGTCTCATTCGACAGCGGTTTCTCGCCTGCCAGCTCGCGCAGGTGGTCAAACGTGGGCAGCGAGCCGTTCACGAGGTAGGACTGAATCAGCGCCGTGTCGCCGAACTGGTTCAGCGCCTCGGCCAACGTGAACGCCCGTGTCGCGGGCCCACGGAGCAGCTCGGAGAAGCCCAGTCTCTGGGTGAGGCTCGCCCGGGGCCGGCCCGACTGCCCCCGCTTGGTGGTGATGATCACCACCCCATTCACACCTTTCGATCCGTAGATCGAGGTCGCCGCCGCTCCCCGCAGGATCTGATACGACTCGATGTCGTTGGGGTTCAAGTCGGTGAGCCGGTTGACCGGGTCGTCCTGCTTTTCGCCGTCGTTGCGCGTGGATTGCGGATTGCCGCTGGCGGTGATCGCGAACAACCCGGTGGACACCGAGGCGTTACTGACGATCACCCCGTCCACGACGTACAGCGGGTCGGCCGCGCCGACGACCGTGTTCGAGCCCCGGATCTGGATCTGCGTGCCGCCGCCCGGAGCGCCCGAATTCTGTTGCACGTAGGCGCCCGGAACGCGGCCCTGCAGGGCACGATCCAACGCCGGCGAGGGCACTCCCGTCACTTCCGCGCCGGTGATGACCGTGGTCGCGACCGCGGCATTACGCCGCTCGACGCCGGTCTGCTGACCGGACACGACCACCGCCTCGAGATTGAACACGTCCTGCACCAGCTGGACGTCGGCCGTGGTCTGATCGGCCGATACCGGCACCTCTTGCCGCTTGTACCCGATGCGACGGAACAGCAGCGTGACCGGCCCACTCGGCGCCGCGATCACGTATCGCCCATCGTCGTGCGTCACCGTGCTGAATGCCGTCCCGACGATGTTGACGTTCACCGCCGAAATCGGGGTCCCGCCCGCGGCGGTCACCAGGCCGGTGATCTGACGCTGCTGGGCGGCGGCCACGCCGACCCACGCGCACACTGCGACGGCCAACAGACATAAACGCTTGCCCACGGTCCCTCCATGGTGGGTGTTGCACGGACACGACGGCCGAACTCGTATGTTGCCGCCGAATTCGGGCGGTGGCAAGTCGGCCTGCGTCTTCACGCCGTCAGGTCTGCCGTCGCCAAGAACCGCGGCGCGCGGCGCGGCTTGGCCGCCTGCTCGTAGGCGTACGCCAGCTTGATCAGCGTCGGCTCGTTCCACGCCGTCCCAATGAAGCGACATCCCGACCGGCAACCCGTGCACGAAGCCCACCGGCACCGTCACGCTGGGGTAACCCGAGACTGCGGCGGGCGTGGAAGACGCTCCGAGGAAATGGTCGCCGTTCACGAGATCGATGGTCCAGGCAGGGCTACCCGTCGGGGCGACGATCGCGTCGAGCTTCTCCTTCTGCGAACACCACATCCAGGCCTTCGCTGCGGGAAAGGCGACGGCAGTGCAGCAGTGCTTCCATGTACGCGTCGTCGCTGAGCGGTCCCTTCTCCTGCGCCATCGTGAAGATTTCCTGCCCGAAAAACGGCAGCTCCTGGGCGCGATGCTGATCGTTGAACGCAATCAGATCGGTCAGGGTGCGCGCGGGCGTCCCGCCGAGCCCCGCCAGGTAGGTGTTGAGATCGGCCTTGAACTCATACAGCAGCACGGTGAACTCGGCGTCATCATACTCGCCCAGATGGGGGATGTCGGCGGGATCGACGACCACGGCGCCCGCCAGCTTCATGACATCGAGCGCCGCCTCGAACAGCCGGTCGCGTGCTCGCGCTGTACCCGGTGACCTTGGCTCGGGCGACGCCGATGCGTGCCCCCTTGAGACCGTTGGGATCCAGGAACTTGGTGTAGTCGGTCTGCCCTCGCGTGCCGGCCTCGGCGGTTGCCGCATCGCTGGCGTCCGAGCCCGCGAGCACGCCCAGCAGCATCGCGGCATCGGTGACGGTGCGTGCCATGGGACCCGCAGTGTCCTGGCTGTGGGCGATCGGAATGATGCCCGTGCGGGACACGAGACCGAGCGTCGGCTTGATCCCCACCAGGCCATTGGCGGACGACGGGCACACGATCGACCCATCGGTTTCGCTGCCCACGCCCACCGCCGCCAGGCTCGCCGCGATGGCGGCGCCGGTGCCGGAGCTCGAGCCGCAGGGATTGCGATCGAGGGCGTAGGGATTGCGGCATTGCCCGCCGCGACCGCTCCATCCGCTCACCGAGTGAGTGGAACGGAAGTTCGCCCATTCCGAGAGATTGGTCTTGCCGAGAATGATGGCGCCCGCATCGCGCAGGCGCCTGGCCACGAAAGCATCGCGCGGCGCCGGCGCATCGGCCAACGCCATCGACCCCGCGGTCGTCTTCATGCGATCGCCGGTGCCGATGTTGTCCTTGATCAGCACGGGAATGCCGTGCAGCGGTCCCCGCCCCTGCCCGGCGCGACGTTCCGCGTCGGCGCGATCGGCGAGCGCGAGGGCCTCGGGGTTGGTCTCGATCACCGAACGCAGCTGGCCGCGCCGGTCGATCTCGTCGATGCGGGCCAGGTAGAGCTGGCACAGCCGGCGCGAGGTGTAACGCCCGCTCGCGAGCCCGGCTTGCAGCTGCGCTACCGTCGCCTCTTCGAGCTCGAACGATGGAGGCGTGGGGATGTGGGGCGTCGGAAGCGATGAACCACTCGCGGCCAGCGGCGTTGCGGCGGCGAGACCGGAGGCGGCGGCGGCGTACTGCACGAACTCACGACGAGACAGGTACGGCATCGAGGGCTCCAGGTGCGGGGTGGTGCCGCAGAATGTGCACCCGGCTGGCGCGTCCGGCCACAGGCGGCGAACATTGCGCCGATGAGCGACGCGTCCCGTATCCTGATCGACGGCCGGTGGGGTCCGGCGCAGTCAACGGAAACCCGTCCGATCACCAATCCCGCAAACCTGGAACCGGTCGGCCTGGCTCCCGAGTGTGGCGCGGCCGACGTCGCGGCCGCGGTCGAGGCGGCCGCACGGGCGCAGCCGGCATGGTGGAGGACACCCGGCGTAGAGAAGGCGACCCTGCTGCACCAGATCGCGACCAAGATCCGCGGTCGCGAACGGGAGCTGTCCCGGCTCATGACCCGCGAATCGGGCAAGCCGCTCGTCGAATCGGTCGATTGTATCGAATGGGTGGCGGCGTGCTTCGACTACTACGCGGAGGTGGGCCGGCGCAGCTACGGCAATTCGATTCCGCCGGTCGCCCCGCACCAGATCAACTTCACCGTCAAAGAGCCGTATGGGGTCGTGGCGGCCATCGTGCCGTTCAACTTTCCCCTGCTGCTCATGGCCTGGAAGGTGGCCCCGGCGCTCGCGGCCGGAAATACGGTGGTGTGCAAACCACCGCACCAGAACCCGCTCTGCAACCTGCTGCTGGCGGAATGCTACGACGGACTCCCCGCCGGCGTGGTCAACGTGATCACCGGGGGCCCGGCGACCGGCGAGCTGCTGGTACGCCACCCCAAGGTCGATCTCATTGCGTTCACCGGCTCGGTGGCCGCGGGCCGCCGCATCGCGGCCCTGGCTGGACAGGAACTGAAGAAAGTGAACCTCGAGCTGGGCAGCGTCGACCCATTCATCGTGTTCGGCGATGCCGACCTCGACGTCGCCGTGCCGGGCGTCGCCTGGGCCCGGCTGCTCAACGCCGGGCAGGTGTGCACGTCATCAAAGCGGATCTATCTGGTCGCCCCGATCGCGCAGGAATTCCTGCGGCGGCTGGAAGACCATCTGCGCGCGCTCACCGTCGGGGACCCGATGCGCCCCGAAACGGATATCGGGCCCCTGATCTCCGAGGAAGCCGCCCTGGTGGTCGAGCGACAGGTGGGCGAGGCCGTTCGTCAGGGTGCGACGCTGCGGGTGGGCGGAAAACGCATGGCGCCGACGGGTCTCAAGGGTCACTTTTTCACACCCACGATCCTGAGCGACGTCCCGCACGGCTCGCTCCCCACGACGGAAGAAATCTTCGGTCCGGTACTCTCGCTCACGGTAGCCCGCGATGCCGATGAAGCGATCACGATGGCCAATGATTCGAAATTCGGACTCGGCGCCAGCGTCTACACCAAGAGCCTCGAGCTCGCGATGCGGGCGATGGAGCGGGTCAAAGCCGGCACCTTCTGGGTCAATGATCCGCTGACCGACAACGACGGTGCGCCGTTCGGCGGGATGCGGTGGAGCGGCGTCGGACGGGAGTTGGGGGAAGAAGGATTGGATGCGTTCCGGGAGCCGAAGCACGTGCACGTCGACTATCTGATGGAAGCGAAGAACTATTGGTACCCCTACCGGGAGCGAAAACGCCCGGCCGACTAGCGCCGTGCGGTCTCGACTTCCAACCGCCGGACCTCTGTTCCCAGCCTCGCCCGGACGCGGATCGACAACACGATCGCCACCACCACCAGTCCCGCCACGAGACCCCACCACATGCCCTGCGGTCCGGCCGGTGTCCGCAGTCCAAGCCATGCCGAAAGGGGCAATGCGATCACCCAATAGCCGAGCACGTTCACGATCATCGGAGTGCGCGTATCGCCGGTGCCGCGCAGCACGCCGATCGAGACTACCTGAGTCCCGTCGAACACCTGGAATACGCCGGCAATTGGGATCAGGGACGCGGCCAGGGCGGCAACCGCCGGATCGGTGGTGTAGACGCGTGCCAGCATGCCCGGAACCGTGAGCATGACGACGGCCGATAGCGCCATGAACCCCATGCCACACACCAGCGACGCCAACGCGGCGCGGCGCGCTTCCGGCATGTCGCCCCGCCCGATGGCCTGGCCGACCAACACCGAGGCCGCGATCGATACCCCCAGCGGGACCATGAACGTGATCGAGGCGAGGTTCAAGGCGACCTGATTCGCCGCCATCGGGATCGCCCCCAACCGCCCCATCATCAGTCCCACGACGCTGAAAATGCCGAGCTCCAGCTCATACTGGATGCCGATCGGGGCACCGAGCGCGAGCACGCGCAGCAACGGACGGAACCCGAAGACGTCCGGCAGCAGCGGCCGCAGCCGCGGGCGGAGCTGCCGCCACGCGAACGCCACCATGAACAACGCCAGAGCCCAGCGCGACAGCGTGGTGGCCCAGCTCGAGCCGACCGCCCCCAACGCCGGCGCCCCCAGGTGACCGAACACGAAGACCCAGTTGAGCACCAGGTTGAGCAGGTTGGCCGCGAACGTCGCCCAGACCATTGGGGCTACACGACCGGTCGCTTGCAGGAACACGCGCACGAGAATCGTCGCGTAGAACGGCAGGAAGCCGCCGGCCGCGACTCTCATATAGGCGACCACCGTCGGGACGATCTCCGGCGGTTGGCGCAACGCGTCGAGCACTGGCCTGACCGGGACGATCGCCACCGTCGACAGAACCGTGAGGGCGAGCACCAGAAGCATGCCGCGTTGGACGCCTCGCCCGACTGCCGGTTCATCGCGCGCGCCAACCGCCTGGGAGATGACGGGATCGAGCCCGGTCAGGATCCCCATGCCGAAAATCGAGATGGCGAGGAACAGGAGGTTGCCCAACGCCACCGCCGCCATGGCATCCACCGAGACGTGACCGACGACGATGGTGTCCACGACGCCCATCGACATCCAGCCGACCTGGACGGCGACGGTCGGCACGGCCAGCCGGAGCAGCTCGACCACCTCGGCGCGGAAGCCGTGCGGGGTCGTAGCAGGCGCAGACATGCGCGCAAGCTAATCGCGGCGGCCGAAAAAAAAGCCGAGCCCCGAAGGGCTCGGCGTGTGTCGCCTGAGACTCGTCGCGAGCTAGCGCGCGCGGCGGATCGACATCGGACCGTTGGTAGTCACGACCCGCACCAGGGCTCCACCTTGCCCCAGGGTGCTCTGGATGCGATGCGAGACGTGTCCTTGAATCGTCACCGTGAGCGGGAACGACAGATCCATCGGCCCGTTCGTGGTGCCGGTCTCGAGGCGCGCGTTGTAATTCGTGGGAATCGCGAGGACCACGGGGCCGTTGACCGTCGACGCATCGAGCCCGGTGCCATCCCAGTGGTCGCCGCTCAAGTGGACCGACAACGGGCCATTCTGGACCCGGGCCGTGACATCGCCCCCCACCCCGGCCAGCGAGACGGGTCCGTTCAGGGCATGCAGGGACATCGTTCCCGACACATCCTCGACCGAGAGCGGACCATTCTCGGTCTCGAGCGAGAGATCGGTGTGCCGGGGCACGTAGATGTCGAAGCTCACCGACCACCGTTCCCGGGACGTCTGGGAGGGCCCCGTCGCCCGAATGGTGCGACCCGCCGCCTCGATGCGGATCGCCTGGGCAATGTGCTCGGCGTCCTCCTCGTTGCGGGCATTGGCCTGGATCTTGGCCACGACCGCTACCGAATCCCGGTCCCATCCGTAGATCGCCACGCCGCCGTTCTCACCCGGATCGGCGGTGAGCGTGCCGCTCACAGCGCGCATCCCGGTTTCGCGTACCTCACAGGCATGGGGACGATCGTTGTGGTTCCGGTCGCGGCAATCGGACAGCCATTCATCCGCGCTCTCCTGTGCGGAAAGCCGCGTGACGGCGAGTAATGGAAGGAGAAGGAAAGGGGTCAAACAGGAACGGAGCGTCATGGGACACCTCGCGCGGGCGTAGGAATCGTCGGGTCCCCCCTTAGACGTTGGAAACCCGCAGGGGGTTGCAGGCGAGTGTCGCGCCCCCGCCGCGACCGGGGGCCACAGGTGCGCGGTCCAGCCCGAAGCTGTGCGCCGCCCCTGGTGCGGCGCGTGAGGCGTCGCGTCGCGCACCAGTGATGGGCGTCACGGCACTTTGATTGCAGCCGACATGGTGACATCACGACTGCAGAGTGCAAGCTCTTTTCGCACTTGGTGTTCACCGCCAGATCGGGCACCCTACTTGCGTGGGGCAGGCGGTCGTGAATCTTGAGTGGGTTCGTAGGAGACATATGCGGCTCAGCCAGCTGGAACAGTCGGTTTCGAAGCACACGCGTCTGCTGCACTTGGACAGCATCCGAAACCGGATTCTGTTCTTTGCGGTGCTGGCCACACTGATTCCGTCGCTCCTCACCACGTGGATCGCCTACAGCCACATCCGGCAGTCGCTCAACGCCAAGATCACCGAGGAGATGGAAAGCGCGAGCACGCAGAGCGCCCGCGAGCTGGGGCTCTGGCTCAAGGAGCGCCTGTACGAGCTCCGCGTGTTCGCCAGCTCCTATGAAGTGACGGAAAACCTGGAAGACCGGTCCCGGTCCCGTGGAGCCAAAGGGCAGACCCCCGCCGCCCGGCGCCTGGCGGACTATCTCAACTCGGTGCGCGAACGCTTCGCGGACTACGTCGAATTGATGGTGGTCGATACGCAGGGAGCAGTCGTGGCGACGAGCGCTCGGCAGGTGCGCCCCATCCAGATGCCGCACGGATGGACCGAAGAGGTACTCTCCGACAATGCAGCGATGGGCGACCCCTATCGCGACCCGACCCTCGGGGCGGCCCTCCTGGTGGTGGCGGTCCCGGTTCACGTGCCCAGCCTCCGGTTCCTGGGGGCGCTCACCGCCAAGCTGAATCTTTCGTCCATGGACCAGATCCTGCGCCGCTACGCGCCGTCCGACTCGGGGCGAGTCTACCTCGTCTCCGCCGAGGGCGAAATCGTGACTGGGCGCGCGACGGGCTCGGGCGCGCGGTTGACCACGGCGTCGATGCAACGGTTATCCGCGCACGACGGCAGACTCGAGAGCTATCGGGGATACGACGGTGAGCACGTCGTCGGCAGCATGCGCACCGATCCCACACTGCGTTGGTCCGTCGTGGCTGAAGCGCCGGCCTCCCTGGCGTTTCGTCAGGTCGCGCGACTGCGCGATACGATGCTCATACTCGTGGCCGCGCTGCTGATCGGCGTCGGCATGATCGCCTACTTCCTCGGCCTCTTCATCGTGCGGCCGTTGCAACGGCTCGCCAAAGGGGCATCGAAGGTGGCCGCCGGCAACCTCGATGTGGATCTGCCGGTACTCTCAGGCGGCGAAGTCGGGTCGCTGACCCAGATCTTCAACAACATGGTGGTGCGCCTGCGGGAGGGCCGCGAAGCGCTCGACGCCGCCAACGAGACCCTGCGCCGCAAGAATGAAGAGCTCGAGCGGCTCTCGGTGACCGATGGGTTGACTGGCCTGTACAATCGCCGCCGCTTGATGGAGGCGGTGAACGACGAAGCCCGCCGGTCGCAGCGGCTGAAGCACACATTTGCGCTGCTGATGGTGGATGTGGACCATTTCAAGAAGTACAACGATTCGTTCGGACATCCCGCGGGTGACGGCGTGCTGGCCCGGGTCGCTGGGATCCTGCGGGAGGCGACGCGCGAGGTCGATCTCGTTGCCCGCTACGGTGGCGAGGAGTTCCTGGTGATGCTGCCCGAAACAGGAATGCCGGAAGCCCAGGACATCGCCGAGCGGATTCGCGCTCGCATGGCCGAGGAGAACTTCCCGGGACGCCGCATGACGGTGAGCATCGGCGTGGCCGAATTCCCGCTCCACGGCGACACGCCAGAGCAGGTCATTGCCTCGGCCGATGAGGCGCTATACGAGGCGAAACGAGAAGGGCGCGACAAGGTGCGCCGCGCCGGTCTGAAGCTGGTCAAGGAAGAAAAGGCGGGGAAGAAAGCCGGCTGATCGCTGGTCCCGCGCTAGCGGGACGACGCCTGCCGTTTCTGCACCAGATTCCAGAACACCCACCCCGCGTGGCCGCTGTCGTCCTGGATCCGCATCCACTGATCCACATACGACAGCCCGACCAGCCGGCGTCCTGGTTCGAGGGTCGCCACCGCGCGGAAGTTCGTGCCCGGACCTTCGCGCACCTTGCTGCGGCTCAACGTCTGCAGCTGCAACGGCACGGCGAACATCACCTCGCCCGGCCGGGCGGCCGCCGGATCACCGCTCGCAAACCGGGTGCGGCCCACCCCGGCAGTAGACTTGGCCTGATTGGCGAGCCACAGCGCGCCGCCATAGTTCTGAACGTTGAACTCCTTCGAAGCGTCCTCGAGCAGCTTGACGGCGCGCGCCACCTCGGGTGCCGCCTGTCCGCCCGCCGACCGTCGCAGCGTCCGCAGCGCGATTTCCGCCTCGGCCATCCCCGATGCCGCCTCTGCGCGGGTGGCGAGCGTCTGCACCTTGGCCATGGAACGCACGACCTCGCGCCGGGCTTCGTCCAGGCGGGCCTGCAGGTCTTCGACCTGGGCGTCGCGCTCCATCAGCCGCAACTCCAACCGAGACACGCGCTGTTCCGACTCGTGGTCCCGAACCGTAACGGTTTCGGTCACCACGCGGACCGGCGGGGGCGTCGTGTCCGCCACCGGCACCGGATCTGGCTCCGGGGGATGGGAACAGCCGATCAACGCCACCATGGCAGCGAGGACGACCGGGATTGCGCGGGAGAAGGCCATTGGCGTGGTCATAGAGTGCTCGGAGGAGAGGCTACTGGCAAGCCCGGGGCCGCCGCTCGGTGCCGATGGCAGGTTCCGCAACTCGTTGCGGGACATGGTCTTTGAATTGAGCGTTCGGAGCGAGCAGAGCGCTCCGGCGGGGTGCAGTGCCTCGTTACGCCAGAAGTTTGGCGATCCTCTGGGCGTCCTCGCCTCCCACGACCATGCGATCGCGGGTCGCGAGGTAGCTGAAATCCACGTTCAAGCCCGCCTCGGCGATGCGGCGAAACACGCCCGCGGCAACGCCAGGGCGGTCCTCCACATCGACGACGACCACGGTCCGCTCGCTCCGAACACGGACGCCCGAGGCCCGCAGCGCGCGCTGGGTCGCGGGCGCGTCGCGCGTGAGCAAATGCACCGTCCCTTCCTGTTCCGTGAGCCCATCGATGTTGATCCCCGCCCGCGCCACGGCCTCGAGGGCAGACGCCAGCGCCCCGGGAACGTCCGACTGCAGCGTGACGGTCAATTCGGTGGCGACATGGGCCATAGCCCGAAGCTACCACCCGTAGCGGGTGCGGCTAGTTGGCGGCGAGCGTCAGCGCCGCGAGCGCGGCCAGGGCGGCCAACGCGACGAGCGGTGTGACGATGTCGCGAACATCCAGCCGGCGTGGCGTTTTCATGCGCTGACGAATGTCGTACAACGCCAGAAGGGGTGCCGTGATTCAGGTTACCGCTGCTCGGGCCGCCACGGCCCGCCGCACGGTTCTAGAATCGGATCTGGAGTCCTACGCGGGCGGTGCGGCCGGGGCCAGCAAACCGCCAGGGACCGAAGAAGGAATCGAAGTAGGCATTCAAGGCAGTCGTCTGCTCGCTAAGTGAATACAGGCCATCGCCATCCCCGAAACGCTGCTCGACCCGTTGCAGGGCCACACAGTTCACCGGGCCGCTCGCGCCCGCGGCACCGCTGGTCCAGCCGCTGCACGACGGCCGCAGGTCGATCGAGCCATCGCCCAGCAGGCGTCCATTGGCGTTCGCCTCGATCTGCAGGTTCGCGAACTCGGGGGACAGCAACGACTCCCGGTACAACGGATTGGTCGTGGCGCCAGTCTCGGAGTAGGCGCCCAGCAGATCGTTCAGGTTCAACACGTTTCGCATGTCGGCGAACATGGAGGCGTTGAACCTGCCGGCATGGAACCCCTTGCTCAAACGGATGTCCACCGTTTTCGACCATGGGAGACGAGCCGAGCCGATTAGTGATACAAAAGCATCGGCATCGTCAGGGGGTGCCGTGATTCCCAAGCCGATGTTTCGGGCGAGGACATAGGGTAGTCCACTGGTTGCGTGAACCAGAATCGAGGCCTTGAGATCACCCAAGAACCTCCAGCCTGCAAGGTGCGCTCAACGTGGCCAGCGCGGCCACTGCATGCGTTGTGGTCGCATCCCCGAAGAAGGTGCTGGTCGCCGTGCTTCCCTTGGGCGCGTGGGCGAAGGAATAGCTGAGGGTCCCGTTCAGGAAGGAGAGGGGCGACCAATCCAACCGGGCATCGACGCCGGTTTCCTCACCCACGTCGGTCCTGGTCAAGACGTTCATGTTGATGAAGTCGCCAGGGACGGCGGGATCGGGAAATTGCTTGATTCGGAACGAGTACGGCCCCTGGTCACCCAATGAGTATCCAACCACGTCGAGCGCCAGGTTCGTGACCGGCACAAAGTGAAAGCCAAACTCCATCACCGTCGACACGGCATACGGGATAGAGCGGCCGAATGGTTCGAATGTCGTGGTGAAGGACAAATCCGCGTTAGACCCCTTGAAGTACAGCCCAAGCGGCGGTTCCTGCACCAATCGACCGTAAGAGAACCTGACGTTCGTACTCTGAGTCAGGTCATACGCGACCCGAACTCGCGGCGACCAGATGCCCTGGGTGGAAGTGGGAGTAAAGACCTGGGCCAAAGATGTGGCGTAGGCAACATCGCTGGTGTCGGTACCGCCCAACCAGCCTGGGTGAGTGAAGATGCGACCCGGAGTGTTGGCGAATTCCCCACCGGGCGCAAAGTGATCGAACCGCACGCCCGCATCGATCACCAAGTGGGACAGCGCGAACCGGTCGCCCGCAAAGAAACCCAGGCGGTGCGGGTGGACCAGGAACGCGTCAAGCATGAACTCGCTGAGTAGACTGCCGCTCTCGTAGGATGATGCACTGGTCCGCGTAAGGTCAGCTCCCAACGACAATTGATGACTCCCCCGCCGCCAGTCGAGGGCGAGCCGTCCGTTGAGGCGTCGCTCCCAGGCCATGGTCAGGAGGCCATCGAGTCCATCGGTCGGCCATCCAAACAGCATGCCATACGGATTGAGGCGGTACGGCTGCCGGATGCGCAGATCCGTGCGGTCCAGGAACGGGACGCGCAGTCCCGCATTGGAGCGGATGTTGCGGATGATTCGCTCGTTGAGCGGAAACGGAAGGCTGTCTTGCCCGGTGAAGTGCAGCGCGCTGAACTCGATGCCCAGCGCGGGGTCACGGGTGGCGGTCTCCGATGCCGGATCGAGCGGGCCGGCGAGCAGCCGGTCGGTCCCGAGCGACAGATTCGCCGACAGCGTCAGAGGCCCGCCGTGCAGCGGCCGCAAGCCCTGGGTCCAATTGAGGACGACCAGCCCAGATGAGGACCGCGCGCCCTGATACAGCCCCGGGTCGCCGATGACCTGACCGGGGAAGACGCGCTGCTGCTGATCGCTCACGAGACCAGTGACAGCGATGCTCGATCCCGCCCCGTAGGAGTAGACGAGCTTCCCCTGCCCTGTCCGCACGGTCGACCAATCAAATGGCCGGCGCAGCTCGGTGGTTTGCGCGAACAGCGGCAAGATCACCGATTGGGTCTGCCCACCGCCGTCGACCCATTGCACGGTCGTGTCAGCCCCACCAACGGTGAAAGCCGGTTGGTCGGCGGCGCCGAGGCCTCGGTACTGCGAGCTTTGGCCGAAGAGAGTCCCGGACAGAAACCACGAGACGTGGGTCGTCCCGGGGAATGGACCCCCGACCGCGGCTTCGAGTCGATTGAACCCGACGCTCGAGCCCGCGCCGAACGGTCCGTCGGTGTCCGCGCGCAGACTGCCACTGAGCTTCGGGCCGCCGCTTCTGGTTGCATAGGCGATCATTCCGCCGCGCGCATCGCCGGTCAGCATCCCCGGCACGCCCGTCGACACGGTCGCATCGGCGATCGCGTTGATGCCCACCACCACTTGCTGAATTCCCAGGGTCTGGGATCGAACCGGTGCCCCGTCGATGTACACACTCGCCTCGCCCGGCGGGCCACCGCGGATCGACAGGCCAGCCCCCGCGCCTATCCCGACGTCGTTGCCGCGCTCGATGATACCGGGGACGAGAACGAAGGCCTGACGCGGATCGTCAATCGGCAGCTGCTCCAGCTGGTCTCCGGAGAACACCGCGTGCGAAACGAGGGTGTCCAGTTGCGCCGTCCCTCCGGCCCGCACCCGAATCGAAACGTCGAGCGCGCTGGAGTCGGCGAATCGAAACTGCAACACATAGTCGCCGCCGGGGACGCGGTCGAGATGGTAACGACCCTCCCGGTCGGCGGTCGCGGCGAACCTCGTCCCGGCCAGCGTGACCCTTGCGCCAGCTCCGGGGGCACCACGCGAGTCGGTCACCAGGCCACGGACCGCGCCATACAGTGCCTGCGCGCGGGCGTTGGACACTGCGGCCGCGAGCAGCAGCACGGAAAGCGAAAGCCGGGGAGGTGCGAGCATGAGTAATTGAAACCAACCGGGAATTCACCAGGACGCCAGTGAGGTTTTGCGTCACTGGGGGACGGTTTCGCGACCTCGCCAGGCTTGACGGCGCGGGGATTGGGGCATGAATCCCTGCGAATGTTAGTTGATAACCATTCTCACAGGAGTCCGGGGATGCGCCGGGGCCTCCTGTTCGCCGCCCTGATGCTGGCCGGGAGGATCGCGTCCGCGCAGACACACGATCAGCGCGCGCGCGGCGCAAGCCCGCGACTCCGTCGTGGTGTTACCGGTGCTGATTTCCCCGGGCTCGATCGACGCGCCGAAGCGCTCGTCCCCCAGGCTGGCGGCGCGCGCTAGCCATCCCTCAGGGCAAGCGGCGCAGCTCCACCCGCCGATTCTGCGCCCGGCCTGCGGGTGTGGCGTTGCTGGCAATGGGACTCGCCGAGCCGTACCCCCGGGCCACCATGCGGCCCGACGGGACACCGCGTCCGGCCAGGTAGCTCCGCACCACTTCGGCGCGCAGCTGAGTCATGCGCACGATCGTCCCCGGCACACCGGCGTCGTCGGTATAGGCGGCAATCTCGACGCGCACCTCCGGGTGCGCGATCAAGGTCGCGGCGATGTCGTTGAGGATCGCGTAGGAGCCCGCCGTCAGGGATGAGCCGCTCGCTTCGAAGCTCACGCCCCGCATCACCCCGAACAGCCGCGTCAGGTCCCCCGTTGCCGTCGGACACCCGGTGGCGTCGACGGCCGCTCCGCGCGCCGTGGCCGGACAGCGATCGAGTGCGTCGGCGATGCCGTCCCCATCGGCGTCGAGCGTGCATCCCTTCGCATCCACCGTTGACCCCGGGGACGATTCGGGGCACTGATCGATCCCGTTCGCCACCCCGTCTTTGTCGCCGTCCAGGGGACAGCCGGTCGCGTCGACCTGAGCGCCACGAGGCGTGTCCGCGCAGCGGTCGAGACTCTCGACCACACCGTCGCCGTCGGAGTCCACGATCAGCGGCGCGCGGACACGATCGCGGACGGGGACGGCGCCGCTCCGGCCCAGCGCGAACATCGAGAGCCCGACCGAGCCGACGAAGTAGCCCGCCCATGAGCCCCCGAACCGGGAATCGGTGCGGGGCGCGAAAATGGCGCGCCCCTCCAGACGGAGGGCGACTCCTGGGATCAGGGAGATGCGATCGCCAATGGCACCGTGGAGGGCATGGTCGCTGAAATCGTACGGCGCGTCGTTGGCCCCGCCGTAGGCGATGCGGGTGTAGCCGCCCAGCACGTACGGCACGTTGCGGCCGGCGTGCAGGTTCAGGACCACGCTCGCCGCGATCCAGCGCACGGTCGTGAAGACCAGCGGATTCTGGGTTCGCGGCTGCGCGATCCCCCCCTCCAGTTCCAGCCCCAGCCCATTGTTGATGAAATACCCGAGTCGCGCACCGGCCCCGATGCGCGACTGGAGATTCATCAGATGATCGTATCGCGTGAAGCTGCCGTAGCCGCCGAGCTCGAGCTGATGTGCCCGTTGCGCGGTGAGCGGCGGGGGGGCCACGACGGCCGCGCTCGCCGCCAGAACCGCGAATACCGGGATCGATCGCATGCCCTAAGATGCCATGGTACTGCCGTGAGGGAGATCACCCTCCGGGCGCTCAGTCCGCCGGCAGGGCTTCCGGTAGAGGACCGGTGCCCGCCACCGGCCGACGCGCGCGGCCCAAACGGCGCTGCAGCGCATCGAGATAGGTGTAGAACACCGGGGTCACGTAGAGCGTGATCAGCTGGGAGACGGCGAGGCCTCCCACCACGGCCAGGCCGAGCGGGCGACGGGATTCGGCGCCGGCACCCCACCCGACCGCGATGGGCAGGGTGCCCATCAACGCCGCCATGGTGGTCATCATGATGGGCCGGAACCGCACACTGCAAGCTTCGAGAATCGCGTCGCGCGCCGACTTGCTGTCCCGTCGCTCCGCTTCGATCGCGAAGTCGATCATCATGATGGCGTTCTTCTTCACCAACCCCACCAGCATGATGATGCCGACGAAGGCGTAGATGCTGAGCTCGGTCCGGAAGATGAGGAGCGTGAGCAGCGCGCCAAACCCGGCGAACGGCAGCCCCGAGAGAATGGTCAGGGGGTGAATGAAGCTCTCGTACAGGATGCCCAGCACGATGTAGATCACCAGCACGGCGAGCAGCAGCAGGAACGCCAGGCCCTGCTGGCTCGCTTGAAACGCCTGCGCCGTCCCCGAAAACCCGGTGCTGATGGTCGACGGCAGCGTCTGCCCCGCCAGCCGCTGCACCGCGGCCACCGCCTCTCCCAGCGATGCCCCGGGCGCGAGGTTGAACGACAGCGTCACCGAAGGCATCTGTCCACTGTGATTCACGCTCAGCGGGCCCACGTCGGGGGTTACACTGGCCACCGAGGAGAGGGGAACGAGCGGTCCCTGGGGTGAACGGATGTAGAGCACATTCAAAGACGACAGGTCACGCTGGTATTGCGGCAACAGCTCGAGAATCACCCAATATTGATTGTTGGGAGTGAGAATCGTCGAGACCTGATGCGCCCCGTAGGCATCGTACAACGCCTGCTCCACCTGTTCGACGGTGAGCCCCAGGGAGGCGACCCGGTCGCGATCGATGTGCACCTCGACCTGCGGATTCTTGATCTGGAGGTCCGTGGTGACGTCGCGCAGGATCGGGACCGCCCGCAGCTTGGTCTCGAGCGCGGCGGCGTTGTCGTACAGCGACTGCACGTCCGCGCTTTGCAGGGTGAACTGGTACAGCGTCTTGCTGGACCGGCCGCCGACCCGGATCACCGGCGGCACCTGCAGGAACGTCCGAATCCCCGGGATCGCGGCCAGCTTCGGTTGCAGTTCCCGGATGACCGCGTCCGCACTGAGCCGCTGGCCGCGCGGCTTGAGCCGGAGACGGATCTGGCCTTGGTTCATCGTGCCGCCGCCCACCGACGACATGAAATGGTCGATGTTGGGATCCTGGGCCACGACCGCCGCCACCTGCTGCTGGTGCGCCACCATCGCCTCGTAGGAACTGCCTTCGATCGCCTCCGTCGTCCCGGAGATGAAGCCGATGTCCTCGTTGGGGATGAACCCCTTCGGCACGAGCGCGAACAGGGCCACCGTCCCGGCGAGAATCACCACTGAGAACGCGAGCGCTACAGGGCGATGATCCATCACCCAGGCGAGCGTGCGCTCGTACGATCCGAGCACCCGCCGATACACGCCCTCGGTGACCTCGTAGAAGCGGCCGTGGTGCTGCTCCTTGGGCGGTCGCAAAAACCGGCTGGCCAGCATCGGCGTCAACGTCAGGGACACGAATCCGGACACGAGGATTGCGACGCCGATCGTCACGGCGAATTCATGGAACAATCGGCCGATGATTCCGCCCATGAACAACACGGGAATGAACACCGCCGACAGGGATAGGGTCATCGAGACGATCGTGAACCCGATTTCGCGCGACCCTTCCAGTGCCGCCTGCATCGGCCGCTTTCCCATTTCCATATGGCGCACGATGTTCTCGAGCATCACGATGGCGTCGTCCACCACAAAGCCCACCGACAGCGTGAGCGCCATCAGCGAGAGATTGTCCAGGCTGTAGCCCAGCAGGTACATCGCGGCGAACGTCCCCACGATCGACAGCGGCAGGGCCAGGCTCGGGATCACCGTCGCCGAGAGGTTGCGGAGGAAGAGAAAGATGACCATGACCACGAGGCACAACGTGACGAGCAGCGTCAGCTTCACGTCGTGCACCGAATCGCGAATCGCCTGCGAGCGATCGTACAGCGTCTGGATCTGGACCGACGCGGGCAGCTGCGGTCCCAGGGCCGCGATGGCGCGCGTCACCGCGTTGGCCACGGCGACGGTATTGGTGCCGGGTTGCCGTTGCACCGCGAGCATGATGGCCCGCGCTCCGTCGAACCAGCTCGCCGTCTTGTTGTCCTGCACATCGTCCAGCACGCGGGCCACATCCTGCAGCCGCACCGCGGCCCCATTGCGATAGGCCACCACCAGTTGCCGGAACTCGGGGGCGCTCTCGATCTGGCCGTCCGCGAGCACGGTGTACGCGCGATGCGGCCCCCACAGGATCCCGGTCGGGACATTGGGATTGCCTGCATCGACCGCCGCAGCCACCTCGTCGATGCCGATGCCCCGCGCCTGAAGCGCCTGCGGGTCGACCTGCACGCGCACCGCGTATTTCTGGCTGCCGTACACCTGGACCTGGGCGACGCCCTCGATAGTGGAAATCCGCTGCGCCAGGAACGTCTGGGCGTACTCGTCCAGCACCGAGAGCGACAGGGTTGGGGAGCTGACCGCCATGAACAGGATCGGCGAATCGGCCGGGTTCACCTTGCGGAAGGACGGGGGCAGCATCCCCTGCGGGAGCTGTCGCAACGTTTGCGAAATGGCCGCCTGCACGTCCTGCGCGGCGGCGTCGACATCCCGCGACAGGCTGAACTGGAGCGTAATCGAGGTATTCCCCTGCCCGCTGCTCGAGGTCAGGGCGTCCAGGCCGGCGATGGTCGAGAACTGCTTCTCGAGCGGGGTCGCGACCGCGGCGGCCATGGTTTCCGGATTGGCGCCCGGGAGCCCCGCGGAGACCTGGATCGTGGGGAAATCGACGTTCGGCAGATCACTCACCGGCAAGAGCCGGTACCCCATCACGCCAAACAGCAGGATCGCCAGCATCACCAGCGTCGTGGCGACGGGCCGTCGGATGAAGAGGCCGGAGATACTCACGGATCGGCTCGGGTCGAGTCCTCAGTCGGGAGACCACCGCGAATCTCGACCCGCGCGTTGGGCGTCAGGCGCATCTGGCCATCCGTGACGACCATCATGCCGGGGGCCAGTCCTCCACCGTCGGCGATGATCGCCAGGGTGTCCACCGTCCGTTCCACGGTGACCGCCTGCTGCCGTGCCGTACCGTCGGCCCCGACGACGTAGACGAAGGTTCCTTGCTGGGCGGTCACCACGGCCTGAGCGGGAATGACGGTGGCGGCGGACTGCGTGCCGAGGATGAGCGTGACATCCACGAATTCCCCCGGCCACAACGATCCTCCGGTGTTCGGGAACCGCGCTTTCAGCATCACGGTACCGGTTGCGGAATCGACGTGGTTGTCCACGAAGGACAGCACGCCGATCGCCGAGACCGCGGTGTCGCGGGACGCTCGCGTTTCCACCCGCAGGGTCTCCCCAGCCCGGCGCTGCACCGCGGGCAGCTGTGAGGACGGAACGGCGAAGCGCACCAGAATCGGGCGCAACTGATTGATGGTCACGAGCGGCGTCGCGTCACTGGCGCGCACGAGATTGCCCTCGTGGACCAGGAGCCCGCCGGTGCGGCCGGCAATCGGCGCCCGGATCGTGGCGTACTCGACATTGAGACGGGCCATGGTCAGAGCCGCCGAGTCGGCCCGGACGGTCGCTTGCAGGGCGTCCGCGGTCGCCTGCCGCTGCTGGTAATCTTCTTCTGTGACCGACTTGTCCTGGGCCAGCGCCCGGTACCGCTCGGCATCGCGGACGGCGTTCTCGGCCTGTACGGCGTCGCGCATCAAGGCCGCCTCGGCCTGCTGGGCGGCGGCGACGTAGGGACGGCGATCGATCACGAACAACACCTGGCCGGGCGACACTTCCTCGCCTTCGGCGAACCGGACGCGCTGCAGCATCCCGCCCACCTGCGAGGTGATATCCACGGAGCGGATCGGCTCCACCGTTCCGGTGGCATCAATGGCGTACGGGATATCGACGTGCTGAACCCTGGCCACACTGACCGGGACCCTGGGCGGCCCGTTCGCCGCACGGGACGAACAAGCGAACAGCGGAGCCGTCAGGAGGAGGGCGCAAATGGTCGAACGAGACATGGCTGATCCTGTTACGCGCGAGGCGCTTCCAACGTGGAAGGTCTGGCGGGGTTCAGGTCAGCAAACTCCGTCCCCAGGCATCGACTGTCAACACCGGGGGTTAGGCGCCTGCCGCTACTCGCTCCGCAGGGCGATAACCGGATCCACCCGGGCCGCCCGGCGGGCCGGGAGGAAACAGGCCCCCAGGGCAATCAGCGCCAGCAGAACTGGAACGGTGGCGAAGGTCGCCGGATCCGTGACGGTTACGCCAAACAGCTGGTTTTCCAGCAACCGCGCCGCCGCGAAGGCGGCGGCGAGTCCCACTACAGTCGCGATCGCCACCACCCGGAACCCGCGCCCCAGCAACAGGCGCACGACCTCGCCGCGCTGCGCACCAAGCGCCATCCGGATCCCGACCTCCCTGGTACGCTGGACCACCGCGTAGGCCATGACGCCGTACACGCCGATGCTGGCAAGCACCAAGGCGAGGACCGCAAAGGCCACGGTCAGGAGCATTGTGAATTTGGGTCCGGCAACGTCGCGGGAGACGAGAAAGGCCATTGAGCGAACCTTCCACACGGGCTGGTCGGGATCGACCGCCCAGATCGCCCCCCGCACCGCCGTGGCCAGGGCCATGGGGTCCCCGGTCGTCCGCACGGCCAGGCTGTTGAAGATCCCGGGCGCCTGCGCGAACGGCTGATAGACCTGATCCGAAGCGGGCTCCCCCAGCGTGAGCTGCTTCACTTCACCGGCCACCCCGACCACTGTCACCCACACATCGGGCGGTCCCAGCAGCTTGAGCCGGTGCCCCAACGCCGATTGTCCGGGCCAGGTCCGGCGGGCCAGCGTCTGGTTCACGATCGCGACTTGCACGCCGTTGGCCCGATCGCCGTCGTTGAAATCCCGTCCTTCGATCAACGGAATGCCCATGGTGCGGAAGAATCCGTCGCTGACCGTGTTCTGCTGGGTCACCGGTGCCGTCGCGAGATCGACCTCGGGCTGCAGGTCCGTGGCATAGGTGGTGCGGCCCCAGTTGCCGCTCAGAGGAGCACTGCGCACCAGCGCGGCGGAGCGGACTCCGGCGACGGCCCGGACATTGGTGATCGCCTGGGCCATGAAGGCCGTGATCTGCTCGGGCGTCTGATACTTGGACGACGGCAGCCGGAATTCGGCCGTCAGGAGGTTCTCGGGATCGAACCCGGGCCGGACACGCTGCAGTGCGACCAGACTGCGGGTCAAGAGCCCGGCGCTGACGAGCAGCACGATACACAACGCGAGCTGGACGATCACAAACGTGTGGCGGAGATCGATTCCCCGTCCCGTCGTCGCATCGCCCGCCCGCATGGTGAGCGCACGCGACAAGTCATACCGCGCCGCATGCAGGGCTGGCGCCGCGCCGAAGAGGATCCCCGCGGCGATGGTGATCACGGCGGAGAACAGCAACACTCGCTCATCCAGGCCGATCGCCCCGTAGGCGGGGAGCCCACCGGGCGCCCCCGCCACCAGCGCTTTGATGGCCCAGTGCGCCCCGACGAGACCCGCCAATCCGCCCACCGTCGAGAGCACCAGGCTCTCGGTCAGGAGCTGACGCACGAGGCGAGACCGGTCCGCGCCGAGCGCGGAGCGGAGCGACATCTCGCGCACCCGGGTCGCGGCCCGGGCCAGCAACAGGTTGGCCACGTTGGCGCAGGCGATCAGCAACACGACCGTTACGAAAGCGAGGACAATCAGCAGGATGGGGCGCACGTTGCCGACAAGACTCTCCCGCAGATCGATGACGCGCGCGTCGTTGCCGGCATTGGTCTCCGGGTACTCGTGGGCCAGCTGCGCGGCGATCGCGGTCAGGTCGCGTTGGGCCTGGGCGAGCGAAACGCCCTCCCGCAGCCGGCCGATACCCCAGACGTTTGGATTGGCGCGGGTGAACCAGGTCTGGTTGGGTGCGGACGTAATCGGCAACCAGACCTCCGAAGGGCCAAAGGCATCCTGGAAGTTCTGGTCGGTGACGCCAATAACGACGTGCGGGCGCCCATTCAGAATCACGGTGCGGCCCACGATGCCGGAATCCCCGCCGAAGCGACTCATCCAGCCGGCGTGGGACAGTACCGCCACGGGCTGACCCGTCCCTTCAGCTGTTTCCTCTGTTGTAAACAACCGTCCCAACGCGGCGCGCGCGCCCTGCAGCCGGAAGGTGCTGGCGGTGATGAAGCTGCCGATCAAGCGATCGGGGGCGTCCGTGCCGGTCAAGTTGACGCTCTGGCCGCGCATGATCCCCATCTCGTCGAAACTGTGTGAGCGGAGGCGCCACTCGTTGAAATCCGGCACCGAAATGAGCAACTGCCGCTCCGGACCGCGGGCGCCCCACAGGGCGACCAGCCGGTCGGCGGAGGGATAGGGGAGTGAGCGCAGCAAGACGGCGTTGACGATGCTGAAGATCGATGTGGTGGCGCCGATGCCGAGGGTGAGGGTGAGCACGGCCACCAGGGTGAAGCTGGGTCGACGCAGCAGGGTTCGAATTGCAAACCGCAGATCCTGCAGCAGGATGTCCATCCGAACCCCTTGGTGTGGGCGAGACGTGCTGGGGATACGGGTATGGATGGCCGAAAGTGTCGAATGGTTGGGGGCGCCCGAGCGGCCCACGGACAACGGAGCGAAGACTAGGCGGCGGGGATTTCCGGCCTCTGGTTGAGGATCAGCCAGTACAGCTCCAGCGATTTCACGAGATCCAACAGGCTGTCGAACCCGACCGGTTTCACCAGGTAGGAGTTGGCTCCGAGATCGTAGGCTTTGTTGATGTCACTCGTTTCTCTCGACGAAGTCAGCACGACGACCGGGAGCCGCCGCAACCGCTCCTGGGCACGGATCCATGCCAACACTTCGAGTCCGGAGCGGCGGGGCAGTTTCAGATCGAGCAGCACGAGCACCGGCGATGGAGACTCTTCGACGCCGGCGTATTCCCCTTCCCCGCCGAGATACGCGACCGCTTCGTCTCCGTTGCTCACCGTTTTGAGCGGGTTCAGGATATTCGCCTTCTTGAACGCCCGCTGGATGAGCAGCACGTCGTTCGGATCGTCCTCGACGACGAGGATCACCTGACTGCTCACGCCATCGTCCTTTCTGCCGCAGGTTGTAACTCCACCCAGAACCGGCTGCCGCGCCCCACACTCGACTCGACCCCAACCCGTCCACCCATCCGCTCCACGGCTTTGCGAACGATCGCGAGACCGATCCCCGTCCCGGGATACTCTTCGGTGGAGTGGAGTCGCTCGAACACGCGGAAGATGCGCTCCTGGTGCTCGGGTGCGATGCCGATTCCATTGTCCTCTACCCAGATCCGCTCCATCCCGTTCCGTGGTTCCGTCGTGATCTGCAGCAGAGGCGACCGGTCTGCCGGAACGAACTTGAGCGCGTTTCCAAGCAGATTCGTGAACACCTGCGACAACGTTCCCGCGTGCCCCAGTACGACCGGGAGCGCCTCCGGCACCCGGACGGTGGCACCGCGTGTTTGCAGTGGGGACCCCAGCTCGGCCACGGCACTTTCGGCCAGGGGGCCGAGCGGCACTGGCACCAGGAGCAGATCGCCGCGGGAGATCCGACTGTAGGCGAGCAGGTCCCGGATCAATTCGTCCATCCGCCGCGAGCCCGCCACAATCCGCTCGGCAAAATCGCGACCAGTCGGATCGAGCTTGTCGCCGAAGTCCTCGAGCAACGCTTCGCTGAAGCCTTGCATGGTCCGCAACGGCGCGCGCAGGTCGTGGGAGATGGAGTACCCAAACGCTTCCAGTTCTTCGTTCCGCTCTTCCAGCGCCGCGGTCCGTTCCCGGACTTCTTCCTCCAGGCGAGCCTGCGCGCCGTGTACTTGCGTCGCCATGCCGTTGAACGCCGCGGCGAGATGACCCAACTCGTCGGTTCGGGTGGTCGTCACCGGGCGTGAGAAGTCGCCGGTGGCGACCTGCGCCGACGCGGCCGTGAGCTCGCGCAGCGGTTTGGCGATTTGGCGACCCAGCACCCAGGCCGCCCCGAGGCCGATCGCCACGAGGAGCGCATCAATCAGGGCCAGACGACGGAGAAACAGGTTGACCGGCGCCGCCACGAGGCGGCGGGGAAACTCGATCAACACCACCCACGGCAGCGGCCCGAGCGATCGGGACGCGGCGAGCACGGTGCCGCTCCCCGCTCGATCGTATTCGAGGATCCCGGTGGCATTGCGGACGTTCACCGGCGGCCGCGGCGTGGTGTCGACCAGGTCCATCCAGAAATCGCCGCGATTGTTGCCGATGTACAGACCGGCGCCCGACCCAATCAGCTGCAGGGTCTGCTCACGCCCTTTGGGCGTGGACGAGCCGCGTCGCCACTGAATGACATACCCGAGTGGGCGGCCGTGGTCGGTGACCAACGCGGACACGGGGTAGGCGATCGAGTCGTCGACCATTTGCAGCAGTCCGACCGCCCCTGTGTCGGGATTCGTGGCCCACTCGACGCTCTCGACCTCCGCCCCGGATTGGAATGGGGTTCTCCCGTGGGGCCGAACTGCCATCAACCGTTCCCGCTGCAGACTCCACAGCTCGATCCCCACCAGTTGCTCGGGGTTCGGTCCCATGGTCCGCAGGGCGGCTTCGGCGTCGGCCTGGGTGCGTGGATTGGGCGTGCGCAGGAAACGCCGGATGGAATCGTTAGCGACGGCCTTCTGGGTGAGCGACCCGAGTTGCCCGGCGGAGGTCCGCAACATGCCGGCCAATTGGTCGGTGACGTTGGTCAGGCGTTCCCGTGCCGCGACGAACGCCGAGGACCTGACGCCTCGATAGGCCGCCCACGAGCTGAGCACCACGACGGCCAGGAGCAGCGCGCAAATGAGCAGCGGC
This sequence comes from uncultured Gemmatimonadales bacterium, assembly GCA_963821385.1. Lineage (GTDB taxonomy): Bacteria > Gemmatimonadota > Gemmatimonadetes > Gemmatimonadales > GWC2-71-9 > DASTHG01. The sequence goes on from CAWGDK010000005.1 coordinate 399,058, forward strand.
AACTTGTATTGGATCGACAGAGACCCCGGCGACCAGCGCCGGGTGGGCGGTGTTGGTGGGGGGGCCGCTGATCCTGTCATCTACGGTCGCCTGCGTGCGGAAGACGCCGCCAATATTGGGGTGAGCGAGGTCACGGTCAATGCGATGGAGGGCGGGTTGCCGCTTTGGTACTCTACGTAGGGGTTTTGACGTCTAGTGGCAGGCCGCGGTTCCGAAATCCGTGAACGTCTTTCCCGCCACCGGAATGAAGCGCCAATCGTAGCTCGCCGCATGCAGGGTGAGTTTGAGTACGCCGTACGTATCCGCGTTCTGGGCCCGGCTGTTCGGCTCGACCGGCAGATTGATGCCGCCGTGGCTCTTCCCTCCCGTTCCGGCCACGAACTGCACGACTCCACCGCTCGGATCGGGGGTTTGGTCCGGCGCCTGCGGGGCGAAGCGCTCGTAGTCGTGGTCGTTCCCGGACAACAAGATCTCGGCATCGGCATCGTGCAGGGCCTGAAAAATCGGGCCTTGGGTGGCGGCGCTGTGCGTGTTGCCGGAGCTGAAGCGGGGCCGATGCGAGATCGCGAGTGTGCAGAGATTCGCGTGAGCGGCCAGGTCCGCCCGTAACCACTGCACCTGAGCGGAGTCGGCGAACGGCGTGGTATTGAGCACGACAATGTGCCACGCGCCGAGATCGTAGCTGTAATACCCATCGGGGCTGTGCGCCGCGGCGCCGAAGAAGGCGAAATAGTTCGCCAGGCTGTTGCTGCGCCGATCGTCATCACCCGGCGCGGGGTGGAGCCGGGGCTTGTGTCGCCCCCAGGTAGAGTCGAAACAGACGCCATAGGTGGCTGGTGGCGGGCCATCCGAATAGTCGTTGTCCCCGAGGGTGAACACCGTCCCCCCGATACTGTCGATCAGGATCGCCGTCGCTTCATCGTGCGGTGACACGCAGCTGCCGATGTCCCCGGCCCCCACGAGCACCGGGTCGGTGACGGTGATTGCCCGGGCGGCCACGTCGCCCCCGACCGAGCCTCGGATGGTGGTGGCCCCGACCGCGTGCGCGTGGATCAACCCGTTTGCGTCGACCGAAGCCACGGTCGAGTTGGTACTGGACCACTGCACCGCGCTTCCCGCCAACGTGTCACCCGAATCGGTGACGAACCTGACACGAACCGTATCGCTCGAAACACCGTCGGCGGACGAGATCGACGCCCAGGGCGGCGACAGCACCAGGACAGAGGCCGGCTCAGACCCGGATCCGTCGCCGCACGCCGCGCCTAAGGCGACGATCGCGGCTACAAAGGCTCGAATCCCAAGGGCGCGCGGTGGCATGTCCCAATCTATCAGCGGGAACCAGTCCGTGGCCCGCCCGGGTTACTCAAGATGCATATTCCTTCCTCGATGGCCGAGCCGACCACCCCCCTCACCGCTGCCCTCGCCACGCGCTACACCATCGAACGCGAGCTGGGTCGTGGGGGCATGGCAACGGTGTATCAGGCCCTGGACCAGAAGCATGGACGCCAGGTGGCCATCAAGGTGTTGCGCCCCGACCTGACCGCGGCGTTCGGGACCGAACGGTTCCTGCGGGAGATCGGGATCGCCGCGCAGCTCGCCCACCCGCACATCGTGCCGTTGATCGATTCCGGAGAGACCGCCGGGCTCCTCTACTATGTCTCTCCCTACGTGCCCGGCGGCTCGTTGCGCGACCGCCTCGACCGGGAACGGCAGCTCCCGCTCAAGGACGCGTTGCGCATCATGCAGGAGGTGGGCGCCGGCCTGGACTACGCGCACCGCAGCGGGTTCGTGCACCGTGACGTGAAGCCCGAGAACATTCTGTTCGCCGACGGCCACGCGGTGCTGGCCGATTTCGGGATCGCCCGCGCGTGCGCCGTCCCGGGTGGTGGACCGATGGTCACTGAGGTGGGACTCGCCCTGGGGACGCCGGAGTACATGAGCCCCGAACAGGCGAGCGGCGATCAAAACCTGGGCACCCAGAGCGACATCTACAGTCTCGGCGTCGTACTGTACGAGATGCTGACCGGGGCACCACCGTTCAGCGCCCCCACTCCACGCGCGACGATGGCGCAGCACGTCACGCAGGCGCCGCGACCGCTGCGGTCGCTGCGCCCCGAGGTCCCACCGGCCATGGACCGGGCCGTGAACCGGGCACTGGCCAAGGATCCAGACGACCGGTTCGCGACCGTGGTGGACTTCACCGCCGCCCTCGAGACGGTGGGTCCGGAGCAGGAGACCGTCGGGCGGGCCGCGGCGCGCAGTATCGCGGTGCTGCCGTTCGTCAATGCCAGCCCGGATCCGGAGAACGAGTACCTGAGCGACGGCATCACCGATGAGCTCATCGATGCGCTCGCCAAGGTCGAGGGGCTGCGCGTCGCGTCCCGCACGTCCGTGTTCGCCCTCAAGGGCAAGCCCCAGGATGTGCGCGCGATCGGCGCGTTGCTCGGCGCCGCCGTGCTGCTGGAAGGGACCGTCCGGAAAATAGGCGACCGGCTGCGCATCACGGCGCAGCTCAGCTCCACCGAGGATGGGCGGCTGCTCTGGTCCCAGCGCTACGACCGTCGGCTCGACGATGTGTTCGCCATTCAGGAGGAAATCGGCCGGACGATCGTCGACACGCTCCGAGCGACCTCATTTGCCGATCTGAACGCGCCCACCCCGAGGCGCGCGACCCAGAACGTGAAGGCCTACGGCCTGTACCTCAAGGGACGCTACGCCTGGAACAAGCGCACGCAGGAAGGCGTCGCCGAAGGCATTGCCTTCTTCGAGCAGGCGATCGCGGAAGATCCGACGTACGCGCTGGCGTACACCGGACTGTCCGATTCCTACGCGCTGCAGATCGACTACCGCAGCGTCCCGGTCGCCGAGGGATTCGCGCGCGCGAAAGTCGCGGCGCGGCGGGCCCTGGAGCTGGACGAGACCCTGGCGGAAGCGCACGCGTCGCTCGCCTGGTGCCTCTTCATCTATGACTGGGACTGGGATGCCGCCGACCGGGAATTCCGGCGCGCCATCGAGCTCGACCCACGCTACGCCACGGCGCGGCAGTGGTACGCGTTCCTGCTGGTGACGCGGGGCCGGCTCGACGAGGCGATGGCCGAATCGCTCCGGGCCCTGGAGCTGGACGGCACCTCGGTCTCGGTGCGCCGCAGCGTCGGTTGGGCGCACTACTACGCCCGACGTCACGACCAGGCCCGCTATCACATGTTGCGAGCCATGGCCATGAACCCGATGGCGGCCGAGAGCTACCGCATCCTGGCGTTGATCTATGAGCAGCAGGGCAATCTCCCGGAGGCGGAGCGTGTCGCGCGAGACGCGGCCGAGCTGCCGGCGGCCGGAACCTATACCCTGGCCACGCTCGGATTCGTGCTGGGGCGGGCAGGCAAGGCAGCGGAGGCTCGCATCGTGCTGCACACACTGCAGCAGCAGGCGCAGGCCGACTACGTCTCCCCGGTGGCGTTCGCCACGGTATATCTCGGCCTGGGCGAGTTGGAAGAGGCGGTGACCTGGATGGAACGGGCGTACGACGAACGACGAGGGTGGTTGGCCTACCTCAAGGTGAATCCGATCCTCGACCGTGTGCAGTCGATGCCGCGGTTCCAGGCCTTGGTGAAGAAGATGCGGTTGTAGAACCGAGATGGGAGACGACGTGGGCGATCTCAAGCAAATGGAGCATCCCCTGGGCCTGCAACGACTCGGCTACGCCGGACCGCTGCTCGAGTTGCACGCCCGTCAGTGGCGCGACGGCATCGTCCAGGAGCGCGCAGAACAGATCGTCGAGGAAACACCGATCGTCCTCGTCTACAACGGTATTCCCCACGTGGTGATGATGGCCACCCCGGCGAACCTGGAAGACTTCATGCTGGGGTTCAGCATCACCGAAGAGCTGATTCGCACCCCGGCCGATCTGCAGGACGTGCGCGTGGTGCGTTACGGGCAAGGCATCGAGGTGCAGGCCACCGTCCCCGCCGAATGTGAGGCCGTCGTCGCGTCGCGCTCGCGCCGATTGACGGGCCGCACCGGCTGCGGCGTGTGCGGCACCGATAGCATCGACGCGGTCCTCAAATCATTGCATCCAGTGGCAGGCGGGGGCACTCCCATCACGCTGACGGCGATCGCGACCGCGCTGCAATCGCTCGCGGGCCATCAGACCCTGAACCAGGCCGCGGGCACGGTGCATGCCGCCGCCTGGGCCCGACGCGACGGGACGGTGCTCCTGGTCCGGGAGGATGTGGGGCGCCACAACGCCCTCGACAAGCTGATCGGCGGCCTGCTGGCTCAGGGTGTTGATTCCCAGAATGGGTTTGTGGTGGTGACGAGCCGCGCCAGCTTCGAGATGGTGCAAAAGGCCACAGTGCTCGGCGCGGCGCTGCTGGTGGCCATCTCGGGTCCGACGGGACTGGCCGTGCGGGTGGCGGAGCAGGCTGGTCTGACGCTGGTCGGCTTCGCGCGCGGTGATCGACTCACCGTCTACACCCACCCCGAGCGACTGCCCGGCTAACGCCGCTTTTTCTTCCGGCCGTCCGGATCGGGCGCCGTGGCCCGGCTCTGGACGTATTCCCAGCCGAATCTCCCCTTGATGCAGAGATTGCCGCGCGTGACGTCGTGGTCGAGCGGTGAGGTCACCTTGACGATCGTGTTGTCCTGCACGTGCAGCTCGAGGTTGCACCCCACGCCGCAGTAGGGACACACGGTGCGCGTCACCGTCTGGCGCGATTCGTCCCAGGTCCCCGCCGCACGATGGTCGAACTCCGCTTTCGGCATCAGCGCGCCCGTCGGGCACACGGCGATGCAGTTGCCGCAGTACACACACGCCGATTGGGGCAGCTCCACCGCGAATTCGGTCGAGATCCGGGCATCGAACCCCCGCCCCGCGACGGCGATGGCAAACGTGTTCTGAAAATCCGTCCCGCAGGCCTCGACGCACTTATAGCAGAGGATGCACTTCTTGTAGTCGCGGATGTACAGCTCGTTGTCGACCTTGGCGGGCTGCCCCACGGTCGCCCGGTGCGCGAGATCGGGAGGCGCGTGATGACCCGTCTGCGCCGCGTCACGGCCGTTGGCCGGCGCCGGCGGTCCGTAGCGCTCGGGGTCGGCGTGATACTCGGTCAGCCAGCCGGCGACGTCCGGCGTGGTCGAGAGATCGACGGACGACGCGAGGAACTCGAGCACCATCTTACGGCTGTGCCGCACTCGCTCCGTGTCGGTCTTGACGACCATGCCGGCCTCGACCTTGCGCGAGCAGGACGGGACCAGCACCCGCGAACCCTCCACCTCGACCACGCACACGCGGCACACGTTGACCGGGTGCAGCGTGTCGAGGTAGCACAGCGTGGGAATCGCCTGGCCGCGCTGCCGGCAGGCGTCGAGAATCGTCGAGCCTTCCTGGGCCTGGACCTTGGCGCCGTCGATCGTGAGCTCGACCGTGCGGCGGACCGGCTCGAGCCGGACTAAGGCACTCATCGGCCGTTCGCTCCGTCGAACACGTGCAGCCGCTTGACGGCCGATTCGACGGCGCTGTAGGCCGTCTGGCCCAGACCGCAGATGGATGCGTCCTTCATCGCCACGCCGATTTCTTCGAGCAGGGCCAGCTCCCCGGGCACCCCGGCGCGTGGCTTGCCGCGCGTCAACCGGTGCAGCGCTTCTTCCTGTCGGACCGTGCCCACGCGGCAGGGCACACATTGCCCGCAGGATTCGTCACGGAAGAACGCCGCGATGCGCAGGACGATGTCCCTCATGTCGACGGTGTCGTCGAACACCATCACGACCCCGGAGCCCAGCGTCGCGGCCGCGGCCCGGGCTCCCTCGAAGCTGAGGGACAGATCCAATTCGTCGGGGCGCACGAACACGCCGGCCGCGCCGCCCAGCAGGATCGCCTGCAGCTTCCGGCCCCCGGCGACCCCGCCGGCCTGCTCGAGCAACTGTCGTAGCGTGATCCCGAACGCGGCCTCGTAGACCCCGGGACGCGTCACGCCGCCGGACAAACAGAAGAGCCGCGTGCCCGTCGAACCCTCGGTGCCGATCTTCGCATACGCCGGCCCGCCGATCCGCAGGATCTCGAGCACATTGACCAGCGTCTCGACGTTGTTCACGACGGTGGGCTTGCCGAACAGACCAGCCTGCACCGGGAACGGCGGCTTGTTGCGGGGCTCGCCCCGCAGCCCCTCGATGGAATTGAAAATCGCGGTCTCTTCGCCGCAGATGTAGGCGCCGGCGCCGCGACGGATCTCGATGTCGAAGACCAGGGACTGCCCCATCACCGCGGCGCCCAGGAGACCGCGGGCGCGCGCCGTATTGATGGCGTGTTGCAGCCGCTCGTGGGCCAACGGGTACTCGCCCCGCAAGTAGATGAACCCGCGCTCGCACCCCGTGGCGTACGCCGCGATGGTCATCGATTCGATCACGCTGAAGGGGTCGCTCTCCATCAGAACGCGATCCTTGAACGTCCCGGGCTCCGATTCATCCGCGTTGCAGACCAGGTAGTGGGGGCGTACGGCCTGCTTGCTGACGGCATCCCATTTTCGGCCGGTCGGGAACGCGGCACCGCCCCGCCCCATCAGGCGGGAATCCGTGACCTCACGGATCACGCCTTCGGGGCCGAACGCGAAAGCCCGCCGCAGCGCCTCGTAGCCGCCGTGCGCTTTGTAGTCGTCGAGACTCAAGGGGTCGACGACATCGACGCGTCGCAGCACCCGCAACGCCGGGTCGCCGGCTTGCGGGATCTTGAGCCGTGGCGTCCGAGTGGGCCCGATTTCGCCTCGCAACACGTTGTTGATGGCCGCGGCGTCCACGTTGCCAAACAACCGCTCGACCGGGCGCTCCCCGGCCTCCGTGAGCAGGGCCGCCGGCGCCTGGTCGCACAGTCCCAGACACGGGCTATGCATCCAGCCTTCATGCCCGATGCTGTGCTCCAATGTTTCGCACAGCGCGGCCGCCCCCTTCATCCGGCAGGCAATGTCGTCGCATACATGCACCACGCGAGGCGGCCGGGGGGTCGTGGGCAGTAACGCGTAAAACGTCGCCACGCCGTATGCCTCGGCGGGCGGAACGGTCAGCCGCTCACAGACATAGGTGAATGCGCCAGGACTGACCCACCCCACCCGGGCCTGCACCGCTTCGAGCGCCGGCAGCAGCAGGTGGCGCTGGCCGCGGGCGGCATGCCCGCCCTGGGCGGTATGGTCATCGCGCGCCTGCCGAGGACCGCCGTCCCAGCCGGACAGCGGCGGCCCGAGCAGCGCGTCGATCGCGGCCCGCTCGGCCGCGGTCGGCTTCGCGTCGGGAAAACGGAGGTCCACGGTGGTGTCAGTCGGGGTAAGCGGCCGGCTCGACGCGGACCGCGCACGCCTTGAATTCGGCCGTGCCCGATTTCGGGTCGGTGTAATCGACGGTGAGCACGTTGGTCGTCACTGTGTCCTGGAAATGCAGGGTCATGAAGACGAGACCGGGCCGCAACGACCGGTCCAGATGTGCCGGAGCGACGACACTGCCGCGCCGGGACGTCACACGCACCGGATCGCCGTCCGCGAGCCCGAGGCGATCCGCGTCCTCCGGCGAAATGTCGAGCGTCTCCCCGCGCCGCAGCGGCGACTTGTATCCGGAGGTCTGCACGCCGGTATTGTACGAATCCAGGCGCCGGCCGGTGGTGAGCGTGAACGGATACTCGGCCGTGGGACGCTCGAGTGGCGGATCGTGTTCGACCACCGAGAACGGCGCCGGGGGTCCCTCCCGTGGCTCCTTCCAAAGGCGGCTGTGAAGGAACAATTCCCCGGGGTGGGTCTCGTCGTAGCAGGGCCACTGCAGCCCGCCTTCCTGCTCCAAACGCTCGTAGGTCATCCCTGTGAAGATCGGCGCCAGAGACCGCACTTCATTCCACACGTCCTCGGCCTTCGGTTGACCCCAATCGTGGCCGAGTCGTTTGGCGATCTCGCACACGAGCCCGATGTCGTCGCGCGCGTTCCCGGGCGGCGTGAGGGCCGCACGCATCCGTTGCACGCGGCGCTCGCTGTTGGTCACGGTCCCTTCGCCTTCGCACCAGCTGGACGAGGCCGGTAGCACCACGTGCGCGAACTCCGCCGTCCTGGTGAGAAAGATGTCCTGGACGACCATGTGCTCGAGTCCGCCGAGGATCTTTTGCGCGCGATGTTGATCGGCTTCCGACTGCGCCGGGTTCTCCCCGATCACGTAGAGGGCCTTCATCTCGCCGTGCTCCATGGCCTCGAACATCTTCGTCAGATTCTTGCCGTACTCCGGTTTCAGTGGCACGCCCCAGGCGCGCTCGAACTTGGTGCGGATCGCGGGATCGGTGGTCCAATCCTGGAACCCCACCAGGCGGTTGGGGATGGCGCCCATGTCTCCCCCGCCCTGCACGTTGTTCTGCCCACGCAGCGGATTGACGCCCGAGCCGTACTGACCGACGTGGCCGGTCAACAGCGCCAGGTTGATCAGCGCGAGAACGTTGTCCACGGCGTTATGATGCTCGGTGATGCCCAGCGTCCAGCAGATGATGGCGCGGTCGGCGCGCGCGTAGGCGAGCGCCGCCCGTTGAATCACCTCGGCCGGGACGCCCGTTTCACGCTCGGCGAACTCCAGCGTGTAGCGCTCGACGCAGTCTCGATACGCCTCGAACCCGATCGTGGCATGCCGGATGAACGCCTCATTGGCGAGCCCGGCGTGGATGATCTCGCGCGCCATCGCGTTGGCGAGCACGATGTCGGTCCCGACATGAATGCCGAGCCATTCATCCGCCCACTGGGCCGACGACGTGCGGCGCGGATCCACGGCGTACAAGCGCGCGCCGCGGTGCACCCCTTTCAAGACATGATGAAAGAAGATGGGGTGGTTTTCACGGGCGTTCGCTCCCCAGAGGAAGATGACGTCCGTCTCTTCCACTTCACGGTAGGAGCTCGTCCCCCCACCGGCACCAAACACTGTCGCCAGACCGACGACGCTAGGAGCGTGTCAGGTCCGGTTGCAGCTGTCGATGTTGTGCGTGCCGAACGCGACTCGGCTCAGCTTCGCAGCCAGAAAATTCATCTCGTTGCTGGCCTTGGAGCAGCTGAACGTGCCGATCGCGTCGCCGCCGTGCTGTGTCTTCACACGACGGAACCCCTCGGCGGCCCGGTCCAGCGCCTCCTCCCACGTCGCCTGGCGGAGGACACCCTGGTCACGGACGAGCGGTTCGGTCAAGCGGGTAAGCGTCATAACCCTTGCTCTCATGTGGACATAGCAATAATGCCCACGAGATGACGTCCGAGCAACCGGCTTTGGCGCATCGAGCCAAGGACATGAATCCCTCATCGAGGATTGGCGGAACCCTCAGACGCGAGCCGGCATGCTTCGGTTGCGCGGCGAGGCCGCGCCGACTCCCCAGGAGGCACTTATGACGAGCATAACCTACGAAACCGGCAACGATCTTCCCGAAGGGACGCGGGCGCAGGTCGCCGATCTTCTGAACCAGCGTCTCGCGGACGCCATCGATCTGGCGTCGCAGGCCAAACAGGCGCACTGGAATGTGAAGGGGCCGCAGTTCATCGCGCTGCACAAGCTATTCGACGAAATCCACGCAGCGGCTAACGAGTACGCGGATCTCCTGGCTGAGCGTGTGGTGCAGGTCGGTGGCATCGCGGAAGGGACGGTGCGCATGGTCGCGGAGCGGACCGCGCTGCCGGACTACCCGCGCACGATCGCGGATGGTGCGAGCACGTCGACGCGTTCGCCGGCTCCCTCGCGGACTTCGGCTCACGCATCCGCAAGGCCATCGACGAGACCGACGAGATGGGCGACAAGGGCAGCGCGGACATCTGCACCGAGATCTCCCGCGGCATCGACAAGTGGCTGTGGTTTGTCGAAGCCCACGTGCAGGCGACGCTAGCGCACCGGTAGCCCGCTCGGCACGCTCACCGGCACGAGCCCGCTCAAGTTCCGCGCCGACGGATCGGTCAGGGCCTTCAAGAAGGCGACCAGCTCGGCCCGCTCCGTTTCGGTCAACTTGAGCGGCTGCTGCAGCCGGAAATCGAGTCGCGCGAGGACCTCCGCCACGGTGGCGGGATCGCCGTGATACGCCGCGCGCACGTCGGGGGCCAGTTGGGTGGCGTCGAACCCCGGCAAGGCGAGCCCCACGTCGTTGTAGTGCTTCACCACGGCCTCGAGGGTCGGGTAGGCCCCATCGTGGAAGTACGGCGCCGTCAACTCGACGTTTCGCAGCGGGGCCACGCGGAAGGCAAAACGATAGAAGTCATTTCCGGGCAGCGCGCCGCGCCCCAGGTCCAGCGGCAGCTCCGCGCCGACCCCCGGCCCGATCTGCGGCACCCCGACGTCGACGAAGCTGCCCGCGCCGAGCTGAGGACCGTTGTGACAACTCGAGCACGTCGCCTTGCCGAAGAACAGCAGCGCCCCCCGCTTCTGCTCCGCGCTCATGGCGTCGTCGCTCCGTCGCAGGTAGCGATCGAACGGTGTATCGGTCTTCGTGAGGGCCTGGGTCTCGAACGCGGCAATCGCCGTGGCGGCGTGCTGGAACCCGAGCTGGTTGTTGGGAACGCCCGGGAACGCCGTGTTGAACTTCAAGAGGTAGGCCGGGATCGCGAGCAACCGCAGCATCACCGCCCGCCACATTCCGGTCCATTCGCTGTCGCCGTATTGCGCCAGCTCGTTCACCTTGCCGAACACGTCGGTGTCCCCAGGCACCCCACGCATCTCGGTGCGGTTCGTCACCGGGAACATCGCCTGGGCCGCGAGGATATTGGGCAATCCGGGAGGAAGCGCCGAGTCCGCTGGTGTCTGGAAGAAGCCCGCGAATCCCGTCACCCGGCCATCCCAGAACATGTATGGCAGTCCGAGGGCCGCGTTCAACAGGGTCGGCGCATTGCGCGGGACGAACTGACGCCCGGGCCCCAGCGTGCGCGCAGGGCCCACCCCAGTTCCCCCGGTACCGACGGCGAGCGATTGCGCGTCGCCCATCGCGGTGGGTGGATTGTGACAGGTCGCGCACGAGATATCACGATTCCCGCTCAGCTCTTTATCGAAGAACAACAACTGCCCGAGCGTGACCAAGGCCTGCGCCTGGGCCGGCTGGGGGTTGATCGGGACGACGCCCCACTGTTGCAGGGACTGCCGCAGCTCGGCATCGAGGGACGGTGGTTGCGGGAAGGAGCGGTCAGTCTCCACGCAGCCCCCGGCGACGACGAGCAGGCCCACCCACAGCGTTCTCACCACGTGTCTAGTCATGGTCGGCCTCCCGTCAGCGCAGCGGAAGTGACAGCGAGATCTGGTGCGTGATCGTCGTGACGCCCGCCAGGTTCAGGGTGCTGCCGGGCACGACCAGAAAATTGTTGGGACCGACGTCGGTCAACGGACCGGGGAAGAATCCGAACACCTGGGGCCGGCCATTTCCATTCATCACCCGTCCCTGGTACCGCAGCTCGATTTCGGGAAAACGCAGGCTCAAGCCCCAGGCGGGGGACCACTCGACCCAGCTATTGCGGAGCGGCACCTCGGTCCGCGCGAGGCGGTCGCTCTGGATCAGCCGGTACCGCATCGAGCGGACGGCGAGCCCGAGCTGCAGCCCCACCGTCTTGTTCATGCCCGCCAGCGCCATGTCCTGGCTCATCCCGAGTCGCAGCACGACGTTGGAAAAACGAAAGCGGTTCTCGATGGTGCGGCCGCCGGCCGGAATGGTGTCGCCGAGGACCGTCACCACGGGCACGTTGGCCACCGCCCAGGAGGTGCTCCAGATCGGCTCATAGACGGCGTCGATGCCGAACGTTCCGGGACCGCGTGTCTTCGATAACCCCACCCCCAGGTTGTAGGCGGCGGAGTGACCCTGGTCGCGCGGAATCGTCACGATTTCGTTCTGGGCGATGCGCGGCTGACGGACGAAGTTCGCCGTCCCGATCCAGCCGATGCGCCAGCCCGTGGCGGTGAGGGGGCGCTGGTAGGCCAGGTGCAATCCGGTCGTCGTCGTCCGATCGAGATTGTGTTCGATGCGCGGGGTTTGGACGAACTGCTGCGTGCCGGGATCCCAGAACAGATCCAGAAAGGTGACGTCCTGCGTCATCGAGAAACGATCGTGGAGCACCAGCGCTTCAAACGAGCGGCTGCCTGACCATTGCTTCAGCAGCCCCAGTCGCAGGTCGAGCACGTGGCCGGACAGCGCGAGCCCGACATTCCCGGGAAACAGCAGGTCGACGCCGTCCAGCGCGTGGAGCCGCGACCAGAGGACGTTGCCACCTACCGAAAGGCCGGTTGCCGAGACGACCTTGCCCAGCGAGGCGAATGCGTACGTGTTGCCGTGCGAGCCATTGTTGCCTGGAGTAAGGACGTCCTGGGCGATCGTGACCGGGCCCCTGGGTTGGGCGAAGAACGGGGGCGACGGAATGGCTCCACTGTTGTCGACCTCCTGGATCGCCGCGGACAGCCCGCCAAACCATGACCCGCCGCGCCCGAGCAGGGCGAGTGGGAGCGTGCGCCCGCCGCCGGTTTCCTGCGAGATGCTGTACACGGTGGGGGCGCTGAACAGGCGCGTCGCCCCGACCCGGGCCCCCATGGCGGGATTGCGGAACGGATCGAGCAGGGTGTCCGCCAGGGCAATGGACACGCCACCCATCCCGAGGTTGTTGGAGGGAAAAATGAAGAATTGATCCCCCTCGGCGAGCGGCACGGTACGGATCGGAATGATCTGGGCCGAGGCCGCGGTCGTCAGGGCAAGGAGAACGGTGAACGCCGAAAGAAACCGGAGGCCGCCTGAACGCCGGCCGGAAAGTCTCATGGGACACCTCGCTGGTGGATGTTCGGTACTGGATACCCGGCGCACCGGGAGCCGCGTCACACGCGCGGGGCCCGGGCTTGCCGCCCTCGTTTCAATAATGCATTCTGTATGTACGGGCGGCGATTCACGCCCAACCTCATCGATCTTCCCCCAGCGAAGATCTTCGTGAGGCAAAGGGGGGCAGACTCCCGGATCGGCATCGCAATCACCCGACCTTTGCGTCGCCACGGGGCGTCGCCGCTGGGGGGCATGTGCCTGTGGCCTGACCAAAGGGGATTCCGGCGATGCCGACCAACAAGGACTTCAAGCGCCTCGTACGCGCTCGCATGCAAAAGACGGGCGAAGCCTATACCACCGCCCGCGCACATCTCCTCAAGAAGAAGACGTCGTCCCCACGCGCGCCTGCCCCCTCGGCCGTGGACTTTGCCGCGCTCGCCGGCATGAGCGATACGACGATCAAGGCGAAAACCGGCTGCACCTGGGAGCGCTGGGTCCAGGCGCTCGACTACGCGAAAGCTTCGACCTGGGCGCACCGGGAAATCGCCGATTACGTCCACGAGAAATTCAAGGTCCCGGGCTGGTGGGCCCAGTCGGTAACGGTGGGCTACGAGCGCATCAAGGGGCTGCGCGCCATCGGCCAGCGCCGCGACGGCGGGTTCGAGGCAAACAAGAGCAAGGTGTTCGCGGTCCCGATCGGGCGGCTGTACCGGGCGTTCCGCGATACACGCCTACGATCCCGCTGGCTCTCCGGCGTGGAGTACACCGTGCGGAGCACGACGCGCGACAAGTACATGCGTCTGACCTGGCCGGGACGGACCCTGGTCCAGATCGGCTTTCTCCGCAAAGGCGCGGCGAAAAGCCAGGTCGCGATCCAGCATGGTCCGCTCCCGGACCGGGCGGCCGCCACCCGCATGAAGGAATACTGGGCGGAGCGGCTGACCGCATTGGGGACCGTCCTCAACCCATAGGTCGCCAAAAACCCTGCTGTCATCGGGCCAGCCGGCACCCGGCTGGCCCGACCTCAGGTCCACATCGGCAGAGTTGACAGAATCGTGCCGAGTGGCGATGGTTCACGTGAGCGAAACGTACCAGAGGCAGTACCAAGGACCTGGGCCAGCGCCCACGGTCCTTTAGCGTTTCTGGGGACCCGCAGGGGAAAAGAGGCTGGGTGCAAGTCACACTGAAAGAGACCGATCGACTGGAATTCGTGCTGAAGAAATTCCGTCGGCAGATCGCGAAATCCGGCTTGTTTCAGGACATGAAGCGGAAACGCTTCTATGAGGCCCCGGGCGCCCAGCGACGGCGCAAGGAGAAGGCCGCGGCACGCCGCAAGGCGAAGACCGCCCACCGTCGCGAACACCAATACTAGTGAGGAAGGCACGACGATGGCACGCATCATCGGTACCGTGAAGTGGTTCAACGACGCGAAGGGGTTCGGCTTCATCACCCCGGAGAACGGCGAAAAGGACTGCTTCGTGCATCACACCGCGATCCAGGCGGACGGGTTCAAGACGCTGGCTGAAGGCCAGAAGGTCGAGTTCGAAGTCGTGCAGGGACAGAAGGGGCCGGCGGCGCAGAACGTCGTCAAGCTGTAAGCCCAGCGGAACACTCGAACGGCGCTGTCCACTGGGGACGGCGCCGTTCGTACTTTCCCGGACCGCGTTGTTACGATCGCAGCTGGATCTTCATCGCCCGGCTATCGAAATCGATTTCCCAGGCGGCAATACGGGAACTCACGAACTCCTCGCAGTCCTGGATCGACAGCGAATCGGGCACGACGTCGAGGAATTCCAGCAGCCGCATGCGGACGTCGAGATAATCGCGCCCTTCCCGGCCCGCGGCCACGCGGAGTCCCACCTCATCCTCGAGTCGCCGGCTCACGAACCCCCGGGCCACCTCGAGCAGCCGCCCCACGATCACCCATTCGAGCTCCGCGCCTTCAGGCCGCGCGAAACGACGCTCGAGCGCCTTGGCGTGCTGCGGCTCGCACAACCCCAGGACGATGCGCCGCACTTCCGCCGCAGGGCGTCCACCGGGACGCTCCGCCGCGCGCTCGGCGCGGGCGCAGGTGGGCAGATCGTCGCGGTGCAGGCCGAGGAACTTGCCCATCGTGACGTACACATTGCTGCCGGGCGCCGGGGCGCGGCGCCGGCCGGACACGATATCCGCGATGTAGGTCTCCGAGACGCGCACGGCATCGGCGAGCTCGCGTGGGGTCCGCTTCAGCTCGCGCAGACGACGCTGGACGAGCCGACCGACCGGGACGGGGTCTTTGAGCCGTACGGCTGCAGGCACGTGGTCTCCTCGTGGAGCGAGTCAAGTACAACGGGTGCTGGAAATATCGCTAGGAAGGGCTCTTAAACACAGCGCCCACGCCCGGTTCCCCCTCGGGCGAGCTTGCCAAGGGGGGCCCTGGGGGTGACCTTGAAGCACCTGACCCTAGTGAGGACCGTGGCTAAGCTCCGCATTGGAATCATTGATATGGTTACCCGGGCCCCCACCAAAGCCTTGTGGGCACGGGCCATGAACGCCAACCTCGCCAGCATCATGCCCCAAGTCGTGGCCGTCTGGTGCGAGGCCGAGGGCCACGATGTCACCTTCGTCAGTTATACCGGATTCGAGAACCTGGTTGACGAGCTGCCGACCGATGTCGATCTCGTGTTTATCGGCGCCTTCAGTCAGGCTGCGCTCACCTCCTACGCGCTGAGCGCTCTGTTCCGGTCCCGTGGGGCCGTCACGGTCCTTGGCGGCCCCCACGCCCGCTGCTATCCGGAAGACTCCCGCAAGCACTTCGACTACGTGCTGGGGTTCACCGACCGGACTACGATCCGCGACGTGCTCGACGATTGCGCACGCCATCGGCCGCTGGGAGTGCACCTGGCCGCCAAGCGGCAGCCGGCGACGCTCCCGGGGATCCGGGACCGATGGAAGTTCATCGAAGCCACGATCGACAAGGCGCCGGTCTTGAAGCTGATTGGCATGCTCGGCAGTCTGGGGTGCCCCTACACGTGCAGTTTTTGCATCGATTCGGTGGTCCCCTATCAGCCGCTCGACTTCGGCGAGATGACGAAGGATCTCCAGTTCCTGTTGCAAAAACAGAAACGGCCGCGCGTGGGGTGGCACGATCCGAACTTCGGCGTGCGCTTCGACGACTACATGGACGCGATCGAGGCAGCGGCCCCCCCGGACAGTATCGACTTTGTCGCGGAAAGCAGCCTGTCGCTCCTGTCCGAGCCCCACCTCGAGCGCCTGCGGCGCAATGGCTTCAAGGCCCTGCTGCCCGGCATCGAATCGTGGTACGACCTGGGCAACAAGTCGAAGACGGGCAAGCGCACCGGGATGGACAAGGTGCAGGACGTGTCCGAGCACGTGAACATGATTCTGCGCTACGTGCCGTACATCCAGACGAACTTCGTGCTGGGTCTGGACGGCGACGCCGGGGCCGAGCCGTTCGAGCTGACCAAGCGGTTCGTCGACCTGTCGCCGGGTGCGTTCCCCGGTTACTCCCTGCTCTCGGCCTTCGGGCGGGCGGCGCCGTTGAACCTGGAATACCAGAAGGCTGATCGCGTGCTCGGGTTCCCGTTTCATTTTCTGGACAACCATCACGCGATGAACGTGAAGCCGAAGAATTACACATGGACCGAGTTCTACGATCACGTCATCGACCTCACCCAATACACGTTCTCCTGGCGGGCGATTGCCAACCGGTACCGCGCCAACCGCACCACGATCCCCAAGTGGATGAATGTGCTGCGGGCGGTGTCGACGGAAGGATTCGGGCGGATCAACTACTACAAGGAAGTGCGGAAGCGCCTGGACACCGATGTGTCGTTCCGCCGCTACTTCGATCAGGAGACCGACGAACTGCCGGAGTTCTTCGTGGACCGGGTGCGTCGCGAGCTGGGCCCCCTGTACCAGTGGCTGCCCGAAGGCTCACTCCATCACGACCCGCACGCCTACCTCAAGGCGGAGGAGCCGCCGGCGATGGCGGTCGCGGGCTAGGGCTCATCGGGCGTCCAGCACTTCGCGGACCTTGCGCGCCAGCGCGCTCGGCGTGAACGGCTTCTGGAGAAACGCGAGCCCGGGCTCGAGCATCCCGTGGTGCACGATTGCGTCGTCCGTGTAGCCGGAGACATACAGCACCCGGATCTCGGGCCGCAGGTTGGCCAACCGTCGCGCCAGTTCGCGCCCGCTGGCGCCGGGCATCACGACGTCGGTGATCAACAGCTGGATGGGGCTGACGTGATCGATGGCAATGGCCAGGGCTTCGTCGGCACTCGCCGACTCGAGCACCCGGTACCCTTGGCGCTCCAGCAGCCCCTTGACCAACGGCCGCAACGTCGCGTCATCCTCGGCGATCAGGATGGTCTCGGTTCCTGTCAGGAGCGTGGCGGCCTCGCGGGCCGTCCCCAGCCCCTCGACCGGCGCGTCGACTCGCGGTAGGTAGATCTTCAACGTCGTGCCGGCTCCCGGCTCGGAATAGACCCAGATGTAGCCGTCGGATTGCTGCACGATGCCGTACACCGTGGAGAGTCCGAGCCCGGTGCCGCGGCCTTTTTCCTTGGTCGTGAAGAACGGCTCGAAAATGTGGGCGCGAACCTTGGCGTCCATCCCGACCCCGGTGTCGCTGACGGCGAGCATCGCGTAGGGCCCGGGGACCACGGCCTGGTTCAGCTCAGCCATTTGTCCTGTCAGCTCAACGTTCGCTGTTTCCAACATCAGGACGCCGCCCCTGGGCATCGCGTCCCGGGCATTCACCACGAGGTTCATGACGACCTGTTGCAACTGTCCCGGATCGGCGCGTACGTGACCGATCTCGGGGCTCAGCTTCATGCGCAGCTCGACATCCTCCCCAATCAACCGCCCCAACATCTTCTCCACGTCTCGGAGCAGGGCGTTCAGGTCCAGGACCACCGGCTGGAGCACCTGCTGCCGGCTGAACGCGAGCAGCTGCCGGGTGAGCGACGCCGCCTGCACAGCCGCTTTGCGAATCTCATCCAGGTCCTGGCGGGCTCGTCCCTCATGCGGCAGCTCGTCCGCCATCAGGTCCGCGTAGCCGAAGATGGCGGTGAGGAGGTTGTTGAAATCGTGCGCCACGCCCCCGGCCAGGCGCCCGACCGCTTCCATTTTCTGCGCTTGCCGCAGCTGTTGCTCCAGCGAATGCTGTTTCGTGACGTCACGCCCGATGCTCAGAACCAGGTGCTGCTCCTGCAGGTCGAAGACACTGATCGAGAAGTCCACTACGGCCGTTTTCCCGTCGGACCGGACCAACTGCGTCCCGAGCACGCTGCCCCCGCCCCGTTTGACGGCCTCTACGAACCGCTCCGTATTTACGGCCTCCTGCCCGGGGGCCGCGAACTCCTGGATGTTCCGACCCACCACGCGGTCCGGTGGCAAGCCGAGCATCGCCGACATGCTGCGGTTAGCCTCGAGCACCACCCCCTGGGCGTTCAGCACTGAGATCCCGTCGCTGACATTGTCCATGATGGCCCGCCACCGCGAGGCCGAGTCCGACAGGGCCTGCTCGGCCACTTTTCGCTCGATCGCGTAGCGAATCACGCGGGCCAGGAGCGCTCCTTCGATGCGGCCCTTGACCAGGTAGTCCTGGGCACCGGAGCGGACCGCTTCCAGAGCCAAGGATTCATCGTCGCGCCCGGAAATCACGATGATCGGCTCTCCGGGCGCCTCTCGGTGCGTCCGCAGGAACGTCTCAATGCCTTCGCTGTCGGGCAGCCCAAGATCGAGCAGCACCACGTCAACGCCGGTCTGGCTCAGCCGGTCGAGCGCTGACTGTAATCGGTCCACCCGTTCAAGGGTGAACAGGTTTTCGACCTCCGCCAACAGCTCGAGGATCAGCCGCGCGTCCCCCGGGTTGTCTTCCACCAGGAGGACGCGGATCGGTTGAGTCCTCGGGAGCGTGGTCATGGCCGGGTGAGCTTCACGATCTCGAGCCAGAACTCTTCGATCGACTTCACGACCTTCAGGAACTGCTCCAGATCCACCGGCTTGGTGACGTACGCGTTGGCCCGCAGTCGGTAGCTGGACAGAATGTCCCGCTCTGCTTGCGACGTCGTCAGAATCACGACGGGGATGTGCTTCAGGCCTTGATCCTCCTTGATGATCTCCAGGACTTCGCGCCCATCTTTGCGCGGCAGATTGAGGTCGAGCAGGATGAGATCCGGGGAGGGCACGTCGTGATACCGCCCTTCGTGCATCAGAAACGCGATCGCTTCTACTCCGTCTCGCACGACGCTGAGGTTGTTGCGGACCTTGGCATCCTTGAGCGCTTCCCGCGTGAGGCGCACGTCGCCCGGGTTGTCCTCAACCAGCAGGATTTCGATCGGGACCGCGGCCAGCCCGGGCACGCTCAGGTCTCCCTGCCAGGAGGCAACGTGAAAGAGAACGTGGAACCTTGCCCGGGTGTCGATTCGACCCAGATCGCCCCGCCGTGGCGCTCCACGATTTTCTTGCAGATCGCGAGCCCGATGCCGGTGCCGGGATAATCCATCCGATCGTGGAGCCGCTGGAACATCACGAAGATCCTCTCGAAGTACTGCGGATCGATCCCAATGCCATTGTCGCGCACGCTGAAGACCCATCGCCCATCCCGCGAACTCGCCGACACGTGTACCTGCGGCGGCGCGCTACCGTGGAACTTGAGTGCATTCCCGATCAGGTTGAGAAACAGATGCTCGAGCTGCCCCGGGTCAGCGGAGACCATGGGCAGCGTCTCCCGGGTCACGGACGCGCCGACCTCGTCGATCCGCAGCTTGAGCGTGCGCAACACTCGGTCGATGACCGCGTTAGGATCGGTGGCGACCAAAGCCCCGCCGCGCGTCCCCACGCGTGAGAAGGCCAGCAAGTCCTCGATCAGCCGCTGCATCCGGATCGCCCCGTCCAAGGCAAACCCGATGAATTCGTCCGCATCGGCGTCGAGTTGGCCTTTGTATCGCTTGGCGAGCAACTGCACGTAGCTGCCCACCATGCGCAACGGCTCCTGCAGGTCGTGGGAGGCGACATACGCGAAGCGCTCCAGCTCTTCGTTGGAGCGGCGCAATTCCTGTTCCGCCCGCTTGCGATCCGTAATGTCTTGCACAATCCCGGCCATCCGCGTGGCTCGACCTTCGCCATCCCACTGGTGTCCGCCCGCCGCCCAAATCCAACGTACCTCGCCATCGGTGCGGCGAATGCGGCACTCGAAGCCCCAGTCCGACTGTTTCGCAACAGCGTCCTTGAAGAGTCGATCCACTTCTCCGCGATCCTCGGGAAGGACGTGTTCGAGAAACATCTCGTAGGTCCACTGCGGCAGCAGCGATGTGTAGCCAAAAAGCAGATCGTGTTCGAGCGTCCGGTGGGCGGTGTGATCACGCAGGTCGAGGTCCCATCCCCCGGTATGACTGCGTTGCAAGGCGAACCCGAGTCGCTCTTCGGTCTGTTTCAGCAGCGCCTCCGCCCGTTTGCGCTCGCTGATGTCCACGACGGACGCCAACACGAACAGCCCTTCGTCCATCTCCAGCGGATTCAATCCGATCTCGACCGGCACTTCGCGTCCGTCCTTGTGGCGACCATGCAGGTCTCGACCGGCCCCCATGGCCCGCGTTTGCGGACTGGCGAAGAAGCCAGCTCGAAACGCCCGGTGCTTGCCCTCAGTCTGATTCGGAACCAGCCGCTCGATCGACTGCCCGAGCAGTTCCTCGCGCGCATACCCAAACAGCCGCTCGATTTCGCGATTGACGAGCACGATCGCGCCCCAGCGGTCCACCATCAGCAAGCCGCTCGGGGAGGCCTCGACGGCAGCACGAAACAACTCTTGCCGCTTCTCGGCGGTTGCCGGGCCGTTGGCCCGCGACGACGGCCGGCGACGGCTAGGCACGCCGGGCTCGAATGACCGACTCCGTCACTCCCGCCCCCACCGACCCCTTCCCATAGAAAGCGCTCGCCCGTTCGATCGCGGGCAGCAGGTCTTCGACCATCCGCTCCTTGGTCACGAATTCATCCGCCCCGGCCTTCCACGCCGCCTCGCGGAACGTATCAGAATCGGCCTGGGTGAGCGCGACGATCGCGAGATTGGGATGTCGCTCGCGCAACAGCGTGATGACGGCGAGGCCCGGCAGGCTCGGGAGACGGAGATCGACGATGGCGCCTACCGGCCCCAGACGCTGCACCAGGTCCATGCCCTCCACCCCGGTCTGCGCCAGGCCGGTCACGCGCATGCGCCGCTTCCCAAACCGCTCGAGAAACTGCACGAGCAGGTTGAGAAACACCGTATTGTCCTCGATCAACACGAGCGTGGTTTCGATGAGCCAACCTGCTCCGGAGGGCACAGGCCCACCATACGTGGAACTACGTAGGTAGCGGTGGGAGTCCTACGGTGAGACGACTGAGGGAAACTCCTACGCCGATTGCTGGCCCAACTCCGGCGGCACGATGCCGCGCCGAATAGCGAAGCGAATCAACTCCGTGCGGCTGTGCAAACCGAGCTTGTGCATCACATGGGAGCGATGCGTTTCCGCGGTGCGCGGGCTCATGCCCAGACGCCGAGCGATCTCCTTGGCACTCAGCCCCTCGGCGACGAGGTGCAGCACCTCACGCTCGCGGCGGGTCAGCGTGCCATAGGCATCGCCGCCACTCGTCTTGCCGCCGAGATACGCCTGGATGACGACTTCCGACAGCGGCGGGCTGAGAAAGTGCCGTCCCGCGACGACTTCGCGTACCGCCCGCACCAGCTCGACCCCACTGGCATCCTTGGAGACGAACCCCGCCGCGCCGTTGCGCAGCGCTTCCAGCACGAACACATCCTCATGGTACATCGAGAGGATCACCACGCGGGTTCCTGCAACCTTGCGGGTCACCGCGGCCGTCACTTCCAGTCCACCCAGTCCCGGCATCATGAGATCGACGACCAGCACCTGGGGTTTGAGCCGCTGCACCAACGGCAGGGCCTCGAGCCCGTCCGCGGCCTCCCCCACCACGACGTAGTCTGGCTCCGCCTCCAGCAAACGGCGAACCCCGTCGCGGACGACGCGATGGTCTTCAGCAAGCGCGATGGTAATCCGTGCGGTCATGGTATGGGCCGTTCGGTCGGTTTCAAGCATAGCGGAAGCTCGGCCGTCACGCGAACACCCGTCCCCGGAGCGGTGCTCACCGTGCAGGTGCCGCCCAGCAGGCGGGCGCGTTCCCGCATGCCGCGTAACCCCCGAGCCGACGGGCAGATGGCCGACAGGTCGAACCCGGGCCCCTGATCATCGATGCAGAGACTCAGTCGCCCCGGCAGCACCCGGACATCGACTTCCACCGTCGGGACCTGGGCGTGGCGCGCGACGTTGGTCAACGCTTCCTGTACGATTCGGAAGGCGGCCAACTCCACCGGCTCGGGAAACCGTCGCTCCAATCCGACCGTCGTGAGGTGCGGCGCGATCCCCGTTTGCTGGCGGAACCGCTCGACGTGCCAGACGAGCGTGAGCCGCAGTCCCAGATCGTCCAGCATCGGTGGCCGGAGATCGTTGGACACGTCTCGCACCCGGCCGATCACGTCCTTGACCAGCTGGTGCATCTCCTCCAGCCCGCCGAGCGCCCCCTCCGCTTCGATCATCAGGCGGAGCCCCGTGAGCAGCTGCCCGATCTCATCGTGCAGCTCTCCCGCCAGATGACGCCGCTCGGCCTCCTGCAGCTCGATCAGCTGATGCGCCAGCCCGTCACGTTCCGCTTCCAACCGGTGGCGTTCGCTGACGTCGATCACGAACGCTTCAAATCCCTGCAGGCGCCCCGCGTCATCGCGCACGACGCGCGCGTGACCGAGCACCCAGATGCTCGTCCCGTCCCGTCTCTTCAGCTGCAGCTCGCTCATCACGGGATCCTCGGCTCGCGCGTATCGCGTCACGACCGTAGCCCGCTCGTGGAGATCGGCGTACACGTCCCGCGCCATGTCGAGATTGGTGAGCTCGGCCGGGGACGCGTATCCGAGCAGGCGCGCAAACGCCGGATTGGCGAACAGGATGCGACCGTCGACCGACGAGCGTACGATGCCCACCGGCGCCTTGCCGACGGTGTCGGCATACTCGTACTCGGCCCAAGCGCGCCCCGCCTCGGCTTGCAAGCGGGCCGCGGCGGCGGCGAGGACATTCGCGATGGCTTGCAGGAAATGCACGTCGTCCAGGGAGAAGCGGCGACGACGACGAGACTGCACACCTAGCACGCCAAAGGGGTGCCCAGCCTTGCCGATGAGAACCGTGACGCCTGCGACGACTCCGTGGGCGGTGAGCAGTGGCGGCGCATCGAACCGCGTTTCCGCCTGCAGATCACGCAGGATCACAGGCTTGCGGGTCTGCAGTGTGAACCCGGCGAGCGAGCGGCGCCCGCCCTCCACGGTCGCGTGGCCGACCAGTCCGTCCTTCCACCCGACGCCGGCCCGGAGCAGCAACGTCCGCTCATCAGGCTGACGCTCGAGCACCTGGACGTATTCGACACGCAGGGTCTGTGCGAGCAGTCGCGTCCCCTCCTCCAACAACCCTTGGAGGTCCGGCACCGCCAGGGCCCGCATCCCGAACTCGGCGATCACCGCTTCCCGCAGCGCTCGGGTGGGTAACCCGGAACGAAGGCGGCTGGGAAGGCTGGGGAGCGTGGTGACCGGTGCTGTCGATGGGGAGTCGTGCCTGGGTGTCATGGAATCGCCATCATATTGGACCGGCGGCCGCGGAGCGCAACCCCCGGTGCTCATTTCCCAGGTGCGGAGGACGCGGGACCAACCGCATGCTGAACGGCGTCGAGCAATTCACGCTGGCCGAACGGCTTGCCCAGCGTGCGCAGCGCCCCCAGGGCGCTCGCCACCGCATTGAGATCACCGAGACCGGCGCCGGAACCACCGGATATCGTGATGATTTTCACGTCCGGCCATTCGCGGCGCAGGCGCCGGATGGTCCCGAATCCATCCTCCCCAGGCATGTAAATGTCGGTCAACACGAGATCCACCGGTTGGAGTCGCATCTCTCGAATCCCGGCCTCGCCATCCCCGGCTTCGCGCACCTCGTACCCCTCGCGCTCGAGGATGCGACGCGCGAGCCCGCGGATAGCC
This sequence comes from uncultured Gemmatimonadales bacterium, assembly GCA_963821385.1. Taxonomy (GTDB): domain Bacteria; phylum Gemmatimonadota; class Gemmatimonadetes; order Gemmatimonadales; family GWC2-71-9; genus DASTHG01. The sequence goes on from CAWGDK010000005.1 coordinate 422,889, forward strand.
GCGTCATCGTCGATCAGAAGAATCCGCGGCACGCTATGCCCCGTCCAGGACGGCACGCACCTTCCTCGCCAAGCTGTCCGGCGTGAACGGTTTTTGGAGATACGCGATCCCGGCCTCGAGCACGCCGTGGCGCACCACGGAATCGTCGGTGTACCCGGAAACGAACAGGACCTTGATCTCCGGCCGTTGCGAAGTGAGCTGGTCGGCGAGCTGGCGACCGCTCATCTCCGGCATCACCACGTCGGTCAGCAACAATTGAATCGGCCCGTGGTGCTTCGCCACGATGTCGAGCGCCGCGCGACCGTTGGGTGCCTCGAGCACGGTGTAGCCATAGCGCTCGAGGACCTGACGCGCCACGTTGCGCACTGGGGCCGCATCCTCGGCGAGCAGCACCGTTTCGGTCCCCCGCGCCGGCGGCTCCGCTGCAACTGACGTATTCCTGGCTCCCGCCTCGTGGACCTGCGGCAGATAGACCTTGAACGTCGCACCTTGACCGGGCTCGCTGTACACCCAGACGAATCCATTGCTCTGCTTCACAATCCCGTACACGGTGGCCAGACCAAGCCCCGTCCCCTTCCCCAACTCCTTGGTGGTGAAGAACGGCTCGAAGATGCGCCGCTTGGTTTCGTCGGTCATGCCCACGCCGGTATCGGTGACCACGATTTGCACATACCGGCCGGGCGGCACGGCCGGGTGTTCGAGCGAATACGACTCGTCCAGGTCGGCGTTCGCCGTCTCGATTGTCAGTCGCCCACCGTCGGGCATGGCGTCCCTGGCGTTGACGGCGAGGTTCATGATCACCTGCTCGATCTGTCCGGCATCGGCCTTGACCCAACCGAGATTCGGCGCGAGCACTATCGCCAACGTGATGTCCTCGCCGATCACACGTTGCAGCATCTTCCCGGCGCCGGTCACAATGGTATTCAGATCGACGACCCGGAGCTCGAGCACCTGTTGGCGGCTGAACGCGAGCAGCTGGCGTGTAAGCCCCGCCGCGTCCGTGGCGGCTTTCCTGATCAGGCCCAGATCACTTCGGCGCGCCTCGTCCTCTTCCGGCAAATCCTGGATGAGCAGCTCACTGTAGCTCGAGATCACGGTGAGCAGGTTGTTGAAGTCATGGGCGACGCCGCCCGCCAGACGCCCCACCGCCTCCATTTTCTGCGCTTGCCGGAACTGGTCCTCCAGCTGCCGCTGCGCGGTGACATCCTGCTGCATCGCCAGGAAGTGCGTCACTGTTCCATTGGAATCCCGGATCGGTGAAATGATGGCGGAATTCCACCACAGGTGGCCGTCCTTGTGGCGATTCTGCATCATGCCGCGCCATTGCTCACCGGCGGCAATCCGGTCCCACATCTCCCGGTACAGCTCCGGAGGCGTCTTGTCGGATTTGAAGAGACGTGGGTTGTGACCGACCGCTTCGTTGGCGCTATACCCGGTCAACTCCGTGAACTTGCGGTTCACGTACTGGATCGTGCCGGTCGTGTCGGTGATGAGGACGCCCGCCGGGCTCTGTTCCACGGCCAGCGTGAGTTGGCGAATCACCTGCTCGGAGCGCTGGCGCTCGGTGATGTCCTCGCCGATGCTGAGGGTGCCGGTGGGTCGGCCCTGGGGGTCCCGCAGCACGGTGTTGTTCCAGGCGATCATCCGCTCCTCGCCCACTTTGGTGACAATCGGGTTCTGGTAGTAGGGATGGAACTCGCGCTCGAGCAGGTCGAGGAACACCTCCCGCATGGACGACTGTTGGGCCTGGGGCAGGAAGCGTTCGGTCCACACCTGGCCAAGCACTTCGTCGCGCGTGTACCCGGTGAGGCGCAGAAAGTAGGGATTCACGTAGTCCACCCGCCCTTCCGCATTGAGCCCCAGTACCAGGAGGTTGACCGTATCGAACAGTGTGCGCGCCCGCTGCTCGCTCACGCGCAGCGATTCCTCGGCGCGTTTCCGGTCGGTCACGTCCGACACCACGCCCGCGATCCGGTACACCTCACCCAGCTCGTTGCGTACCGGCACCGAGCGCGCCAGCACCCAGCGCGTCGTTCCATCGGGCCGGACCACCCGGAACTCGACGTCCTGCGGCGCCGTTCCCGCTTGCGCCTGGGCGATGTTCGCGAACAGGCGCGCCCGATCTTCTTCGGGGATGGGGTCCATGAAGGACTGCGGGTTATCCTGCAGACTCTGACAGGAGCGGCCCCAGATCTCCTCGTAGGCCGGGCTGATATAGAGCGATTCGCGAAACTGACTGTCCTGGACGAAGAACACCTCGTGCATGTTCTCCGTCAGCTGTCGGAACCGGCGCTCACTTTCCCATATCTGTGCTTCGGCGTGCTTGCGCTCGATCGCATACCGGATGACGCGGGCGAGGAGTTGTCCTTCGAGGCGTCCTTTGACCAAGTAATCCTGGGCTCCGGCGCGTACCGCCTCCAGCGCCAGATGCTCATCGTCGAGTCCCGAAATCACCACGATCGGCGCCGTGGGGGTGCCGCGCAGGGTGCGTTCGAACGTTTCCAACCCAGCGCTGTCGGGCAGTCCAAGGTCGAGCAGCACGACATCCGTCGCGGACTGCGCCAGGCGCTCCAGGGCCGGCTCGAGGCGATCGACGAGTTCCAGTTCGAACTCCCCTTGCGAAACCTCTCGCAGCATCTCGAAGATGAGCCGTGCGTCACCCGGGTTGTCCTCGACCAGGAGCACCCTGGTGATTTGGGACGTGGCGTGGTCAGCCATCGTGGTGCACGCTGGTGCGCATCAACCGCTGCAGGATGCCGAAAATCAGATCGAACTGCTTGGACTTATCGAGGAAAAAATCGGCCCCCGCGGCTTCAGCGCGGTGGCGATGGTATTCGTCCGCATAGTTGGTGAGCATGGCGACGGTCGGCGCCGGGACCATGGCCTTGAGCCTGTCGCAGCACCGAGATGCCGTCGCCATCCGGCATCCGGATATCGAGAAACACGAGGTCCGGGTTGAGCCGCGGGATCGCCGCCAGCGCCTCGGCCACGGTCCCGGCCTCCCCGACGACTTCGGTCTCGGGGACTCTCCGCAGCATGGCCACGAGGCGCTGCCGAACCCCCTGATGATCGTCTACGATGAAAACGCGCACAGTGGATGATGAGCGGTGCCCCGCGGCGGGCGATATCGGGGCTAGGATGACGCGGTTGTCCGATTTTCTCCTACACGGTCAGCTGATGCTGAAGCGCATAGCGAATCAACTCCATCGTCGTCTTGGCGTGCAACTTGTGGAGAATCCGCGTGCGGTAGGTGCTGACGGTCTTGGGGGACAAGGAGAGCGCCGCGGCGATCTCGCTCTGCGTCTTCCCGGCGCCGATCAGGCGCAGCACCTCGTGCTCCCGATCGGACAACGCCTCGTGCGCAATCGGGGACCTTCCTGCCTCGAGTGAGGTGGCCAGGATCTCAGCCAGCGCCGGCGACACATATTTTTCGCCGCGCACCACTTGATGAATCGCCGCGACCAGCTCCTCCGGCGAGCGGTTCTTCGAGACATACCCCGCCGCGCCTTCACGCAACGCGCGCGCGGCGAATTGATCCTCCGGTTGCATGCTGAGGATCAAGATCCGGAGTTTCGGATAGTGGGCCTTCAGCTCGCGTAGCAGCCCTGGAAACGGTGTCTCCGGCATCGCAATGTCGAGCAGCAGAACGTCCACCGCCTGCGCATCGAGTTTGCTCCGGAGCTCCGCGCCGTTGGCGGCCTCGTCCACCACCTCGATCTCGGCCTGCGCGGAGAGGAGCTGGCGCAGGCCACCGCGGACGACGCCGTGATCGTCCGCGATCAGGACTTTGACGGTCACGCGACCGACTCCGGTGGCGGCGCGGCGAGCGGGATGGCGACCTTGACCGTCGTACCACCCTCCGACGCGGGCTGAATATCGAGTCTGCCTCCCCACAACAGCGCCCGCTCCCGGATGCCGAGCAGGCCGAACGCGCGGGGATCCGCGATCTCGCGCGCGGTGATGCCGCGGCCATTGTCGTGCACGGTCAGCGCCAGCGCATCCGGCACGACCCGGAGCACGACCTCCACCTGCGTGGCGGTGGCGTGGCGGGCCACGTTGGTCAGCGCCTCTTGCACGATCCGAAACACGTCGATGGACCGGTCCGGGTCGACCCGGATCGGCTCAGGCGGCAGGTCGACACGACAGCGGAGTCCCGTGCGGCGGGCGAATTGCTGCACGGTCCACTCGATGGCCGCCCCGAGTCCCAGGCTGTCCAGGACACCGGGCCGCAGCTCCGTCGCCAGCGTCCGCACCTTGTCGACCATCGCATCGACGATGGCGGCCATGGTCCGGGTCTTCTCCTGTAACGCATCGCGATGCTCGTCCGGCACCGCTTGCCCGAGTCCAAACAGGTCGATCTTCAGTGCGGTAAGTGCCTGGCCCAGCTCGTCGTGGATCTCGCGCGCGATGCGGGTGCGTTCTGCTTCCCGCGCCGCGCGCAACCGGCCCGCGAACTCCCGCAGCTGCGCCTCGGAGCGGATCAACGCTTCCTCTTCTCGTTTCCGTGCCGTGAAGTCGCGGGCGATCGAAGCCGCGCCGACGATCGTACCGGCCGAATCCCGCATCGGCGAAATGGTGACCGACACGTCGACGCGCGTACCGTCCTTGCGCATCCGCACCGTCTGCAGCGCCTCGACGCGCTCCCCGCGCCGCAGCCGCTCCAAAAGGGCGGGGATCTCATCGAACCGATCCGGCGGCGCCAACATCACGACAGAGTGCCCGATCGCCTCCTCCGCGCGGTATCCGTATAGCCGTTCGGCGGCCGCGTTCCAGCTGAGAATCTTGCCGTCCAGGGACTTGGTGTAGATCGCATCGCTGGACGACTCGACCACCGCCTTGTAGCGCGCCCGGGCGTCTTCTGCGAACCGTCGTTCGGTGATGTCCTGCCCCGTCCCGAACATCTTGATCGGCCTGCCGCGCTGGTCCAGGACCACGGTGCCTCGACTCTGCAGCAGGCGCACCGTGCCGTCGGGATGCACCACCCGATGCTCGAACACGTAGGGTCGCCCGTCGAGCGCCGCCTGCTTGATGATCTGTTCCGCCAGGGCGCGATCGTCGCGGTGCACCATCCCCATGACGGATTCGTAGGTGGCGTGGAAGGTCTCGGGATCGACGCCCCACAGCCGGTACAGCGCGTCCGACCACAGCACCGTATTGGAGAGCATGTCCCACTCCCAACAGCCCAGCCGTGCCAGCTCCTGAATGTCCGAGAGCTGGGTGAGGGCGTGTTGCAGCTTCGCCTGGACTGGTTGCCGCTTGCGACGGGGCATCGTCCTGCCTGACGGTCTTCACCCAATACTACACGGCGCCGTGGGTCTTGAGTCAGGGAGTCTCTGATGCCCTCACGATGCCGGTGGAATGAGGCCGACACGAAGCGCAAAGCGCACCAATCCGGGAAGATCCCGGATCCCGAGCCGGCGCATGATTGCTGCCCGGTGGGTCTCCACCGTCTTGATGCTCAGTTTCAGCTTTCGTGCGGTTTCTCGCGTCGACAGGCCACGCACCAGCAGCTGCAGCACTTCCACCTGGCGCGACGTGAGGCGCTCCAGTGGCTGGCGCGCCGCGAGCGCCGTCAAAATCGCCGGCCCCAGGGCATCGAGACGATCCTTGAAAATGCAGTCATCCGCGCCTGCCTTCAGCGACTCCACGACGACGCTCTCGTTGACCGCCCCGGTCACGAGAATGAGTGGGGTGGCGGGTCGGATGGATCGGACCTCGGTGAGCGCCTCGAGCGCGGAGAACTGCTCCCCGGCGTGGTCCGAGAGCACGACGTCCGGTTTGGACTCCTGCAGGGCCTGCTTGAACGGGTCACGCGCGCTGACGACATGAAGCTGCGTAGGAAGCGCCGCCCGCTCCAACGCGCGCTTGATTTGCTCGGCGTCGTCGGGATCGTCTTCCAGCAGCAGGATGCGCAGCGCTTCCGTCATCGGCCCGCACAGTAGTGGAACGCGCGCCGAACTCCTCTCAGGAAATTCTGTACTGCGGAATGTCGGTGGCGCAATCCAACGATGGAGCCTCAGGCCGGAAAATCAATCCCGGAACCAGCGGGCGGTCGCACACGCGTACGGGAATTACCTACAAGCGTGTGCGGAAAACACTGATGCCGTCGCTCTCACTCAGCGAGGCGTCAGCCGCCCGGTCAGGTCGAAGTTCAGCAGACCCACCGGATCCACGGTGACGTTGCCGTAGGCGGCGAACCAGTGCAGGTGCGGGCCGGTGACGCGTCCTGAAGCGCCGACCCGCCCGATGAGCTGGCCGGGCGCGACCGTGTCCCCTACGGCGACCAGCACGCGACTCAAGTGCAGGTACCCGGTGAGCAATCCAGCGCCGTGATCGATGAAGACGGTGGTGCCGCTGTAGTACAGAGCCCCGGCGAAGGCCACGACCCCGCGGTTGGTCGCGAGCACCGAATCGCCGATCTCGCCATCGAAGTCCACACCCAGATGGCGGCTGCGCAGCCGGCCGTTGAACACGCGCCCCGTGCCGAAGCGACCCGTCACCGGTCCCGGTCGCGGGCGCACAAATGACCCCTGCCAGAGACGCGGACCATCGTGAGCGTGCTGTTTCGCCTCACGCACCAACACCCGCTCGGCCTCAATCCGTGGCAGCACGGACTCCGGGGGCTGGAGAAAACTCGGGTCGACCCGCAACCGCTCGCTGCCCGCGCGCCGCGGAGTGATCGGCAGCCGTCTGGTCAGGGTATCGCGGCGTCCGGCTCGCTCGACCACGACTCGGGCCGTCAGCCGTTGCCCCGCGCTGATCGGTACACCCCCGACGGCGCGAAACCAGCCGTCGATCAGCTCAAAATGCAGTGGCTCCCCCGCGAGCTCACCGCTGACCGCCCGGATGCTGTCCGTGGCTGAAGCGTGAACACCAATCACTACCAGCGAACCCTGCAACGGCGCGGCGGGTCTCCAGGCGACCCGCAGCGCGGGTGACGCCTGTGCCGCCAGGCCGGACTCACCCTCCCCCACTGCCCAGGCCGCGACCAGAAGCAGGATTCTCGCGCGCATGGGGCCGATACCCTTTCCGGGACGGTGATGATCCAATCAGCGACGAGTGACGTTGAAGGGCGCACTCACCACGGTGAGCGACGGTTGCGTCGTGGTGGCGCGCAGTCGATAGCTAAATCCGACCTTGTTGATGCTCAAGTTCGAGAACGTCGCCACGCCGCCAATCGCGGTCACTGTGGTCGTCCCCATCAGCTTACCACCGTAGAAGCTCGGCTCGAGCGTCATGGTCACGGTACCGGTGAACCCCGTACTGGTCTGGCCATTCCCATCCAGCAGCCTCACCTGCACGGCGGGCACGATGACCGCACCGACCCGCGTCGTCGTCGGCTGCACCGTAAACACGATTTGCACCGGCGGGTGAGTCTGATAGGTGAAATCGGCGTCCGTTTCCGGATTGCCCGGCGAGAACGGGAACGAGACCCACGCGCTGCTGACGCCCGCGTTGTCCGTGGTGCGCGCCTGCCAGTGATAGCTGGTGTTCGGCGTCAACGGGCCAAACGGCACTTGCGCCGTCGAGTTGTTGGCGACGAGCGGGCTCGCAGCGTTCGGAGTTCCCGTGAATGCCTGGCCAACGGGCTGCACTTCCACTTCGAGCTGCACCGTCTGACTCACGTCTGGGTCACTCACCACCCCGGTGATCACGATGGAGTTCGACGTCGCCGCGCCGCCCACCGGAATCGGGGTGAGATCCCCACTCTGCAATTGTGACAGGGCGTTTGGGGGATTGGGAATCGTGAGGGCCCCAACCCGGAAATCGATCGCGCTCTCCGGGTTCCCCCCATAGGCGACCCAGGGACTGGTGACCCCCGTCTGATCCACGGCCCGCGCGCGCCAGTGGTAGCTCGTCGAGCCGGCCAGCGGCCCGACCAGCACCTGCAGTGGACCGCCGTCCAGTACCGGGGCGCTCGAGTCCGTGGCCGCGGAGAACGCCGTCCCCAAGGGGCGGACCTCCACCTGCAACCGCAGCTGATCGCCGGGGTCGGGATCCGACACGACGGCACTCAAGATGACCATATCCTCGTCGATCGTGCCGCCGGTGAGAATCCCGGTCCCATCGCGCTTGGCCTGACCGAGGGTGGCCGGCGCGTTGGGAGCATGCGGGACGTTCACGACAAAATCGGGGCTCCCGCCAAACGTGGCCCACGAGCCGGAACGGCCGGTGTTGTCCCCGGCGCGCACGCGCCAGTGATAGGATGTCTTGTCCGCGAGGCCGGTGACGCTCACCCAGGCCGTGCCGCCGTTGGCGATCGCGGGTCCATCCGGCACGTTCGGTCCCGTAAACCCGACGCCGACCGCCCGCACCTCCGCCTCCAGATGCAACGAATCGCCGAGATCCGGATCGGAGAGCATCGCGTGCAACAGGATGCTCGGCTGCGCGACCGTCGCGCCCGGGGCGACGCTGGTAACCGAATCCGGGAACCGTTGATCGAGATCCTGTGGCGCCCGGGGCAGTCGCGGATGCGTCAGGTGCAGCATGAAGGAGCCGGTGTCGGCGGGTGCCGCACTGGTCACTTCGACGTAGTAGGTGGCATTGCGCGGCAGGCGCTGGTAATAGAGGAGTGAGTCATCCGTCTCGACCCAGGCCGGCCGCGCGCCGTCGAGCGTGGTGTCGAGCACCACCCAGGCGTCGAACCCGGCGGGGAGCTCGACCGACACCGAGTCATTGGCGGTGCCTGGAAAACTGTAGATGCGCGCGAAGTGATCGGGCCGGTGCGGGGCGCCGCAATCGGCCGAACTGAGCCCGGCCGCCGCCGAATCATCGATGGTGATCGGCGTGACGCGGCATGGGTGGATGATGAACCGAACCGGGATCTCGGCCGCCCCACTGCCGGATGCGGAATTGACCACGACCGTCTCGAGATACACGCCGGTGTCGAGCGTGGCCGAGTGGAACACGATCTGGGTCGGAGCGTTCCCCAGTCCAGCGGTGCCAGAATCCGGCGTCACGGAGAGCCACGAACTGCCGTTCTTTACGGTCGCCGTCCACCGCAGCTCACCGGCGCCGCAGTTGTTGATGCTCACGACGTCGCTGCGCAGCGTGGCGCTCCCGCCCGCCGCGGAGTCCTGCAGCGTATCGGGGACCGACGGCGTCACGCACAGTAGCGCGCCCTGAGGAAGCACCAATAACTGCTCGAGACGACATGTCGTCGCCACGAGGACGGCGGCCGCGGCGACGAGCCCGCGCACGGCCGCGCGGCTCGATAATCTGAGACTCAGACGGGATTTCACCTGTATTGAGGCAATTGCAGCAGGGTGTATGCCACAGCGCAACAGCAGTGCGTGTCTAGTGGTGTTGCGCGCCTCCTACAGTGAGACCAGCCTTCCGGAGCAGCTGCACCAGGTCGGACAATGAGCCTGGTCCGCGCTCCAGGACGGCATCCAGGAAGGCATGCGTTACCGCCGTCATCAATCGCAGATGGTCGGATGGACCAGGGGGAAGCTGCACCGTCACCTGGTTGACGGCCGCCGCGGCCGTATCGACCGCAGTCGGGCGCCACGACAACACCGGGATCCGGTCCCCGGGCCAGGGCGAGGCGAGTCCAGCACCGTTGTCCGGGTCGACCAATGCCAATGCGTCGACCGCGTTCAGGCCGGCGGCGAAGCGGCGCGCCTGCGTGATGCCCGCCCCCGCGCCGACAACCACGACTCGGGTGGAGTCCACGAACTCCAGCTCACGCGCGGCGCGCCAGGCGGCATCGAAGTCTCCGAAGACCAGGACGACCACGTAGCCGTGACTCGCGAAGTACGCCGCCCGCACCGAGTCCAACGGCGCACGACCGCCGGACCCGAGCAGCAGCAGCGGAAACCGACCGGAGTCTGGGGCCGCGTCTCGGCAGGGATCCCCCGTACGGGGGGGATGGCGGCGACAGGACGCCGGGTACCACACGTTTTCACGAACGGCGACGTCGCGACGCCCGGCGCGCAACCCGTACGGCAGCTGCGCGTCGAGCATCGGCGCCACGAGCAGCGCCCCGGCGAGGATCGCCCAGGAACGACCCTGCATCACGGGAACGGACGCGGCATCGGGCGCGGCATCGGCATGGGCCATGGGTCCACGTGGCCGTGCCCCAGCGCCCGCGCCGCCGCCGCGCGCGTCGCGGAGTCGCCGCTCTTCAGCATGTCCACGAACGCCGCTCTGGCGGAGTCGTCGTCCATTTGCGACAGGGCCCACACCGCCGTACGCACAACGTCCTGATCCGGGTCCCGCAGCGCGTCGCGCAACCCCGGCACGGCGCCGGCATCCGAGATCTGTCCCAACGCCCATGCCGCTCGTTGCCGCACGTCGGCGGAGCGGTCCTTCAGCGCTTCGATCAGCCCGGCCGGCGCCTGGTTGACGCCGATCTGGCCCAACGCCCATGCGGCCGTCTCCCGCACGTCCGCCACGCTGTCCTTCAACGCCGCCACCAGGACCGTCACGGCGCTGCGATCGCTGATTTGGCCCAGCGCCCAGGCGGCTGTCGTCCGGACTTCGGGGTCGCGATCGTCCCGTAACGCCTGCGTGAGTGGCTCAACCGCTGCGTGATCTTCGATCTGCCCCAGAGCCCAGGTGGCACGGACCCGGACTTCCTGATCGGCATCCTGTCGCAACCGCGCGGACAACGCCGGCACCGCTTCCCGGCTGCCGAGCTGTCCCAGCGCCCAGGTGGCCATTTCGCGCACATCGCGATCGGCGTCGCCCATGGCTTTGGTGAGTCCGGGGACGGCATCGGCGGCCTCGAGCTGCCCCAACGCCCAGGCCGCGATGCGACGCACGGCGGTGCTCGCATCGCTCAACGCATCGCTCAAGGCCGGAATGGCGGACCGCGCCGCGATCCGTCCCAACGCTTCGGCCGCTGCGACCCGGACATCTTCGTCCGCATCGTGCCGCAGGAGGTTCGCGAGCGCCGCCACCGCCGCCGTATCCTCCAGCCGGCCCAGCGACTGCGCTGCCGTGACGCGAACCGAGGGAATTGGATCGCTCAGGGTGCGCCGCAGTGGAACGACGGCACGACTCTGCTCCAGGCCGCCCAAGGCCCAGGCGCTGGCAGAGCGAACATCCGCATCAGTATCACGCAGATGGTCGATGAGGGGATCCACAGCAGCCGCGATGTCGCCCAGCCCTAGCGCCACCGCGGCGGCCGCCCGCGTTCCGGCGGCTGGGGCGGTCAACGCCTGAAGCAAGCCGTTCGTCGCGGCGACGGACTTGACGCGCGCGATGAGTCGGGCCGAAACGGCACGAACGCACGGATCCGTTTCATTCAACCCGGCGAGGAGCACGGGAATCGCTTCGGTGCCGCGCTCGTACTCGAGTGCCCAGCTCAGGGCGCGTGAGCTGTCCGCCACACCGGCCGGCGGCGTCCATGGCCCCCACCCGTAGTGTCCTTCCACAGCGCGCGTCGCCAGCCCACACAGAATGGCGGTGGCCCCGCGCGCCGCACCGAGTACTTCTCGCGCCCAGGCGGCTTCGTCCACATACCGGGACGACGCATGCCGCGGCGACCGCGCGACGTTGGGTCTTGCATTGCCATCGCTGCACAGGCCAACGACCGCGGCCAGCAGAGTGAGCCTGCCCTGGATGTTGCCGATCACGCGCATGTGGGTAATCCTCCCGCTCCGTTAGTGCTGAATTTTCAGCAGTGTGCTGAATAATCAACACTCAGGGCTTCCGTGTCAAGCGCCCACGGAGGGGGGTCTAAAGGAAGGGGAAAACGAACCGGGCGCCGCAGGGGGCGCCCGGTAATGGTCGTCAGCGGACGATCGGCATTGGCCAAGGCCAAGGCCATGGGTCTCCATGGCTTCCGGCCAGCGCTCTGGCCGCCCGCGCCCGCACCTCCGGGTCGCGATCCTCCAGGGCCTGAACCAGCGCGGCTTGGGCCGGCTCACCGCCGATCTGTCCCAGCGCCCACATGGCGGCCCGTCGCACATCGGCGGACGAATCGCGCATGGTGGCACCCAATCGGGAAACCGCGCTGGGATCCGCGATCTGCCCCAGGGCCCAGGCCGCGCGCAGTCGCACATCCGGCGACGCATCGCCCAGCGCCGTGATCAGCCCTTCGGGAGCGCTGGACGGCCCGATCGACCCGATCGCCCAGGCGGCGCGGCCACGCACTTCGACCGATCGGTCCTTGAGCAGGCCGGCGAGCGTCGGCAAGGCGGCCTCATCCCCGACCTGAGCCAGCGCCCATACCGCCATGGCGCGGACGTCCTCCGACGAATCCTGCTGCGCCGTGGCCCCGAGGACCGCCGTCGACGCATGGTTTTCGATTTGGCCGAGCGCCCAGGCTATCATTTCGCGGACCTTCTCGGCGGGGTCGCGTCTCAACCGCGCGGCCAATGGTTGGACGGCCGCGGCTGCGGACAACTGACCCAGAGCATATGCGGCATCCTCCCGCACCGAAGCGACGGAATCCTCGAGCGCCCGCACCAACGCCGCGACGACCCCAGCCGTGTCCACCCGTGACACCATCGTCGGGACTCGCGGCGCCGGGCGTGGCGAAGGAGACGGAGAGGGCGAGGGCGAAGGGGACGGCGACGGCGACGGCGACTTCGTCGTGTCGCTGAACGTGGTCGTGTCACTGACCGAGAACGTGTTGCGGGGTCCATTCTGGACCGGTGCCAGCGCCGCGAGCGGGATGACGAGGCTCAGGGCCAGCGCTCCAAGCATCGCCGCGTGGCGCCCGGACGCCGGCTCGCGCCGCGCGACCCGCTCGAGTATCGCGAGCATCCGCCCTTCGAACTCGTGCCGCTGCGCCATCGGCAGCGCCACCGCCGGTGTGCGGGAGTGCGAGGCGCGGCAGACGATCTGCAGCAGGTGATCGGCGTATTCCGAAGGCCGCGTGCCGACCCCGAGCACGAGATCGTCGCACGCCCGCTCACTCTCGATCCGCAGCTTCCGGGCGGCCATCCACACGAGGGGATGGAACCAGTAGATCGCGCACGCCGCCTGGCCGATCGCGTTCACCGTCAGATCGCGGCGCGCCAGATGGGCCAACTCGTGCACTAGCACGGTGCGTCGGCGCCGGTCATCCCAGTCGGCTGCCCCGCTCGGCACCACGATCGCCGGGTGCACAATGCCGCAGGCGAACGGCATCGGGAACCGATCGCTCATGACCAGTCGGGGTAGCTCCGGCAGCCCCAGGCGGTCGGCGGCTTCGAGCAGCGGATGCCGCCAGTCGGGCGTCTCGAGCGGCGTCCCTCGCCGCACCACTCGCGCCAACACGAGAGCGCCGATCGCCAAACGGGCAAGCAGAATCACCGCCCCGAGACCCCAGATCACGAGCAGCAGCGTGATGACAGTGGCTCGGGAGATGGGCGCCCGCGGCTCCACGACCGGCAGTGGTCGTGAGACCGTGGTGGTTCCGGTAACGGACGACCCACCGGCGGCGTCGCGCTTGCTCGACACTGGCGACGCGGGGGGAACGGCGACCGACGTGTCCGGCGCGAGGCGCGCGATGGGCGGCGCCACGGCCGATTCGAGCGGAACGACAGCCAGCTGCCAGGGCAGCGCAAACGAAACCAGGGGCAGCGCCAAGACGGTGACAATCCCCAGTCCCCACACGATGTGGCGCAGCGCCGCCGAGGCGCGCCGCAACAGGGCCGCAATGACGATGGCCCCGAGCAACAGCACGGTGCCTTTGAGCAGGGTCGCCAGGACCCAGAAGGGCGCGGTCATCGTCCCTCCTCCCCCGCCTGCCGGATTTCCCGGGTGAGTCGGCGGATCTGCGTGTCAGACAGCTCGAGATCGGACCGGTCCAACAACGCCGCCAGCACCTGCTCGGCGGAGCCGTCGAAGAAGGTGTTGACGACGTGATCGAGCGCCGCCTTGCGCGCGCGCTCACGGCCCAACGCCGGCGCATAGACGTAGCGCGGGCCATCGGCCCGATGGGTGATATGGCCTTTTTCCGTGAGAACCCGGAGAATGGATCGGACGGCCGAGTAGGTCGGGGGTTCCTTCAGGTCTTCCATGACCTCGGCCACCGTGGCTTCGCCGCGGCGGTACAGCACGTCCATTACCTCACGCTCGCGACGACTGAGTGTCTGCTTGGTCTCGGCCATGATCCCTGCTCCAATATGCTGAAATTTCAGCATAACCTAGGGAGCCGGGTGGTCGCCGTCAAGCCTCCTCAAGCTGTAACCCACGGTGGCAGTGGTGGCAGGTCACGGGCTGTGGGGTGCGCCAGCGGGCCGCGATCTCGAGCGCCTGCTCCTCACCACAATCGGGACAGGTGCCCCGCGCCCCGGTAGTCAGCGACTGGGTGCCAAGTCGCTGGAAGAACTGCCACACGCCGTACAGAAAGAAGGACGGAACCAGAATGAAATGCGCGACGGGAATGAACACCGAGAGCAGCGCGATTCCCCACCATTTGCCGAGTGCGATCAATGCCCGGCGCCAACGCTCCCGCGGCTGGAATTCGTGGATGGTGACTGTCCCGGGCCGCGGTTGACCATTGTATCCGGTGAGGATAAACGTTTGCACGCGGGTGGTCATACCTCGGAAAATAAGGAACGACGGCCCTTTTGGTTGACTTCCCTGCATCACCCGACTACTGTTCGTACAGCGTTCGACACGCCGAGCTGCGTGCCGGCACAGCAAACGTCAAGCGGGACTTGGCCAATGCGCCGGTCCCGCTCTTGTTTTGCCAGTCTCAAGGGAGCCGCGAGTGCCCAAAGAACAGGCGATCGAAATCGACGGCATAGTCGAGGATGTGCTGCCGAACACGACCTTCCGCGTTCATTTGCCGAACGGGCACTACGTGCTCGCGACCATCGCGGGCAAGATGCGGCGGTTCCGCATTCGCGTCCTGGCCGGCGATCGCGTGACGTTGGCGATCTCTCCCTATGATCTGACCCGCGGGCGCATCACCTTCCGGCACAAGTGAACCGATCCCAATCGGAGCTCGGACGCGCCGGGCTGGTCACCGACGGCGGTCCTCCCTTCTGTCGGGATTGTGGCCAGCGGCTGCGCTTCACCATCGACCGCACCGGTCGCACCCTGGAATCGTGCTCGTGCGGCTACCGTGGGTTCGTGCTCACGCAACGCGGTCCGCTCGAACCGCCCAAGCCCGCACCGGGCAAAGGCATCAGGTCTCCAACAGGGCCCTAATCCGGCGCACGTAGTAGCGGCTCGATACCAGCGTCGCGCCGCTCCGCAGCCGGATGGTGTAACTCGCTTTGCCGTACCGCTCCAGACTGGTGATGGCACGGACGTTCACCAGCGCCGACCGCCGGATCCGCACGAAATTCTCCACCCCAAGACGCTCGGCCAGTCGTGAGAGCGTGCCACGCACCAGGTGCCGGCGCGCACCGACGTGCAGCCGCACGTAGTTGCCCGCCGCCTCGACCCAGTCGAACGACGCCGTATCCACGAAGAACAGTCTCTCCTGCTCCCGGACCACGACGCGCTCGAGCGGGCCGCCGTGGCGCGACGCCGGAACGCTCTGCAACACGCGCTGCAGCCGGTCCGCCAACGGACGCCGGCGGGACACCTCGGTCGTCGCCCGATCCATGGCGTCCCGGAACCGTTCGGGATCGATCGGCTTGAGGAGGTAGTCCACCGCGTGCACCTCGAATGCCCGCACGGCGTGCTTGTCGTACGCCGTGATGAAGATGACGGCCGGCATCGCATCGACGCCCACGCGCTCGATCACGTCGAATCCCGTGAGGCCGGGCATCTGGACGTCGAGGAGCACGAGATCCGGGTTGGTTTCCACGATGGTCCGGACCGCGTCGGCGCCGTTGCCGCACTCTCCCACGACGTCCACGGCCGGGACACGTTCGAGCTCCAGGCGCACGCCCCGTCGCGCCAGCGGCTCATCATCCACGATCAGGACACGCATGGTCAGGCGGTGTGGTAGGGCAACACCAGCTCGACCATGACCCCGCCCTCCGGCTGCGTCCGCAGCACGAGGTACTGCCGGTCGCCATACAGACGCGACAGCCGCTCCTTGGTGTTCGCGAGCCCGACCCCTTCGCGTGGGCTGGCGCCCGCGCCGGCGTCCAGCCCCCGGCCATCATCCCGGACCTCGATCACCAGATCGTCGCCATTGCGCCGCGTGAGCACCGCAATCTCCCCGCCGGCCTCCGCGCCCTCCAGCCCGTGGCGAATCGCGTTCTCGACCAACGGCTGCAGCACCAGGGTCGGGACCAGTGCGTCGCGGGTGTCCGGTTCGATCTCCAGATGCAAACGCAGCCGATCGCCGAACCGCGCCCGCTGGATCTCCAGGTAGGCGTTCAGGAGCTGTAGCTCCGTCGTCAGCGGGACCTCGTGTCCTTCGGCGCCGTCCATACTCGCCCGCAACAGATCACTGAGCCGCAGCACCATCTGCTTCGCCCGACCCGGATCGTCGACCGCAAGCACGGAGATGGCATTCAACGTATTGAAGAGAAAATGCGGCTGGAGTTGGGCCCGCAGGGCGTCGAGTCGCGCGGCGGCAAGGGACGCCTCGAGCTGGACCGCCTGGACCCGCTCGGCGCGGTACAACCGCTGAAACTCGGCCGCCCAATACACCGCCGCGATCATCCAATAATAGAGGAACCCGGCGAACGTCCCCCACACCACCCCCGTCACCCGCGCCGCCAGCCAGGCGCCGGCCATCGCCGCCGGGAGGTTTCCGCTCAGCCGTAACACGGAGCAATGCGCGAGGTAGGACAAACTGATCTGCAGCGGTGCGATCACCGCCATCAGACCGAGGTGTGGTCCCACGGACGACGGAGGCCAGCGTCGCGCAGCACCGAGCACCGAGGGCGTGAACGCGGCCCAGACGAGCCAGTACACGTATTCGTGCATCACGTCCCACTGCCAGTCGATCGGGGCACCGCGGGACACGTGCACCAGCGCGCCTTGGGTCGCAAAGAACGTCGCCACGAGAACAAACGCGGCGACGATCTTCACGCTCCGAGGCCAATGGCGATTCACCCGCACATGATGCGGACCCACGGGACCTCGGGCAACCGGGGGCCTGCTCGTCCCACATCCGGCCCCACTCGTCCCCGGCTCCGCCCCGCTACTCCCCGATGCGTTGCCGCGCGCCGCGCCTTCCACCAACGTGCGGTCTCGTCAATCATGGGGGAGCACATGAAACGGACACTGATCTGCGGCGTGCTCGTCGCCCTTATCGCGACTCGAGCCACCGGCCAGGCCGCCGCCGACTCCGCGGGGATCCGCGCCACGGCGCACGACTACATCGACGGCTGGTACGAGGGCGACGGCGCGCGTATGGAGCGGGCGCTGCATCCGCACCTCGCCAAGCGCCTGGTGTACCAGGACCAGCAAGGCCGCAGCCGGCTGGTGGATATCACGGCCCTCGAGCTGGTGCAGTCCACGCGCTCGGGCGCCGGCAAGATTCCCCCCGCCGAGCGGCGCGACAGCGTCACCATCCTCGACCTGTTCGGCAACGCCGCGCTCGCGCGGATCGACGCCACGACCTGGGTGGATTTCCTCGAGCTGATCAAGTGGAACGGGCGCTGGGTGATCGTGAACGTGGTGTGGGAGAACCGGCCCCGCGCTCCCTGAACATCGCAGTGGCGGGCTCCAGCGGGCACCGATCGGGTTATCATTCGATGCGGGTACAGACTGGAGCGAGAGCCTATTACGGCACTGTTCGGCTTCCTCGGGGGCCGCCGTCGGCGCAAGATCGAACCACCCCTCCGCGCCGAGCTGCTGAGCCTCGAGCGGCTGGAAGAACGCGCCAAGGCCCTCGCCGCCAGATTCACGCTCTCCCGCAATCCGCGACGTAAAGCCAACCCGTTCTTCGCGCGCCAGGCGGACAACGCCCGTGCGTTGCGGGACGCGTATCGCACCTTCTCCGACGACGTCCACCGTGGCGCGTTCATTCCCCCGGCCGCGGAATGGCTGCTCGACAACTTCCATCTGATCGAGGGGGAGATCCGGGATACGCGGCACGACCTGCCGCGGCAGTACTACTGGCAGCTGCCCAAACTCGCCTCCCGGGAAATGGCCGGGATCGCGCGGGTTTATGCCATGGCACTCGAGCTGATCCGCCACACCGACGGTCGCCTGGAACGGCAGCAGCTCGTGCGCTTTGTCACCGCCTACCAGACGGTGGCCCCGTTGACCATTGGCGAGCTGTGGGCCTGGCCCAGCATGCTCAAGCTCGCACTCATCGAGAACCTGCGGCGGCTGGCGGACGAAACGCTCCGGGGCCGCGACGCGCGTCTCGAGGCCGATGGGTATCTCGACCAGATCGGCGCGGCCGAAGCCGGACCGATCCCCTCCCTCCCCGAGCAGCTGGAGACGGCCTACGTCGTGCGGCTGTTGCAGCGGATGCGCGAGTATGGTCCGCTCGTCTCTCCCGTGCGCGCCGCGGTCGAGGAGCGCCTCGCCGCCCAGAGCATGACTCCCGAGGATGCGATCCGGACCGAGTACCAAGCCCAGGCGGCGGGTCAGGTGTCCGTCGGCAACGCCATCACCAGCCTGCGCTTGTGTGCGACCCTCGATTGGACCCACTACTTCGAGAACGTCAGCCTGATCGAGCAGGTGCTGCAGCGCGACCCAGCCGGCGTCTACGGGAAAATGGATTTTCAGAGCCGGGACCGATACCGGCAGGTGGTCGAGGATCTGGCCGAAGCCACCGGGGAGGCCCAGCTGCGGGTGGCATTACGCAGCGTGGAGAGCGCCCGGCAGGCCGCCGAGCAGTCGTCGGCCCGCGACCCCGCGGCGCACGTCGGCTATCACCTGATCGGGCGAGGCCGACCCGATCTCGAGACCGACGTCGAGTACCGTCCCCAACTGGCCGACCGCGCACGCCGCTTTCTGTTTGCGTACGCCACCGGTTTCTACCTGGGGTCGATCGGACTGGTGACCAGCGTACTGTTGGCGCTCGTCGTGGCCTATGTGCAGGCCCAGGGGGGGAGTCTCTGGATCCAGATTGGGACGGCAGCGCTGCTGCTGTTGCCGGCCAGTGAGTTCGCCATCGCCTTCGTTCAGCGACTCGCCGCGCACTACGTGACGCCCCGCCGTCTGCCGCGCATCGATTTCCAGGCCGGCATCCCCGAAGACGCCCGCACCATGGTCGTCGTCCCAACCCTGCTCACCAGCGTCGCCGGCGTGGCCTCGCTGATGGAGCACGTGGAAGTCCTGGCGCTCGGCAACGTCGACCCCCGCATCCACTTCGCCATCCTCGGCGACTTCGCCGACGCCCCGACGACGGAGATGCCGGAAGACGAAGCGATTTTGGACGCCGCGCGCGCCGGGATCGAGGACCTGAACGCCCGCCACGGCCAGGGTCGCGCCGACCGGTTCCACCTGTTCCATCGGGTGCGCCAGTGGAATCCGGCTGAGGGGTCGTGGATCGGCTGGGAGCGCAAGCGCGGCAAGCTCGAGGAGTTCAATCGCCTGTTGCGCGGGGCCACGAACACGAGCTACCGCCTCCATGTGGGTGACCCGGATGTGCTCCCCAGCGTGCGCTACTGCATTACGCTGGATAGCGACACGCGCTTGCCACTGCACGCTGCCCGCAAGCTCATCGGCATCATCGCCCATCCGCTGAACCGTCCCGTGTTCGATCCCCAGTTGCGTCGCGTCACCCGGGGCTACGGCATCCTCCAGCCCCGGGTGAGCGTGACGATGGCGAGTGCCGCGGGTTCCCTCTTCGCCCGAGTGTACGCCGGGCACACTGGCGTCGATCCCTACAGCACCGCGGTGTCGGACACGTATCAGGATCTGTTCCAGGAGGGGATCTTCACCGGCAAAGGCCTCTACGACGTCGATGCCTTCATGGCCGCGCTCGAGGGCCGCATCCCCGACAATGCGCTGTTGTCCCACGATTTGTTGGAGGGGCTGCACGCCCGTGCCGCCCTGGTGACCGACGTCGAGGTCGTCGACGATTACCCCGCCAGCGTCCTCGCCCATGCCCGGCGCCAGCACCGCTGGGCGCGTGGCGACTGGCAGATCCTGTTCTGGCTGTTCCCGCTGGTCCCGACGCGGAAGGGATTGGAGCGCAACCGCCTCCCCATCATTTCCCGCTGGAAGATCCTCGACAACCTGCGACGCACGCTGGTAGCTCCGGCCACCGTTGCGGCGCTCGCGCTCGCCTGGCTGGCGCTGCCGGGCCACGCGCTCGTCTGGACCGTGGGCATGCTCGCCGCCATCGCGTTTCCTCTCTATCCCCTGGCGGCCCGGTTCGGCGCCGGCCCAGCGCCGCAGCAACCGTTCGGGGTGTTCCTGCGCATTCTCGGCGAGGACGTGAAGACCGCCAGCGCCCAAACGCTGTTGCAGATCACGTTCCTGGCCTACCACGCCACCGAGATGGCCCATGCCATCGCCGTCACGCTCGTTCGTCTCGTCCTGACCCAGCGGCGCATGCTGGAATGGGAAACGGCAGCGGCCGCGGCCGCTCGCGCCGCAGGGCTCAGTTTTCGAGCCGGCGCGTTGCTGTTCATCGGGGAGCTGGCCGCCAGCCCCGTCATCGCGCTGATCCTGTTCGTCCTCATCGTCACCATCCGCCCAGGCAGTCTAGCCGTGGCGGGACCGCTGCTGTTCCTGTGGGTCGCGGCGCCGCTGGTGGCGTATTGGCTCAGCCGGCCCGTGTCACCCGAGCGCCATGACCTGGATCCGGAGGACCGTCGCTTTCTGCGCCTCATCGCGCGCCAGACCTGGCGTTATTTCGAGACGTTCGTGGGCGCCGAAGACCATGGCCTGCCGCCGGACAATTTTCAGGAAACGCCCGTCCCGACCGTCGCCCACCGCACGTCGCCGACGAACATCGGCATGAGTCTGCTGTCGACGCTGGCGGCGCACGACCTCGGGTTCATCCGCACCGCCGAGCTGGTGCAACGGCTCGAAGCGACGTTCTCGACCATGGACAAGCTGGACCGCTTCGAAGGACACCTGTTCAACTGGTACGACACGATCGCGTTGATGCCGCTGGCGCCCCGGTATGTCTCGACGGTGGACAGCGGAAACCTCGCCGGCGCCCTGCTGGCATTGGCGGAAGGCTTGCGACAGGTGGCCGTCGCGCCTCAATCGGCGGCTCAGATCTGCCGCGGCCTGGCCGACACGGCCGAACTCGCGCGACAGTGTCTGAGCCACGTGGCGGACACCCCCCTGGCCGCCGCGGTGTCGTCCATCCTGAACGCGCTCGAAGATTCCGACGCCGAGGGCACACTCGCGCACCTCGGTGGGCAGCGATCCACCCTCGCCGAAGCCGTCGCACGATTCGAGGCCGCGGCGGAGGAGTCCCCGGAGCGTTCTGAAGCGATCCTCTGGTCCCGAGCGTTGGCGGCGGGTCTGGTGGCACCCGCTCCGGACGCGGTCGAGCTTGCGACTCGGCTCGAGGCGCTGGCGCGGCGCGCGATCGAATTGGTCGACGGGATGAGCTTCGACTTCCTGTACGACTGGCAGCGCCAGATTTTCGCCATCGGCTATCGCCTGCCGGACCCGTCGGGCCCCGGCCGCCTCGATGCGTCCTACTACGACCTCCTGGCGTCGGAGGCCCGGCTGGCGAGCTTCGTCGCCATCGCCAAAGGCGATGTCCCTGACAGCCACTGGTTCCACCTCGGGCGGTTGCTGACCAGCGTGGACGGCTCCCCGACCCTGCTGTCGTGGAGCGCCAGTTTGTTCGAATACCTCATGCCCCTGCTCGTGATGAAGAGCTATCCGGGGACGCTGCTCGATGAGTCGTGTCGCATGGCGGTGCGACGGCAGATCGAATATGGAAAGCAGCGGGGCGTGCCGTGGGGAATTTCGGAGTCGGCGTTCAATGTCGTCGATCACAACGGGACCTACCAGTACAAGGCGTTCGGCGTCCCCGGCCTGGGACTGAAACGCGGCCTCGGGGATGAGCTCGTGGTGGCGCCCTACGCCACCGCGCTCGCCGCCATGGTGGACCCGGAACGGGCCGCGCACAACTTCCGGCGTCTGGTCCGGGAGGGAATGGACGGTCGCTACGGATTCTACGAGGCGATCGACTACACGCACCGAAAGTCGGAGGATGGCGACAGCCCGGGCGCGCCTCGTCCCCACGACTCCCGCGGGACGGTGGTCCGAGCCTTCATGGCCCATCACCAGGGGATGAGCCTGGTGGCGCTGGCCAACGTACTCCTCGACGCGCCGATGGTGCAGCGCCTCCACGCCGATCCCCGGGTGCAAGCCACGGCCCTGCTGTTGCAGGAGCGCGTGCCGCGTCACGCGCCGATCACCCGCCCGCGGCCGGCCGAGGAAACCCGTGTGGCGGCTCCGGCGGCTGCCTCGGCGGTGCGCCGCTTCCGATCGCCGCACACCCGGTACCCGCACGCGCAGTTCCTGTCGAACGGCGCGTACACCGCCGTCGTCACCAATGCAGGGGGCGGGGCCAGCTTCTGCCGCGGCAAAGTCGTCACCCGCTACCGCGAGGACTCGACGCGCGACCCGGGGAGCCAGTTCCTGTACCTGCGCGACGTGCGCAGCGGATCGGTCTGGTCCGCGACCTATCATCCGACCGACCTCGAGCCCGAGGAGTATCTGGTCACTTTCCAGGCCGAACGCGCCGTGTTCCGCCGCCGTCACGAAGACATCACGACGCAGCTCGACATCGCGGTTTCTACCGAAGACGATGTCGAAGTGCGGCGCTTGACCGTGACCAATCGCAGCGACCGGCCGCGCGAGCTCGAGGTCACGAGCTACGCCGAGATCGTCCTGAGCCCCGCTGCGGCAGATCTGGCGCACCCGGCCTTCGGCAAGCTCTTCGTCGAAACGGAGTACCTGCCCGAAAGCGCCGCGCTGGTATGCGCGCGGCGGCCCCGCGGGCGTGACGATGCCGGCGTGTGGGCGGTGCACGTATTGAGCGTCGAGGGACGAATGCAGGGGCCGGTGGAGTGGGAAACGGACCGCGAGCGGTTCCTGGGCCGGGGCCGGAGTCCGGAGAATCCCGTGGCGCTCGACGGGCGCGCCCTCTCGGGCACCACGGGGGCCGTGCTGGATCCGATCGTCAGCCTGCGCCAACGCATCCGCCTCGCCCCTGGCGGGTTCGTCCGCCTGGCGTTCACGACGGGGATGGCAGTGAGCCGGGATGGCGCCCTCGCCATCGCCCACAAGTATCGCGATCCCAACGCCGCCGCGCGCACCTTCGCGCTGGCGTACACTCACGCGCAGAGCACGCTACGCCACCTCGGCATCTCGAGCGACGACGCCCAGCTGTACGAGCGGCTCGCCTCCCGCGTGCTGTACTCCGACGCCTCGCTGCGTGCCGGGCCTGAAGTGCTGGGCCGCAACGTGCTGGGTCAGCCCGCCCTGTGGGCGCATGGCATTTCCGGCGACCTCCCCATCCTCCTGGTGCGGGTGGTCTCGGGAGACGACTTCCCCCTCACGCTCCAGGTTCTCCAGGCACAGGAGTACTGGCGGCTCAAGGGGCTGAGCGCGGATGTGGTGATCATGAACGAGCACCCCGTCAGCTACGTGGACGACATCCACGTTCAGCTGGCGGCACTGCTCGACTCCGGACCCTGGGGGGCGTGGAAGCACCGCTCGGGCGGAGTGTATCTGGTGCGTGGCGACCGCATGAGTGAAGACGAGCGCGGCCTGTTTGCCAGCGTGGCCCGCGTCATTCTCAAGGGGACGCGCGGCGACCTGTCGAGCCAGTTGGATCTGCCCTACCCTGAGCCACAATGGCACCGGGAGCTGCCGCCGGCACCCTCGGCGCCGATTGCCCAGACGGATGCCCAGGAGATCGAAACCCCCGCGCTCACGTTCCCGAACGGGATGGGGGGCTTCGCCGATAGCGGCCGCGAGTACACCGTCGTGCTCGACGGTGACCAGGAGACGCCACTCCCCTGGGTGAACATCATGGCCAACCCGGGTTTCGGCACCGTCGTCTCGGCTTCGGGGTCGGCCCATACATGGGCGGAGAACAGTCGCGAGAATCGGCTCACGCCGTTCGCCAACGACCCGGTGACCGACCCGACCACCGAGGCCCTGTTCATTCGGGACGAAGACGGCGGCGACATCTGGTCGCCGACGCCCGGGCCGGTGCGCCGCACGCCCGAGAGCGGCCGATTCGTAATCCGACACGGCGCGGGCGTGTCCCATTTCGCCCAGGCCTCGCACGGCATTCTCCAGGAGCTCGCCGTCTTTGTGGACGCGCAGGACCCGGTAAAGTTCTCGCTCCTCACCCTTACCAACCGGACCACCAGGCGGCGCCGACTGAACGTGTTCGCGTATCAGGAGTGGCGCCTCGGGCCGCCGCAGCCCGGTGAACACCTGCATGTGATGACCGAGCGTGACGCGGAGACCGGCGCCGTCCTGGCCATGAACCCCTACAACCAGGAGTTCGCCGGCCGGGTCGCGTTCGCGCACTCGAGCGAAGTGGCGCGCTCGGCAACCGGAGATCGTCTCGGCTTCCTGGGACGGAATGGGTCCCTGGCGCGTCCGGCGGCGCTGCGCCAACCCGCGCTGTCAGATCAGTTCGGGGCGGGACTGGATCCCTGCGCGGCGCTGCAGGTCGAGATCACCTTGAATCCCGGGGAAAGCCGTCGGCTCGTCTTCCTGTTGGGACAGGGACTCGATCGCGTGCATGCGCGAGCCCTGATGCGCCATCACGGGAGCGTAGACGCCGCCGTGCGCGCGTTGCAGTCGGTCGGGCGAACGTGGGCCGATACCCTCGGAACCGTCCAAGCGCGCACGCCGGACGACTCCTTCGATCTGCTCATGAACCGCTGGCTCTTGTACCAGGACCTGAGCTGCCGCCTGTGGGCCCGGACGGGTTTCTATCAACCGAGTGGGGCCTTTGGTTTCCGCGACCAGCTGCAGGACGTGATGGCGCTCACGCTCGCGCGGCCCGACCTGGTGCGCGCCCACCTCCTCAAAGCCACCGGCCGGCAGTTTCTTGAAGGAGACGTGCAGCACTGGTGGCACGAACCCTCGGGCCGCGGTCTCCGCACCCGTTGCTCGGACGATCTGCTCTGGCTGCCGTACGCGGTCGCGCACTACGTGGACTGCACCGGAGACCTGGGTCTCCTCGACCAACCCGTCCCGTTCCTCGAAGCCAACGTGCTCGCCGATGGAGAGACGGAGGCCTACGGACAGCCCCGGGTTTCCGACACGACCGCCTCCGTGTTCGACCATTGCGTGCGTGCCATCGACAAAGCCCTCACCGCCGGCGCCCACGGCCTTCCGTTGATCGGCAGCGGCGATTGGAACGACGGCATGAACCGGGTCGGGATCCAGGGCCGCGGCGAGAGCGTCTGGCTGGGCTGGTTCCTGCACACGGTGCTGCAGCAGTTCATCCCCGTGTGCGAGCCGCGCGATCCGGAACGGGCGACCCGATACGGTGGAGAGGCCAGCCGCCTGGCGCACATGCTGGAGCGGTCCTGGGATGGCGAGTGGTACCGGCGGGGTTACTACGACGACGGGACACCCTTGGGCTCCGCGCAAAACGATGAGTGCAAGATCGACTCGATTGCGCAGTCCTGGGCCGTCCTGTCCGGTGTCGCGCCCGCACGCCGCGCCGAGCAGGCGATGGACGCCGTCCGCACGCAGCTGGTGCGCCGCGGCGCCCAGGTCGTGCTGGTGCTCACGCCCCCGTTCGATCAGTCGGCGCAGGATCCCGGGTACATCAAGGGCTACCCGCCGGGCGTACGGGAGAATGGCGGCCAATACACGCACGCCGCGGTGTGGACAGTGATGGCCGTGGCACGGCTCGGCAACGGTGATGAGGCGGTGGAACTGTTTCACCTGCTGAATCCCATCAACCACACACGCAGCGCCGTGGATGTCGGGCGCTATAAGACCGAACCGTACGTGACCGCCGGCGACGTGTACTCCCACCCGGCCCACGCCGGGCGTGGGGGCTGGACGTGGTATACGGGGTCCGCAGGATGGATGTATCGCGCGGGATTGGAGAGCATCCTCGGTCTCAAGCGTCACGGCTCGAGCTTCGAAATGGATCCCTGCATTCCCGCGGCGTGGCCGGAATACTCCATCAGCTGGCGCCATGGGAGTACGACCTACGAAATCTCGGTCACCAATCCGGATCATCGCTGTCGGGGGGTCGCGGAGGCGGAACTGGATGGCACCGCGGTGGACGCGACGAGCATTCCGCTGGTGGACGACGGCGCGACGCACCAGGTGCGGGTGGTGCTGGGGGAGCGGGCACACAGCGCATCGCGGGCCACGCCGTGGAGAACCGCCGCGCGGCGATGACGGAATTGAAGGCCTTGACTTTTCCGGGCCGCCTATGGATACTTCTGTCCGAGCGAACACGCTGCGGCACAGTGCCGGAGCAGGATACCAGTGAACCAATCGAGGACCCTGGGCATCGCCTGAGGTTCTCGTTTTTGTTTTTGGCCAGTTCGCTCAACGGCGTCGGGAAATGCTCGGCGCCGGGAACGTTTAGTCAGGAGTCATCATCAGATGGCACGCATCAACGGTACCGTGAAGTGGTTCAACGACGCGAAGGGGTTCGGTTTTATTACGCCGGACAACGGCGACAAGGACTGCTTCGTACATCATTCCGCCATTCAGGCCGAGGGCTTTAAGTCCCTGGCCGAGGGCGACAAGGTCGAGTTCGACGTCGTCCAGGGTCAGAAAGGCCCGGCGGCGGAGCACGTCGTCAAGCTTTAACCACCGCGGTACTGCGGTAAACGGCGCGGCGCCCTCTCGCAAGAGGGGGCGCCGCGTTGCGTTTGACACCGTCTGCGGAGCTCAGGCGCTTTTGGCGACCACGCCTTCCGGTCGCGACGGGCCGGCGTTGCGCAGCATCGTAATGAGCCCGTCGGCCTGCTTGGCATAGAACTCGAGCGTCCCGGCCTTCTCGATCACCTGATCCAGGAAGACCTTCTGGCCGTGGAGCGTCTGGAGACTCGACTCCGTGTCCGCGAGCAACGCCTCCACCCGCGCGAGCCGGCCCTCGGCCTGCTCGATTTGCCGTTTGCGCTGATCGAGTCCGGTGGCCGCCTCCCGCGCATTCCCCACCAGCTCGAGCACGTTTTCCAACATGGCCCGCGTCTGCGTGACCTGCTCCTTCGCCCCCGCGATGGCGCGCACATGCTCTACGGTGCGCTCGGCGACTTCGAACAGGCGGTACAAATCCGCCTGGAGCGCATCGACGCTGGTCTGCCGTTGGGCGGCCTGCTCCAGTGCCCGCGAGAGCTGGGCTTCGGTGCCGTGCCACTTCGCGAACTGTTCTTCGAACTGTGCCATCCGCTTCTGGACGAAGCGCAGGTTGCCGGCGCGCCCCTCGAGATCGTCGAGTGTCTCGGTGAGCGCCGCGGTACGGTCACCCGCCGTGCTCAGCGCCCCGTTCAGCTGGCCGGCGCGCTCCTCCAGCTGCTGCGCGATGCCGGCGGCCTCCGCCCGCAGCTCGGACGCCCGTTCGAGATGCTCGGTCGCCGAGGCCAGCGCGGCCTGCCGCAGTGCGAGCTCCTGCCCCAGCGCCCGGGTCTGCTCGGCCAGGCCGTCGAGGCTCTGGGCGCGGGTCTCGATCGCCCGGAGACCGTTATCCAGATCCGCCATGCGCCGTTCCGCCCGCTCGACCGCGCCCAGCATCGCGGGCACGACCTTCTCGATCCGCGCCGCCTCCTCCGCGTGCGCGGCCAGTGCCTGGAATCGTTCATCGGTCGCTTCCATGTGAGCGCTCAAGCCGCGTGTCCGCTCCTCAAGTTGTGAGCCGGTGGCGGTCAGCTCGGACAACTGCGTCGCCAACTGCTGCACCAACTCGCGGCGCGACTCGATGTGGGCCAGCGATTGCGACAATCGATCCGCTTCGCCGCGCACCGACTCGACCGTCGGCTTCATTTCTTCCACTCGAGCCAGATCGCCGCGCAACGCGTCCACCGAGGCGGTCACGCCCGCCAGCCACTCCTTGGTCCCGGTCTGCGCCTCGCGCGCCCGGGCAAGATCTCCTTCGGTCACCTGCATCCGCTCGGTGGCGTCCTTGATCGCCTCGTGCGTTCCCTTCAGGCTCGCGAAGTCCCGGAGCGCCTGATCGACCGCTGGCTGCGACTTCTCGAGCCGCCCGACCCGCTGGGTCATGCCTTCGACCGACTCGGCCAGGCGTCCCGCCTCCCCCTGCATGGCGTCGATGCGCGCCGCCTGGGGCTCAATCTCGGCCACCCGGTCGATCATGCCGCCGAGCTGCGTGGCCAGCCGGTCGGCGCGCGATTGCATGTCGCCCACCGCGCGGCCCGACTCCTCCAAGGTCTTGAAGCGCGTCTCCATCTCGGACAGGGCGCCGCGCAGGCCGATGATCCGCTGCTCCACCGCGACGAACCCCTCCTGCTCAAGCTCGAAGTGCTTGACGGCGCGTTGCACGTCGTCGCGCAGCGCCGTGAGCCGCCCGCGTAGCTCCTGATCGGCGCGCACGATCTCCTCGTGCCCGTTCGTGATGTCGCGCGAGCGCGCCAGCAGGTCGTCGTGCTGCCCGTGCAGCTCCGCGACCCGCGTTTCGAGCGCGCCCAAACTCTCCGCGTGCTCCTCGTGCCGCCGGATCTTGGCGTCGATGTCCCGCAGCACGTCGTCCAGATGGGTCGCCTGGGCCAGCGCGCGATCCACCACTTCCCGCTGCGATTCCAGCGCCGAGACCTTCTGCGTCACATAGTCCGCCAGCGCCTTGAGCGTCCCGAGCTGATGCCGCGTCTCGGCGGCATCGGCGGCGGCATCGTCGAGGTGGGCGAAGGCCTGCTCCAATCCCGTGACGCGGGCGTTGGCGGCGACCACGTTGGCGTGGACCTGCTGCTGCCGCTCTTCGAACGCCTGCAACCTCGTCCCGGTGGCTTCGCCGGCGCGTTGCAGCTCTTCCTGTCGCTGGCGGGCGCGGTCGAACCCCTGATGGAGCTCCCGCACCTGGCCCGCGAGCCCGTCGGCGTCGCCGCGCAGGGCCTCGAATCCGCTGCTCATCGCCACGAGTCCCGAGACTTCCCCTTTCAGCGCGAGTGCGCCGTCGAGCGCCGCGCGCAGCTGCTGGATCTCGGTACGCAGCTGCTTCGCTTCCTGCGCCATGGTCTCGAGCTGCGTATCGGTGCGCCGCTGCGTCCGGGAGACGGCTTCCGTCTGCTCATCCAGCGTGGCAAGGACCGGCACGAGCCGCTCCAGCGATTTGACACGCGCTTGGAGCTCGGCCACGACCTTCTGGGCGTCGGCGATCGGTTGGGTGAATTGCGCCAGCTGCTGCGTGGATTCATGGGCGCGGGCCGTCGCCCCATCCAACGCGGTCCGTTCCTGCCGCAGCTGAGCGAGCACCGTCCTCAACTCGGCTGGTAGCTCTTCAAGTTTGACATCGTGACCGAGCAGCTGCTTGAGCGAAACCATGATCACCCTCAATCGAGCGAGCGTGAAACGGCTGGGGGAGGAGAGAACGCCACAGCGTCCATCCGGCAAGCGACATGCCGTACAAGAGCGAATTCGTTAGCGTCGGCTGGGCCAGCGGTTACGAATCGGGCCGTCATGCCTACGTATGGCGCGGGCCTCGGCAGGTACTGAAATCCTTGCAGAATACGATGTGTGAGCGCCGTCACCGGGCGGCAGGTCAGATGTAATCACGCAATAATTGGTAGATGAACAGTCGGTGCCGCGCCTGGCTGACCATCGTCGCGCTCGCGGCGTGCCGGGACAATCCCGCCGGTTCCAACGGCGGACCAACCAACGCGCTGCGCGTGCAGGGCAATCAACTCGTCGACTCGGCGGGACACGTGGTGCGGCTGCATGGCGTGAATCGCTCCGGCGCAGAGTACGCATGCGCACAGGGCTGGGGCTTCTTCGACGGGCCGTCGGACTCCGCCTCCGTCGCGGCGATCGCCGCCTGGCAGGCGAATGCCGTGCGCGTGCCTCTGAACGAGTCCTGCTGGCTCGGCATCAATGGCGTGGCGCCCGCCTATGGGGGCGACAACTATCGACAGGCGATCACCGGATTCGTCGACCGGCTCAATCGTGCCGGGCTCATCGTGATCCTCGATTTGCACTGGAGTGGCGCCGATACCGTCAAGGCGCTGGGGCAAGCGCCCATGCCGAACCGGGATCACACGCCGGAGTTCTGGCGCCAGGTGGCGGCGGCGTTCAAGGGACATGACCGTGTGGTCTTTGACCTCTTCAATGAGCCGTACCCGGACAACAACGCGGACACCCCGGAAGCCTGGCGCTGCTGGCGCGATGGCGGCACATGCCAGGGCATGACCTTCCAGGCGGCGGGAATGCAGGAGCTGGTCGACGCCGTGCGGAGCACCGGGGCCACCAACGTGATCATGATCGGCGGCGTGCGGTACGCCTCGACGCTCTCGAGCTGGCTCGCCTACCGGCCAACGGATCCGCTCGATAACGTGGCGGCCTCATGGCACATCTACAATTTCAGCTGGTGTACCACCTCAACCTGCTGGGACAACGAGGCCGCACCGGTGGCGCAACAGGTACCGCTGGTATTGGGTGAGCTGGGGCAAGACGACGGCGGCAGCGTATTCGTCGACTCGCTGATGGACTGGATGGATGCCCGCCAGGGCAGCTACCTCGCGTGGGTCTGGGACGTGTGGGGGCAATCCCTGGACCTGATCACGAGCTACGATGGGACGCCCACGCCGTACGGCCAGACCTTCAGGACCCGCTTCGCACACTAGCCTGGATGAGGGCCTGCGCGAGTCTGTCCGGGCATCGCAAGGACCGCGCGCGCGACGTTCCAGGCCGCGGGATTTGCGGTAGTTTCGGGCCGATGTTGATCCCAATCCTGCTGCAGGTCGCGGCGCTTGGCACGCCCTTCTCCGGCACGCAGGGGCCCACGGCCGTCCCGATCCCGCGCCTGAGCGAATCCGGCATCGTGGTGGACGGAGACCTGAGCGAGGCCATGTGGGCCCTGGCCGCGCGGCTCACGGAGTTCGGCGAGTACGCGCCGGTCGATGGCCGCCCCGCCGAAGATTCGACCGAGGTGCTGGTGTGGTATTCGCCCACCGCCATCTGGTTCGGCGTGCGCGCGCGTGAGCCCCACGGCGCCGTGCACGCGAGCCTCGCCAACCGCGACCGGATTGCGACGGACGACTGGATCGAGATCCTGCTCGACACCTTCGACGATCACCGCCAGGCGCTCGTCTTCGGCGTCAACCCGCTCGGCGTGCAGTCCGACGGTACGTTGAACGAAACGCAGGCCGGGTCCCGCGATACCGTGGATCACGCGGCCGATTTCGTCTACCAATCGCACGGCCGGCTGACCCCGGAGGGCTTCGAGGTCGAGATCCGCATTCCGTTCAAGAGCCTGCGGTATCAGCCGCGGGACACCGTGCAGTGGAGTCTCAACGTGCGGCGGGCGGTGCAGCATTCCGGCCACCAGCAGACCTGGCCCGCGGCGCGCCGGGCCGCGGCCTCTTTCCTCGCCCAGTCCGGGTCGCTGACGGGGCTCACGGACCTGCACCGCGACCTCGTGCTGGACTTGAACCCTGAATTCACCGCGGCCGTGGACGGAGCACCGGGCGCGACCCAGTGGGGCTACCACCACGTCGACCCTAACCTCGGCATCAATGTGCGCTGGGGCGTCACCAACAACCTCACGCTGACGGGCACCGTGCGCCCCGATTTCTCGCAGGTGGAGACCGACGCCAACCAGCTCGTGTTCGACCCCCGTCAGGCGCTGTTCTTCCCGGAGAAGCGCCCCTTCTTTCTGGAAGGACTGGAACAGTTCAACACGCCGAACAACCTGGCGTACACGCGCCGCCTGGTACAGCCGGTGGCGGCGATCAAGCTGACGGGAAAGGTGTCCGGATTCGGCCTCGGCCTGCTCGCCGGCGCGGACGATCGCGCCTATTCGGCCGACGGGGACCACCATCCGTCGTTTGCGATCGCGCGGGTGCGGCGCGACCTGGGCGGCGCCTCGACCTGGGGCGTGGTGTACACCGACAAGATCGACGGCGACGACTACAACCGCGTGGCCGGGACCGATGCCCGGATCGTGTTCGGCGGGATCTACACGGCGCGTGGACAGGTGGCCGGCAGTTTTACGCGGCAGGCCGGGCAAACGTTCTCCGCCCCACTCTGGTCGGCGAGCCTCGATCGCACGGGACGGACCTTCGGCTTCACCTACAGTCTCAACGGGGTGGCGCCGGATTTCGTCGCGGCCAGCGGGTTCATCTCACGCCCCGGGATCGTGGTCGGGCAGATCGACCATCGCCTGACGCGTTACGGCCGGCCCGGAAGCGCCGTCGAAACCTGGACCGGCGATGTCCTGCTCTTCGGCCGCTGGCGCTATCCAAACTTCACCCGCGGCTCGGTCCCCGACGATCAGGAGATTCATTTCAATTCGACCTGGCAGCTGCGCGGATGGAAGCTGACGAGCGGTCTCTTCATCGAATCCTTCCATTATGACCCGGAGCTGTACGCCGATTACGCCCTGGAGCACACGGGGGGCGGCGTCACGGACACGGTCCCCTTCGTGGGCACGCCGCGCATCGCCAATTACGACGTGCTGGTCCAGATCGAGACGCCGCAGTTCCGGAAGTTCGACGGGAGCTTCCTGTTCCTGCCGGCGATTCAGGACGAGAACTTCTTCGAGTGGTCGCCGGCCCGCATTCTCATCATGCAGGCCGACCTGACGTGGCGACCGTCGGACCGGCTGCGCGTCAACGTCTCCTATCTGCACCAGCAGTACTGGCGACGCTCGGACGGCAGCACGGTCTCCCGCGAGCTCATTCCGCGCCTGAAGGTCGAGTATCAGGCGACCCGGTCAGTGTTCTTCCGGGTGGTGGGGCAATACGACGCCGCCTGGCAGGACTCGCTGCGGGACGATTCGCGCACCAACGATCCGATCCTGATTCGGAATCCGGGGACCGGGATCTACGAGCGCGCGGTCCAACAGCGATCCAACGCCGTCCGGCTCGACTGGCTGGCGTCGTTCACGCCTTCCCCCGGCACCGTAATGTACCTGGGGTATGGCAACAGTCTCAGTGAACCCCAGTCGTTCGTCTTCCGGGGACTGCGTCCGCTGCAGGACCGGTTTTTCGCCAAAGTCTCCTATCTGTTCCGGATGTAACTAGTCGGGGGCGCTTCGGAGCAGCTGCGTGGCGGCTTCGATCGCGTCGTGCGTGCCGGCGAGCGCCAGCACATCGCCCGCCCGGAGCAGCTCCTTCGCCGTCGGGACGATCACGCCACCTTCCTGCCGGGTCAGCGCCAGAACCGATGCGCCGGTGCGGCCTCGCAGTTTGAGCTGCGCCAGCGTCTTTCCGATCGCGGGGCTCCCGGAGTCCAATTGAACTGAGGCGAGCGCCCCCAGCCCGGGCAACACCTGCTGCACCCGTTCGAGCGCTTCGCCCGACACCGGCGCGACCGGCTGACGGGACTGGGCGGCGAGCGTCTCGAGCACCACCTGCGCGCCGGCGCGGACGTGCCCCTGGAGATTCGTGGCGCTGCGCCAGAATGCCACGGACAGCGCCACCACGAGGAGGGCGAGCAGGGCGACCCCGGGCACCGCCGGAAGAAACGGCTGCGTCAGCGCCAGGAGCGGCATGCCCACCAGCAGCACGCCCGCCAGCTGAAAGGTGACGACCAGCATGCGGCGGGGCGCGGCGGCGAAATCCACGTGCCGACCTCGTTGCTTTGGCAGCGCGAGACGGGCCAGGCGCACCCCGAGCTTCTGACTCACACGGAACACGCCAATGCAGAACGGGATGGAAAGGGCGGCAGCCGCCGTCACCACCAGCGTTCTCGCCACGAAGTCGGAGACGCCGACCTTCTCCCGCACGAAGCCCCCGATACTGCCAATGGCCGCCGCGGTACCAACGATCAGCGCGCCGATCAGGATCGCGTCCACCGCCAGGAGCCGAAGCAAGCGCCGGATCTCAGCGGCGGCCGTCGCGCGTCGGGGCGCGGAGCGCAGGTCTTCGAGCCAGCTGCCGTAGAGGGTGTTGAACGTCTGTAACGGCCCGGGAAGCTTGCGGTCGATCCAGTTGGCGACAGGCTCCGCGGCACGGATCAGCCATGGTGTGAGCAGCGTGGTCAGCGCCGAGACTGCGACGGCGACCGGATAGAGGAAGGCGCCCGTGGCGTGCAGGGCAAGTCCCAGCCCCGCGATAATGAAGGAGAACTCGCCGATCTGCGCGAGGCTCAACCCGGCCTGCACCGACGTGCGCAGACCGTTCCCCGTCAGAAAGGCCCCCAGGGACACGCCGAACAGGTTGCCCAACACGACGGCCATGGTGAGCACGAGCACCGCGCCCCAGTGGTTGGCGACCTGCCCGGGGTCAATCAGCATTCCGACCGATACGAAGAACACGGCCGCAAACATGTCGCGCACGGGCTTCACCAGATGCTCGACCACCTTCGCTTCGCCCGATTCCGCGACGAGCGAGCCCGCGATGAAAGCGCCTAGCGCGACCGAGTAGCCGAAGGATTGGGCGAGCAGCGCAATGCCGAAACAGATCCCAATGCTGGCAACGAGCGTCGTCTCGGGGCGGTTGAGCCGGGTGATGGCCCGCATGGCGCGCGGTACGACCAGGAGGCCGACGGCAATGAGGCCGACCAGGAAGGCGGCGAGCCGACCGACCGTCGCCGCCAACGGCCCGGGCGCCAGGCCGGTGCCCGTGGCGACTGCCGTCAGAATCGCCATCAGCAGGATGGCGATCAGGTCTTCGACGATCAGGATGCCCACCACCAGCTCGCGCAGCTTTCCGGTGATGCCCTGCTCCTCGAACGCCTTCACGATGATGGTGGTGCTTGCGATGGCGATGATGGCCCCGGTGAACAGACTCTCGAGCTCGGTCCACCCGAACAGGCGGCCGATCGTGAATCCCAGCCAGATCATGATGCTGGCTTGCAACAACGCGATGAGGCCCGCGCTCGGCCCTACGTCCGCCAGTTTGCGGAAGGTGAACTCGAGGCCAAGGGAGAACATCAACAGGATCACGCCCAACTCGGACAGGGTCTGGACCACGACCGGGTCGGCGACGAGCGGGATCGGCACGTGGGGCCCGACGATGAGCCCGGCGATGATGTAGCCTAGCACGACCGGCTGACGCAGCCGCTGAAACACGACCGTCGTCACCGCCGCGACGGCGAGGACGATCGTCAGGGACCGGAGGAACTCGTGAGCGTCGTGCATGCTGCACCTAACTTGGACGATGCAGCGGCCGCGCTCAATCCCTCTCGCCCGTATCGGTGACGGTGACGCGAGCGGCGGTCGTGTCGCCCTCCAACTGCACGCGGCACACGCCATCCTTGGGCGTAAATCGCACGGCATTCGCCACCAGGTTCCCGATGACGCGCCGGATCACGTCGGGATCACAGATCACGCGCACCGGGTGCGCGCCGGCCTCGAACCGGACCCGGTGGGCGGTCGCCCCGACCGACGCCATGGCATCGCGAGTCTTCTCCAGCGTCGACCTGCTCGGCGTCCTGAAACTGCACCAGGACCAGTTCCGCTACCCCGTGGAGCGGCTGTTCGCCTGACCCACGCGGTTTCATCGCGAGCACCCTCGCCAGAGGGCCCCCACCCAGCCGGTGTTTGCGTCACCGGCTGAGTGGACCAGACCAGTCGGTCACGGTCAGCGGTCGATCGGAGTCGCCACAAACGTCAGCGTCGCACCGGTCACGTGATCGCGCACCCTCCCGGTGATCTGTCCCGCCTCATTGATGTCCTGAGCGGACTGGAAGACATCGAGATTCTCAGGGCCCACGAGATCGTTGAAATCCATCATCACCCCGTGTTGCCACAGAAACGCACGACTGCCGCTGGCGCCACCGAAGGACACCCCCACCACCT
The DNA here is from genome assembly GCA_963821385.1 of uncultured Gemmatimonadales bacterium. GTDB lineage: Bacteria > Gemmatimonadota > Gemmatimonadetes > Gemmatimonadales > GWC2-71-9 > DASTHG01. The sequence continues at coordinate 458,536 of CAWGDK010000005.1, forward strand.
GACCCCGGTCATTGATCGCGAATGCTTCGCTGAGCGCGTCCCCAGGAAGCGTACCGAGATCTTGTGCCCGGCTGCTGTGTTTGGACCAGAGGAAGGCGTGCGCAATGAAATCACCCGGGTTAGCTGCCCCAGTCGGGTTCGAGAACCCGACGACGTCGCCGCGTTCATTGATATCCATCGGGGTGTGCCAGGCGGCCCCACCCAGATTGGGAATCTCGCGGACTCGCCCGTGGCTCCAGAGCACCGCGTGACGAGCACTGAAGCGTCCGACCGCCACGTCGCAATCCCCTGAGATGCCCACCACGTCGCCGTCCTCGTTGATCGCCGTGGCGGCGGAGGTCGAGTCACCAGGGAACGGTGGCAGCGAGCGCTGGGTGTCCCGTCGGGTATCCCACACCACGGCCCGGAACTGGAGCACCTGGGGCGCGGTGCAGGTTGGGTCATGTACGGGCGTCTCCGCCCACCCGACCACCTGGCCGCGGCTGTTGATCGCCGTGGCGAAGCCCTGGTTGCCGCCGAGCGTCGGGAGGGCCTGCATCTGGCCGTTCTTCCACACGAACCCGAAGCAGATATGACCGGTGATGGTCGAGAAGAACGCGGTGCAACTCCACTCCTCGTGGAGCGGGTCGAGCGCATCCGTCTCGGCGATACCGACGACCGTGCCCTGATTGTTCAGCCCGGGCCAGACCACGCTGCTGTTCGTGCCCGTTCCGCCGAGCGTACCGAGATCGACGATGGCGCCTTCGCGCCACAGGGCGGCATGCCGGATCTGATTGCCCGGCAGGAACGAGAAGCCCGCCACCCAGCCCCGATTGTTGATGGCGGTGCCCCGGCTCACCGTTCCGCCGAGCGACCCCGAGAACTTGGTGACCGCATATTGCGGATTGCGGCTCATTTGAGCGATCGGCGCGGTCGGTTGGGTGACCTGAGTGTCGTCGCTGCAGGCGCTTCCAAGTGCCAGCAGCAGGGCGAACGAGACATGTCGCATGGTGTCCTCCAGAGTGGGGGAAAGCGCGAGTGTGCTCCACCATGGGGGGCGACCGCCCCCAGTGCTCGCCAGGTTCGGACCTTGAATCTCGGGGGGATGGAAATTCCGCGTCCGAATCCGGCGAGTCCCACAACGCCGGCCGGTCTAGATTCCGGAAGGATCTCTATGCAACTCACCGCTGCCGTGTGCGACCGGGCCGTCCGCGCCCATGATGCCCGTTTCGACGGGCTCTTCTACGTCGGCATCACATCCACGCGGGTGTACTGCCGGCCGGTGTGTCCGTCGCGGGCCGCCAACTCCGACCATCGGCGGTTCTTCGAGTCCGCGGCCTCCGCCGAGGGCGCCGGATATCGGCCGTGTCTGCGCTGCCGGCCCGAGCTGGCCCCGGGGCGGGCGCTGATGGATGCCGTGCCCCAGCTCGCGCACGTGGCGGCGCGCCGCATCGGCGCCGGCGCGCTCAACGGGCACGCCGTGACGGACCTGGCGCGCGACCTCGGCGTGACCGAGCGACACCTGCGGCGTGCGCTGGAGCGCGAGATCGGCGTGTCACCGGTCGAGCTGGCCCTGACGCATCGTCTGTTGCTGGCCAAGCGCCTGCTCGCCGATACCGCGCTGCCGGTGACACGCATCGCCTACGCCAGCGGCTTCCAGAGCCTGCGCCGATTCAACACGGTATTTCGCGAGCGCTACCGCCTGAGCCCGAGCGAGCTGCGGCGGGCGTGGCGCTCGGAAGGTCTTACCGGCCCCACGCGTGGCAACGGCGCGTCGCGATCGACGGCGGCGGACACCGATTTCGTGCGGCTGACGCTCGCCTACCGCCCGCCGCTGGCTTGGGACGCGCTCGTCACGCTGTTACGGCACGAGGCGTTGCCGGGCGTGGAGGTGGTGGAGGGAATGCGCTATGGGCGAACCCTCCAGCTCGATGGACGCGGCGGCGTGGTGTTCGCCGAGGACGCAGGCAGACGGTCGCATCTGAATGTCGACGTCTCGGCGTCGCTGCTGCCGGCGCTGATGCCGCTTCTGGCGCGGCTGCGGCAGCTGTTCGATCTCGACGCGCAACCCGCGGTGGTCGATGCGTCGCTGGCGCGCAGCGGCCTCGGCGCGCTGGTGCGACGGCGGCCCGGCGTGCGCATTCCGGGTGCGATGGACGGCTTCGAGGTCGCCTTGCGTTCGGTGCTGCGCGGCCCCAGTCGACGCGGCGTCGTGTGGGCGCTCGGGGAACCGCTGGACACGGGCATGCCCGCCCTCACCCGGCTTACGCCGAGCGCCGCACGGGTAGCCGACGCAGGCGTAGCGCGTCTCGTCGCGTTGGGGGTGCCGCGCCGCCGCGCGGCCATTATGGTTTCCCTGGCGCGCGCCCTCGCCGAGGGAACGCTGCGGCTCGAGCCCGCGATGGACGCGGCTGCCACCCGGCGCGCCCTGCTGGCCATTGAGGGTGTCGGCGACCACCTGGCGACGTCGATTCTGACCCGCGCCTTGAGCTGGCCCGATGCCTTTCCCACGACGGATCGCGCGCTGATGCGTGCCGCCGGGGCGTCGAGTCCGCGCGCGCTCCGCGCGCTGGCGGAGCAGTGGCGCCCATGGCGCGCCTACGCTGCCCTGCACCTGTGGCTGGCCGAGGCCGTGCGGTAGCGACTTGGCTGCCGCTTGTGGGGTATCCCATTAGAGGAGGCGGAGCGTTGGCTCCGGCCCGGCGGCGCACCACGGCATCGGGGTGCCCCGCGGGCGCAGGTCCCACCACACCCGATGCGCGTGGAGGAGCAATGGGGATTGAACGTCAGATTGAATCGCCGTCCTCGATCGTCAAACGCTTCGACGAACCGGAGAAGCGGCTGGTGTTCGACAAGGGCCGGCTCGAGCTGATTACGGTCGGCGGCCGGGTCATCGGCAAGGGGAGCTATGCCCCGGGCTGGCGCTGGTCGCAGGTCTCCACCACCCCGTCGGGCCCGCGCGCGTTGATGCCGGAGCATGTGGGAGTGGTGTTGTCCGGCCGGGCCAAGATGCTGCTCGAGGGGGGGCGGGAGATCGAGATCATGCCCGGTGACTTCTTCCATGTCGCGACTGAGTACGACCTGTGGGTGGTCGGCTATCGACCCTGCGAAGTCCTGTACGTGAGCGGCATCGAGGCATTGGTCAATCGCGTGAATCGGGAGTAGGGCGGCGGCGTATATTGTCAGCCTAAGCGCCCTCTCACAGGAGACCGCGCATGGGGCTGGCCGCCCTCGTTGGTGCCCTCGCGATCGCCTGGGCCATCATCACGTTCAACCGCCTCACCCGGCTCCGGCAGCTGAGCAGCAACGCGTGGGCCGACATCGACGTCCAGCTGAAACGGCGGCACGACCTGATTCCTTCGGTCGTGGCGGTGGTGAAAGGGCACGCCGGCTACGAGCGCACCACCCTCGAGGCCCTCGTGAACGCGCGCGGCCGCGCGCTCGCGGCGGGCGGACCCGCCCAACGCGCGCGTGAGGAAGACCCGGTGGGCGCCGGCCTGCGCAACATTTTTGCGGTGGCCGAGGCGTATCCCGACCTGCAGGCCGCCGCGAGCTTCGTCGCCCTGCAGCGGACGCTGACCGAAGTCGAGGATCATCTCCAGAACGCGCGCCGCTACTACAACGCCGTGGTGCGGGATTTCAATACCGCTATCGCGCGCTTCCCCGCCCTGCTGCTCGCCGGGATCATGGGATTTCGGCCGCGAGAGTTTTTTGGCCTCGATGATCCTTCCGAGGCCAGCGTGCCACGCGTGGAGACGACATGAAAGCCAACCGGCTGCTGCTGTCCCTGCTGCTCGGCCCCGCGTCGGTCGCGGCGCAACGCGAGCTGGCGATCGAACACTTCGATGCGGCGATTCACGTCCAGGCGGACGCCGCCATCGATGTCACCGAAACCATCGAGGTGCGGTTCACGGGATCGTGGAACGGCCTGTATCGCACCATTCCGGTCACCTATCACACGCCGCAGGGATTCAATTGGACGCTGCGGCTGGACGACGTGCGCGCCACCGATCAGGACGGCCACGCGTTGCGGCTCGAGTCGAGCCGCGAGCGGCACTACATCAAATACAAGATCTGGGTCCCCGGCGCCCAGGACGCCACGCGCACCGTCGTGCTGCACTATCGCGCGCGCAATGGCCTGCGGTTCTTCGAGGATCACGACGAGCTGTACTGGAACGTGACCGGCGATGAGTGGGACGTTCCGCTCGGCGCGGCCACCGCGCAGATCGATCTCCCAACCGGCGCCAGCGGCATCCGGTCCATCGCCTTCAACGGGGTCTATGGCAGCACGGACCGCGACGCCAAGATCGACCGCGACGGAACCTCGCTGCGCATCAACATGCCGCACGAGCTGGGATATCACGAAGGGCTGACGGTCGTCGTGGGATGGGACAAGGGCGTCGTGACGCCGCCCAGCACGGCGGACAAGGTCATGGGTTTCCTGGCCGCCAATTGGCCGCTCGCGATTCCGATCCCCGTGTTCCTCCTGGCGTTCATCACGTGGCGGCGACGCGGCCGCGACCCCGAGGGGTTGCCGATCGCCGTCCAGTACGAGCCGCCGAAAGGGCTCACGCCGGGCGAGGCGGGCGTCCTGGTCGACAACTCGGCCGACATGCGGGACATCACGGCCACCCTCGTGGATCTGGCGGTGCGCGGCTACCTGCGGATCGAAGAGCGGGACGACCGCAAGCTGCTCGGGCTGATCGGCTCGCGCGAGTACGTGTTGCATAAGCTCACGCCACCGGAAGCGGCGACGGCGCTCGCACCACACGAGCGTGCCGTGTACGACGGCGTGTTCTCCGGCCGCGGCGATGAAGTGGAGCTGTCCGACTTACAGAATGAGTTCTACAAGGTGCTGGCGGGCATCAAGAACAAGTTGTTCGACGAGCTGCTCGAACGCGGCTACTACCACGCGCGGCCGGATAAAGTGAAGGGCCGCTGGGTGGCGCTGGCCATCGTCTCCGGGAGTCATCGTCGGCGGCTGCGGCGGCTCGCTGGCCGACACGCTGCTCATGACACCGGTGCCGTTCATCGTCGCGGCAGTGCTCGTCGCCATCATGCTCCTCATTTTCGCCGCGATCATGCCGGCGCGCACCGAGGCGGGGGCCCGGGTGCGTGAGCAGGTGCTCGGGTTCGAGGAGTTCCTGCGCCGTGTGGAGTCCGAGAACTACAAACGGATCATCATCGCCCAGCCGGAGCTGTTCGACCGTTACCTGCCCTATGCCATGGCCTTCGGGGTGGAGCAGAAGTGGGCGCGGGCGTTCGACGGGATCTACACGCAGGCTCCCACCTGGTACACGGGCTCACCCGGAATGACGTTCAGCCCCAGCCGCTTCTCGTCGAACCTCGGGCTCATGTCGAGCAAGGTGAGCTCGACCATGTCGTCCTCGCCGCGCAGTTCCAGCGGATCGGGGTTCGGCGGCGGCGGTTCCTCGGGTGGGGGCGGCGGGGGTGGCGGCGGCGGTGGATTCTAGCCGCCACGGACTAGTTGCCCGGGTGATATTCGCGCTCGATGTGACCCTTCAATTGTGACCGGTAGAAGTACACGTCCCGCAGGTTACCGCTGGCGTAACGCTCGGCCTCATCGTTGAAGTGCGGCGAGCCGGGACGGCCGCTCTCTCCGCCGGCCGTCACCGCTTTCGCCCGCACGCTGTCACCGAACTCCACCACCGCCACAAAGCTGTTGCCGTTCGTCCCATACCATTTTGTGGTGCGGTGCGGGCGCGCACCGAACGAGGCCAGCGAGCCCCACAATCCCGACGTGAAGGGCACCGGGATGCTCGGCGCCGAGTCGTTGAACGGGTGCACGATGTCGTCGGTGAGACGCTGGAACCGATTGATGTCGCCCCATGGCGTTTTCCAGGTGCCGAAGTGCGCGGTGAGCGTATCGACCGACACGGCCAGTGCCTCGAGCAGCTTTTCGGGCGGGAGGCGCTGGGCCACGTACTCCTCTGATGGCAGCTCAGACTCGAACAGATGAGGCGCGGCGCTCATCAAGAGGGTGGTGCCCCAGAAGATGCCCAGCGTCGTTTGCACTGAGCCCGCCGCCCAGCGGCGATCCCAATCGCGCAGCAGCGCGATCGGCTCGGCGAGCCTGGTCTTGAGCGAGTCGCCGTCGGGACGCGCCGCCCAGGCGGCGACGAGCGCCGGGATCGGGTGCTCGAACCACGGCAGGTAGCTGTCGTACGCGGCGGCCCGCAGCGAATCGAGCGTGAAATCCCTGGCGTGCTCGAGCACGCGGACCGCGTGGCGCCCACGGGCGGATTCGCCACCTGTTTCCACATACACCGGAAAGTCGGCACGTTTGGGACTGCTGGGCCCCGCCGCCCACCATGGCGCGTCATTCGAGTTGTAGAGCCAGCCGCTCGCGGGGTTCAGGAGATTCGGCGCTTCCTCGATCGCGAGCAGACCCTTCCAGTCGGTCGCGGGATTGCTGCCGTCAACCGGTTTGGTCCAGTCGAACGACGGATCGCGCCGCGGGATGAAGTTGGCGTGGAAATAGGCGATGTTCCCAGCGGCGTCGGCAAAGATTGTGTTGTTGGACGAATTGGTGTGGAGCTCGAGCGCCTGGCGAAACGAGCGATAATCGCGCGCCTTGGTGCGCGAAAACGATTGCATCAGGGCATGCATCGGGTCCTGCATCAGCCGCACGCTCACCCATTGATCGCCCAGCGTGCGGACCACCGGCCCATGCAGCGTCCGGTACACGGTGAATTTCTTCACCGCCATGCCGGAATCGACTCGATAGGAGATGGCAATCGTGTCGACCGTGACGGGGCGGAGCTGGGCCCCGTAACGCGAGAGGAGGCGGTCTCCCTGCCGCACAATCGTTTCCCGGTATTCATCGACGGCGTCCACGCCGCTCGACGTGTGCATCCACCCCGTGCGGCTATTGAAGCCTTGATAGACGAAGAACTGGCCCCAGGTCGAGGCGCCATACACGTTGAGCCCTTCTGCACTGACGACCTGCAGCTCGGCCCGGAAAAAGAACGACGTATGGGGATTGATCAGCAGCAACGAATGGTGGTTGTGCGTGTTGGCGGGCGCGATGGCGATGCCGTTTGATCCGGTGGGCTCCCGCATCACGTCATCGGCCATCCCGACCGACGTCGAGTCGCCGCCGTAGAACGCCGCGAGGGCGCGCAGGTCCACGGTCTCGATATCCCAACCGATGCTGCCCTCGCTGAACGTGAGTGCCATCCACGGCTCGAAGCGCGTGATCACCTTCGGCTTCACATCGGGATGTGTGTAGAGGTAGAAGTTCACCCCATCCGCAAACGCATCCATGAGCTTGCGCAGCCACGCCGGGCTCACCCGGTACAACGCCTTCATGGAATCGGGATCATTGACCAGGCGCATCCGGAGATCCTGGTAGATCGCTGATGCGCCGTTGGCCTCGGCGGTCCGGCCCATGGCGTTGAGGTAGTTCATCTCGATGCGATTGAAATCGTCTTCGGCCTGCGCGTAGAGCATGCCGAACACGGCATCGGCGTCCGTCTGGCCGTAGATGTGCGGGATGCCCCAATCGTCCCGGATGATAGTTACGCGGCTGGCCTGGCGTTCCCATCGCGCAATGTCGGTTGCGGTATCCCGGACCGGCGCTGGAGTCGTGAATGCGGCGAGGGCGAGGAGCAGAGAGTTCATGGGATCAATCCTAGATCCTAGGACGGGGCTTCCGCCATGGCGGCGGCGGCGCGACTTTTCACGTCTCCCACGACACCTTGAGGATACCGTGATCCGTTTGCCTGCACCGCTCGCCGTCGTTGCGCTCGCCGGCGTGCTCGCTACGTCTCACCTCGCCGCCCAGGCCCCGACCCCCGACCCGCGCGTCGGCCTCCGCGCCGGGCTGATGAATGCCGGTCAGGCGGCCTGGAATCTGCGCCTTGTCTCCACCAGCGCCCCCGCCCCGGAGTTCACGCCCGCCGAAGCGGGCGATTTCAACTACATGAACTCGGATATGGCGTTTCAAGGACATTACGTGATTCAGGGCAACTTCCGCGGCTTCACGGTGTGGGACGTCGCTGATCCGATGCACCCGACGCGGACGCTGGTCGACAACTGCCCCGCCATGCAGAGCGATGTCTCGGTCTATCGCAATCTCCTGTTCGTGTCGGGGGAATCGCTGAACGGCCGCACCGATTGCGGCACGGAGGGAGTGCATGACTCCGTCAGCGCGATCCGGTTGCGCGGCATCCGCATCTTCGATATCGCGGACATCGCGCACCCACGCTATGTGGCCAACGTGCAGACCTGCCGTGGCTCGCACACGCATACCGTGGTGACCGATGCGCACGACACCGGAGCCGTGTACGTCTACATCTCCGGACAAGGCCCGGTGCGCTCACCCAGCGAGCTGGCCGGATGCACCGCCGCCTCCCCGGACATGGACACGAGCTCGGCGCTGTTCCGCCTTGACGTCATCCGCGTGCCGCTCGCGGCACCCGAACAGGCGCGCATCGTGAACCGTCCACGGATCTTCGAAGGTCTGTCCCAGGTGCACGCCCATGGACCCTCGCCGGTGGATTCGGCGCAGGCCGCCCGGACCGTCGATTCGGTGCGGGCCGCCAAGGGATACGCGGTCATTATGGAGGGCGAAGCCGTCGTCGTACCGCCGGCCTTCCTGTCCCCGATGCTCGACAGCATCGTGCGCGCCCGCGGTGGGAGCGGGGCGCCGACGGCCGCCGACAGCGCCGCACTGCGCGACGCGATTCAGGGGATCGCCGACGCCATGATGAAAGGGCCCCCGTCGGCGGCCGGTGCCGTGCACCGAGGCCCCGACCAGTGCCACGACATCACGATGTACCCGGCGATCGGGCTCGCCGGGGGCGCCTGCGCCGAGTACGGATTGCTGCTCGATATCAAGGACGCCGCGCATCCGGTACGGGTGGCGGCGGTTTCGGATACGAATTTCTCGTACTGGCACTCCGCGACCTTCAATAATGATGGAACCAAGGTGCTGTTCAGCGACGAGTGGGGTGGTGGGACCGGGCCGAAGTGCCGGTCGACCGATCGTCCCCAGTGGGGCGCCGATGCCCTGTTCTCGATCGCGAACGGGGTAATGATGTTCCGCGGCTATTACAAACTGCCCGCCCCGCAGACGTCGATGGAGAATTGCGTCGCCCACAACGGCAACCTGATTCCGGTGCCCGGACGCGACATCATGGTCCAGGGCTGGTATCAGGGCGGCATTTCAGTGTTCGATTGGACCGATGCCGCGCATCCGATGGAGATCGCGTTCTTCGACCGCGGGCCGATGGACTCCACCAAGATGCAGTTCGCGGGCTCGTGGTCGGCGTATTGGTACAACGGGTACATCTACAGCTCCGAGATCATGCGCGGGCTCGACGTGCTCGAACTCCAGCCGAGCGCGATGCTGTCCCAGAACGAGCTGGACGCGGCGAAGCTGGTGCAACTGGACTACCAGAACGTTCAGGATCAGCAGAAGATCGTATGGCCGGCGAGCTTCGTCGTCGCGCGAGCCTACGTCGACCAGCTGGAGCGGTCGCACGGTCTCGCGGCGGCTCGGATTGGCGCCGTGCGCACGGCGCTCACCGCCGCGGAACGGAAGACCGGATCCGGTCGGAAAAGCGCGCTGACCTCGCTCGCGACCGGGCTGGACCGCGACGCGACGGGCTCGGCCGACGCGGCGAAGGTACGGATGCTGGCGTCAGCGGTGCGCGCGATTCAATAGCGCCCGCGCAAGCGCGAGAAAGCCTCACCTCGGAAGATTCGAGGTGAGGCTTTTTTCTAGTCGGGCTGTCGTGGATGACGGCGCAGTCGGGCCGTCGCCTCAATGATCCGGCCGGTATACGCCCGTACGGCTTCGCCGCGGGCGCGCTGGGGGATGACAAAGTGCGTGTCGTCGGGTCGCGAGCTCCTCAGGTCGTCGACCATCAAGTCTCCCCCGTGTGCCTCGACCGCCGCCTCGAAGCGCTCTACGGCCGAGAGCAGATCGACGAGATCCTCGGAGTCCTCAGACCCGGTGACGCCGATGCCCCGGTTCCGCAGCCGTGCCGTCACCTCCGCCGCCGCCTTCCGGCGTGCCTCGAACTCTTCGTCCTGGTTCATTTGATCATTCTCCTTCGGCTCAATACTCCGCGTAGCCGTCGTCAGGGTAGCAGTACAACCACCGCTCCCCCGGCTCTTCGGAGGACACCACCGGATGTCCGCTGCCGTGGGCGTGCTTCGATGCATGCTGGTTCGGAGAGCTGTCACAGCAGAGCGTAGCGCCGCACTCCTGGCAGCACCGCAGATGGACCCATGGCGATCCGATCTTGACGCACTCGGCGCACTCCCGGCGTTTGGCGTGCCGAATGGTCGTGATCGCGGTGAGATGACCACAGGGTCCGTCGGACATCGTCGCCCTCTCTACTCGTGCAGAATCTGGTGGACCGCGGCGATCGCGATCGACCCTTCGCCCACCGCCGAGGCGACGCGCTTCTGGCTCCCGGCGCGGACGTCGCCGACCGCAAACACCCCGGGGAGGCTCGTCTCGAGCAGACGGGGAGCGCGGGCGAGCGGCCAGCGGGCGGTGGCCAGGTCCTCCGGTGACAGGTCCGTTCCCGTCTTGATGAACCCCTTGGCGTCGAGGGCCAGACAATTGTCCAGCCAGCGCGTGCTTGGCACCGCGCCCGTCATGGTGAAGACATGCTTGATGCCGTGGGTCTCAGTGCGCCCGGTTTGGTTGTCGCGCCAACCCACCCGCTCGAGGTGCCCGTTGCCTTCCAGGTTCACGATTTCGGTGTGTACGTGGCGGACGATGGCCGGATGATCTTCGATGCGACGAATGAGGTAGCGCGACATGGTGTCGGCCAGGCCGCCCGAGCGAATCACCATGTGCACCCGCCGTGCGGTCTGGGCCAGAAACACCGCGGCCTGGCCCGCCGAGTTGCCGGCGCCCACGACGACCACTTCGTCGCCGGCGCACAGCTGCGCCTCCATGAACGTCGCGGCGTAATACACGCCGGCGCCTTCGAACCGCGGCAGGCCGTCGATCGGGAGCCGCCGATACTCGGCGCCCGTGGCGATGATCACCGTGCGCGCCGGCAGTCGCTGCCCGTCGCCGATCTCGAGCGCGTACGGCGTGCGGCCGCACTCGAGGCGTCGGGCCCCATTCCCGATCATCAGTTGCGCCCCGAACTTCTGCGCCTGGGTGGTGGCCCGTGCCGCCAGGTCCATCCCGGCGATCCCCGTCGGAAAGCCGAGGTAGTTCTCGATTCGGGAGCTCGCGCCGGCCTGACCTCCGGGAGCGGTGGTCTCCACGACCAGGACATCGAGGCCCTCCGATGCCCCGTACACCGCGGCCGCCAGCCCCGAGGGGCCCGCCCCGACAATGACCAGGTCGCGGACATGGGTTTGATCGATCGCGTCGTTGAAGCCCAGTGCCGCGGCGATCTGCTGGTTGGTCGGGTTGCGGAGCACGACCTCACCGCACGTGATGACCACTGGCACGTCGGCGGCGCTGACGTGGAAGTGATCGAGCAGCTCCTGAACGCCGGCATCGCGATCCAGGTCGAGCATGGTGTGGGGATGCCCGTTTCGCGTGAGGAACTCACGGATGCGGAGCGTTCCCTGGCAATGCGTCGACCCGAGAACCACGACGTCGCTGACGCCGCGCGCGATCAGCTCCACCCGCCGCAGGATGAAGGCGCGCATGAGGATTTCGCTCAGCTCGCCGTCGGTCTGGATCAAGGCCAGCAAGTCGTCGCGACTGACTTCGATGACCTCCCCGGCCGCTCCGGCCCGGATCTGGGCCAGCCCGCGGCGGCCCGACAGGATGGTGACTTCGCCGGTGAACATCCCCGGGCCGAACGAGACCACGACCTCATCGGACACCGACGGGCGAACGACGTCGATCCGACCGGCCAAGACGACGAACAGGCGCACCGCGCTCTCCCCCGCCTGCACCAGCACCTCGCCTGGCTCGACATCGCGGCGGAGCCCGTGCGCGGTGACGCGCGCGAGCTGCGCGGGAGTCAGGGTCGGATAGAGGTGCTCGGGCCGCGGGCCCGCCGGCGGCGAGGGAGCGGGAGCGAGGGTCATGCTAGGCGCCGGCCTGCTGGTGCGCTTCCACGAACCAGAGCCACTTGTCGACGCCGCGAGAGATCTCCGTGAGAATGTCGGCGCTGCCCGCATCCTCGAGCTCGTTCATCTCCTCGATGCCGAGCCGCACCGTGCGGCCGAACATGGCGAGCGCGTCGGACAGGGCCGCCACGTGCTCCGCGCCGGTCGAGAGTCCAAGGGGATAGTCGACGAGCGTGGAGCGCTCCGTGACGACGCCCACCGTGCCCTCGGCGATGCCGCCGAGCTGCACGACCCGCTCGGCGAGCAGGTCCGCGTACGCCCCGACGTCCGCGTTGATGTCGTCGAACAGCTTGTGGAGGGCGATGAAGCTGGGCCCCTTTACGTTCCAGTGGGCCTGCTTGGACTGGGTCTGCAGGTCGATGCACTCGGCGAGGCGCTGATTGAGCAGGGCTACGGCCTCACGTCGGCTGGTCTCGGGCAGATCGTTCTTCGTGGGATAGAGTTTCGGAGTGGTGGTGGTGGCCATCGTCGTCTCCTCACGCATGTGTCCGGCAACGGTTACGGCTCCTGTATTCCCGACCTGAACAACGCTACTCGCACACAAGTTCCGATCTACTGCTGCGACTGGAGTCGCTGCCGGATGGCACCGAGATGATACGCCGTGTGTGCGATCGCTCCGAACGCCGCGCCCAGCGCCTCCTCGTCCCACAGGGCGTGCGTTTCCACCGCTACGAGAAGGCTCTGGTACTCATCGCGCAGTCGCGTCCGCAGAGCCGCCCACGCCGCGTCGTCGACCGTGGACACGGTCCAGCTGCGGCTGCGGTCGCGCGAGGCCGGTTCTCCGCGCAGCCCTTGCGCCGAGAGCGCGGCGCTCGCGCACAGGTGGTGAACGTGGCCGGCGATCGTCGTGTGGCCGGGGCCGCCCATCTGCGACGCCTGGGCCGGGGTCAAGCCGCTGATCGTGCCGAATACACCAGTTCCCGGCGCGGTATCCGTGAAGTAGGTCCACGGGCCCGGAGGGCCTTCGAAGGCTTCCCGCAGCATTCTCGTCATCAGCATTACGGTCACAGCCGGCGGCGTACCGTTCATAGTCTCCTCTTAGAAGTGTTCCGCGTCCCCGCGGGCCTCCTCGAATGGCATACCCCTCGACGGTTCCCACGGGCTTGTCTGCCAGTTGTCTGGCCGCTCCGTTTCCCGCACCCAGGGCGGGAGCGAAACCGCGAAACGGTCGGCCAGAGCGACGACCAGCGGCTCGTACATGGGACGGAGTTTGCCCAGCCGTTCCATGAGGTCTGTCCGGCGGTGCAACGCCATCCCGCCCCCCTCAAGGCGCGCCAGCAGTCGCTCGAGCTGGTCCGGCGTGAGCCGGTCGGCCGGCGGCGCTTGCGGTGGCGTGTTGAACACCTGGGCGAGATCCACCACCGCGTGGCGCGCCATCGCGAACGTCAACTCGGCCTGCTTCACGCACCAGCCCTCGCGCCCCACGATCACCAGCGCGCTGGCATCCAGGATCGTGGTGAGGGCCGCGAGCCACGATTGGTTGCTGTGCTGCGAGCGGAAGTAGGCGAGCGGCGGGTAGGAGAGGTGGCTCTCGAGCACGTCCGCCGCCCACCGTTCCCATTCCTGCAGCAACTGGCCCAGCCGCTCCCCGCTCTGGTCGGCGCGATGGCGCCACAGCAGCTCGCCGGCGGTCGGCGGCGAGCCGGCGCGCGCGTCCAGCAGCGAGATCGGCCCTTCCCGCCGGGAAAACGCCTGATAGGTGACGGGGAGATAGCCGATCACGATCGCGAGGAACGAGAATCCCGTCCCCGACTCGACGACGGTGAGCAGTTTGGCGAGCGTCGTACGGGGCACGACATCGCCCAGGCCGAGCGTGAAGAACGTGGTGCCGCTCATGTACAGATCAGACCAGATCCCGGGGTTGCCGGTGACAAGCGAGAGCGACGAGCCCGCGGCCCATTGCAGCATCCCGAAGGCGATCACGATGCCCGTGGCCCAGAGGCCGAGCAGCATGAGCAGGGAGAGCGGCCCGTACACCGCCAGGAATCCCTCGCGCGGGTGCGCCGGTAGGAGCTTGGCGACTGCGCGCCAGGGCGCCCACGTGACGCGGTAGAACATGCGCGCCAATCGGAACCGCCGGCTGATGCGACGCGGCAGGATGATGGTCTCGAAGGCGTCCCACAGCACGACGAGGAGCACCATCGCGCCGGCCAGTCCAACGAGGAGTGCGCTCATCGAGGACGCGGTGATGCGGTCAGTGACTGATTGCGAAGAACCATGCCGCGATAACCGGGCCCCGCGGCGGACGGGCGCCCGGCGGCGGCGGCGGTGCGTTCGGGTCCGGCGCCGGTGCCGGGCCATACTCGGGCTGGAACAGATAGGCGACGTGCTTCACCGGATCCACGGCGATGGTCTTGGCGCCGCGCATCGTGGCGACCGTCGCCACCACCGTGTAGGTGTCCGGCGAGTCCTCGTGCACTACGGTGACGTTGCTGTCCCGCCCGGCGGGGATGTAGATGAGCTTCTCCACCGGGTCCCACCCCAGGGCATCCACGCCGTCGCCGTTGGCGATTGACGCCACGACCTTCCCGTTGGTCGCATCCACCACGACCGACGTCTTGCCGCAGCCGACAAAGATCCGGTTGGTGGAGCGATCGTAAGCGATGCCCGTTGGCCCCTCGCACGGCGCCAGCGGCCACGACGCCATCACGGTCATCGTCCGGGCGTCCAGCACCTGCATGGTGCTGGTGCCTTCATTATTGACGAAGAGCCTGCCCTTACCGTCGCTCGCCGCGCCTTCTGGGCCGTTGTCCTCGAGCTGGGCCGTGCCGACGATGTCCCCGGTCCTGGGGTCGAGCGCCACGGCGGTGCCGATGGGACGGCTGTGATTGGTGAGGATGATGCGGTCGGAGAACTCGTCGTACATGATGCCGTCCAGGCCGCCCATCGCGATCGGAATCTTCTTGATCACCGCCAGGGTCTTGAGGTCGAACATGGCCACGGTCGAATCGCCGCCATTGGTGATGAACCCGTGCCGCGCCCCAGGGGCCAGAACAATGCCGTGTGTGCGCGGCATGTCGAGAATGTCCCCCAGTACCGCCCCCGTTGCCCCGTTCAGTACCATGACGTGGGTGCCGCGCGACACGAACACCCGTCCCGTGCCGGGCTCCGCCGTCAGGTAGTCCGTTCCGCCGTCGCCGCCAATGCTGTACTTCGCGACGGTGAACGTTTGCGCCGAGCTCACGCTGGGCCAGGCGAAGGCGGAAACAACAAGCAACGCAGAGACGAAGGCCGACTTGTTCATACGATCCTCGTGCGGTAGGGGATGTCCTCACAATCTACGCCCGTGACGTGGGGTGTTGCCGCGCGTCGACCAACCGTTGTAAGCAGGTGTAAGGTGGAGCCGCCGCTGGCTTCTAGGTTGGCGAGCGCATACACGATCACTGAACCTCCGGCTAGGCAGGTGGCGTCAACGCCTGATACTCGGGATGACGGCTGATGTACGAAGCGACAAACGGACAGCGCGCGATGACGGCGAGGTGCTCCGTGCGCGCGTACTCGAGCCCGGCATGGGCCAGCCTGTCCGCGATGCCGCGGTGTTGAAAGGCCGCCGGAACCTCGGTGTGGACGAAGTAGATCTTCCCGGGCGCGCGCCGGTACTCGAGCACGGCTCGGCTGCCATTCAGCCGCGCGGTGAACTGATGCGCCGCGGGGTCGTGTTCGACGACGATGTGGTCCGGATCTGGAGCCGTCATCCGCGCCTCACCTCTGTCGGCTGCCACTCAAATCTAGGCCTAATACTAGCCCCGCCGACGCCCCCGGTCCTCGCTCCGCTCGACGAAAAACGGCGAGCCACCTGGCTCGCCGATTGAATCGGGATTGCTGGATCATACGCCCCCAGCGTCCATGATCTGCTTCGATCTTGATCGTCCGCGGGGCACGTTCCCCTGAGTGGCTGAATGGCCGATGCACACCCAGAGAGCGACATCAGCGCTGGCGACCGCGCACAAGTGGCGAGCACGGCCGAAGGTCGCAATGGACTCTAGCCGATAGCCTCAGGCACCGGTTGGGGGACGACCGCCCAGGCGGTCAGGCTTTCGAAGAAGAACGCCCCTGAGACCTGCCTAATCTCGAATCGGTGATGCCCAGGCGACAGAACCACCACAAAGGGCAGGTTGTACCCATGGCCTGGGATGAGTGTGCGTGTGCCGAAGGACAGGTCGTCGATGCGGCATTCGATGACGGCCACGTAATCCGGTCCGTAATACTGATCCGGGTATGTCTGCACTTGAGCTACGAAGGTGTAGTACGCATCGACTGGCACTTCCAGGTAGCACCAGACCTGCCCGGTGAGCTTGTTGGGGGGGATGATGCCCCCGAGGTTCTCCGCCCCCGCAAAGTACGCAATACGGTTGGCATAGCCGTCTAACGTATTCCAGATATTACCGGGGAAATCGCAGTCCCAGAGGAAAACCCCACCTCTGGCTGCCCCTTTCGTTTCGGCAATGTCCCAATACGACGGATCGCCCCAAATGTCAGGGTGCCTGAGCATCGGTATGCGTTCGATCACGGACGCTGCACCCTTCGCCGCCCGCAGCGCTTCAAGCGCCTCGGCGCGGGTCGGGGCGGCACGTCGCCGCATCGTTGGTCCCTGTCTCGCCAGCTGCCTGGCGGTCAGGCACTCCATCGACTCGACAACGCGCAACTCGAACTCGTCACGGTTCGCCATTTGAAGTCACCTCCCTTCGAGCATTGGTGATGGTCCTTGCTCTCACCGCAAGAGTACGCGCGCGCGGCCTCCCCAGGTCCAATGCCTGGGGAGGCACTGCGGCGTCAGAACGGACAATTCCCCGGAGCCACGGGGATATCGATCCGGAGCGCGGCGGCCTGCGGCGCCAGGTACACGACGATGTTCTCCGCGGGCTCCGTGGTCTCGTTGCGCGCGATGTGGCCGGTCCCCTCGTCCAGGTACCCTTGGCCGGCCGTCCGCACGATCGGCCGGCAGTGACGGTCGCCGGCCTCGTAGAAGGTCATCGTCCCCGACTTGACCAGGATGAACACGGGGCCAGGGTGCTGGTGCCAGCCGCTCTGACCGCCCGGGGCGAACACGATGTCCTGCACAGCCATGTCCAGATTGGGCCTGGCCTTCACCTCCACGCGCCAGTCGATACCGGTCCGCTTCACCTTGAAGGAGGGTGTACGGTCGTCGTCATCGTCGTCGTGCTTGCGTGGCGTCGCAGCGAAATTCGCGCGGCCGAGCAACGTCGATTGGCTTCCCGATGACACGGTGAACATGGGGTCGTTCACGGGAGCCTTGGTGCCGGCATCGGTGGCGGTCCCTTCACACGCGATGAAGGCCATCGTGATGGTGAGCGCGCCCGCCAGCGCGACCACGGTGATGAGCGTGGATTTCGAGCGCGCCAACTGATTGCCCAACATGCTGCACCTCCGGTCTGGGGAAATGCCTGGTCTCGGTGACGGCGTGCGCCCAACGGTGGCGCGAGCCTTTCCCCACGGCCATGGCGCCCACCTGATTTCTGGCAGATCTCTGGCTGACTTGTTAAACGGCTGGGAAAACAGGCGATTGCGGCGGCAACTGATGTGCGACGCAGAGCTTCGATTGAACCGTACATTAGGCTGCGGTCATCGTAGGAGCGATCATGGAAGCTCCCGAGCGATCCGCCAGACGAGTCGTCCGCTTCGGTGAGTTCGAGGTCGACCTTCGCGCGGGCGAGCTCTTCAAGCAGGGGACCAAGATCCAGCTGCAGCAGCAGCCATTTCGGGTCTTGGCGCTGCTACTCGGAGCATCCCGGCGAAGTGGTGACGCGCGAGGACCTGCGCCAGGCGATCTGGCCCGCCGGCACGTTCGTGGAATTCGACATCGGCCTCGACGCTGCGATTCACAAGCTCCGCAGCGCTCTGGGCGACTCGGCCGAGCACCCGCGACTGGTGGAGACGCTGCCGCGTCGCGGGTACCGCTTCATCGCGGCGATCGATGACGGTCGCGCCGGAAGCGGCGCAGAGCGTGCGTTGACGGAGGCGCAAGCGTCGTCCGCCTGCCGCCTGAGGCGTCCTCCAGCCCCGCGCTGGTCCAGACGCATGGCCGCTCCTCTGGGCAGCGAGCGATCGTGGTGGACGGCGCGGCCTTGCGCTCGCTTGCTGGGTCGATACCGCCGCACCAGGAATTCAGTCCATCGTGGTGCTTCCGTTCGACAACCTCTCAGGAGATTCCGCGCAGGAGTACTTTGCCGAGGGCATGACCGAGGCACTCGTTACGACGGCTCGGCAAGCAGCGAGGACTGCGGGTGATCTCGCACACGTCGACGCTGCATTACAAGGGCAGCGCGCGAGACCCTGCCGACGGTGCCGAGATCGGCCGGCAGCTGCACGTGGACGCGGTCGTGGAGGGAGCCGTGCTGCGGGTCGGGAACCGGGTGCGCGTCACGGCGCAGATGGTGGAGGCGTCGACCGACCGGCATCTCTGGGCGGAGACCTACGAGCGCGACCTGCGGGATGTGCTCGGCTTGCAGGACGCCATCGCCCGGGCGATCACGAACGAAGTCCAGATCAGGCTCTCATCCTCGCCGCAGAGTAGGGCGGCGAGCATCCGGCACGCGCCCGGTCGACCCCGACGCGTACGACCTGTATCTGCGGGGTCGCGCCGAGTGGAATGCGTGGAATGAGCAAGGTGTCCAGAAATGGCATCGAATACTTTCAACGCGCCGTCGAGCGAGACCCGGGCTACGCACCGGCGTGGGCCGGGCTGTCCGATGCGTACGATCACGTTGGGCCAGTTCAACTTCTTGCCCCCCAAGGTCGCCTGGCTCAAAGCGAGAGCCGCGGCGGAGCGAGCGATACAACTCGACGAGACGCTCTCCGAGGCGCATGTCTCACTCGCGGGCGTCCTGACGCACGAATGGTCCTGGGCGGCCGGGGAACGGGAAGCTGCGCGCGCGCTATTGCGCTCAATCCGAACAACGCCCTGGCTCACCAGCGGTACGGCTATGCGCTCAGCTTCCGTGGCCAGTTCGACGCGGCCATTCGGGAAATGCGACGCGCGCTGGAGCTGGACCCGTTCGCTCCGAACAAGCAAAACTCCCTCGCCTCGACCCTCGCCCGGGCCGGTCGTGATGACGAAGCGCTGCAAGCCTACCGCGACGTCCCGGACCTCGATTTCAACTCGGAAATCCGTCATCGGCGGCATCGCCGACAATCTACGAGCGCAAGGGCAGGCCGAGAGACGCCATGGCCGAATGGCTGATGGCGCTGCGACTCGGTGGCAAGGAGGAAGTCGCCGCGTCCGTCGACAGCGTCTATCGCGCTTCCGGCTACGCCGTGGCCAGGCGGACCTACCTGTTGGGAGATCTCCGGCAGGCAGAACGGCGGGCGCAGAACGCCTATCCCCGACCGCCCTCGTTCGATATCGCGACAGACTACGCGTTACTCGGGGAGAAAGACAGGGCCTTTGCGTGGCTCGAGCGAGCCTTCCGCGAGCGGGAGGGACTCATGATGTTCCTCGACGGTCAGTCCCTACTTCGAAGCGCTTCGGTCTGACCCCCGGTTTCGGGATCTCGCACGCCGTATGGGCCTGCCCGACACCGCCGTGCCGGATTCGGCTTTCTGGGCGACGCACTAGCCTCGTCTTCCAAGGGCGGTCGTCATGACTTCGCGTTGCTCAAGGCTCGCTCGTCGCCGCTCTGACCTGCGCGCTGCCATCGTGCGGCCACGCCCAGAGCCGCGGAGCCGTCAGCGGCACCGTGACCGAACTCAGACGGCCAACCGCTCGAGCGGGGTCGTGGTCGCGGTTCAGGGGCTCGGCCTCTCGGTCGCGACCACCGCCACCGGCCGGTACGTCCTGACCCACGTTCCCGCTCGGCACGCAGCGTCCTGCAGTTCCGCATCATCGGCTACGCGCACGACTCGAGCTGACCGTCACCGTCACGGTGGCGGGCACCCGCCACCGCCGATGCGGTGCTCGAGCCCCGACCGATCGAGTTGGGCGACGGTCGTGGTGGAAGGTGTCTCGCGAGCGCCGGACCGCATGATCGACGCTCCGGCCGCGGTGGACGTGGTGCAGCCGGCCACGGGCGAGCCCATGTCGATCACCGGCCAGCTCCCCCTCGCGCTGGCCCGCGTCCCGGGCCTCGACGTCGCGCAGAGCGGCGTCACGGACTTCAACGTCAACGCGCGCGGATTCAATACCCTGGTCAGCCGCAAGATGCTGGTGCTTGCAGGACGGGCGCGATCTGGCCACCGGGTCGGTGGGGTCAACAGATCTGGGGAACCCTGTCGGAGCCCCTCGAGGACCTCGGGCGGATCGAAGTGATCCGCGGTCCGGGATCGGCGTTGTACGGCGCGAACGCGTATAACGGGGTCATCAGCATCACGACGCCGGCCGCCCGGGACGTCGTCGGGACGAAGCTCACGCTCGGGGGTGGCGGGCTCGGCACCGAACGGGCCGACCTGCGACAGGCGGGAGTGTGGCTGCACGATCGCGTCGGGTATCGGGTGAATCTCGGCTACACCACGAGCGACGACTGGTCGCGGTCCCGCACCGCCACGAATGGGTCGGATTGGAAGCTGGAGTATGCGCCCGCCACAGCGACGGCGCCGACACGTCCGGCGCCGGAGAAACGCGCGCTGATCGGGCAGACCAATGACTCCGTGACCGGCCAGGCGCTCGGCACGCCCGACCCACTGGTCACCGTGTACGGGTCCGCGCGGATCGACTATTACGCGTCCAATGGCTCCGTCGTCACGCTCGAGGGCGGGAGGGCGCAGGCGGACAATGTCGTCTCCGTCGCCGGTAGCGGCCGCAATCAATCGCCCGACATCCTCCGCCCCTGGGCGCGACTCGCGTGGGACGCGGACGGGTACGGCGTCTCGGCCTGGTATTCTGGATTGTCGTTGCCGCTTCGTCAGGCTGGCCTCAGGAGCGCAATCGTCCAATGACGAAAGCGTCTTCCACCTCGAGGGACGCACGAGCCGCACGTTCCACGGATGCCGGCCGCGTGGTGGTCGGGGCCTCGGTACAGGACAACCGGGTGAACACGCAGGGCACGATCCTGGGCCCGACGAACGACGACCGCAGCGATCAGCTACTATGGCGCGTTCGCGCAGCTCGAATACGGCGTCCGGCACGCGCGCCTGATCGGCGCGGTGCGCTGGGACGACAGTGACCTCTTCCCGACGCAACTGTCTCCCAAGGGGGCACTGGTCTTCGCCCCTGCCGAGCACCACGCGCTGCGTCTCGAGCGTGGAGCGTGCCTTTCTCACTCCCGGATCTGGCCTCCCTCTTTGACGCGCACCCATCCAGCCCCGGCACACGAAACCTGACAGCGATCGAGGCGAACCTCCGGTCGGATCCCGTGGTGGGTCCCGCCCTCCTCGGCGTCCAGCCTGGGACACTGTTCACCAGTTCCGCCGCAGTGC
This sequence comes from uncultured Gemmatimonadales bacterium, assembly GCA_963821385.1. Classification (GTDB taxonomy): domain Bacteria; phylum Gemmatimonadota; class Gemmatimonadetes; order Gemmatimonadales; family GWC2-71-9; genus DASTHG01. The sequence continues at coordinate 479,971 of CAWGDK010000005.1, forward strand.
CCAAGCACCGCCTTCGGCAACCCTCACCTCGTACCGCAGACGGTGACGAGTTACGAGATCGGCTATAAGGGACAGTTCGGCCGGCGCGTCTTCATCACCCTGGACGCGTACGACGCCCATATGGAGAACTTTATCACCGGCCTCTTGCCCGCGGGCACCACGGGCGTGAACCCTGACTTCAAGCCGTGGACCGCGCCGCCCGAGGTGCCCGCGTCCTCGCGGGCCGAGGTCGAGGCGGCCGCTGCGCCGCCGCCCTCGACACACTGGCAATGGTCTCACACGCCTGGTCGACGGTACGACCGCCATCGTCTCCTCCTTCGGTAACGCGGGCACGGTCGACGAGTGGGGTATCGAGCTGGGCAGCAGCGTGTCGCTCACCCGCGCGCTGACCTTCAGCGCGAGCTACACCTGGTACAACTTCGCCATCCGGCAGAACGTCGCGGGCAATGTGCTGGCCGCCGAACACCCCACAGCACAAGGGGACCGTGGCGCTCGCGTACTCCGGGCCCCAGGGCATTGCGCTCGGCGTGGATGCGCGCATCGTGTCCCGGTACCATTGGCAGTCGGGCATCTGGATCGGGGATATCCCGGCGAGCCAGATCGTGAGTCTGAACGCCGGTTACCGCATCAGTCCGCACCTCCGCGTGTACGCTAACGCCACCGACCTGTTCGATCAGCGGCGCTTCCAGGTCTACGGTGGCTCGGTGATCGGGCGGCGCGTGCTCGCGGGAGTGACGTCGACGTTCTAGCCTCGCCTGCTCTGCGTTCGTGGCCGCCGTGACCGGCCGGCCAGTTTCCACAACTGCGCCTCGCCGATGACGTGTGATCCAGGTTCCTGCTAGGCGCCCACCATCTCGACCGCACGGGAGCAGGCGGTGAGTCCCGCGATCGCACGGTAGACCGCGTCGCGTAGCGGTTTTTCGCGCGGGTCGTTCTCCAGGTAGAAATCCAGTTTGTTCATCACATAGGCGTAGCCCAGGTGGGCATCGGGATCGGCGAACGCGAACGAGCCGCCGGCCCCGGGAGCGCCGAACGCGCGGGGACTCGAGCCGAAGGACGGCTCGGGGCCGGGCCGCAGGAAGCCAAGCGAGAAGTAGCTCGGCACGCCGAGCACGTCGTCCAAGGCCCCCGCCATCACGGGCGGTGCCGTGATGTGGGCGAACGTCTCCGGCGTAATACCGACCTCGGCGCCGCCTTCGGCGAAGGCCGAATAGGCTCGCGCGATCGCGCGCGCCGTGCTGACGCCGTTGCCCGCGGGCAGCTCAATCTCGAGCATGCGCCGGTTATTCCAGTCGAGGTCCGAGAGTAGGAACGACCGAAAGATCACGAAACCCGGCTGGAACAGCTTCCGGATCATCGCCGGCGGGGTTTTGCGCAGGCCGAGGATGGCACGCCACGGGGACAACGTGTTCACCGTGGCGAGTCGCTCGTCGGGGATGTCACGCGGAAGCCCGATGTAGAACTCCAACCCGAGCGGCCGGGCGATCTCCTCCTGGAAGAAGCGCCCCAGCGTGCGTCTCGCGGGGTCGACGTGGCGGATCAGCTCCTGCATGTACAGGCCGAGCGACATCAAGTGGTACCCGTGCCGCGTGCCTGGCGGCCACGCTGGTTTCTGGCGCGCGAGCAGGTCCGCGACGTCATCGAGATCTCCCATCCGAGCAATCGTCAGCTTTTCGTCGAGCAGCACGAGACCCGCCTCGTGCCCGAGGAGCTGGCGCACCGTGACCCGAGCTTTGCCGTGCTGCGCGAACTCGGGCCAGTAGCGCGCGACTGGGGCCTCGTAATCGAGCCAGCCGCGCGCGTTGGCCACGGCTAGCGTCATCGCGGCCAGCCCCTTAGTGCACGACATGACCACGACCATCGTGTCCTGGGACCAGGGCTGGTCGCCCCGGGGCGCGCGGCGGCCGCCCCACAGATCGACGACTTTCTCGCCGTGCCAGTACGCGGCGACGGCGGCGCCGATCTCGCCGCGATCGGTGAAGTTGCGCTCGAACTCGGCGCGCACCGCTTCGAAGCCGGGCGCGACGAAGCCGCCAATGCGAGGTGTCGGTTTCATGGGAGTCTCCTCACGCCCTGGCGGCGCAGCAGCGCGACGGCCAACACGAGGAGCCAGAGCATCCAAAAGACGATGCTGAATCGCTCCCACACCCCGATCCATGGCGTGGGGAGATTGGCCGCGATCTTCGGGGCATCCACGCTGGTCATCGCGCCGGTCGTGAGCAGTACCACGATCGATGCGATGCAGTAGATACGGAACCGTTTCCCGAGTGCCGCCGCGGCGCAACCCATGGCGACCAGGGTGAGCAGCCCGGACACCGCGGTCCAGACGATGTGCAGGGTGTCGGTCAACGAGGGCTCGGTGCCACGGAGATGCATCGGCGGCCAGAAGAAACCGATCACTCCGGTGATGATCATCAAGGCACCCACGACGCGCATGGGGCGATTGCCACGAGCCGACGCCCAGATGCCCCATCCGAAGGCAGTAATCAACAGGGTATAGACGAACCCCAGCGGAACCCACAGCGCTCTCGTCGGCGCTCCAATCGCGGACAACTCGCTGACCGTTTGCGAGGTGGAACTGTAGTCCTCCCACCGCATCGGTACCAAGGCCACCATGGCGAGGTACAGCAGCGGCGCGGCGATGCCGCAGGCGAGCAGGATCCTGGTCAGGGTCGGTTGACCCACGGGCGGCCGTGCTGACCTGGCGAGTGGTGTAGGGGCGACGCCGTACTCGACCATGGTTCCTCCTTGAGAGGCCGGGAGGAGCCTAGTGAGGGCGTTGTGATGCTGGAGTGAGACGAAGGTGAAGAGCCCTACCCTCGCCTGCGCTGCGATCGTGGACGCCGCGGCCGGGCGGCTACCGACGCACCAGATCGCGAAGCAGCGCGCTCAACACCCTCGGCAGTTGCTCTGCCCGTGGGAGTACGGCAAAGTCGCGACCGAAGATGCGGGCCGCATAGCGCGGTGCCTCCCGATCCACAGTGAGGCAGAAGCAGTGCACTCCCTGGAACCGCGCTTCCGCGACGGCCACGCGGGTATCCTCGACGCCATAGCGACCCTCGTACTGGTCGACATCGTTCGGCCGGCCGTCCGACAGCAAGAGCAGGAGCCGGTGTCGCGCCGGCATCCGCATCAACCCCGCGGTGGCATGGCGCAGCGCCGCTCCGGCGCGGGTGTATCCCGCGGATTCCAGTCCCGCAATGCGGCGCCGGAACTCATCGGGACCGATCGGCTCGCCGAATCGCTTGAGCGCCTGCACCGTGACCCGTGAGGGCCCCGCGCTGCAAAACGCCAGCACACCATGCGGGTCGCCCAGCGCGACCAGCGCCTCGCCCACCACCAGCACGGCCTCCTTCTCCACGTCGACGATCCGCCGGTCGCCCGAGACCCACCCGTCGGTCGAGGCGCTCACGTCCACCAGCAGCGTGATCGCAACGTCGCGGCGCAGCGGTCGCGAGTCTACGTAGAACCGGTCGCCCCCTGCCCCGCCCCCGCGCCGGTCCGCGTAGTCCGCCACGCAGGCGTCGATGTCCAGCTCCGCGCCGTCCGGTTGACGTTTGAGCGAAGTCCGGCGCGGACGCAGGCGCTCGAAGTCCCGGCGGACGCCGCGGATCAAGGCCGCATGCCGACGCAGTGTGTGTTCGACCCAGTCCGGGTCACCGGCGGGTGCGGTCGACTCGTGGACGATGGCGCCAGGTTCCCGATACGCATTGGCGTTCCAGTCCCACTCGGGGTAGGCGATGCCGGCACCCGTGGTCGAGCGTTCGCCGCCAGGGGCGCGGCGGATGGGATCCTCGCTCGCCAACACCTCCCGTGGCGCCTCCGGCGTCCGAACGAGACGCGCTTCCGGGAGTTCGGAGAGCGCATCCGCCAGCTCGCCAGGGTTCGTGTCCCCGTCGCGGTCCGCTGGGCGGCTGAGCCCCGCGGGGTCTTCGGCTTTCTCCTGCGGGTCATCGGCGCGCACCATCCAGGTGCCGGGCGTGGGGTCGTCCTCATCCTCGTCAGCCTCGCGCACGCGAGGACGGCGCGGCAGCGTGTGCTGGCGGCCGATGGGCTGGACCACTCCTTCCATCTCAGCCCCCGCGGTGGCCGTCCCCTCCGGCGGTGGCGCGGTCGTTCCCCAGATCAGCACCGGGGCGACTCCGTGGTAGGAACCCGCGAGCCCCTCGAGGCGGGCTGCCTCGGTTCTGGCCCACAACACGGAATCGGCCGGTGTGGGCGCGCAGCCGATGGTCGGGGGCGGCACGCCCGGGTCAGTTCCGAGCGCCGTGCGCAGCAGTCGCTCCACCGCGGCCTCCCGCAGGGTGACGCGCTTCGGGTCGGGCCGCTGAGCCAGGGCTTCGGCACGCGCGCCCCGGAGCGGCACCGCTAGTCCGGGCAGCAGCTCGATGAGCATGATATCGATCGCCACCGCCTCAGACAGGAGGAAGAGATCGCGCAGCAGCCGGTCAGTAGGGACGAATGCCGGCGTCCCGCGGACGGCACGCGCCGCCTGTTCCAGCGCCAACAGCTGATAGCGGCGCGCCACCTGCCCGCCGGGAACTCCATCGAGCCGTCGCGGCAGGCGAATCCGGACTCCGTCCGTGGACGCGAGCGGCGCACCGCGATGCAGACGAGCCGGCGCTCGTCGGGCGAGACGGGCCAGGAGGGTTGGCGGCGCGGGTGGATCGGCGACGCCGATCTCGGGAGCCGAAGGAAAGACGGCCGCCACCAGCAGGTCGAGGCGACGGCGGAGATCGCTGAGCCCGGGAGGCGCGCGGCCCGCACCGGCGGCGCGTCGCGCCCACAGGTCCCGCGCCAGCCGGGTGGCGGCGTAGGCGCCTGCGGCAATGACGTCTTCGGGCTCGGCCACCGCTCAGATGGTGGCGGAAATCAGGTCGGAGATCGCCTCGAGCAGATCGGGGTCGTCGGTCAGCGGCGCCATGAGCGCCACCCGGCACGCTTGGACCGGAGCGATGCCCCCGGAGATCAATCGGGCCGTCGCCACCAGCAGCCGAGTGCTCGGCACCTCGGCGAGGCCGCGGTCGCGCAGCCGTCGGATGCGACTCGCCAGGGTGACCAGCATGGCTGCCGTAGGCTCGTCCACGCCCCCCTCGTGCCCGACCACCTGGCGCTCCAACTCAGTCGGCGGGAAGTCGAACTCGAGTGCCACGAACCGCTGTCGCGTGCTCGGCTTGAGGTCCTTGAGAACGTGCTGGTAGCCGGGGTTGTAGGAGACGACCAATTGGAAGCCCGGCGCCGCTTCGATCAGCTCGCCGGTCTTCTCGATCGGGAGCATGCGTCGGTCGTCGGTGAGTGGATGGATCACCACCACGACATCCTGGCGAGCCTCGACGACCTCGTCCAGGTAGCAGATCGCGCCCAGCCGTGCAGCACGGGCGAGTGGACCGTCCTGCCAGAAAGTCTCGCCGCCGCGAATCAGCCAGCGGCCGGTCAGATCGCTGGCGGACAGATCGTCATGACACGCCACGGTGACCAGCGGACGCCCCAACCGCCACGCCATGTGCGCCACGAATCGCGTCTTGCCGCACCCCGTGGGGCCCTTGAGCATCACCGCCAGACCCGACCGGTGGCACTCTTCGAACACCATGATCTCGTCGCTGACGGGGAGGTAGAACGGCTCCTCCCCTTCGGGGTGCCGTAGACCGTCGGGGAAGCTGCGGGCGAGGGTTGCGGCGCGCTGGGCAGTCACCGAGTCAGGTTCCCGCCCCCGCTGCCGGGGCCGGCCACGCGGCGGGCTTGGTTCGCCGCTTGGGTGCGAGGAAGAAGAAATCGTACAGGAAGAGCCCAACACCGAGGATGAACAACAGCCCGGTGCCCAACAACATCAGGAAGTGCACCTGAATCTTGTGTTGCGTCTCGAGGTACCCCAGCCCCATGATGCGTTCGAGATACGTCTGGGTGATCCCCGCCGCGGCGAAGGCCATCGTCATCCCGAACATCCCGCCCACCTGGAGCCAGAACCCCCAGAGCCCGGTGGTCGACTCGCCAGCCTCTTCGTCGTGGCCGAAGAGTCCCGGGGCGGCGTAGGTAATCATGGCGAGCACGATCATCACGTAGGCCCCGAAGAACGCCATGTGACCGTGCATCGCGGTGATCATGGTGCCATGGGTCCACCGGTTCACCGCGGGCCAGGTGTGCGCCAGACCCAACACACCGGCGCCCAGTGCCGACAGCACCGCGCTGCCGATCGTCCAGTGGATGGCCAGGCGGTTGGGGTGGGCCAGGCCGGACCGGCGCATCGCCATGTAGGCGTAGACCGCCATGCCCAGGAAGGCGAGCGGCTCGAGGGCGCTGAAGATGCCCCCGATCGGGACCCAATAGCTCGGGACGCCGATCCAGAAATAATGGTGGGCCGTGCCAAGAATGCCCGCGATGAACGTCAGGCCGACGATCACGTACAGCCATTTCTCCATCACTTCGCGGTCGGCTCCGGAGAGCCGGATGAGCAGGTAGGCGAGCAGGCCGCCCTGGATCATCTCCCACACCCCCTCGACCCAGAGGTGCACCGTCCACCAGCGGTAGTAGATGCTGACCGTGTAATTGTCGAAGGTGAGCAACGCCGGCAGGTACAGGATCGCCGCCAGCGCCAGACCCGCGACCAGGACGCCTTCCGTCGTCGTGAGGCGCTTCGCCTTCCAGATGGTCATCCCGATGTTGTACAGGAACATCAGCATCGCGACGACAATGGCCAGCTTCACCGGCAGCGGCTGTTCCAGCAGCTTGTTCCCCTCCGTCCACCCCAACAGATAGCCGACGACGGCGGTGACGCCGGCCGTCGTCCACAGGCCGAGCTGCCAGTAGGCCAGGCGCGGCGAGTGCAGCTCGGTTCGGGACTCCTCCGGCACCAGCCAATAGGTGGCGCCCATGAACCCGGTGAGGACCCAAACGATGAGCAGGTTGGTATGGATTTCCTTGCTGACGTCGAACGGCAGGAAGGCTTTGATCGGGTCGGGGCCCAGGTACTTGGCGATCGCGAGGATGCCGAACACCATCTGCAGCCCATAGAGCAGCAGGGCGACGACAAAGTAGGGATAGGCAACGGCCTGCGTCCGATATCGCATGTCCGCTCTTCCTACTTGAGAGTGATCAGATAGGCGACCAGGGCGTCGATCTGTGCCGGCTGCAGCGACTGATCGAATCCTGGCGGCATGATCGACTGGCCGTTGCCGGAATAGGTCGGACCCGGAACGACGTAGGCGTTCGGATTGAGGATCGACTCGCGGATATACCCTGCGGCGTCGGTCGCCTTGCCGTGATAGTCCGCCGCCTGTACGCGCGTCGCTGCGGTCGCGGCGATGCCGGCCAGTGACGGGCCCACCAGGTTCACACCCGGCGCAGTGGAGTGACACGCAAAGCAGCCCGGTGGCGAGCCGCCGAAGAGCGCCTGACCCACCGCGACGGGATCGTTGGAGGCGGGTTCGGGTGCCGCCCCGCCCACGTTGCTGCCGGGAATCGACGCCCCCGAGACCAGAATGGGCCGAGGCGGCCAACCGTGATTATCGATCTTGCCCACCCAGGAGAGGAAGGCGATCACCTGGTCGATCTCCTGGGCCGTGAGCTTCAGGTTCGGCATGAGGCGCCGGTCACGCTCCTCGTTGTAGAACTTCGCGGGATCGGCCAGGAAGGAGCGCAGGTACGGCGCTCCGCGCTGCTCGGCAATCTTGGTCAGATCGGGAGCGTAGTAGGCACCTTCGCCCAGTAGGGTGTGACAGTTGATGCAGTCCTTCCGGTGCCAGACATGTTTTCCGGCGATGACATCCGGAGTGATCTGATCGGCGTGGGTGAGCGTGGCGAACTGCCGGTGACTATCGATCGTGAGCGCGATGAAAATCAAGGAGAAGACCGCGGCCGATCCGATGAAGAAGGCGCGTGTCTGTCGCTTGGTCACTCTAGCCCCCTCAGTTAGACGCCGATGTGGCCGAAATTGCGGAGGGCAATGGACGCGCCGTATGCGGCGGCGAGTGCCATCAGAAGCAGGACGAGCAGACAGAGTGCGCGGGTGAGGGTGGCGGTTCGCAGTTCCATCTCAAAGCCTCCGACGCGGGATCGCGTTCATCCAAGAACCGGTCAAGATGCCGGTCGGAGAGGTTACAGGCAAGTAAGATTTTCAGCCTCGCCTGCTCCGTGATTTTCGACGCGGCGACCGACTCGCGACACGGGCCAACTTCCAGAACTGCGCCTCGCCGATGATGATGATACGATGGCCTTTGGCCGCGAGACGCCGAATCTCCATCAGCTTCAGGCCACCCGCCTTGCCAGCCATCTGCAGCGCGTTGGGCCGGCCGCGCACCAGGACGTCGGTCGATGGTCCGGGGCCCGATTGCACGACGGCGCCCGCGCGTTTCGCGGCCGCGATCGCCTCGCGCCGAGGCCGGCGCAGGAACCCCGTGAACGACACCCGCCGGCCGGCGAGACTGCGGATCCGGCCGGTGGCGGGCTCCTTGGGCCGGTGGCGCAGCGCCTCGATCAGATCCTTCGCTGCCTCGTAGCGTTTGGCGCGCGCGCCGAGGCAGCGATGGATCACTTCTTTCAGGTGATCGCTGCAGGGGAGCCGCCGGACGTCGAGACTGCGCATCGGGCTCTTCACGTCGCCGCGCAGCAGCATCGCGATCAGCTGGCCAACCTGGTAGATGTCGTCGCGCTGCTGCCATTTGCGCACTTTGCCCCAGGCGATCTCGGTCGGCGCGCCCAGCGGGTTGAACGCATCGGCGGTGACGCCGAACTGGCTGCGCTGGTGCGTGGCGATGCCGAAGTCGCCCAGCTTGATGCGCTCGTCCTCGCACACGAACACGTTGAAGGGCGTGAGATCGCGGTGCAGCGCCTGCCCGCGGTGCAGCGTGTCCAGGGTTTCGAGGATGGCGGCGATCTCCTGCCGCACGAACCGCTCGGGCTGTCCGCCCTTGGCCGCGAGCCACGCCGCGAGGTCGCCGTGCTCGGCGTACTCCATCGCGAGGCAGTAGCGCATGGTCGGGCCGTCCACCTGCACGAAACGATCGTAGACGCGGAGCGCCCGGGACTCGCCGAAACAGGAGCTGTGCGAAATACGCTTCGCGCAGCCAGCCCGTCATCCAGTGGCTGATCTTGACGCAGACGCGTGGCGGCAGCGCGCCCTGCGGATCCGGGGTGGCAAGATAGATCTCCCCGAATCCGCCCTTCCCGATCAGCCGGTCCAGTCGATAGGTGCGCCCGGTTTCGGAGGAGTACACCGACGCGCGAATCCGCGTGGCGAGCGGTTTGGCGGCCGATCGGCCCAGGACAGTCCCGGGGCGATGGAGCCGGCGCGTCTCACGGCGAGTGGTCTTGCCCGAGGCGCGGGTGTGTTTGTTCGACATGGTTGTTGATCGAGAATATACCGGGTCAGCTCTTGGTCCGAATCAGCGAACCGATCACCGCCCCCACCACGGCCGGCGGGACGGCGATGATCGCCACCGCGCGCGCGACCTCGTCCGCGCCACACTGAGTGTCCGAGTCGCTGCAAAACACGGAAAGAAAGAGCCCGGTCGCCACCAGCCCAACCGAGCCGCCAATCAGCAAGCCGGTCACGGTGTGGGAATGCGTCTCCGCCGTCGCGGTGTCCTGAGGAACAGTCGCAATACGAACCACACTCTGCGTCCGCAGTGTGGGACTCCAGGCGGTCAGCTGAGGAGCGAGGGACTGGCCCGGCAGGAACTGGGGCGTTCCCAGCAGCAGGACCGCCACGAGCACGCCGGCGCGCGTTCTCAGCACGCAGGCGCCACCGTGGCGTTGTTAGGCGGCGCTACCATCAGGCGGATGCGTCGAGGAAGGCAGCGCCGCGGCCTCCGGCGGAGGGGCTATCTGTGCCGCAAGCGCGTCCATCTGGCGCCCGCGCAGACGCGCCCACCGTGGTAGCCGAAGCGCGCCGCTCACAATCATGCCGACACCCGCCGCGAGGAGAACCGTGATACCCGAAATGGCGTCGCCCAAATGGCCAACGATCGCGGTCGAAATGGCGACCGTCGCCGTCACCCCAAGGATCGCCAGCCCAGCGCCAATGGACGCGCGTGCGGCGCCGTGCAGCGTCCCAAAACGGAGCCGGTGACCGGTTGCGGTCGGTTCGAGGAGTACCTGCAGGTTTCCGTTCGTCCACTGCCGCAATGAGCCGTCCGAGCGCGTGGTGCCGCGGGCGTTGAAGACATCGCGCAACTGGACGACCAGCTGCTCCCACTCGTGATCGGTGAGCCGGCGATTGAGGTGCACCGTGCGCGCCACGCCGATCGGCAGTCCAAGGAACGTGCGCGCCGCCGCCCCTTGGCGCATGTCGAGCGCCTGGGCGGCTTGGGCAACCGCGGCCGGCTCGATGCCGACTTCACGGCCGATCGCTTGCAGATCGGTAACCGTCAGGCCCTCTTCGGAGGACACTTCCCGCTGGGGGCTTTGCGGCCCTTCCGTCGCGGCGCGGAAAATCGCCGCGATTTCCTTGTCGTTGTATCGGCGCTCGGCCATGTCAAAGTATCGCTGGAGCCGTGGCGCGAGGCAATTGCGTGGTGCGCGGAAGCTCATACTATGCTGCGACATCACGATGCGACCGCCGCCCGCGCTGCGTCACGCGGCGACCCACCCCAGTGCCGCTGCCACGTGCGCCGCAGCTGGAGCCCGGACCGGAAGCCCGCGACCTCGGCGGCGCGCGTGACGGTGGCGCCGCACTCGATCGAGAGGCGCGCGCGCTCCAGGCGGATGAGCCGCAGGTAGTCGCAGCGGCGAGACGCCGGCGTGGTCGATGAACAGCCGCAGCAGGTGCCGCTCGGTGGCGTGCGCCGACCGCCGCCAGCGCGGCCATGTCCCAGTCGCGCTCCGGGCGGGTGACGATGGCGTCCTGCACCCGGTGCACCGCGGCGTGCAGGTGGCGGCGATGCACCAGGAACGGCGACAGCTCGGGGTCGCGTGGCGAGCGCCGCAGGTACACCACCATGTCCTCGGCGACGCTCGCCGCGAGCGCCTCGCCGCACTCCTCGGCGATCAGGTGCAGCGCGAGGTCGATGCCCGCGGTGATCCCGGCGCTCGAGGCGAGCGGCCCGTCGACCACGAACACGCGGTTGTCGATCACCTCGCGCCTGGGGCGCCAGGGTCCGCAGCGCCTGGAGCAGCTCGTGGTGCGTCGTGCAGCGACGCCCGGCGACCAGGCCCGCGCGCGCCGCGAGCAGCGTCCCCGAGCAGATCGCGAGCACGCGATGCGGCGTGTCCTCGGCGAGCACGGGCTCGCGCAGGCGCTTGAGCCACTGCGCGATCGCGGCGATCGGCCGGTGTGACCCGGCCGAGATGCGCGGCCGGCTGACCCACGAGCACGACCCAGGTCGGCGCGTCCAACCGGTGGGGCAATGGCTCGAGGCCGGCCAGCGCCAGCCCGACCGAGGTCGGCGGCGTGGCCACGGGACCGGCGAATCGCAGCCGGAAGCGCGGCGCCTGGCCGCGCCGCTCGCGATGCAGGTTCGCGAGGCGAAACGCCTCCGCGGGCCCCGCGATGTCGAGCAGCAGCGATTGCGGCGCGATGACGAACAGGCAGTCGATCAGGGTGGCGCGTGCGATCATTTCAGGACATGACCTCCCGTCCGAAGCATACGGCGCACGCACCAGGACCGCCACGCCAGCGGTCGCGCATGTCCGGAATTGATCCAAACCTGTCGGCCCCGGGCGCCGACAGGCGAGGGCACCCACCGTAGCTTCGCGCGCATGGTCAACCATCGACTGGCGTCCGCCTGCAGTGCCCTGGCCCTGCTCCTCCTGTGCAGCGCGGTTGGCTCGGCGCGGGCGCAAGGCGTGGAGCCGGGCGTCGACACCAGCGTCGCGGCCGGCGACGACTTCTTCGCCTTCGCCAATGGCAGCGTGGCTCAGGAGCACGGTGATTCCGGAAGGCCGCTCGCGCTGGGGCGCCCGCAACCAGATCGACGAACTAGCACGCCGCCAGGTCGCGACCCTGCTCGACGACGCCGTGACGGCGCCCCCGGGGACGGCCGCGCGCAAGGTCGTCGACTTCCGCGCCGCCTGGCTGAATGAGGCCGCGATCGAAGCCCGCGGGATTGCCGCGCTCCGGCCGGTCCTCGACAGCATCGATCGCGTGCGCGACAAGGCGTCGCTGACTCGCCTGCTGGGCCGCTGGATCGGTGCCGACGTCGACCCGCTCAACTACGGGCGTCTACCAGTCGTCGCGACTCATTGGGCTGTCGGTCGAGCCCGGCATCAACGGCGAGCGGACCTACCCCGTGTTCCTGCTGCAGGGTGGACTCGGCCTCCCCGACCGTGACTACTACGTCGGCGACGAGCCTCCCAAGCAGGCACTGCGGACCAAGTACCAGGCCCATCTCGGGCGCATGCTGGCCCTCGCCGGATTCGATCGCGCCGACACGCGTGCCGCGGCGGTCATGGCGACTCGAGACCTCCCTCGCCCGGAGCCAGGCGACGCGTGCGATCTCGGCCAACGACCACAACGCGGATCATCGGTGGACCCGTGCCGACTTTGCCCGCGAGGCGCCGGGCATGGACTGGCCGGCGTTTCTCGACGCGGCGGGGCTGGGCCGTCAGGACACGATCGCCGTATGGCAACCGGGCGCCATGACGGGCGTGGCAGCGCTGGTGTCATCGCTGCCGCTCGAGACCTGGAAAGACTACCTGCGCGCGCATCTGCTGGACGAAGAGGCCGACGTGCTGCCGCGCGCCTTCGCCGAAGAAGCCCTCGCCATGCGCGGCGCGCTGTCGGCGCAACCACCCGTCCCGCGCGCCCAGCGGGCGCTCGAGGCGACGCAGCTGGGCATGGGCAACGCCATCGGGCGGATGTACGCCGAGCGATACTTCTCCGCCCGCACAGAAAGCGCGCGTGCAGGGCATCGTGGCCAGTGTCGCGGTGGCGTTCCGGCGGCACGTGGAAGCCGCGACGTGGCTCGAGCCCGCGACGCGGGCGATGGCGCTGGCGAAGCTGCGCTCGCTCTATGTCGGCGTCGGCTACCCGGAGCACTGGGAGGACGATGCCGACCTGGTCGTCGATCCAGCGGACGCGCTGGGCAATCATCGCCGCGTGTTGGAGCGCCGCCACCGCCAGGCCCTGGTACGGCTGGGCCGGCCCGTCGACCTCAGGCAGTGGTGGATCGCCCCGCAGGCAGCGGGCGCGGTGCTCGTCTTCCAGCAGAACGTCTACGACTTTGCGGCCGGCCTGCTGCAGCCGACAAAGTTCGATTCGACTGCGTCCGACGCCGCAAACTACGGCGCGATCGGCGCGATCATCGGTCACGACATCAGCCATTACGTCGACGTGCTGGGCGCCGACTATGACACCGTCTTCGCGGAGCGTCACTGGTGGACCACGGAAGACATGACCCGTTTCGAGGCCGTGGCCGAGCCGCTGGTGCGGCAGTTCTCCGGGTATCGCCCGTTTCCGGACCTCGCCGTGGACGGCCGTCTGACGAGGACCGAGAACGTCGCCGACCTGGCGGGCCTGACGGCGGCGTTCGAGGCGTACCGCCTGAGCCTGGGCGACGGAACGCGCGACACCGCGAAGGTCCGGCAACAGGACCGGCAGTTCTTCATCGCGTGGGCGCGCAGTTGGCGCGTGATGATCAGCGAACCTGCCATGCGGACCCAGCTCGCGACGGATCACGCGCCGGAGCCCTACCGGGTGAACACGGTGCGGAACCTGGATGCGTGGTACGACGCGTTCGACGTGCGGCCGGGACAGCGCCTCTATCTCGAGCCCGCGGCGCGGGTGCGGGTGTGGTAGGGCGCGGCTGACCTACGCGGTACTGACCCGTTTAGTCCCAGTCTTGCCCGAGCACCAGCACCACCCCGTTCGGGTCGCGAATGGAAAAGTCGCGCACGTGATAGGGACGCGTCCCGATCGGTACGTCGATGGCGACCCCCCGTTTGGTGACGTCTTCGTACAGCGCGTTCACGTCCCTGACCCAGAAAAAGACGCGAACACCCTTCGGCGCGTGTTCGCCTTTGGCAAGATGAAGTGCGGCGTTGTCCCGCCAGACGACCGTGTACTCCGGCGTTTCGGTTCCCGGGTCGGACTTGAACCCCAGTATGCTCCGGTAGAAGGCGGCCGTAGCAGGAACATCCGGGACCTGGAGCACGGGAGAGCCCTGGTAGAACTGCTCTGGATTACTGGTAGGCATATCTGGCATGGCGCGCTCACTCCCTAGAGTCTCGGCACTTCTACGCGACCTTCCATTCGAAAGCTGACGGCGTCGAGTCAACGGTCAAGTCAGCCCACGATTTTCGGACGATCACGAACCGTCATGATCGTGGCGAGCATGGTCGCCACCAAGGTCTCCGCGCCGTCGCCGAGCATTGACGCGTCCGCCTGGCACACCGTGATCGTCCGCCCGGCCCGCACGACGCGGCCGCGGGCGATCAACCTTTGGTTCAACCATTCGTGATCGGCAGCGGCGTCAGGGATTTGTTTGTGTTATCAGCTGCCCGCACATGCCCCCGATTATCTGCCAAGTGTTGCCAGTCTTCCGCCACGTGTGGGTGAACTTGAAGACCCGATCCCGGTTCTCAACCCGACCGTCCGGGTACTCGTACAGCATCGGTGTCTGATAGAACACCACAACGATGTCCCCAAAGTCGGCCGCGCCTTCCCGCGTCAAGGAATAGCTGAATCTCGCCTGCTTGTCGCGGATATCACGGACCCAGTCCCCGATAATCGCTTTGGTGGCCGGGTGCGAGGCCCAGCACGGCCAACCTCGGAACCCTTCGTCCCAAAGTGTGCGATATCCATCGACATCCCCTGCCTGAACGAACCGCCAGTATTGTTCCTCCTGCGCCCACACAGCCTCCACACCCGGGCTTCCTCCCGTGGTAGCGGACGACTGCTGTGCTCGGCTGGACCGAGCCGCGGCGATACTCAGCAGGAGAGCAATCGCTGCCTGGTGCACCCAACGCCGATCGGTCACGGTGTCCTCATCCTGGTAGGTGTCAGCCGCCGCAGGCCGACAGGTTCATGCCTGGTTAACGTCAGCGGCGGCGCAACGCGGCCGCGATCGCCGCTTCAGCCAGTGGTGCCATCACGCGGTACCCGGCCTCGTTCGGGTGCACGCCGTCCTGGGACAGCTCCGGCCTGAGCCCCATTTGCGCATCGGCCATCGCCGAGTGGAAGTCGACGTAGACAACGTCGTGCGCAGCCGCATACCGCCTTATCCAGGCGTTGAGCGCCACGATCTTCGGCGCGGGCTCCAATCCCCGCTTCCATGGATAGTCGGAGACCGGTAACACGGACGCCAGCACGACGCGAATGCCGTTCGCCTGCGCGAGCTCGACCATCGACACGAGGTTGTCCTCGATCATCTCGAGCGTCGCGGGGCCCGTGTTCCCCGCGATATCGTTGGTGCCGGCCAGGATGACGACCGCCGCCGGGTGGAGCGCGATCACATCCTGCCGGAAGCGCACCAGCATCTGCGGCGTGGTCTGGCCGCTGATGCCGCGCCCCACATAGGGTTTTCCAGGAAACGATGTGGCGAAGAGCGGGGCCCAGTAGGCGGTGATGGAGTTGCCGTAGAACACCACCCGTTGCTCGCCGGGACGCGGGGCGCCGAGCGCGGCGTTCGAGTCGCGATAGCGGGCGAGGGAGGCCCAGTCGTCCGCGCTCGTCTGGGCCTGGAGTCGCGTCAGCAGAGACGCGGTGACCAAGCCCAGGACGGCAAGGCGGGAGGCTACGGAGACTCCGTGACCCGAACCGGCGCGCCGCGGTCGATCAGCGTGCCATCGCCGAGCTGCCCACTGGAGTTGCTCCCCCAACAGTAGATCGACCCGTCGGGCGTCACGCCGCAGGTGTGCGAGCCCCCGGCGCTCAAGGCGACAAAGGTGAGCCCACCGCTCACCGGCGCCGCGACGGCATTCGCTCCCCCGATGGCGCCATTCCCGAGCTGGCCGTTCGAATTCGACCCCCAGCAATAGGCGGCTCCCGCCGCCGTGAGACCGCAGGTGTGCTCGCCCCCGGCCACGAGCGACACCAGCGTCACCGCGACCGACGCCCGGATCGGATACCCATGTCCATTGAACCCGTACGCCGGCTGGCCCAGCTGGCCGCTCGAGTTCGATCCCCAGCACAGCACGCCCACGGCGTCGAACGCGCACGTGTGACCACGTCCCGCGGCGAGCCCTGACAGCGGAATCCCTTCACCAATCGCGTTCCCAGAGGTGTCCGCATAGCCGACCGGCAGCTTGAAGCCATCGGGGTGACTGTAAATCGGATTCCAGGACGAAGCCTCCAGAGGCCCGTAGCCCAGCTCTCCTCCGAAATTCATCCCCATGCAGATGACCCGGAAGTTGAGATAGAGAACCGATGGCCTGGCGCAGACATGCTCGCCACCGGCCGCGGCTTCGACGAAATCCGTGGTCTGGTCGGCGAACGGGCTCGGGGGGAGCGGTACGGCTGCCGCGGCCGTCGAGTCGAACGTGACGCCGTCGGTGCTGTTATTGGCGCTGTGGGTTCCCCAGCAGCGCATGCGCCGGACGCGGCTGATAAAACCGAACCGCGCACGGGCGAGGATGCATGTGTAGGTGCCGCCGACGAGCAGCTGCTCGATACGCAGCTGCGCGGTGTCCAGATTGCCGTCCGAGACGACCGTCACCGGAACCTCGGACGCATCGAACCCCCCGCAGCCTGTCGACCCACCCGTACATGGGGCGTCGCCCAGCGCGCCGTGTATCCGCGAACCCCAACAGAACAGGTTGACCTGCGCTTCTTCCCCGCAGGTGTGCGCATCACCGGCCGCGAGCTCGTTGAACCGGTGAGATGTCGCGACCGCGAGCGGGCGGGATGAGAGCGGGAGCGCGGCTGTCGTGAGCCCGGCGCCGAGCTCCCCCGCATTGTTGCTGCCCCAGCAATACCCGGTGCCATCGAGCGCCGCGATCGCGCAGGTGTGGTCCAACCCGGCGCTCACGGTGCGCCACCTCTGCACCACCACGAGCGGCGCGCGATGCTCGGCGACCTCGAACGGCGCGGCCCCTACCGTGGCCACGATTTCGCCGCCGCCCCGGCTCTTGGCCAGAACGAGACCATTGGAGTCGACGGTGAACGCCGCCACGTTCGTGGAGCTCCAGTGCACCGTAAGCCCCGTCTTGGTCCGGCCCAGCGCGTCCTGCACCGTCACGCCGAACGAGGCCGTGTCGTTGAGCGAGATCAACGGCGCCCACACCGGTTGTTCGATGACCCGGAGCGGCAACACCCGGACCGGCAGCTGGAACGTCGAGTGGCCGAGCTGGTTCTGGACCGTCACGATCACCTGCGCCGTGCCGCTGATGCGGGCGGTAATCTCGGCCCGCGTGGAATCCGTTGCCAGGGACGTCACACCGAGCACCGACGGATCGCTCGAGCTCCAGGTGACTGCACCGGTCAAGAAGCTCGGATCGACGTGCAGCACCAGGCCGATCGTGTCGACATCGCCGACGGACAGCAACGAGTCGGCGCCGCGCGGCCGGACGACCACCGGTGCCGTCAGCTCGACCGGCGCGAAGCCGGTTTGGGCAACACGCACGGAGATAGTGGCCGTTCCGGAGCGGCGGCTGTCGACCGTGGCGTGCAGCGGGCTCGTGCTCGTCACCGTCACGACCGAGGAATCGGAGGACCCCCACTCGAGGTTCAGGCCCGTGAGGTTTTGCTGCTGTGGATCCGTCACGGTCACCGCGAGCGTCGCGATCTCGGCGACATCCAGCGAATCCGGCCAGGCGGCGCCCTTCGCGAGCGTCACCGTGATCGACCCGGTGGGCTCGAGCTCGTTGGTGCAGGTGGCGGCGAGCGAACCGAGGAGCAGGATCGCGGCCGCGAGACGAAGCCTCGACAGGTTAGAACGCATACGTGAGCCCCGCGCCGGCGAACGCATTGGGAATCGAGCGCAGCTGTGCCTCGGTGCGGAACCCCCAGTGCCCCAGGACGCCTGTGAGGGCGATGTGCGGTGCGATCAGGAATTGCAGATCCGCCCCGACGCCAACCCCGATCACGTCGTTGGTCAGCGTCTGCCAGACCGGGACTTGCACCGAGTCGGTTCCGGACTGCACGTAGTAGCTCCCGGCCTGGAAGCGGCCCTTCACCCGGGCGACGCCGGCCTCCACGAACGGCGCGATCGCGAATCGCCCGGACCGGACCGCGACACTCGTTCCCACCATGCCGCCGGTTACCTGGAGATCTTCAGGCGCGAGCCGCAGCGCCGACAGGTGCCAGCCGATCCGCTCCTGGCCCCGGAGCAGCAGCGCGAATCGCCCACTCGGCAAGCGACCGGATTGCGTCAGCGCGCCCGTGCTCGGCGCCAAGCCGACCAGACTGAAGCGCGTGTGATACCCGGCACGAGGGATGCTCGTCGGACTCAGTTGGACCGGAATGCTCCACTTCCGCAGCCGGTCGGCCACTTCGCTCATGCCAACCGCGATGCCGTCCTGGCTGTTCTTTTCGGTCACCACTCCCACCACTTCCCACTCCCGGTTGAACAGCGCGCCCCCCGAGCTCCCCGGACTCACGAAGAACGACTCGAAGCGCACGCGGCGCGCGCTCGCGCTGATCACGCGGTCACCGCTCACCGGAGGATCCCAGCACACCCGGTCGGGGCACCCCACCGGGATGACCAGCGCCCCGGCCTCGAGGGCCGCGGGATCTCCCTCACGATTGAAGGCGAATTGGATGGTAGCGCGCGCATCGCGCGGCAGGCTCAGCACCGCCAGGTCGAGGTCGCGGTCGAGCTGATCCAGATGCGCCTCGACGGTGTCGTTACGCGCGAACTGGAACACCACGCGGATCTTGCCACCCTGTTGGGCACTGCGGACCACGTGACCCGCGGTCACGATGATGATGCGAGTGGACGCCGCGACCACGATCCCGGCGCCGACCTCCTCATCTTCGCCTCCGCTGGCCAGCACCTGGACCACCAGGTTGGCCGCCTCCACTGGCATGCGCGATACGCGTTGGGCTGCCAGCGGAGCGGCGGTGAGACCCAAGATCGTTGCACCGACAACGACTCTCATCGTGTGCCCTTCTTCCAATAGAGTCCGACCAGCATGAATAGCGCGAGGTACAGGAGTCCGGCACCTACCGCGGCCACGGGATGATTCGACCAGAAGACCTGGAGCACGGTCGGGACTGTGCCGAGCGATGCGGGGAGAGAATCGACGCTGCCCTCGAGCGTGAGGGCCACGGACTGGGAATCGACCGCGACGTCCCGAACCGAGCCACGGAAACCGGGAAGGCGCAGGGCCTCCCCTTTCTTCAGTATGTGGGAAGGCCGGCCGGCAAGGGCGAAGCTGCCGCTGTCGATGGTCGAGACCACCTGGTCTGAGACCTGTTCCTCGTCCCGGTAGCGATTGACGTCCTCGAAGCTCACGCCGACGATGTCGAGCGGCACCAAGGGATGCGCGGCCGACGTTTCCACGAAGCCGAGCTCGAAATCGAGTGGTCCGTGCGTCGCGGCGAGCTGAATCTGGGCGATCGAGAACGGGATCGTGTCCACCGGCTGGTCCTGGACGCTGACCGCGATCCTGCCGCTCACGGACACCGGGATGGACGGCATCGAGTCACCGATGGTCAGCTGCACCACACCGACCGCCCCGGTTGGCTTCAGGGCGATCAGACTGCGGGCGGGGAGCTGTATTGGGTCGATGCTGATGCTGCCGCTATCCGGTCGGATCGCCTTCAGGTACAACGTCGGCGTGGCCACCGTGCGCGCCGGGATCTTGTCATGAGCTGGAAGCGAGACTTCGTCGAGCCCCGAGATCCCGAGCGATGCGAGATTCAGCGGTCGGTCCCACGGCGCCGCCTGAGTCCCCAGTCGGAGCCACACGCCTTGCGCCCGGAGCTCGGCACGAATCGGCGTGCTCGCGACCGGCGCCGAGCCTTTCCAAAACACGACCGCGCCCACGGCCAGGAGAAAGGCACCAAACATCGCGGCCAGAACCGTCGGGATTCCCGGCATGGACAACCGCCGGGGGATCGCGGCCCCTCCCCGCCCTTCGAGGGCGTCGATGAAGTCTTCGACGCGCTGAAAGCGCTCGGCGGGCTTTTTCGCCATCGCGCGACGCAGGGCCGCGGAGAGTGTCGCGGGAATTTCCGGCCGCAGCGTCCGTGGTTCGGGCACCGGCGTCGTCAGGTGCTGGTTCAGCACGGCGAAGATCGAATCGCCGCTGAACGGCAATTGTCCGGTGAACAACTGATAGGCGAGCACGCCCAGGGAGTAGATGTCCGAGCGCGAATCCAGGTTCGGATCCGAGACCGCCTGCTCGGGGCTCATGTAGAGCGGCGTCCCCATCACCATCCCGGTGGCGGTGAGGCCCACCCCGCCAGGCGTCTGCCCGGTTTTCGCGATGCCGAAATCCATCAGCAGCGGATGTCGCTTCGGCCCTTCGAGCATGATGTTGTCGGGCTTGATGTCGCGATGGACGAGCCCTACCGCGTGCGCGGCGGCGAGCGCGTCCCCGACGGCGCGCAGGATGACCGCGGCCTCGTCCAGGCTGAGTGTGCCGTGCTCGCGGAGATACTCGGTGAGCGTCTTCCCGGAGACGAACGGCATCACGAGGAAAATCAGCTCATCCTGCTCGCCGATCGAATAGATCGGAACGATGTTGGCGTGGCGCAGGGCCGCGAGGGCCTGGGCTTCCCGCTCGAACCGCTCCACGAACCCTTCGCTCGATACGAGCTCACGGCGCAGCAGTTTGACGGCGACGTCGCGGCGCAGGCGCACGTCGCGGGCGCGGTACACCACGCCGAACCCTCCTTCGCCGAGCTTCGGGCCC
Source organism: uncultured Gemmatimonadales bacterium (assembly GCA_963821385.1). Lineage (GTDB taxonomy): Bacteria > Gemmatimonadota > Gemmatimonadetes > Gemmatimonadales > GWC2-71-9 > DASTHG01. The sequence continues at coordinate 500,701 of CAWGDK010000005.1, forward strand.
AGCTCAAACCCCGCTCCGAGCGCGGCCTGGAGCCGGTCGCGGAGCGCGTCCTTCGCGGCCGTCACAGTGGGTTTCGGCTCGACCATGAGCGACGTGGGCAGGTCGGCTCCGCAGTGCGGGCAGTGAACCGAGTCCGCGGGGATCTCGCGGCTGCAGTTCGGGCAGGCCCGACTCACTTGGGGCACGGCGTCGACGTTGGGATCAGCAGCAGGTACTCGCGCGCGAAGTTTCCACGGGGGCTCAAGGTGGCGGAGACTTTCAGCGAGTACAGTCCCGGCGCGGCGAGGTCCGCGCGCTTCAGGGAGATGAGGATCGGGCTGCCGGCGGGATAAAAGCCACGGGCCAGCGGCTCGTCCTGCTTGATCACTCGGGTCTCGGCGCCGGTAGAGTCGAGCTGCGCCAGGCTCACCAGAACTTCGATCAGCCGGGTTTCAGTGGAGAACGCCACCTGGAGCGGGCCGCAGGACGTGGGCGCGCCCTTCTGGGTCACCGCGAGCGGCACATAGGCGACCCGTCGCCGTCCGGCGAGCGTGAGCCGGGTCCATCCCAAGCACGCCGAGGTCGCTGCGGGCGAGGCGTTCAGAGCTGAGGATGCGGTTGGGCCAGCGGTACATCGAGTCGCGCGGCGCGGCGCGCGTATCCATGCGGTAATAGCGTCCGGCCTTGATCGTCTCGGCGCGGAGCTGGATGCCGGAGTCAGGTTTCGCGGCCCAGCGGATGATGAGGGGATCGTCCGCGTTGAGATCGTATTTCTCGAACGTCTCCGTGAAGGACGAGAGGAACATCGTAGTACCAGCCACCTGACGGGCGTACACGCCTTCGCAGCGATCGCCCCGCGGCTGATAGCCGTTCACCGGGGCGGCGAGCTGCAACAAGTTGGAATCACACGGGAGCTTGGCCGGTGGGCTCTGCGCCAGGGCGCGGGACGCTGCCACTACAAGCCAGACCCCGATGGGCGCTGCGCGTCGGGGGATCATGCCGCGTGTTCCTTCTTTATATGTGTGAGGCGGTGAAGCTGGGGGATTATTCTGCGCGTCAAACCGGTGCTGCGCTAGGGGTCGGAGCTACACGGTGATTTGGGGATCGGTGTTGTGAAATTGCCGCAGCATCGCAACAGCTAGTTTCAGGTTGCCTCTGCACCCGGTAGTGCAGTTGGACCACACCATCTTCGAAACGTTCGACGGAGTGGAGATCCAGGGGCGCGTGGCGATGACGCCGCGCGATCAATGGGATGCCGTCCCCAATGAACACGGGGACCACGCTGACGACGAACTCGTCGATCGCCTGCGCGTCCAGAAACGAGGCGATGATCTCGCCACCACCCATCAACCAGATATCCTTGCCAGGCTGCTCCCGCAGCCGGCTCACGTATGGGCCGATGGCATCGTGCACGAACTGCACGCCGGACGGGGCGTCCGCCGGCCTCGGATGACGGGAGAACACGATGGTCGGATTCCCTGAGTCGAACTTCGCCCCCAAGCGGAGGCTCGCCTCGTAGGTCTTCCGGCCCAGCACCTTCGTGTCCACCGTCTTCATGAAGGCGTTCATGCCGTAAAAACCCTTCGGGGCCGGGCGGGACGTCAGCCATGCGAGATCGCCGTCAGGACGCGCGATGTAGCCGTCGGCGCTGGTGCCGATGTGGACGATGACTCTGCGACGCTTCGTCATGCGGGCGTCGGCGTTCGCGCCGCGCCGAGCCGGCGACCGGCGAGGCCCTCGACTTCCTGCTGCGCCTCCGCGAGTCGATTCACGTCCTCGCCAATGAGGCGCGCGGCGTCCATCAGCGTCGTGAGCGGCGCGAGATCGGCGGCGCCCGCGTGCAGGCGGAGCAGGTCGAGACGGATGCCCTCGAGCGCGGCGACGCTCTCGGCGAGGTGCGCCGCCGCCGCTTTCGCGCCGCGCAGTCGAGCACCTCGGCGCCGCCCGACTCGGACGGCGCGAGCGCGGCGACCACCTCGATCTCCGCGCGCGCCTCGGCGGCGCGGGCCTCGAGCGCCGCGACGATCGCCGGCAGCTCGGCCAAGCTGCTCCCGGTACTCCTTCGGCAGCGCCGCGAACAGCTCCGCCGCGGCGACGCCGAGCGCTGCCTCGGTCGCGCGAAACGCGGACGCCCCCGCGAGCTGCGAGCGTTCCGGCGCGCCGAGCCGTCGGGCGAGCCACTCGCCCACGTCGGCTGTTCCAGAGGCGCTCGCGGATCCCCGTCTGCCACCACTTGCGGAGCTCGGCGGGAATGAACTGCACGTCGAGCGCGTTGCTCACCGCTCCGAGCACCATGGTGCTGAGCACCGGTGCGAGGATCAACACGATGTCGCCGCGGTTCTCGTGGATGACATCCAGCAGGACCAGCAACGAGGGTGACCGCGAGCCAGGTCGCCGAGCCGACCGTGGCGACTCGCAGGATCCGGTGCGCGGTGGGCTCATCCTCATCGCGAACGACCGCCTCGGTCTCGGCCCGCTCGCGCCGCGCGATCTCGAGCGCCGCCCGCAGGTCGGCGAGGGTGTGTCCGGCGCGGAACTGCCGGCGCGCCTGGTTGAGGTGGAAACCGACGATCGGTACGAGCGGCAACGAGGCGATCGCGGCGAGGAGCACGATGTCTGCCGGCCCGTCGGGCCGCTTGCCGGTCAGCCAGCCGGCGAGGTTGCCCAGGGTCAGAGTACCGAACACTCCGGACCACGCCATGTACGGGACGAGGAGCGGATTCCGCGCGCCGAGCCAGGCGCGCAGCGTGGGCGGCAGCGCGGGCCGCGCGTCAGGCGCCGGGGCGAGCGCCTCCGCCAGCGCCTCGCCGTCGGCGAATCGGCCGGCGGGATCGCGCGCGAGGCACCGGTCGATCGCCGCGCCGAGCGCGGGCGGCAGCCCGGGCGCGGCGCGCATCACGCTCGGCGGCGCCTCGGTCGCCTGGCGCACGAGCAGCGCGGGCAGGTTGGCCGACTCGAATGGCAGACGGCCGCTCACCGCGAGATAGCCGACCACGCCGAGCGCGTAGATGTCGCTGCGTCCGTCGACGGCTCGCTCGCGGCCTGCTCGGGACTCATGAAGTGCGCGGTCCCCATGATCTTCCCCGGGTCGGTCGCGGACGCGGCGATCGCCGCCGCCGTGCGCGATGCCGAAGTCGGTCACCAGCGCGCGGCCCGTGCCCGCCTCGAGCAGGATGTTGTCCGGCTTCACGTCGCGGTGCACGATGCCGCGTCCGTGCGCGTAGGCGAGCGCCCACGCCACCTCGCGCAGCACGCGCGTCGCGTCGGCCGGCGGGAGCGGACCGCGCGTGCGGAGTCGCTCGCCGAGCGTCTCGCCCTCCACGTAGCTCATGACGAAGAAGACGAAGCCGCCCGCTTCGCCGACGCGATGGATCGGGACGATGTGCGGGTGCGAGAGGCCGGCCGCCGTGCGGGCCTCGCGCACGAACCGCTCGCGCGCCGCGGCGGTGCGGGCGAGGTGGGTCGGGCAGGACCTTGATGGCGACGTCGCGATCGAGCTGCACGTCGCGCGCGAGGTAGACCACCCCCATGCCGCCACGGCCGAGCTCGCGCTGGAGCGAGTACTCACCGGCCAGGGCGGCCTGCAGGTCGAGGAACTCGGCGGAGGGATGCGTCACACTATTCACCGACACCGGGTCCGAGCGGCTTGCCGATCTCCCAATGATGCCCGAAGGGGTCGACCACTCGGCCCATGAGCCATCCATACGCTTCGTGCACCGGCCACACTTCTCGTGCTCCGGCAGCCAGCGCCTGAGCCTGATAGGCCTTGGGGTCTTCCACCACCAGGACGAAGCGAGCGGTTGCGCCGCCCAGGGTCTCCGGGCTGAAGTTCTGATGCGGTGGCGACTCATCCGCGACCCAGAACTTCGCGCCCTGGACGGCCAGTTGCGCCACGACCGAGCCGCCATCCTCGATCTTGAACAATTCGATTGCCCCGAACGCCGCCTTGTAGAACGCCACGGCGTCGGCGCCGCGACGCACCGACAGCATCGGCGCTAGACCGCGAACGGCATTGTCAGGAGCTCGTGGCATACGACACTCAACCTATTCTCTGAGGACGCGAGCGGACGACGAGCCCTGTTCCGAGTGCGCTACAGAGGCCGAACGCGACCGCGACGATGGCGATGCCCGAACGGGCGGTTGCGCCCAGCAGGATGGCTGCCGCGGCCGCACACGCGGCGGCCGCGATCGTCGCCATTCCGATCCGTGCGCGGCTCGGGATCGTTGCTGAGCCTGACCGGAGCAAGACGCCGGCGGCACAGAGTGTGGACACGGCTGCCATCCACAAATATCGCGTGTCGTGCCCCGTGGCGAGCAGCCGGATGCTGGCGAAAGCAAACGGCACCGCGGGCGCGCCCTGAGTAGCGCCCAAGACAGGGCTTTGCCACAGAAGCAAGGCCGCAAGCCCTACCACAGTGCCGAACATCTCCGCTCTCACCGTAAGGAGAAATCAACAGGTATCTGAGCAAGAACCCGCACAGGAGGTGCTCGTTGGTGGCGGCGCCTTTGCCGGGAGCGGTGGGGCCGGGCTAGGCCCTCCCGGTTTGTGGGCGCAGTGTAAGGCGCCGAGTGCAACGAGCAGGAGTCCGGGTCGGCGTGAGGTCACGGTCAATACCTGTTTGGCAGACCTAACGAATTGCGCACGACGCGGCGACCAGCGCCACATATCCAGGCATGAGGTCAGCGAAGTCGCATGGTTCCGGTCACCTCGACGACCACGCGGTAGCCCTCCAGGCGAAGTGGGATTCTGGCTTTGCTGTAAGGGTAGGAGTCGGCCACAAAAACCTTGATGCAACGCTCGCCCTCGCACAACCCGATGGCGGTTCCCACGACGCCCGGCAGCGCCAGCAGGGAGTCGGTGTGCGCGGCGAGCACTTCGTCGATGCTCCTGGCGGGCACGGTGTCACTCCTCCCCTTCCCGGAACAGGCGGCGCATGCGACAGCAAGCAACAGCGTCGCCAGCCTGCGTCGCATCAGGGACGCTTCACGATAATCGAAAACCCATTACTGCTCCCATCCGGATCGTGATTGGCGGACGCGTTGTACACGTAGCCTGAGCGCGTCAGGCTCGTCACCGCGAATGAGACCATCGCGGTCGATAACGGGATGGCCGACAGCACGACGTTACACGTTCCATTGCTGCCCGTGGTGCACTGGACCGTAGAGCCCGATCCGTTCCAGTTGCCACGCACGACCGCCCCGCTGCGCAGGCTGTGCTTCCAGTCGTGCGCCGTGATCGTCACCGTCGCCCGCCAGGTGCTCGAGCGACTCGCCGAGGCATTGAGATTCCCCACGTGAATACTGGGCGCGCTCACCGTAATACCGATCGCGAGCGCGTTGTTGCTCGGGTCGTTGTCGGCCAGCTTCTGCGTCGCGATCAGGATGTGCCCGCCGGTCGTCGCCCCGGTGGTGTTCCAGTTGAACGTGACCGTGGCGACGGCCCCCACGCCGAGTCCCGTGATCGACTGGGTGCCGACCACCACGCCGCCCGCCGACCCGTCGGTCAACACGACGTCAAAGCTCGACGCGACGGCCTGTCCGCCCACGTTTCGCACCGTGACCTGGACGGGGGCGATGCCACCCTGGACGACCTGCGCCGGCGCCGAAATGTCGGTCAGGGCGAGATCGGTCATGGGCGCCGCAATGGTGACCGTCGTCGAGGCCTGATTATTGGCGGGATTGCTGTCGACCAGATTGTGGCTCGCCACGATCGTATGACCGCCCAACGCGGCATTGGTCGTGTTCCAGCTGAAGCTCAAGCTCGTGGCGGCACCCGCGCCGATCCCGGCGACCGTTTGCGTGCCGAGTGTCACCCCGGCGGTCTGGTCCGTCAGCGCGACGGCGAAGCTCGAGCCGACACCCTGCCCGCCCACGTTCTGGACCGTGACGCCGATCGTAGCCGCGCTCCCCTGGGGCACGGACGACGGGGCGTTCACGCTCACCGCGACATCGGCCGTGGGTGCCACGGGCCCGGGCTTCACGATGATGCCGATCCCCAGGGCGTTGTTGGCCGAGTTGTCGTCGGCCAGCTTCTGCGTCGCGAACAGGATGTGCCCAACGGTGTCCGCGCCGGCGGTGTTCCAGGGAAAATCGAGCATGGTCGAGACGCCGACCGCGAGCCCGGGGACCGACTGCGTGCCGAGTATCACGCCCCCGGCCGTCCCGTCGGTGAGGACGACGTTGAAGGTCGACGTGACATCGACCTCTCCCACGTTTTTCACAGTGACGACCACGTGCGCGGTGTCGCCCTGATTCACCCGGGCGGGCGCCGTGATGTCGAACAGCGCGATGTCGGTGGGTTTTGGATTCACACTGACGGCCGTCGAGCGCTGGTTGTTGGCGGCGTTGTCGTCGGTCAGGTCGTGGCTCGCCGTGAGCGTATGCGACCCCGTGGCGGCGCCCGTCGTGTTCCAGGTGAAGCTGAGCGTGGTGGCGGCGCCCACGGCGAGCCCAGCGACCGTTTGCGTACCGAGGGTGACGCCGGCCGTAGCATCCCGGAGGGTGACGACGAAGTTGCCCGTCACGGTCTGGTTGCCGACGTTGCCCACCGACACGGAGACCGTGGCCGTGTGCCCCACGATCACCGGACCGGATGAGCTCATGGCGGTCACCGCGACGTCGGTGACCGGGGGGTTCACGGGGATCGTCGTCGAGCGCTGGTCGTTGGTGGCCCGGTCGTCGGTCAGACTGTGGGTCACCACCAGGAGGTGGTCACCGCTCGTGGCCGGCGTCCACGGATAGGTCAGCGTGAGCCCCAAGCCGGCGGCGAGGCTCGCCACGTGCTGCGTGGCGACCGTCAGCTGTGCCGTCGAATCGCGCAGCGTGACGTCGAAGGGTGACGTCACGTCCTGGTTGCCGACGTTCTTCACCAGGACGGTGACGCTGGTGGTGCTGCCCTGCACTACCGCGCTGGGCCCGCTGATGCCGGTGACGGCGACGTCGGTCAGGGGGCCGGGTGGCGGTGGGGCAAAACCATCGATCGCGACGCCGAAGCGAAGCAGGACGAGATCGATCCGGTTGGCGATGGTCACCGAGGAGCTGCCGGCGAAGAGCAGCGCCACCGGCTGCAGATTCCCGTCGTCGGTCACGATGAGGGAGCCTGAGTCCCCGCCACCGGAAAACGGTCCCGGCGCAATGATGATCTGGTCGACGTAGCGGGCGATCTTGGTACAATCGATCCCAATCACCTCGTAGCACACCGAGACCGTCGCATTGACGCCGGTGATCTGCCCGTGCGTCAGGTGGGTGGTGCGGCCGTACTTCTGCACGTTGAGGCCGAGCAGTGCGTTGCGGTCATCGAACAGGCCGTCGCCGTTCGCATCGCCGTAGATGGTCGCGTTCGGCAGGCCGTAGCCGTCGTCCGCGGGCGTGGCGTTGTCCAGCACGCTCACGTCGGACAGCGCAATCGCGGCATCGATGGTGTTGTTGGCGGTGCTCGTGAACGTGATGGTCTGGAAGTCGGTGAGGGTGCCGATCTGGTCGGCGGCGGTGCCGCCGTCGAACGGCCCCGGCTGATACTCGGGGTCGCCGATGGTGGCGCCGTTGGAGTTCGCCAGGACGTGATTGTTGGAGAGGATGTACACTCGTCCGAGCGCGTCCCGCGCGCGCGCGCCGATCGTGCCGGCGGTGATCGCGGGATGGCCCACCGAGAAGCCCGTGGGCGCCGGCCGCTGGCGTTTGGTGGGATCGCTGAACGCCATGATCCGACCGGTGACCAGGCGTGCCACCGGGATGTCATCGAGCGTCTGCGGCACGCCGGCGACGTCCGGGCGTTCCACGAGGACCAGCATCCCGGCGCGTCCATCCGGGAGCCGCGTGACCGCCGTCCCCACGACACCGGCGATGGCGAGCAGGGCGTCGGTGTGTCGCTGCTGGGCCGCCATGGCGAGCCCAAAATCCGGAGTGCTGAGTGGTGGCGGCGTCTGAGGGCCGGCGGGGGGACCACCGTCGGCGCACGAGTTCCAAACGCCCAAGGCGGCGCCGATCAGAACGACGATGGCAGCGCGCTGCAACGAACGGATGGCGACCATGGCGACCCCCGCGTGATAATGAGCCTGCCGGACCGACTCGGCAAGTTCAACAACGGGCGATCACCCCGGTGTGATGTGCGTTACGGGGATCGAGATGAGGTGACGGCGCGGCAGATTTTCATCCATCTACCGCGCCTTTCCACGCTGATCATGCCGCCTGCTGTGCAGAGCCCTTCCTGCTCACCCGCTTCCAGCGCGCTCCGGGCTTGAACGGCCCCAGGACGTTGCGGGCGCTGGGGACGATTGTCGCGCGGCGCCGCAGCTAGACTCTGAATGGCATCCACCACACTCTGTTCACACGCCGCCGCATCGGTGATCCGGAATACGCCGAAGCCAAGCAGGGGCATGGCAATGCCATTGTTCAGTGTGACCTGTTGCATGAAGCCCTCCAAGCACGCCGATCAGGCAGGCCGAATCGCGACATTCCTGGCGAGGGTCTTGATCCGGTCTCCGTTTCGCTGCACCACGGTGATGGTGACTTGACCCGTCTTGCTGGTCTTGATGTCCCTCACGACGCCCGATTTGCCGGCATGTGTCCCGCCGATGACCTGGCAGTGGGCGCCGTCTCTCAGCTTGCCTGGTGCCTTTGACTTCATGCGTGTCGCTCCACCATTCGTTTGGAGGCTGGTCATCCCGATAGCGCGGACTGAAGCTTGGCAAAGTACCACAGCCAGCCCAGGATTTGTGTCGCGACCGAGATGGCTTGCAGCCATGGCGTTCTGATGAAAATGGCCGCGATTCCCGTGGCGACCGTCATGGGAATGATGACGAGATTCTGGGCTGGCCATTGCACGGCACTTCCCCCTTGCCCCAGGCCGGCGTTCGTTATGATGGTCACCACGGAGAGGATGGTATAGGCGACAAGGTACTTGCGGCCTTCTTCGGCGTGGAATGCCCGCAGGTCAATCTCGCCTCGCTCAGGGATGCGCGGCGACACCAAACGCGCATTCAGGTAGATCCCGGCCGCGACCGAGAAGTAGAACGCAATCGAACCGACGCTCCAGACTTCTACGGTATGCAAATCCCACAAGCCGATCCACCACGCGCAGGTGAACAGCAGGACGGCGCACATCCAGCCCGCATTGAACCACGACAGGCGGACTCGCTTCGACGCGATGATGATTTCACCTGCCACGGAAAGGATGTGGGTGATCGCTGCGGCATAGACGAAGGACAACAGCAGCAGGACGAACTCATACGCGTGCATTCGCGGCAACCTCCTCGCCTGCGGTCGTCAGGCACGTTTCACGACGTGCGCGTAGAGATGATGGTGTGGACATCGCCCAAATCTTGTCAAGACGCGTGTTGCTTGCTCGCCGACCGCCGCGGCTACATGATCCGCTCCACCGAATGGAAACATCCCACGCCATTGTCCAGCGCCGCACCCTGCGGCTGCTGTTCGCGACCCAGATCGTCAGCGGAATGGGCGTGTCGATCGGGTCTTCGGTCGGTGCACTGCTGGCCGCCGACCTGGCCGGCGTCGGGCTGTCGGGTCTCGCGCAAAGCGCCGTCGTCATTGGCGCCGCCCTGGCGGCCATCCCGGCAACGGCGATCGTGCATCAGCACGGACGCCGCCCCAGCCTGGCGGCCGCGTATGGCGTCGCGGCCGTTGGTGCGCTGCTCGTCGTCGTCGCGGCCGCGCGCGGCGCACTGCCGCTTCTCTTCCTCGGCTTTTTCCTGTTCGGTGGGGCGTCGGCGGCCAATCTCCAGGCCCGCTACGCCGCCGTGGATCTGGCGCCACCGTTGCTGCGCGGACGGCACCTCGCGATCATCGTGTGGGCCACGACGATCGGCGCGGTGGCGGGACCGCATCTCGCCGCTCCGGCCGGCGCCGCGCTGTCGCGGTTCGGCATCCCGACGCTCGCGGCGCCGTTCTTCTTCTCCGCCCTCCTTTTCATTCTTGCGGCGCTCGCCCTCCTGGCCCTGCTGCGTCCGGACCCCGCGCTGCTGGCCGGAACGGCGGGGGGAACCGGGAGCGCACAACGGCGCCTGCGCGACGGGCTGCGCGCCATCGCCGCGAGCAGACCGGCCGTCCTGGGCGTCACGGCCATGGCCGTCGGGCACATGGTGATGGTCGGGATCATGGCGATGACGCCGGTCCACATTCGCGGCGCGGGACATGACGCGGCCCATACGCTGCGCATCGTCGGCGTGGTGATCAGCGTGCACATCGCGGGGATGTACGCCTTCGCGCCACTCATCGGCTGGCTGACGGATCGACTCGGCCGCCGGCCCATCATCGTCGCGAGCATCGTGTTGCTGCTCGCCGCGTGTGCGGTGGCCGGCAGCGCCGGCTACGACAGCGCGCGTCTGGGCGGCGCGCTCATGCTGGTGGGCCTGGGCTGGTCGTGCACCATGGTGGCGGGCTCCACCCTGCTGAGCGAATCGGTGCCGCTCGAGCTGCGCGCGTCCGCCCAGGGGTTGTCCGACCTGACGATGGGATTGGCGGGCGCCTCCGCTGGCGCCCTCTCAGGACTGGTGGTGCATGCCTGGGGATATCCGGTGCTGGCCCTCGCCGCCGCGATCGCGACCGTGCCGTTGATCGTACTGGTATTCGCGATCCGCCCCGAGGGACGGCGAGGCCCTGGCTAGAGTTACTCGGGCTGCGGCCTTCCGAGGGTCGCCTGCAACTGCCGCAACACTTCGCCGAGCCGGGCGAGCTCCGTACCGTACCGCGCCCAGTCGCCGGCGCGCTGCGCCGCGACGGCGCTCTGGTACAACTGGACCGCTTGGCGCGTGAGATCTGCGGCGCGACCGTCGCCGCCGACGACGGGAGATGGCTGGCCCGCCACCGCGGCGGCGGGGGGAGCCGCCGCACCGGAGAACAACCGCGCCAACCCGGCCTCGAGCGTCTCCTCCATCACGACCTGGTTTTGGTAGGCGACGACGACGCGCTTCAGCTCGGGAATGCCCCCGCCCTCGGCCCGCAGATAGATCGGCTGCACATAGATGAGCGACGCCTCGATGGGGATGACCAGCAAATTGCCGCGGATCACTTCGGAGCCGCGCTGGTCCCAGAGCGAGACCTGGCGGGAGATCTCGGGATCCTGGCTGATCCGGTTGACGATCTGCGCCGGCCCGTACACGAGGCTCTGTTTGGGGAAGCGATACACGACCAACTGGCCGTAGTGCTCCCCGTCGTTGCGCGCCACCATCCACGAGGCCAGGTTGTCCTTGCCGCTCGGCGTGAACGGTGCCATGAAGATGAATTCCGCTTGCCGCTCCTCGGGCAGCCGCAGCACGATGTGGCGCAGGAAGGGATCCCGCTGTTCACCCGAGCGCGACAGCACCGGCCGCTGCCACTGGTCCTCACGGTGGTAGAAGATGTCCGGCTCCGCCATGTGGTACGTCGCGTACATATCGGTCTGCATCCGGAACAGATCCTCGGGATAGCGCAGGTGCGCGCGCAGGTCCGCCGGCATCGCGTCGAGCGGCTGGAAGATGCCGGGGAACACCTGTGCCAGGGTGTGCGCCAGCGGATCGGCCGGGTCGGCCAGGTAGGCCGTGACGGTGCCCTCGTAGGCGTCGATCACCACCTTCACGCTGTTGCGGACGTAGTTCGTGCCGTCGGCGACCGACTCCGCGTACGGGTAGCGGCTGGTCGCGGTATAGCCATCGAGGATCCAGCGGAGCCGGCCCGAATCCCCGACCACGAGATAGGGGTCGCCGTCGAACGCCAGGAACGGCAGCACCGTGCGCGCCCGCTCCCGGATGTTCCGGATGTACAGCGCGCGACTGTCATTGGTGATGTCGCTCGACAGCAGCACGTTCAGGGAGCCGAAATACGTCGCCAGCACCAGCCGGCGCAGCCACGAGCCGACCCGGACGCCGCCGGTGCCTCCGTAGGAAGCGTAGATGTTGTCGTCGCCCGAGGGGTAGTCGAACTCCTTCTGGCGGGTATGGGCGAACACCCAGGAATCGGTGAGCTCGCCGTAGTAGATCTCCGGACGCGTCACCCGCAATGACACGGTCGACACCGGCGGCAGATTCTTGATGAACAGGACCGGCAGCCCCTCCGGGGTCACCTGGTTCACCGGGCCAAGGGTCAGTCCCATGCCGTGCGTGAAGGTGAGCCGCTCGTTGATGAACGTTCGCGTCGGCAGCGAGCCCGAGTTCAGCTCGCGCGGTGAGAGCAGCACCTGGCGGTACTTCCCGTCGATCCAGTAGCGGTCGTCATCCACCGAGACGAAGTCGTAGTAGGTGCGGATCTCCTGCAGCTGCCCGAACGTCTGCAGCAGCGGCTCGCGATCCCACAACCGGACGTTCTCGATCGTCGCCTGGTTCGCGGCGATATCCCGCTGGGTGAGCCCGGTCTCGCCGGTGAGGTCGCGCGTCACCACCTTGTCCAATCCCCAGGCCAGCCGCGTCGCGGCGATATGGGAGGCGAGCTGCGGCGTTTCCTTCGCTAACTCGTTCGGCGCCACGGCCAGCTTCTGGACGATCGCGGGGTACACGACGACGCCCAGCAGCGACACGCCCAGGTAGATCACGAACGAGAGCAGAGTGGCCGAGGCCAGGCGGTGGGTGCGGGTTCCCCACAGCACCAGCGCACCACCGGCGACCGCCGCCAGCCCGGCGAGCCGCAGGCCGATGAGCCTGGCGTGGAGATCCGCGAAACTCGCTCCCACCAGCGGCCCCGTCGTCGAGTACAGTAATCCCGGGAGCCGGACGAAGTACACGCGCAACGCCGCCAGCAGGAACAGGAGCGCGATCAATCCCGCGAGGTGCCACTGGGCCGACGGCTCCACCGTCACGTGGCGTCGTAACGCGACGACGTCTTGGCGAAACACGTACAGCATGAGGGTCGCGAGCAGCGCGACCGTCGTGAGCACCGTGAGTAAGGTGATGGCGCTCGCCACGACCGGCACGGTGAACACGTAGTAGCCGACGTCGCGGCCAAAGACCGGATCCGTTACGCCGAACGGCGTCCGGTGCAGAAACTGGAGCAGGCCCAGCCACCCACCCGAGGCCGCCAGGCCAAACAGCAGCGCCAGGCCGAGTGCGGCCGGCAGGGCCAGACGGCGCAGCAGCCGCGTCACATCCAGCGTGCCGGCCCCCTCGGTGAACCTGAGGACCATGGGCTCTGGAACGACGCCGCGCTGGGCGAACCGCAGGTTGGCATAAAGGAAGGCGAACGCCGCGACGCCGACCCCCACACCGAGGAGCGCCTTCGCCACGAGCTGGGTCACGAACACGCGTTCGTAGCCCAGGGCCTGGAACCAGGGCCATTCCGCCGCGAGCCTGACGAGACTGGGCAGGAACAGCAGGAGGAAGACGACCACGCTGACCAACAGCAGCAGGCGGCGACGGCGCGGCCGAGCAGGTTGTAGGCGGAGTGTTGTCGGGTGAGAAGTCATGCGAGCAAACCTAACCCAGGCACGGGGCGGCGCACGTCTAAACACCTCTTCACGGGCGCTTCATGAACCTCGACCCCGGTGAACCATTGCTTTGTCGGAGATGAAAGACCTCACCCGGCCTGCAGACCTCGAGTCCAAGCGGGGCACCGGCCCGACCCGCAGCCAGCGGCCGGAGTACGTAGACCTCCTGCCGCCCTGCAATGCCGCGTGTCCGGCGGGCGAGAACATCCAGGCGTGGCTGGCCCTCGCCCAGGCGGGCCGCGACCGGGAGGCGTGGCTCAAGATCCTCGACGACAATCCCCTGCCGGCGGTGCACGGCCGCGTCTGTTACCACCCGTGCGAAACCTCGTGTAATCGCACGCAGCTCGACGAATCCGTGAGCATCCATTCGGTGGAGCGGTTCCTCGGGGATCGCGCGCTCGCCGAAGGGTGGACGCCGGAGGTCGGTGCGCCGAGCGGCAAGCACGTCTTGATCGTCGGCGCGGGCCCGAGCGGGCTGTCGGCGGCCTATCACCTCGCCCGCTTCGGTCACACCGTGGAGATCCGCGACGCCGGCGCGCAAGCGGGCGGCATGATGCACTTCGGCATCCCCGCCTATCGACTGCCGCGCGACGTGCTCGATGCCGAGGTGGAGCGCATTCGCCGGTCTGGGCGTCACGATCACCCTCGACCATCGGGTGGAGGATCTCGAGCGCGAGTGGACCGACGGGGGCGTTCGACGCGGTGTTCGTCGCCGTGGGCGCGCACCTCTCCAAACGGGTGGACATTCCCGCGCAGCGACGCGGTGCGGATGGTCGACGCGTTGAGCTACCTGCGCGACGTGGAAGCCGGCGGACGCCACCCAGGCTCGGTCGCCGGGTGGCGATCTACGGCGGCGGCAACACCGCGATGGACGCGGCGCGCACCGCGCTCAGGCTCGGGCACGAACCGCTCATCGTCTACCGCCGCGACTACGCGCACATGCCCGCCCTGCCTTTCGAGGCCGATGAGGCGCTCGAAGAGGGCGTGAAGATCCACTGGCTGCGGAGCATCGCCTCGATCGACGGCAGCACGCTGCACGGTCGAGGTCATGGCGATCGGTGCGGACGGGCAAGGCCGCGCGGGACCGGAGAAGTTCGAAACCCTCGAGGCCGACGCCGTGATCCTGGCCCTCGGCCAGGAGACCGACACCGCGCTTCCTGCGGGCGTGGACGGCGTCGGCGTTCGGCGCTGACGGCACGGTGGCCGTGGACGCGCGGCATGATGACGGGCCGGCCCGGCCTCTTCGCCGGTGGCGACATGGTGCCCGCGGAGCGCTCCGTCACCGTGCGCGGTCGGTCACGGCAAGAAGGCGGCGCGGCACATCGACGCCTGGCTCGCGCGGCAGCCGTATCACAAGGCGCCGCCACGCGGCCGCTGGCCACGCTTCGAGAAGCTGCACCTCTGGTTCACGCGGGACGTCGCACAGCGGGCGCAGGCGCGCGCGCCCCTCGCGGCGCCGTCTGCACGGCTTCGGCGAGGTCGTCGCAGGGACTGACGCGAGCCCGAGGCGCGGTTCGAGGCCGAGCGCTGCCTCTCGTGCGGCAACTGCTTCGAATGCGACGCCTGCCTCGGCGCCTGTCCGGAGGACCGCGGTCATCAAGCTGGGAACCGGCGCTCCGCTACCGGTTCGACTTCGATCGCTGCACCGGCTGCGCGATCTGCTTCGAGCAGTGCCCCTGCCACGCGATTTAGATGGTACGCGAGCCGGCGGCCAGCGCTATGACGGCGACCCTGGACCAGCCCGCCCGCCGGACGGCAGGCCGATATCGAGCCGTCCTGGCCATGACCGTGGACGGCAACGAGGCCTGCGCCAGCGTCGCGTACCGCCTCAACGAAGTGTGCGCGATCTACCCGATCACGCCGTCCTCCACCATGGCGGAGCTGGCCGACCAGTGGTCGAGCGAGGGGAAGCCGAACATCTGGGGCTGAGTGCCGCAGGTGGTGGAAATGCAGAGCGAAGGCGGCGCCGCGGGCGCGGTGCACGGCGCGCTGCAGGCCGGCGCGCTGGGGACGACGTTCACGGCCTCCCAGGGGCTGCTGCTTGATGATCCCCAACATGTACAAGATCGCCGGCGAGCTGACGAGCACGGTGTTTCATGTGGCCGCGCGCTCCATCGCGGCGCATGCGCTGAGCATCTTCGGCGATCACCAGGACGTGATGGCCGTGCGGCCCACCGGCTTCGCGTTGCTCGCCTCGGGCTCGGTGCAGGAAGCACACGATCTGGCGCTCATCGCCCAGATGGCCACGCTCGAGACGCGGGTGCCATTCCTCCACTTCTTCGACGGGTTCCGCACGTCCCACGAGCTGGCGCGCATCGTCGGCCTGTCGGATGACGACATTCGCGCGCTGATCGACGACGACCTGGTGCGGGCGCACCGCGCGCGCGCGCTCAATCCCGACCATCCGTTCATCCGCGGCACGGCGCAGAACCCGGACGTGTATTTCCAGGGTCGAGAGGCCGCCAACGGGTTCTTCGCGCGCACGCCGGAGATCGTCGAAGGCGCGATGTCGCGCTTCGCGGCCCGTACCGGCCGCGCCTACCGGCTATTCGAGTACGCCGGCGCGCCGGACGCGGAACGGGTGGTGGTCCTGATGGGATCGAGCAGCGCCACGGCGCGCGAGACAGTCGACCGGCTGGTGGCGCGCGGCGAGCGCGTGGGCGTGCTGCAGGTGCGCCTGTACCGCCCGTTCTCGGCGGCGCGATTGCTCGCGGCGCTGCCCGAGACGACGCGCACCATCGCCGTGCTCGACCGCACCAAGGAAAGCGGCGCGCTGGCCGAGCCCCTGCACCTCGACATCGTGGCGGCGCTGGCCGAGGGAGGGCGCCCGCTGCCGGTAATCGGCGGGCGCTACGGCCTTTCTTCCAAGGAATTCACTCCAGGGATGGTGAAGGCGGTGCTGGACGAGCTGGGCGCGAAGCGGCCGCGCAATCATTTCGTCGTCGGCATCAACGATGATGTGGGCCGGACCAGCCTGGCCTACGACCCGGCATTCCGCACCGAGCCGGACGACACGTTCCGCGCGGTCTTCTACGGACTCGGCGCCGACGGTACCGTGGGGGCCAACAAGAACACCTGCAAGATCCTGGGCGAGGAAGGCGGGCTCTTCGTCCAGGGGTACTTCGTCTACGATTCCAAGAAGTCCGGATCGCGCACCGTGTCGCATCTTCGCTTCGGCCGTGAGCCGATCCGGTCCGCCTATCTGGTCGATCAGGCGCAGTTCGTCGGCTGCCACCAATTCGCCTTCATGCGCTCGTTCGATGTGCTGGGCGTCGCCGCCCCCGGCGCCACGTTCCTGCTCAACAGCCCGCATGAGCCCGAGGAGACGTGGGCGCGGCTCCCACGCCCGGTCCAGGAAGAGATCATCCAGAAGCGGCTCGCCTTCTGGGTGATTGACGCCACCGCCGTGGCGCGGGAAGCAGGGATCGCGGGCCGCACCAATACGGTGCTGCAAACCTGCTTCTTCGCGATCTCGGGCGTGTTGCCGCGCGAGCAGGCCCTGGAGCAGATCAAGGCCGCCATCCAGAAGACGTACGGGGCCAAGGGTGAGGAGGTCGTGCGCCGCAACTTCGCGGCGGTGGATGCCACGATCGCCCGGCTGCGGCAGGTGCACCTGCCCGACCGCGCGACCAGCCGGATCCACCTGTTGCCGGTGGTGTCCGCTCAGGCGCCCGCGTTCGTGCGTGACGTGACCGCCCCGATGCTGGCGGGCCGGGGTGACGCCCTGCCGGTGAGCGCCATGCCGGTCGACGGGACCTACCCCAGTGCCACCTCGCGCTGGGAAAAGCGCAACATCTCGCGACCTCGTGGCCGAGTGGGATCCGGACACCTGCATTCAGTGCGGGAACTGCGCGATGGTTTGCCCACATGCGGTCATCCGCGCGGGCCTGGTGGATGACGCGCAGCTCGTGGGCGCGCCCGAGGCCTTCCGCACGGCGCCAATCGACGAACGGGGCTTCCCGTCCACGCGGTACACTTTACAAGTCTACGTGGAGGACTGCACCGGGTGCGGCCTGTGCGTCGAAGTCTGCCCAGCGAAGCGTCGCGAGGCGGCCGGCCGGCGGGCCATCAACCTCACCGAGCGGGAGCCCATCCTGGAACGCGCCCGGGCCAGCGTCGCGTTCTTTGAGTCGTTGCCGGTCACCGAGCGGGCGCGGGTGGACTTCTCGACGGTGCGCGGGACCCAGTTCCTCGAGCCGACGTTCGAATTCTCCGGGGCGTGCGCCGGGTGCGGCGAGACCCCGTATTTGGGACTCCTGTCCCGTCTGTTCGGCGACCGGATGCTGGTCGCGAACGCCACGGGGTGCTCTTCCATCTATGGTGGGAACCTGCCGACGACGCCGTGGGCCACGAACGCCGAAGGCCGCGGTCCGGCGTGGTCGAACTCCCTGTTCGAGGACAACGCCGAGTTCGGGCTGGGGATGCGCCTCGCCACCGATGGCCAGCTCACCATGGCGCGCCGGCTCGTCGACGTGTTCCGCGGCACGCTGGGCGACGGGCTGGCGGAGGGCCTGATCACGTCGTCCCAGCGCGTCGAGCGCGACATCCGGGCCCAGCGGCTGCGCGTGGCCGCCGCGCGCGCTGTGCTCGAGCCGCTGGCGGATGGCGGCGACGAGCGCGCCCGGCATCTCCTGTCGGTGATCGATGGCCTGGTGCGCCGCAGCGTGTGGATCGTGGGCGGCGACGGCTGGGCCTACGATATCGGATCCGGCGGCCTGGACCACGTGCTGGCGAGCGGGCGCGACGTCAACGTCCTGGTGCTCGACACCGAGGTGTACTCGAACACCGGCGGTCAGGCATCGAAGGCGACCCCGATGGCCGCGGTCGCGAAGTTCGCCACCGCGGGCAAGACCACCGAGAAGAAAGACCTGGCGCTCCAGGCAATCGCCTACGGCAACGTGTACGTGGCCCGGGTCGCGATGGGTGCCAATCCGCAGCAGACCTTGCTCGCGTTGCGCGAAGCGGAGGCATACCAGGGCCCGTCCTTGGTGCTCGCCTACAGTCACTGCATCGCGCACGGGTACGACCTGCGGATGGGTCTCGATCAGCAGCAGCGAGCGGTACACAGCGGCTACTGGCCGCTGCTGCGCTACAACCCGGAGCTGCGCCAGGCGGGCGAAAACCCGTTCACCCTCGACTCGCCCCGCCCCACCACGAGTTTTCACGACTACGCCGAGCAGGAGCTGCGCTATCGGATGCTCACGCGCACCAATCCCACGCAGGCGGGCGCCTTGCTCCAGCGCGCCGAGGACGCGGTGGCGCGACGCTGGCAACTGTACGAAGCCATGGCCCGCTAGAGGGAATCGTGCCCGACCTGAGGACCAGCTATCTGGGTCTGCCGCTCGCGCATCCGGTCGTGGCATCGGCCTCGCCGCTTGGCAAAACGCTCGACGGCGTGCGGTCGCTGGAAGACGGCGGGGCGGCGGCCATCGTGCTGCCCTCACTGTTCGAAGAGCAGCTGATACGCGACAACGAGTCGTTCGCGCGCTACAGCGCCGTGGGTTCGGAGAGCTTTGCGGAGTCGCTGTCCTACTTTCCCGCCGTCCCGGGCGCCGCCCTCGGGCCCGACGAATACTTGAGGCTGGTCGCGGACGCCCGCGCAGCGGTGGCCGTGCCGGTGATCGCCAGTCTGAACGGGGCCAGCGAGCGCGGATGGGTCGACTTTGCCACGCTCCTGGAAGCGGCGGGGGCGCACGCGATCGAGTTGAACATCTTCTACCTGCCGGTGGGCGCCGCGGCCACCGGGCGGGCGGTGGAGGATCGCTATGTCCAGGTCGTGCAGGCGGTGCGCAACGCCATCCACATCCCCCTGGCCGTGAAGCTCAGCCCCTACTTCAGCGCTTTCGGAGAGATGGCGGCCCGCCTGGTGACCGCCGGGGCCAACGGTCTGGTTCTCTTCAACCGGTTCTACCAGCCCGACTTCGATCTCGAGCGACTCGAGGTCGTGCCGAACCTCGAGCTCAGCTCGCCGATCGAGATCCGGCTGCCGCTGCTCTGGATCGCGGTGCTGCGCGGGCGCCTCCAGGCGTCCATCGCCGCCACGAGCGGAGTCCACGCGCCCGCCGAAGTGGTGAAATACCTGCTCGCGGGCGCGGATGCGGTGATGACGACGTCCGCGCTCCTGCGCCATGGGCCGATGCACCTGCGAACCCTGGTGGACGGGCTGGTCGCCTGGATGGAGAGCCACCGGTACGAGTCCGTGGCCCAGATGCGCGGGGCCATGAGCCAGCAGAACGTCAGCGATCCCGAAGCGTTCGAGCGGGCGAACTACGTGAGGATCCTGCAGAGCTGGCGGTAGGGTGGTCCGAGAGGAAGGATCGGTGCATCGCGAGGCAAAGCAGGCCCTTCGCTACGCGCGCGTGCCGCGCGCTTCGCTCAGGATGACACGCGCGTCTGGTCACACAAAAAAATAAAGGGGGGTTAGTCGCCCTAACCCAGGACTGCGACCGTCACGCCGACCCCGGGGAACGCATCCATCGCGGCGAGCTCAGCACCGACCTGCGAGAGGTCAATCGTTTTTCCCAACAGTTTTTCAGGATGGAGCCGTCCCTTGGTGATCAACTCCAGCATCCCAACGTATTCCCTCGCCTGCAGCCCGTGCGTCCCCCGGATTTCTAGCTCCCGCGCGATCACCTGACTCATCGGCACGGGCGGCTCGCTCTCACGGCCGAGGAGCAGCCCGACCTGGATGTGCCGGCCCCGCTTCCTGAGTGAGAGGATCGAATTGCGGCAGGTGGCGGGGCTGCCGAGGGCATCGATCGAGACGTGGGCGCCGCCTCCCGTCAGCTCCCGGATCGCGCCCGGCACATCCGCTGTCGCCTTCGCATCGATCACGATTTCGGCGCCACAGGCGCGGGCCAGCGCGAGTTTGTCCGCGGCGATGTCGACGCCGATCACGCGCGCATCGAGCGCGCGCGCGATCATGATGGCCGAGAGGCCCACGCCGCCGCAGCCGTGCACGGCCACCCATTCGCCGGGCTGCGTGCGGCCCTGCCCCACCACGGCGCGGTACGCCGTCGCGAAGCGGCACCCCAACAGCGCGGCGGTCGTGAAGGTCATGGCATCGGGGAGGCGCACCAGGTTCACGTCGGCGTACGGGAGGGCGACGAACTCCGCGAAGCGTGCCCCAGCCGGTGAAGCCCGGCTGGTAGTAGCGATCGCAGATCTGCTCGTCGCCCGCGCAGCAGCGCTCGCACGTGCCACATCCCATCGAGAACGGGACGGTGATCCGGTCGCCCTGTTTCCATTTGCGTACGTCTTTGCCCGTCTCGATCACGGTGCCGGCGAATTCGTGTCCCGGGACGTGCGGGACTTTCACGTCGGCATCGTGGCCTTTCCATCCGTGCCAGTCGGATCGGCACAGGCCCGAGGCTCCCACTTTGACGACGACGCCATCGGGCGGCGGCGTGGGATCAGGGACGTCGACCAGACGCAGCGGACCTTCGAAGGCGTCGTAGCGAACGGCTTTCATTTGCCTTGCTCGCGGTGTTCATGGACGGCGCGCCAGCAATACCAGGCGGCCACCGTCCGGTACGGCCGAAACCGTTCGCCCAGGGCCTCCAGCCGCTTGGGAGTCGGGATCTTGCGCAGACCGTAGGCGAGCGAATAGCCCAGCCGCACACCGTAATCGCCCACCGGCCACACGTCCAAGCGGCGCAACTGAAAGATCAGAAACATCTCCGCCGTCCAGCGGCCGATGCCCCGCACCAGGGAAAGGCGCGTGATGATGTCCTCGTCCGAGCGCCGGCCGATGCCCCACAGTGGGACCGTCCCATCCGTCACCTTGGCGGCCAGATCGCGGAGCGAGGCCACCTTGCTGCGCGACAGCCCCACGGTGCGGAGCCGCCGCGGGTGCGTGGCCAGGACCGCTTCCGGAACCGGCTTCCCGTCGAACAGCGCGCAAAAACGCCCGTGGATCGCGGCCGCCGCGGCACCGGCGAGCTGCTGGTAATGGATGCTCTCCGCCAGGGCGAAAAAGTGGCTGCGGCCCGTTTGCGGCAGATGAAAGGGACCGGTCCGCTTCATGAGACCGGCCATTACGCGATCACGGCGGGCGATGGCCGCAGCCGCCGTCGAGAATGTGGTCTTCCGGTCTCGCGCCATTCTCCCAGTTTAGCATCTTCTAGAGGGCCAACGAACGACCTCTAGCCTCCCAAAAGCAGGTCCTTCGCTGCGCGCGCCTGCGGCGCGCTCCGCTCAGGATGACAAGCGCTCGCTCGGGCGAGTAGAGAAAAAAAAGAGAAGAAGGAAGCGGAGGATTTGTGCTCTTGTCTGCAAGGAAATGATCACAGTGGCAAACGCAACACCGCGTATCCGTGTGGCGCATGCGCACCTTCTACGTGTACATCCTGGCGAGTCGGTCCCGGGTGTTGTATGTCGGTGTCACCAATGACCTCGCGCGACGGGTGAATGAGCACAAGCAGGGCTTAGTCCTTGGGTTCACAACCAGGTATCGCGTCACCCGACTGGTTTACTTCTCGGAGTTCGCGGACATTCGGGACGCGATTGCGCGCGAGAAAGAGATCAAGGGTTGGGTGAGGTCGCGGAAGACCCGGCTGATCGAAGGCAGGAACCCCACCTGGGAAGATCTCTCCTTTCTCTTTTCCTAACCAACGCCGAAGCGCTGTCGCTCGCTCGGGTGAGCAGAAAAGAAGATAGACAGGAAGTGGAAGACCTTTCCCCGTTTCCTCCTTCTTTCTCAATGACGCGAGCCAGGGACCTGTTATTAGCGACTCCTGATGGGGACGCTCCATTGGAAGGTGCCCCACTCCATGACGAGCCGTCCAGCCGGTTCGATGCGAATGGTGAACTGCTCGGCGTTTCCAGGCAGGGAATCCACCGTCATGGGCCGGCGCGCGACGTCCTTGTCGGCGTGGTATTCCGTGCCCCACTGGCCGGACTGGCCGTTGATGACGAGTGAGACCCCGCCCCGGGTCGGGAGCGTCCACAGCGTGTACGTCCCCGGAGGCAGCGAAACGCCGGCGATCTCGATCGGCGCCCTTGTGGTCAGCTGCGTCGCGGCGTTGGCGCCGGTGCGCCAAACTTGGCCATAGGGGATCAGCCCGCCCACCAGCGTTCTCCCGCGCCGCGCTGGGCGGCTATAGTCGACGATCACGTCGGCGGTCCCCACTGTGGCGCGGACGGTGTCGCGCGGGCTGAGGGACGTGGCGACGCCCGTGCGTTGCTCATCGGCCGCGAAGCGCGCCGCCAAGGCGTCGATATCCGGTACGTCGGTGATGCGCCGGACTTCCTGCTTGTACGTCGTTCCCGCACCTGAGTAGGAGGCCAGCCGGCCGAGCGTGTCCAGGCGCGCGGTGCCCGTCCCCGCCAGCCCGGTGCTGCTGATCGCGTAGGAGCCGTCCGGGTTGCGCGCGATGTCCGCGTACCCCACGTGGCCTTCGTCCCAGCCTTCGAAGAAATACTGACCGATGCGGGCGCGCGTGCTATCCTGCTGCCGCCGCGCCGCGTCGAGCAGCAGCTCCCAGGTCGCGTACACGTACGCATTCCACGGCACGGTTTCGGCGTAGCGCTTGCGGTACGCGAACGGCCGCGTGCCCGCCGACGGCCCGCGGGTGAACACCAGGACCGTGTCGATGAACGTGGCGGTATGGTGGAGATGCCGCCCGTCGGGAGGCCCGTTCGGGATGTCGGTGTCCATCGACCAGTGCGTGATGACCCCGTTCGGCCCCAGTTCGGCCTCCCAGTGGCGGCGGGTCACCGTCGGGGAGCGGCCGATCGCGTCGCCGATGATGCGATGGCCGCGCCGGGTGACACGTTCCACCGACGTCGTATCGTTGCCGAGGACGGCCACGAATCCGTAGGTCTCAGGTCTTGCGCAGGCGCCGAGCGCCAGCAGCAGGGCCAGCCGTGCCGGAACAGAGGGCATGGACATCAGAACCTCGACGATTGGTGGTGTCGCGTCATACGAACAGATCCTTCTTCTCTTTTTTTTCTAACGAACGCCGAAGCGTTGTCATCCTGAGCGTAGCGCGCGGAACGCGCGCGGAGCGAAGGACCTGCTTTCGTCGAACAGCAGATCCTTCGCGCCTGCGGCGCTCAGGATGACAAGCGCGCTCGCTCGGGTGAGCAGAGAAAAAAAAGATAAGGAGGAAGTGGAAGACTTGTGCCCTTGTTCTGCAAGGAAATGATGATGGTGCCACCCTTCTTCCATTTCCTTTCTTCTTAACTCCCCGCCAAGGATGTCATCCCTTCGCTACGCTCAGGGCAGGCTCTGAGCGCAGCGCGCGGAACGCGCGCGGAGCGAAGGACCTGCTGTTCGTGAGGAAGGTGTCAGGAGCCGTTCTCTCCTCTAGTGGTGTTACCGCGCACGGGTGAGGTTCGGACTAACCCTCTTATCGGAGACGACCATGAGGTCTCTCTACCACGTGTCCCCGCGTACTGCCCTCGCAGGCGTAGCGGTGGTACTCGCGTCCGCTGGGTGGTCTGCCCGCGCCGCCGCACAGGACGGGCGTGCCGCCCTCGATCCCATCACCAGTGCCGTCATCAACCATCCTATCACCACGTCCTCCACCGCCGCGCGAGCCCACTTCCTCATGGGCGTGCGCGAGGCCGATCTCGGCCGTTTCCTCGAGGCGAACGTTCACTTCCAGGCGGCGGTCGCGGCCGATCCGAACTTCGCCTTCGGCTATCTGAACGTCGCCAACACCGCGAACTCGCTCGCCGAGTTCAAGGCGAACCTCGCCCTCGCCGAACAGCACGCGGCCGGCGCCTCGGACGCCGAGCAGATCCAAATCCAGATGGCGCGCAAGGGCTTCGACAACGACATCGCGGGCCAACTGGCGCTCGCCCAGCAGTTCGTCGCGAAGTATCCCGCCAGTCCACGCGCCTGGCTGGCGCTCGCCGGGGCGCAAGCGGGGTTGAATCGCAACCCAGAAGCCCGGGCCTCGCTGACCAAGGCCTTGGAGCTGGCGCCCCGCATGTACGTCGCCCACGCGACGCTGGGCAACAATTACATCTTCGGGGAGCCGCGCGACTTCGCCAAAGCGCTCGAGCAGATGCAGGCGGGCGTGGCGCTGGCGCCGAACGAGCCCAATGCGCACATGTTTGTGGGCGACGCGTACCGCGCGCAGCGCAATCTCGAAAAGGCGCGTGACGAGTACAGCCGAGGTCTCGCGCTCGACCCGCACAACGGGATCCTGCTGGTGAAGCTCGGGCACGCGAACACGTTCCTGGGCAACTACGCCGCGGCGCGGGCGAACTACGATTCCGCCGAGGCGGTCGCGCCGCCGGCGCAGCGGGCGGGCTTCGCCCCGTTCCACGCCTACGTCAGCGTCTATGCCGGCGACCCCGCGGCGGCGATCGACGAGCTCAATCGACTGGTCGGCGCCGTCGACGGCATGGGGGTCACCGATCCCACCGCCTCCAAGGTGAACGCGCTCACGAATGTCGTCGTGATCGCGATCCATACGGGCAACCGGGCCGCGGCGGAGCAGGCCCTCACGCAGCTCAAGCCGTTGCTGATGCAGCAGGCCGACCAGGCCGGCAACCCGGCATTCCGGCGCGGCCAGGAGGCGCAGGTCGCGTACTTACAAGGGTGGTTGGCGGCGAAGAGCGGCGACTACGCGGCCGCGCGGGAGCACGCCGATCACATCAACGCGCTGTTGGCACCCGACGCGAACCCGCGCAAGCTCGAGCCGATGCACCAGCTGATGGGATTCATCGCGCTATATCAGCGGCAGTACGGCCAGGCCGCCGACCACTTCCGGCAGGGCAATCCGTTCGATCCGTACGTGAAGTATCAGCTCGCGCTCGCGACGGAGGGCGCGGGTGATGCCGCCCAGGCCCGGAAGCTGTTCCGCGAAGTCGCCGACTACAACTTCAACGCGCTCGGCTTCGCGCTGGTGCGAAGGGACGCCCAGCAGAAGGCCGGCGCGGGAACGTAGGCGTTCTTTCTCCTCTATTTTTCCCATACGGACGCCGGAGCGTTGTCATCCTGAGCGCAGCGCGCGGAACGCGCGCGGAGCGAAGGACCTGCTGTTGAACGCCCTCGTGGACGGCGCGCGGAGAACTCAGGCCTTCGCTGCGCTCAGGGCAATTCCTTCGCTACGCGCGCACTAGAAGCAGGTCCTTCGCTTCGCGCGCTTGCGCGCGCTCCGCTCAGGATGACAGGCCGCTCGCTCTCTCGAGAGAAAAGAAAGGGAAGCGAAGAACCTCAAGGCAGACTTCGATCAGCTGGAAGCCTTCGCCGGGACCGGATTCGCTCCCTTCACCAAGAGCCACAGCATGATCGCCAGTTCCCCGAACAGCGCGGGTTGCGCGTAGTTGAATATGGTGCTCGTGCTGCTGCACGAACAACAGGGTCAGCGGGCGATGGCGCCCGCTATCGATTGGCCTCGTCCACGGCCTGCTTCATCCGGTCCACCCAGTGCGGCGCGACGCGGAGGTAGGCGGCTGGCTTGTCGATGGCACCCCGCAGGTAGATGACACCACCGCCGGGCGCGAGCGCGAACGAGGGTCCGTTGGTGTCTCGAAACTGCGGCGCGTCGGCCCACCGGCCCCGATTGCGGAGCGGCGGATTCGCCGTGGGATCGACGGTCACCCGCTCGAGCCGGGTCCGAGGTCCGTCCGTGATCGGCACACCCAACTCGCGCGCCGAGAGCCACTGAATGTCCTCCAGATTGCCGGCCGCCGCCTGGAACCGGCGCCCGTCGCGCGGGAGAGGCTCGATCCAGGCCTCCGTATAGGCGGCGTTGGTGTACGCGATCCAGCGCCCGTCGGCGGAAGGAAAGGCGAACCCGGTGTTCGAAAACAGCGAGTCGACGGTGACCGGCCGGCGGTCGAGTCGCAGCACGTCTGCGGCGTTCGGCTCCCAGCGGATCCCGAAGACCCGGTCGTCAGGCATCCAGCGCAACGCCTCGAAGTGCGGGAGGTACAGCAGGAACTCCGGAGGGCCGGAGCGGTCCGGTGAGCCCACGAGGATCGAATCGTTGGCGCCGAACAGCAGCCGGTCGCCCGCCGGGCTCCATATCGCATGGGTGATGACCGGCCGCCGGATCCAGGTCTGGTATCGACCGGACGCCAGGTCGTAGATCCTGAGCTCCATCCCTTCGAGCCCCTCGACCACCGCAGCGAGGCGACGGCCGTCGGGGCTGTACTCGAAGGTGAGGAAGGCCTCTCTGCCGAGGTGGCAGCGTGTCGATTCCCGCCTCGCTGAGGTGAACCAGGTGCCCGACCGACCGGTTGTCCCCCTGGGCGTACACCAGGGTACCGGACGGCGGCGATGGCATAACTCGCCGTCCCCGGTGAAATTGGCGAGGCCGAGTCCACTCGCCATCCGCACGGCCCGACCCACCCGACCGGTCTCGAGGTCCACCGGCGCCGCGAGCAGATCACCGCCGATGGAGACGTAGGTCAGATAGCGCCCGTCGACGACCCGGAACGACGAACCGAACACCCGATTGCTGTCCTCCGCACGCCAGAACCGCTGCTCGAACGCGGTGTCCCCGACCGCGATCCGGTAGCCCCATTTGGCCCCTCCCCCGCCACAGAGCAGGCCGTCTCCTCCCGGAGTCAGCGCCTGGCCCTCGCAGTATCCGGATCGGGACCGACGAGACCGGTCCCGCGCTCGGGATCGATCCAGCGGGCCACTGGCCGCCGCTGTCGATGGCGAGGATCCGGCCTCCGGAGGGCCAGAGCAGCCTCCGCAGGACTCGACGCCGCGACCGATCGTGGTCGCGGTGCCGCCTTCGACGGGGATGACCTCGACGGTCCACCCGCCGTCCGTCAGGCGGAAGAACGCGATGCCGGTTGCCGTCGGGCGAGATCGACCGGCTGGGATCCGTCATCGGTGCCGGGGATCCGCCGCACGGTGGCATCGAGCAGTGAGCGATACCAGAGCTCGCTCCGGCCCTGCCGCACCGTCTCGTACACGACGAAGTCGCCGCCGGGCGAGACGGCGAACCCGACGTCCTGGGCGACCGTCATCATGCCGGCCGAGTCGGGGAGGCCGACGTCGTACTCCACGGGAACACCCGCGCGCTCGGACCGGGCGAGCATCGACGCCAGCAGGGCGCCGACGGCGATCCCCGCCGCGCCCGTGGCGGCGATCCGGAGATCACGCCACCAGGGGCGCCTGGAGCCCTGGGCCGCCGTTGTTCCGGTTGAGGTCGCCGCGACAAACGCCGGATTCGCGAGCGCGTCGGCGAACGCCTTCGCGCGCGTCGAACCGGTCGGCCGGGAGCTTCTCCAGCGCCTTCGCCAGCGCCGCCGCCACGTTCGGCGGCACGCTCTTCCGCAGGCTCGTCACCGGCGCCGCCGGCTCGGCGATGATCTTCATGATGATCTGCTGCGCCGAGCCACCCGTGTGCGGCGGCTGCCCGGCCAGCATCTCGTACAGCACGCTCGCCAGCGAGTAGATGTCGCTGCGCGCCGTGATCTCCTTGTCCGCCGTCGCCTGCTCCGGGACATGTAGTGCGGCGTGCCCAGACAGAGCCCGGTCTCGGTCATGCGTCCGCCAGCCGCGGCGGACACGGCGAGCGCGATGCCGAAGTCCATCACCATCGGCCGGCCATCGTGCAGCAGGATGTTCTCCGGCTTGATGTCGCGGTGGATCACGCCGTGGCGATGGGCGTAGTCGAGCGCGTCGGCGACCTCGGTGGTGATCCGTACCGCTTCGTCGATGCGCGAACTGGGTCTCGCGAGTGAGCTTCTCGCGGATCGTCTCGCCCTCGATGTAGGGCATGACGTAGTAGAGGAACCCGCCGGCCTCGCCGGAGTCGAACAGCGGCAGGATGTGCGGATGGCTGAGCGCCGCGGTGGTCTTGATCTCCTGGACGAACCGCTCGGCGCCGAGCACGGCGGCGAGCTCGGGCTTCAAGACCTTGATGGCGACCTTGCGGTCGTGCTTCAGGTCCTGGGCGAGGTAGACGGTGGCCATGCCGCCCCGGCCGAGCTCGCGCTCGAGGCGGTAGCGGTCGGACAACGCGGCGGCTAGACGCTCCATTCCATCGATCATCATGACTAGAACCCCCTGAGCGCGTCAGCCTCCGTGGCGAACACGGCGAGAATGGTCGAGAACCCGGAAATGTCGAACACCTCCCGGACCGTCTCGTTCAAGCCAAAGAGGCGCAGCGCCCCTCCCCCCGCCCCCGCCCGTCCCCCCAGCCGCTTGACCGTGCCGAGCAACACCCGCAACCCGGCACTGCTGATGTAGTCGAGCGCCGTCAGGTCCACCACGACCTTCCGCGCGCCACCCGAGAGAATCGCGTCGAGCGCCTGCTGCGCCTGGGGCGAGGTGTTGCTGTCGAGACTGCCGACAACGGCGACGAGCGTAACGTCATGGTGCGCGCGCGTGGTGATCTCCATGGCCATCTACTCCTTCAGGCGCTTGACCAGCACGACGACGTTGTGACCGCCGCGGCGGTGATAGTGGACCTCGTCCATCAGCTGCCGCACCAGGTGAATCCCCAGACCACCGATCGGCCGCTCCTCGACGGAGCCCGCGGTGTCGGGGACCGCCGTGTCGAGGGGATTGAACGGCTGGCCGTCGTCCGTCAGGGTGACCGTCAGCCGATCCGGCAGTAGCTCGACGGCGATCGTCACCGCGCCGTCTTCGCCCTGCCGCCCCGCAAATCCGTGCACGATCGTGTTCTGCAGCAGCTCGTCGAGGGCGACGTTCAGGCTGCGCCGGACCGCGGCCGGCATGGCGTGCGCCTCCGCGAACGCGGTGAACGCCGCGTTGACCCGGGCGATTTCGCCCGGGTCGCTCGCCATCGTCCATCGGACGCCCAGCCGCGTCGGCCCGGCATTGCCGAGGGGGGAGCCGCGGTGCAGGTTCTCTTCCAACCTTTGACCCCTCTGAGTTGTACTTGAAAGAAACACCTCCGGCGACGGACGAACAGGACCGGGACCTGGTCCGGCAGTTCCTGGACGGTCACCGGGACGCGGGCGAGAGCCTCGTCGATCGGTACCAGAAACGGCTGTACAACCTCGCGCTCCGGATGACGCACGACGTGCAGGACGCCGAGGACGTCACGCAGACGGTGTTTCTCAATGCGTTTCTGAAACTCCGGACCTACGACCCGAGGTACAAATTCTTCAGCTGGATCTACCGCATGACGGTGAACGAGTCGCTCAACCTGCTCAAGCGACGCAAGCCGGCGGTGACGCTGGAGGATGGACCGGAAATCCCGGCCGCGGCCGCCTCTTCCGATCGCTCGACGGAGGCCGAGGACCGTGTGGGGAAGGCGCTGATGGGCCTGGAGCCGAACGATCGGGCCGTGGTGGTGCTCAAGCACTTTCTGTTTTTCTCCTACGAGGAGATCGCTGGCGTGCTGGAGATTCCGGTGAAGACCGTCAAGTCGCGCCTCTTCACGGCGCGGGAGCGGCTGCGGCTCGTGCTCACTGAACAGGTGCGGGGCCCATGCTGAACACGGAACAGATCGAGCTCATCCAGCAGGAGATCGACGGCGCCAACACGCCGGAACAGCGAGCCGCGTTCCGGTCGCTGGTGGAGCGGAATCCGGAGGCCCGGGCACTGGCGGACGAGTTGCGCTCCGTGGTACTGGCCTTCGATCGTACGGGGACGCGCGAACCGCCTCCTCGTCTGAAACACGCGATCCTTGCGACACTGCCTCCACCGGGGCACGCGCGAGCGACGTGGTGGGGCATACTGAGTGATCCCGTGCAGACGATTCAGGATGTTTGGCAGCGCAGCATACTTCCAGGAGGCCACATGACGAGGAAAGCGATCATCATCGGAGGCTCAGCAGCAGCGGCGGCGGTCGTGATCTTCGTCGCCGGCTTACTGACCGGTTTCCCACCGGTCTTCAACAAGGCGGGCACGATCGGCGGGATCGGCGGCGTCGAGCAGGCGTCGCGCTATCGGGGGCGCGCCATGACCGAAGCCGACGTGACGCTCCAGAATCCCGAGATCCAGGTGCTGTTTCAGAACGATCAGATCCTGCGCCTGGTGCGGAGCGATGTGTTCCGGGAAGTGATGCAGAATGCGGCGTTCCGGAACTTGCAGGCCAACGCGGCCTATCGCGAGCTCATGGCCAACGCCGGCTACCAGCAGATCCAGGCCAGCGCCGCCTATCAGCAGATCCAGGCCAACCCGGCCTATCGCGAGCTCATGGCCAGCGCCGGCTACCAGCAGATCCACGCCAGCGCGGAGTACCAGCAGCTCCAGGCCAACGCCGTGTTCCGCGACCTGCAGGCGCAGGGAGCGTTCGGGCACGTGCAGTCCGCGGACGTCGCGCAGCGGCTCCAGGCCAACGCGGCGTACCGGGAGATCCAGGCCAACGCCGCGTATCTGCGGCTCCAGGCCAACCCGGCGTTCCGCGAGCTCCAGGCCAACGCCGTGTTCCAACAGCTGGCGGCGAACCCGGCGTACCAGCAGCTCCAGGCCAACGCCGCCTACCAGCAGCTCCAGGCCAACACGGCGTTCCGCGGGGTCCAGGCGAACGCGGTGTTTATGCGGCTCCAGGCCAGCGACGCGTTCCGCACGGTGCAAGCCAGCGGCGCGTTCTACCAGCTCCAGGCGGCCGAAGCGTTCCGCGCCCTGTCCCTGAACGCGGCGCTGTCCCAGACGTTCATGCGTGAGGCGATGCGCGACGCGAACTGACGCCCTCTCGTAGCGATCGTAGACCCGTGCGGTGATCCTGGCTCGCTCTAACGGGAGCCGGGATCACCGCATAGCTTTGCTCCGCACCACCCTTCCCCTCGGACAATGCCGCGACTGCGATACCTGGCCTTCCTCGTGTCCCTGGGGATGAGCGTGCCCGCCGCTCTCGCGGCGCAGTTTCAGACGCTCCAAACCGGCGACATGCGCCTGGTGTTGACCTCTCCGCTGCAGTCCTATCTGGTGCCCCAGGTGGTCGGCAGCTTCGAGAACGCGCTGCAGTTTCACCGCCGCCTGTTCGACTACTCGCCGCGGGGCAAGATCGACCTGCTGCTGCACGACCTGTGGCACTACGGCAACGCGGGCGCGAGCCCGCTGCCGCAGAACCACGTCACCGTCGGGATCGAGCCGTACGGCCACGACTACGAATCCGCGCCGGCCCAGGAACGGATGACCTCCTCGCTCAACCACGAGCTGGCCCACATCGTGACGACCGACAAGGCCACGGCGTCCGACCGGTTCTTCCGGTCGCTGTTCTTCGGCAAGGTCACGCCCACCGCGGACGCCCCGCTGTCGATGCTGTACGGCTACCTGACCGTGCCGCGCTGGTATGCGCCGCGCTGGTACCTGGAGGGGATCGCCGTCTATCTCGAGACGTGGATGAACGGCGGGCGTGGGACGCGCGATCGGCCCCTACGACGAGATGGTGTTTCGCACCCTCGTCCGTGACAGCGGCCGCGTCTACGACGTCGTCGGGCTCGAATCCGAAGGGACGACGATCGACTTCCAGGTCGGGAGCAACTCCTATCTCTACGGGACGCGGTTCGTCAGCTATCTGGCGCTGCGCTACGGCGACGACAGCCTGCTGGCGTGGTTCAACCGCAGCGCGGGGAGCCGGCGCTACTTCTCATCGCAGTTTCGCCACGTGTTCGGCCGCTCGCTCGAGGACGAATGGTCGCGCTGGATCGCGTGGGAGCGTGCGTGGCAGGACACCAATCTCGCGAGCGATTCGGCGGCACCCGACCACCGCCTCCCGCCCGCTCTCGGATCGGACGCTGGGTGCCGTCTCCCGGGCGTACTACGACTCGGCGAGCCACAGCCTGGTCCTGGCCGTTCGCTATCCGGGACAGGTCGGCCATCTGGTCACGCATCGACCTCGCATCCGGCAGGCTCAAGAACCTGCGGGAGGTGCACGGGAGCGTCCGGACCTGTCGGTCACCTCGCTGGCGTTCGATCCGGCGTCCCGGACGCTGTTCTATACGACCAACAACGCCAATTGGCGCCACCTCGTCTCGCTGAACCTGGCGACCGGCCACTCCGCGACGCTCATTCGCGACGCGCGGATCGGCGATCTCGCGTTCAACGCGCGGGACAGCTCGCTGTGGGGCGTCCGCCATGACAACGGGTTCTCGACGCTGGTCCGCATTCCGCCCCCGTACCACGAGTGGCACCAGGTCCGCACCCTGCCCTACGGACGGGACCTGTTCGACCTCGACATCGCGCCGGACGGATCGACCCTCATCGGTTCGATGTCGGATCTCAGCGGCAGCGAGCGGCTGGTCAGGATGGACCTCGCGGCGCTTCCGGCGGACTCCGCCACGCTCGAAGACCTGTTCGACTTCGGGAATTGGTCGCCGTCGAACTTCGTGTTCTCGCCGGACGG
Source organism: uncultured Gemmatimonadales bacterium (assembly GCA_963821385.1). GTDB lineage: Bacteria > Gemmatimonadota > Gemmatimonadetes > Gemmatimonadales > GWC2-71-9 > DASTHG01. The sequence continues at coordinate 533,332 of CAWGDK010000005.1, forward strand.
GCGGTTCCTCTACGGCTCCTCCTACTACTCGGGCGTATCCAACATCTTCCGCTACGACTTCACCACGAGCGAGATGGAGCCCCTGAGCAACGCGGAGACGGGCTTCTTCAAGCCGGTCCCCCTGGCTGGGCGGCCGGACTCCCTCGTCGTCTTCCGCTATTCGGCCCGAGGATTCGTGCCCTCGCTGATCGCGAACCAGGTGGTGGACTCGGTCAGCGCGATTCGCTTCCTGGGCAACGAGATTGCCGCGAGCCGGCCCGAGGTGCAGTCGTGGATGGTGCCGCCCATCGTCGCCGACTCCACCACGCCCTCGAGCGGCGCCTATCGCCCGCTGCGGACAGATCAAGCTGGACAACGCGTACCCGATCGTGGAGGGATACCAGGATGCGGACGGCGGCTCCACGGTGGCGGGCGGGCTGCGCCTGAACTTCTCCGATCGCGTCGGGACGACGGCGCTCGACCTGAGCGCGTCCTACTCGGGCGGGGCCCTGGCGAAGTCGGAGCGTCTCCACCTGCGCGCGAATTTCCACTACTGGAACTGGCGCGTCGCCGCGGCCCTCAATCCCGCCGACTTCTACGATCTCGTCGGGCCCACGAAGACGAGTCGCAAAGGCTACTCGCTGACGCTCGAGCGTCAGGGCATGCTCCTGTTCGACGAGCCGAGGCGGCTGACGTACTCGCTCCAGGTGGCGGGCTACGGCGACCTGGCGACCCTGCCCGAGTTCCAGGGCGTGCTGGCTCCATTCGACAAGCTGCTGTCGTTCTCCGGCGACCTCGCCTACACCTCGCTGCGACGCTCACTCGGCGCCGTGGACGACGAGCTGGGGACGACGTGGGGCGTCGGCCTGCGCGGCAACGCCGTGAGCGGGACCGTGTTTCCCCGCGTGAGCCTCGAGGCGGCGAAAGGGTTCTTGCTCCCACTGGACCACTCGTCGCTGTGGTTCAGGGCCTCAGGCGGCGCGGCGCTGTCCGGCAACCGGACCAACCCGTTCGCCAACTTCTTTTTCGGCGGGTTCGGCAACAACTGGGTGGACCACCGGGACATCCAGCAATTCCGGAACGTCGCGAGCTTCCCGGGTCTCGACATCAACAGCGTCGCGGGCGCCGACTACGCCCGGGCCCAGGTGGAGTGGGTATCGCCGCCGCTGCGGTTTCGCCGCGCCGGGATCCCCAGCTGCTACCTGCGCTGGGCCAACGTGTCGCTGTTCACGACGGGGCTCATGACCAACGTCCGGGACGCGTCGCTGCGACGCACGCTGCTGAGCGCGGGTGCGCAGCTCGACATCCGCTTGATCACGCTCTCCCATCTCGAGTCCACGCTGTCGACGGGGTTCGCCGTGGCCGGGGAACGGGGTGGCCCGCCTCATTCCACGTTCATGTTCTCGTTCAAGATCATGTGACGGCCGTCGTCGCGATTGCCGTCAGTGTCCTGCCGGTCTTCCTGTTCCTCGGCGCACTGGTCCTGATCGACAGCTACAAACTCGTCGCGTTCCGGGCGATCCTGCTGTCGCTCACGGCCGGCCTGGTCGCCGGGCTCGCGAGCTACGCGGTGAACGTCAGCCTCCGGCCCGCGCTCGCCCTGGACCTGGCACCCTATTCCCGCTACGTCGCGCCCGTCGTGGAAGAGTCGTTCAAGGCCGCTTTCGTCGTCTTCCTGCTGCAGCGCAACCGGGTGGGGTTCGTCGTGGACGCCGCCATCCACGGATTCGCCATCGGCACCGGGTTCGCGGTGCTCGAGAATCTCTACTACGTCGAGGCGGCGGCGGGTGCCACGCTGTGGACCTGGATCGTGCGCGGGTTCGGCACCGCCGTCATGCACGGGGGCGCCACGGCCATCCTGGCGATGATCGCCAAGACGCTGCAGACCCGGGCCGGGACCTTCCGGCTCTCCCTCGTCCTGCCGGGTCTTGGGCTGGCCGTGGTGCTGCACTCGCTGTACAACCACGTCCTGGTGCAGCCGATCCTGGCGACGGCGCTCCTCGTCCTGGTGTTTCCCTGGCTCAGCATCGTGGTGTTCCAGCCGAGCGAACGGGAAACGAGCGCCTGGCTGGGGGCGGGATTCGACACCGACCAGGAGCTGCTGCAAGGCCGTGCACGCGGGGCGGATCTCGGCGACCCCGATGGGCAGCTATCTCAAGACCCTGCGCAGCCGCTTCGCCGCGGAGGTGATCGTGGACATGATGTGCCTGCTGCGCCTGCGTGCCGAGCTCGCGATCCGCGCCAAGGGGGTCCTGATGTTGCGCGAGGCGGGGTTCGAGGCCGCGCCCGATCCAGCGGTGAAGGACAAGTTCCGAGAGCTGCGCTACCTTGAGAAAAGCATCGGGCGGACGGGGATGGTCGCCATCCACCCGTTCCTGCACACCAGCACGCGGGACCTCTGGCAGCTCAACCTGCTCAACGAAACGTGATGCGCTAATGGAAGCCTCGGTGGAACAGCGCGGTGGGGTATGCACCGTGCATATCGCCGGCAGCGTGGACGGACTCACCGCCGACAGTCTCCAGCAGGTCCTGGCGCGCGAGCTGGACGCGGGACACGCCAAGCTGATCGCCGACTTCGGTGCGGTGGACTACACCAGCAGTGCCGGTCTGCGCGTGCTGCTGGGCACGGTGAAGCGCGCCCGATCGGGCGGCGGGGACCTGCGGCTCGCGGGCCCCAACCCCGACGTCCGGAAGGTGCTCGAGCTGAGCGGGTTCACCGGCATCCTGAAAGTGTTCGAGACGGTGGACGACGCCGTCGCCAGTTTCGGCGGCCCGGGATGAGCGGCGCGCCGGCCCGGGTGCTGGTCGTGGAGGCGGCGGACGCGCCGGACCGCCTCAGCGGGCACGTGCAGCGCGAAGGGTACGGCGTGGACACGGCTGCCCAGACTGATGAGGCGCTCGCGAAGCTCCGGGCGGAGCGGTTCGACCTCGTGTTGCTGGACGCGGGCCGGGACGGCACGGGCTTGCTCGAGGCGCTGCGGAGCGACGCCGAGCTCGCGCCGGTTCCGGTGGTCGTCGTGTCGGCGGTGGAGGACGTCGACGTCGTCGCGCGCTGCCTCGAGCTGGGCGCCGACGACTATCTCCCGCGCCCCTTCCATCCGGCGATGCTGCGGACGCGCCTGGGCGCCGCCTGGATCGCCGACGCGCTGCGGGCCGCCGAGAGTCTCACGCGCGAGATGGCCGTCGCCCGGAACATCCAGCGGGATTTTCTTCCCGAGACACTCCCGATGGCGATGGGCGTGCAGCTCGATGCCGCGCTGCATCCGGCGCGCGAGGTGTCGGGCGACTTTTACGACGCCTTCGTGCTGGCGCCCGGGAGTACCATCGTCCTGGTCATGGGAGACGTGTGCGACAAGGGTTTTGGCGCGGCGCTGTTCATGGCGCTGTTTCGCAGCCTCATCCGCGCGTCGGCCGACCCCGTCGGGGGCGGCGCGATCCAGATGATCGGCGGCCGTCGCACGCTCGTGCGCCAGTCGCTGGAATCCGCCTCGCCGGCCGACCTCTTGACGCGCGTCGCGGGATTCACCAACGACTACATCGCCAGACTGCACGGGCGTACCAACATGTTCGCGACGGTCTTCCTGGCGGCCCTCACGCCGCAGACCGGGCAGTTCGACTACCTGAACGCCGGTCACGAGCCGGCCATCGTGATGGGACGGGACGGCGCCACGCTGGAGCTGATGCCCACGGGCCCCGCGCTCGGACTCTTCCCCGAGGCGACGTTCCAGACGGGCGAGGGAACGCTCGGGCCCGGCGAGGCCCTGGTCGCGTTCACCGACGGACTGGTGGAGGCGCGGAACCCGGCCGGTGAGGCGTTCGGCACCGAGCGTCTTCAGGTCGCGCTGCGGGCGCACAACAGCTCGGCCGCCAATCTCGTCCGGGGCGTCATCGAGGCGCTCGCAGGGCTTCACCGGGCAGGCCGAGCCCCACGACGATGTGACGCTGCTCGTCGCGCGTTCGGTCGGGTGACCCTCGGCGCCACCAAGCCGACGGCGGCTGGCGCCGGTCCCGCGTCCACCAGCCGCTTGTGGACCGGCTCGACCCGGAAGTTCAGTCCTTCGAGCGTTCGCGAGCCGAGCAGGACGAGGTCTCCCGGTTCGCCGAACACCACATCATCTCCGGTTCGTCTTTCACGTTCTTTTCGGGCACCGTGTGTCCAGAATTGATGGTGGCGTTCGGGGCTCCGAGCGCCATGCTGGGACATGCCTTCGGATTCCGACGGAACAGAGGCTAGGCCGCGACGGCGGCGATCACTGGACCGGCGGGAATCAATTCCTTCCGGATGGGACGGGAAATCCAGGTGTACTCGCTGCCCGTATCTACGAGGACGTCTGGCAGCGCCCGCCACGGAGACTCTTGGGCCTTCGCCGAGCGGCGGCGCCCGCGCCTACACCTTCTGTACTCGGAAGTTCACGGTACCGCTGTAGTTCGTGAACACGACCTTGACGGTCCAGGTGCCGTGCACCCCTTTGCTCATCCCAAACGTCCCGTTCGCGCTGAGCGATTGGGAGTACAGCTGTGTGCCGTTGTTGTCGGAGATCGTGAGCGTGGCCGAACCCGCGGTGACGGTGGTCGCCTGATTCACGGTCGCACTGTCTCCGGAGTTCGACCATGAGTACGTATAGGTCCAAGTCACGTTCGTTACGCCCGTGGCCTGAAATTGGAAATTGTCCGGCACATTGCTGATCTGTGGCTGAAACGGGGCCAAGGGGCCGGTGCTGTTGCTGCAACCCGCTGCCAGTGCGATCGCCGCGAGCGCGGCGATGCCGGCGGCACATCTCGATCGATGAATCAACATGACGTCAGGCTCCGAAGAAGAAAATGGTCAACTCAGGGCTTGGGCAAGTCAGGTGCCGTCGCTTGGCTGATCGGCAACCCCGCAATTCGTAGCACGTTGCGACGAAGCACGTGACTCACCTCACAGAGCTGGCCGCGCCAGTATCAGCCACGTCTGGCTCATTTCGTGTCAGCGCGGCACCCAAACAACCTGCGGTGCTCCGCGTGACGCGACGGTGAGAGGTAGATGAAGGATCCGGGAGTCCGCTGCGGTCCTATCGAGCTATCCTTTCGGCAACGCTGCGCGGAGCGAATGCCGCGGCGAGCTCCCTCGCTCATGGACGGGTGGTCCGCCTGGCGCGCGCAATTGGGACCACCAGCAGCGATGCCGGCAGGCGGTTCAACAGCCATTCGGTCGTACTGCCGATCAGCAGGCGGTCCACAAACCCCTTACCCTGCGAGCCGACGACGACCACGTCCGCTTTCCACCGCGCGGCCTCGGCCGCGATCGCGACCGCCGCCGATCCCTGGCGCACGACCATATCGGGCTCCGCGGCCCCGGAGACGGTCGACGCCAGTCGGTGAAACGTCTCGACCGACTTCCGAAGGAAGCCCTGCTTGTCAGGTGCTCGCGGGACCACGGTGGGATACCGGATCGGCTCCACCACGTGCAGCACGCGGAGGCGAGCACCCACCAGGTTCGCCAATGCGGACGCAGCCTGTAGCGTCGCACTCGCAGCGGACGACAGATCCACTGCGACCAGGACCCGACCGATGCGACTGGACCTCCTGTCGGTCACCAGGACCGGTACGTCGAGGGTCCGCACGAGGTAGTGGGCGGTGCTGCCGCTCAACGCGCGGGCGATCGTGCCGCGGCGCTTCGCTCCGAGCACGACCAGACCCGCGCCGTGGCGTGCGACCGCTTCGGCCACCACTCGCGCCGCCCGGCCGTAGCGGACGTCGAGCCCCCGCAGCACGGCCGGAGGGACGACCCGGTTCAGCCGTGCGGCCATCTGCTTCCGGGCATCCGGTGCATCCGCCTCGCCAGCCACACGTCCGGCACTGCGTGCACGAGCTGGCACTTCGTCCGCGCCGCCTCGGCGATCTTCCACGCTACAGCCGCCGCACGGAGCGATTGGGGTGAGGCGTCCACGCCCACGACGATCGATTTCCCGAAGACTCTGTTCATAGTCGCTTCACCGCCTTTTCGATTTCCACGGCCACGAACACTACAGAGGAAAGCCCCAACGAGAGGGCCAGCTCAGCCAAAGTGAGCGGCTGTGTCTTGAACACGGCGTTGAACGCCGGCAGATACAGGGTCGCCATCTGGAGCACGAACGTGAGCGCCACCGCCCCCAGCAACGGCCTGTTCGACCACAACCCTTGCCGAAACAGCGACTCACGCTCCGAACGGATAGCGAGGACGTGTGCCATCTGCGACAGGGCCAGCACGGTGAAGGTCATGCTCTGCCAGTGCGCCGAGCCGGTTTGGTACGCCCAGGCCAGGGTACCCAGCGTCACGCTGCCCATGAGGAGGCCGACCCAGATGGCGTGTTGCCACAGGCCATGCGCGAACAGGCTCTCCCGGGGCGGCCGCGGCGGGCGTTGCATCACGCCGGGCTCCGCCGGCTCAGCCGCGAGCGCGAGGCCCGGGAGCCCGTCAGTGACCAGGTTGATCCACAGGATGTGGATGGGGAGCAGAGGAATCGGCAGCCCCAGAAACGGGGCGAGGAACAGTGGCCAGATCTCGCCGGCCGCCGTCGTCAACGTGTACTTCACGAACTTGCGGACGTTGTCGTAGATGCGGCGGCCCTCGCGCACCGCGCCCACAATAGTGGTGAAATTGTCGTCCAAGAGGACCATGTGGGCGGCCTCGCGCGCCACGTCGGTGCCGCCGCGACCCATAGCGACGCCGATGTCCGCGCGGCGAAGCGCCGGGGCGTCGTTCACGCCATCCCCGGTCATCGCCACGAACTCGCCCCGGTCCTGGAGTGCCTTCACGATCTTGATCTTCTGCTCCGGAGCGACGCGGGCGTAGACCCGGATGTCGGCGACGCGGCGTTCGAACTCCTCGAGGGAGAGTCGCGCAAGTTCCCGGCCCGTCATGATCCCCTCCGTCCCGTGCGCGATGCCGAGCGCGTGCGCGATGGCGCCCGCCGTCGCCGGATGGTCTCCGGTGATCATGACCACGTGAATCCCGGCCGACTGGCACAGCGCGACCGCGTCCCGCGCCTCGGGACGCGGAGGGTCGAGCAGCCCCACCAGGCCCAGGAACGTCTGGTCAGCTTCGATCGCGCTCGGCTCGAGGGCGGCTGGCAGCTCCTGAAGACCTCGATAGGCGATGGCGAGCACCCGCAGGCCGTTGCGCGCCATCGCCTCGGCCGCCGCCAGGATAGCAGGCCGGTCGAGCGAAACGGTTCCGGTTTGGGTCAACCGATCTCCGCAGCCGTCGAGCACCTGCTCGGGAGCCCCCTTGGTGAACGCGACGATCCGGTCGGCATGCCGGTGCAGCGTAGTCATCCGGGCGCGCTCGGAGGAAAACGGGATCTCCCCCACACGTGGTGATCGAGCTTCGAGGTCCGCCTTCTCCCGTCCCGCACGCGCGGCCGCGAGGAGCAGGGCGACTTCGGTCGGATCCCCCTCCACGTCGCCGTTCATTTTCCGGACGGCGTCGTTGCTGAGCGCGAGCCCCTCGAGCAGCAGGGACCACGGTTCCTCATGGTCCGTCACGGGCGGCTCGCGCACGAGCTTGTCGCCGACGTGGAAGGCTTCCACTTGCATGCGGTTCTGGGTGAGCGTGCCGGTCTTGTCCGAGCAGATGTACGTCACCGACCCCAGAGTTTCGACCGCCGGGAGGCGGCGAATGAGCGCGTTCCGTCTCAACATCTTCCGCGCTCCCAGGGCGAGGGAGATCGTCACCACCGCCGGGAGCGCCTCGGGGATGCCCGCGACGGCCATGCTCAGCGCGGTCAGGAACATGAGCCCCGGCTCCTCCCCGCGCAGCAGGCCGGCGCCGAAGATGACGGCACAGAGGACGATGACGGCCACCGACAGCCGCTGGCCGAGCCGGATGAGCCGCTTCTGGAGCGGTGTCTTGACCTCCTCCTCGTCGCGCAGCAGGGTCGCGATGCGCCCCAATTCCGTCTGCATGCCGGTCGCCGCGACGACGCCGGCGCCGCGACCGTAGGTCACGAGGGTCCCCTTGTACGCCATGTTCCGCCGGTCGCCCAGCGGAAGATCTGGCTCCGTCAGGGTGGTCGTGATCTTCTCAACCGGGTGAGACTCACCGGTGAGGGCGGCCTCCTCAACCTTGAGGTGGGCGGTTTCGACGAGCCGCAGATCAGCCGGCACCAGGCTACCGGCTTCGAGCAACACCACATCTCCCGGGACCAGATCCGAGGCCGGCAGGGTCCGCGTGTCGCCGCCGCGCCGGACCCGCGCGTGCGGTGCCGCGAGCGCCTGGAGGGCCGCCATGGCGCGCTCGGCGCGATACTCCTGCACGAAGCCGAGCACGGCGTTGAGAACGACGATGGCGACGATGGCCACGATGTCCTGGGGCTCGCCGAGGAAGCCCGCCAGCACGGCCGCCGCGAGCAGGACGAGCACCATGAAGTCGGTGAACTGGGCCAGGAGCATTCGCAGGGGGCCGCGACGGCGGGCCGCCACGATGGCGTTCGGTCCGTGCACGGCCAACCGGCGCACCGCTTCGTCGGGCTCCAGGCCCACCGCGAGACGGCACGACCGAGCAGCCGACATGCGTCCTCAGGAGAGCGGGCGTGCCAGGAAGCGGGCGCGACAGCCTGTGGCATTGGAACCTCCATAACGGCGGATTCGCATGCCGATCCCCCCGCCGGCACCGACCGGACTGTAGCGGAGAGCATTCTGGGGCGTTGTGAAGTTCAGATGAAGCCGACCTCAACCAGGCTGTGGGAGGTTGGATCGTGAGGGGGTGTCGAGGCGCGGCAGGCGACGTCCACCACCGCGCCTCGTTTGGCGTAGGCCACCCCTCATGGCCCTCGCGCACGATCAGGGCCGGGGTCGAGTCCGTCATTGGCGACGGCTTATCGTGATGTGGGTTCCGAGACGGAAGCGCCGGGCTCCGAGATTGTAACGACGGGTTCCGAAATGGGAGCACTGGATCCCTTTATGAAGGCGCTGAGCTCCGAGATTGTAGCGACGGGTCCCGAGATGGAAGCACTGGGTCCCTTTATGAAGGCGCTGAGCTCCGAGATTGTAGCGACGGGTTCCGAGATGGAAGCACTGGGTCCCTTTATGAAGGCGCTGAGCTCCGAGATTGTAGCGACTGGTTCCGAGATGGAAGCACTGGGTCCCTTTATGAAGGCCCTGAGCTGCGAGATTGTTGCGTGAGGTTCCGAGAAGGTGGCGCAGCGGCTCCGAGATTGTAGCGTTGGGCTCCGAGATTGTGACGTCGGGTTTCGAGACGGAACCGCCCGGTTCCGAGATGGAAGCGCCGGGTCCCGAGATTGTCCCGTCGGGCTCCGAGACGGAAGCGCCCAGTTCCGAGATGGAAGCGCCGGGCCCCGAGACTGTACCGTCGGGTTCCGAGACGGAAGCGCATGGTTCCGAGATGAAAGGATCCACAGGCACCGGCGAAGGAAGGGCGGACGAAATGACACAACCGGCGTGGTTACGCGGTCCCATGGCGGGCGTTCCGGCGCTCCTGCAACCCGTCGCTCACGCGTTGATCGACGCGGATGAGGACGTGCAGCGATGCATCCCTTCCCTCTCGGCAGCGCAGGTTGCCGCACGTCCGAGTGGCGTGGCTTCCGTCGCTTATCACGTGACGCACGCGATCGGAAGCCTGGACAGGCTCTTGACCTATGCCCGTGGCGAAGGCCTCAATGACGGACAACTCGCCGTGCTCGCGGGCGAGAAGACGTTCGATCCCGGGGGAACGACTGGGCGGCAACTCGCCGCGCAATTCGCCGCCGCGATCGGCCGCGCGCAGGCACAGCTCCGCGCGACGGCGGAGTCGGAGCTGCACGTGACGCGGCTGGTCGGCCGTGCGCGGCTTCCGGCCAGTACGCTGGGACTGCTGTTCCACGCCGCCGAGCATACCGCCCGCCACGTGGGCCAGGTCGTGACCACGGCGAAGCTGGTGTCAGCCCTCTAGGCGAGGTGAGCGCCGTGTGCTTTCAGCAGCTGACGCAGCACGGCCCGATGGCAGCGTGATTCAAAGGCTCCTCTTGCGCTCCGCGTCCGTTCGATATATGATGGTCATCATATGAACGCCACCACCTCGGGGCGGACCACCCCAACCCGCAAGGAAGTCACCCACGAACGGATCGTCGGAGCCGCCGCGCGCGCCATTCGGCGGAGCGGCTACGACGGCACGGGCGTCGCCGACATCATGGAAAAGGTCGGCCTGACCCACGGCGGCTTCTACGCCCATTTTGCCTCACGCGAAGCGATGCTGGCGGAAGCGGCCGACCGCGCAGGAGCGGAGAGCGTGGCCACACTGACGCGCGTCGCCACGGCCGCGCCGCCCCAGGAGGCGCTTCGGTCGATGATCCGCGCCTACCTCTCCAAAGACCACGTCGAGAACGCGGAGACCGGCTGTCCGGTGGCCGCCCTTGGCTCGGAGACGCCGCGCCAAGCCGCGAGGGTACGCCGAGCCGCGACGCGCCGCATCGAGGAAATGATCGATGTCGTCGCCCGGCATTCGCCCGACCAGGGCGAGCCACATGCGTACGAAAACGCGCTGGTGTCAGTGGCGACGATGGTCGGCGCTCTGGTGTTGGCCCGCGCTGTCGACAAGCCCAAGCTCTCCAAGGCCCTGCGCGAAGCGTCCGTGAAGCACTTCGACGCCACCGGCACCTAGCGGTTTTTTTGTCCATCAGAATATGATGTTCATCATACAACCGGAGAGCACTATGAGCTTACGACAACAGTCGCATGCAGGATCGAGCATCGCGTGGAGCAATGCGCCGACGAAGGCCGTCGATGTCGGCGGGACGAAATTCGTGTACAGGCAGCTTGGGCCTGACACCGGTGTGCCGGTGATCTTCCTCAACCACCTGGCAGCGGAACTCGACAGGTGGGATCCCCGCGTGGTCGATGGCATCGCGACGAGACGCCGCGTCATCGTCTTCGACAACCAGGGCATTGGCGCTTCGAAGGGGAAGACTCCAACGTCAGTAGAGGCGATGGCGCGGGACGCTGTGGCGTTCATCCAGGTGCTCGGTTTTGCTCAGGTCGACCTGCTTGGCTTCTCCCTTGGCGGTTTCATCTCGCAGGTGATCGCGCAGGACCGACCCGCAACTGGTCCGGAAGATTATCCTCGCGGGCACCGGGCCAGCCGGAGGCACGGGCATCGACAAGGTGACGTCGGTGACCATGCGCGACATGGCGAAGGGCGCGCTGACGCTCAGGCACCCGGAGTTCTATCTCTTCTTCACCGGGACGCCCAACGGCCGCAGTGCGGCGCGCGAATTCCTGGGACGACTGAAGGAGCGCACCAAGAATCGCGACAAGGGGGTTTCGATCCCCGCGTTCCGCGCCCAATTGAAGGCCATACACGCGTGGGGGCGTCAGCGTCCTGCGGATCTGTCGCGCATTCATCACCCGGTTCTGGTGGCGAATGGTGAGCACGACAAGATGGTGCCCAGCAGCAACTCGGTCGACCTGGCGCGCCGCCTTCCGAACGCCGAGCTCGTCCTGTATGAGGATGCCGGACATGGGGGCGTCTTCCAGTACCACCAGGCGTTCGTGAAAAAGGCTTTGGAGTTCCTTGAAGCGTGAGGCGACGAAGGTCCCCGGCGCCTATGGAAACGAGGTTAAGGCACCACGCCATACTTATTCTGGCAATGATGCGTGGGAGCTTACGGGAAGCGTATCGCATATCTCGGCGTGGCCAGTGGTGTGCTCGATTTCTCCAAAGAATGGGAGCGTGATGCGTGCCCTGAAAGTCCTGCTGGCCTCATCAACGGGGCGTCTTCCTCTGGCGCGGGTCCCTCGGGATCGTCCAGCCGACCGACTTCTACCTCGAGCCCGACGCGCCCAAGCACGCGATGGATGCCGTCGGAGTCCTCGGGATCACCGACCTGGCGGTGGGTCTCATCCAGCTGGGCATGTGGCGCGTAGCCGACCGCCATCGCGCTGCCGCGCGAAGGGACTCCGCGTCGGAGGCCGCGAACTCGAAGAGTGCCTCGGTGATCACGACGCCCAGCCACATGCCGAGCGCGTATCAAATGGGCAACGTGAAGCGGTTCCATTGGCTCGCTCGCCTTCCGTTTCATGGCTTCGTCGCGCGGCTCGGCGCTGCCGCGCGCAACATGTCAGCCAGCCGCTGGCACCGGGCGTCCCGCTGCGCGGAAAGGAGCTGTGACGGCGAGCGCTCCGCAGACCAGGGCGAGGCCGAGGTATTCCGACAGCTCGAACGGCCCGATGGCGTTCACGGTCCGGTCGTACGTCATGGCCGACGCCGAACGCGATCGTGTTGCCGACGAGCAGCGCCCACCACGCCCAGCCGTCGCCACGGCGGAAGGCGGTGACGGCGATGGCGATCGCCATCAGCCCGAACGCCACGTTGAAGACGCCGTACACCCGGAAGAGCACCTCCATGAACCCGCGTCATCGGCGACGGCCGCGAGTTCCGACCACGAGCCCCCGGTGAAGCCCTCGTAACCGGCAGGCAGGATGGGCGCGCCACCCGGTCCGAGCAGGTGCTCCGGCGCGCAGCGCCGCCATGGCGCCCCACGCGAGGATCCCGCGTCGGCGACGACGATGAGAATCCAGGCAACACGGCGCAGTCGGTCCATGACGTCACCTCACGCGGGCAGTCCGCCGGTGAGCTTGAGGATCCACCGCATGCACGTGTGTCCGAAGTCGACGCCGGCGCCGTACATCATCGGGCAGGCACCGGCGATCACGCTGATGTCGTGTTGCCGGCAGTACTCGACGGCCTCCGGCGAGACACTCGATCCCTTTCCCGATGGATTGGTGCATCCACACGCGGCGGACCCCGGCATCGCTGCAGTCGTGCACGATCCGCTCCGTGGTCTCAGGTCGCGTGATGATCACCACGCCGTCGACCCCGCCCGGGATTGATTGCAGGTCGGGATAACAGCGATCGCCCTCGAAGGTCTGCATGTGCGGATTCACCGGGAAGACGTCGTGCCCGGTCTTCTTCAACCGGCGATAGATCAGATTGCCGACCGGGTGGTGGCTGTTGTCGCGCGACACGCCCGCCACCGCGATGCGCTTCTGCGCCAGAAAGTCGTGCACCTTGGTTTCGAGGGTCGTTGTCGTCATCGCTTCCTCCAGGGCACGCAGCCCTGACTCGTACCGTCCGGCTCAGTGCTCGCCGTCGTCGCGCGTCGGCCTGCGCGCGCCGCGCAGATCGTCTCGACGTCCTGGGCCGAGAGCCGCGTTTCGGGACGCAGCAGCGTGTAGGGGCCGGGCATCTTGCCGCTCGACGCGTCGTCGCACGACACGACCAGCAGCGTCCGCTGCTGCTCCGGCGAATACGCGGCCCACTCCGAGAAGTTGACCGCCTTTCGCCCTTCCGTCACGCCGTACGCCATGAGCCAGGACACGGGCGCGATTTGCGTGTACCACGGCCACACGGTCGCGTTCGAGTGACAGTCGCGGCACGAGCGATCCAGGACGGCGACCAGTCCGCTCGCCGTCCCCACGTGCGCCTGAATCGTGCGGCTGGCATCAGTCGGCGGGTTCGCGCGCTCGGGACGAACGAGTTGAGCGGCGGCGAAGACGACGACGAAGACAACGGCGGCCTGCTTCAGTCGTCTGCTCACTGGTTCCTCCTGGGTCGGAATCCGGCCACGTCGGACGACTCAAATGCCTGGGAAGTGCGGTGCGGTGGGTGAAAACGACGTGAAAACTGTCTGAAAAATCGAAGCCGGAGGCCATGAAAGAGCCCCACAGTCGAAGTCACTGGGAGGCTTGATCTTCACTCAGTCGGGACGGCGACCGGTAGGGAGTACTTTAGTGCGCGATTGACGGGGCGCGAGCACAGCGAGCGCCGGCCGCAAGCACGCCGACACGACACGGCCACGCTCTCGTCGTGCCCAAGAAGCAGATGGGCCGCTCGCGCGCCTGAACGGAGCAGAGGCTAGGCTGCGACGGCGGCGATCACCGGACCGGCGGGAATCAATTCCTTCCGGACGGGGTCGATTTTGAGGTTCAACCCCTCCAGCGAGTGCGCACCCAGCAGCGTCATATCCCCGGTTTCGGCGAAGACCACCAGGTCGGGGGCCTCCGAGCCGGCGGCTCTCACGAGGGCGTACCCAATGTCGCGGTCGATGCGCCGCCCGTCAGCGACGATGAACCCTTGGCGCCGTTGCGGTCGGACGCCGAGCGCCTCGAGGATGGGACGGGAAATCCAGGTGTACTCGCTGCCCGTATCTACGAGGACGTCTGGCAGCGCCCGCCACGGAGACTCTTGGGCCTCCCAATTCCTCACTTCAATGGTCGTGCGAAAGAGCCCCATGTCGTTCACAATGGCCTCCTCGGGTGCTGACTTCGACACCATTTCCTTGCGATGAGAGACAAATCTACGCCACCGGTGGCTGGGCGTGCTGGCGGCATCGTTGGAGGCGACCAAGGCCCCCGGAGGCGAATGAGAAGAGGCCCCCGCGATCGCGGAGGCCTCGAGCCGGCCGGACAGGGCCGGCGTGCCCGTCAGGGCACGAGCGGAGCGAAGTCGCGCAGCGACCGAGCTCAACTGCGACTCGTTAGGGGTGTGCCCTACGGCGGACAAGCCGGCCGCGAGGCACTCTATCTGCTGCCCTGCGGCGATGTCGCGGCCGTCGTCTGGAATCAGGGCTGGGGGTCGTCAAGACGATCCTCACGCGAGACCACGCGATTGCGAACATGCAGTCCATGGGTGCGGTTCGCCGCAATCGAAGCGACCTGCGCGAACTGGCCGAGCAGCACTTCAACGCTGGCGTCAGCAGGAGGAGGAACGCGCTGCTGCGGGGGCGGGGATCGATCCCGGAGGGAAGGCAGGCGAGATCTACGGGGCCGCCTACGGCGCGTTGGTGAAGGCTCAGTGCTCGAAAATCGAGGCCTCGGAAACAGCAGGACGCCGAAGAACTCCGCTTTCATTCGCCACTCGTGGTCAGCGCGCGCGCGCCTAGTTATCCGCCATCCTCCCCTATTGTTCCGCAAAACGCCTCTCAATGGCGCAAAAACGCCCTAAGCGCGTCCGGGATACTGCACCTTAGGACACAACCGCACGAGGTTGTCGCGGAACAACGCCCCTCGGAATGGCAACCATGGCAACGTCTCTGACCATTTTCAAGATCAGGAGTGGAATTACGAACCATGATGAGATTGTTGTCAATCGTGACCGCCTCAGAGTGTTTCCAGTCTCGATAAACCGCAACCTGTTAGGCATTCTCTACGTCCAGAGGAACCCTCTCAAGCTACCTAGCTGGCTAGGGTTCTTCGAAGACATCGTGGATTTCGAAGGTATGGAACTCAGAACAACAGGTGCCAAAGCGGTGCTTGTCATCCAACGAGACGCGAACACTGTGTTCGCTCTGACGTTTGGATACGGTCGATGGATGATTCAGGACTCTGCGATTGAATCACGCTTTGGCTTGCATGTCACCCTGAACGCGATCGATCCTACCGGCATTAGATCGATTGACCACAAGAGACTCGAAGCGATTTCCCGGCAGACCCGAGAACAACTGAGTCAGGCCTCCGGACTTCAGTACTTTGGGATGGATGTGGAGCGGGATCTCTTGAGAGCAGTTACCGGAAAACCACGAGACGCGACGTTGGCCGATCGGCTCGCCGGGGGCGACCAACTCACGGTGATCGGCGACATCTCAATCCGTGGGCTCAATGCAGCCCTCAGTCGATTTCGCAGCATTGTCGAGGGAAACAGCGTATAGGAGAGATTTTGGTTTCGTCGACTTCATAGCAGAAGTAACCGATGTGGCGCTTCAAACCCAGCTTGATGCGACGTTGGTCGCGCGGATGCGTAGGCAGGCCCCGCTAGGGGTCTGGCTAGCACCCCCGAGAGATCTTGAGTCGGGACGAGGTTCGTGGTTTCAGGTACAAGGGCAACGCGAACGCTCCGATCCATGATGATCTGGACTTGGAAGAGTACATCAACGACGCGGGCCCTCGGCGACAAACAACAATTGAACGCCTTCGCCACGATCGTGTGCGTTTGGTCAGCGCAGTGGATGGAGCGGACCGACAGGAATGGAGTGTCTACCGATGTTTGGTGGGGGAGCTAACGGTCCGCGACGAAACGTACGTTCTGAACGAGGGGAAATGGTATCGAGTTGATCGCGATTTCCTCGCGGACGTAAACGCGGCGGTTGGGGCCTTGCCAGCAACCAATGCTCCCCTTCCCCCCTTCCGCCAGCGTTCAGAACGTAGCTACAACCGTCGAACCCAAGAACAATCGGGTGGCCGCTTCGCCCTACTGGATCGACAAATGATCGTTACTGTAGGGCGCGGTTTGTCGAAAGCTGTGACCTCTTTAGCCTCGAACGTCAGCTCATTCATGTGAAGCGCTATACCGGTTCGGGGACACTCAGCCATCTCTTCAACCAAGGTGTGGTTTCGGGTGAGCTCCTTGCATATGATCGAACCTTCAGACAGGGCTTCAATGACCTGTTGCCTGCAACCCATCGAATGGCCCAGCCTGCAGCGGCGATCGTTACTGGAGAGTACGAGGTGGCTTATGCGATCATAGCTCGTCGAGGCACACAGTTTGTACTGCCATTCTTTAGCAGAGTGACCCTTCGCTACGCCGCGCGCGTGCTTCGCCAGATTGGCTATGCCGTAACATTGACGGCAATTCCTACTCCGTAGACTCGATGTCGAAGGATTCTACCCTTTGACGCGCTCGTCTAGCCGGCTCCGAAGCCAATTCTCCAACCGTCCCCTCACAGCCAAAGACATCGTACCGGTTCTCTCGGGATCAGCGAAGGCCGGAAGTCGATCCATATTTCTTCTCACCTCGTACCATCCAGCTTCGATTCCGACCATCAACTCGGCGTGATCGGAGGGATCAGCCGTCCCGTCGAAAATGTACTTGAAGGACAAGTTGTCGAACGTCTTGAGATCCTTCGGGTCTCTTTCCGCGCGGAAGAAGGCGGAGGGAATGAGATGATCCGTATGGAAGTAGCCCTGATAGTGATCGGACGAGTAGCCTCTGAAAGGCGACGTTTCCTTAGCGGCGATGACTGCCCCGTCTTTGATCTCTGACGAGCCACGTGGCTGGGCAGTGGACGAGGCCGCGAGGCTTTCGACCGTCCGGGCCTGGGAAGGCGTTGCCGATTGTGCGCATCGCGATCTCCAGATGGCCCACCTTTTCCTTGTCGCCGAGCATGTCCAGTCCCGCACGCGCGTAGGCAAAGTGCCCTAGCGCGTTCGAGGTGGTCATCACCCCGCCGGGTGTCCTGTGATCGTGCCACCAGCGTCCGTCGGCTTGTGTGCAGAAGACGTTCGGCAACGTTGAGAATTTCAGGATCCTCGGTCCGCGGCGAAGAAAGACGTATTCTCGCTGAGGGACAATGGTGTCGTCAGGAATCGGCTCGACTTCCATGTAGAGCTCAAGCAGTCGTCGACACACTTCTTTGAGCCCGTCGCCGGCTCCTTGTCCACCAGGCTCTTTGAGACAACCAGGATAACGAAGGATGAACTCAGGCCTTCAAGGGCGTACCTCTTCCAGACCTGCCGGTGATCCTGAATCGTGTCTCGTAGGTCATCATCGCCCCTGCGCATCCGGAGGATTTCGTCCTCCTCCAGAAGACAGACGAAGACAAACTTGTTCTTGGCCGCGACACGACCGAACACGCACGGCTGATTGGCTTCGAGCCATCGTGTATACACGGCTCTCTTCTTGTGTTTGTTGTACTTGGAGCTGAAGAGAATCGCATGGACACTCTCGATGTCTTCGGAAAACGGATGCTTTTTCCGAAAGGCGTCGCGTGGGCCGCGGTATCGGAGATCGAGGATCATCTCAGCAACGTGTGTGCGCACGCTCAACCTCTCAACCGGTGTTTATAGTGACGGATTCTTGATACCCACCTTCCGTCGTTCGCTCGTATGTCGTAATCAACCCCAGGGCATTGAGTTGCTGACCGAGAAAGAGGGCAAACGACCAGGGTCCATAGAGAACTAGGTGGACCCGTGACGCTGAGTACCGCTCCTTGCTATCTCGAATCACAAGTTTGGCTGATCGCGCGAGCGCCACCAGGTCACCTGCACTGCCGATACTGGTTGGACCCGTCCCACCTTCAGGCTCCGCATAGACCAGCGCGGTCGCGTGGAGGGAAGACTTCAGTTGTTCCATTTCACTCAGTCCATGACCAGTTATCGAGAGACCGATCACGATGTCCTTACCCGGCCCACCGCTTTTCTCTCGCGATCACGAACACTTTTTGAGATCCAGGAGCATCGGAACGCCACAGATGCGTCTCACCACCAGTCGGCTGCTCGGCTCGAAGTCGAAAGCCAGCTACTTCTGGAAGCGCAAACCCGACAGCGATCGCCGCACTGAGTGGCAGCTTACCGCGCACGTCGACGTACTTCCCGTTCGACAGAGATCCCAAGCGCTCGCGCGCAGATCGTCATCTTGGCAATAGGTCACCAGCCCATACTTCCGGTGACGCAACAGCCGGTCTCTGGGTCAAAGAAGTTGGTCCAATCCAGCTCGACCGTCGGTGCAACATCGTACCCCTGGCGGGTCCATCCATGTATCACGAGGCGAACCTCAGGTGCCTCCGATGGCTGCGCCCATAGCCCGCGGCGATCGATGATTCCAACCAACACTTCTCGCGTGATGACCTTCGCATCGCCGCCTCGCTGGATCCTCCCGCTAATCTCGTCGAGAGCAGCTGCGCGCGCGTTTTCACCCATGCGGAGATCTAGGCGTCTGCCATGCGATCGTCTACGCGCTCATACAGCCGCTCTAAAGGGTAGTATCCGAGCTCAAGTCGAAGGTCGCGACAGAAAGCATCGAGTTCTATCGGTGTTGCACCCAACACCTCGCGCCAACGGCGACGAGCAGCGTCTACCGAACGCGTCGTGAAAAACTCATCCGTTAGACGCCCTTCGAGATCGCTGATATAGGCTCCCAAGTCCGGACTGGGCGCCGGGGAATAGTTGCTGACAAGCAAACTTCAACTGGAGCAGCACCGCGCAATAACTTCCAGCTGTCAAAGAGTTTCTTAAGGAGCAGACTCGTTCCAGCACTGATGGTGACGAGGGATTCGAAGCTGTACTGATCACGGTAGTCAGTATGCCACTTGACTTGCACATAGCGGGCAGGAGCCTGGGAGTCCTTCCGCGGATGAAAAGTGATGTCGTCAGTGGAGCCCGCCTTCGGGTGTTCGAGCACAGCAGATTCGTACGAACTCCCAGGATCCAGCAGGCGCAGAAGTTCAAACCAACTGTATAGATGCTGATAGTCGTCCCCGCCGAGACGAGAGGCACTCTGCTCAGCCATGACTGCGTACCGGTCTCCGTGTCTGCCTTGCCTTGGACGGCTGAGGCAACGGGCCAGAATCTGTCAGTTCCAAAGGGTGCGAACGATTGCGAACCCATTCGTGCGCATCAATTACATAATTCCCGACATTTTCCCTGCGCACGATTACCAACAATGGAGCATGAACATCGCCGCTGCTCGCACTCTGCTTGAGTGTTCGTATGTCTAGGGGACTCGCGGCAGTATTCGCGGGATGGGATCTGCCAATCTGCCAGGTAACCCACCCGGTAGTCAGATTCGCGGATGGCCTCGACCGCAAGGGCACGTTTCTCCGGCGGGCAGAACATAGCTCGAGTGGTTCCGCGCCTTGGAAGGAATCTCCTTTACGTGGGTTACCCACGGACGGCCATTCACTAAGACGCCAACGAGGATTCCACCCGTTTCCAGAGGATGGCTGCTCTCGCTCGCGCGTATGAGTAGCTCCCTCGCCTGTTCCGAAATCCAGCCTGCTTGGCCGCGGATGGCAGTTCGGCTCACGCGACAAGCCGGCGAGCGAATCGTTCGAAGCCGCCCTCCGGAAGAGGGCGGTACACATCCAGGATCTCGTCGGCTAGCTCTGCTCGATCAAGGAGCGTATCAACAGACACCTGACATGCTAACGCTGCCGCCGATAGCACCGCGTATGGAGGCGCGAGATTCACGGGTGCAGAGCATCCCGCCTCAAGGAACGCGTCACCGTCGTCGCCAGGAGGAATCAACGGATAAGCCTCGAGTTCGGCTCGACGATGAATGGCGGGTACATGGCGCCATTGTCGCCGAACGCGCGCAATCCGCCCACCCCGATAGAGACTCACTGAGACGAGTGGCCAATTGCGGCTTTCTGCAACTTGGCTGACGATTATCGAGAAGGCGGCATTCCCCGTGGCGTCGATGACGACGTCGTTCGACTGACACAAATCGACGATCTCGTGAGGTCCCCAGGCGTAGGTATCTCTCGCGTCGACATTGGTCCACGGAGAGCGACTGGCCAGATCCTGTTTGACGGCATCCGCTTTGTTCCGTCCGACGAGCGAATGGCCAAGCGCATGGCGCACCACATTCCCTGGCCGAAGGCGATCTCCGTCCACTACTGTTATTGATCCCAATCCAGCACCAGCCAGGGACAACGCGACGTGCGAGCCAACCGCGCCGGCGCCGAAAAGCGTCACCTTCTTCTGGAGCAGACTGGTAGCATCGGGACCGCTTCTCTGCCTAAGGGTAGCAATGTCGGTTGGGGCCACCTCGATGGAGCGCAGTTCAACCTCGCCATCGCTACCGAGTCTCGGAATCAGAACCAAAACGTTCGTTCCGTATCTGGTCTCCCAGGTGAGGACAAGAACGTCTAAAGCGCCACGCTTGCCTTCCCGAAACTCCTCATCCCCTGTATCGAAATGGCGCTGTTGCGCCCCTGTGAGCGCTGATCGAAAAGACTGCACATCGCGAGGCTGCGTGACGTCTCGCGCTCGGTAGTACCAGCGACCCTTCACCACATCGCCTGCCAGCTGTCTAGTCGTCAACCGAAGCGCCGCGTCGGCGCGGCTCGCATAGATCGACTCGAAGTCACCATCTCGAAAGGCGCCGTTTCGTCGAAACTCGTCAATGTCAAGAATGGCCAATCCAATGCCCGCATTCCGGAAGTACAAGTGAGCATCCAACGCACGGTCCATTCCTCGAAACCCGGACTGCGCTGCGCCACACCATGCGTCAATGCGCCGGCTTATACCTGCTAGCGTCACCCAATCCATTGTAGGGTCATCGTCTTGCCAAGAGCAGATCTCCCCCTCTTCTTGATTGACGTGCTCGAGGTCCAGACCCTGAACGTAGACACGTGGATGTCGCACCGGCCATCCGTCGCTGGACCAGAATCTCCATTTCGGTAGCATCGGTCCATTTCTTAAGAGCAGAACGAATCGGGCCACGCCACTTCGAGCCGGCTTCAGGTACGGGTTCGAACCCCGCCTCCACCAGCTCAGTGACAAATTGATCTAGCGAAGCCAGATCAAGAGTGTCGACCAACCGCGAACGGTCTAGCTTCATTCGTCCCCCGACCCGTATTTACTGTAACCGCACCGATGACTTTTCCTGTTTCATCACATCCCTCGGGCAGGGGGAAACAGTTCCCGCGATCGTTGCTGCCCAAGATCTCTCTCCATACCACGGCGGCCTCGCACCTCGGAAGGTGGAGTGCTCGCTCCGCTCTCGTGGCAAGCTTGTCAAACCGCTTGCTCGCGAGTGTCAACTCATCAGATGACGGTTTGGGTGAAAACGGCGTGTTCAGCGCCGGATCGATCAATGGCACATTCTCGCCAGCCTGAAGTTGAAGGGTGATCGCCCTTAGTGTCTGCGCAAACGCTTCCGCGTGCGACTCGCCAGGAATTCCCGCTGTGAAAGCCCAATACGCCAGCAACTCAAAATACAGACCACCCGGTCCACTCTCACCGAGGTGCGCTTCCCGCGTCTGACGCACAAGCTTGACGATAGGAACGTATCCGCCCCTGCCGTCGATGACTTTCTTGCGGTTCTGGGCGGTCGTGAGATTCCTGAGCCGCTCTGGATTTGTGGCGACCCATCCCCGCTCTGTTCCCGCCTTGTTCATGTCCGGAATCGCCCAATTGCTGGACGAACGAACAGCAGCCACCGCGTCCACAGAAAGCTTGTACTGCTTGAACGTGACTTTCGTCGATCGCCTCTGAGGCTCGGCCGACGCGCCATAGTGCCCGACCAGAGCCCTGTTTACGGCCTCGAACATTGCCTTTGGACTGCTTGAAGTGTCGCGGCGAGTCAGTTTTGCAAAGACGTCCACATCGCGCCCCGGATAGACGCCGGTGTGTCGGCTGTATGACCCAATGAGCACGGTATCGACACCCATCTCTTTCAGATCGTCATCCGATTCTAGGACATCGCGTACTTCTTTGCTGAGCCTTTGCTGCGTTCTCCTGACGTGATCCGCTTACCTCTATCCGACTCAGTGCAGCGTTGAACTGCTCATTCAGCGTCTCCATCTGCTCTCCTAGGAATTGGTCCATCGCCTCTGATACTACCGGTGGTCGCTGACGCTCTCCCTGAGGCGGCGCATTACAGTTGAGGGCGCTGGAAACGGTGACCCAGACCTACCCCAGTGCCGCACTTCGGCATCGTCCCAGCGACTGCGCTGGATGTCCTCCAAGCGCCGCAAGGCCAGCCCAAGCCTCCCCTTGAATCGCTCGGCCGCTGACTCGTCCCAGCGCTCTGCGACATTCGTGTCGGGCATCGCCGGATCGGCCACGGCTGGTTCGCCCACGGCAACATGAACCTCCACCGCGCCCAAAGTCCCACGCATGAAGTGCGTCGAGAAGGGCTGCGAAGGCTTGGTCGAGCGCGCCAGCGAAGGTGGCCGGGTGCGCCGCCAAGGCATGGTAAACCGCGCATTCGAGCACGAAGGAACTCGGCCGATCTGCTGCAGCCATCCTCGAGCCCACGCTTTGAACAGTCGGGCCAGACGTGAGTAGTTGCCGTTGGTCCTGGCGCCAAGGTCCTTTACGAGACTCATCTGACGTTTAGGGCGAGTCTTGATCCAGCGCCGGAGCTCTCTGTCTGGAATTCGCAATGGCCGATCGAGGCCATCGGGCGCGACCGCAAGTAGGACGTCCAGACGGATGTCAGAAAGAGTTACCCTCACCGCACGCCGTTGACGCCGTGTTCGCCAGTCCGTGTACCGCTGGGCAAGCTGGCCGAAGCCGATCCCGAGGTGTTACGGATCTGCTGCTGATGATCTGTGTCGACCACGACGATCACGTCCACGTCCTCGATCGGCACAGCAGTGCGACGGGCGTAGGAACCGTTCAAGAACGTGTCGACCGTTAGCCGCCCGAAGTAGTCGTCGCTCTCCAAGAACGACCGCAGGGCGTTGTTGCTCCGCTGGGCGGACGCAAGCTGAGAGTCCGGCAGAGAGATGTTCTGCAGGAAGAGTTGAAAGGCATCGAGGACAAATGGCATGCGGAGCGCTACTCCTGGCGCACGGCAGCGAAGCGTTGCCTAGAGCTGTTTGCGTGTCTGACGGCTCGTTGCTACGTTCGAACAGCCAAGGTGTAGTATTGCTCTATAGACGTTGCGTTGCAAGAGTCGAACCCCCCTCCACAGGGAGGTCTTATGTCCGATAGAACTGCAAGTTTTGATGCGGAAGCGTTTTACGAGGCCAAAATGCTCAGCGAGGTGCGAAGAAAACAACTTGGCGGCAGGTAGCCGTTGCCACCGGAGTAAGCGCATCGACATTCACACGAATGGCCCAAGGGAAGCGTCCGGACGTCGACAGCCTCGCCGCGCTATGCTCGTGGTCCGGCCTCAGTGCAGATGACTTCGTGCGGAGCGACAACAAAGTGAAGAAACCAGAACCACTGGCAATGATATCGACACTGTTGCGCGCGGACCGTAGTCTCACCCGTCAGAATGCCGCAATGTTGGACGATCTCATCAAAATCACGTACCAGCGTCTCAAGAAAGCTCGGTGAGCTCCCTGCGTCGGGGCTTCAAGGCGGACGCGAACAGGCTCGCCCGTGAGATCCGCCAAGACCTCGGCCTGAACGCCGTCGACCCTCTTGATCCCCGTGCACTCGCTCAGGACCTTGCCATCCCGCTCGTGCCTCTGAGCGCACTGAAAAAGGATGCGCCAACGGTCGTGCGCCACTTTTCGCAGAAAAGAGAGAGGCGCGTTCTCCGCAATGACGATGTTCTACTGCACTCGCCGGGCCATCCTTTACAACGACTCGCACAGCCCAGGTCGGCAGGCCAGCGACATCGCCCACGAGCTCTCGCATGCCCTTCTCCAACACCCTCCCCAGCCTGCGCTCGATCAGCGCGGGCGCAGGAACTGGAACCAAGACTTGGAGGACGAAGCGACGTGGTTGGCGGGAGCGCTGCTGATCTCGGATGAGGCCGCTATTGAGATCGCGAAGACAGAAATGTCGGCTGAGGTGGCGGCAGTGGCGTACGGGGTCAGCACCCAGATGGTGCAGTGGCGGTTGAACGTAACCGCTGCCGTCTCTCGCGCGGGCCTCATGAACAAAGGCCTACAGCGGAAAGCGCAAGGTAGAGAAAGGAAGTGAGTGAGCTTTTGATCACCGTCACGCAGCCACCGGCCAATCCGAGTGCAATGCCCTCGTCCGACGAGCGGATCGAAGTCGTGCAGTCGAAGAAAACACCCCACACCTCAAATCAGTGTAAGTCTTACTCTTCACTCAGTCGGGACGGCGACCGAAGGAAGTACTTTAGTGCGGGATTTGACGCGAAGCGCACCGAGCCCGCGAAGCGGGCGAAGGTGAACCCGCGACCGAACCGAGACCCCACCTGCGGCGGAAAGAAAAGCCCCACAACAGTTTCGTTGTAGGGCTAATCCCCATACCAGTCGGGACGGCGGGATTTGACCGGAAAGTCGCGAGCCGCAGGCGAGCGACGGCGGCAGAAGCGCGCCGGCCCGGCGAGCCACGGCTCGCCGTTTAGTCGGGACGGCGGGATTTGAACCCGCGACCCCCTGAACCCCATTCAGGTGCGCTACCGGACTGCGCTACGTCCCGAACTACTAGACGCGTAGAGGCTAAGATGCCAAGACGCGTAGAAAAGGCTGCCCCACCCTACCCGACCCCTTCACGACAAACAACAACTTTAGTGAGGGCGGAAGATACCCCCGACCCCCACCCTGACTCAACGACTCCCTTGGCCGACGAACGCCCGCGCCACCGCAATCTCTGGCCGGTCGCCGTCCGCTGGCGTCATCAACTCCAGGTACTCCTGGTAGTGAGCCCGAGCCGCCACCGCCTCGCCGGCGCGCTCCGCCGCTCGCGCCGCGCCAAATGTGCTGCGCGCACGGTGCCGCTCGAGCGTCAGCACGTGCTCGTACGCCTGTCGCGCCTCGGCATAGCGGCCGAGCGCCATCAACAAATCTGCCTCGAGCTCGCGCGCCGGCACCACCTCGCCCGGCGTGACCGCGTGCTTCCCCACCACGTCCTCGGAGTCCGCCGCGAGGCGCGCGGTCGCCACCGCGCCCGCCGTGTCGCCCGCGGCAAGCGCAATCCAGGCCGCGATCGCCTGCTGTTTGACCCAGGTCACCCTGGGCCAGTACGGATCGCCGCGCCGCGTGAGCTCCGCTTCGATCGCGGCCAGCGCCACGATCTCGGCCCGCGCCTGCGTCGTGTCCCCGCTGCGCACCGCGCCGACGCCCCGCGCGAAGCGGGTGACCATCTCCGCGGCCGGTGTGGCGGGCGACGGCCGGATGGACAACCGCGCCGCGTCCGCCCAACGCCCCCGCTCGAGTGCCAACCGCGCGACCATGGCGTTGCGGTTGTACGCCGCCACGAACGCCTGCGCCGGTGAGATCGCCGTGTCCGCCTGCGCCTCCGCTACCACCGTGGCGGCCACCGAGTCCTGCCCGGTTTGCAGGTAGGCGTAGACCATGTAGTCCATGGCGTGGAGCTGGTCGGCGGTCAGCCCATGACCGCCACCGCCCTCGGCTGCCTCCACGGCTCGATACGACGCCTGGTTGGAACGGATCGTCTCGTCCCACAGCCCCAGCCGGACGAAGATGTGCGAGGGCATGTGTTGCGCGTGCGGCGCGGCGGGCGCGATCTCCGCGTAACGACGCGCCGCCTCGAGTCCCAGCTCGGCCAGCTGCGGCGTGTCGTTGGCGTGAATCAGATAGTGCGCGAGCCCGGGATGGTCGGGGTGCGCCCGGAACAGCGGGTTCAGGATCGCGGCGGCCCGTCGCTGTTGCGCGAACGTGGTGTCGCCCGCCGGAGCGGAGGCCGTGAGCGCGATCGCGTAAAAAATCCCCGCTTCGGGATCGGTGTGGTTGCGCGCGTACACGCCCTCCATCGCGGCGGTGTAGTGGCGCAGCCGCACGATGTTGGGCACGGTGCCCGTGTCGCCATACAGCGCGACCACGGCCGAGATGTAGTCACGCTCGCGCGCCGTGCGGCCGCCGAGCGCCGCGGCGCGCCGGGCCGCCTCCTGTCCGGCCGCGAGATCGGCCGCACCGGGACCGCCGGCGACCGGGTTGCGCCACCGCGTCAGGGCCAATCCCCAATAGGCCATCGCGCAGGTCGAGTCGGTCTGCGCCTCCGACAGGAACGCGCGCTCTGCCTCCTCCCACCAGAACGAGTGCAGCAGCGCGACCGCCCGCTCGAAGCCTCGCTGTGCCGCGGCGTTGCAGGACACCGCGAACACGACGTGCCCGAGAGGCTCCGCGCCGTGGTGATCGTGCTCCTGCGCGACCAGCGGAGCCCCGACTGCCACCGCGAGCAACGCGATGATGGAAGGACGTCGCATCGAGCCGTTCACCAACCCCTCCCTTCCAGACGGCCGTCACCGTCGAGCAGCCCAAACCACATGTCGATCGTGCGCAGGTAGTGGAACGTCTGCCGTTGCCGCCAGCGATACACTCGAGGTGCCACCGTGACGATGCTGGTCCACAGCTTTGGATCCAGGCGCGACCGAAGCGCCACACGCTGGGCCCGCCGGATCGTCGTCCGCCCGGCGTTGTAGCTCGCGAACATGAACTGTCGTTGATCCAGGATGGTCGCCGTCTCCTTCCACATCTGCCACAAGGCCCGGTTGTGACGGATCCCGGCCGCGATGTTGAACTCGGGATCGTCGATCGAGGTGAGGTCCGGCGCCTTCGATTGAATCGCCTCGAACGTGGACGGCATCAGCTGCATGATGCCCCGCGCCCCGACCCGGCTCCGTGCCGCGGCGTTGAGGTGGCTCTCGGCCATGCCCTGCGCCTTGAACACCCGCCAGTCGTAGGCGGGACCGAAATACCGCTTGGTGTATTTGCGGAAGATCGGGTCGAACTGATCGACCGCCGCCACGCCCCGCTGCGCCGCGAGCGGCGCGGCACAGACGACGAGCAGCGCGAGCGCCACGCCGGTGCGCGTCCTCAGTTGAGCGCTCCGCCGATGATGATCGCGATGGCGATGAACAGCGCGCCGATGAAGATCGCGACCGCGATGTTGCCCCGTTTCAGCTCGGCCGGAAAGTCGACCTTCGGCGTGAGCACGTCGAACAGGCGGTAGGCGAGGTACATGAGCACCACGCCCAGGGCGGCGTACAGAAAATTGAGACCGACGACGCACCATTCCATGGATCCCCCCCGCTCGTTCCCCTCCCAAACGAACCTCGCGAGGCCCCGGCGGCAAGTGTTACTCTAGGCCATGCCCTTCCTCGACAGCAACCACCAGCGCGCCGCCATGCTGATCCTGGTGCTCGGCGTGGCGCTGGTCGTGGCGCTGACGCCGTTCGCCACCGGGATCATCGGCATCCCGGTCCTCTACGTCGTGTTCCAGCCGGTGCACGGCTGGCTGATGCGCCACACCGGCCCCCGCACCTCGGCCGCCCTGGTGGTGCTGCTCGCCCTGTTTCTCATCGTGGTGCCCGGGGTGTCGTTCGCCGGCTTGATCGTCACGCAGGCCCAGGAGATCGCCGGCGGCATGGTGCAGAGCACATTGCTCGAACGTCTGGCGGCGCTGCATATCCGCGGCACCTCGATCGGCCCCCAGCTCGCGGACCTGGGCAGCAAGCTGGTGAGCTGGCTCGGCAGCTCGGCCTTCGGGCTGATCGGCACCGCGACGCGCCTCGCGCTGAATCTGGTGATCTCGCTGTTCGGTCTCTATTACCTGTTGCTCCGCCCCGGCGAAACATGGGACTCGGTGCGTCCCTACATCCCGTTTTCGCCCCAGAACACCGAGATCCTGCGTCAACGATTTCGCAATGTGACGGTGTCGACCATCATCGGCACAGGACTCGTGGCCGCGATTCAGGGCCTCCTGGTGGGGATCGGGTTCTGGGTGACGGGACTTTCGAATGCGCTGTTCTGGGGCGTGGTGACGATGGTGCTCGCGATCCTGCCGGTAGTAGGAAGCGGCATGGTTTTCATACCGGGAGCGATCGCCCTCGCCCTGGGGGACCACTGGGGTTGGGCCATCGCATTGACCATCTGGGGGCTGGTCGTGGTCGGGAACGTGGACTACATCGTGCGGCCGATCATCTTCCGGCGCTGGGCCAACATTCCTCCGCTCATCACGCTGATCGGCGCCCTGGCGGGCGTGCCGTTCTTCGGCATCCTGGGATTGCTGATCGGACCGCTGGCGTTGAGCTACTTCTTCGAATTGATCAGGATGTACCGCGAGGAATACCTCACAGACGCTTAGACGCTTAGACGCCGAGGAGACGCCGAGACGCATAGCGGCTCGGCGTCTCCCTCGACGGCTCAGCGCCTCGGCGTGGCCCTCCATTGGCCTTCTGTCCGCTTCGCCCGCAACGACCTCAATACGGTGCTGGGATTGTATGGCGCGACCGGGGTGCCGCCCACCTTGAGATGACCGTTGTTCGGCGTGAGATCGGTGGGCTCGAAGAAGTTGCCGACGATCACCGCCACGTTCACAAATCCGTCGTCATTCCCCAGCATGGACAAGGGGATCCGGAACGTGACGCGCTTCCCGCTGAACACGGGACGGATCGATCCAGTCTGGAATCCGGCCGTGTCGTACACGAACACGGTTGAGTCTGCGGCGGGAATGACGAAATCGACGACGTACTCCTCGCCCATGCCGGTGGAGCCGGTGGGTCGATAGAAATCCGTCAGCGTCTGGACGCCGGTCAGCGAATCCTGATCGGTATCGATATCGATATATCCGCCGACCCCGTGAATGGTGTCGGTCAGCAGGGAAACCGCGTTGGCCACCAGGTCGAGGGTGACGTCAATCCCCGTCGAGTCACTGGTCACGGTCAGCTTGACCAAGTCCGGTTGCACTGAATCGGTCCCGAATTGATCTCCGGACGGATCGTTCACCGTCGCGGTCACCTTCCCACTCGGGCCCGCGGAATCGCTCCCACAGGACAGCGCAAAGCACGCAGCGACCAGGATCGCCAAGGCGCGATCACCAGGCATATCAGGCTCCGTTGGAGTTGAAGCCGTACGCTAGCGAGATGCCTCCGGAGGCGCCACCCTCCGCTTCCAAAACAGATAGACCGGTACGCCGAGCAGCAGCAGGCCGGTGCCGACCGCGGCGTTGGCGGGGTTGGCGCCCACCGAGCTGGCCACGACGTACAACGCGGCCAGCACGAACAGCGCCGGGAGCCACGGGTACCCGGGCGCGCGAAAGCCGCTCTGGGTCACACCGGCTTGGGCATCACGCCGGCGATACACGAACAGCCCCGCCACGGCGAGCCCGAAGAAGATCCAGTCGCCGAAGGCCACGTAGTCCACCAGCGCGGTAAAGCTCTGTTTCAGCGTGAGCACGATGGACCATCCGGCCAGCAGCAGGATCGCCGCGGTCGGCGTGCGATACACCGGATGGAGCTGGGCCAGGCGCGGGAAGAACACGCCGTCGGCGGCCATCGCCTGGAACACGCGGGGTGTGACGAGGATCACCAGATTGAGAAATCCGAACGTCGAGACGGCGATCCCCGCCGCGATGACCTTTCCCCCAACGGGCCCCAGCAGCCCGCTCATCACGTCGGCCGCGGGCGCGGTGCTGGCGGCGAGACCCGCCATTCCCAGCACCCGGAGGTAGGCCACACACGCGAGCAGGTAGACCGCCACCACCCCACACACACCGAGCACCAGCGCGCGTGGCAGCGTGCGTTCGGGCTCGATGATCTCCTCGGCGATGAAATTGGTCTGCTGCCACCCGCCGTAGGTGAACAGGATCGGGACGAGGGCGGCGCCGATGGCGACAACCACTCCGCTCCACCCCGCCGGGGCGGGAGAAGGCGGTAGAGGGCGGGAAAGGGCGGTAAAGGACAAGCCCACCACGATGAGGGCGGCCAGGGCTGTGAGTTTGAGCAAAGTAAAAATGTTCTGCGTGATGGCGGCGGGTTTGACACCGACGTAGTTGATTCCGGCCAGGAGGACGATCGTGCCGACTGCAATCGGGACGGTGAGGTCCTGCGACAAACCAGTGAGTGCCAGGAAATAGCCGGCAAAGGTTTTGGCCACGGCTGCGATGGCGCCGGAGCTGATCACCAGCAGCAGTCCCCACCCATAGAGGAAGGCCGGCAGCGGGCCGAAGGTCTCTCGGATGTAGACGTAGCCGCCCCCGGCCTTGGGGCGACGCGCGCCCAACTCCCCGAAGCAAAACGCGC
This sequence comes from uncultured Gemmatimonadales bacterium, assembly GCA_963821385.1. GTDB lineage: Bacteria > Gemmatimonadota > Gemmatimonadetes > Gemmatimonadales > GWC2-71-9 > DASTHG01. Next base: position 563,678 of record CAWGDK010000005.1, read on the forward strand.
CCGCCAGTGCCACCAGTCCGCCCAGCACCCACGACACGAGAAACAGCGGCGCCGAGCCGACCCGCTCGGCGACGGAGGCCGGGGTACGAAAAATTCCGCCACCAATGATGCCGCCGATGACGGCCATGGTGGCGGAAAAGAGTCCGAGCCGACGCGCATAGGTCGTCATGCGCGTGAAGATGGGGCGTGAACGAGTGGGTCGCTACTTCCCTGCCAGCGCCACGGCCCTCGCCCGTAAGGCGGTGTCGATGTCGGCCATCGACACGTTTGCCGGCACGGTCCATTCGCCTTCTCGCCTTGTGGGCACCTTGATCGAGGCGACTTCGCCGTCCGCGCCCAACACAATCACAGCCGACGCGCCGTCCCCAGGTCCCTGCGTCGCGGTAATCACGAGCGTCCACACACCCTGATCGGGCCACATCTTGCGCAGCGCGCGCACGCCGTCGCGTCCGGTCGGTGAGAACTCGAGCTTGATGGTGCGCCGCACGCCATCGACGATGCCCTCGGCGGTGCCGGTGACGATCGCGTTGACGATGGTGCCGTGATGGAATGAATGCACCAGCAGAAACGCGCCGCGCGTGTCACGGTCGTACGGATTGGCCGGCAGCTCGATCGAAATCCAGGGGGGTCCGGCGACCGCCGGAGCCGCGAGCGCGGCACTGAGCAGACCAACGAGGGTGAGGCTTCGCATCGAGAACATGGCAATCTCCAGGTGAATCGGGTTGCCAGTGGGATGCCGGTCCACCCGCGATGGTTTACTTCGTGAGGCCCGTTCCGGGATCGAGAGCGCGCACGCCCTGCAGGATCTCCCGTCGCCAGGCGATGCGACGGATGCGCTCCCAATACGATTCAAGTGCCTTCGGGTCGAGCCGCAGCGCCGCGTCGCGCGTCACGCCGCCGGGCGGCGGCACGAGGGTCGCGAGCCGGTCGTAGAACGCGGACCGCAGTCCCGGCGTCACCCGTTGCAACAGGTGCCACAGGGTCAGCGCGTCTTCGGCGCGACTCGCGGTGAGCGCCGCGCGGGCGGCCGCATCACCGCCGTCCGCGAAATCGAACGCGAGCAGCGCCTGGCGCAACGCGTCCGGCGCGTCGTGCACGTACGGCGTGCCGGGACCCTGGCCAGGGCGCGTCTCGGCGATGGCCCCGAGCGGCACGATCGAACGGCGGCCGTTCCAGTCGAACTCGACGTACCCGGCCGTGACGCGGAGCACGCCGTTGCCCAGCGAGTCGACGTCGAGCGCGTAGGCGCAGCCCAGATCGACCGCCGTCCCCGCGGGCGTTTCGACGAAGAACAACCGCGGCGGCGCGTCGACGTGCGCATAATCGACCCGCGTGCCAGGGCCAGACGGTGATCGGTGGCGCGCGCCTGCACCAGGCGCAGCCGCGTGCCGGGTTTCACATCGACCTCGCCGATGTCGCCCACCGCGAGCAGCGCGCGCGACGAATCGTCGGTCTCGATCCATTGGCCCACGCGCAGCGCCCCGGTGCCGCCCAGCACCGCGTCGTTCACGCGCGGCGCGCCGGCCAGGCGGCGAACTTCCCAGGCATCGCCACCGGGACCCCGCTGCGTCACGCGCCACACGGCGACGGCGAGCGCGAGCATGGCGGCGAGGGTGAGCGGCACGAACCATTGCCTCCCCTTCCCGCTCCCGCCTTCCCTCTTCCCCTGCCGGATCCGGCCTTGGATGCCCGGCCACAGATCCCCCGGCGGCTCGATGCTCTTGGGGAGTCCGTCGACGGCCGCCCTCAGCTCCGGTGGTAGATCGATTTCGCGCTCGCGTTCGGTCATCGCTCCAGTTTCTCCCGCGGCAACAGCCGCCGGGCCCGGAACAACTGCGCCTTGGACGTGCCCACAGCGATCCCGGTCAGGCGGGAGATCTCCTCGTGTCGATAGCCTTCGATGTCGTACAGCACGAACACCTCCCGTGCCCCCTGCGGCAACGACGCGATCGCCTGCTCGAGATCGAGACTCAGTCCCACGTTCGGTGTCCGGGGCCGCGCCTCGAGCACCGCCGGATCCTCCACCGGTTGGACCCGCGCCTCCCGGCGCTGGTCGCCGCGTTCGCCATCCAGACGACGTTCACCGCCAACCGGTGCAGCCAGGTACTGAACGCACTCTCGCCGCGGAAACTCTTGAGCTTTTCCCAGCACCGCACGAAGACGTCCTGGGTCAGCTCGACGGCGCGGGTGCGGTCGCCCGACAGACGCAGACACAGGGCGAACACGCGCCCGACGTGCTCCCGATAGAGCGCCTCGAACGCCGTTTCGTCGCCCGCCTGGGCGCGGCTGGTGAGGTCGCTCAGAGAGACCGACGCCGGCACATGGATGGGATGCCTGTCGCCACGCCCTGGTTTATGGCCTGGACTACGGGACGCGAGAGGCCGTCTGGGCGATGCCGCCCTGATAAAGAATGAAGGAAGTCGCCCGCGCGGTTCCGGCGGACTGAAACACCAGGCGCGCGGAGTCGTCGAACGCCGGGGCGAACGTGCTGTCGCCCTGCCAACGCAGCGGGAACGCGCCCTGCCCGGTGGCCTGCGCCTGC